>DAIQOK010000007.1:0-144919 GCA_036787895.1 Bacteroidota bacterium | reverse complement strand
GTCAATGGCTATGAAAGCATATCCGGCCAATTGAACGTGGAGATAAAAAAACCGGATACCGGCGACTATGTTTTTGCCAACGGTTACCTGAACCAAATGGGTCGTTCCGAAGGAAATTGGTATAGTCGTCACCGGCTCAACAACCAATGGAGCACGGCATTCCTGCTACATGGCAATCTCACCAAACTGAAAAATGATGTGAACGCCGACGGTTTTCTCGACCTGCCTACAGGCAGCCAATGGAACATCATCAACCGCTGGAAATACGACAATAGCCAGGGTATTATTGGTCAGTTTAGCGTTCAGGCTTTAAGCGACGAGCGTATAGGTGGTCAACTCGACTTTGATCCGGGCAGCGAAAGAACGTCAACATCAGCTTATGGAACCGGCATGCGGCTACAGCGGTATTCGGCCGATGGTAAATTAGGCTATCTGTTTCCTATGGCGCGTTACCGTAGCATAGGAATACAACTGAAATTGTTGGATCAACGCTCCTCGGGTTATTTTGGCCTGAATAATTACAGCGGTCAACAGCAAACCTTGTATGCCAATCTCATTTATCAGGATATTTTGGGCACAACCGACTGGAAATACCGGGCAGGATTTAGCTGGTTGACGGATATTTACGATGAATCGTATCGCGCAGTGCAATACCAGCGAAGCGAACAGGTCCCGGGAATGTTTTATGAGTTAACGTATATGCGGTCGCGCTGGAGTGTGGTGAGTGGTTTGCGTTATGATTTTCACAATCTCTATGGTAGCTTTTTCACACCGCGTATTCATGCCAAATATGATATCACCGAAAATACAGCGGTTCGTGCTTCGGCGGGTAGGGGTTATCGGGTAGCCAATGTGTTGATGGAGAACCTGGGGGGCTTGGTAAGTAGCCGTTTGCTGGATATTCGGGCTGAAAATTACATTGGCTTTGGTTTGAACCCGGAAATTGCCTGGAATTATGGCCTTAATTTCACGCATGCCTTTAAATTAGCTCGTCGGGATGGTTATCTGTCGGTTGATTACTACCACACTCGTTTTGAGAATCAGGTGGTAGCCGATTATGATTTTTCGCCGCAGCAACTGTTGATTTACAATCTGAATGGCCGTTCTTTTAGCAACAGCTTTCAGGCAGAGTTGAATTATCAGCCGATGCGGAGGATGGATGTCCGCTTTGCTTATCGTTGGTTGGATGTGCGCACAGATTATGCTACCGGCTTTTTAAGTAAGCCGCTTGTTTCACCTCATCGGTTGTTTGCCAATGTGGGCTATAAAACGCGCAACGACTGGTCGTTTGATTATACGGTACAATGGTTTAGCACCAAACGATTGCCCTCTACACTCGCTAACCCAGAGATCTTTCGTTTTCCGGAGCAGTCGCCAGCCTTTGTGTTGATGAATGCACAAATCAGCAAAAAACTGGGCCAATGGGATGTATACGTTGGGTTGGAGAATGTAGGCGATTTTCGACAGCAGCAGTTGGTGAATTCTGCCAACGACCCATATTCGCCCTATTTTGATGCTTCTTTGGTCTGGGGGCCGGCCATTGAGCGGATGATCTACCTGGGTTTCCGTTGGAGAATCAGTCCGCCTGAACCAGCGCTATAACGACTGGCCAGACTATTTCTGGTTCAAATCCTTTGCGGATGAGGTATTCGGCCAATTTGTTTTTACGTAGCCAAGGGTCTGCCTCCGTGATGGAGGCAGCCTTTTTTTTGGCTGTTTGTTGTAAGATTTCATTGTATTCTCCCTCGTCAATAGCTTTCAACGCGACCTTTTGGCAGTAGTCGGATATACGTTTTTCGAATAAAGCCTGTGAAATTCGGCGTTTGCCCCAATGTTTTTGGCGGAGTTTGCTCACGGCATATAATTTGGCAAAACGCTCTTCATTGAGGAAGTTTTCATTGATAAGTGCAGCTACAAAATTGGCTTGTTTGTAAGCGGGAATTTTCAGCCGGTCCATTTTTGTCTTCAGCTCACTATGACAGCGCTCCTGATAAGCGCAGTACGACCGAAGCATTTCGAGTAATTGAATATCGTCGGGGGGAGCGGCTTTGGAGCGCATTTTTGGTTGTAGTTTCGAGACGTGAAAAATACCAGCCGCTTTGAGAACAAACAAGCCCTGATCTGGCTCTTTCTGGCTAATACGGTTTCGGGTGCGGCACAAGGCATTAGCATGATTGCTATTCCCTGGTATTTCATCGATATTATACGCAAACCAGAAGTGTTTAGCCTGTTTTATGGTGCACTTACGCTGGTGAGCATGTTTTGGGTAATTTATGCCGGTTCACTTATCGATAAACACAATAGGCGTCAATTATTCAGACTGTTATGCCTGATTTCTGGGGTAGTAGTGCTGTCGATGGCTGCTTGGAGCGGGCAAGCCGGAGTGAACCAGTTTGTTCCTGCACTGGTAGTTATGGCTATTACAGTGCTCAATTTTAATTTGCATTATCCCGCTTTGTATGCGTTTGCTCAGGAAATAACCGATAGGGGTCGCTACGCCAAAGTGGTCAGTTATCTTGAAATTCAGGGGCAGGCGACGAGTGTATTGTCGGGCGCGTTGGCTGCAGTTTTATTGAAAGGAACAGTCGACGGGGAGTTGGTCAATGTAATGGGCTTTCGGCTGGAGCTTCCTTTTGCCATTCCAGCCTGGTCGTTAGCAGACATTTTTCTGCTCGACGGCATCACTTATTTCGTAGCATTGATGTGTATCAGCTTTATACGTTACCGGCCACAACTAATACGGGAACTGGAAACGGGCTCTGCCTGGCAGCGGATTCGCTCAGGTTTTGCCTATCTCCAGGCTCGGCCTATGTTGCTTTTGTTTGGGGTGCTGAGCTATGGTTTATTTGTAAGTGTAATGGTAGAAGATAAAATCTTGCTGCCGGAATATGTGCGAACACAATTACAGGGTTCGGCAGATATTTATGCATCAGCCAGCATTTGGTTCGCTACCGGCGCTTTGTTGTCGGGCGTGATTACCCGCCGTTTGTTTTCGGCCTGGCAACCGGTAGCGGCGGTGAGTTTATTGTTTGTGATTACCGGATTAATTTTTTTAGGTTGTACCTGGAGTAAGCAGGTTTGGTATCTCTATTTGTTTTCGCTGTTGTTTGGTTATGCCAATACCGGCGTGCGCATTTTGCGGGTGAGTTATCTTTTTGCGCATGTCCCCAATCAAATGATTGGCCGGCTATTATCGTTTTTTAAGGTTGCTGATACTTTAATGCGGAGTTTGTTTATTGGTTTATTTGCTTTGTCCTGGTTTCACATTGGCAACAATATCCGCTTTGGCTATCTAATTTTCGGAATTTTTATCTTATTGTGTGGTTTGATGATATTGACAACACTTAAATCGCTTTCGACAGAAGCAGATGCGCCTTAAACTCAATTTGAAACAACTGGCCAATGCCTGTGGCGGAGAAATTTTACGCGAAGGGCTATCGAACAATGTGTCGGTATTGGCTTTCGACAGCCGCAAATTGGCTGAGCCTGATCAAACCGTGTTTTTTGCCCTAAAAAGCGCCACCAACGACGGCCTACGTTATCTCGAAGACGCATATCGTAAAGGAGTGCGCACTTTTGTAGTGCCACGCAATTTTTTTCCGGATAAGCGGCTTTATGAGGCCTCCTTCATCGAAACGGACGATACGCTGCTTGCATTGCAGACATTAGCGACCAGCCATCGCCAGCAATTTTCTCTACCGGTTATTGGTATCACGGGCAGCAATGGCAAAACAATTGTCAAAGATTGGTTGGCCCAATTAATTGGGTCGGATGAACATGTTTGTAAAAGCCCCAAAAGCTATAACAGTCAAATAGGCGTTCCTGTATCGGTTTGGGAATTACAGGCTGGCGACACCTTAGCCATCTTTGAAGCCGGAATTTCTCAGCCCGGCGAGATGGCCCGATTGGAAGCTATTATTCAACCTACACAAGGAATTTTTACCAATATCGGGGAGGCACACGGGGAACATTTTATTGATAAACAAGCAAAAATCCGAGAGAAGCTATTGTTGTTTGAAGGCTGCGAAAAGCTCATTTATTCGGCCGACAACCCCGAATTGAACGCCGAAATTAAAGCCTTTGCTGCCCGGCATCCACAGTTGACTTTGGTGAGCTGGAGTCAGCAGCATACCGCCGACTACCAAATTAGCTATACGCCTACGGACAAAGACAGTCTGTCTATTCAGGTGGATGGTAAACTCAAGGGAAGTTTTGTGCTCCCATTTGCCGATAAAGCCAGTTTAGAAAATGCAATGCATTGCTGGGTATGGCTCGTCGAAAATGGCTACCAGCAGGATGTTATTGCCCCACGTTTTCACCATCTGCCACGCATTCGTATGCGGATGGAGATGAAGGCGGCCATCAACAGCAGTACCTTGATCAACGACAGTTATAGTCTGGATTTGGACTCTTTGAGTATTGCTCTTGACTATCTAGATCGGCTCACGCACCACAAGCAAAAAACAGTGATTTTATCGGATTTTGACCAGAACGCCGGTGAAGATGAGGCACTGTTCAAACGGGTTGCCTCCTTGTTGAGAGAACATCGTGTGGATCGTTTAATTGGTGTAGGCCCGCTGATGTCGCGGTATAAAAGACAGTTTACCGGCCTACAATCCCAATTTTTCGACCGAACCAATCAGGCGGCTTCTGCCTTGGGGCGAATGAGTTTTTCGAATGAGGCAATTTTATTAAAAGGTGCCAGAAGGTTTGGCTTTGAAGTTTTAGAGCAACAGTTGGCGCTTAAGCAACATCAAACGGTACTGGAAATAGATCTTGACGCCATGCTTCACAACTACCAGTTTTATAGGGCGATGTTGAAGCCTAATACGCGCATGATGGTCATGGTGAAAGCCTTTTCTTATGGTAGCGGTACCTTTGAAATCGCCAGTTTGTTGCAGCACCACCGGGCTG
This sequence comes from Bacteroidota bacterium, assembly GCA_036787895.1. Taxonomy (GTDB): domain Bacteria; phylum Bacteroidota; class Bacteroidia; order UBA7662; family UBA7662; genus UBA7662. The sequence continues at coordinate 140,005 of DAIQOK010000007.1, read as the reverse complement.
ATTATTTGGCTGTTGCTTATGCCGATGAAGGCGTGGCATTGCGGGAGGCCGGCATTAGCTTACCTATTATGGTCATGAATGTGGAGCCGGCAGGTTTGGAGAAGTTAGTTCGTTATCAACTCGAGCCTGAAGTATATAGTTTTCGGCTGTTGGAGGAGCTCGTGAGTTATTTGCAGGCAACGGAAAGCAAAGGGCTGGCTATTCACATCAACATAGATACAGGCATGAAGCGCTTGGGATTTGAAGTCGATGAAGTTGAAAAGCTCGGTAATTATCTCAAAAACAAGCTGGAGGTTAAGGTGGCGTCGGTGTACTCTCATTTGGTAGCAAGTGATGCCGCCGAACACCGGGCATTCACTTTAAATCAAATTGTGTCATTCAAGAAAGCCGCTGAAAAGCTGGGTAAAATTATTGGCTATAAACCCTTGACACATATTCTGAATACCGCGGGAATTATCAATTATCCGGAAGCGCAAATGGATATGGTTCGATTAGGTATCGGACTATATGGTTATGACAGTGCGCAACAGCACCAGCATAGTCTGCAGGTTGTTGGGACCTTAAAAACTGTAATTTCTCAACTTAAGGCGGTGAAAGCCAGTGAGACGGTTGGATATAATCGTCAGGGTAAAACCGACCATGATATTACCATAGCAACGCTGCCCATTGGTTATGCCGATGGCATTGGCCGGCTGGCAGGCAATGGCAATATGACCGTATACATTCAAGGTCGGGAAGTACCCACCATCGGCAACATTTGCATGGATATGTTGATGGTAAATGTAAGTGGTTTAGCTTGCAAGGAAGGCGATGAGGTGGTGATTTTCGGCCCGCAACACCCCATCGAAAAACTAGCCAGGGCACTTGGAACCATACCCTATGAGGTACTCACCAATGTTTCACAGCGCGTAAAGCGGGTGTATTTGAAAGACTGAGTCTGGACAATTGATTTAATTCTTTATTGGGGTTAAACCGTATTTTTGTTCACCAGCCCCAAGGCTTATCCATGAAAGTAGCACTTATTACCGGAATTACCGGACAAGACGGCGCCTATCTCGCTGAATTTTTACTCGACAAAGGGTATATGGTACATGGCATAAAACGTCGTGCCTCTTTGTTTAATACCGATCGAATCGACCATTTGTATCAGGACCCGCACGAAACAGGGGTGCGGTTAAAATTGCATTATGGCGATTTAACCGACAGTTCTAATCTGATCCGTATTATTCAGGAAGTTCGCCCGGATGAAATTTATAATCTCGCCGCCATGAGCCATGTACAGGTGAGTTTTGAAACACCGGAGTATACAGCGAATGCGGATGCTTTAGGTACTTTACGCATTCTGGAGGCTGTTCGTATTTGTGGGTTGGAACAAAAAACCCGGATATATCAGGCATCAACTTCTGAATTATATGGTTTGGTACAGGAAGTGCCACAGAGTGAAAAAACACCATTTTATCCGCGCTCACCTTATGGTGTTGCCAAGTTGTATGGCTATTGGATTACGGTAAATTATCGCGAGGCTTATGGCATGTATGCTTGTAATGGCATACTGTTTAACCATGAATCGCCGACCAGAGGTGAAACATTTGTGACTCGAAAAATTACCCGTGCCGCGAGCAAAATTGCCCTGGGTATGCAGGATAAGCTCTATCTCGGAAACCTGGACGCGCAACGCGATTGGGGACATGCCCAAGATTATGTGGAAGCCATGTATTTGATGCTGCAACAAGAAAAAGCAGAAGATTTTGTAATCGCTACCGGAGTAACAACCTATGTGCGCGATTTTGTAAAAATGGCATTTGAAGAAGTAGGGATAAGTCTGGTTTTCCGCGGTGAAGGCGTGAAAGAAGTTGGTTTTGTATCAACACTGAATGAAGAGCTTATGCAAAACAAAGGCATTAAATCGGGTAAAGTTAAGCTTGGACAAGAAGTCGTTGCCGTGGATCCTCGATATTTCCGACCAACAGAGGTTGATTTGCTTATTGGTGATCCTACCAAAGCTAAAACCATACTTGGCTGGAAGCCTAAACATACTTTGGCAAGCTTGGTAAGCGATATGATGAGTAGCGATCTTAAATTGATGCAAAGGCAACAATTTTTGGAAGAAGGTGGTTATGATATTTTGTCACAGCACGAATAATAATTAACCCAGCTTAGCGCCAGGCTTGGCGCACCAAAACAGCCTCTAATCGCCCTAATAAATTTGTGAATGAATATTTCTCCGGAAGCTAAAATTTATATTGCCGGCCACAACGGCATGGTAGGAAGTGCTATTCATCGAGCACTGGCAAAAAGAGGGTATAAAAACTTTGTATTACGCGACAGCAAAAGCCTGGATTTAAGAAACCAGCAAGCTGTTGCAGATTTTTTTGCCGCTGAAAAACCAGAATATGTTTTTCTCGCTGCAGCCAAGGTTGGCGGCATTCAGGCGAATAATATTTATCGAGCAGAATTTTTACACGATAACTTGATGATTCAAAACAATGTGATTCATCAGAGTTATGTGCATAGCGTAAGGAAGCTATTGTTTTTGGGTTCGAGCTGTATTTATCCTAAGTTGGCACCCCAACCTCTGCAGGAAGAATCGTTGCTGACAGGATTGTTGGAGCCAACCAATGAGCCGTATGCCATTGCTAAAATTGCAGGCATTAAAATGTGTGATGCCTATCGCAGTCAGTATGGCTGCCATTTCTCGAGCATCATGCCTACCAATTTGTATGGTCCCAATGACAATTATGACTTGCAAAACAGCCATGTATTGCCTGCCTTGATTCGGAAATTTCACGAAGCCAAAGCGGCCGGTTTGTCGAGCGTTGAAATTTGGGGCAGCGGCAAACCTTTGCGTGAATTTTTATATGTTGATGACATGGCTGAGGCCTGTCTGCTTATGATGGATAAATACGACGACTTTGGCTTTTTGAATGCCGGTTATGGCAGCGATTTAAGTATAGCCGAGCTTGCTCAAACCATAGGCAGGGTGATCGGTTACCATGGAGAACTTCGATTTAATACCGAAAAACCGGACGGTACCCCGCGTAAATTGATGGACTCAAGTCGGATTCAAGCCCTCGGTTTTCAGCCCAAGGTAAGCCTGGAAGAAGGAATTGCCCTAGCTTATGCCGATTTTTTAAAGCGTTACGCTTGAGGTAACCACTTGTGCCACCTCTTAGGCAGTCGGCTTAACAACTGCTCTCGGTAAATGCCTGTAATTTCTTCTGATAAGCGCAGTTTTATCATGCCATAACCCAGTAATAGGGTTACAAGCAAAGAACGTAAGAGTATGTTCAGGATTTGAACAAAAGCTGGTCCCGGAAATAAAGGCAGCCAATAGGTGATAGCCAATACTGTCAGGACCAACAAAGCCGCTTTGAGCCAATATTTGGAAAAAGGATGCAGACCGGTTTTTGCATGTAAAAAGACCATTTTGAGTAGTATAAAAAAGCACAAAGAAATGAGTGTTCCTGCCGCAGCACCGTTCAGGCCAAAACGGGGTATCATATAATAGTTTGCTGAAAAAGATACCACCGCTAAAAAGAGGATAGATACCAAATTAAAGCGGTAATAACGTGAACTCAGAATAATGTCGCCATGGATGCCCGTAGCCATATCAACTAAACGCGCAGCAGAAATAAGCAATACGACAAGTTTACCCTGGCTGTATATGTCGCCTTTCGGCATGAGCAGGAAAACCAGGTCAACGTTAATCCAAACCGCAATAAATATCCAACCGCCAATTAATAATTGATGCAAGGCAGATTTTTTGTAGAGCTCGTCCAGTTTAGCGCGGTCATTTTCCTTCCAGGCCCTGGCAACTAAGGGAGAAGCAATATTGCTCAACGACCGCCGGGGTAATTCGATGATAGTACCAATAAAATAGGCAATGGAATAAATGCCTGCGGCCGATAGGGAGGCCAGCGATGCGAGCATAATGCCATCTATTTTGTCGGAAACGATGCTGCCGGCACCACCAATCAATAGCCAGGACGTATAAACCACCATTTCCCAGGCCAACGGTTTGCCCACTTTCAAATAACGCCATTGTAAGTGTAAGGCACCTAATATGCGGAGGTAAATGAACAAGGCCACAACAGCTATGGCATAAGTAGCTATGAAAAGGGCTATAAACTGTTCAAAATTGATATAGTCGAACCCATACAATAACACCAATACCAATAGTAGAAGTCGTAAACCTATTTCTCGGATAAAGGTGGGGACGGCAATGCGCAGATTTATCCGGGCATAAGCTTCGAGTATGGACTGCAGCATCATTAGGCCAGTGAGTGGAATGAAGCTGAAGAGGTAGTCATTTACCAAGGGCGAATTTTTGGCGAAAATGCCAATGATGTCGGTTTGAAAGATGGAAAAGGCCAGGCAGAACAGCAAAAAACCAAAGCAAGAAATCAGCAGCATTAGGAGCAAAAAGCCGTTATGCTGTCGACTTTTGTCTTCGAAATAAGGGAAGAACCTGGCCATAATGGTTGTCATGCCCAATTGCGCAAAAAAACTCATGGCCAAGGAAGCGCTGAGTAAAATTTCACGCAAGCCAATTTCTTGCGCGGTAAAAATTTTCGGGAACAGGTAGAGCAGATTAAATGCCCCAAGAGCTACACCCAGGTAGGAAACGACTGTTGACTTAAAACCTTGTCGGATGATTATCCCCATGATTCGAACGGATGACATCAAAAATGCTTGAATATTTCCATTTTTACAGTAAGAAATTCACATGAGCCAGCCTACCATTTCCATAATCACGATTACCTATAATGCAGCTCAAGTATTGCAGCGCACCCTAGATACTGTATCTGAACAGGATTATCCGCAGATAGAATACATTATCGTAGATGGCGCGTCCAGCGATAAGACCATGGCCTTGGTGCAGGCGGCTGGAAGTCGCATTAATCGGGTAGTTAGTGAGCCAGATCAGGGCTTGTATGATGCAATGAATAAGGGGCTCTCGATGGCCACTGGCGACTATGTCCTCTTTTTGAATGCCGGCGACGAACTGGCCGATGCGCATGTACTTTCGGAAATATTCGCCCTGCCACCAGCCGATGTGTATTATGGGCATGCCATGTTAGTCAATCTTGATGGCAAAAGTTTGGGATTACGTGAACCTTTGCCTCCTGAAAAGCTAAGCTGGAAAAGTCTGCAGTGGGGTATGGCTGTTTGTCACCAGGCTTTTATCATTCGCCGGGAAAAAGCGGTCAGCTACGACTTGCAATACCGCATTTGTTCAGATATCGACTGGATGATCCGTTCGCTGAAGCAGTGTGAAACAACTCAATTAACGGGCGGGCTGGTCTGTCGTTTTTTGATTGATGGTATATCATCGGCACAAAGAAAAAAAGCCTGGAAAGAACGCTACATCATTCTATCCAGGCATTACGGCTGGTTTACGAATTTACTCAACCATCTTTATATCGTGCTTCGCTATCCGTTTAAGCGGCGGTAACGCTGGCTTTCTTCCTGAATTTGTCGAATATCGCCAGGGCGACCAGTAGCAATAAAACAATGGAGCTGGCCAACGATACTTTTTCACCAAAAGCATAACTATCGGGTTCAAAGCGGAAGCTGATTTCATGCGCTCCGGCAGGCACAATCATGGCACGTAAAAGATAATTGGCTCTCAAATAGTCAGCGGGTTTGCCATCGATGAAGGCTTTCCAGCCCTTGTCGTAATACAAATCTGAAAATACCGCCAATTGATCGGTACTGCTGTTGGATTTATAGACAAGCTTATCCAGGGCATATTCGGTAAGCTCAATGCGTGCGCTGCTGTCGGTTTGTGGCTGAAAGCCCGACAGTTTGGGGAGCTGGTCTGATTCAACTATAGCAAAACTGCGTAAGTCTGCACCGCCCAAGGTGTCCATGGCAGCATCGGCATTGGCGACTTCAAGCAGACCGGATACGAACCACACATTACCCATAGCCGACGGATTAAACTGCGCCATCGGGCCATTTTCGGTGGGTATGATAAACCAGCGCGTATTAAGCATATTTAATACGTTCATATTAGGCTGCCCTTCGAAATAGGTGTTTTTAACATCTTCAAACCTGGCCAGTTTGGCGGCATGATAACCACCAATAGAGTTGTGGAAATAAGATGCCCGGTTTTCGTTGAAAGGATTGCGGTTACCCATGTCAAAAACCCGGTAGTAAGTAGTTTGATCTTGTAAGATTTGTAAATCGGCCTGAGTAGCTTCAAAAGCTTGAGTAAGCTGACGTTTGTTTACAAAATCGCTATCATTAACATAACGTTTGTTTACCGACCACAAATCAAAAACAGTTGCCACCAATATAATCAGCGTCATGTACTTCGCCGAAAGTTTGTTGGTCAACCACAGCCAGATGCTGCCCGCTGCCAGCAATACCAATAGCAGCGATTTAATGGCATCACTACGCAGCATGGCCGTTCTGTCGGCTATGAGTGCTTCTACCAAACCCGGGAAATTTGCATAATTGCTGTCGGCAGCACTTTCAAAACTGAAAAATGCACCGGGGGCTAAAGCAAAAATCAAACAAAAACCGCCTACGATAGCTGTGGCGATTTTAAGTTGTTTCATGGCTTTAGCGCTGTCGATTTTATTGTCGAGTAATCGTTGTAACAGTATTACAGCCAACATTGGAAAGGCCAATGCTGCGGTAACTTGAGCGATGGAAACAGCTCGGAATTTATTGTACATCGGCATATAGTTGATGAACAAGTCGGTGAGAAAACCAAAATTTCGGCCCCACATCAAGCCGAATGAGAGCAAAACGGTGCTCAGTAACCACCATTTCACCCGACCTTCTACCAACAACAAGCCTAAAACAAACAGAAAAACTACAATAGCACCGAAATAAGTCGGGCCGGCTGTTGATGGCTGATCACCGAAATAGGTAGGGGCATTTTCTACGAATTGTTTGGCCTGATTGCGGGGTACACCGTTTTTGGTGAGTAGGTCGAATGTTTCAGATTTTTCACCAATCGGACTGGCAGAGGCGCCACCATTAAAGTTGGGAATGAGCAAAGTTCCCGTTTCACCGATACCATAACTCCAACGCAAGGCATATTCGCGATCGAGACCACCGCCGGTGGCCGTTTTGGCATTGGTTAGGGCCGAACCGCCACGGAGTGTTTCCTGGGTATATTCATAGGTTACCCAAAAGCCGGTAAAGTTGGCTGTTATCGACAGTCCAGCGGCCAGGAGTGAAAAGGCAGCGGCCTTAAAAAATACAGTAAGACTTTTTTCTTTTACTGCTTCATAAGCTTTGAAAGCCACATAAAGCAGAACCATCAAAGCCAGATAATAGGTTACCTGATAATGATAGGCGTTAATTTCTAATCCCAAACCTACAGCTAGTAGGGCCAGGTTGCCAATGCCGGGTTTCCTGAACATCTTAATTACTCCGGCAATAACCACAGGCATATAGGCAATGGCCATGGCCTTGGTCAGGTGACCAGCGTCGAGTATGATGAAGTTGTAAGAGGAGAAAGCAAAGGCAAAGGCACCAAAAGCAGCCACGGTAGGCCGGAACTTAAGCACCACGAACAGAAAATAGCCGCCCAGTAAATAAAGCAACATCAGGTTAGCCGGTTGCGGAAGCTGGTAGGCAAGGAAGTAGTGCAGGTATTGCACCCAAACTTGCGGAGTTTTCATGGCCACCTGATAAGCAGGCATACCGGCGAACAAACTATTGGTCCACAAGGAGCGCTCCCCGGTTTTGGCATAATGATCTTCCAGCGCCTTCGACATGCCGCTCACCTGGGTCATATCTTCCATTCGCATGGCTTTGCCATCCAGAAGCGGTGCATTGTAAATAAAAACGGCCGCTACAAAAACAAGCAGCACCCACAAATGCGGGGTTAATTTTTTCCAGTCTATTTTCATAAGGTTGCTATGAGAACTTGAAGCTAAGAAGAAATGGCAGCTTAGCGTATCTCTTCGTAATCGATATATTCCCCATTCCGGTCAGAACCGGATGATTTTTTGTTCGCGGCCTTGTTGGTTTCAACATAAACACTGCCTTCAGGTCGCCGGGGAGGCTGTTGTTGACTCTGAATGTTTTGAAAAACCTGGCGGACCAACACAGGCAATAACATCCGTAAAAGTAGCCTTACCAGCAGCAAGACCAATAAAAAAATCAGGATGAACTTTAACATACCTCAAATATAGGCTTAGTTCAGCCTAATCTGCGTATTTCCAACGTAAGCATTGTTGGTGTAGATATCAAAATTATAGACACCGGCTGGTAAACCCTTCAGGTTTTCGATGGCGATATTGATGCGGTTAATTTGTTCGGCATCTTCAGCCATTAATTCAAAGGAGGGCAAAATTTCGACAGGATTATTGTCGAGATAAACGGTTTTTTTCTGACCCTGAAGGATGTTGTAAATGGCACCACTCTCGTCAGACATGGTTACATAAAAAATTTCTTTTTTAATCTTCATGAATTCGTGGCGGTCAGAAGGCTCGAAGCTGATGACCAGCTTATCCGTCTTTTTTGCCCGGGTGGTCAAATCGCGGTTTCTGGCTCGCCAGGCTTCTACCCTAAAGGCACGGCCAATCCCTTTGTGGATAGTAATAACATTATTGGTGGCCTTAAGCTGGTGGTTATCCAGGGCCAGTTGATTAACTTGTTTGAGCAATTGATTGTTTTTGGCAATCAGCTGATCGACCGTTTTTGTGAGTTTACTTACTTGCTGTTGAACAGCATCGGTATTGCCATCGATGTGTTGAAGCTGGTTCTGAACCGACTTAATTTCGGTTTGATTGTTCGCAATTTGACGAACTAATTGATTTTTTTCGTCGAGCGATTCAACGGTATTGCCCAAATATACGGTGAGTTGCTGGTTTGCTTTTTCCAGTTGCTCAACCTGACTGTTCTTGTGAATAAGCTCTTTATCAGCAAGCAGTTTTTCCGAAAACACCCGCTCATGGGCTAATTTCTCCTTATTCAGGCTCTGACGGAGGTATTCTCTGTTGAGCACCAAATAAAACGAACCCATACCGGCGGCGATAGCAAGCATGAGCCCACCAACGAGTAAACCGGCACCAACATTTGTATTTTTTATTTTGAGCATAAATTATCGGCTACAAATATTCACATCTTATTCACGATTGCTGCAACGAACCTATTAAAAAATAATTAAATCAGGTAAGGAGTTTTACTGTAAAGGCACTGCCCATTCCGGGTTCGGATTGCACTTCGATACGGCCATTGTGCATGGCAATAATGCGCTCAGCCAAAGAAAGACCCAGGCCATTGCCTTGAATATCAGCTACATTGCTGGCCCTATAAAAAGGTTGGAAAATTTTATCGAGTGCTGTGGCTGCAATTCCGATACCCTGGTCTTCAACCCGTATACATATCCAGTTGTCCTGATGAAATAGGCGAACACTGACGTCTTTGCCATGACTGTATTTGATGCCGTTTTCAATCAGATTGTAAAAAACAGCGGCTAACAACTCCTCATTTCCGGTGATGCTCAAGTCTTCAGCGGCATGTAGCTCTTCATCAAAAATGATGTGTATTTGAATTCCCGGGCGCCATTTCTGCAAACTCGACTGGCAATTAAACAATAGCTCATCGATACGTACAGGTCCAAAATGTTCTTTCGCCAGGGCAGTATCGGCTTGTGCCAACAGCAGAAGCTGGTTAGTAATGGTGGTGAGTTGACGGATGTCAGCGAGTAGACTTTCCAGCTTTTGCGCATATACCTCTGGTGTGCGGGTCTTCATTAAAACGACCTCTAGCTGACCTCTTATGGCGGTAAGCGGGGTCCGAAGTTCGTGAGATGCATTGGCCACAAACTGCTTTTGCATCTGAAAGGCAGTCTCAATGCGGTCGAGGAGTCGGTTTATGGTTAGGGTGAGCTGTCCAAGCTCATCGCGCTCCCCGTTGTCGGGTAAACGGTCGCTCAAGCGAGCCACGTTCAATTCGTCGGTTTGTCGCATGATTTGCTGAATCGGCCTAAGTGCACCACCACTGTAAATCCAAGCCAAAATGGAAACGACAGTCAGGCTGAGGGCATATACCAAGAGCAACATATTGCGGAGAAAGGCCAGGTTTTCCCAACCATTGGTATCGACACCTGCGCTAATGACGACCAGTCGATTGAAGCGGTCGGTGAACATAAAGCCGGCCATTTCATAGCCATCCTGTTCAAATCGGATTTCTTTTTTGATGCGTACCTGGTCTAAACGGTCATTGCTGATTTTCAGCCTGCGTTTTGGATCGGAAGCATAAACGATTTCATTTTTATAGTTGTAGATGATGACTTCTTCTCTGGGAAGAAATGTGGTCGACAATTCCTCGAGATCGCGCAGGCGTTCCGGATTGGTGTCTGCAAATTCCAGCAGCAAGAGTGTTTTGCTGATGGCACTGGCTTTCATTTTTTCGTAAAACTCCTTTTCCCGGTGTTTGCTCGCTGTCCAGTAAATGGCCATGGAAGCACCCAATTGGATTATCGCAACGATAATCACAAACCAGATGGTCAGGCGGGCACGAATTTGCATTTTAGGACTCGATCATGTAGCCCATGCCTATTTGCGTGTGCAATAACTTGGGCTCAAAATCCCGGTCAACTTTTTTCCGAAGAAAATTCACATAAACATCCACCACATTGGTTCCGGTGTCGAAATGAATGTCCCACACATCGGCAGCAATTTGGGCGCGCGACAAAACCTTGCCCCGGTTTACCATCAGGTATTCCAGCAAAGCAAATTCTTTGGCAGTTAATGTGATGGTTTTGCCGTCACGTATGGCTATTTTTTTGTCGAGGTCGAGCTCCAAAGGGCCTACCTTAAGCATGCGGTGTTCGTGTTCGATTTGTTTTGACCGCCGGGTTAGTGCTTTAATTCGGGCCACCAGCTCCGTAAACTCAAAGGGCTTCACCAGATAATCATCGGCACCCGAGTCGAAGCCTGCAATTTTGTCGGCCGGGGTGCCGAGAGCAGTCAACATGATAATGGGCAGACCGGGTTGAGCAGCGCGCAGCGCAACACAGACGTCAAGGCCGCTTTTGCCGGGTAGCATAAGGTCAAGTAATACCAGATCAAAAGCCTGTTCACTGGCCAAAACTTCACCTTCTGTGCCATCGTAGGCTGTGGTAACCACATAATCGAGCTCTTCGAGCCCTTCTTGAATGAAGGCGGCTACCTTTTTTTCATCTTCTATGAGGAGTATATGCATATCAACGACTGAGGTACATCGATTTCCGCTTGTATAAATCGCGGAAATACGGGTCTTTCAGGTCTTTGATAAAACGGATGGCTTCACCTGTCGATTTCATTTCGGGACCCAATTCTTTGTTTACGTTCGGGAATTTCTCGAAAGAAAAGACAGGTTCTTTAATTGCCCACCCTTCTAATCGTTTTTTAATCTCAAAATCTTTCAATTTTTTGTCACCTAACATCACTTTGGTGGCCATGTTTACAAACGGCACATCATAAGCTTTGGCGAGGAAAGGCACTGTACGTGAGGCTCTTGGATTGGCTTCAATTACATACACTACATCATTTTTTATGGCAAACTGCACATTCATCAAGCCTAAAATATTTAAGGCGCGCGCCAGCTTCTTGGTGTAGTCTTCCATGAGGCTTACGACTAAGGGCGATAGCCCAAATGGAGGCAGTACTGAGTTGGAGTCGCCGGAATGAATACCGGCGGGTTCGATGTGCTCCATGACGCCCATGATCTCTACGTCGCTACCGTCGCTGATACAATCTGTTTCGGCTTCCATAGCACGGTCGAGGAAGTGGTCGATGAGGATGCGATTGCCGGGAATTTTACGCAACAAGTCAACAACGGCATGTTCAAGCTCCTCTTCATTGATGACGATACTCATTCCCTGGCCGCCAAGCACATAACTTGGACGAACAAGCACGGGATAACCTACTTCGCGGGCAATTTCAATGGCTTCCTCAGCGGTCTCAGCCACGCCATATTTAGGGTAGGGGATGTCGAGCGTTTTGAGCAAATCGGAGAACAAACCGCGGTCTTCGGCCAAATCCATATTGGCATAGCTGGTGCCAATGATCTTAATGCCGTTTTTTTCGAGGCGCTCTGCCAGCTTCAAAGCGGTTTGACCTCCAAGCTGAACTATAACTCCTTCGGGTTTCTCGTGCTCAATAATGTCGAGCAGATGCTCCCAGAACACAGGCTCGAAATAGAGCTTGTCGGCCATGTTGAAGTCGGTCGACACTGTTTCAGGATTACAATTGATCATGATGGCCTCATAACCACATTCGCGTGCAGCTAGCAGGCCATGCACACAGCTGTAATCGAATTCGATGCCCTGGCCGATGCGGTTAGGGCCCGAACCGAGTACAATCACCTTCTTTTTGTCGGTGACAATAGATTCGTTTTCGACATCATAGGTCGAATAATAGTAGGGTGTTTGTGCCTGGAACTCAGCTGCACAAGTATCTACGAGTTTCCATACGCGCTTGAGCCCGAGTTCTTTTCGGCGGTTACGCACATCGTCTTCCGACACTGTTTCGCCTAGAATGTGGGCGATTTGGGCATCGCTGAAGCCATTTTTTTTCATTTCGTCGAGTAAGGTGCGGGGTACATTGCCCAAGCTGTAGCGCCGCAGCTCCTGTTCCAGCTGAACGAGATGTTGAATTTGATTGAGGAACCATCGATCGATGCGGGTGGCTTTTTCGATCGACTTGATGGGCACGCCCAACGACATGGCGTCATGGACATGGAATAGACGATCCCAACTCGGTTTTTCCAGGCTGTTCATCAGCTCATCCAGATTGCGGAGCTGCTTGCCGTCGGCACCGAGGCCCATGCGATTAATTTCGAGACTCTGACAAGCTTTTTGCAGGGCTTCATTGAAACTGCGACCAATACCCATTACTTCTCCCACCGACTTCATCTGGAAACCCAAAGTACGGTCGGCACCCGGGAACTTATCGAAATTCCATTTTGGGATTTTTACGATGACATAGTCGAGCGTGGGCTCAAAAAAGGCCGAACTGCTCATGGTAATTTGGTTGGGCAGCTCGTCGAGATTATAACCTATGGCCAGTTTGGCGGCAATTTTGGCAATAGGGTAACCTGTTGCTTTCGACGCCAGTGCCGAAGAGCGGGACACGCGCGGGTTGATTTCGATGGCGATGATGTCTTCGGTCTCCGGGTCCATCGAAAACTGCACATTACAACCGCCGGCGAAGTTGCCGATGGCGCGCATCATTCGAATAGCTTCATTGCGCATGCGTTGAAAGCCGGTGTCGCTGAGTGTCATGGCCGGCGCAACGGTGATGGAGTCGCCGGTATGTATGCCCATCGGGTCGAAGTTTTCGATGGTACAGATGATGCAGACATTGTCGTTGTTGTCGCGTAGCAACTCGAGCTCATACTCTTTCCAGCCCAAAACGGCCTTATCGATGAGTACTTCGTGGGTTGGCGAGGCATCCAGGCCACGTACCAGCAACTTTTCGAAGTCTTCTTTGTGGCGAACAATACTTCCGCCTGTGCCACCCAGCGTATAACTCGGGCGAATTACCAGCGGGAAGCCAATTTCTTCAGCGGCTTCTTTGCCTTCCAAAAAGCTGTTGGCAATACGCGACGGGGCAACACCTACGCCCAGTTCAATCATGAGCTTGCGGAATTCTTCCCGGTTTTCGGTTTTTTCGATGGCATTGATATCCACGCCAATCATACGAACACCAAACTTCTCCCAAATGCCGAGTTCATCGGCTTCTTTGCAGAGATTGAGTGCGGTCTGACCACCCATAGTGGGTAATACTGCATCAATTTTCCGCTCTTCCAGAATTTGTTCTATCGACTCTACGGTCAGAGGCAACAAATAAACATGGTCGGCAGTAACTCTGTCGGTCATGATGGTTGCCGGGTTGCTGTTGATGAGCGATACTTCTATGCCTTCTTCCTTTAATGACCGGGCAGCTTGTGAGCCGGAGTAGTCGAATTCACAGGCTTGTCCGATAACAATAGGGCCGCTACCGATAATTAGGACTGAGCGGATGGAAGTATCTCTGGGCATAGTAAGTGGTTTTGAAAGGAAGCCTTTGCTTCTTAAATTGGGCAAAGTTAAGCTTTTGAAGGCGTAACTTCATGGGAGAATCATGAGAATCAAACCGGCGAAAGAAAGATTGTGGTTATATGGCATAGGTGTAGTCCTCCTCTTGCTTGGTCTAGGGCTGCGTATGTTGAACCATCCACAGGCAGCAATTGCTACGTTTAATGGTGGTGGATTGATCGTTTTGGGGCTGGGATTGTATTGGAAGGCGGTATTGGAAAGGGAAGATCAGGGGCAGAATTAGCCGAATATGGCCCTAAAGTTCTAAGGTTGTGGGGGTGTCATTTGATGCCATATTAAAAGGTCATTGAGCTCTTTTAGGATTGTATCAATTTTTTCATCCTGATATTCAATTGATAATCTTCCATTGATTTCGTACATAACGCAGCTAATTTCTCCGCGATAATGGTTTCCTGACCGGTAGAATTGATAAACGTCAAGAAAACCATTTACCACAGCACCTGCTCGTTTGAGTTTTGTCAACTTGAAGTTTATTAGTTTCAAGAGTTTAGATGATCGTGCCTCATCTTCATTTTTGAAGACCAGGTGTTTTCCGCTTTCAAGCGGAGTGTTTAAATATTTTATCATAAGTGAAAGCGTTAATGTGCTTTCACTCTAAAACAAAATTGACCGTGCTTCGGTTAGCGTTTTCTGAAAAATACTCTTTTTTCGTGCAGTAATTTCAACGGCTTGAATTTTTGTATTCGCTTTGGGCTGGATTTAGGACGCTCACTATATTGATGGTTTTTCTAAACTAGTCAACCACTCATGCGCTGCAACCAATTGAATCTCCCGGCCATCAACCTCCGTCCGGTCGTTTTGATTAAGAGTAACGATAGTTCCTTTATCTAATTTGAAAAAGTCCATGGCTTCCAAGAGGCCGTTTATTTCCCGCTCTTGATTGTCGGGGTTCACGTCATAACATACCTGCACCAACATTTGGCATTGGTCGCGTTCGAGCACCACAAAATCACATTCGTGTTTCTGACTGAAATAGCAGATGCTTTTATACTTCCGGCGAAGGGCGAGGAAGACCAGGTTCTCGAGCTTACGGCCTAAATCTTCGGTTAGAGATCCACTGTTTACCTGGACTATACCCGTATCTATGGCATAAACTTTTCGGGGGTTAACGAGCTGTTTGCGCTGTGAATAGTCGAATTTGGGCACATAGAAGCACAAATAAGCGTCTTCCAAATAGTTGAGGTATTCGAGCAAAGTCGATTTTGATTTCAGCTCAACGATGTCCATGAGCCGGCCGGCCGAAAACTGCTTGCCGACATTGGAGAGCAGGTACCAACCTAAGCGCTGCAGGCTTCTCACATCCCGCAGCGCATAACGTACCGCGATATCACGCAATAAGATGTCTTCGAGCAGAAATTGTAATATTTCATCGCGACTGTATTTCACATATTCCGGAAACCCGCCTTGTTTGAGGTATTTGACGAGTTGTTTTTCACTGTTTTCGGCAGTTGTGAATTGCAGAAATTCGGTATAAGAAAAGGGGAAAAGCTCAAAGGAGAGGTGCCGGCCGGTGAGTTTTGTTCCCAACTCCTTGCTTAATAAGGAGGCATTGGAGCCGGTGATGACTATCCGGTAATCGTTGTCGAGCAGGTGGCGAACATAACGTTCCCATTCGGGCACTTGCTGTATTTCGTCTAGAAACAAGGTTTTGCAACCCAGTTCATGCAGTAATTCATCCAGTCGACTGAAGTCATTTTTATCGAATTCGTACAGCCTCGGGTCCTCGAAATTGAGGTAGTAGCTACCCTCACCAGCTGTTTGCAAGAGTTGATGAAGCAAAGTGCTTTTTCCTCCTCTACGGACCCCACTTATGATTAAAGCATGGCTTTCCGGTATAAATAAATTGACAAGGGCCAGCCGTTTTAAACCAGCCGTTTTGTTCCGCAACTGCGCTAGCTGGCTCTTTAAGACGACTTTTAGCGTTGACTTGAGCATGATTTACAGTGGTTTGATACAAATATACGAAAGCGTTCGTTACTATCAAACAAAAGTGTTTGTTACTAACAAACAAAAATGTTCATTGCTGTCAAACAGAATTGTTTGTTACAAACAAACAGATTGTGTAAATCAGCTCAGCGTATAAAACTCCACTTTTTCGGTGGTATGCACCCGAATAACGCCGGCACTGATGAGGTTGACCAATATTTTGCGAGCGCGCCAGGGCGAAATATTCACCAATTTGCAGAACTGTTTGAGCTGTATACGCTCATTTTTTTCGAGATACTCGAGCAGTCCCTTTTCTTTCGAGGAGAATTGAATGAGGTTGTTATGACCCGAACCTTCTCGTTTAAGTACATCTAACACCAATTTACTGGCAAGCACACTTTTGTCGGCTACCCGAATGTAGGCCCACCACTGGTGGTCTTCTGCGCGAGCATAAACGGGCTTTTTTTCGGCTTTAGGCACATGTACAATGAGCAGCTGTTTGCCATTCATTTCGGCCAATTCGTAGGTAATGGCTACGGGTTCTTTGCAGAAAAAGCCGGCAGCAATATCGAGCATGTGTTTTTCTTCTTCTGCCTGCACGCCACGTATGGCTTTGTTGTCACGTACGCCAACCAATATCCGGCCTCCTCTTGTATTCGCAAAAGAACAAATGGTTTTGGCAATTTTGAGCGAAGAGCTGATGGTTTCTTTAAAGTCCTGGCGGTCATGCTCCCCTTCCTCTATCCACTGCTGCAATTGTCGCGTGCTGATCATAAGGCCAAGGCAACAGCCGGATCCCAGAAACGGTTTTTAAAGTCGACGACCTGATCGGCCTTTACTTCTACGCCCTCTGCTTCAAGTAATTCTTGCATGTGGTTGGGATAAGCAAAATGGTGTTTGCCGGTAAGAAAGCCATTGCGGTTTACTACCCTTTGTGCCGGAACCGGGGGGTGTTGGCTATGGGCGGCATTCATGGCATAACCCACCAGTCGCGAGGAGCTTTTACTGCCGAGGTAGGCGGCAATGGCGCCATAGCTGCTTACCCGACCGGGAGGAATGAGGCGGACAACCTGGTATACCTGAACATAAAAATCGGACGTTTTACCCATGGAGAAAAGTGGTATCAAATGTAATTGAAATTGAACGGATAACAGAGGAAGCTATTTTTTTGGCTCCCAAGTGGCTTTAAAAATAGGTGCAGCAACTATCGACACACCATCCTTTTTCCTAAATTGCAGGCACAAGCCTTTTTTATGTCGTACATCACCCAACTGTATTTTAAGGACATCAACAACCTCAGCGATGCACGTTTTGCAGCTGCCGCAGATGCAGCGCTGATAGGCTTTTCGTTCGACCCGTCGGATTCGCGCTATGTGGAGCCGGCTGCTTTTTCAGAAATTAAAGGCTGGATCAGTGGCCCAAAAGTGGTAGGTAGTTTCGGCTTTGTATCGCCCGATGAACTTAATCGGGAAATCGATCAGTACGGCCTGGATGCGGTTGAAATTGGCCTCGACATATATGGCGGTTATGCCCGCAGCATACATGCCGAAACACTGATGCGCATCAAATTATCGGCCTTGGACCAAACATCCTTGCGTCATTTTGATGGCGATTACCTATTTGTGCATGCCGACGATCTCTTCCGCAACTGGACACTGACTCGTGTAAACCGCCAGATGGTGCAGTTGCTGAAAGATGCTTGTACTTATACCAATTGTATACTCGATATTCCCGCGCATGCCGAAGAATTGCGCGATATCGTTGGCCAATTAAATCCTTATGCCTTGTGTATTCGGGGTGGGAATGAAGAAAAGCCGGGTGTAAAAGAATTTACCGGTATGCAGGAGATGCTGGAAGCGCTCGAGGCCTAAAGTTGAGGGTATTTTGCCCGCATATAACAAATGGGCAGTCCTTGGGCAAGATAACGTTCTTCGTAAGTGGTTTTGATGCCAAGAACAGCATCAGCCAAAGGCGCGGCATACAAGTCTCGCGTAACTACTTCTATTTCCATGCCGTATGTCCGCCAGGCTTCTTCCGTATAGTTGAAGAGCTCTTGATTGTCGGTTTTCAAGTGGATAAGCCCATTTTTCTGCACAAAGGGCCGGTATAGCTCCAAAAAGCGCGGCGATGTCAGGCGTTTGCGTTCACGGCTTTCACGCGGTTGCGGGTCGGGAAAGGTGATCCAGATTTCTGCGACTTCGTTGGTAGTAAAGTAGTTTTGGATGGAGGCCAGCTGGGTGCGCAAAAAGGCGGCATTGGTGAGTCCTTCCGCTTCAATGGCCTTGGCGCCATGCCACATGCGCGAACCTTTGATATCGAGGCCGATAAAGTTTTTTTCGGGAAACATGCGGGCCAGGCCAACGGTATATCGACCGGTGCCGCAGCCGACTTCTAACACGAGGGGATGATGGTTGCCAAAAAATTCCGACCAACGTCCTGCTTTGTCTTCGGGATAAGCGAAAACATAGGGCATCTGGTCCATTTCTGCAAAATGGGCGAGTTTTCTACGGGCCAAAAGTCTAAATCGATTTGAGCGTCACATACGACTTGCCCTCTTCAACTGTGAAGATGAGGTCGGCAAGTGTTTCTTTCATCAGTGTATTCCGTATGCTTTCGCGCAGGAATTTGAATTTGTTGTGGATAGGACAAGGGTGAGCATCGCTGCAACTTTTGAGACCAATGCCACAGCGGTCAAAGATATCCAGGCCATCGATGGCAGAGACTACTTCGAGCAGGGTAATATCTTCCGGCTGCCGGTTGAGTGCGAATCCACCGTTGGGGCCTTTCACCGATTGCAGCAATTTGTACTTCACCAGTATTTGGAGAATTTTACTCAAGAAATGCGCAGGAATATCCTGGCTATCCGCAATTTCCTTTAGGCCAATTTTTCTGTCATTGCGGGCATGTACGGCAATGTAAAGAATGGCTTGCAAGCCGTATTCGCAGGATTTTGAAAACATAAGTCGAGAATCGGACAAAAATATACTTTTATCGTTGATAATCAACAGGCCGTTACCGTTTTTTTTGAACATTAAAAGCCGCACGCTCTTTTATAGGGCTATTTAGCAGTCAATTCGGGCGCATTTCTCCTTTTCACCAATGAAAGAAGGCGGGAATGCCTATTTTTGCAGCGCAAAATCGTTTCCATGCAAAAAGCTATGCTCGGTCGTGCCTGGGAGCTCATGTGTACTGCCCGTGCCATGGCTGCTATCTACGACGAAAATCGCCCCATCACCAAATATGTACATTCTACTTCCAAAGGTCATGAGGCTATTCAGCTGGCTACCGGATTTTTGCTTCAACCTTGGGATTATGCGAGTTTGTACTACCGGGATGAGTCGGTTTTGCTGGCCATGGGTTTTACGCCTTATGAGTTGATGCTGCAATTATTGGCCAAAGCCGATGATCCGTTCTCGGGTGGCCGCACGTATTACGGACACCCATCGGTCAAACGTGAGGGCATGCCCATCATTCCACATCAAAGCAGTGCTACCGGCATGCAGGCAATTCCGGCAACCGGCATGGCGCATGGGGTGGCTTATCTCGAAAGTCGGGGCTTGCTGCAGGCCGAATCACCGCCCGTAGTGCTTTGTTCGCTCGGCGACGGCTCTGTAACTGAAGGTGAAGTTGCCGAGGCGTTTCAAATGGCGGTGCTTAAAAAACTACCCATCGTTTATTTGGTACAGGATAACGATTGGGGAATTTCTGCTACCGGTAAGGAAATGCGCGCCATGGATGCTTATGAATATGCGGCGGGGTTCAAAGGACTCAAGCGCAAAAGGATTGATGGTACCGATTTCGGGAGGTCGTACAAAGGCATGGAAGAGGCTTTTGATTATGTACGGGAAAATCGGGCTCCCATACTGGTGCATGCCGAAGTGCCTCTCCTGGGTCATCATACCTCAGGTGTTCGCCGCGAATGGTACCGCACGCCGGAGGATTTGGATAAACACGAAAAAAAGGACCCTTATTATAAACTTCAGGCGGCCATGTTGGCGGCTGGTTACACCCTAGAGGCGTTGCGAGAAGTCGAAAATGAGGCAACAGCTCGCGTCAAGGAGGATTTCGATCGTGCCGTTGCGGCAGCTCAACCGAGCAACGAAAGCCTCTATATGCATGAATTTGCACCATCTCCCATTACCGAAGAAAAGGGCGAGCGGAATCCGGCTGGCCGTGAAAAAGTGGTTATGGTCGATGCAGCATTACATGCTGTTGAAGAAATTTTACGCAAACATCCGGAGGCCTTGTTTTATGGCCAGGATGTAGGGCGTACCCTCGGTGGCGTTTTCCGGGAAGCGGCTACCCTTGCCGAAAAGTTTGGCGATGAAAGGGTGTTTAACACACCTATTCAAGAAGCTTATTTGGTTGGATCAACTGCGGGAATGTCGGCCGTTGGTGCTAAACCTATGGTGGAAATACAGTTTGCCGACTATATCTGGAGCGGGGTTAACCAACTGGTAGTTGAGTTGAGTAAAAGCTGCTACCTAAGCCGGGGTCAATTCCCGGTGCAAAGTGTGATTCGTATTCCTTGTGGTGCCTATGGCGGCGGTGGCCCTTACCACAGTGGTTGTATTGAGTCGGCTATTTTAAGCGTACGCGGCATCAAAGTGGTATATCCGAGCAATGCTGCCGATATGAAGGGGTTGATGAAGGCGGCCTATTACGACCCTAATCCGGTCATCATGTTTGAACACAAAGGTTTATACTGGAGCAAAGTGCCGGGTACAGAAGGCGCAAAAACCGTGGAACCGGATGAAAATTATGTAATTCCACTGGGCAAAGGTCGGGTTGTACAAGACGCCATGCCACATAAAATCGAAAACGGCGAAAGCTGCGTGGTGATTACCTATGGCATGGGTGTGTATTGGGCTTTAAATGCAGCCAAACATTTCCCCGGAGCAGTTGAAATTATCGATTTGCGGACCCTCTATCCATTGGATGAAGCGCTCGTATTTGCTGCTGTTCAAAAACATGGCAAAGCCCTGGTGCTGACAGAAGAGCAACTGCTTAATTCTTTCGCTGAAGCCTTAGCTAATCGCATTTCTCAAGCCTGCTTCCGCTACCTGGATGGGCCGGTACAAACCATGGGTGCGGCGAATCTACCCGCCATACCGCTGAATGACCAACTGGAACAACAAATGTTGCCGACTGCCGAAAAAGTACAAGTCCGCTTAGAAGCGCTTTTGAACGGTTGATTTGCAAGGCTATGCCTGATTTGTTAGGTTAGCTTTTCCAAAGCTGAACTGATGAAAAGCCCTGCCTATTTTTTTCTATGCTATTGTTTGCCTCTCTTCGTGTGTGCGCAACAGTCCAGCCCCGTTGTGACAATTACCGGTTTGAACACCCAAATGGCCAACCCAGCCTGGTATGCACTCGATTATGCGCTCACAGATGCGGAAAACGATAGCTGTGAAGTTTGGCTGCGTTACAGCCTGAACGGCGGGCGAAGTTTTCAACCTCTGCAAGCTACCGGCGATGTGGGATTTCCGGTGATGCCGGGGAACAAAACGCTGTTTTTTGAACATGGTCACTTCGCCGGCGCCGACAGCCTGGTTTTCAGGGTGGTAGCCAGCGATCGAAAGCCGGTGGATATTCAGGCGATCGTAAATCGTGTCGACAGCAACTTATTGCGGAATTATATTCAGGAATTGGCCTTCCCGAGGCATTATTTATCGCAGCCTGCCCAGCTCGATACGACCAAAAACAAACTCGAACGATTTATGCAGGCCGAAGGGTTGTCGCCATATAGGCAGTCGTTCACCTACAACAATTACATCGCGCATAATATCCTAGCCCGCAAACCTGGCCATAAAAACGACAGCATTACCTATGTGATAGATGCGCACTTTGACAGTGTAAGCCAAACGCCTGGCGCCGACGATAATGCTTCAGGTGTTGCCGGTTTATTGGAAGCGATTCGTATTTTAAGTGATTACGAATTTGAAAACAGCCTGCGGTTTATTGGTTTTGATGTGGAAGAACCCGGCTTAATAGGCAGTCAGCGTTATGTTGCACAAGCCATACCAGCGTACGAGCGTACAGCGGGTGTCATTAATTTCGAGATGATAGGGTATATGAGTCATTTACCCAATTCCCAAAGTTTACCGGCCGGATTTGGCCAACTTTTTCCTGCGGCTGTTGCTGCGATCCAAGCCGACAGCATGCGGGGAAATTTTATCATTAATGTAGGCAATGTGCCTTCAACTCAGCTCGGTGCTGCATTCGACAGTTCGGCAGCCCGTTATGTACCGGCTTTGCGGGTGATTAGTTTGCTCGTACCCGGAACCGGACAAATTGCTCCCGATTTGCGTCGCAGTGACCATGCCCGTTTTTGGGATGCCAGCCTGCAGGCCTTGATGATTACCGATGGCGCAGATACACGTAACCTGGCCTATCATACCGCCAATGATACCTTGGCACGATTGAATATGACCTTTATGCGTCAGGTTGTACAGGCCAGCATAGGCGTTTTAGCCGATCTGGCGAGACCCATGAGCGCCGGAAAAGGCGATTTTTTATATGTTCAACCGGTTAGCCTAGAAAACCATGAACATAAAAATTGTGCATTTAAACTTTTCCCCAACCCCAATAATGGCAAATTCAGCCTATTCATCAACCAATGCGACCAGCCATTTGGGCCTGCAGTGGTTCGGCTTTTCAGTCTCGACGGCAAATTGCACTTTCAACAAGGCATGACATCGGCCGTTGAACATCAACTCGCCCTTGAATTACCGGCTTTGGTGCCTGGGACTTATTTGTTGGTTGTAGACGATGGCCATGAAAGCTGGACAGAAAAGGTGGTGATTCAGGGAGAAAAGTAGAGAAATAATTGCCCGATGTAACCTTTGTAAATTCATTGTGAATCACGTTCTTTGTGCCGCTGTGGATTGATTTGACCGATTGCAACCACATTAAAAAAAGTGCTAAAGAATTCTCATGCACCTGCTGTTGCACCCGGTCGACCGGTTTACTGCGTTTTTAACTTAATTATTTCAAAACGCTATGTCATATTTTTTTACTTCTGAGTCGGTTTCGGAGGGTCATCCGGATAAGGTTTCTGACCAGATTTCTGACGCATTATTAGATGCATTTTTGGTACAGGACCCGGCTTCTAAAGTAGCCTGTGAAACGCTGGTGACTACCGGTTTAACGGTATTGAGTGGCGAAGTGAAGACGGAAGCTTATGTCGATGTACAAAAAGTTGCCCGTGAAACCATACGTAAAATTGGTTATACCAAGTCGGAATATATGTTTGATGCCGACAGTTGCGGTGTCATTTCTGCCATACACGAACAATCTCCCGACATCAATCAGGGTGTAGAAAAGGCGAAGCCTGAGGAGCAGGGCGCCGGCGACCAGGGCATGATGTTCGGTTACGCCACCAACGAAACCGATACCTATATGCCATTGGCTTTGGAGTTAAGTCATTTGCTCCTCCGCGAATTGGCAGCCATTCGCAAAGAAGGCAAGGTGATGAAATACCTCCGCCCCGATGCTAAAAGTCAGGTTACGATTCGTTATAGTGAAAAACATCGCCCTGAAGCCATCGATGCCATCGTTATTTCGACCCAGCACGATGATTTTGTAAAATCGAGTAACGACAAGGCCGACCAAAAAGCCATGCAGGATCGTATTACCACCGACATTCACAAATACCTGATGCCGCGCGTCAAGAAGCTGGTTCCGGTGCGTGTAAAAAGGTTGTTCACTAACGACATTAAATTCCACATCAATCCTACTGGTAACTTCGTTATCGGCGGTCCACATGGCGATACGGGCTTAACTGGCCGCAAAATTATCGTTGACACTTACGGTGGTAAAGGCGCGCATGGTGGAGGTGCTTTTTCGGGTAAAGACCCTTCTAAAGTTGACCGTTCGGCAGCTTATGCTACCCGTCATATCGCTAAAAATATGGTCGCTGCGGGCGTAGCTGATCAGGTTTTGGTGCAAGTGGCCTACGCCATTGGGGTTGCTGAACCTGTAGGCTTGTATGTAAACACCTACGGCACTTCAAAAGTGAAAGACGGAGAAGGTAAAAAACTGAGCGACGGTCACATTGCCGAAGTAATCGGCAAAATTTTCGACATGCGTCCCGGGATGTTGATTCAGCGTTTGAAACTGTTGAATCCAATCTACAGTGAAACTGCAGCTTATGGTCATATGGGTCGCGAACCACAATTGGTTGAAAAAACCATTACCTGGGGTTCCGCTAAAAACTGCAGCAAAACAGTTAAAGTGGAGTTATTCACTTGGGAAAAACTGGATAAAGTGGCAGAGATTAAAAAAGCATTTTCGCTTTAATTCAGCTGTTATATGAAAACGGCCGACTATACTAGTCGGCCGTTTTTATTTTTTATGGATTGTATACCCAGCGAAAGTGGTGTATTTCACCCGATTTGTACATCAAACGTACCATGTATAGCCCTGGCTGTTGAGGTTGTATCGACAGTAAATTTTGTCCTTCCTCCAGGGCTTCCGCTGCCAGGCAACGACCTTGCAGATCTATAAGCTGAGCGGTTGCATTCTCTGCTGTTTCGATAAAAAGCTGGCTGGAAGGGTTGGGATAAAAGCGAGCTGCGTTTAGCTGCCGGTTGAAGGTGCTACCCGGAATAGTATTACAACGTAAAAATGAGGTGTCGCCGAAATAATGTTGCTGCAGAAATTCCAGGGTTGTTTGGCGTAAGATGTTGGCATAAGCCCGGCGGTTTTGGGCATTATCCCGCACACCCGTCATTGGGTGTTCGAACTGAACGGCATCTATCGTACCCCCATTCATTGACCCATGCCGTTCGGTGATATAAGCGCCAGAGAAAAAGGGTTCACCTACCAAAGGAAAGGGGATTTGCTGGCTGGGTACGCTGGCATAACCGCGTTGATGGAGCAGGGTTCCAAGGGCTGATTCTCCGCGAAGTAGTGCTACATGGTTGAGGTTATTCAAGTTAATGGCCACCAAATTACGAATGCCACTTCTTTGCACACGAAAGGCGCTATTTATTGCCGAGTCGCCGGCACGTAAATGATCTCCGGTGAGTTGGTAGCCGAGCTCTAAACGTTGTATGCTGTGCGCATGTCCATGAATATCGAGTAACAGACCTTTTCCAAAGCTACGTTCCACCAAGGCACGTGCTGAGTCGGTGAAAGTATGAAAGGCCTGCCAGGCAGCAGCAGCTTGGGGAGAGTCGCAGGTGGCAAGGGCTAAATCACGGTTAGGATCCAGTTTTATACGGTGCAGCCTGTTGATAATCACATGGGGTTGACAGCCATGGTATTCAATAAATACAGCATCGATATCCCGGGCCAGCTCTTGGGTGAAGCCATCCCTAACTGTAACAGCGTCAGGGCAGGTTCTGTCGGGTAGCTGTGCGGGTTCGAGATAACCACCATGAGGTGCGGTGAGGATGAGTGGAAGGTTGCCGCAGCGGTATTCAATAGCGCTATCGACAGAAAAGTAGGTTTGGCCAGCGATAAAAGGTTGGGCAAAACTGAGTTGATGCAGGAGCAAAAACAAGAATAACAAACGCATACTATTGAGTTGGGTGCCGCAAAGATAAAAAATGGAACAAAGCTTGAAAAATGATGAAAACAAGCACAAAAAAAGCCCCCAACGTTTAGTTGGAGGCTTTTCAATTAACGTAGGTGGACTTAGCGCAAGTTCAATTTACGTGTTGCTTCACCCTTTTCGGTGAGCACTTTCACGAAATATATACCTGTATTCATGCCATCACGGGCAATGGTCAGCTGGTTTTCGTTGACATTCGCAATGCTGCGGATTTCGCGGCCGATTACGTCGTAAACTTTTACCGACTTGATGAGGTTATCGTTTTGCGTGCGGATGCTGAAGTCGCCTTCGCTTGGGTTAGGATAAACCACCATCTCTACAGCTTTTTCAACCTTGTTGATGCTGGTGGTATTGCCAGGAAGACCCAAAACGTTAACGATACGAGGAGCGATGTATCGCTGAATGGTGTCGATATAAGCCAAACCTTTGGTTTTCGACATATTCGGGTTGGTCATCATCGAGTTGCGGTGAGCTACTTCGCCGCTGAAGCCACCGGGATTGATGGTAATTTGCTTAACCATGGTTGAATCCCACCATTCCCAAGGACCAGCTTGTGGTGTAAATGGAGCAATGTACAATGGATACAAGCCGTCGACACCACCATTCAATTGCAATGCTTTTTGAGAAATAGCATCATTGAGTGTAGGGTTCAACATTGGAGTTTGCAAGCCTAAACGGAAAGCAGTTTGGGTGAATGCACCACTTCCGCTAACATCAATAACCTGAAAAGTTGTTCCGGGAACCAATACAACACCGTTATTATAAGGAGCAAATGGATCTGTTACACTTTGGAAGGCGATGGTTGGTACATCACCAGGCTCCATCCAAGAGGTATCACCAATGGCACCACCGAGGTTAACGACCATGCTGAAATCAGAGCTGTAACCCGCCCAGTTAGGGTTGTTGGCAACACCTACTGCTCCACCAAAACCGTCGAAGTCACCTACAATTGCCTGATTTACATAAGAGGCATTGGTGTTGGGGTCGATGAATTTCAAAAGGTTCAACTCGGAAGTTTTGTCGAGATAGGCTGCGGCCAAACCGGCATAACCGCCTGTTCCCTGACCAACAATAATAACCTTGGTGGTATCGATACCGAATGGATTGCCATTGGTAGCTGCTTCTTTGCGGAAATAACGAATCGCAGTTTTAGCATCTTGCATAGAGCGGTATACCGCATTCAGGATGGTGCCGGTACGGGTAGCCTGGTCGCCTTGTGGGTTCCAGCCCAAACGATAGGAAACAGCTGCGGCTACATAACCGCGACGAGCGAACTCACGGCACATCTCTGCAGTTGCGCTGTCTTTGCGGCTGCCGGTAGTACTACCGTTTACGATTGGAGGCAAAAAGCTACCTGTGTGGAGGTAAATCACCAAAGGACGATTGGTTGCGTTGTCACCGGTTGGGGTGTAAACGTCCATTTGCAGTGGAATCAATACAGGTGAGCCTGTCAATACCTGATAGTTCTGACCATAGGTAATATCGGCCTGTACGGTAACATTGGGGAATAATTTGTCGATATAACGCGTTTGCGCCAATACACTCATGCTTCCCATGCACAGCAAGGCTGCGGCTAAAGAGAGTAATTTTTTGTTCATACGTTTTGGATTTAGTTTCGAAAAGTTAAGGCTATTATTTGGTATACGCATCACATTCGCTTAATATTTACTCAGCACCCAAATCTACAACTACTGAAAAGTATGCCAGCCGGCCTACAAGTGGGCCGCCATAGACCTGAAAAACTTTGTTGTTCAACAAATTGGAACATCCCAGTTTAAAGGTGGTTTTCCATTCCGGCTGACGATAATTCACCTGTGCATCTACCATGTCGTAAGTCGGAACAAAGCCGGTAAACTGCGGAGAACCCTCAAAAATGAAGCCCTGTATCCATTTATAATTGATATTAAAGGCCAAATTGGGGATGGTAATATTACCCATTCTCAGGATCAGGTCGCGACCGTTTACGCTAATGTTGTATTTGTGTTCCGGGGTATTAAAGGCCGGAATAATCGGGTCATCGCTTCCTTGAAGGTTTAAACGGTTCCAGCTATAGTTGGTAACCAAGGCATATTTCCGGTGGAAATAATAATTTACGCCTATGGTGAATCCCTGGGTGGTAACCATATCGGTGGCATTGGCAGCTATACGGAAAGCCTGAATATTTGATGCAGCCAGACCCGATGCCGAGGCATCATCGAAAGTTACGCCCAGATTGTAGCCAATAAAATCACGGTAGAAGCTAAAGTAGTAACTGGCATCAATGTAAATTTTTTCCCAAGGGGTACCGCGATAGCCGATTTCCAGGGTTTGAACGCGCTCTGGCCTGATGGGCGATACATTAAAGTAATTGAGCGAATCTTTGTTTTTACTGGAGAGATACGACCGAAAACTCTCCACAGTAACCAAAGAGTCAAAACCATCTAAATTGCCGAGTAGCCGGGCGGTTCCGACATTGTAATACAGGTACTGGTCGGCCAAGGTTGGATTGCGTATGGCGGCGCTTATGGAGACGCGAAAAATATGTTCCGGTCGGTAGTTGTACACCAGCGATGCTGCAGGCGATACCAGGAGGTTGAAGTTTTGATTTTTATCGGCACGCAAACTGAGGTTGGCTTTGAGTTTATTGTCCAAAAATCGTTCTTCCCAGCCACCGTACAAACCAAATTCCCGGTTGGTAATTACCACACCATTGGTGTCGCTGAAAATGGTGCCGTTCGAGTTGGGCGTATACATTCTGCCATTGCCGCCTATTTTGAATATGCCAATGGCTGTGGTGTCGAAAGTGTATTCACCCTGCAAATGGTATAAGGCCGATTTGTCGTAAAAACGCGAACCGCCCTCGGTGTAAGAGGTGCGGGAAGTGATGGCAGCAAAAGCAGAATCAAAACGGTCGGTGCCGGGCATATACCGGTCGAAGGTGGGGTTGATGGTAGTACCTGAAGATTTAGCATCTCCAATCGTCCTGGTTCTACCGTAAAGCTGAGACATTAAGTCTAGGTTGTTGTCATAAAATTGCTTGACAGCAGCACTATATCCACGAATGTCCGAACCAAACTGCCAGAATCGTGGAAAATCCGGGTATCTTACCGTATCCCGAAGCTCTGGTCCTATCGTTGATTGCCAATAGTTGATAAAATTATCATACCAGGTTACGTCATCTTTTACTGAGTTTTGCAGCAATAAGGCAGTGAAAACAGCATCATAAGAATTGCCGGCATCTTCATGGGTAGCATAAGCCCGCACAAACCATTTGTCTTCTTTTCGCAATTCAAGGCGGTTCTGAAAAAAAAGAATGTCTTTCAGACTATACCTATTGTCGCCTTGATAAACGGTAGTGCCGTTACCAAAATTGAAAGCATAGATCGCCTCAACATCCTTGCGGGGTTTGTAATGAATAGCCGTGCTCATTTTCAAATTGCGGGTATCGTAATCTACCAAATCCTGTTCTTCGTAACCGGTGCGGTAAAAACGGTATAAGGCTGGATGAGAAATTGGCAAGTTTACTTCAAACAAGCGCTCATCTCCATAGCGGTTCACAGCATCGTAGCCGCCGGGGTCACCTCGACGACCAACCGATTGTTCAGTGGGGTTCATATTGGTGGCCTCCCAGTCGTCGGCACGGAGGTAGAAGAAATTGAATTTATAAGCAAAAATGTCTCTGCCTGCCTTGTTTTTGTAGCCTTTGGCGTAACGCATGGCAGTTTCGAACAAATTACGTTCACCAATTTTCGCCGAAACCGACAATCCCTGATGTACGAATGGGTTTTTGGTGGTCATATTAATCACTCCGTTAAAGGCGTTTGGCCCGTAAAAAGCCGAAGAAGCGCCAACGATGAGGTCGACTTTCAAAACGTCCAAATCGGGGGCGCCCAGAAAATTACCCAATGAAAAGTTCAGTCCAGGCGCCTGGTTGTCGACGCCATCTATCAGCTGCAGCGAGCGTACAGGCGAGGTACTGTTAAAACCTCGTGTATTAATAATTTTAAAGCCAATACTGGCCGAGGTAAGATCTACACCTTTCAATTGCCCCAAACCCTCGTAGAAGTTGGCTGCCGGTGTTTCCTTGATGGCGATAATGTCCATGGCCTCGACGGTTAAAGCCGACTCTTTTTGTTTGTCGCTGATACGGCTATCGACGACCTCCACACTCTGCAACAAAACGTTGTCTTGACTGAGTTTATAGGTGACTGCTTTGTCGAGACTGGTTACCTGCTGGTCGACAGACTTATATCCGATATAAGAAACCACCACTGTAAAAGGTGGTTTTCTGTCGGTTTTGAGAGAAAACTTGCCGTTCAGGTCGGTTGTCGTACCCTGGGTTGTACCCTTGATTACCACCGAAGCACCGATAAGAGGCTCATTGGTAACGGCATCCCGTATTGTTCCTGTAAGTGATTGTGCCTGGGCCAGACCGGCAAATAACATCAACAACAGCCAAAAAAAACCAGCACGTAACAAAGCGGTCATAGATTCAGATTTCACGGAATGTCAATATTAAGGAATAAACAGACTTATATACAAAGGCAAGGCGGTTTATTTGTTTCTCTGCCGACTATCTGCGTAATTCGTATAAAGTCTCTACCTATGCTACGCAAACTGTTTCCCCTCCTGCTCTTGATTAGCTGGCTTTTTTTGCTGATTCACCGTTGGGGAGCCAACCCGCGTTTTGGTTGGCTGTTTAGTTATGCCACTTCTCCTTTACATATCGATAAATTCCACGACCAGTCGCTGGAATTGCGGGAAAGTCCGTATGGTCCGGTTCAAATCGGTATCGACAGCCTGGGTATTCCCAGCATTTTTGCACCTAATGATGCAGCAGCAGCCTATGCTACCGGGTTTTTACATGCCCGCGATCGGCTTTTTCAGATGGAGATGTTGATGCGTACGGTAAAAGGTCAGTTGAGTGAAGTTGCCGGTGCCGTAGCCTTGCCCAGCGATCGTTTTTGGTTGAAGTTTGAATTCGACAGCCTGGCGCCTATCTGGTACGAGGAATACAAGACCGCCGCACCCGAATTAGCTGCCCGTTTTGAAGCTTATTGTGCCGGTATCAACGAATACATCGATATCATGCATTTTGGCTCTTTGCCCGTGGAATTTCATTTGCTGGATTTCCGTCCTTCCAAATTCCGGCCGGAGAATATGTTTTATTTGATCCGGTATATGGACCATGTGCTCACTTATAATGAAGATGATTTGAAGGCTACAGAAGCCCGTTCTTTGCTTGGCGCCAATTTATACGACACCTATTTCAGCAATTATCCCGCTCAGCCTTTTCCCATTTATCCCGATTTCAGCATCAGCGACAGTAGTTTCCGGGCTTTGATTCAGGGGAAACCTGAAATTTTAGCCCAAGGCCCGAATTATAGATTTCCGAATGCCCTTGAAAAAAACCAGGATGAGTTGAGTTTGGGCAGCAACAACTGGGTGGTTGGTCCGGGCAAATCGAAAAGCGGCAACCCCATTTTATGTAACGACACCCATTTGCAAATTGCCTTACCTTCTACCTGGTATGAAGTTCAACTGGTGGTTGATGGTAAATTACGCCGGGGCATGACCATACCCGGCGAGCCCTTCATTATTTCGGGATACAACGAAAAAGTGGCCTGGGGCATGACTAATGCCACCTGGGACTTGGTTGATTTTTATGAGCTTGATGTTGATGGTAGCGGCAATTATTTCCTCGATGGACAGTGGCAGCCGTTACAGCAGTTCGAAAAAACTATAGCCGTTCGGGGTGGTAAGGCCGAAATTGTGACCTTTTGGCGCAGTCATTTTGGTCCGATTGACACCACCGGCATGAATAATCGCTGGTTGGCGGTGAATTGGGTAGCTCAGGAGAAGAGTAATGAAGGGTTTGCCTTTGCCGGTTTGGAGAAAGCCGAAAATGTAGCGCAGGCCTATGCGGCAGTGCTCAACTTCATGCAGCCACCGCAAAACTTCATATTGGCCGATAATTCGGGCAATATTGGTCTGGTAACAGCCGGAAAGGCCTCTATGCATCGCGACCCGGCTAAAGGTATACGTTTAGGGGTTAGATCCGAGAACAAAGTGCCATTCCGTGAGGTGCACCAAGTGTTGAACCATTTTAATCCCAGTCGTGGCTGGACTGCCTCAGCCAATCAGGAACACGTCAATCACAGCCTGGGCGCACACCTCAGCACGCGCTATGAAGCCAGCGCCCGGGGACGCCGCATTCAACAACTCATGGATGCCAGCGAAAAACTGGGTTGGGAGGAGTTGCGGGAGATGCACCTGGATGTCGTAGATCTGGAATGGGAATTGTTGAAGCCTGTGCTGGAAAAACACCTGAGCGCCGAACAAATGGCTTATTTTGATGGCTGGCAGGGCGAAATGGTGATCGATAAAGTGGCTCCAACACTTTTTTACAGTTTCAAACTAACCCTCATGGAAGAGTTGCAACAGGCCATTCATCCGGAATTACGCTTCGCACCCTTGTATCAGGAGGCTTATCATTTGGTGGTCAGCAGCACGATGCTGCCCACCCATAGTGGCAATATGGCTACCGCTGAATTGGTAAAACGCAGCTGGGAAAAAAGTTGGAAGACATTGGTCGAAAAGCTGGGTGCTGAGCCTCTGACTTGGACCTATGGTCGTTATCATCAGTCGGCAGTGAATCACCTCACTCGCCTGCCACAGCTTTCTTTGCCCTTATTTGCTTCGCCCGGCAGCAACCGAACGTTGAATGTGGCGAGTAAATTACCATCAACCCATGCGGCCAGTATGCGCACCATCATTGAATTAACGCCAAGCGGTCCAAATGTCAGGATGATGGTAACCGGTGGTCAAAGTGGTCGGTTTAACTCGCCCAACTATCATGATCAAATCGAACATTGGTTGTATGGCAACTATCACGAACCGGTTCATACCAAAATGTTCGACCCAACAGCTTATAAAACCGCCATACAATTCACCCGCAAATAAGGCTCGCCATGCTTAAAAGAAATCAATATCTCTATTTTATCGTGCTCATTGCCTTGGTGCATATTCAATTTAATGTGCACAGTTTCGGGCTGTTTTTGCTGGTTTCGGCATTAACGGCACTATTGCCCATACCTCAGATGCGCTGGTGGAAATACAGCCTGCTTGAATTGGCTGCCCTTGCCTTTTGTCTGTTGCTGAAGTTTCCCGACCCTGAAGTGCTGGAAACGGTTGGCAGCATCGTAAAAACCGGCGGGATAGGTCTTATTGCCGCTACGGTATTGGTTAGTACCATCACATATACCCTGGTAGCATGGGCGGTTTACAGCTGGGTTACTCGTTTCATTTTTGAAAAACGATTGGCCAACACTTGAGCAACCAGCACTTTGATTACATCATTGCGGGCTCAGGAGCAGCCGGTTTAAGTTTAGCCTACCGTTTGGCGCAGCCGGCCTTTGCCAATAAGCGAATTCTGCTTGTCGATCGCTCCGCCAAACAGGAAAACGACCGTACCTGGTGTTTCTGGGAGGCAGGGCCGGGTATGTTTGATCCAATAGTATTCAGGTGCTGGGACCAATTGTCGTTTTACGGACCGATGGAGGCGCGTGAGCTGGCGATTTCGCCGTACAGCTACAAAATGATAAGGGGTAGAGATTTTTATGCCCATACCCTTGGTCAAATCCAGGCTGCCAGTCACATCAGCATGTTGAAGGCAGAAATTTATGATATTGATACAGTTGCCGGGAAATCTCAGCTGGATTGCTCGGAAGGTAGCTTTACAGCCGACTGGACCTTCTCGAGTTTGCTGTCGAATGAAGAGATACACGAAGCCAAAAAGGGATTGTTTCTTTGGCAGCATTTTAAAGGTTGGGTGGTGAATACGCCGGGGCCTTCTTTCGACCCGAAGAAGCCTGTTTTTATGGATTTCAGGGTGCCCCAAATTGATGGCAGCTGTTTTGTTTATGTACTGCCATTCGATACACATGCCGCATTGGTTGAGTTTACGGTATTTTCGGAAGAAGTCTGGGACAAATCCTCTTACGACATCTATCTCCGCGATTATTTGGAAACGCAGCTGGGGATTACCAGTTATGCCATAGAAGAAACTGAAATGGGCCGAATTCCTATGGCCAGTCATCGTTTCCCGGTGCATGAAAGGCACACCATCTTTCTAGGCACAGCCGGCGGGCAAACCAAAGGGTCGACGGGCTATACTTTTCAAAACATTCAACGACATAGCGAGGCCATCACCAATGCCCTGCTTGCCGGCAAATCGCCCATAATTAAGCCAAGCTGGCAGCAAAAGCGGTTTCGATTGTATGACAATACCTTGCTTCGGGTATTGTGCCAGCGGTATTTTCCCGGTGCAGATTTATTTGAACGATTGTTTTTGCATAATCCACCCCAACGGGTGCTCGGATTTTTAGACGAAACCACCGGTTTACCAGCCGAGCTGGCATTAATGAATAGTGTTCCGCGCAGAATTTTTGCCAAGGCTACCCTGGAACAGTTGATTAAGGGCTAAATTTTGCGCCGTTTGTAATAAAACTTGCGTGAAACCAAATATAATTTTTGCCCAAATTGAATCATGGAAAATGCTGTGGTAGAAAAGCTGGACCTGGGCGCTAGTTTGTATGTAATTCGTGGTCAACGGGTTTTACTCGACTTTGACCTTGCCCTATTATATCAGGTAGAAACCAAGACGTTGAAGAGAGCTGTTCGTCGCAATGAGGCACGTTTCCCTCCCGATTTTATGTTTGAGCTCACTTCTGAGGAATGGGAAAACTTGAGGTGCCAATTTGGCACCTCAAGATGGGGTGGAAGTCGATACATGCCTTTTGCTTTTACCGAACAAGGTGTGGGGATGCTTTCGAGTGTATTGAGTAGCGATAAAGCTATTCAGGTTCACATTCAGATTATGCGTGCCTTTGTGCGTTTTCGAGAAATTATGTTTGAAAACCGGGAATTGACCAAACGTTTAGACGCGCTTGAGGGCAAATACGATGCACAGTTTGAGCAGGTGTTTATTGCTTTTCGGCAATTGTTGAAGGAGGAAAGAAACCCCATTGGTTATAAATAAAAAGCCCCGGATTTACCGGGGCTGATAGCAATAGCGGTGATTTACACCGTCATAATTTCTTTTTCTTTTACGGCCAGGACTTCATCTACCCGGGCAATAAATTTGTCGGTGAGTTGCTGAATTTTAGCTTCACCATCTTTGGCCATATCTTCCGGTAAACCGTCTTTTTGCAGTTTTTTTATCGATTCATTGGCATCGCGGCGGATATTACGTACAGAGACTTTGGCATTTTCACCTTCGGCCTTGGTGCGTTTAACGAGTTCACGCCGGCGCTCTTCGGTAAGGGGTGGAATATTTATACGGATGATCATGCCGTCATTGCTTGGATTCAACCCCAGATTGGCATTGATTATGGCCTTCTCGATAGCAGCTATCAGGTTTTTCTCCCAGGGCTGAATACTAATGGTGCGGGCATCGGAGGTTGAAACATTGGCGACCTGACTCAGTGGTGTGGGTGCGCCATAATAGTCCACCTTCACGCTATCCACCATGGCCGGAGAGGCTTTGCCGGCGCGGAGTTTGGATAGTTCCACTTGCAGGTGATGAATGGCCTTGTCCATAGATTCGGTGGCTTCGGCGATGTAAAATTGTACTTCTTCGTTCATGGCTTAAGCAGCTAGACAGGTTTTAAGAAACGAGTGTGCCGATTTGTTGACCTTTGGCGATGTTCAACAGATTGCCGGCTTTATTCATATCAAAAACGATAATAGGCAAGTTGTTCTCCTGACACAGGGTAAAAGCCGTCATGTCCATTACTTTTAGGTTTTGGGCGATGGCTTCTTTGAAACTTACGGTTTCATAACGAACTGCATCAGCATGTTTTTCAGGGTCTTTGTCGTAGATGCCATCTACCCGAGTTCCTTTGAGGATGACATCGGCTCCAATTTCTACAGCACGCAAAGAAGCAGCGGTATCGGTGGTGAAATAAGGATTGCCGGTGCCGGCACCGAAGATTACTATCCGACCTTTTTCCAGGTGACGGATGGCTTTGCGCCGAATGAAGGGCTCTGCGATTTGTTCCATTTTGATGGCCGACTGTAATCGGGTACTCAGGCCCATTTTTTCGAGTGATGCCTGCAAGGCCATGCTGTTAATCATGGTCGCCAACATGCCCATATAATCCCCTTGGGCACGGTCCATTCCGCCCGATTCAGCTTGCACTCCTCTGAAAATATTGCCGCCACCAACTACGATGGCCACTTGTACCCCGGCTTGCACCAGGTCGCGCACTTCACTGGCATATTGATCCAGAATTATCTGGTCGATACCGAATTGTTTTTGTCCCATCAACGATTCTCCGCTGAGCTTGACGAGTATGCGCTTGTACTTCATTTCGACTTATTTTCCGGCACGAAGATAGTTAATCGGAGCCACTATCAGTCCGTTTCGGGTGTAAAGGGAAAAGGGCAAACAATAAAAAACCCCGTTTGCTCTGCAGACGGGGTTTAAAAAGTCATGAATGCTTAAGCGCCAATGGCAATACGTTTGAACGACTTAACAGATAAGCCTTTCGATGCTTTATCAAGCATCTGGGCTACTGTTATGCTGCCGTCTTTCACAAATGCCTGGTTCAACAAGGTGTTGTCCTGGTAGAATTTATTGAGTTTGCCCAAAGCAATTTTCTCAATAATATTCTCCGGCTTGCCTTCCTGGCGGGCCTGGTCTTTACCGATTTCAATTTCCCGCTCAATGATGGTAGGATCTACGTCGTCTTTATCTACAGCTACCGGACTCATGGCTGCAATTTGCATGGCAGCATCTTTACCTGCGGCAGTAGCTTCTGCCGAAGCTGTTTGGTTCATAGCTACCAATACACCCAGCTTGTTGTTGCTGTGTACATAGGTGACCACACCTTCGGCACTGAGGGTTTCGTAACGACTAACACTGATTTTCTCACCGATTTTACCGGTGTATTCAATCAGTTTTTCATTCAATGCTAAGCCGTCGAGTTTCTCTTCTAACAGGGCATCTAGTGAAGTGATGTTTTTGGCCAAGGCCAGTTGTGCGATTTGGTTGGCCAGAGCGACAAACTCTTCGTTTTTAGCAACGAAGTCGGTTTCGCAAGTCAGGCTTACCAATACACCAAAAGTAGCGTCGGCATTGGTGAGAGTTACGATAGCACCTTCGTTGGCTTCACGGTCGGCACGGCTGGCCGATACTTTTTGGCCTTTTTTGCGGAGGATGACAACGGCTTCCTCGAAATCGCCATTGGCTTCGGTGAGGGCTTTTTTGCAATCCATCATACCTGCGCCGGTCATCTGGCGCAGTTTGTTCACATCTGCTGCAGAAATATTCATTGTATGCTTAAAATTTTTTGAAGTTCAGGGGGTGTAAAAAAAGATGGGCCAACTGTTGTCGACCCATCTGCTTTTGTTTTGCTTATTCAGCCGTAGCTTCTGGGCTGGCAGTTGCGGTGGTTTCTGCCACCTCAGCTGGTTGTTCAGCTGCTGCTTCAGCGTCTTTATCGTGTTTGCGCTCTTGAAGTCCTTCTTCTACAGCCTGCATGATTACTTTCGAAATCAGCGCAATCGACTTAGTAGCGTCGTCGTTAGCTGGAATCGGGAAATCAACCAGGGTAGGGTCAGAGTTGGTATCTACCATAGCAATGGTAGGAATGTTCAACTTCTGGGCTTCTTTAACAGCAATGTGTTCTTTTTTGATATCAACGATGAATAAAGCAGCCGGGAGGCGGCTCAGGTCTTCGATACCACCCAAAACACGGCCGAGTTTTTCACGCTCACGGGCAATCATAAGGCGCTCTTTTTTCGAGAGCGTAGCCATGGTGCCGTTGCCTTCCATTTTGTCGATATTGCCCATTTTCTTGATCGACTTACGAACAGTCGTGAAGTTGGTGAGCATACCACCCAACCAGCGCTCGGTCACGAAAGGCATGTTCAGGCGTTTAGCCTCTGCCTCGATGATTTCTTTCGCCTGTTTTTTGGTGGCTACAAAAAGGATTTTACGACCCGATTTTACGATTGACTTAACTGCACTGGCAGCATCATCAAGACGGGTTTGGGTTTGATTAAGATCGATAATGTGGATGTCGTTCTTCTCCATGAAGATGAACGGCGCCATTTTAGGATGCCATTTGCGCTTAAGGTGACCGAAGTGAACTCCTGCGTCGAGCAATTCCTGATAAGTAACTTTTGCCATGATTTTTGTCCTCCGCTGATTAACGTTTGCTGAATTGGAAACGACGACGAGCTTTACGTTGACCGAACTTCTTACGCTCAACCATACGTGGATCACGGGTGAGGAGCTTCATCGCTTTGAGGGCGCTGTGGTGTTCGGGGTTAATTTCGTCGAGTGCACGGGCAATGGCGAGCTGTAAAGCTTCGGCCTGACCGCTGATGCCACCGCCAAAGGCGTTGGCTTTAACATCGTACTGACCAAGGGTGTTGGTGGCCGAGAACGATTTCAGCAAAATCTGCTGGAGAGTCTCCAGGGGAAAATATTCTGTGTAAGGGCGACCATTTACGGTGATATCGCCTTTGCCTGGTGTCACGTAAACGCGAACAACGGCATTTTTCCTTCTTCCGAGGGTGTTAGTAACCGACATAGGGCTTAGAATTTGAGAATTTCAGGTTGTTGCGCTTCATGAGGATGCTGGGCACCGGCATATACATGCAAGTTGCGGAACATTTCACGACCAAGACGATTTTTCGGGAGCATGCCTTTGATGGCTTTTTCCATCACGTAGGTAGGCCGACGACGCATCAGGTCTTTGGCGGTTTCGAGACGTTTTCCACCCGGATGTCCCGAATAGAAGAAGTACTCCTTCTCGCGCATTTTTTCACCTGTAAATCTCACCTTGTCTGCGTTGATAATGATCACATTATCACCACAGTCTACGTGTGGGGTGTAGCTGGCCTTGTTTTTGCCACGGAGCACATGTGCAACGCGGGCAGCAAGGCGCCCCACGATCTCTGCTTCGGCATCGATGAGATACCACTTTTTCTCAACCGTCTGACGGTTGGCAGAGACAGTTTTGTAACTTAACGTATTCACTGCTTTTCTGTTAATTGATAGTTATTGATTCTAAAAAGGACTGCAAATATAGCAGCTTGATTTTGAGTTTCCAACAGCTGGTGTGAATATGTTTTAGATATAATTGGGGCAGCCCGGGAGTGACTGTCTAAGCCGCTGGTCTATGGTCAATGCTGTCCCGTTCACCGCTGCGGTAGATCAATGAATCGCGCTAGAGGGCAGAATCACAATCTTCAGACATCAACGGTGATTGATGTTATCGACCATGGTCTAGGGTCAGCTCACGCAGTGAGCGCATGGACTATGGACTTCAGCGATTTTCAATTGACAGTGTCAGGTTTTCGCCCAATGGCTTCTGAAAACGAAAGAAAGAGCTACATAGTGGAGTACAGCAGCCAATTCGAAACCCAATATGTACCAAGGCCAGTCTCCCATGACGAAAGGATTATTGGCCAATGGTTTGGTGCTGAGGTACATATAGTTGGCGTCGAGCAGTACATTCAACAAACCAATGGGTAAGAGGATCAGATTATTCCACCACAGGGCTTTTAGCCAGCTCCAGCGACTGATGCGGTGACCATTCACCCAAATAAGGTACAATGGGGCGGCAATGATAGAAGCATGGGTGAAATAGTATTCACTGATGAAAAAAGTATTGCTGCCTAAAGTTAGCTCGGGTGTGAGAAAAGAATGGATGCCGCCGGCCAGACCCCAGAAAAGCAAAGGCAGGAAGGCCCATTTTTGACGAAATAAAAGAGCTGCAATGGCCAGAAGGTGGCTCATGCCGCACATCTGCAAGGGTAAACTGTCGCTGAGGTGCCATACACCCTGGTAGAGGCGATAAAAATTCATACCCAGGAAAATCACCAACAACAATAAACCCCAGCCCTGCTCAAAACGCTTCCTACCGGCTACGGAAAGACTTTTTCCAAGTTGTAAAGCCAATATTATCTGAAGAAATAATATACCTAAACCGGCCCACCACCAGGAGCTTCCGGGATCGATAACATGATGTTGAGCAAGGTAAAGCATGATACTATCTTGAAAAATACCCGGTTGAGCCGATATTTACAATAGAACAGCCAACAAAAAGGGCTGGTTATCTCCCGACAACCAGCCCACCCTACTGCTTCAGTCTCTGTTAGTACAAACTGAGCTTTTGGTTGACTACTTCCGTACCGTTGCTCAGGCGTAAATGATAAATGCCTGCGGCTAATCCTTCCGTAGAAATGTCGAATTGATAGTGTGATGCTGTTTTTTCAATTTTTACCGGCACTTGGAAACGACGACCCATGGCATCGTAAACCTCCAATTGCCAGTCACCGGCACGCTCTAGTTCAAGGCTTACCACAATACCAGCACCTGCGATTTGTGGGTTAGGATAGGTTTTAATGGCTTTAACCGTACTGGTTTTCGCCAATGCAAGGGCTGCCCCAACCCGGTTGAAATTGGCCCGTATTCCCCATGCATTTCCGTTCGAATACCAGCGATCGCCAGGCATGAAGATGATGGCAGCATAAAAGGGTTGCTCAATACTTTCATCATCCAGGATACGAACGCGGTTGACGTCGTTGTTACTGTACATTTCAATACCTACAAAATAATCGCCGGGTTGTAAGACCACATTTTGCGGTGTACCATCCGATAGTCGGGTGGGAATGGGAATGATTGCACGACCGGCCATGCTATCTTGACGGGTTATGGAGTAGATTTCCGATTCAAGGAGTACGGGTAAAGAAGCGGGATTGGTAAACTCTCCGGAGGTATCACGTACAGAAGCCACCAATAATGCGCCAGGGCGGGTTTGTGCTGATAAAAGTACGGTAACCGACGTAATCGTGTCGGGCTGGCGGAGTTCAAAATAGTTGGCGAAAATCAAACCATCTGTTCCTCCAGTGAAAGAATTTGTGCCTGAAAAGCTGATTCGTTTATTGTGTCCGTCCAATGCCATAACGGTATCCCCCACCAGGAGTCGAAGAGAGTCTCGGTTATCCAAAGGATTAAAATCAACACTATCAGAACGTACATGATAGCGTAACACATAGTTACCGGGAACCAAATTAGCGGTAGAGATGGCGGCTGTTTCGAGGGTATCGCGTGAACCGGCAGCAAAACTGGAAAGCACCGGGCTGGTTCCGCTGGCTATGGCTACTCCTGCAGTATTATAAAAGGCCGCTTCGAGCCGGGTGTTGGGCTGTGCAAGCGAACCATTGTTGAAAAGCATTACTTCCGGGGTGTAATTGGCACTTAGCTGGCGAAGGGGCAACTGAGCATAGTTAATTACCCGATTGGCATTTGCAAGACCTATGTCTTCAATGGCCAGGTCGTTGTCTTCGAGTGTCCGGAGCTGGATGTCATCTATCATCCAATAATACACGCGTGCACTCCAGCCAAAACGGATCCATAATTGATTTTGACCATTCAGTATGTTGGTGATATTCAAACTTATGAGCATAGGATCGGGTGATGCAGCATTGCTCGCTACCAATTGACGAATGTTGATGGTGGTCCAGGTGGTTGAGTCGGTCGACAACTGCACCAAAGGACTCACTTCATTATTCATTCGAAAGTGCTGCTGAAATTCCAATTTTAGAAAAGGCGTAGCGGCCAGACCAGTTATTTTAGAGGTCTGAACATAGGAAGACAAATACTGATAAGTATTACCCGAAGGCTGGCCATAAGTGAAATGATTCGCGGAATCCGG
Organism: Bacteroidota bacterium; assembly: GCA_036787895.1. Classification (GTDB taxonomy): domain Bacteria; phylum Bacteroidota; class Bacteroidia; order UBA7662; family UBA7662; genus UBA7662. The sequence continues at coordinate 98,751 of DAIQOK010000007.1, read as the reverse complement.
GTCGTTGAGTAAAAAGCCGTTGGTTCGTGTGGTCGACTGTATTCCAGGCGAAGGCTGACCGGCACCCGGACCATTAAAAAAGCCACGACTGCCATTCAGGCTCCATTTCCAGGGATTGATGTTGGAAGAGTCGATTTGTATCCAGCCTGCCGGAAAACCACCCGCAAAATTTTCAGACCAGACTACTGTGCTTGCCTCAGTTTGATAAGTGGTGGATTGTATTACTTGTACCGATCGGCCTTCCGGGGCGATGTCGCGTAATGGAGCCAGTGCTGCGTCGGCGTTCGACTTTTGAGCTTGCGCCGATAAAGCGCCCAAACTAAGCGCTAGAAGTAGGATTTTTTTCATAAAATAGAATTGAATAAGATTTGAATTAGGGTTGAAGTATGAGCTTGGTGAACTGTGATTGTTTGCCGGTTTGAAGCTGGATTAAATACATGCCTGCCATCAAGCCATTCAGATTGAGTTCTTGACGATGTTCGCCGGCAGCTAGCTGTCCATAGCTGGTTTGTTGCAAAAGTTTGCCCTGCATATCGCGGATTTGCAGTTGTACAGGACTCGATTGAATCAGTTCAAAGTCAATTTGAACCAAACCTTGACTTGGATTAGGGTAAGCTTTTAAACCAATAGCGAACTGTGTTAAGTCGTTTACGCTTACATTCCCCGGCCGACCGAAATTGGCATAGACGGCATGAGCTGTGCCATTGGTCCACCAACGTGGTGAGCTTCCGGGATCAGCAGGGTCAGCAGGAATGAAGGTGAGGCTGGCGTAAGGCGGCATAAAGGCAATGAAACTTTCATCGTCAAGCACGCCACAGGGGTATTGGCCATTGGAACTGAAAAGTTCAACGGCAACAAAGTAGGCGCCGGCAGGTAAAATGGTGTTTTGCAAGGTTCCGCCGAATAAAACCGAAGGAATGGTAATGGTGGCAAAGCCTGCTATGCTGTCGGCGGCTGTAACTTCATACATATCCGATTCGAGGAAGGGGGCAAAGCTGGAAGGATTCTGCAAAGCCGCCTGGTAATTGGTAAATAGGCCAAAAGTGTCGCGGACAGTAGCATGGAGCAAGGCTCCTACCCGGGTCGTGGACGTTAAACGAACCGTTACAGACGTAATGGTGTCGCCCTCGGGCAGTTCATAAAAGACAGCCATGCGCAAGCCATCATCGGTATAGTCCCAACTATCGGTCGTCAGGCCATTGGTGCGCGAGAAGTCCGACGATAAGCGATAAGTAGTGTCGGTTATATAAAAATTTCTCGAAATGGCGTTGTTGGTTGGGGTGGCATCTACCGAGTCGCTTTTATAGCCTATAACATAATTGTAACGACCAATCGGTGTACCCACCATATTAAACCACTTGGTGGTTGCCGATGTATCTCTGGCGTCTACCAATAAAGGCGTGCTCCGAAATACGGTGTCGGCAAAACGATAGGTGCCATTGTCGTTGCGAACCTGACCATACATCAAAGTTCCGGGTTGGGAAGCCGCGCCGAAGTTGTGCGCTGTAGCTATAAAATTGATAGAGTCGTTGAGTTGGTTTATCGGTGTACGACCGTAAAAAAGCAGCTTGTTACTGGGGTTTACAGCATGATCCTCCAGCACCAGGTCGTTGTCGGGCAGGGTCATTACCTTGAAGTCGTCTACCATCCAGGCGTAACCACAGCCGGCACCGGGCCCCATAGTTGCTGTACGGCTGTAAAAGCGAAAACGAATCCATACCAAGGGCTGACCGCCGGCTGCAGCTGAAATGTTGAGCTGAACGGTTTCGGGATTGGGGGAGATATCGTTGTTGGCATATTGGCTATTGACTTCATAGGCCATCCAACTTGTGCCATTGCTACTTACATCCACAAAAGTGGAGTCGATGTATTTACTGTAATACTGTTGAAACTCAACGATTACTGCAGGGTGGTTGCTGAGGCTGATGGGTTGGCTCATGCTTATCCAAGCATGCTGGTTGCCGCTGCAGCCCAGGTCAGAGTCGAATTTGGCGAAACCATTGGTGCGGGTGGTAGATTGTATGGTACCTATACTAAAGGGACCACTTGCTCCGGTGGCAGAAATGACCCAATCGCCGGAAGTGCCACTGGCTTTTCCGCTTACCCAGTCGGCAGCTACGCTAAAATCGCTGCCATAAATTAATTGCGCACCACTATGTATGCGGGCCTGATAGCTGTGATTAACCGGAGCAATTGGTAGGGGGTTTAAGCGCAAACGGTTGGCGATGGGACTTTGATTACTCGGTGATCCCGGATATGGTGGTGAAAGCCGAATACTATTGACTTGCGGCAATTGCTGTTGGCGCAAGCGTTGGGCAATAGGTGTGTTCACACCAACAGGCTGGTTAGCTGTAGGCAAATCAGCCCGGATGGTGGTTGTTTGACCGAGTTGCTGAAGTTTTAGTCGGTTAGCAACCGGATTGTGATTGTCTTGGGCAGTAGCACCAATAGAAACACTGAAAAAGCCGAGAAAAAGGAGACGTTTCATAGCGTTGGGGTTTGAAATCTAAATTAGACCCACCCCCGCCGGGCATTGTCACAAGAATGTGTAGGCAACGTCAACGAAAGCTAAGAGACGCTAACAAAACCTAAGAATGACCATTGAATTTGTTTGATTGTATAAAATTGGAAATTGTTAACGTCTGTTGGCGATTCTACAGACTTTTTGCGGCTTGATTCAAGGGGATATATTTGCCACTGTTTTTTGGCGGTTAACTCAAGCGGTGTTGTTTGTCTAAAAACAAAAAAAGAGGCCCAAAGGCCTCTTATATTCAATTTGCTGGTAGCAAGAATCAACGATTCACTACAAATTTCTGCCGGCGTAATTGACCGTTGGCATTGAGCTCAACGAAATAAACCCCGGAACGTAATTGATCAAGAGCTAAAGTAAACAGGTGATCGCCGGCGGTTTGATGTTGTGCCGCTTGATTATAAACCAAACGACCGGTCAGATCGCGCACATTCACTTTCAGCTGTGCATTGGTTTTTAAGGTATACGGCAAGTTCAACTCATTTTGAGCCGGATTAGGGTATACAGCACCAAATTTTAAGTTGCCATTTTCCAATTCCGCAATGGAGCTGTTGCTGGATAAAACACGACCAAATACACCTTCAACTGCCATCGATACCCCATTGTTATACCAGGTAGCATCTGTTGCTATGTAAATCATGGAGGCATAAGTTGGTTGGAAGCGGTCATAGCTTAAATCATCTACTACCCGAATGTGTGTAGTTCCTGACGACGAATATAGCTCGGCAGCCACATAATAGGCGCCGGCAGCAAGCACACGATTTTGAGGCAAGCCAGCCAGGATGTCAGGAATAGGTATAACGACATAACCGGCGGCTGTATCGGCACTGCTGAGTGTATATAAATCCGCCTCCATTAAAATTGGGAAGGAAATGCCTCCTGCAGGCGTGCCAAACAATCCGGCGGTATCTCTCACACTGATTTGAATCAAAGCGCCGGGTGTACTGTTGCCTAGACGAATTTTGATGCCGGTAATGGTGTCTTGTTCAGAAAGCTCAATTAAGGAGGCGAGGATGAAGCCGTCATGACTGTCGGCGCCAAAGGAGCTTGTGCCCAGGGTGGTGGTGCGTTCCGCCGTTGGACGCGCTACGCTCATCACGCTGTCGCCGATATTAAAGCGTAGGGTCACTTCATTGTTGGCCGGACTGCCATCTAGCGAATCGGACTGCAACAATATACGTGCAACCAATTCGCCGGAGCCATTCACGGTATTCAGATTAAAGCCACCAGTCGATTCAAGGGTGTCTCTGGCGCCACCGGCCAGAGTTACACTGCTCGATGTATTGTTAAACAGGGTATTGGCACCGGCCATGATAGTACTCGTCATGCGGGTGTTTGGCTGACTATTCGTGCCAAAGTTCAATACTGCTCCTTGAAAAGTAAGCGAATCAGTCTTGTGGTTCGGGGTATTGGTTCCATAAAATACAAGTCGTTTTTCAGGTACAATACTGTAGTCCTCCAATTTAAGGTCGTTGGGTGGCAAATCCGATATCTCTACATCATCTACCGCCCAAAACCAATCCCAGGCGCCAACATAACGAAAGCGCACCCATACATTAGCTTGGTTGGCGGCAACGGTAGAGATGTTGATTTCCTCCAAAGTAGCATTTGGAATGGTTGTGTTTACAGGGATGGTTTGCGAGCTGTTGTAAACGATTACCCAGGCAGTGGAGTCGTTACTGACTTCAACAATATGCTGCTCCTGAAAGCGACGGAAGTAATGCCGAAAACTCAACTGTACTCCTGAAACGCCGGCCAAGCTCACACCAACTTTTAAAATTAGCGAGCTGTTCTGCGAACCATTCGGAAATGAATCAGAGTTAATGAAGGCAAAAGGGCCTCCTGAGAGGGAATTTAAGGTAGTGCCAAAATTTTGTGCAGTGATATTGGGCTCCAAAGCCGAAATAATCTTCCAACCATTGCTCGAAGCTGCTGTTTGTGCAAAGCTTACACCGGTAGTGTTAGAGAAGTTCTGCGACCACAATACCGCTTCCGGTCGAAGTTGACCATCTTCATATAGGGCTGGTCGTTCCTGCAAAGCCCGCTTCTGACCGCGACTTCCGGTTTGGGCCATCAGGCCGGTGACCAGCGCTACGCCGGCCAGGGTGAGTAATAATTTTTTCATAAATTAAGATTTCGCTAAAGCAAGCTACACTTTGTTGCTCACATAAAAGTCATTTAGTTAATATTTGTTAGTTCAAACGGCGAAAGCCGGGAGCAAAAATCCGCAAACAGTCAAAAAAAAAAGCCCCAGCCTTTGGCCGGGGCTTTTGACAAGCAAAAGTGGTTGTTTATGCGTTTTCGTAGGCTTCCATTGGTGGACATACACATACGAGATTGCGGTCGCCATAGGTGTTGTTGATACGACCAACCGAAGGCCAGAATTTGTGACGTGCCACCCAAGTGGCTGGATAGGCAGCCTTTTGGCGACTGTAAGGGCGGTCCCAGCTATCGCCGGTTACCAAACCTACAGTGTGAGGCGCATGTTTCAACACATTGTTTGCCCGGTCGGCCAGTCCCATTTCGATTTCCCGTATTTCTTCACGGATGAGCAGCAAAGCATCGCAAAAACGATCCAGTTCATGCAATGGTTCTGATTCTGTAGGCTCAATCATCAAGGTGCCTGCAACCGGGAAGGAAACCGTAGGCGCATGAAAGCCGTAGTCCATTAAACGTTTAGCTACATCTTCTACTTCCAAACCGGCGGTTTGTTTGAATGGCCGGAAGTCGATGATCATTTCGTGTGCACAACGGCCATTGCTGCCGCTGTACAACACTTCGTATTGCTGCTCCAGGCGTGCTTTGATGTAGTTGGCATTGAGTATGGCCCATTTGGTTGCATTGGTAAGTCCATCGGGACCCATCATACGGATGTAGGTATAGCTGATGAGCAAAATGCTGGCACTTCCCCAGGGAGCTGCCGAAACAGCCGTCATCGCTGTTTTGCTGCCGATTTGCTGCACCGGATGACCAGGCAAGTAAGGCACAAGATGGGCCGCTACTCCAATCGGACCCATGCCAGGTCCGCCACCGCCATGAGGAATACAGAAGGTTTTATGGAGATTGAGGTGACAAACGTCGGCACCAATCAATCCGGGACTGGTTAAACCTACCTGGGCATTCATATTGGCACCATCCATATACACCTGACCGCCATTGTCGTGGATGAGCTGACAAATTTCAATGATGCTTTCTTCAAAAACACCATGGGTAGATGGATAAGTGACCATCAAAACAGCCAGATTGTCTTTGTGTAATTCGGCTTTTTCGCGTAGATCGATGAGGTCGATATTACCGGCTTCGTCGCATTTGGTAACGACTACTTTCATGCCTGCCATAACAGCCGACGCCGGGTTGGTACCATGAGCCGAAGAAGGAATGAGGGCGATATTTCGGTGACCTTCGCCTTTGGCTTTAAAGTAGTTACGAATTACCATCAAGCCGGCGTATTCGCCCTGGGCACCACTATTGGGTTGTAAGGAAATGCCGGCAAATCCGGTCACATCTTTCAGGTAATCGCTGAGCTCGTCGAAAAGCTGCTTGTAACCTTCGGCCTGGCTCAGTGGCGCAAAAGGATGAATTCCTCCGAATTCGGGCCAGGTTACAGGCACCATCTCGGTGGTGGCGTTCAGCTTCATGGTGCAGGAACCAAGGGCAATCATGCTGTGGCACAACGATAAATCTTTGTTTTCGAGCTGCTTGATATAGCGCAGCATCTCATGCTCGCTGTGGTGGCTGTTGAATACCGGATGGGAGAGAATGGCAGAATTACGTACAAAACGACTGTCGATGCTGGCATCAACCTCCTGGTTGAGCTGATCTACATCTACCTGTTTGCCATTGGTGATGGCGGCAAATACACTGATTACCTGGCCTAAATCGGCTATGGAGGTGGTTTCGTCGACCGAAATGCCAACCTGACCAGGAACGAAGAAGTTGAGGTTGATTTGTTTCGATTCCGCGATTCGATGCAGCTTTTCACGCTCTTCCTCCGTGAGTTTAACCTGCAAGGTATCGAAATACTGCTCATTCAGCTGGTTGAAACCGAGTTGTTTGAGGGCAACATCGAGTTGCGCTGCCCGCTGATGGATACGCTGTGCGATGGCACGTATGCCTTGAGGACCATGATAAACGGCATACATACTGGCCATTATGGCCAATAAAACCTGAGCAGTACAGATGTTGGAAGTAGCTTTCTCACGACGGATATGCTGTTCCCGGGTTTGTAATGCCATGCGGAAAGCCTGGTTGCCGTGACTATCGATAGAAACGCCTATTAAACGACCGGGAATGTCGCGTTTATAAGCTTCTTTGGTCGCGAAAAAAGCAGCATGCGGACCACCATAACCCATAGGTACGCCAAAACGTTGTGCCGAGCCTACTACTACATCAGCTCCCCACTCCCCGGGTGGGCTCAGCAGTACAAGGCTCATCAAATCGGCCACCACAGCTACATAAATGCCGGCAGCTTTGGCCTTTTCGCAGAAGTTTTTGTAATCACGTATGCAGCCGTAGCCATCGGGATATTGGAAAAGCACGCCGAAGTAGTCGGTGCTGAAGTCGAAATTTTCAACAAGGCCGTAAACAATTTCAATGTCGAGGGGCTCTGCACGTGTTTCTAGAACGGCTTTTGTTTGCGGGAAACACTTTTCTGAAACAAAGAATTTTTTACCGTGGGCATTGCTCTGCGCATGCAACATGAGCATGGCTTCACCGGCGGCAGTAGCCTCGTCGAGAAGTGAGGCGTTGGAAATTTCCATGCCGGTGAGGTCATTCACCATGGTTTGGAAATTTAACAGGGCTTCAAGTCTACCTTGTGCGATTTCGGCCTGATAAGGAGTGTATTGGGTGTACCAACCTGGATTTTCGAGTATGTTTCGCTGAATTACGCCCGGCACAATGACGTCGTAATAACCCATGCCGAGGTAACTTTTGTAGACTTTGTTTTTGTCGGCCAGCTTCCGAAGTTGTTTCAGCATTTCGTGCTCGCTTAATGCCGGTGGGATGTTGAGAGCTTCTTTGCGGCGAATATTGGCAGGAACGGTCTCATCGATAAGCTGCTCAAGATTGTTTACGCCAACGGTTTTCAACATCTGGGCGGTATGCGCTGCGTTTGGACCGATATGGCGTGCCTGAAACTCTGAATTGCCGGAAAACTGGGTCATGGAAAAGGATTTAAAAAATAATGCACCAAGCCCTTGATTTGTTTGCGCTTAGGCGCGGCAAAAATAAACAATCTCTGCCATTCTCTTTAATTCAAAATTGCGCGTCTAAAATTCAAAATGGAGCTGTTTTCATGTAGATTGGACAACGTTAAAATTCATACGCAGACAAAAAATCAGCGACTACCCTAATCATCTTAATAAATCCATGGTCCAGCTCAGATGTTTACTTACGAAGTGCCCGTAAATACAGTTGTATGGTATTCTCCAGCCCCAGGTACAGGGCATCACAAACCAGGGCATGACCGATGGATACCTCCAGTAAACCCGGCATATTCTGCGCGAAATACCCGAGGTTTTCCAGACTGAGGTCGTGGCCGGCATTTAAACCCAAACCCTGTTTTTGCGCTTCCAATGCGGCTTCAATAAATGGTTTGATGGCTTTTTCCCGGTTTTGTGCGTATTGATGGGCATAGGCTTCGGTATACAACTCAATGCGGTCGGTGCCGGTAGTTTTAGCGGCAGCAACCAAAGCCGGATCGGGATTCAGGAAGATGCTTGTACGTATGCCTTGCTCCCGGAAAGTGCCAATGATGTCTTGCAGATAGCTTTGTTCTGCAATGGTATCCCAACCATGATCGCTGGTGAGTTGATTTTGGGCGTCGGGCACCAGGGTAACCTGAGCAGGACTGGTGGCGAGCACTAGCTCTACAAAGGCTGGCTCTTTGGGATTGCCTTCGATGTTAAATTCGGTCGTAAGTAGCGGCTTTAATGCAGTTACATCGGCATAACGAATGTGTCGCTCGTCGGGACGGGGATGCACAGTGAGGCCTTCGGCACCAAAACGCTCACAATCACGGGCCACCCGAAGTAAATCGGGATTGTTACCTCCACGACTGTTACGCAGGGTAGCAAATTTGTTGATGTTGACCGATAAACGGCAGCCGGCAGCCTCCAATAGTGTTTATTTAATGACGCCTAATTCCTTACCCACCTTGGTAAAAGCGGCAATGGCGCGGTCGAGATGCGCTGTTTCATGGGCTGCTGATAACTGCACACGTATGCGGGCCTGTCCCTTAGCAACAACCGGGAAAAAGAAACCTATTACATAAATGCCTTCTTCCAAAAGTCGGTCGGCCATAATCTGGCTGAGCTTGGCGTCGTACAACATAATGGGTACGATGGCCGAATTCCCGTCTTTGAAGTCGAAACCAGCCGCTTTGATACCGGCTTTAAAGTGTTTTACATTGGCTTCCAGCTTATCACGCAAGGCGGTGCTTTCGTCGAGCATTTTGAAGACTTCTATGCTCGCGCCTACTATGGCCGGGGCCAGCGAATTGGAGAAGAGATATGGCCGCGAACGCTGACGGAGTAATTCAATAATTTCTTGGCGACCGGTGGTATAGCCGCCCATGGCACCACCGAGGGCTTTGCCAAGGGTGCCGGTGATGATGTCGATTTCGCCTACTACGCCACACAATTCGGGTGTACCCCGACCGGTTTTGCCCAAAAAGCCGGCAGCATGACATTCGTCTATCATGGTGAGCGACTGGTATTTTTTGGCGAGTGCCACCACTTTGTCGAGCTGGGCTACATATCCATCCATCGAAAAAACGCCATCTGTTACAATGATAATGTTGCGATGACCAGCCGCACGGGCTTCCTGGAGTTTGGCTTCCAGATCGGCCATATTGTTGTTTTCGTAACGATAGCGGGCGGCTTTACACAAGCGCACGCCGTCGATGATGGACGCATGGTTCAGGCTGTCGCTGATGATGGCGTCCTGCTCGTTGAAGAGGGGCTCAAAAACACCGCCGTTGGCATCAAAGGCGGCAGCATATAAAATGGTGTCGTCGGTTTGGTAAAAATCGGCGATACGCTGCTCAAGTTCTTTGTGGATGTCTTGCGTGCCGCAGATAAAACGTACCGACGACATGCCGAAACCATGGCTGTCGAGTGTTTTTTTGGCGGCTTCAATGATGCGTGGGTGGTTCGACAATCCGAGGTAATTGTTGGCACAGAAATTCAATACCCGCTGACCATTGTCGAGCATAATCTCGGCATCCTGGGAAGAAACGATAATACGTTCTTTTTTATACAAACCGGCTTCGCGTATGTCGGCCAGCTCTTGGGTAAGTACGGGTTGGAGGGTATTGCTGTACATGGGGCAGAATTTGGTGACGAAAATACAAACTAAGTCGGTAAGCCGCGACTTATACCACCAACAGGCCGGCAATCAAACCCAGCGTAACCACGATCAATGGCGGCACGCGCAGGCTGTAATTGAGCAAAAAAGTAGTGGCAACCACCCCCAAATTAACCCAGTTAAATCCGAGTGGTTGCAGGAGTAATATGGCAGCAGCAGCGATGAGACCGGTGGCGGCGGCATTTAATCCAGCAAGGGCATTACGTACGCCGCGCATTTTTTTTAGCTCATCCCAGGCGGGATAGATGAAAAAGATGAGCAAGGTACCGGGCAAAAAGATGCCGATAGTGCCGATGTTGGCACCAACCAGCATCATCAGCTGACCTCTTTCCTGGAACGACATGGCACCTATATAGGACGCAAAAGAAAAAATGGGCCCGGGTATGGCCTGAGCTATGCCAAAACCCGACAAAAATTGCTCGGCCGTCATGTATTCTTTTACCTGCACAAAGTGCTCGAACATCATGGGGATAAGCACCTGACCGCCACCGAAAACCAGGCTGCCATAACGATAAATGTTTTCGAAAAGCAAAAATGCTTTCAACTGTCCGAAATTACCCAGCAGGACGGCAATCAGAAAAATGATGCTGAATATCCACAGGTTACGCCAGCGTATTTTGCTGAGGTCATAATTCTCCCTTTCGGTATATTCCTGTCGCCATACATTGCTTATCAAGCCCCCAATCAATAAGACTGTTGGAAAAATAAACGAACTGGTGAGCGTTAGGCTGAGTACCACCGACAAAAGCCAGATAAACCAGCTCATGCGATCGCTTATGAGTCGGCGAATGAGGCGATAGGCGGCCACTGTAATAAAACCAATGGCGATTGGGCGGACAAAACGCAGCACTTCCAGTTCAAAACCTTCGCCTTCGATATAATTCAGCATGAGGGCAATCATGGTCATGAGCAAACAGGCAGGTGTAATCCAGATGAAAAGGGTAGCCAATGCAAGCGTAGGGCCGCCTAATTTCATGCCGATGGCGGTGAGCGTTTGGGTAGAGGTTGGGCCGGGTAAAAACTGACAGAGTGCATTGAGCTCCATCAGTTCTTTTTCGGTAAGATAAGCCCGCCGGTGAACCAACAAATCGAGCATCAGACTGATGTGGGCTTGTGGTCCCCCAAATGCCGAAAGAGCCAAGGTGAGTACATCACGCAGGAACGATCGGTGCTGAGAGGCAAAGGCCGGCAAGGGCTTATTTTTTCAGGCCAATCTCACGCAGGCGCTCGTCGAGGTATTCGCCGGCGGTGATAGGCGCATAATGTAGCGGGTTCTCTGACGTGACGCAGCTGGGCAGACAATCGAGCCGCATGCCGGAACGGGGATGCAGGAAAAATGGAATACTGTAGCGCGACATACCCCACTTTTCACGCGGCGGATTTACTACACGGTGGGTGGTGCTTTTGAGTCGGTTGTTGGTTAGCCTTTGCAGCATATCTCCCACATTCACCACCACTTGCTCAGGAAGCGCGGTCACGCCAACCCATTGGTTAGTTTTGCTGAGTACCTGCAAACCTTCGGCCGAAGCACCCATGAGGAGGGTGATGAGGTTAATGTCTTCATGCTCGGCAGCACGAACGGCATCCTTCGGTTCTTCAGTAATTGGGCCGTAATGAATCGCACGTAAAATGCTATTGCCATTGTGGATATGCTGATCGAAATAATTTTCGTCGAGCCCTAAAAACAAAGCAATGGCGCGAAGTAAATGTCGACCACTTTGTTCGAGGGTAACATAGGCTTCCCTGGCTTTGGGGTTGAATTCAGGCAATTCTGCTACAGCTACATTCGCCGGATATTCACTTTTAATGGGATCTCCATCGTTTACTTCCTGTCCGAACTGAAAAAACTCTTTCAAATCGCCTGTACTGCGACCTTTGGCGTGTTCTTTCCCGAAACCTGTGTAACCGCGTTGTCCGGCGAGACCCGGAATTTCGTATTTAGCTTTGGTCTCTTGAGGCAATTGGAAGAAGGCCTGCACCTGCGCATACAAGGCGGCACTTAAATCATCACTCAGCCCGTGATTTTTGACGGCTACAAAACCCACTTCCTCGTAGGCTTTACCGATGGCTTGTACAAAGGCAGCTTTGCGCTGCGGATCGCCTGATAAAAACTCAGCCAGATCGATTGAAGGGATGGTTTGTTCCATGCTTAAAATAAAAACAGTCGAATTTAAGCCGCTTTTACCTGAAATACCAAAATAAAATATGCGCCCACGAATAAAAACGAACAGACTAAAAATATATTTAGATAAGCCTAAAAATACTATATTTGTCCCGGAGAATTACTTTATGAAACAGTTATTCATCTTCATATCCTTCATTTTATCGAGTGCAATAGTGCTGGCACAGCAAAAGGTAGTGGCTACAACCACCTTTATAGCCGATATGGCAGCGCAAATTGCCGGGCCGGATTTTGAAGTCAGCAGCATATTACCGCTGGGCTCCGATCCCCACATCTATGACCCGGTGCCTGGCGACGCCAAACGTCTTGCGGATGCCGACCTCATCTTACAAAACGGCCTCAATCTCGAAGGCTGGCTCCAAAAACTCATCGACAACAGCGGTAGCCGCTCCCGGTTGGTGGAAGTAACGGCCGGTATTCAGCCTATTGGAAGTGCCGAACATGCCGATAGCTACGATCCGCATGCCTGGATGAGCGCCAATTATGGTCGTATTTATGTGCGGAATATTTACGAAGCCTTATTGAGCCTGAGACCGGAAAAAGCAGTCGAATTGTTAGCCCGATACCAGGCTTATGATCTAAAACTCGCTGCAATAGACAGCAGCATACAAGCCCGGGTTGCTGCTATTCCGGCGGAAAAAAGGGTTATCGCCACCTCACACGACGCTTTTCGCTATTTTGGCAATCGCTATGGATTCAAGGTTGTGTCGGTTTTAGGCACAACTACCGATGCTGAGGTGCGTACAGAAGATATGCAGGCGCTGATTGCTGTAATTGAGCAATATGACTTGCCTGCCATTTTTGTAGAGAGTACCATCAACCCCAAACTCATGCAACAGCTCGCCAGTGATGCAGGTATCCGGATTGGTGGTAAGCTGTATGCCGACAGCATGGGCCCCAAAGGCTCTGGAGCAGATAGTTATTTGGGCATGCTTGAACACAATACGCAAGTTTTACTCGACGGGTTATTGCTAGCCGGTCCGGCCGAAAGTCGGCGCAAAGACCTGGCTTTATTGGCCATAGTCGCAGCTTTTTTTGTAGTTGCCTTTGCTGTAGTGGCCGTAGGCATACAACCCCAGCCCAAGCAGATTTTACAGCAAGGGTATACGCTCGAAGTAAAGGGGCTCACTGTGGCTTACGACAATAAAGTCATCCTCAACAATTTTCGTCTCAGCCTACCGGCCGGTAAATTATATGGTTTGATAGGCCCGAATGGATCGGGTAAATCCACCTTGTTCAAAGCTATTTTAGGGTTGGTTACCACCGATCAGGGCAACATTCAGCTCGGTGGTGCGCCCGTTAATGCCTTGCGCAAACACATCGCCTATGTGCCGCAGAAGGAAGAAATCGACTGGCAATTCCCGGCAACGGTTTTGGATGTTGTGCTTATGGGTCGATATCCGCACAAAAAAACCTTTGACCGGCTCAATAAAGTCGATCATGATAAAGCCAGGCAACATATGCAGGAATTGGATATTGAAGCCTTGCAGCACAAACAAATCAGTGAGCTTTCGGGTGGGCAGCAGCAGCGGGTATTTATCGCCCGGGCGTTGGCGCAGGAAGCAGATATCTACTTCCTGGATGAACCTTTTGTAGGTGTAGACGTGACCACGGAGGATAAAATCATGACCATATTAAAGCGGCTGGTTAGCGATGGCAAAACAGTTATCATCATCCATCACGATTTGTCGAAAGCCAAGGCATATTTCGATGATTTGATTTTGATCAATCGCCGCTTGATTGCCTTTGGCCCGGCCAGTGAGGTGATGACTGAAGAAAACATACTGCGCACCTTCAGTGGAAGCCAGGCGCTTTACGACAAAGCTGAAGCTTTAAATGCGTAATCATGGAGACTTTACTCGAAGTTTTTAGTTATCCCTATGCCCAGAGAGCGCTTTTAGCGTCAATGCTGGTAGGTATCAGCTGTGGCGTATTGGGCTGTTTTATCGTATTACGAAATATGTCGCTTATCGGCGATGCCCTTTCTCATGCCATACTGCCGGGTGTAGTTGCGGGCTTTATGATAGCCGGACACAATGTGTTCGCCTTTTTTGTGGGCTCGGTAGTGGCTGGCATAATTGCAGCGGTGCTTATTACCTGGTTACAACGTAATGCTCGCACCAAGGAAGACGCTGCAATCGGCATCGTATTTTCTGCCATGTTTGCCCTGGGTATTATTGGTATCAGCGCTGTTACCCGGCAAGAAGGCGTGCATCTTGATATGAAAGATTTTCTCTTCGGGAACGTTTTGGGCATTGGTGATCAGGATTTGTGGCTTACCGGCCTCATCACCTTTTTTACCTTGGTGTGTGTTACCGCTTTTTACCGTTTCTTTTTTGTGACCACTTTTCAGAGCGTGATAGCCCGAACCAGTGGCATCAACGCCAATCTGCTGCATTATTTCCTGATGTTGCTGCTGAGTTTTGCTATCGTGGCTTCCTTGCAGTCGGTGGGAGTTATACTGGTGGTTGCCATGCTGATTATTCCTGCTTCTACAGCCTATCTGCTAACCGGTCGGCTGAAAACCATGTTGCTTATTGCGGCAACGGTAGGCGTTATCAGCAGCGTTACCGGCCTGGTGTTGGCCATCTTGTTCGAGACTACTCCAGGTCCGGCCATGACCCTGGTGGGTGCCTTTCAATACAGCCTGGCGGTGATGTTTGCCCCTAAAAAAGGCCTGATCATACAGTATATGTTGAAACGTCGCCGGCAAAAAGAAGCCGCGCTGGAAGATGTGCTCAAACAGGCGGTTAAACAAAAAGAACAAGCGGAGTTGTCGGTGAGCAAACTGGCCGGGAAGTTGGCATTGACCCCGGCAAAAACGGCTGCTCGTATTCGGCGTTTGCAGCAAAAGGGCTTGATGGAGCTCAAGGGTCCCGATTTTGACCTGACCCTGGCGGGCAAACGCCGTGCTTACGAGCTCATCCGTGCACATCGTTTATGGGAGACTTACCTCGTGCAGGAAATGGGCTTATCCGCCGATCAAATCCACCCCCAGGCCGAGGCCTTCGAACACCGTTTGCCCGAGAAGTTTTTGCGCGAGGTTGAACAACAGCTAGGCTACCCCAAATTCGATCCGCACGGCTCTCCGATCCCGCAAAGTAATCGAGAAACCACGGTTTTGAGCAAACTGGCCAGCGGACAAAAGGCCCTGGTTGTCACAGAACAACTCAACGACGCCATCACCACACGTTTGTGGAAACTGGGCATCAATCCGAATAGTGTGCTTGAACTTGAAGCCAGCAATGCCGACAAAACCACGGTTTTGGTGCAAGGTCAACCCGTTCAGCTCGAAGCCGATTTTGCCAGCAAGGTGCTGGTAGTTTTGGTGTAAGCAGAAGTGATCAATATTTCGTAGTTTGACCAAAACTACAACCATGCGCATCTTCTTTCTTGTTTGTCTTTTACCACTTTTAGGCTTCAGCCAGATTACCCTTAAACTCGAACAAGTCGCTACTGGCCTGCAAGGCCCAGTGGCCCTGGCAGAGCCTGGCGACGGCAGCGGTCGTTTGTTTGTGGTAGAACAAGCCGGACAAATCCGCGTCATCGACGGCGGTAAACTGTTGGCTACCCCCTTTCTTGATTTGAGAGCTGCTTTAGCGAACATAAGTCCTTTTTACAGCGAAATGGGATTGCTGGGCTTGGCTTTTCATCCCAATTACAAAACCAACGGCCGTTTCTTCGTGTATTATTCCGCACCCAAAGACGAAAAAGGAAGTGACCACCAGAGCATACTCGCCAGTTACCAGCGAGATCCAGAAAATCCGGTAAAAGCCCTTCCGACTTCTGGAAAGATCGTCATGAAAATCGACCAGCCGGCAGCTAACCACAATGGCGGCACGCTCAAGTTTGGCCCCGACGGTCTGTTATACCTTGGTTTGGGCGATGGCGGCGGTGGTGGCGACCGCTTTGGCAGCATAGGCAACGGACAAAATCTGGAAACGCTGTTGGGTAAAATACTTCGGATAGATGTCGACAAAACGCCGTATGGCATTCCGGCAGATAATCCTTTTGTAGGCAAGGTCGGCAGGGATGAAATTTATGCTTACGGCCTACGCAACCCCTGGAAATTCAGCTTTGATGCCCGCGGGAGGCTGTGGTGTGCCGATGTAGGCCAAAACCAGTGGGAAGAGGTGAACCTCATCGAAAAGGGTGGCAATTATGGCTGGCGCATCATGGAGGGCAATCACTGTTTCAATCCCGAAAAGAATTGTGATACGCGCGATTTAAAACGGCCGATTTATGAATACAACCACCAAACCGGCATGGTGTCGGTGATAGGTGGCTATTTTTATCGGGGGACTAAGGTCGCGACACTCAAAAACAGCTACTTTTTTGGCGACTGGAAAGGCGATTTGATGTGTTTACAGGCCAAGGGTGATGGTTGGGAAATGCTCACCGTGAAATTGAAAGACCAAAAGTCGGCAGGCTTTATCAACAGCTTTGGTGAAGATGCGGCCGGTGAATTATATGTACTCAGTCAAACGCAGATGGGGCCTAAAAACCGCACGGGAACGCTTTGGCGGGTTGTTCCTTGAGTTCCAAAAGGAAAATTCAAAATCACGCGCTAGCTGTATCCCGCCCATGCGGGATGCCGTAATGGCGGGAGTTAAAATTTTGCCGGCGACTAGAAAGTTTTATCACAGCGGGAATGAAGTAAAAACCTGGTAAAGCCTTTTACTCCGCAGCTTCTCCTATGGTATCACAATGCCAGAAGCTTTCGACCATAAATTTTGGTTTGGCGGCTTTGGCGCCGTTTTTACGGGCAAGTATCATTTTTTCGATCAGACGTTGGCGCTCAGCGGCAATCTGACGCATTTTTTCAGCTTCCCGACTGGCATCGAAATAGGCAATACCATCGACCAAAGTCATTTCTGCTTTGGTGTAAATGGAGAGCGGATGCCCGTTCCAAAGCACGATATCGGCATCTTTACCCACCTTCACACTACCTACCCGTTGATCAACACGCAGCATTTTTGCCGGATTGAGTGTTACCATTTTCAGCGCATCCTCTTCCGACATGGCGGTATACATCACCGATTTGGCCGCTTCCTGGTTCAGGCGACGCGCCATTTCGGCATCATCTGAATTGATAGCGACATTCAAACCAACTTGGGTCATCAAACCGGCATTGTGCGGTATAGCATCGGCAACTTCCATTTTGTAGGCCCACCAATCGGCGAAAGTAGAGGCATTAGCGCCATGGGCTTTCATTTTGTCAGCCACTTTGTAGCCTTCGAGAATGTGGGTGAAGGTATTGACCTTAAAACCCACCGAATCGCCCACTTTCATGAGCATATTGATTTCACTTTGCACATAACTGTGGCAGGTGATGAAGCGCTGATTGTTGCGGATTTCATTCAGGGATTCGAGGGTAAGGTCACGACGGGTGCCTGCGGCATTTGTTTTGCGCGCTTCTTCATAGGCCTTGGCGCGTAAAAAGCCATCCATCATCACTTGCTCCACACCCATGCGGGTTTGCGGGAAACGTATCGTTTGACGATCACCCCAATTCGACTGTTTTACATTTTCGCCCAAGGCAAATTTGATGAAACCCGGTGCGCCCTCAAATTTTAAAGCTTCAGGATTGCTCACTCCCCATCGTAATTTGATGAGCTGGGCCTGACCACCTATGCTATTGGCAGAACCATGCAGCAGATTGGAGCTGGTAACCCCCCCGGCCAGTTGGCGGTAAATGTTTACATCGTCGGGGTTGAGCGCGTCGCCTATACGCACTTCCGCAGTAATGCTGCGACTGCCTTCGTTTACACCACGGCTAATGGCGATGTGCGAATGTTCATCGATAATGCCGGCGGTGATATGTTTACCAGTGGCATCTATTTCACGGATTTGAGCACCAAAGGCGCCTTGATTTAGCTTCTTGCCAACTGCAACAATTTTACCCTTGCTCACTACCACATCGGTTTCGGTGAGTATGCCATCTTTTTCATTCGTCCAGACGGTGGCATTGCGGAAAAGAAAAGTTTCGGCCTTGGGCAAACTGTCGTAGCCTAAATCGGTAAAAGGCTTCGGCAAATAGCCGATACTGGCAGCTTTGAGTTCTTTATCTTTTTTGTCTTTCTCCTTAAAGGGCGAAGCATAAGTCCACCTGACATCGTTGTCTTTTCCGGATGCATCGCTGTATTTTCCTTCAAGTGCATTGCCTACCGGCCATAAACTCAAGCGATGTACACCTGGCAAAGCCTCTTTTTTGCCTTCGAACCAAACCGACCAGAAACCATTGGCAAAACTCAGGTTCAGCTTAATTTTGGTGCTGTCGTTGACAATAAGTTCGCCTTCGGGACGGGTGGCTTTACCTTTGATTTGTACTTCGTAAGTGCTGTCGTTTGCCAGTCGGAAATGGTAGTTGGCACGTATATCCCGGCCTTCGGGCATGGGATTAACTTCGTAGCGCTGACCTTTTACCCAGTTGTCGTAGAGCTCTGTTTCTTTGTCGAAAAGAGGCCCGCTGGTAACGATAAAATTGGCGAGTTTGCCTTTGTCGAGTGTGCCGAGCAAATCCATTTGACGACTGAGTTGAGCAGGAACCGTTGTAAGTGCCGCCAAGGCTGCAGCAGGGTCTAAACCATATTCTACAGCCAGGCGGAGGTTGGCCCAAAAATCACCGGCTGTTTCTACGCCATTTTGGGTGATGGCGAACTTGATGCCGGCCTGCTGCAAGGCAGCGAGATTACCCGGCGCCATTTCCCAGTGTTTCATTTGGCTCAGACTGGCTTGTATGGCATCGAAAGGGTCTTCTAGGTCGAGTGCATTCGGAAAGTTGATGGGGATGATGAGGCTGGCTTTACTGGCTTTGATGGCATCGAGATATTGGTATTCTTCGCCTGTGCCTTTAATGATGTATTGTATGCCGAATTCATCACCCAGTTTGTCGGCACGCAACAAATCGTATTTGCTGCTGGTTTCAAACATCTGGGGAAGTGCAACGGTAGCGAGCCAGCCATCGAGGGCGAGATCGTTGAGCTGCAATCTGGTTTTATTGGCCTGGTACCACTGGGCATCGAGATGGGTCTGGCGCAACAGCGCGATGCTGCCCATGAGCGATGAAGGGTAATCCTGGGTAGAGCTTCCTTTATTGAACGAATAGTGTGCCGCCACCGGCGCCCGCAAAAGTTGTTCCTGATCGGGGCCATCGCCTAGCGCCACAAGTGCGGAACTGCCTCGGGCGATGCCGTCGGCTTGGTGGGCGACTACAGCACCAAAGCCGGCTTTGCGTAAAGAGGCGGCCGTTTTAGCGTCTGTGTGAAACAACAAATCGGCCCGGGTGTCGGATTTGATGGCGTCGTTGGCACCAAAAGCCCCTTCACGGGCAGGGGTAAGCTGCGGTCCGGCATTGCGGTTGCGACCGCCGGCACTGCTTTTTGGTAAGCCATAGCTGCTGTTCAGCTCAATAAAGGCGGGATAGATGAATTTGCCGGTCATGTCGAGCTCACGGTAGCCTTTGGGCAGACTCAAACCTTTGCCAACAGCTTCTATTTTTCCTTCCCTGATGAGCATATCTGCTTTGTCGAGTTGTAGTCCGGGTGACACAACGATGGTGGCATTTTTGAGCAACCAACCATCAGGCCGTTGGTCTTGTACGCCATTATAAGGAAAGTGTGGCTGGGCCTGTGCGCTGAAGGCAGCCATCAGGAGGAGCAGGAACAAAAGAAGGGGCTTCTTCATGCTTATTTGTATACTTGTTAAGCAAACGGTAATCAGCAAAAATGAACAAAAAAACCAGCTTTCAAAAGGTCGAACTCAGTTGGTACCGGATAGGGCAAGGGCCGCCCTTGGTTTTACTCCATGGTTTTACCGAAGATCACCGGGTTTGGCGGCACATTGCAGAAGCTTTAAGCAGTCGGTATACCCTCATTTTACCCGATTTGCACGGTTCAGGCGGCAGTGGCTGGCCCGAAGGCGGTAGCAGTATGGAGAAGATGGCCGATGCAGTAGCAGCGATACTCGATGCAGAAAAAGTGGCGACAGCCGTGGTGGTGGGTCACAGCATGGGCGGCTATGTGGCGCTGGCGTTGGCGGAGGCTTATGCCGACAGATGTGCGGCGCTGGGTTTGTTTTGTTCCCACCCTTTTGCCGACGATGACACCAAAAAGGCCAATCGCGACCGTACCATCGCGCTTATCCGTAAAAAAGGGAAAGGAGAATTCATCAACGCCTTTATTCCGGGCCTATTCGCTCCCGAAAACACCGTTGCTATGGCTGCTATTATTCAAAGTCTGAAGCAAATCAATAACGAATTCTCGCCTGAAGCCCATGTGATGCAGCTACAGGCCATGCGCGATCGACCCGACCGCAGCCACTTATTGCAAAAATGGCCCAAACCTATGCTGCTGGTAGGTGGTTTGCAAGACCCAATCTTGCCGTATGCAGCTGTTTTAAAAGCCGCTGAGCTGGCTCCAATCACCGTTTTTCACGGCATACCATCGGCCGGGCATATGGTTCATTACGAAAAACCCGAAAAAACCATCGCGCTACTCGATGATTTCATGAAATTTACACTCACTTAAACTACCCGAACTATGTATACCGGCATGCTGCATACCCACACCTTGGTGGTGGCTTTGTTTCTCGTTTTGTATCTCGTAAAAACCACCCTCTTGCTGGCTGGCAAAAACGAGCTGTTGGATAAGTTTGCTAAAAAGACCAAAATAGCAGAAATGGTAGTTTCTACGCTTTTCTTGCTTAGTGGTATTTATTTGGCCACCCAGACGCCGAGCATTTCGGCAGGCAATTGGTTCTGGGTTAAACTGATAGCTGTTTTCGCTTCCATTCCTTTGGCTATCGTAGGTTTCAAACGTAAGAATAAGGCACTGGCACTCCTCAGCTTTGTGCTGTTGGTATATGCTTATGGCGTTTCCGAAACCAAAAGTATGACCATGAATAAAGCCGATTATTTCAATCAGCTTGCAGCCAATGACGCGCCAGCCTATACTTCATCCGATTTTGACCCCACCGCCGACACTTATGATGTTTTAGCGCATGGCAAGGCTGTTTATATTAATTATTGCGTGCGTTGCCATGGCGACGATGGTAAAATGGGGGCTGCCGGTGCGAAAGATTTACAGCTTTCCATGCTCGATAAAGGCGGCATGGTGGACCGGATCAGCTTGGGCAAGGGCGGTATGCCAGCTTTTGGTAAAGTGTTGAGCCCTGAGGAAATCATGGCCAGTGTGGCCTATATCAAGGCGGCCCTGGCCAATGCCGCTGACGCCCACGCTGCACACTAAAAAGGATGTGGTTGCGAGCTTGGCTGTTCTTTTGGGGCTGTTTTTTCAGCCTCCAGCTTGTCGCGCAGGAAAGTTTGCGATCAGAGCTGGAAAAAAATCTGAGCATATTGGAAAAACCCGTTGAGAACCCGAAAGAATGGGTTCTGGCGGCATTTAATGTGGGAAAATTTTACCAAAACAACCCCCAACAGGCCGAACGGTACTACCTGCGTGGATTAGAAGTGGCCCAGCGCTATAAAATGATTGAGCTGGAAACAAGTATATACAACCAATTATCCATCGTTTTTCGTGAGGAACAAAAAGGCTTAAAATACCTGCTTAAAACCATAGAACTGATAGAAAAGCAAGGGGATAAACAAAGGGCGTTGTCGCTTAAATTAATTCAAGCCGCCTTTTATTTCCGTCTTCGTCAGCATCAGAAAGCCATCGAGTTATACGAAGATTTGCTTCCAGAATACCGCAAAACAGCCAGTAGGGCTGAATTGGCACTTGCACTTAATAATTATGGCAACGCCGTATTCGCTTTGGGAGATTATGAAAAAACGCTCGAACTAGGTGAAGTGGTTGCCAATATCGCTTCGAAAATCCCCGATTTAATGCTTGAACAGCAAGGCCTGCTACTTCAGGGCCGTGCCTTGCACAAACTAGGTCAGCATGAAGCGTCGCTTCGCATCCGAAATCAGGGACTTCGAAAGGCCGAAAGCAATTTTGATGTTGACATGCAATCCAATTTCCTGCTGGAAATTGCCGGTCTGCTGGAGGATATCAACGACTACCAACGTGCACTACCTTATTTGAAAACGGCTGCCGAGCTGAGTAAAAACACCAATTCTCCCGATCGGCAGTTTTACTTGCAAATGCGTCTCGCTCGATTATACTTGCAAACAGGCGACCTTGCCAATGCCGAAGCCCTTATCGATAATTTGCAAACCCTGCAGCTAACCCGTAACCTCAAGGGAAAAGCCGCCATCCAGCTTTTAAAAGGTCGGTTGTTATACGAATCTGGTGCTCAGGGTCGGGGTGTCGATTTAATGCAGCGGGGCTTACTTGATAAGGGCCATCCGAATGCCTATGTAGCTTCCGACCGGCTGCTGGTCGCTAGTTATTTTAGTGAAAAAGGCTTCTACAAAATTGCTGAAGAACATTTTGCCCAATTAAAAGCGGAATTACGACACTTGCCTGTAGTTATACGTGACAGCTATGATCTGGCTTGGCTCAAGCATCAAAGAAGGAAAAGCGGTCAACCCGAAATTAAGGAACAGGAAAGCAAGCTGTCAGGTCGGGCAACTCTACCTAAATCCGATGAGCCAGCCCATGATACAGAAATACTGCGGGTGCTCCAGCTCGAAGATTCCTTGCGACAGGCGGCTCAAACCGAGAAAATCGCCTTATTGGATGCTGAAAACAAGCGTAAGGCTGCTGAATTACGTAAAAACGAATTCAGGTTTTACCTCTTCCTTTTAAGTCTTTTGCTGTTGCTGCTCATCAGTGGCTTCGGTATTTTTTGGTACCGGAACCGGAAACAACAGGCCGAACTGCTGGCCGAAAAAGAGCGTCAAATCAAGGAGCTGGAACTTGAAGAAGCTGAAAAACGCAAAAAACTGGAGGTTATCGATGCCCTTTTGGAGGGTCAGGAAATTGAGCGCAAACGGATAGCTGAAAGTCTGCACGACGATGTGGGCTCCATGTTGTCGGCCCTTCGCCTGCAACTCGAACGATTTGAAACGGAAGAACAGCTGGCATCGAAAAAAGCTCATCTCAGCTTGCGGAACGCCAAAGATATGCTCGATCATGTGGCTACCGATGTGCGCAACCTAAGCCACATCCTCATGCCTAGCAGTTTGGGTAAATTTGGACTGAAAAAGGCCGTTGAACTGTATGTCGACCAGCTGAACCATGCCGGTAAAGTGCATTTTGATTTGCTGATAACCGGCTTCGACCGGTCCCTGAGTGAATCACTTTCGTTAAGCACTTACCGCATCTTATTGGAGCTTTGTAACAATATACTAAAACATGCCGAGGCGCGGAATGTCATCATACAATTGGTAGAACATGAAGACCAACTGGTGATTATGGTAGAAGACAATGGCAAGGGCTTCGAGCCCATCGACAACAGTTCTGATGGTATTGGTTTGAGAACCATCGAGTAGCGCATTCACCTCATGAACGGCAGGATGACAGTTGAAACGGCACCCGGACAAGGAACATTAATCTCCATAGAACTACCTCTGGAAAATGGATAACTTTTCAGTAGAAATGGGTAGAAGTATGTGGATAGCTGTGTATTTTTAAAGGATTATGCGCCTCATTTTAGCTGACGACCACGCACTTTTTTTGGAAGGCCTGGCATTGATGCTTAGCCGACAGGCTGACTTCCAGGTAGTTGGTTCTGCATCGGATGGTAAACAATTGCTGGAACTTTTAGCCGTACTTCCTTGTGATTTGGTAACCCTTGACTTAAACATGCCGAATTTAAATGGTTTGGAGACCCTGGTTCAGCTGAAGGCTTCCTTTCCTCAACTTAAAGTATTGGTTCTCTCGAATTACGAGCAGCTTGAGTTTAAACGAGAAGTGCAACGTCTGGGAGGGGATGGTTATTTACTGAAAAACAGTTCAATTTCCTTGGTAATAGATGCTATTAAGCGTATTCAGGGAGGTGAGCAGGTATTTTATGAGGACAAAAATGAGATACAGGAAAAAGAAAAGGATTATTTCACCGATGATTTCCTCCGCAAACTTTCACTTACGCGGCGGGAGGTGGACATTATTCGTTGCATTGCGCGTGAAATGACTACACGTGAAATTGCCGATAAGCTATTTATTTCAGAACATACGGTAATGACCCATCGTAAAAATCTGCTGCGAAAATTAGATGCTAAAAATGCGGCAGGTCTGGTAAAATTTGCAAGCGATCAGGGACTGATTTAAGCCTGATTTTCGGTACGCTTCACGATATCACGTATAATGTCATCCAATTCTTCGGACGACTTTTTCAACTCGGCCACCAGCTCCTTGTCCTGCTCCGGATCGAAGCTTTCCGGGTTTAACAAGGCCGACAATGCCATAATGCGTGCCAAAGGTGCTCTAACCTGATGGGATTGCATCCAGGCAATTTCTTTGAGGTGGGCAGTTTTTTTGGCAATCTGATGATTCAGCCTACCCGGCTCATTGAGCAGATGAACAATCAAATAGGCCGTCATAGCCGCACACAAGCCGCCAAACAACAATAGCGCCCAGTTATCCATAAATCGAACCGGGTTTTTGGGCATAATATGAATGGTCCAGGCACCATCCGGAATTTCGACCGACACCCTGCTTTTGCTTGTCTGGCCCGAATACGGAAGTAAAAAGTTTACTTCCTGACCGTTGTCCGGGTCCTTTTTGGTGAACTGATATGAAAAAGTACTGCTTGCTTCAGCGCGCATACCTGCGGCTGCAATTAAAGCATCAAAACGAACGATAACGGCTGATAATCCCCAAAATACCTCATCTTTAAATATGGGATATCGACCAACAACTGCCAGCCCACCCTGTTTCAACTCAAAGGGGCCGGCGATAAAAAAGTCTTTTTCCCGCACAGCCCGTATGGCTTCTTTGTTTCGGGTACTGTCGGCAAGCACATTGTAGCCAATCACCACCTCATTGCCTTTCAATGGATATACTTGGGTAATGATACCACCTTTGAGCAACTGTAATGCGCTTATATACGGACTGCCTTCCTTGAGCCCAGCCGCTATGGCATCAAAGTTTTCCGGTTCACCATATTGTTCAACGATAAAACCTAAAGTTTTGGTCGTGCTCTGACATTGTTTAATTACAGTTTCAAGTTGACTTTGAACTACCATAGCTCGGTTAGCGAGCCGTCTTTCTTGTTCGCTTTTTTCGAGCAGAAATTGTTGATTGGCTAATAAAAAAACCAGAGCAGCAACTGTAAAAAACGCTAAGGCCCCAAACATCAGGTGCCTGCAACGACCTTTAGCGTTTAATAGGTTTATCATTTTGGCACCCGGCTATACTCTTCGAAAGTAAGCAAATGTAGTCAGCAATATAGCAAATCTAAAGGAATCAGAAGTAAATGTGTCATAGGCCTAATTAAGGCTGTTTTTTTTCGAAACCCAGGCTCACCGAATTGATACAATACCGTAAACCGGTAGGATTGGGGCCATCATCAAACACATGACCGAGGTGACCATCACATTTAGCACAACGCACTTCGGTGCGTATCATGCCAAAAGAGCGATCGATGACCTCTTTGATTTTAGATTTATCAATACCTTGATAAAAGCTAGGCCAACCACAACCTGCATCAAATTTTGTGTCGGAAGTGAAGAGCGGCGTGCCACAACCTTTGCAGACATAGGTGCCAGCCTCCCAATGTTGATCATACTCACCAGTGTAAGGGCGTTCGGTGCCATGCTGACGTAACACCCGGTAAGCTTCCGGACTTAAGCGTTTTTTCCAGTCGGCATCACTGAGCTGGCTGAGGTTGGTTGTATCAGAGGTCATAGTAGTGGATTTGGAAGCAGGAGATGTTGGTTTGTTATGGGCAGACTGGCCTTGACAGGCCACGCCGACAAATAGACCGAGAAGCAGAAAATAAGTTTTCATTTGAAGTAAACACTTTAAGAGTTAAAAAGTTGCCTTTGGCTTGGGCTTTAAAATAAACAGGCCACCCTGGTGGGCAGCCTGTCGACACTGAACCACAACCTATTGCTTAAGGAAGCAATACTTTATCGATGACCTGGATGACACCATTCGACTGATAAACATCGTAGGTTGAAATATTGGCGACATTGCCTTTGGCATCCATCACTTGTATGTTGCGTTTGCCATTCATCATAAAGGTGAGTTCTGCACCCTGAACGGTTTTCAACGTGGCTTTGCCTTTTCCCGCCATGATAGCCTTGGCCAAGGCATCAAAATCGTATTTACCAGCCACTACGTGATAAGTAAGTACCGCGGTTAACTGCCCTTTGTTCTCGGCTTTGAGGAGATTGTCGACTGTACCAGCAGGCAGGTTCTCGAAGGCATCGTTTACCGGGGCGAATACAGTGAAGGGGCCAGCGCTTTGCAAGGTCTCCACCAGCCCCGCTGCCTTTACCGCTGCCACCAGCGTCGTATGATCTTTCGAATTCACCGCATTTTCGACGATGTTTTTCTTGGGATACATGGCTTCACCGCCGACCATGGTAGTTTGTGCTGTAGCAGCACCGGCGAAAAGTATCACTGCAAAAGCAGCATTGCGGAGGGTAACAAAAAGTTTGTTCATGAGTGTGTTTGTTTTAAATGAATTTGACACACCTACGTCTACACCTCTGCGTTTGGATTTACTTAACTAAAAATAATATTGCCGGGTTTGGGCAGACCATATTAATGTACTCATGTGAAGCTTTGCTTTGCCGCCACATTAGCACATTATTTTTTCTTGAACGACCAGCTGATCTCAAATCGGGCAACTTCTTCCCCCTGGCTGTTGGTGCCAATGCTTACCGCTTTGAATACCACACCTTCGCCTGATTGCAGCGCCTGGTCGATAGCTGCTTTCATGCCGGTTATTTGCTCGAAGCGAAAACGGATTTTGCCCACAGCCTTCTTGCCATAACTGGCTTGCAGACCCGTTACCAGCATGGAGGCGGGTTTCCCTTTGGCACGTAATAATAAAAGTGCAGGTAATCCGGTGCTCATCTCCGCGGCCATGGCCATGGCCGCAAAATAGATACTTCGGAATGGGTTTTGGGTCCAATAGCCATAACGCAGACCGATTTCACAGACCGTGTCGTTGTATTGCAAGACTTTTAATCCGGCCAACCAGGCAAGCGGTAGTTTGCGGATGAGAAAGAGGCGGAAGATAAAGGGGTTGCGGACAAGTTGTTTCATCTTGCAAAATGCAGTTATGTTAATCTCCAGTATGCTCCAAGCATGTCACGAATATATCAGCAAGAAATGCATCTAACTGTAATATAGAATTAAACGGTTGAAGATGAGTATTTGTACAAGCTAATCACACCTTCAGAAGATTTACACAGTGCATTAGCATGTCTGTCATTGGAATGTCACATCTTCAAAAGTATGTTCAGCATACATTATGCAATAAACAATGTAAGGGCTGTTATTGCTAAATTTTGAGCCTATTATTCGAATGTTAATGTGATAAATTGTTCGAATATTATATTTTTAGCATCAAATTTTAAAACACTATGAAGAAACTTATTATTCTGCTCGGTATGTTGAGCGCTTATTTGAGTTCAGAAGCACAGTCTTTTGTGACTTTTGCCCCAAGTACTGATACTGCTACAAATTCTGGATACAGTCCTTTTTTAAGACTGTCAGGGAATAATGCGAATCGATACGGCAGGGGCAATTTTATTTTGACACAGGCTGAACTTACACAGGCTGGTCTGCCGCCGAACGCCCTTATTACAGGTGTTGCATTTAATAAAGTTTCGACAGACGATTTTAGTAATACTGGTATTTATTTGTCCTTTTGGATGAAGAATGAAAGCGTAACTCCAACGCTCCCATTGCCGAATACTATTACCTGGGCGAGTATTGAATCTTCTCATACTAAGGTTTTTAGTGATTCAAACTATTTGCCACCCTCCAGTCCGGGATGGATTATATTTAACTTGCAAACTCCATTTTTATACACGGGAAATGTACTCTCATTTGCCAATGAACACGATTTGGCAGTATCGGGCTCAAATCCAAATTCTGCAAATCCTGTTCTTTGGCAATTTACCGATGGTTTCAATACCCACATCGCAGGTGCAATTAGCACCTCTATCCCTGCGGTGCTAAATGGTACACTAACCAATCAATACAGAAGAAGACCGAATATTCGAATTTACTATACGAGTGATCCTTGTATCGCAACCACAAATGTTGGTACTGCTGTGGCAAGCAATACCGAATTGTGTACAGGCTCTTCCTTTAATTTGTCTTTAAGCGGGCTTCAGTTCGGCTTGGGTCAAACTTTTCAGTGGCAATCTTCTCCAGACAGCATTAGCTGGACTAATATAACTGGTGCAACCAGCGCGGGTGTTTCTCTTACTCAAACGGCCTTACAAATGTACTATCGTTGTGAGGTTAGCTGTTCTTCGGCTACAGGCTATTCGGCGGGTGTAAGGGTAAATGCTCTGCAGCCTTTGTCTGGTACTTATACAGTAAATGCAGCGCTTCCTGCTTCGCCGACCAACTTTACTAATTTTCAGGACGCCATTAATCGACTTGCTTGCGTTGGTCTTGCAGGGCCAACCACGCTATCGCTGGCACCTGGCACTTATTCCGGCAATTTTAATATATCAAGTGTGCCGAATACAAGCGCATTGAATACGCTTACTATTACTTCTTCCACTGGTAATAGGAACGACGTTGTGTTTACGCGACCAGGTACGACTGGAAATATTCTTTCGCTGGCTGGTGTTAACCACATAATAATTCGAAATATTAGTGTAGTCAGCACTGTTGTGCCAACGGCAGCTGCTGCGAATATAAATACTTCTGCAGTTACCAATGTTCGCATTGAGAACTGTTATCTTGAAGCACCGGATGGAGCTGCAACCACAAGCTCTAACAATAGAAATATATATGCGGCAAGTCCAACACATGAGTTAAAGGTCATTAACTCTACCATAAAAGGAGGGTATTATGGAATTTATTTAGTGGGTTCAACCTCAGCAGGTGCTGCTTATATGATGGACCCTTTTGTAAAAGGGAACACAATTACTGACTTCTATTACTATGGTATTTATTTAGCCGGTACGCAGGGAGCTATTGTAGATTCGAATTTTATTTCGAATCCATTTGCTACCAATGCATCCAGTTATGGCATATATATCAACCGTGCGCTAATGGCATCGGTAAGGAATAATAGGTTGATGAACAGTATTGGAGCTTATGGGATTGATTTCACCAATGTCAACTCAGGAAATATCTACAACAACGTTCTCTCTTTTGAATCAGCCACTGGCGTCTCCAGGGCAATATCTATTTCTGGAAGCACAACGGATGTAATTGATACAGTAGATATTGTACACAACTCAATTTACCTCCGCTATTCAACTGCGGCTACAACCGTGGCTGGAGCTATTAATATTACCGGCGGCTCGTCCACCGCTCCAGCATTTCATATGTTGAGAATAATAAATAACAGTGTACAAATAGAAGCACTTCCCGGTTCATCAACAGCGGTCCGTCCGGCATTATATCTGGTGGGGGCATACCATTTGACCACCCTAACCTCCTCAAATAATAACTGGTTTTATGTGAATCAAGGCAACAATCCGTTGTTTAGGGTTGCAACAACAGCATATCCTGATTTGTTAAGCTACCAAACGGCAAGTTCGCAAGAAGCCAATTCGTTATTATCTGATCCGGGCTATAGTTCTACTACCGATTTGACACCAGCTATAACGGGGCAGTTGAATGCTGCCGCAATTCCCGTTCCTTATGTTACCACCGATATCAATGGAACGCAACGAGATTTGTCTAACCCGGATATAGGCGCGATTGAACTGGTAATTCCATCCAGAGATCTTGTCCTAAGTTCCCTAGTTTCACCTACTTTAGCAGTTGCAGCAGGTTCAACCGTGCCTGTATCGGTTGAAATTGCGAACGGAGGTACGACTTTACTCACCAGTGCCGCTTTAAGTTATCAATTCAACAATGGCCCAATTGTTAGTGAAACTTTCACAGGATCATTGCCTTTTCAACAAAGTACAACCTTTACTTTTAGCACTCCTCTTGTCTTACCTAGCAGTGGTCCGCTAGTATTAAAGGTTTGGGGCAGTAATCCAAACGGTTTATCAGATGGTAATCTCTCCAATGATACCATACTCGCCAATCTTTGTTTCACCATTGCAGCGGGCACCTATAGTATTGGAGGAACCTCACCTAGTTTTGCCAGTTTTGCAGAATTTGAAAATCAGTTGAATTGTGGCGGAATTTCCGGGCCTGTAACCATCAATTTCCATCCGGGTACTTATGTATTGAATGCAACTTTTGGACAATTCCCGAATGGTACAAATTCCACACTAACTTTTACTTCTGCCACAGGAAACTCCGCCGATGTAATATTAACCAATGGCGGTACCGGCTCAACTTTTACGCTGAATGGCTCTTCATACATCACCTTTGCCAATCTTAAGTTTAAAAATGATAGTCCGCCAGCTGCAGGTTCAGCGATGATTTCTACCTCCGGAAGTACGGCATTGACAGTCACCTCTTGCACATTTGAAGGGTATAATATTGATTCCACTACTTCTGCAAATAACCTTGCTTTGGTATTGGTAGCAAGTTCTCAATCAACAATAATTGGAAATAACTTTAGTGATTTGTACTACGGTATTTCTAACAACGGCGGAACGCCAAATTATAGTAATGCTAATCAATATATACTGAACAATTTTAGTCGTATATACCATACGCCTTTGTACTTACAAAGTGAGAGTTTTGCTTTGATTAGTCAGAATGTGGTAACTGGTGTGTCTGGGGCATCAACTGCCGGACAGGGCCTTTATCTTTTACGTGCAGAAAACACGACGATTGAAGGAAACCGCATGACTGGTTTAACAGGAAATTATGGGTTTTTTCTGAGTAATATCAGCGGAAGTGCTACTGCTCCCAATAGAATATATAATAACGTTATCAGTGGTGAATTAGCCGGAACCACACGACGTTTAATTAGTGTAACTGGCAATACTTCCGATGGTTTGGATTATCTCGAAATAGATCACAATTCCCTGGAGATGATCTCGAATCACACTTCAGGTACCGTAGCAGGAACAGTACATTTTCTGGGTGGTACAGTTGCTTCTCCAGCTTATAACGGGGTTAAATTCCGAAACAACTCTGTTAAAACCGTAATGAATGGCTCTTCTCTGGTATATACTTCACTATACTTTGTGAATGAAAGCATTACGAATGTCCTTGAAAGCAATTACAATAACCTCTTTCATGCCAATCAAGCCGGGCCATTAGTGCGTATTGGTACTACTGAGTACCTTAACTTAGCAGCATGGCAAACGGCTACAACAAAGGATGTAAATTCAATTTTTGCTGATCCGCAGTACATTAGCAGCTCAAATCTCGATATTTTGCCTTTTTCGCCTAATATTGGTGCTGCTACACCTTTGGCAAACATTACTACGGATGTTCTAGGCAATAACAGAAGTTCAAGCAGTCCGGATATTGGTGCTTATGAGAATTTTACCTTAGCACTTAATTTGTTTGCATTAGCCTCCGATCGTCCATCAACCTCTGTACTTGGTGGAGCTATAGATACAGTGTCGGCCTTCATTAAAAACCTGGGTACAGTTACCGTAAATAGCTTCACTGCAAGTTATCAGTTAGGAAATGGCACAGTAGTTAGTCAGTTATTTAATCAGACTATACCTTTTGGCGATACCGCTTATATAGTTTTCTCAACACCTGTCAACTTACAAGCGGCTGGTTCAGAAGTCCTCAGAATTTGGGTGTCTTCTCCAAATGGCGGCATCGATGAAGATTTTACTAACGATACCTTAAATATTAATTTATGTGTAGGTCTGGGTGCAGGAACCTATACCTTGGGCTCGCCGACGTCTAATTTTCAAACTCTAACCGATTTAAATGCGGTATTGACATGTGGCGGTATCGTGAATGGTCCGGTAACTATTCAAGTTGAATTTCCTGGTAATAAATTTGCCGGGCAGTTTGTTGTGCCGAGTATTGTAAATACAAGTCCTCACAATACGATTCATTATGTCGGAAATGGTGATACCATTGCTTTTACACCGGCAGCTACTACCAACACACCTGCGATAGTACTCTTAGGGACGAATCATGCAACTATCGACGGCTTTGTGGTTGATATGCGTTCGATTTCAGGTGCCAATACCAGCGGTATATTGTTAACCGATAATGCTTCTTTCAATAGAATTACCAAAAACAGGGTATTGATGGACCGTACTGTAACAGCCGCTACGCTTGCGGGTATTGCCTCTTCGGGTGGTGTGAATTCTGTAACAAGCGCTACGAATGCTAATTATAATCGAATTGATTCCAATTTTGTATCCGGAGCTTATTTTGGTATTCGTTTGAATGGTGCAGCAGTACCTGGTAGTAATATCAGTAATCAAATCGTTGGTAACCAGGTAGAGGATAGCTACACCTATGCGATTTATTTATTACAGGCAGTTGATTGTGAAATAGTAGGTAACGAGATTACCCGCCCCAGCCGAACAGCATTGGGGGCGTTGTACGGTGTATATCTCGGAACAGGAACTGTTGGAACACGCGTAGACAGGAACCGAATTTATAATGCCCATGGCATAGCAACTTCAACTTCACTGAATTTCTATGGTGTTTATTCATCTAGTGCTACTGCAACAGCTGCTAATCCTAATATTATTTCTAATAATGCTATTTATCGTTTGGCTAATGGTGGCACAGGTTCTATGTATGGTTTTTACAATTCAGGTAGCGGATTTAATTATTATTACCACAATACAGTGATTATTGATAATCCGGCGTCTACATCGGGTGCCAGCTATGGGTTTTATCAAACAACAAGTGTTCCGGGAATTCAGCTTAAAAACAATATATTTTATATTAATCGTGCTGGATCAGGCTTGAAATATGGTATATATCAGAGTACAGCTGCAACTCAATTGGAAACAGATCACAATGCATTTTGGATTCAAACCCCTCCAGGATCTACGGGTCTTGCACATATTGGTTACCGAAGCAGTGCCAGGACTACAATGGCCGACTGGAAAGCAGCAGGGGGTGTTGGAACGCCTTATGACTCTAACAGTGTGGCAGTAAATCCTGATTTTATTAATTTGCCAGCAGATAATTTTACGCCTTCAAATGTATTTTTGAATAATTCCGGAGCAAATTTACTCGCGTTCGTTACACAGGATTTGAATGGCCAGAATAGATCGGCTTCTCCGGATATGGGCGCCTTGGAATTTGTTCCTGCTGGTGTTGATGCTGCAATAAACAGCGCATCTATCATATCAGGTGGTAATATATATGCTCCGGGAGTGGTGTGTTTGACGAATCTTTTATCTGCCGTTTCAATTGAAGTAGTAAATGCCGGTACTTTAAACCTGGATAGCACTATAGTGTTTTATCAGCACAACAACGGACCGGTTGTCACGGATACTGTCTTTACCAGCCTCTCAAGTGCTCAAGTAGTTACCTATGTTTTTCGTCAGCAAGTTCAACTGCTTTCAGGTGTGAATACGCTTCGTGTATGGGCCGGTAAATCAGGCGATGTTAATACTGCTAATGACACTGTAACTGTACAATACAATATTGGCGTAAGCACTGTATTAAGCGTTCCTCATACAGATAATTTCGATTCAGGCGTGCTTCCAGCTTCATTATGTGTTGTTAATGGCGCTAACTCAAATGCTGAAGTTCTCGCAACAGGCGGCAGTACTAGTCTGAATATTTCTGGAACGCATAGCTTAGTACTTTCTGGCAATGCATCCGGAACCCCTTGGGTTACTGCGAACAATACAAACTGGCACACTTTAAATCCAGCTTTTCAGACATATGTCGACTATTACGTTGATGCGTCTCAAATTCAGCGCCTTAAATTGAGCTTTAAATTGCTGCAATTGTACCGGGCTGCAAACAGCACGCATTTTAGAGTACTGGTTAATGGCCAGCCTTTGGCTGCAATGGGCCGAACCACTACAGATTTTATAGCGGTTTCGGCGGCTAGTAATACCGATACCATGCGTTTGGAATATGATTTGGATGATTTTGTGGGCGACACTGTTAAAATTACCCTTCATTCCAATGTGCGCTATAATTACGCTGGCGCACCACCATCTGTCAACATTGTTGATGACCTCATGTTTTTTGTACCTGCTGATGCGAGATTTGACTCAATTACTGCTGTAACTCCAGCTTGTAGCCCAACTGCAAAAACAGTTGCTGCCCGGATTTTTTCAGTACCTCTGTTGAATACGGTTAGTCTCAAATACACTGTAAATAATGGCACGACCACGTCATTGCCAATGACCTTATCGGGTAATTATTATACTGCAACCATACCGGCAGCAGCGTCAGGAGATACAGTACGCTATTTCGTAGAAACCGTAAGCAGCACAAGTATTACAACAGTATCAGCAGTCCAATTGTATGCAGATGACTATCTGTTCATAAATGCTGGTCCAGACCAAACCATAAGTGTTGGTGACTCAGCTATTCTATCCACCACTACTCGCGGGGGTAGTTCTGGTGGACAAGGTGCTCTGCTGATCTCTGAGTTTATGTATTATAAAGGAGGAAGTGCAACTACAAGGCAAACGACTTTCCCTCCTTATTTACCAAACACAAGTGTTGATGACGACTATGTAGAAATTAGTAATATCAGCACATCCCCGGTAAATCTTGCCGGTTTGGTAGTTAAAGCAGCTATTGGCACAATTACCCATCAATTAACCTTCCCGACTGGAGCAGTCCTGGCTCCTGGTGCTGTGGCGATAATTATGCCAGGTACAGCTGCCAACGATATAGCCAACAATCTGTACTTCTTAGGAGGTGCCGATAATAATGAATGGCTATCGAGTACCAGTCCTGCTGCTGTTGTACTCTATGAATCAAATGGAACTACCGTAATTGATGCGGTAAGATATAATTCTGCAGATTTTCCTTCATCATTTGGAGTTCCGGCTTCAGAATGGCCAAGTAATAGTAATATTTCAGGAAGTGCATCAGTAGTTGGTTTGTTCCGCAAGACAATTTTCGACACCAATAGTGCCAACGACTGGAGCTTGAACTCCGCAGATACTGTTTCGAGCATTGGTTATTTGAATAGAGGTTATACTCTAATTAGCAATGATACAGTCGGCTGGAGTACCTTAGCGGGCGTATATCTCGGTCAAGGACGTCAATTTGTCGTGCGCCCAACAGTCACTACAACCTATGTGGCTACCTACAGCGATGGCAATTGTGTGAAACGTGATACTGTAACCGTTTTTGTTAACCAACAGTTGCCAGACGTAGGTGTTTATCGCATAGTGTCACCTGCTAATGGAGCTATAGTTAATTCGCCACAAACGGTGACTGTCATGATTCGTAATTTTGGTCAGATTCCGGCAACTGGTTTTGATGTAAGTTATCGCGTAATGCCGGGCAACTTTATCCGTACCAATACCATATTGGCAAGCATTGCAGCTGGTGATTCACTTCAACACAGCTTTTCAGAGCAATGGAACCCGACCCAGGGTATGACTTTTGAGCTCTGTGCTTTCACACTCATGCCAGGAGATAATAACCGCGCTAATGACACGAGCTGTGTGACTATTTCAAATACCACGAGCACTCAGAACTTAGGACTAATCAATAGCGTATTATATCCAAACCCAGCAACCAACCAAATTTCTATTGAAATAAATGAGCAAGTTGAAAAGGGTGCGACTTTGGATATTTTCGATGCTATGGGAAGAAAAGTTAAAACAATTCAGGTTGATGCAGGTTTAAGCCGAATTGATGTAAACATTGAAGGTTTTGCTTCCGGTGCATATAGTTATCGCTTGGAAATGCAATCGAAACTCTCCTTTGGTAAGTTCGTTAAATCAGAATAAGCTTAAAGCTTGCTGTGATTAAAAAGGGCGCTTCATTCGAAGCGCCCTTTTTTAATGTTATTTAAAGTCTCAATTATTGCTTCAATTGATGGTTAAAATGATTTCGATTAACAAGTGAATGGAAATGCTACAAATAAGAAGGAATTACCGGAATGGTATAAAACAGGCTAAAAGTATAATTTGTTATAGTTAAGGATATTAACTAAACTTTCATAAAATACTTGCTGGTTGAAGCATGAATTATTCGTCGTCTGTATTTTCAACAATGTCATAAGGCAGAAAAACAAAAGAACTCGCTTCGCCGGCAACCATAAACACACACATATAACTTTCCGGGTCTTTCCAGCTGGCTTTAAAGTCGCTGATGCGGTCCATTTGTACGATACCGCGCTTCACAAATTCCTCTAACAAACTTACATTGATGCTCCAGCTGGTTTCGAGCTGGTCGTGGTTCATGATGGGTTTACCCACACCTATGGTTTTTTCCTGGTGGGCCACAAAAACGGGGTATTTGCTGGTGCCACTGTCGAGTATCTCTCGGGAGAGACCCTGGAGGTAGTCGGAATAATAGCGCAAATCGTTGCGAAGGGACTCAAAAAGTGGATTTTTTTCTTCCATGACAGCTAATTCAACGGCATTATCCAACGATACGTTCCAACAAGGCTATATTCTCCACATGGGCGGTCTGCGGGAACATATCCACGGGTTGGTATTTTACCAGGCGGTAATGCTCGCGCATCAAGTCGAGGTCGCGGGCCTGGGTAGCCGGGTTACAACTCACATAAACGATACGCGGGGCGCCTAAACGATTCAACATGGCCACCACATCGGGATGCATGCCGGCCCGGGGCGGGTCGGTGATGACGACGTCGGGTTTTCCATGTATAGCTATAAATTCGTCGTTGAGCAGGTCTTTCATGTCGCCGGCGAAAAAGCTGGTGTTCGTGATGCCGTTACGTTCGGCATTTCTACGGGCATCCACCACTGCATCTTCCACATACTCAACGCCTACTACTTTGGCGGCATGTTTGGCCACAAAAAGGGCGATAGAGCCGGTGCCGGTATAGAGGTCGTAGACATTTTCTTTGCCCGTTAATCCGGCCATTTCGCGCGTGAGCTGGTACAGTTTTAACGCCTGGTCGCTATTGGTCTGGAAAAAGGACTTGGGCGAGATGATGTATTCGATGTCTTCAAAACGTTCCACAATTTGTGATTCGCCGCTCCAGGTGAGTACGGTTTGTCCGTCGAGGGTTTCGTTGGCTTTTTCGTTGATGACGTACAACAGACTCGTAATCCACGGAAATTCGGCCTGCAGGTGGTTCATCACCATAGGTATAAAAACATCGTTTGGCTGACCAAACATTACCAATACCATCCATTGGTCGAGGCTGGTATTACGAATGGTCAGCGTGCGCAGAAAACCATGGTGCCCACGGATGTCGTAGCAGGGAATTTTATGTTCCTGGACAAGTTGATAGAGGCTGTTCCGCACTTCATTCATGCGGTTGTCCATCAAATGGCATTGATCTACCTGCAAAATACGGTCGAAGCGACCGGGAAGATGGAAACCGAGCCCGGGAAGTGGTTTTTCAACCGCCGGATCGGCAATTTCAGCGGCAGTAAGCCAACGGTTATGCGTAAAGGTGAACTCCAGTTTGTTGCGGAATTCCATGGTTTTTTCAGCGCCGATGATGGGCGTGCGACTCGTTATTTCAAGGTGACCAATGCGGGTTAAGGCATCAAAAACCTGCTTTTCTTTGAAGATCAGTTGGGCATTGTAGTCCATCATCTGCCACTTACAGCCGCCACAAACACCAAAATGGTCACAAACGGGTTCGACACGGTAAGGCGAGGGTTCTACCAGCTTACTCAACCGGGCCTGACCAAATTTCTTTTTGTCTTGATAGATGACAATATCGGCCACATCGCCGGGTATGGTCTGTTCCACAAACACCACTTTCTCACCTAGACGGGCGATGCCAAAGCCGTCGCTGGCCGTATCGATGATGCTGACCGCAGCATGCGGCTCATTTTTATAGCGGGCTTTTTTCATTTTTTGTGTACGAGATAGTCGTTAACCAGGGCAAATAAGGCGTCGGGGGCTTCGGCATGCACCCAATGACCGGCATGGGGTACGGTGGCGATGCGGGCCTGGGGGAAGAGGGTATGTATGCGGGCGTGGTCTTCGGGTTGGATGTATTTGGATTTGCCGCCGGCAATAAAAAGCGTTGGCTTGATATAACGAGCCTCACTGCTTATCGACATGCCAATTTCAGGAAGATTAGCACGTAATGCCTGCACATTCAGCCGCCAGGCAAACTGATGCGCCTCATTGCGGTAGATGTTTTTGAGAATAAACTGCCGGGTGCTGTACTCGGGCAAATCGGCGGCCAGCGCCTGGTCGATTTCGGTGCGCGTTTGGTAGCGGTTGAGGTCGAAATCGGCAAGGGTGCTGAGTATATGTTTGTGCTCCTGGAGATTGTACATACGCGGGGCAATGTCGACTATCACCAGGCTTTTCACCCTTTCGGGATGCTGGAGGGCAAACAACATGCTCACCTTGCCGCCCATGGAGTGACCGATAAGATCGACTGTATCTAGGCCGTGGGTATTCATAAATGCCAGCAAATCGTCGGCGAGCAGTTGGTAACTGAAAGTGTCGTCCCAGGGGGAGCGGCCGTGGTTGCGTTGGTCGAGTAGGAATACCCGTCGGTTTTCGGCGAATTGCCGGCCGAGGGTTAGCCAATTGTCGCCTGAGCCAAAAATGCCATGTAAGATGATGAGGGGGTCGCCCTGGCCGATCTCTTGAAAAAACAAATTCATGCCGCAAAAATACGTGATGCGCCGGGCTTTGGGTGTACTAAGTTGTGAGGATGTCAAAATGCTGTGTTGCTGTTTTGGGTTTAGGCGCTGGGCGCGAGGTATAGCCGGCCTACGGCCTGGGTTTAGCGGCTGCGCCTGTTTAGTCGTCCGTCAAGGGTGAAACTGGCTTAGCTGACGTTCTCTTGGGAAACATACGACTAAACAGAATCGCAGCGCCACCAAACTCGAGGCGAAGCCGAGTCTAAACCTGAGGCAAAGCCATATCTAAACCCAGGAGCCCTACGACGCTGTACAGCTTCCCTGAAGTCAGAATTAACCCTGTTCCCATCCTCCCCGAAGCCCAGACAATTGTGTATCTTTATATCACCAAAGCAATTCGCCATGGACAAATTATTATTGGTCGTCGACCAGGGAATTAATGCCGGAAATGTGCTGGATCAGGCTTTTGCCCTCGCCAAAAAAAACGATGCCGTACTCACCGGTGTATTTGTGCAAGACCTTACACTCGTGGATTATTATACCGTACTCGGTGGTGAACCCGTGTATTACGAACATACCTTCCAAATCATTAAAGACAGCCTGAGCGAAAGCGAAAAAAAGACAGTTGAGCTCATCAATTATTTTGTGGAGGAATGTAAAAAGGCCAATGTGCGCTTTAAAGTCCACTTCGACAAAGGTGACCCC
This sequence comes from Bacteroidota bacterium, assembly GCA_036787895.1. Classification (GTDB taxonomy): domain Bacteria; phylum Bacteroidota; class Bacteroidia; order UBA7662; family UBA7662; genus UBA7662. The sequence continues at coordinate 59,331 of DAIQOK010000007.1, read as the reverse complement.
GTGGAAGAGGTAGTCAAAGAAACCCTCTTTGCCGATTTGCTGCTTATGGGCTACCGGTCGTACAATACGTTTGCCAGCGACAGCGACCAGCAAGTGGTAAAACAATTGCTCAGTCGGTCACGCTGCCCTATACTGCTTCTCCCCGAAAATGCCCGATTGTTTGAATCGGTCGCCCTCTGTTACGATGGCTCCGACAGCAGCATGCGCGCTATCGACGAGTATTTTCACACCTTCAAACCAGCCTGCGCCGACTGGGACCACTACCTTATACGGGTATTTGATCAGGCCGAGACCATTACAGCAGCCGAAGAAGGTTTAGTGGAAATACTTCAACTGCGTTTCCCGAACTTGAACTGGGTTGATCTGGTTGGAAAACCCAAGGAAGAAATCCCGTATTTTGCCAGTCAGAAAGGAGACCCGCTGGTGGTAATGGGTGCCTATGGCAAAAGTGGCATTGCGCGCTTTTTCTCGGGCAGCACTGCTGATCACCTGCTTAAAAGCGGCACCCTTCAAGCATTTATAACCCACTAAGATGGCCGAGAAAAAAGAAAAATCAACGGTACAAATCATATTGGTCCCCACCGATTTCAGCGACAAAGCCAATCGAGCCATCGACTACGCCACCTTAATCGCTTCCAAAACCAAAGCACGTATCATCTTGCTGCACGTGATTGAATTAGCTCACGGCACCAATATCCAGCAAGATAAAATCAGGAAGGAGCATGAAAAAGTCTCCAAACCTGCGTTGAAACAAGCCCTGGAACGTGCTAAGCTCAATTTAGCCGGCAGCAAATCCAGGGTCGTGAGTTTATTGCGGACAGGCGCAGCGGTGACCACCATCATTCAAACCGCCGCAGAAGTTCAAGCCGATCTCATTTGTATGGGTAATCGGATCACTACCGGCTTACGTCGTTTTGTGTTTGATACCACCACTTCTGGCGTTATCGACCTTACTTCCTGCCCTGTATTGGCCACAACCTCCAAATTGCCGGAGGTGAAGCTCGATCGTATGTTGTTTGCCACCGACTTCAAGGAAAACGACCTCAATGTGCTCCAAAAAGCCACCACCCTGGCCAAAGAATTCAAAAGCTCAATACATGTATTACACATCAGAACCAAACCAAGTTTTGATGAAAAATTACGCTTTATTGGCTTCGAAACGCTTACCCGCAAGGCTGTGGAGTACAAAAACCTGCATTTTATGGAGTTGCGCAATAACGATGTGGAAGAGGGGCTCGATAAAGCCATTGCCGAAATCTACCCGCATCTCGTCATCCTTATCCACCAGAACCGCAGCTTTTTCGATGCCGTTTTTGGCTCCAATGTAGTCGACGATCTCGTGTACCGGGCCGAAATTCCGGTATTGGTTTATCCGGTTTAGATTTCGTTCAAAGCAGTTAAAGCAGCCTCTGCTCCCTTTACGCCCTGGAATTCGAGCACCACAGTGGCCGTAGTTTGTTTTAGGCTTACCCGTGCAGCGTTTATCCGCACATGGTCGAGTATACGACCAAATATGTCGCTTTGGTAAAAGGCTTCGTTTTTGCCACTGACGAAATAACACTTCATCTTGCCGCCTTTCAATACCACTTTTTCCATGCCCAGGCCTTTCGCGGCCCAACGCAAACGGATTAACGTAAGCAAAGTTTCTGCTTCCTGCGGCAAGGGACCAAAACGGTCGAGCAATTCGGCGCGGAAACGTTCGAGGCCATCCTCGGTTTCGGTATTGTCGAGCTGCATATAGAGGGCCAGACGTTCGGTGGTATTACGCACATAACGCTCGGGCAACAAGGCGTTCAAATCGGTATCTAACTGTACATCGCGCACAAATTCACGTGGACCGGCATCTTCGAACAAGCCGGCATATTCAGTGTCTTTCAGCTCGCGCAAGGCCTCGTCGAGTATCTTTTGATACATATCGAAGCCGATTTCGGTGATGAAACCACTTTGTTCGGCACCCAGCATATTACCAGCACCACGTATGTCCAAATCGCGCATGGCAATCTGGAAACCGCTGCCTAAATCGCTGTATTCTTCGAGTGCTTTGAGACGTTTGCGGGCCTCGGTGGTGAGCGTTGCCGTGGGTGGCGTGACGAGATAACAGAAAGCCTTGGTATTACTCCGACCCACCCGGCCGCGCATCTGGTGCAAATCGCTGAGCCCAAAATTCTGAGCCATATTAATGATGATGGTATTGGCATTCGGGATGTCGAGGCCCGATTCGATGATGTTGGTGGCCACCAATACATCGTATTTGCCGTCGATGAAGTCTAAAAGCACATCTTCGAGCTCATCGCCGGGCATTTGGCCATGGCCTACACAAATGCTCACTTTCGGACAAAGCCGCTGCACGAGCTGCGCCACGTCTTTGATGTTGGTGACCCGGTTGTGCACGAAAAAGACCTGGCCACCGCGGTCAACTTCATACAAAATGGCTTCCCGGATTTTGTCCTCGTCGAAGTGTACCAATTCCGTCTGTACCGGCTGACGGTTGGGTGGCGGTGTGGTGATGACGCTCAAATCGCGGGCACCCATGAGCGAAAACTGCAAAGTGCGTGGTATCGGTGTAGCAGTAAGCGTGAGCGTATCTACATTCACCCGCATTTGCCGGAGCTTTTCTTTTACACCTACGCCAAACTTTTGTTCTTCATCGATGATGAGCAAGCCTAGGTCTTTAAACTTCACATTTTTGCCTACCAACTTATGCGTACCGATCAGTATGTCTACTTTACCGCTCGTTACTTTTTCTAGAACAGCCTTTTCATCTTTGGCAGAACGGAAACGGTTGACATAATCTACTGTGACCGGAAAATCGCGCAATCGGGTGCTGAAAGTTTTGAAATGTTGGAGGGCAAGTATGGTGGTGGGCACGAGTACAGCGACCTGTTTGCCATCGGTGGCGGCTTTAAAGGCAGCGCGTATGGCGACTTCCGTCTTGCCAAAACCTACATCACCGCAGACCAAACGGTCCATGGGATATGGTTTTTGCATATCAGCCTTGGCGGCTTCGGTGGCCTTGTATTGGTCGGGGGTGTCTTCGTAAATGAAGCTGGCCTCGAGTTCGTTCTGAAGATAACTGTCGGGTGAAAAGGCGAAGCCGGCGGTGCCTTTGCGTTTGGCGTAAAGCTCGATGAGGTCTTTGGCGATGTCCTTAACCTTCGACTTCGTTTTGCTCTTCAGCTTCTCCCACACATCGCTGCCGAGTTTGTTGACCCGCGGAGGTACGCCTTCTTTGCCGCTGTATTTGGCAATTTTGTGGAGGGAGTTGATGCCGACATACAACAAATCGCCATCGCGGTAAATCAAACGCACGGCCTCCTGTTGCTGGCCGTTCACATCTATCTTCTGCAGGCCGTCGAATACCCCAACGCCGTGGTCGATATGCACCACATGGTCGCCTGGGCGGAGTTCTTTCAGGTCTTTGAGCGTGATGCCGGCACCTTTCGACTTATAACTGCTGAGCTTGTATTTGTGGTAACGCTCAAAAATCTGGTGGTCAGTAAATACACTGATGTGCAGCTGCTGGTCTATAAATCCTTCGTGCAGACTGGTATACAAAGGGTAAAAAGCCACGCCGGCTTTCAAATCTTCGAAAATGTGGTACAATCGCTCGATTTGTGCTTTGGCATCACTGAACAAGAGGTTTTTTATGCCCTTTTTTTCGTTCTCCTGCATGCTGCTGATGAGCAGGTCGAAGTTTTTGCGGATGGCAATCTGGGGTTGCGAGGCCCAGTCGATGATGGTTTTTTTGCCGGCCAACTGATCTGTGCCGAATTCCACGACTTGCTTCTCCAGCAACAAAGCCTGCCAGGAGTTGCCGTCTTCGAAAGCCTCCGATGGGGTGAGTTCCGATAAATCGTGGGCCTGGTTCCAGTTTTCCTCGGCTTTTTCGTAACACTGATCTATGACGTCGGCCGTGAGCACGATGTCGCGTATCCAGACTGTGGTGTTGGCGGGTAGGAAGTTGAGCAACGACTCCCGACTTTCTTTGAGGAGATGGGTTTGGATGTTGGGGATGAGGCTCAGCTGACCGATGGTTTTGACGCTGAGCTGCGATTCGGGGTCGAAGGTGCGTATGCTGTCGACCTCGTCGCCGAAGAGCTCGATGCGGTAGGGCAACTCGTTGGCGAAGCTGAATACATCTACTATGCCTCCGCGTATGCTGAACTGACCGGGTTCGTACACAAAATCTTCCCGCTCAAAACCGTATTCGACGAGCATTTCGGTGATGAAGTCGAGATTGAGTTTCTCCTTCAGCCGGATGTCGATGGTGTTTTTGGTGATGGTGAATTTGTTGACGACCTTCTCGGCCAGCGCTTCGGGATAGGTGACGATGAGCTCGCCCTGGCGTTTGTTGTGGTTTACCTGGTTGAGCACCTCGGCGCGTTGGAGCACATGGCTGCTCTGCAGTTGTTCCGGGTCGAAATGTTTTTTGTAGCTGGCCGGGAAAAACAGAATTTCCCGCTCGGGCAGCAGACTGGCCAGGTCGTTGTGAAAATAGGCCGCCTCTTCGCGATCGTTGAGCACCAACAAATAGGTGGCTGGCCGCTGTTGCCAGGTAGCTGCTGCCAATACCGCCGGCAAGGAACCGGGGGTGCCCTTGAGTACGATCCGCGCCTGGTTCTGATTCAGGGCAGCGCAGAGCTCCTGGTGTTTGGGATGCAGTCCGTATAAAGCGAGCAGCTGGCCGAGGGCACTTTTGGTGCTCTCCTCCCGGGGGCGCTCACCTACAAGGGCGACGAGGCTGTCGCTCATTCGGCGAGCAGACTTTCGATGTAATGCGTAAACTCGGCCTGGTATTCGGTATAAGGTTCGCCGGTGGCGGGACCATTAAAGCCGGTATGTATGCGTCGAACCACACCTTTTTTATCGATAAAAATGGTGGTCGGGAAAGCGGCTATTTTCGCCAGATTCGGCAAGGCGTTGGCTACACCGGTTGAATCGGGGGTGCCGGCCAAAACTATTTCGTAATTGGCTTTGTAGCGGGTTTTCAGGCGCTGCAGATTGTTGAAGGCCTTCTCTTTAATGGCGGTACGTTCAAATCCGAGGCCGATAACTTCGAGTCCTTGACTTTGGTATTTGTTGTGGAATTCGGCCAAAAAAGGTGTTTCATCCAGACAATTCGGGCACCAGCTGCCTAAAATTTGCAGTACCACCACTTTGTCCTGGTAGGCCGGGTCGGAGGTGCTGATCATTTTGCCTTCGGTATTCGGGAAGCTGAAGCTGATGCCGGCTTTCGGATTTTTGAGGTAGGTGAGCGCGTTCGGATCGGCGAGTTGGTAGTCGGCATTACGCACCGCTTTCCAAGTCCGGATTTTCGACTGCCCGGCATACATATCGCCGCTGAGGGTAGCGGTGACTTTGTCGTAACGCGCCTTGAACAAATAAGCTCCCGAACCGTCGAAACCCGACATAAACAACGAATCGCCATCGACTATGCCGCTCAAAAAGCGGTAATCGCCAAAATTGGTGGCAAAAGAACCGCTAATGTCGCTGCCGGTCTGGCTAAACAGGCCGATGGCTTCGGTGCTGTCGCCATTGTTTTTGTACATGGTCGTCTGCCATTTGCCATCTAGCTCGGCCGGCAGTCGGCCACTAATGGCAGCGAACTTATATTTACCCCCTGCTACCGCCACAAAAGGCAAGCGGCTTTCTACATCGTATTTCACTCGTATCAACTCCCCCCGCAGCGTATCGCCCATGGTAGAGATGGCACCGATTAAAGTACTCTCAAAGACCGGAAAACGCACAATAAACGAATCGCCCACAATCTCAAACTCGCTCGACTCCACCAGTTGATCGCCATCGTGCAGCACAAAGCTGAAAGACGAATCGGGCAAACGACTCATCTCAAAAATAAAGGGCAACTCGCCCCCATCGGTAAGCAGCGCTCCGCGCCATTGGCCAAATTGGAGGCGGTACTGCCCTTCGAGATGTATGCCCCAACGGCAGCCGATGAATACGAAAAGGCCCAAAAGCAGGCCGAGTGTTAATTTTTTCATGTGGTTTTCCTTTTTAGGGGATGGGGATAAAGATACGATTGAAGCTGAGCCAAATGGTATACCGTGCAGAACGATTTGGAAGGCTTTGAGGTTCACTCAAGCGATGAAATGATGAATAGACCTGAGATAGGTTAACTGTCTTATGTTTTGGTATATCAGTCCTTTATGTTTATTTTGTAGACACTAAAACGAAACGATGATGGCAACTACTATTAAATCTATTCCTGTACTCACCGGACGGGTAGCTGCGTCTTTTCAGAAAAAAGCCAAAGCAGGCTTGGCAAAAAAAGCTACTGTTAACTTCAGCGCGCAACAAAAAACAGCAAAAGCAATTCTTAAAAAGGCTAATATTTAAACATTCAGCCGTTGGGTTATCTGCTCGAACATTGCCAATTGCAACTGCTCACGGCAGATCTTTTCAAATCCTGCAAACCACTCGACTGTGGAAATGCAGACTTAAACGACTTTTTTGAAAACGAGGCATTGGCTTATGCCAGAGAATTGCTTGGCAAAACTTATGTATTCACTACCGATGAATCTCCATGTCAAATGGTTTGTGCATTCACAATATCCAACGACAGCATAAAAGTAAATGGAATGCCAGGCAGCCGGAAAAAGAAGGTTATCAAGGATGTTCCAAGAGAGAAACACATAAGAAGTTATCCTGCAGTATTAATTGGTCGCTTGGGTGTTGCAGAAGACTTTAAAAAAAGAGGAATCGGCAAAGAACTGATGGATTTTATTAAATCTTGGTTTGTAGATGAACAAAATAAAACCGGATGTCGCTTCATCGTTGTAGATGCCTATAACCAAGCTGCACCCCTAAAGTATTATCAAGACAATAGCTTCGAGTTTATATTCAGTACCGAAAAACAGGAAGCAGAACACACTGGACATGAACCCAGCATACCTTTGTCCACGAGATTGATGTATTTTGATTTGATTACTTTGAAGGGAGAAGATTGACCCTACACGAGATTATAAAACCAAACGGTTGCTGGTCCCATGTGTGTTTTTTAGTTGGTTAACCTATCGCTGTTGTAAAGCTATTTTCGAGATATGTCGAAATATTGCCCAGTTTTAAACATATCTGTGGCTTATGTCGATGGCATAAACCTATTATTCGGATATGTCGATGAAACAGGAAAAAATCGACATTTACCTTGGGTATGACAAAGGTTTTATTGCTTGGTGCTATGTGTGCTTCTTTCAGATTCAATAGAAATTGTCTGCTGTATTGCCTACACTTTGTATGCCCCAACGGCAGCCGGTGAATACGAAAAGGCCCAAAGGCAGGGCGATAACTCCTTTTTTAGGTGGCTTCCTTTTGTAGAGGCTGGGTCTACTCGAACTACTTTACTTCTTTGTGATTTCTGTAACTGCTTCTGGTGTATAAAAAGACTTGTATTAAACCTGATCACAAGAATATTATCCCCTTTTCACCTAACCCACCCTCAGTTTTGCTGCATCATGCCACAAAAAATGGGGCAAAGGCTCATTCAACTCCCATTTTATGTTCATTGGTTTTGCACCATAATGATCTCGCAAATTTGCTTCGCCTACAAACACATAGCCCTGAGTATTGCCAAATTCATCTTTATTCTTCTCGCGAATAAAAAGTAATATTTTCTTTTGATTCCGTTCATGGTCTAAGTAGGACAAACCTTTAGGAGTTTCTGGGCCTGCTGAATTTTGACTTTGCCAATGAAACAGGTTTTCATTAATCGCATAGTCATCATACATGGTGGTAGGAGAGAAGTTTTCTTCTGACTTAATTAAATTGATAAATAAAAGCTCTGTATTCAGTGCTAAATTTACAGCAGCACCTTCACGGTTTGAAGATTTTTTTTCAAAGGTACTAAGGCCAAAAGCCGCTAATATTTGATCTCTAGTGTAACGCGCATGAACTTTTAAGGGCTGTTGGTAGGGTAGGTCAATGTCTATTTCTTTGAAGTCAACTCTGTCAATTAAAATATTCAAGACTTCTATTATTTCATCAATTAATATCTGGTTTTTCCCCAATTCTTCAATACTATTTTTTAAAGAAGAAAAGCCGCCTGCACTTTGCCAAACATCATAATGTAGCATCAAAAGCATTTGCTTCTCAGCTTTATTGAACTTAATTCCAGATATATTAAATTGATTTTCTGCTAAAGTTCGAACAAACTCAAAATAGCTTAATGAGTTACACGAAAGCCATTTATTTGAAATGGCATTTACAATTTGTTTTTCGTTAGTACTTTCAAAATCTTTAATCCTACCAGCCTCATGGCAAAGTCTTTTCCAGCTCCCGCGCTTATAGATCAATTGAAGTGGGATATTATAAAATTCTATAAAATTCTTCAAGTTTAAATCGAGTAATGTTTGATGTTGAAAGCTTTGAATCTTTAGAATTAGTTGTTTTCTGTTGAGCGAAGTGGCTGCCGTGATATTCTCAAGAATAATCTGCTTTGCCTTTTTCTCCAAAATTACAGAGCAGCCTAATGGTAAATGCGGAAAATTGTCTTCAATTTCTTTTTTTACAGTGGTTGCGGTTTTGCCAATGAGTGCCCTGAATTTGTTTTCAAAATTGTACTCAGGTCTAGAATTTCCTACGAAATCTAAAACAGTTAGGACCTCTTTATTTTCTGCCAAACGCAACCCCCGACCTAGTTGCTGTAAGAATATTGTTAGACTTTCTGTTGGCCTTAAAAACAAAACGGTATCAATTTCCGGAATATCAACACCTTCATTAAAAATATCAACCACAAAAAGGTAATTAATTTCTTTCCTGAGCAACATTTCTTTAACACTATCTCGGTGTTGGGTGTTGTCGCTTGTTAGATAATCTGCTTTGAGTCCAGCAAGCGCAAACTTCTCAGCCATAAACTTGGCGTGCTCCATAGTTACGCAAAACCCAAGTGCACGAACATCACTAGGTTCTCTGGTATACTTTTCTAATGCGTCAATAATTTCACGAATCCTTTTATCGTTTGCTGTGTAAATAGATGACAATTCACTGGCTATATATCGCCCGCGTTCCCACCCTATACGAGAAAGATCTATACTATCTGTAATTCCGAAATATTGAAACGGGCATAACAACTTTCTGTTTAGGGCTTCTGGCAATCGAATTTCAGCGGCAATTCGGTGATGAAAATCTTCTTGAATATCTCCACCATCCATTCGTTCAGGCGTGGCAGTTAATCCAATTAAAACTTTAGGCTTGAAATAATTAATGATTCCTCGATAAGAGTTTGCAGTTAAATGGTGACACTCATCAATTACTATATAGTCAAAATATTGTGGAGAAAGATTTAAATCGTTTAAACGATTATTTAATATTTGAATGGATGCAAAAATATGTTCATAACTCGTAGGTTCAATCCCTCCCACCCATAACTCGCCAAAATTGTTATCTTTTAGAATGCCTCGAAAAGCACTCATGGATTGTTCTAGGATTTCCCTTCTATGCGCTAAAAAAAGAAGCTTAGCAGAGCTGTTATCTTTCTTGAATCTGTTGAAATCAAATGCAGAAATAACGGTTTTACCAGTGCCGGTTGCGGCTACAACTAGATTTCTATTTCTATGGTGCTTTGTACGCTCAACATCAAGCTTTTCAAGTATTTCCTCCTGAAATGGAAAGGGTTTAACATCAAAAAAATTAGTATTTAATGAGGTAGATTTTCCAATTCTTCCTTGATTCAGTGAGCTAATCAATTTCTCCTTATGAATACTATCATCAAACTTTTCGAAATCATCACTCACCCAATATGAATCAAACGTCTTCTGAAACTTATCAATAATGTGACTTACCTCTTTGGTTGTGATTTTCAGGTTCCATTCTAAACCATCAGTAAGGGCTGAACGCGAAAAATTGGAAGAACCAATATATCCCGTATGAAAACCTGTAGACCTTTTGAAAAGATAAGCCTTGGCATGCAGGCGTTCATTGCCATTATTGTAGGATATCCTTATTTCTGCATTCTGTAATTTGGACAAGAGCTGGATAGCCTTGTAGTCTGATGCGCCCATATACGTGGTGGTAATTACGCGCAATTTTCCGCCACGTTTTGCAAACTCACGCAATTCCCTTTCGAGTATAATGATACCTTTAAACTTGATAAAGGAAACGAGCAAATCAATTTCATTTGCTGAGAGAATCTCTTTTTTTAGTTCGCTTTCTAGCGACAAACCCACATTTCCACCAGTAAAGAGCTCACTATGTGTTAGTCGCGTATAAGGGGTAATTTCTTTTAAATGAAGGTTTATGTCTGAAAATTGCGCATCAATTTTTGAAAAGACAGCCTTCAATATTTCACCCTCTATGGCTATAAGATCTTGATCAAATTCTTCTCTTTTCAGTTCCTCTTTCAGAAATAATATAATTTTATTAGCAATCTCTATTTGTAGTTCTATAGATTTTTCGCCTTTAATATAGCTCAAGGCATGTTTTATGGTTTGACCAAGATGCTTGGCAAGAATTGTTGCAGCCTCTTCTTTGTCTAAAACGCTCTTCTCAATATAGAATGAACTCTGGTCTAAAGCACCTATATTTTGCCTTACAAGTTGCGTTACCAGCTCTTCGTAAATACCCTCTATCATATATTGATATATTCTTTTAATATTGGAATATCTGCTTCTGCCCAATCCAATTCAGCAAGTTTATCCTTTTGTAACCATTTGTAATTTATATGTTCGGATAATTTCATCTCACCCCTTGAAAATACGGCCAAAAATGGAACTAAATGTACCACAATATTGGGATAAAAAAATGTTGTTGGGGTTAATCTAGATATAAGGATAATTTCAATATTCAATTCCTCTTTTATCTCTCTAAGGACACATTCTTCTTCCGTTTCTCCAAATTCTATTTTACCACCTGGAAACTCCCATTTCAGAGGTAACGACATCTTTTCACTACGTTGAACTACAAGTGTTTTTTTCTCATTAAGAATTATAGCACAACAAACCTTTACTGACTTTGTCAATTTGTTCTCTCGAGATTTTTGTTTATCTGTCATGAGCTATTTTTCGATTAGCTTAAATTACTAATTCAGAAATATAGAAAGTCAAACTAAATAATTCCTGCTAATGGCTAAATTTTGTAAAATTCATGGAAAAAATACAACAATTTCTGTGAATTGTTATTATGTTGTAATGTCAAAATTTAGGTTTATACCGCCTCAATTTGCTACAGTATTTTTCTCCCGATCCATGTGTTGTTGGTTGCGTGATGTGTAAACATATCCGGCAGAAATTTTAGTGATATATTTTCCGAATACTCGACTGTTTTATAAACCGGTATTAGATACATTTTTTTCGTAGAATACAATAATGTTCAACAGGAGGGGCCTGTTACGGTTTATGAAGTCCAATGCTGGGTGCTGATGTGTCCCGATATGCACGAAAGCCACGGGCCTTATGCCCAGGCACCTTTGGCGGGGCGTTTGTTGCTGTTGCCGGAACGACAGTAGTATTATCCCGATTCGGCTTTTTGCGGCAGCACAGAGAGATGGATTGTCAACTAATTGTGATTTTATCTCAGTTAGCCTAAACTTTCTCAAAATAAAGCTCTGGCAAAACAACTCTTACCTCATTCGTAGTGCCTTCCTTTAACCAGTACACGATGAAGTTTACCTTGCCTGACTTCAATTGATAGCCTTTCTCTTGTAATTCGTCAATTTGTGCCAAAAAATGTCTTGAAAACCTTAAAATAGAATCCCCTTTTGAATTCAAACATTCATCGTTCTTTATAACCAACATATCTCCGGCTATGAGTTCTGCTATTGCATTTTGTTTGTCAATAAAATAGTCAAGCCACACATCTTTTAAGTTTAAATGCATGACCAGCTCTTTGGGCTGTTCGTATTGATCAAAGTCAACTATTCTTTCCAACTGTTCGGCCGAAATAGTATCAAAAACTGTTGAATTAGTATGTATAACCAATTGTTGTTTGGCCCTGGTCAAGGCTACATACAATTGTCTTTTGGCCTCATCGCTATTTGCTGTGATGTTGTCAAGCATCAGGAAAACGTTGTCAAACTCTTTGCCTTTTGCTTTGTGAATGGTAGATACGAAAATAGTTTCTCCGTGCTCATTGTAGAAGTCTTCCATCTTGGATTCACGTATGAATACTTCTAAATCAGATTTGTATTTCCTTTTGGGGTTGACTTCTTTAAAATCCTTTATGATATTCAAACATATTTCAAATTTCGTGCTGCGTTGAAACTTGCTTTTTAATGCTCTAATGGCATTATCCCAAACCTCATCAGAAATAACGAATACATCATCTGACAATTTAAGTTGATCTAAAAAGAAACGAACCTCTAAAAGGTTGTATAAACTAAAACCTTCATTCGATTGAATCAATTTTGCTTGAAGTTTATTCTTTAACAACAGACCGGTTATTTGCTGTGCTTCTTCATTGGTTTTGGTAAGCACACAGCTAGTCCCCCTTAATTCAGCACTACATACACCCTCTACCAGCGGACTTATTAGTTTTCCACTTTGATAACGAACTAATTTTAACTTTCCATAATCTGTTTGTTTGGCAACGATGGGCGTGCTTTTTAAACGGTGTTGAATAGTGGCTGCGAAGTGATTTGTAAGTGTTACCAAATTACTTTTACTTCTGTAATTTTCTAAAATTTCATGCTTACTTGCATTGTTTTCTTTTATAAAACGTTCTAGATATTTGGAACTGGCACCTCTGAATTCGTAAATATTCTGATCGTCGTCTCCTACGGCTATTACGCGCATTTCCTCGTTTTCCTCCATCAACGTAGCTATTAGGTTGTATTCATCCTCGTTCATGTCCTGGGCTTCGTCAATTACCAAAACGGTTTTGGTAATCCTACTTGACTCAACTTCTTTTCGTTTGATTTTGTCAATGGTCTTTTTCAAAACTACATCTGACTTTTCAAGGCTACCAACCTTACCTAATAAATCGAAACAATAAGAGTGAAAGGTTTTTATTTCGATGAAATTCGCTGCATTTCCAATAAGTTTTAATAATCGCTTTTTAAACTCTGTAGTAGCAGCCCGTGAAAATGTAAGCATAAGCAATTGCTCATGTTTTACATCTTCCATCAGTAACAACGATGCCAATTTATGAACCAAAACCCGTGTTTTTCCGCTACCGGGGCCGGCAGCAACCGCTATGTGTTTACTTTCGTTGTCGTTTATAATTTTTAATTGGGTTGGAGACAGTTCTCCAAAGAGTTGTTTGAATTTCTCAGGGGTTAAATTTCTTTTGATTTCATTCTGACGACTGCCCTTGAAGTATTTATTTAGAAATGACTGATAATTGAGTTGAAAATAATCTTCTACAAATTGTAATGCCTCTCTGTAGTCGTTGATCATTTTTTTGGCATACTCACCAACAATATGAATTTGCTGCACTTTGTTTTCATAAAACTGATTGAGCTTTTGGTAATCTTCAACTTTATAACGCCGTTTAGTGTCTTGTTCAATGCGTTCGATGGTTAAACTGTTGTAGACCACTAAAAACCCACCTTCAATTTTAAGTGCTTCTATCCTGGATAGGTAAAAGAGGGCGTCTTCAATATCCTCTATGCCTATGGCTAGTTTAAATAAATCAGGTAGTTTTTCATAAGCTGATTTTAATTCATGTACAGAAAACTCAACTAAAACTTCCTCTTCTTTGCTTTCACTATTTGCACTACTTCTTGTATGAAGTAAATTAATAATGAATTCACTCAACACATGTCGTTTCTCTAATTTTTCTTTTAAACTATCAGGACTATAGAGTGAGACGGCGGAAAAATGGTTCTTTGAATATTGTAAGTTTTGACGCCTAATCCAATTTTTAATTGCCCAAAAATTGATGAGTGTTTTAATTTTACTGGGCGATACCTCATCACAGCCTTGACTTTCGGCTTCTTCATTCAGTTCTTTGATGTGAAATGTTTTTTCCTCCTGACTAAATTTCGTTAGAAGGAAGTTTTCTATTTTTCGATAATTCTCAACTATGTTGAGTGAACGATTTTTATTCTCCCCTTTTTTTATAAATGCAGTTAAATCTTTATTATCGGCTAAAATCTTCTCTTCACGAAGCAAGTTGATGATGTTTATTACATCTTTTTTTAGAATACCTAAATGATCGCTGATATAATCTACCCTTGATTCGGCTGGATCTTCTGCCGATTGTGTTCTACTTTTACTGGAAAAGAGCTTTTTAATGATTCGAATAGCGGTTTCTTTTTGCTTTTCTTCAAATTTTTCAGAAGCACAAATTTTATCAATGGCCTCTTGAGCATTTTTTGATAGAATACTATTAGCAAAAATTCGAGGCATATTTTGCCCGCGTTTTAAATAGCCGGCATCTTCCAGAGCTGCAATTGCCGTGGTTACCCGGGTTTCTATTTCAACCACATTGTCATCCCAGCCTGCTTTTCTAGCTATTTCGAGAGCGGAGTTTGAAACACTCGAACGAAATTTGGTGATATCTTTGATGGCTTTCCAAACTTGTTGTATCTCTTTAATCGAGAGTTTAGTCTGATTTAATAGGATAAAATGTTTGCTTAAATCTTCTTCGTTGTAGAGTACAAAACAATCTGCAACTATATTTTCATCTCTCCCAGCTCTCCCGGCTTCTTGTATGTAATTTTCGAGTGAGTCGGATATTTCATAATGAATCACCATGCCAACATCCTTTTTATCAACCCCCATACCAAAAGCAGAAGTTGCTACCATTATTTGGGTTTCACCGTTAATAAACGAATCCTGGTTTTCTGACTTTTCCTGTTTGTCCATTTTGCCGTGATAGGGCTTGGCAATAAAACCATCCATGCACAATCTTTCAGCCAGTAAATAAGCTTTTCGAGTTCTGGAAACATAAATAATTGTAGGACAATTTTTGGCTTCTATCAAGGCTCTGGCTTCTTGATATTTTTCATCTTCAGTGCCTTTTTGAAATACTTTGTATTGGAGATTGGTTCGCGTTGCTTGGGAGGTAAATAATTCAAGATCTAGCGATAGTTTATCTTTAAAATATTCTCGTATATCTTCAATTACTTTCTGTTTTGCTGTTGCGGTAAAACAGGAAACGGGTATGCCTTCCGAAAGATTTTTCTTTTCCTGGAGCTGTTTAATGAAATCGCCTATGTACAAATAATCAACCCTAAAATCCTGGCCCCAGGAAGAAAAACAGTGTGCTTCATCTATCACAAATCGGACGATGTTTCTGCCCAGTAATAAACGTTCAATTGTCTTTGACCGCAGCGATTCGGGCGAGATATACAAGATAGTGGCTGAACCATCGGCTACCCTTTCAAACGATTTGGCTCTTTCTATAGGATCTAGTAAACCATTAATGGTAACAGCATCTGTTATGCCAATTCTTTCCAGATTATCAACCTGGTCTTTCATCAACGATTGTAAGGGGGAAATTACAACCGTTAATCCCCTTGCTTGCTCACCATTCATTAAGGCTGGCAGCTGAAAAGTAATTGATTTACCGCCACCGGTAGGGAAAATGGCCAAAATCGATTTGTTGTTAATGGCCGCCTTGGCTGCTTTTTCCTGGAGGGGCTCACCGGCATATGTTCTAAACTTATCAAATCCAAAAAATCTAGTAAGTCCTTTGTGTATATCCAAAGCATTGTTGCAATACTCACAGCCACTTACACATGGCTGGTTGCGCAAACGATACATTATATTTTCAACATCCGGAAAGTTATGCAGCACCCATGGGGGCGTGATAGAATGTGTTTTTTTGTTTTTAACCAAAGCATGAATCAGCGATATACAATAGGCCAGTTCAATAGGTTTTTCGCTAATTATTTGGGAAAGATTGGCCTGTGTACACAACTCTTTTTTAAATACTTGTCGAATTAATGTTTCGGTATCAAGTGAACCCCCTTTGTATTCCAAAAAACGGAAAAAGGCGATAAACTCCCTTTTGTCAAACAACAAATTGTAAAAAATCTGTTTCAGCGTTTCATCCAGCTGTTGAAAGGCAGCAAGCTCATCGTCAAACAATTCCTTTGCCTTTATGGCATCGTTCAAAGGATTGTTCATCTCTTCCGTTTGCAGCTTGTCGTCTTTTAATAAAGTATGATAAGGCTTGGCAGGAAAAAGCAAAGGAGATAAGAATAATGTATCTATGAGGTCATCATGAGCAATGCCGGCCTCAGTAATTAGGTTGCCAATATATTTGTAATCGTGATTTAAAACGTTGTGCCCCGCAATAAACTTTACTCCTTTTAAAAACTGAATAAAATCAAGAGGCGAAGTTTTATGAAAAGAACTGCCATCGCTCTTAATGCCCCCTATATCCAGTATCCGCAAGCTTTTAGGCTCAATTTCGGTATCGATAAAAACGATAGATTTCATGCGATTGAGTTCTGCTGTAGGTTTGGAATTAGAACATCTTTAGTTTGGATGTCTTAAATGTAGTTTATTTAACAATATGAAAAGATAATATATGTCTACATAGTGTTGATTCATATTTGAAGCCTGAACCAAATAAGTTCCCCCTTAAAGTAGTAAATGGACTAATCATTATAAAAAATTCTAAATAAACTGTGGGCCAGCTTGTGATTATTTAGCACCCCTGGCCGGGCGGCGTTTATTGTTGCCTGAACGCAGCCAATACCATCCCGACCCTGCTTTTTTGCGGCAGCACAGGGAGGGGTGGTTGGATAGGTTGATTTGACTGTCCTGTTTTGAAAGATAAATGATATTTACGACCCTTAAATAGCGTTAGGCTTGCCGGGTGTAGGCCGAACAGGAAACAAGCGGTTAAGCAGACTTCACTTTCAGGAGTGCATCAAATTGTATAGGTAAAGTAGCTTGCACTTTTATTTTTTTGGCATCCGGGTGATGCGGATTGATGAGATAGTTGTATTCCAGAGGGACGATACAACTGGGTACTTTTAACACCGCGGCTTCGTTTTGTTGCACAAAATCATCACCCACCATTTGGGTAGCGGTTGTGGGCGGTTTCGCAGACCAGTCTTCCGGTAAATCGGCAAGCGCCACAGCAAGTATGGGGAGGTCGTCAGGGATTTCTATTTCAACATAAAAACGATCCGTGGGTAAATCCGTACTGATATCGAGGTGGACAGCAACTTCAAGGGTTGCTAGTGCCCGACTTTCCGCTGTATATACTAATGGTGTGCCCATACTATTCCACCTAAAACCTTTTGCGCTGGCTGCCCCGCCACCCGAAAGTGTGGTGTCGAGGTATTTTTCTCTTTCAATACGATAAACGCGCATCAGGCAAGGATGCCATATTCGATACGGTTCAAACAAGCATTTACTTCCTCAATGCCCGTGGCGGTATCAAATAAACTTTCGGGTGTTACACCACCTAACGACAAATTGGGTTTAGTCAGCCACCGTTGAAATTTTTCGTCCTCCCCGTTAAATACATCTTGGCCATGGTCTATCAACTCGGTTAACAGCACAAGTAGTTCAGCGGTCCCACTATCAAGTAAAGCAGCCTCATTTTTCTTTTTATTATAGGTAGTTTGCGGGATACCCACTTGAGATAAAATGAATTTAATCGGACGGTTTAATTTTTCACTGAGCGCCTCAATGGCTGTAAATGGAATACCCAGCCGGATTACCTCAATTCTTTCCATTTTATTCGACCAGCTGTAATTTTGCCCATTGGAGCGGAGTACCCATTTTTTGGGGGCTTTACTCAAACGTCTTGCTTTTGCAACACTCGTTTTAGTATCGAATTTTTTCGTTTTAGGAGTTAGCGTAGCCATTATAAAGCAGATTTACTGTGAACATACAATCATTCTGCTGCAAATACAATTCATTCATCGAATTCATTCGGTCTTATCAACTGCCTAATCACCCCCATGGGCAAAAATAGCCGGCCACTATCGGGTAACTGAAGAAAGCCATATTTAAGATAAAATGCGCGTGCATAATCACTAATCGGATCAACCACCACGGCCATCGCACCCAGGCTCTTTTTCGATATATCGTAGGCTCGGAATAAGGCATCAAGCAAAAGATGTTCTCCCAGGCCGCTCCCTTTGGTTTGTACGTCTCTGGCGAGCCGACCTAATAGAATAACCGGGGCGGTATAACTGATCGGGAGCTGTTTTGCATACTTTTCCGGAATAAGGTCCCTTCCCAGACTTTCGCTGGTGAGCGTATAATAACCAATTACATGCTGTTGCTCGTCCAAAGCAACATAACAAACTACCAGACCCTTTTTAATGTCCTGACTAACTTGCAGTTGAAGGTATTGGGTTAATGCCGCTTCTTCACAACTGAAGTTTTTACGGTTATGTCCTTTCTCTAATAAGCTAATTTGCATTAGCCTGCTTTTTGAGCAGTATATCTTTCTGCTGCGGATTTCAACAGTTGATTGGGTTCGGAATTACCAAAAACAGCATCAAAGAAGATTTTACGGTCCCGTTCAGAGGCTAAAATTTGCTCTGATTTGGCTACAATTTCCTCGGCTTGTGCTTTTACAATGCGAACAATAAAGCTACTGATCGAACTGTCACCACTCAACTGCTGGGCCATACGAAACAATGCCTTTTCTTTGGCAGTAACCCGGAGATCGAGGCGTTCGTTTTTAGTGGTTTTAGTGGTTGCCATGGCTTGGAATGTTCATGTGTACGGTAAATGTACGTACAAATTTGTAACATCACAATTTTCTAGCCGGAAGGAGGTTCTTTTAGGCCAGAAAATAACGAGCCACTGGTTGTTTTTGCCGTGAGAAGTTTGGGTCTAAAACTGTTGTTCACAACCGTGGCACCTTCAAACTATTGGTCATTTGACTGATATCCCGGACGAGCGTATCCAATGAATCGGCGGTAGACTTGAGGAGGTGTAAAAGATCAGCGTTTTGCGGATCGTGGAATTCTTCGAAGTTGAATAAATTGTAGATCCCTTGAATTTGGGTTATCGGCACCCGCACCTGGTGGGATTGGAGATGAGCTATATTGTACAGTTTCTGGTTTTGCTCCTTCAGTTCATGGTAAGCATATACGTTTTCGATAGATACTGAGGTAATGTCGGCCAGGGATTGTAGCAGCACCATTTCTTCGTCGGTAGGGGCATGTTGATGGGCCCAATAAGCTCCAATAGCACCAATGGGATCCATGGTTCGTATGGGCACCATGGCCATACTTTTGACGAAGGTGGGTCGGTAAATTGCAATAGGCACCCGCTTGTCGGCATAAATATCTTCTACCACCGCCCCTTGTTTATGCATCATCGTCCAGCCGCTGATGCAAATCGACATCGGAAAATGTTGACCTTTCCAGAGGGGCTCGATGGCATCTTCATCTGCATAATAGCACATGTCGTTTTCCCGAAGCACAAAAGAAGCACCATCAGCAGCGGTCAGTTTGCGCGCAGCTCTTCGAACGATGCCGGTGATAGTATCTATATTTCTGGCCAACGACAGTTCCTGTACGGTGTGCACCAGTAATTTTACCTTTTCCGTGTTCATTTTCAGACGCTAAACACAAAACCGCGCTGTTTTGCGAAGTCAAGTTAGCAATTGTTTTTAAAAACACAATACAAGATTAATAGGTGGGCTTTTGGTTTGTATGGCTTTGAATCAACTTACATATACAGCCCGGCAGTAATCCAACAATGACTTTTTCAGGCAATGTAATGTGTGGATTTTCAAACATTACAGCCGGATAGGATACTTAATGCTGGAATTTTGCAACAATTGGCCGGACTATGCCGGTAAAGCGAAAGTTGCTGCTGCGCTGAAAGAAGCCATTCGGCAAACATATCTCCTCATGTAGCAGGACATCCTGTATACAGAAGGTCATTCAGCTTAGGAATACAGCTGCGTTACTGAAAAGGAAGACAAACCACCGCAACAATACGACAACTATTTTGGCTAAAAACCGCCCTAATTTGCACTCATGGTGCAATCAAAGGCTCGGCTGCTTGCACCAGAAGCTGTGGTCGTAATTTTACCTAAATGGTGTATTGTCTGAAACTTTTGAATCGCCCGGTCTTGATGGCATCACTTTTCCTTAGCGGGCTTGTTGTGCTTGCCACGAGCTGTTCTACCCCCGATGCCGGGCCAACGGTGGCGGTGGAGACTTTTGACCCACCGACCACATATACCGCCAATTTTGATTCAGGTTTTGTACTTAATCAGTGGAGCGGCGACAGCGTAAGGCCAGTGCTTGACGAAAAAGGCAAGGACTTAATAAGCGGAAAAGAGCTGCCTTTTAAAGGGAAGGAAGTCGCCTCTTCCAGCTTAAAGCCGGCGACTAGTCGGGCTACAGGTGTTTTACCGATTTTTGAATTAGAACACGATACCCGTTTTGCCCGGGCAAGTATGCCAAAACAAAGGCGGTCATTAGAATCTTTCCCGGCCGCAGCCAACAGTTTGCCGCTCACTGGGTCGGGTCCGGGCCGCAAAGCCAAAACCACGGGCCGAATGCAGCCGCTGCAGCATGAAAAAATAGCCCTCCGCCTTAGCCCTCCGGAACCGGCACAACAAGCACGGATGAAAGACAATGCCACCTACAACATCCAATACCTGGATGTGGAGCAGGGTTTAAGTTCGTCTTATGTGAATGTGGTCAAAACCGACAGCCGGGGGTTTTTATGGATAGGTACCGAAGGAGGGGGCATCAGCATTTACGATGGCAGCAGTTTGCAGCACATTACCCAAAAAGATGGCCTGAACAGCAATTTTATCCGTGCCATACATGAAGATAAAGACGGTAATTTCTGGATAGCCAGTTTTGGCAATGGATTAAGCCGTTACGATGGTCACGAATTCCGGCGGTATACGGAGCGCAGTGGTCTGATCAACAATTACATCATCAGCCTCTTTGGTGATAGCAGGGGTGATTTGTGGTTAGCTGCTCGTGGCGAAGGCGTGAGTCGGATACGGCCTGGAAAAAATGGCGTTGGAGATAGCATCACCCACTTTGGGCCCCACGAGGGCCTGGCCGAAGGCGATGTTTACGGCATAGCCGAAGACCAGAAGGGCCGCATTTGGTTCGCAAGCAGTCAGGGCATGTCGGTATTCGACCCTGCCGATAGCCAGCAACAGTTTCAACTACTCTCGCCTTCTTCTCTTCCGGAGAAAAACAAGATGTTGGCTGTTTTTTGCGATAAAACAGGCCGCATCTGGTTTGGTGGCAGCAATAATGCGCTCTATTGTTATGATGGCGACGGCCAACTCAGCGACCTCAGCTCCCTGCTCGACCCAAGCACCAGGTCAATTGGCCACATCCAGGCGGATGCCGATGGGCGCATACTGTTGGCCACTGAGGGGAATGGCGTACTTATACTAGAAGCTGATCCCCATGCTGCGTTTATCCGCAAATCGAGGGTCGGTCTGGCTCATGGGGTACCCGAACGACATGTGCGCATGTTGGCGCCGGAGGCCGGGGGTAAAATCTGGATGGCAACTTTTGGCGGAGGTATTGCCGCCTACGACCCGGGCAGTTTTGTGCATTTCACCGAAAAAGAAGGGCTGCCCAACAAAATTGTCCGCGCCATAGCCGAAGATGCATCCGGCAAACTCTGGTTCGGTACCGAAGGTGGTTTGGCCGCCTATGACGGAAAGTCTTTTGTCCAGCTCACCCAAAAAAATGGCCTGCCGTTCAATGATATTCGCGCACTTCTACTCGACAAAAAAAGTCAACTCTGGATAGGCACATATGGCCGTGGACTCTGCAAATTGGTGCTGGATGCCAGCGGCAGAAGCGGAAAAATAACCACCTACACCACAGAATCGGGTTTGTCGAGCAACACCATTGTTTCATTGTATGAAGACAGTCGAGGAGATCTCTGGATTGGCGGCTGGAACGGGCTAACGCGCTTTTCCCCCGATCAACAGGGCAATGGCGGGCATTTTGTACATTTTGGTCAGCAACAAGGACTTGCAGGCAACGACATTCGCAGCATTTTTGAAGACAGTCGCGGAGATTTGTGGTTTGGCAGCTGGGGTTCGGGCGTAAGCCGGTTCAGACCTTCGGCCAACAGCGACAGCGGCAGCATTTTGCATATCACCGATAGAGAAGGTTTGCCGCAGAACATTGTATTGAGCATAGTCGAAGACAAACACAAACAGCTTTGGTTCGGCACTTTTCTAGGTGGCGTTGCCAAATATTGCCCGCCGGAAATCACTGAAAATGGCCGGGCCAGCTTTACCCTCTACAATAAAAAACAAGGTCTGGCACACAACTCGGTCTGGTCTATTTTGGACGATAAAAAAGATGGCCTTTGGATCTGTACTCAAAACGGTTTGTGCCGGCTGGTCGAAAATCCCGGAGATAGTGCGAGTGGCCAACAGGCGGGTATTTTTATTTTCGAAAGTCAGGATGGCTTACGCGCCCAAGACTTTATGAGCAAAATCGACTTGCTCGATCAGCACAATCGGGCCTGGTGGGGTTCGGGCAAGGGCCTGGTTATGCTCGATTTTAACAAATTCAGAGCTGCAACGGCACCTCCTCGACTATGGCTCCGACAGCTGGAGCTGAATGAAAATTTTGTAGACTATCGTAATGGCATAGACAGTCTGAAAAAAACGTTGAATTTCAGCCAAATTAAACGCTTTTTCAACTATCCCGAGCTGGTGAGTATTCCCAGTGCTGTCCGGCAATTCAGCTTTGTTTACACCGCCATCGACTGGGCCGGTCCCCATAAATTACGCTACAGTTACCGCCTGAGGGGGTTCAACGACAACTGGAGTTTACCTTCAAGAGATACCAAAACAAGCTTTCAAAGCCTCCCACCCGGCACCTATACTTTTGAAGTGAAAGCCATTGGCGTGGCTAAACGCTGGAGCGAACCATTGGCCTACACCTTTGTGGTATTGCCACCCTGGTGGATGACGACTGCAGCCTATATCGTCTATTTAATTCTTTTGATAGGTTTGCTGCTGCTTTTCAACCGCTTCATGCGACGCCGCCTGCTCGAGCGTGAGCGCATGCGCAACCGCGAAAAGGAATTTGAACAAACCCGGGAAATCGAAAAAGCCTACATCTCCCTCCAGGCTACCCAGCAACAGTTGATTCATTCGGAGAAGTTTAAAGAACAGTTTCTGGCCAATATGAGTCACGAAATCCGTACGCCGATGAATGCGGTGATGGGCATGACCCAATTGGTGCTCAACACCAAACTCACCCAAAAGCAGCGTTTTTATCTCGAGCGCATCAAAAACTCTTCGGATATGCTGCTGCACATCATCAACGACATACTCGATTTGTCGAAGATAGATGCGGGCAAAATGGAGCTGGAGCAAATCGATTTTTCGCTGCGACAGGTGCTCGATCAGCTTCATGCTACCTTACAGCACAAAGCAGAAGAGAAAGGCCTGGCCCTCCTGAGCGAAATCGACCCGCAACTGGGCGACGTTTGGCTGGGCGACCCGGTCCGGCTGAGTCAGGTGCTGATTAATCTCACCGGCAATGCGCTCAAGTTTACCGAAATCGGCAGTGTAACACTGAAAATTGGTCCGGCTGAGGGTGGAGGCATACGTTTCGACATCATCGATACAGGCATTGGCATACCTGCTGATAAGTTTCACCGCATCTTCGAGAGTTTTACCCAGGTAAATGCCTCCGATACCCGCAATTTTGGGGGAACCGGACTGGGTTTGAGCATCTGCAAACACCTGGTGGAGCTTATGGGCGGCCAGCTGCTTGTGTCGAGTACCGAAGGGGAGGGTACGACTTTTAGTTTTAGTTTGCCCTTGCCCGGTGGTTCAGTCAAGCAGCTCGAAGCCCGTTTGCAGGCCGAAACCCGGGTCGATGGCTCGGTGCTCGATGGCTTGTGGATATTGCTGGTAGATGACAACGAATACAACCTCATCGTCGCCAAGGACACGCTACTGTCGAAGTCGAAAGTAAAGGTTACGGCTGTAAGCAGTGCCAAGGCAGCCATTGATTTGCTCCAAAAACGGACGTACGACATTGTATTGATGGATGTGCAGATGCCTCAAATGAGCGGACTCGAAGCTACGCGTTACATCCGCAGTCAGCTGCCTGCACCGGCCAATCGGGTGCCCATCGTAGCCCTGACCGCCAGCGTCCTTCGCGACGATTTAGATAAATGCACCCAGGCCGGTATGAACGGCTACATCCCCAAACCATTCCGGACAGCCCAACTTTTTTACGGCATCGCCAAGGCGCTCAAGCTGGCTGTGAAAGTTGAATCCAGACCAGCCTTGGAAACAAAAAAAGCCGCTAAATCAGCCACGTTGCCCGCCCAAACCAATCTGAGCTATCTCGAACGTTTTTGTGAGGGAGATGCAGCCAAAAAAATCAAATACATCCGCCTTTTTCTGCAATCGTCGGCTGAATTCCGGGCCAAGGTGACCGAGGCACTTCAAAACCAGCAGTGGGACGAAATCGCGGCACAGTTGCATGGGGTGCGCACACAGCTCATGATGATGGGCATGGATGCCTGTAAAACTGAGGCCGCCCGACTTGAACTCAGCCTCAAACAAGGCGCAGTCACCGGGCATAGCCAGGCCAAAATCAAAGCCCTGCTTACCGCCATCCAACAAGGCGAAAAGGAGTTGCTGGCCCTGATAAGATAAAGAAAAACGTATATTCACTTCAACTAAACCTGCCGATCATGGACTACGCCCGCCCCAAAAAAATCTTCATCGTCGACGATGACCCCATGCTTACCGAGGCGCTCAGCGACTACCTCAAACGGTCGGCTGCTCACCAAATCTCTACCTTCGACACCGGGGAGGCCTGCCTGAAACAACTGGCCAACCAACCGGAAGTCATCATACTCGATTATCACCTGAATACCCGGGTGAAAGACGCTGCCAATGGGATGGAGATTCTCCAGTCCATTCGCAAAATCGATAAAAACATACACGTCATCATGCTTTCCAGTCAGGAACGCTACGCCATAGCCATGCAAACCCTACAAAAAGGGGCGGAGCAGTATGTGATTAAGGATGAAACTGCCTTTGAGCAAGTAGCGGAGATTGTTAATGGATTGTAGTGGTGTCTTTTTTAAGGAAGATTTTGGTTAGCTGGTGATGCTTCTTTTTAAAACCTGCCTTGGCCGAACGCTTTGCGGATTAGCCGACAGGCGGGCGTAAACCCGCGCGACCACGAGTTTGCGGCATATCATTTGCGCAGCTTAGTTCAATAGCCAAGGAAAGTGCGGCGATAGACCGTTGAAAGCGCAGCGTATGGATCTTTTCGCGCAGCGAAGAGGTGGGCCAAAGTAGCCCCATCTTCGCAATAAGTCCTCCTTCCAGAAAAACTAGCCGAGAACCATCACCGCCCTAAGCTGATGGCGCTTTCCCAAAATGTTGCCAACCCTGCGCTTGTATTTCAAAGGCCTGACTTCCCCGGCTGATGAGCATACAACCCTCGCTGGCATCGGTCATGTGACCGATGATGCTGATATCGGGATGGTTTTTTAGCTTATCGAAGGCCGTTTGGGGCACGGTGAATAACAATTCATAATCTTCGCCACCATTCATGACGGCCACATTTACGTCGATATTAAACTCGGCCGCGATACGAATGGCTGTAGGATCGATGGGGAATTTATCTTCGTATACCTTACAACCCAGTGTACTTTGGGTGCAGATATGCAGCAGTTCGGAGGCCAGTCCGTCTGATACATCAATCATGGCAGTAGGTAGAATGCCGAGGGTTTCGAAAATAGCGCGCATATCGGTACGTGCCTCGGGTTTTAGTTGACGCTGCAACAAATAGTCGTTGCCCCCAAAATCGGGCTGTACTTCCGGACTTTCTCTGAAAATTCGTTTTTCGCGTTCAAGCAGATTCAGCCCCAGAAAAGCGCCACCCAAATCGCCGGTTACACAAATGAGATCACCTTTTTGGGCAGTATTACGTTTTATCAAAGTGGCAGGGTCACCCTCTCCAATGGCTGTAATGCTGATGAACAAGCCAGAAGGCGAAGCAGTGGTATCACCACCTATCAAATCGACGCCATAATGGGTGCATGCCGACAATATGCCGCGGTACAGCTCTTCCATGGCTTCAACCGTATATTTACTTGAAATGGCCAGCGACACCGTGATTTGTTTGGGTTCCGCATTCATGGCGGCGATGTCGGATACATTCACGCTAACAGCTTTGTAGCCGAGATGGGTGAGGGGGGTATAACTGATGTCGAAGTGAATACCTTCTACCAATACATCGGTGCTAACCACCAGCTGTTTGCCGGCAGTGGGCTGTAATATCGCGGCATCGTCGCCTGCCCCCAAGATGGTAGCTGCGTTTTTCAGGCGGATATTGCTGGTAAGCTGGTGGATTAAACCAAATTCTCCCAACTGAGAAATGGGTGTGAGGGCAGGATTTTGATCGCTCATGGAACAGATTTGTTGCAAAATTACGTTTCTCTGAGCAACCCCCCACTTTATCTCATATGACGCGAACTTTTAATTTTTCAAAAGCCACTCCTGCACCTTGGGCTTTCGGTCGTATCTTTACAGGCTTACAGCGATAAGCGGGTTTAGAACACGCAAATGTTTAGTGGAGATATGGTAAAAAGGTGGGTTTTAAAACCAGTAGCAGTACAGGAGTCGGTAGATAAGCTGGCCGAAGACATCAAGGTTGATGAGGTCATCGCCCGTTTACTGATTAGCAGGGGTATAAACACCTATGCTGAGGCACGCACTTTTTTCCGCCCCCAGCTGAGCCAGCTCCACGATCCCTTTTTAATGAAAGACATGCGCAAGGCGGTTGATCTCATCGAGCTGGCCATGCGCAACAACGAAGCCATACTTATTTATGGCGATTACGATGTGGATGGCACCACCGCTGTGGCCGTTTTGTACCGTTTCCTCAAACATTATCACGAACAAATCGGCTATTACATCCCCGATCGACACAAAGAAGGCTATGGACTCTCCCTTCAGGCCATTGATTGGGCGGTAGAGAACAACTACAAACTCATCATCACCCTCGATTGCGGCATTACAGCAGTTGATCAGGTAGATTATGCCAACGAAAAAGGGTTGCAGGTCATCATCACCGACCACCACCTGCCGGCCGATTTACCCCGTGCCGCGGCCATACTCGATCCCAAACAGGCCGATTGTCCCTACCCTTTCAAAGATTTGTCGGGTTGTGGTGTTGGTTTTAAGCTCGCTCAGGCCTTCAGCGAAAGAAACGGTCTCGATATACAGGTGTTACATCAGTACCTCGACCTCGTCGCGGTAAGTATCGCTGCCGACATCGTGCCCATGACCGGTGAAAACCGGGTTTTGGCCCATTTCGGACTCAAAAAGTTGAATGAAAATCCGGCTCATGGTCTCAAGGCTATCATTAATATCTGCTGCGACCGCAAAGACCTCACGGCAACCGATATTGTCTTCAACATCGCTCCGCGTATCAACGCTGCCGGTCGTATGGGTGATGCAAAAAACGCCGTGGAGCTGCTTCTTTCCAATAATATGGAAGAAGCCAACGCTCGGGCCCAGGTCATCAACGAAACCAATACCGACCGCCGCGACGTCGATGCCACCATCACCAAAGAAGCGTTTCAACTGGCTGAAGGAGAAGAAAACTTTGCCGAACGCCGCACAACGGTGGTTTATGGCGCCAATTGGCACAAAGGCGTAATCGGCATCGTGGCCTCCCGCCTCGTGGAAGCCTATTACCGACCTACCGTGGTTTTCAGCCATACCGAAGGCCGTTTAACCGGCTCCGCACGCTCTGTGAATGGTTTCGACATCCATCACGCTATTGCACAATGTGCTGAGTTTGTCGACCAGTTTGGCGGACACAAATACGCGGCAGGATTGACCCTCAAAGAAGGTAACGTCAAAGCTTTTTCCGATAAGTTTGAAGAAGTAGTTCGCAATTCTATTCAGGAGGATCAGCTGTTGCCTTTTGTCGATATTGACCAGGAAATCAAGCTGAAAGACATTAGTCCCCGTTTTTTCCGGGTGCTGAAGCAATTCGCACCTTTTGGTCCGGGCAATATGCATCCGGTATTTATGACCAAAAGTGTGTTTTCGAACGGCTTTGTGCGTATTGTAGGTGAAAATCACCTTCAGATTTCCGTTCAACAGGAAAATTCCATTTCATTCAGTGCCATCGCCTTTGGTCAGGCCGAACATTACAACCTCATCTCCAAAGGCATTCCATTCGACATGGTGTATGTAATCGAAGAAAATACCTGGCGGGGCGTTACGAGTATTAAACTCAACATCAAAGACATCAAATTCGAATAACAGATGCTGCTGCGCTCCCAGGAACTCGTCAAACGTTACAAAAAACGTACAGTGGTGAATCATGTATCGATTCATGTGGAGCAAGGCGAAATTGTTGGCCTACTCGGCCCGAATGGCGCCGGCAAAACCACCAGCTTTTATATGATAGTCGGTCTTATCAAGCCCGATGAAGGCCGGGTTTTCCTCGACGATCTCGATATCACCAACGAGCCCATGTATAAAAGGGCGCAATTGGGCCTCGGATACCTGCCTCAGGAAGCATCCGTTTTCCGCAAACTTACGGTCGAGGAAAACATTCGGGGTGTGATGCAAATGACCAGGCGATCCAAAGCCGAACAGGACATCAAGGTCGAGACCCTACTCGATGAGTTTAATCTGCAACATGTCAGAAAAAACCCCGGAGAAGTGCTGTCGGGTGGTGAGCGTCGCCGCACTGAAATTGCCCGCGCCCTGGCCGTCGACCCGAAATTTATCCTGCTCGATGAGCCCTTCGCCGGCGTAGACCCGATAGCGGTTGAAGACATTCAATCCATCATTTTCGGCCTCAAGAAGAAAAACATCGGCATCCTCATCACCGACCACAATGTAAACGAAACCTTGTCGATTACCGATAAGGCCTATTTATTGATCGACGGGCGCATTTTGAAGTCGGGCCGGGCTGAAGAATTGGCCGAAGACGAAGAAGTGCGTCGGCTGTACCTCGGCAAACACTTTGAGCTGAAACGTAAAGTAATCGATTAGTCATGTCGGTGCTGAACAGCTTTATTTCCTGGTTCATGAAAAAGCGGATCCACCAGATCGAGCTTTTTATGAAATATCCCCACGAGGTGCAGGAAGAAGTGAGGCGCAAACTGCTTTACAGCGCACGCAACACCATCTGGGGCCAGCAATACGATTATGCCGACATCAAAACAGCCGACGAATTTCGGCAGCGGGTACCCGTTTCAAGCTATGAAGACCTCCAGCCATGGATCGATCGGGTGATGCGGGGCGAACAATATGTGTTATGGAGTTCGGAGCTGAAGTGGTTCGCCAAATCATCAGGCACCACCAACGACCGCTCTAAGTTTATCCCCGTGAGTCAGGAAGCGCTGGAAGATTGCCACTTTAAAGGTGGCAAAGACCTGCTCAGCATTTACTGCAATCTGTTTCCCGATACCGAAATATTTAGTGGTAAAGGCCTCACCATTGGCGGTAGTCACCAAATCAGTCAGCTGAATAACGAAGCCTATTATGGTGATTTATCAGCTGTATTAATGCAAAACCTGCCGTTTTGGGTCGATTTTATCCGAACCCCCGAGCTGTCGGTGGCATTGATGGACAATTGGGAGGAGAAGGTCGAAAAAATTGGCCTGGAAACCATCGGCCAGGACGTCACCAATGTATCGGGTGTGCCCACCTGGACCTTGATTTTGTTCAAGTGGATATTGGAGCACACAGGCAAAAGCCATATCCATGAAATTTGGCCAAATCTGGAAGTTTATTTCCATGGTGGGGTGAGTTTTACGCCCTATCGCGACCAGTTTCAAGCGCTCGTGCCCGGTGCGAAGATGAATTATCTGGAGACCTACAACGCCTCGGAGGGTTTTTTTGGCATAGCCGACAAGGCCAATTCGCCCGATATGCTGTTGATGCTCGACTATGGCATTTATTTCGAATTTGTTGAACCCGAATTGTTAGCCGGCCCCTTTCCACCTACCAAAACCCTGGGCGAGGTGAAGCTGAATACCAATTATGCTGTAATTATTTCCACCAATGCCGGCTTGTGGCGTTATCTGATTGGCGATACCATACGTTTTACCCATCTGGAACCATATCGTTTCCGCATTACCGGTCGGACCAAACACTTCATCAATGCTTTTGGCGAAGAAGTCATAATCGATAATGCCGAATATGCCTTGCATGAAGCTTGTCACGCCACCGGTGCCAGTATACGCGATTATACCGCCGGGCCGGTCTTCCTAACTACTGCCGACAAAGGCGGGCACGAATGGCTCATTGAGTTTGAAACTGCCCCCGACGATCTGGATAGATTCATCACCATACTCGACGAAAGCATACGCAAGGTAAACTCGGATTACGATGCCAAAAGGCACAAAGACCTGGCCTTAGTCCGCCCCAAAGTACATGCCGTGCCCGATCAAACCTTCTACAACTGGCTACGCATGAAAGGCAAACTCGGTGGCCAAAACAAAGTGCCCCGCCTGGCCAACGATCGCCTTATCCTGGAGGCCATACTGCAGTTTGTGCAGTCCTAAACCTATTTTCGCCTATCTACGGTAAAATTCACCAATTCACGTAATGAATCCCGAAAACGGTTGTCGGGAAAACGGTCCAATATCTCAAAAGCTTCCTTTTTTAGCCGCTCCATGGCTTGGGTAGCATATTGTAAGCCGTTTGACTGGTGAATAAAATCAACCACTTCTGCTACTCGCGCCGGCTGATCGCTTTTGTTTTTGATGATGTTGATGATGCGGCTTTTGGTGCTGCTGTCGGTATTTTCCAAGGCATGAATCAGCGGAAGCGTCATCTTTTTCTCTTTGATGTCGACATTTTTCGCTTTGCCAATATCGTCCTGTCCTAAGTCCAGCAAATCGTCTTTGATTTGAAAAGCCAGGCCAACTTTTTCGCCGAACTGCCGGCAAAGCTCGATGGTTGCCTCGTCGCTTTTGACGGAGGCGGCACCTACCGCGCAGCAAGAAGCAATAAGCGAAGCAGTTTTGTTGGAGATGATTTCGAAATACACTTCCTCGGTAATGTCGAGGCGGCGGGCCTTTTCAATTTGCATAAGCTCACCTTCACTCATACGACGAACAGCGTCGCTGGTAATTTCTAACAATCGAAAATCCTTGTGTTCCAGGGAAAGCAGCAGACCTTTGGAAAGCAAATAATCACCTACGAGTACGGCGATTTTGTTTTTCCACAGGGCATTGATGCTGAAAAAGCCACGTCTTTCATAAGCGTCATCTACCACATCGTCGTGGACGAGGGTAGCAGTGTGCAGCAGTTCAACCAAGGCTGCACCCCGGTAGCTGGCCTCTTCCATCTCACCAAACATACGCGCGGTGAGAAAGACGAACATGGGCCGGATTTGTTTGCCTTTGCGTTTTACAATGTAGCGGGTGATTTTATCGAGCAACGGCATCCGGCTCTGCATCGATTGCCGGAATTTGTCTTCGAACAGGTACATCTCCTGTGCAACGGGCGCTTTAATCTCGTCGAGTGTCAAGCTACTGAGCTTTTTGGTGCTCCGAAGATAGCCGTTTTTGTCTCGTCTTGTACGAAAAAACCCCGATACAGCTGGTGTATCGGGGTTAGCTTCAAGTGAGCGGGTTAGCTCAATAAACTTCGGTCCGGAGACTGGAAGAATAATTGATTTTGAGGGCGTTTACCTTACGTAGTTCCTGTTTTACGTCGGTAACCAAACCCATCTTGGCTTCCTGGTCACATTTTAAAGAGGTTGTCAAAAATGGCACTTCAGCTTCCGAGCGGGCTGCCCTTTCCTTTTCGATGAATTCGGGAATTTGTTTTGGCGAAGCAAAAGCATCGTTCAGCTGCACACGAGGTGCGGTACCAAACTGGGCTTTGAAACTTTCGGTTGGCGCACCTATATAAATATAACTTACCAACGATTTTTTCTCCAGTTTTTGAATTTCAGTGGCCTGAGGCACAACAACCTTCACCTTAAGGTCGGTTTGACGCATTACCGTGGTAACCATGAAGAAAAACAACAACATGAATACGATGTCGGGCAATGACGAGGTATTGATGGCTGGTTGTGGTTTGCCACCTTCTTTACGAAACTTAGCCATTATTGTCCTCCTCCTATGTTTTCTGGTTCAGCTTCCGAAATAACCTGACGGTAGTAGTCCTGAATTTCAGTGGTCTGTTCCGCATTTAACTTATCGTAAGGTTTGCCATACTTGCTCATCGCCATAGCATTGCGTAACTCATTGTATGCCGCTTTGAGCTCGTTGTGCACCTGGATATAGGTGTTGTAAGAGGTTCCACGGTCGTTTTTCAAGGAGATAACTGCCTTTTGCGGCGATTCTGCAAGCGTAGGGTCCTTGGCAGGATTATCGATAAACTCCTTCGTTTTACGCTTCAAATCGCGGATAGACACTAATTCGCCATCTGCCAGCAATTGATTGTTGGAGTTTACCAATATCTTCAGCACATTCCGTTCTTTCAACTTCAAGTCGTCCTGAGGCTGATTTTCTTCAGGCATGGGCGGAAGTTTGATGGCAATACCTTTGTCGGTATCGATGGTTGTGGTCACCAGAAAGAAGATCAAAAGCAGGAAGGCGATGTCGGCCATCGAGCCTGCATTGATCTCTGCTGCTGGTCTTTTTTTCTTGCTCATTATTTCGTGGCTTTGAGGATTTCTCCGGCGATGGCACTTACGATGGCACCCAATCCAAGGATGTAGGTCATGATAAGTACGGCACCAACCATTTTAGAAACGCCTTCTGTGACATTGTATTTTATGTAAGAGTCGAGAACAGTGCCATCACTAATGGCATAACTCAATACAAAAACAACAGCAACTGCCCCGATACCCAATAAAGCACGTTTGGCTTTTTTCATGTCGCCAGCCAAGGCAATGACTGGAAACACGATAGCTGAAATCGTGGCCACACCGATGAGGATGTAGGTCAGATACAGCAGTATATTGATGGTCAGGTCGCTCATAATGTTTAGCTGATTTTGTTTTTCACCAAAATGTCTACCAAAGAAATAGATGCGTCTTCCATGCCGTTAACGAGCGAGTCGACTTTCGATACGAGGTAGTTGTAAAAAATCTGCAGCAAGACGGCAACAATCAAACCGGCAACAGTGGTCAAGAGGGCCACTTTAATACCACCGGCAACGAGTGATGGGCTGATATCACCGGCAGCTTCGATCGCATCAAAGGCGGCAATCATACCAACTACTGTACCCATAAATCCGAGCATTGGTGCAAGGGCGATAAACAAAGAAATCCAGATCAAACCACGCTCCATTTGGCCCATTTGTACGGAACCATAGGAAACAATCGATTTTTCAACGATGTCGATACCCTCATGGGCACGATCCAGGCCTTGATAAAAAATGCTGGCAACCGGACCACGGGTGTTGCGGCAAACTTCTTTTGCTGCATCTACACCACCGCTTTTCAGCGCGTCTTCGATTTTAGCCAATAATTTATCGTTATTGGTAGAAGCCAGATTGAGGTAAATTACACGCTCAACAACGATGGCCAAACCAATAATTAAACAAATCAATACCGGGCTCATCCATTCCCAGCCACCTTCAATGAATTTTTGCTTGATAACATAATGGAAACTCTGCTCTTCAGCAGCAGCTTCTTCAGCCGGAGCCTCTTCAGCCGGAGCCTCTTCAGTGGTAGCAGCAGCAGATGAATCTGTTTGCTCAGTCTGCGGCTCTTCTTGTGCTAAGGTCACCGACGAACTTGCGACGCCGATCAACACGGCCATCAGAACCAGGAACATTTTTTTCATAATGGGATTGTTGTTTAAATTATTTGTCTTTTTAGGTAATATGTTTTGTCTTCAATACTCTTTTTTGGTGCAACAACAGGATTAACCCTTGTTATTGTGTACGAACTTTAAGCCTATCGCCACACCATTTTTCACTGCGGAGAGAGCGGGATTCGAACCCGCGATAACCTTTCGGCTATACACACTTTCCAGGCGTGCTCCTTCAACCACTCGGACACCTCTCCTTAAGTTCGTAAACGCTGCCAATATACGAAAATTATGCAAGCAGCAAGGGTTACCATTAAATTATGAATCGCGGTTTAACTCCCCACAGACTGCATTTTCTAGGGCGGCAGCCAGGGCTTTGCCACGCAAACCTAGAGCAAGTAAATGCATGCTCTTGGTAATACAACATTCGAAGGTCATATCGTGACCGCTGCTCACGCCAATTTGTCGCAATAATAGACTTGTTTCGTATTTGCCCAGGTTTACTGACCCACCATGACATTGGGTAATGTCGATGACTACCTTGCCCGAACTAATAAAACGGGATAGCGCCGAAATAAACCAGTCATCGGTTGGGCCGTTGCCTGAACCAAAGCCCTCCATCACAAGCACTTCCATCTCCGGGTCGCTTAAAAGCGTTTCAACATAAGCAGGGCGCAGTCCGGGGAAAAGTTTGAGGCTACCAACCTGATTGTTCAGGCTAAGCAGGGCCTCGAAAGGGGCCTGAGGCTGGGGTAATATGTCGTTGTCGTTGTATTTGATGCGAATACCGGCTTCGGCCAAAAGCGGATAATTGGGCGAATGAAAGGCCTCAAATTTTTCGGAATTGTACTTAATGGCCCTGTTGCCGCGGTACAAGTGATAGTCGAAATAAATACAAACTTCGGGTACGCGGGCCTTGCCTTTCAAACGTGCGGCTGCTATTTCGATGCTGGTGATGAGATTTTCTTTGGCATCGGTTCGAATGTGGCCAATAGGCAATTGAGAACCGGTAAATATAACGGGCTTGGCCAGGTTCTTTAACATGAAACTGAGTGCGCTGGCACTGTACGCCATGGTATCGGAACCGTGCAGTACCACAAAGCCGTCGTAATTTTCGTAATGCCTGGCAATTACGGCGGCGAGCTCCGACCAGATTTCCGGTTGCATATTGCTCGAGTCAATGGGCTGGGCAAAAGTATGGGCATCGAGCTGGTAACCAAAAGAGCCAATTTCTGGTACCTGTGCCAGAATGCTGTTTAAATCGAAAGGCTTTAACTCTGCCTCAGGATTCTCCTGTATCATACCGATGGTGCCGCCGGTATAAATCAGCAACAGTCGTGTCTGGCTCATAAACGAAATAATTGTTGCGCGTTGCGGGTGGTAATGGCGGCAATTTCATCCATTCCCCGGCCAAAAATAGTACAAAGGGTCTCAGCCACCGCTAGCATATAGCTACTTTCATTACGTTTACCCCGATACGGCACCGGCGCGAGATAAGGGCTGTCGGTTTCAAGCACTATCCGATCGAGTGGTACATTTTTGACGATTTCACGCAAATTATTATTGGATTTATAGGTAAGTACACCACCCAATCCAACATACATACCGCGATCGGTAATGGCTTTGGCCTCATCGGCCGTGCCGCTAAAACAATGAAATACGCCGCGAACAGCTCGGTCGGCCAATAAGTCGAGTAAAATGCCGGTGCTCTCGCGGCTATGAATTACCACGGGCAAATCCAATGCCTGGGCCCAACTTACTTGAGTAAGAAAGGCATCGGTTTGTGCCGCGAGATTATCCTGCCGCCAGTACAAATCTATGCCTATCTCTCCTACAGCCACAAACTTCCGTTCATCCAACCAAGCCCGATGCACTGCGAGCTGGACCTGATAATCGTCCTCCACCGAGCCGGGGTGCAAACCCATCATCGGCAAACAATGAGCCGGATACCGATCAGCAAGTGCCAGCATGGGCGCAATGCTGGCTTGGTCGATATTGGGGAGCAGCAAAGTGGTGATGCCTGAGGCAATGGCACGGGCTACGACGTCATCGCGGTCCACATCAAAACTGGAACTGAATAAGTGGGTGTGGGTGTCGATGAATACCATAAAAGCTATAAGGCCAGAAAACGGAAGCCCGATTGTTTAAGGTGGGCCAGCGTGGCGGGCAGTGCTTCATAAAGATTGGGCCAGGCTTTGAGACTGTCGTGAAAAACAATGATGTCGCCGTTCCTGACTTTGGCAGTCACATTACGCACACATTGCTCCGGGGTTTTGGAGCTATCGTAATCCTGACTGAGAATACTCCATAGTATGATTTTGTAGCGCGATTTTAAAGCCCTGATTTGTCGCGGGGTAATGCGGCCATAAGGTGGCCGAAACAGCGGCGACTTCACCAGGTCGGAACAGGCAATCACACTTTTATAATAGGTGAGATTACCACTTTTCCAACCATCGGGATGGTCGTAGGTATGGTTGCCAACACTATGTCCTTCGGCCAAAATGCGGGCGTAAATTTCCGGATGAGCTTGAACATGCCTGCCTAAACAAAAAAAAGTGGCTTTGGCATTGTACTTTTTCAATTGATCAAGCACCCACGGAGTGATTTCAGGCATGGGGCCGTCGTCGAAAGTGAGATAAACCACGCGCTCCGGCTGGTCGTAATCGCCCCAGGCTACGGAGGTCGACATACGTCGAATGAAGTCTGGTGTACGTATCAAAAGCATGGTGGTTTGGGACAAAGGTAAGGGCTGAAAAGGAATTCCATGATGCGCTTTTTAGAGAAGATGAGGCTGGGCTTACAAACTCAAAAGTTGGTAGCTCGTATCGTAAGCAGCCAGATAAAGGGTGTCGGCACGACTGAACTGGAGTTTGCCGGAACGACGCAGACCTGAGGTGATGAGCAAAGGTGTATTGCCCGGCTTTGGGCCGCATAATAATACCTTGTCGGTTTCGCCTTGGAAGGTGTACAATTCTTCTCCACCCATAAAAACCCGTATCTCCTCATCAGCCGAGGCCTGCTGGCGCTGAATATGTAACTTAAGCCAGGCCTGGGGGATATAATACATGTCCTGGTACTGCTGCCGACCGGCTTCGATGTACACCCGACGTTCATTTGGCGCAAAATGCCCGGCCAATTCGGCTTGCAGACATAGATAGTACCTGGCTCTTGGGTCCTTGCTTTCAAAGGCAAGTCGGTAACGACCAAGAGAATCGGTTTTGGCTTCGGCAACCAACTGACCGATACTGGAGTTTTGGATGTCGATTTGTTTGTATGCCCTTACAATAAGGGGGTATTTACTGGCTTGGCGGTCGGTGCCTTTTATAAGCACCCGACCGATGACTTTGGTCGTAGCAGGGGCGATGATTTGTTTTTCTTTATTACAACCACAGATTATGCCCAGTACTAACAACAAAGCCATCCTTTGGGATGAATTCATAGAAGTAAAATTTGGTGGGACAGCGAATAAATTGACCGGAGTATTCCGGATAAAAGAGGTGTTGGCTTAACCTCTTAGGCTGTCGTCGGGCAAAGTAGTGATGCAAAAGCACGTCTGCCTGATGCAATGCGCCAGGGTGGTATCGGTTCTACCGGCTTTAGAGGGACTACTTTGTAACATCCGTATTGTGGTGTATTGATTACGAATATAGAAGGTTCTAGGAATATAACAAGCTGATGCTTAAAATTTTCTGAGACATTGCTGGCCTTGAATCATTTAGTCATGCCATACAGCTAATAAAAATAGTATTCAGCTATACACAAAAAACGGCCAACACTTGCGTATTGGCCGTTGGATAGTTCACAGACTCGCGCTTAGTCGCGACGCCCCATATAAATCATCACATAATAAAGCAGCGTAGCCAGCGACGATAAAGCAGCAATGACGTAGGTCATGGCAGCCCACTTCAAAGCGTCTTTCGCCTGAGGATGTTGTTGGCTACTTGTTACACCAGAGGTATTCAACCAGGCCAATGCCCTACGGCTGGCGTCGAATTCTACCGGTAGCGTGACAAAGGTGAAAATAGTGGTGAGTGCAAACATTAAAATGCCTAAGAGCAATAATTGCGGAAAGACATTCAGGGTGAGTATACCACCAAGCAGTACCCAGGGCATAAATTTCGAAGAAATGCTCAAGGCTGGAACCATGGCCGAACGAAAGTTCAACCAGGCGTAAGCCCGGGCATGTTGTACAGCGTGACCTACCTCGTGCGCCGATACAGCAGCAGCAGCTACCGAACGACCATAATAAACATCATGCGAGAGATTGACGGTTTTGTTGGTGGGATTGTAATGATCGGTTAACTGACCTTCGGTTGAGATGATTTTAACATCGTGGATGTCGTGATCGCGGAGCATTTTCTCTGCAATTTCCAGACCCGACAAACCGCTGCTCAGTGGTGTTGCAGCGTATTTGTTGAAACGATTTTTAAAACGTGCGCCTACAGCCCAGCTGGCTGCCATTATGACGACAATAAGGATAATATACATCTTGAGATGGTTTTCGTTTAAGTAGTCAATTCAAATGCCAATGATTTGGTTCAAAGCAATTCACGTATGATATCATCGACTTTAATACCCTCAGCCTCGGCTTTGTAGTTGGCTACAATACGGTGCCGGAGTATAGGTAAAGCCACAGCTTGTACGTCTTCGATGTCCGGAGAGTACTTATTGTGTAGGGCAGCGTGGCATTTGGCCCCTATCGTTAAATATTGTGAAGCACGCGGACCGGCACCCCAGCTGAGGTATTGATTGGTTGATTTGGTGGCAAATTGTCCGCCGGGACGGGTTTTATTTGCCAATTTGACAGCGTATTCCAACACATTGTCGGCTATCGGAATTTTACGGACCAATTGCTGGAAGTAGAGGATTTCTTCGGCATTGATTTTTTGACTTACCACACGGCTAACATCGTTGGTGGTCTGTTTCACCACTTCCAATTCATCGGCAAAGGCAGGGTAATCGAGCCATACATTAAACATAAAGCGGTCGAGCTGAGCTTCCGGCAAAGGATAAGTACCTTCCTGCTCGATGGGGTTTTGGGTGGCAAGCACAAAAAATGGCGCAGGAAGCGGATAACGCTGACCGGCAACAGTTACCTGGCGTTCCTGCATGGCTTCGAGCAGAGCTGACTGTGTTTTGGGTGGGGTGCGGTTGATTTCATCGGCCAGGACGATGTTCGAAAACAAAGGGCCTTTGATGAAACGGAAGTTCCGCTGGTCGTCGAGCACTTCGGAACCGGTGATGTCGCTGGGCATGAGATCGGGTGTGAACTGAATGCGACTAAAACTCAGGTCGAGCACCTGACCAATGGTTTGTACGAGCAGGGTTTTGGCCAGGCCGGGCACACCAACGAGCAAACAGTGGCCATTGCTGAAGACCGAAATCAAAACCGATTTCACCACCTCATCCTGACCAATGATGATTTTACCTATTTCATTTTGTATCTCACGATAACGTTGCGCCAGGGCATCAACGGCAGCAGCATCTGAACTAAAGTTTGTCGACATAAGGCATTAACGGTAAACAGCTAAAATAGTGTTTTCAAGCAGGAAGTTTGCACAAAGTTGCTTTACTGCCAGCGTTCTAAATCGGAGCAATGACTATACTCTGCTTCTATTTTGATGAAGGTTTTTTCTTTCGTCTTCATAAACCAATCTTGCAGCTTTTCCATCTTTTTCAGGTTCATGGCAGCTGTTTGTATTTTGTCGTAATCGGTGTCGAGACTGGCTTTGTGTGGGGTGGTTTGACTTTTCAGGTAGAAAATGCGCCAACCGCGATTGCCATCGGCCGAGGCAAAAACACTTGGGCTGGAATATTCTCCCACCTGGAGTTTTTCGATCTGGAAATAAATGTCGGGTGTAAGCTGTTCGATGGTATAAGCATTACCTCCCGTATTTGGATTCATGATCATACCGCCGTTTTGTTTGCTTTCCTCGTCTTGAGAGTATTTGCGAACTGCTTCGACGAAAGGCGTATTGCCGGCCATAAGTTGTTGACGCAAGGTATCGAGGCGTACCCTGGCCCGTTCCAGTTCGGCTGAACTTACCGGTGGTTTGATGAGGATGTGCCGGCAATTAACCCGGTCGCCACGGCGTTCGATGAGCTGAAGAATGTGATAACCGTATTTCGTTTTAATGACCGGACTGATTTCACCCGGTTTGAGCTTAAAAGCTACGGCTTCGAATTCACTCACCATCTCTCCCCGGCCAAAAAAACCTAAATCGCCGCCCTGTGGTCCGGAACCCGGATCTTGACTGTAAAGCACGGCCATAGTTGCGAATTTTTCGCCTTTGAGTATGCGGTTACGAATGCTGTTCAGTTTGTCGATGGTAAACTCCCGGGTGCCTTCGTCCAGTTCGGGAAAAATCACAATCTGGCCGATTTCCACCTCAGCCGGGAAATAGGGGATACTATCTTCGGGTATACGCTTAAAATATGCTTTCACATCTGCCGGCGAAATGCTTACCCTGGCCGTGATTTTCTCCTGCATCTTTTGGGTAAGGAGTTGTTCACGTATGTTCACCCGGAATTCATCCTTGATTTCAGGTATCGATTTACCGTAAAACTCTTCCAGCTTCTCTGCACCACCTATCATCGATATAAAATAACGTACGCGTCGGTCGAGCTGTTGGTCAACTTCCTCATCACTAACCACCAAAGAATCTAACTCGGCCTGACGGAGCATGAGTTTACTCGTTAACAACTGATCTACGATTCGGCATTTGGCCAACGGGTCAGCTTTGTTGCCTTCCTGCTGAAGGAAGTTGGCATATTCGGCTTCCACTTCCGATTTAAGAATGATTTTATCGCCTACAATGGCAATAACCCCATCAACCATTTTGCCTTTGGCAGGCTGTGCGAATACGTGGCTTCCCCAACACATGGCCAACATCAACAGGACGTAGCGCAGCTTAAACTTGTTCATGGATAAATTTCAAATTTTTGTTCGGCCTCAGCACGTTGGTACATTTCGTCGATATAACGGGCAATGGCTTGTTGTCGTCTTTGTAACAGGATGAGGTCGCGGATATTGTTTCGCTCCAGCTCGAGGGGCGGTTCTTCACCCACATCCCGAAAAGCGTTTACGACCACAAAATACTGGTATTGTTCGTCGGAAGTCTCAAATAATCCGCGACTGTTAAAATTAATGCGATCTATCAGCTCACGTGGCATACTCCGCAGTACCTCACCACTATATGCCCAACTGCTGTCGTTCAGGTGGTAGTTGGTGGCATATTGCAGACAATAATCTTCGAGCTGTTTTTCTTCCTTATGGCGCTTCGATGTCAATAATCGACGTAATAATTCGGTTTTGGGTGCCCCATTTTCCAACTTCACGAAACGGCCTTTGAAAATGGGGTCGCGCAATAAAAACTGCGCCTTATTTAATTCAAAATAACTTTCGAGTAATTGTGGGTCGATGGCTGTATCGAGTCGGGAGGTCATGATTTCATCCTCAAGCGAATAAATGAGGAGAGAGCGGCGGTAATCCTCGAGCTTTTGCTCAATGTCTTTGCTTCGCGACGAAAGCCGTTTTTTGGCCTGATCGAGCAATAATTCTTCCCTGATCCAGCTTTCAATATAGGCTTTCACCAAACGACTGCTATCTTCGGCTGAACTGCCAGCGGGTACAATATCCGCCAACTGAGAACGATACAGGTATTGTTCGTTTACCCGGGCAATAACATTATCGGGTTGAGCACCGCCAAACCAATCGCAGGCGGTGCTCAACATGCCGATTAGGGCCAACAGGTAATACTTTTTCAACTTATTTGGGTAAGATACTGTTCAAAGTCTCCTGGTTTACAATCACTTTGTACTTGGCAGTAAGCGATTCTAACCAGGTTTTTTCTAGATAATTCTGATAATCCGAGGTAGCCAGTCCACGAATTTCGTTTAAATCTTTCGGTCCGGCTGGCAAAAGCGCCTTCACCCTAACGATGTAAACGGCATTGTTGTGGTAGACATCCGGACTCAGACCAACTTTCCACTCGATCTTGT
The DNA here is from genome assembly GCA_036787895.1 of Bacteroidota bacterium. Classification (GTDB taxonomy): domain Bacteria; phylum Bacteroidota; class Bacteroidia; order UBA7662; family UBA7662; genus UBA7662. Next base: position 17,713 of record DAIQOK010000007.1, on the reverse strand, counting down.
CGATCAGCTCGCTACTGCCTTTTTCGAACTTGCCGCTGCTGATTTTTACATTGAGCGGATTCTCCTCGTTCATCAACTTAACGATAACGTCATCGGTATTTTTTTTCTTTTGGAGGAGCTTACGGCCTTTGGCTGCCTGGGTGGCATTGGCGAATTGATAGATGGTCACCTCAACGCGGTCGTTCCAACGATAGTTGGCCTGGTTGTCGGCAAACCAACTTTTTAAGCCATCGGTATCGTTTACGGCTTTCGACCAAACGAGCTGGTCGGTCAGATCAAATAAGAGGATGCCTTCGCGATATTCTTTTAACAAGGCACGGAAATCGGCATGTTTTTGCTCCAGACGACTGTCCTCATAGGCCAAAATCCGCTCTTCTATCCATTTATTGTAGGTTTTGAGGAGGTAGATGCCTACATCACTACCCTGACTGCCATATTGGTTGGCCTGGAGATAAGCCGCCAAATCGGACTGTTTTAATTTAACGTCAGCAAAACTGGCGACTACCAGATTGGTCTTCCAAACACTGTCGGCCAACCACTGACCATTGGTGTAAAGGCTGTCGACCACCTTGGCGAATACAGCCTGGCGCGCTTTCAGGTCTTCCTTAAAGCTGTACTCCGTTTTCAGCTTGGCGATGAGGTTGCTTTTGTAGAGGTTAGCGCGGGCATCCCGGTTGATTTTGGCTTCGATATCTCCTTTGGTTTTTTCAAAAGCCGGAATGCCGCGGCGTTCCAGACGTTTGATGATGTGCCAGCCGTAGGGTGTTTGCACTGGTTCCGAAATATCACCGTCTTTAGCCAGGGCAAATGCGGTGGCTTCAAACATGGGCACCATACGACCGGTACCAAACCAAGGCAATATACCTTGCTGAGTTTGGGTGCTGGGGTCTTCGCTGTACTGGGCTACCAAAGCTTCGAAGTTTTCGCCGTTTTTGAGCTTTTTATGGATTTCGAATATGCGCTTTTTAGTATTCTCCATTACCGAATCGCTGTCGGTATTGCGGGTGAGCAGCATGAGATGGGCAGTACGTATTTCTCCTACGGCCGGGCGCACATCATGTACCTTGAGGATGTGGTAGCCGAATTGGGTGCGGAAAGGTTGACTGTACTGGCCGGGTGCCGTATTGTAAGCGGTTTGTTCGAATGGATAAATCATCCTGAAAGCTGAGAAATAACCCAGATCGCCTTGATTTTCGGCTGCAGAGGGGTCTTCGGAAAGGGTTTGTGCGAGGGTGTTGAAATCTTCACCTTTTTGCAAACGCTGGTGAATGGCCTGAATTTTTTTGAAGGCGGCCAGGCTGTCTTTTGGCGAAGCATTTTCTGCCACTTTAATCATGATGTGGCTGGCGCGGACTTCCTTTTGCATGCGCTCATAGGCCTCTTTAACCAAGGCCTGTGATGTTTCCCGGTCGCGCAAATAAGGCTGCGCCAATTGATTGCGGTAGTTCTCCAGCTCCTTTTTGAATTTTTCGGTGGTATCCAGACCAAGGGTGAAGGCCTCCTGTACTTTTAGCTTGAACTTGATGTAGAGGTCGAGATACTCTTTTAAATCGTCGGCAGTGGCCTTTTGTTGGGTGTAGTTGTTTTTGTTATAGACGGTCAAAAATTCTTCTACGCCCACCGATCGACCATCCACGCTGAATAAAACGCGATCGTCGGCTTGCTGGCCGTAACTGATTGTAAAGCAAAACAGGCTACCGATGCCTAATAAGAAGAACAGTACTTTTTTCATAAAACTTGTTTTAAATCACGCAACTTTTTTCGCAGCCCTGCAAAAATAAAGATTATGTGCAAGTTGCAGCTTAGCTTGCAGATTATGCTCGCTCATGCTAACGCATTTATCGACCTGCTATTTCCCCGCTTGTGTCAGGCGTGTTGCCGGCATTTACTGAAACATGAACGGGTAATTTGCCAACGCTGTCAAATCAGACTGCCACGCACTGCTTTTCATGACCTTATTGGTAACCCGGTGGAACAACTGTTCTTCGGCCGTTACCAACCAGCCGCGGTGACTTCATTTTTGTATTTCACCAAAGCAGGAGTGGTTCAACAAGCCTTACACAACCTTAAATACAACGGTGCCCGGGAATTAGGGCACTATTTGGGCAAATGTTTTGGAGAAGAGCTAAAAAGTTCACGTCGTTTTTCAGCTATCGACGCGGTTGTGCCTGTACCCTTACACTGGAAAAAACAACGTTTACGTGGCTATAATCAAAGTGAGTTGCTGGCGCGCGGTTTGGCCGAAGCCCTGGGTGCCGAAACCCGGCCGGATTTATTGGTACGCGGAGTAAATACGACTACCCAAACCAAAAAAGGGCGACTTGAACGTTGGGAAAATGTGGCTGAAGCCTTTTTGCCCGGCAAGGCCAGTCTACCCGGACGTAAATTGCTGCTGGTCGACGACGTGCTCACTACCGGCGCCACACTCGAAGCCTGTGCTCGCGCCCTTGAGCAAGTCAGCGGGCAGGCAGTTTATCTGGCTACGCTGGCTTGTGCGGTGAGATAAGCATTAATCGATGGCAGAACTGGGCTTCCAGAGCAGTACGCCATACTTTCTGTTTTTGATAAAGTTGCGGCATTTGCCATCGCCCTTTCCGGTGATGCCACCACCGGGTTTACAAATGAGCTTGCCATTTTCATCGTAAAGCTCCGAATAACGGTCGCAGCAAGCGGGCAAAAACAAATACACGCTCTGGCCTTTGTATTTGTACACCCATATTTCTTCAAAACTGCCAGGATTACGTTCGGCCTGCACAATTTTATCGTGTAGCCAACGAGGAAGCCTGATTTTATCCTGTTGACTGGCGCAGCCAGCAAGCAGGAAGAGCAGCAAGACCCCAAAGCATAATCGCATAGGCAGCAGGACTTACGTTATTTTTTGAACGGCCGGATGATCAGGCGTAAAGCCCGGTCGTAACTCACATAATTCCAGAACCAGTCGATAAATACTACCATGCGGTTCCGGAAGCCTACTATCGACATCAAATGCACAAACATCCATACAAACCAGGCAAAAAAGCCCTGAAAGCGGATTTTGTGTATATCTACTACAGCGCGGTTCCGGCCAATGGTTGCCATGCTGCCTTTATCAAAGTAGTTAAACGGCCGCAGCTTTCTTTGGCGTGCTTCTGCACGGAGGTTGGCTACCAATTGTTCGGCCATTTGAATGGCCACCGGGGCTACCATGGGGTGACCGTTGGGGTATTTTTCGGTTTGCATCAGAGCCACATCGCCCACTGCATAGGTGTTGGGTAGGGCTTTTACGCGATTGTATTCATCAACCAACAGTCGGCCACCACGACCAATAGCTTCGGCGGGTATCCCCTCGGGCAGCGCACCAATAACACCGGCTGTCCAAATAAGAAGCTGACTGCTGATGCTTTTGTCGTCGGCTATGGTCACTACCTGGCCGTCGTAATCTTTCACAGGAGCATTGAGCCACACATTTACATCGAGCTCTTTCAGAAACTTTAACGCTTTTTCTGAGGCTTGTTCCGACATGCCGGCTAATACCCGAGGGCCAGCTTCAATCAGGTGAATTTGCATGCGGCGAATATCCAACTCCGGATAATCTTTGGGCAGGACGTGTTTTTTGAGTTCACCCAACGCCCCGGCTGTTTCCACCCCGGTAGGGCCGCCGCCAACAACCACAAAAGTGATAAGCCGCTCTCGTTGGGCCAAATCGGAAGTCAGCAAGGCCTCTTCAAAATGCTGTAGAATTAAACTCCTCAGATCAAGTGCCTGAGGCACGGTTTTCATCCGCATGGCAAATTCGGGCAGCTGTTGTTGACCGAAAAAATTGGTTTTGCTGCCGGTGGCTAAAATGAGTTTATCGTAACGCAGGCTACCAATATTGGTGATGATCTGCTGCTGGTTTTTGTCGATAGCTGTGACTTCTGCTATGCGCAAAATCACCCAGGGCCTTCTTTTGATGAATTTCCGCAAAGGATGGGCAATAGAGCCCGGCTCCAGTCCACCGGTAGCCACCTGGTACAACAGTGGTTGGAAAGTGTGATAATTGTGCCTGTCGAGCAAAACGATTTGGTAATCGTCGGGATTAATTTTGCGGGCTAGGATTAAGCCGGCAAACCCTGCGCCGAGTATGACAATTCGGGGTTTGTTGGTCTCGGGGATGTTGATCTTCATAGCAGATCCTTGGTTGCTGCAAAAGTCGGCAATTTCCCGGGCTTAGTCGAGGACGAACTGAAATATGTCGCTTTTACCGTAGTTTTATTCCAAACAAGGCAGCTAAATTTGTATTGGCAGGGAAATTGTCCTGCGTTCCGAAACCGTGTATATGAAATCGATCTTCAGCTTTCTCTTATGCTTCAGTCTGGCCCTGCCCAGCCTGAATAGCGGGGCGCAGGAAATACGCGATGTCGAGCCTAATGACCCCGACAAACGTTTTCGCAAAATCAACAATACGGCTTTCCAGCCGGGCGAAGTCCTGACTTTCCGCCTGCATTATGGCTTTATTAATGCCGGTATTGGAGAACTCAAAGTGCAACCTCATCCGGTACAGATTGCTTCAAAATCATGTTATCATATTGTCGCTACCGGGCGTACAATCAATAGCTTCGACTGGTTCTACAAGGTGAGAGATAAGTATGAAAGTTATGTTGATCGCGATGCTATCATGCCCTGGGCTTTCGCCAGAGATGTGAATGAAGGTGGATTTTTGATGACAGACCATTACACTTTCGACCACCATCAAAAGAAAGTGACTTCGAAGGGGGTTAGCTACGATATTCCTTTACACACCCAGGACATTGTTTCGGCTTTTTATTATGCGCGAACCATCGACTTCAGCAATGCACGCGATGGCGACATATTTGAAGTTCCCATGTTTCTCGATAATGAGATGCACAACTTTAAATTCAAATTTAAAGGGCGTGTAAAACTCAAAACCGATGTAGGGACCTTTCGGGTCATGAAATTTATGCCTGTGGTTATGAAAGGCCGCGTTTTCAAGTCGGAAGAAGATTTGGTGGTTTATGTGACCGACGACGCCAATAAAATACCGCTTGAAATTAAGGCAAATATATTGGTCGGTGCCGTCCGCATGTCCTTAACCGGCTACGAAGGTTTGCGTAATCCGCTCTCTTCCAAACTCAAATAATCAGAGGTCAAAACCTATGTCGCGGCGAAAATATTTGCCGCTGTATGCAATAAGTTCGGCATTGGCCAAACTTATTGCGCATGCTTCGGTCACACTCTCAGCCAGGGTGGTTATGGCAAGCAAACGGCCACCATTGCTCACAATGTCTTCGCCATTACGTTTAGTCCCTGCATGAAACAACAGGCTTCCGCTTACAGCTTCGAAACCTGACATCCGGTCGCCTTTGGCATAGGTTCCGGGATAACCACCTGCTACCAGCATGACAGTTGCGGCAGTTTTCGGAGAGATGTTTAAGTCGACCTGATTTAAAGTGCCGTTGGCACAGTGCTGAAACAACTCAACCAAATCATTTTCGATGCGGGGTAGTACGACTTCGGTCTCAGGATCGCCCATACGCACATTATATTCTATCACATAGGGGTCGTCGCCTACTTTCATCAAGCCGATAAATACAAATCCTTTGTAGTCAAAACCTGCTTTTTGAAAACCTTGAATGGTAGGCTGAATGATGCGTTCTTCCACTTTTTGCAGAAAGGCAGCATCGGCAAAAGGAACCGGAGATACAGCTCCCATGCCTCCGGTATTTAAGCCGGTATCACCTTCACCTATGCGTTTATAGTCTTTGGCAGCGGGTAATATTTTGTAGTTTTTGCCATCTGTCAATACAAAAACCGACAGCTCAATACCTTTTAAAAAGCCTTCAATCACCACCCGGGCACTGGCTTCTCCGAATTTGAGGTCTTCGACCATTTCTTTGAAACTCGCTTTAGCTTCGGCATAATTGTCGCAAATGAGCACGCCTTTGCCGGCTGCCAGTCCATCGGCTTTGAGCACAACGGGCAATTCCTGCCGGTCAATAAAAGCCAATCCTTCAGCGACGGAGTCACGGTCGAAGGTTTGGTAAGGAGCGGTAGGTATGCCATTGCGGCGCATGAATTGCTTCGCAAAATCTTTGCTGCCCTCGAGTAAGGCACCGGCGGCTTTGGGGCCGATAAATGCAATGGATTTAAGCTCAGGATCACCGGCGAAAAAGTCGGCAATGCCGTTCACCAGCGGATCTTCCGGGCCAACGACTACCATAGCAATCTGGTGCTCAAGCACAAAGGTCTTCAGAAAAGCCTTATCGTCGGGATGTATAACTACATTGGTAGCGATGGCAGCTGTGCCGGCATTGCCCGGGGCGACATATAACTGTTCACACAACGGACTTTGACGTAATTTCCAGGCAAAGGCATGTTCGCGGCCGCCTGAGCCGATCACTAAAATATTCATAAGCGCAACGATGGGTTCAGAACTGCAAAGATGCCAATATGCCTTCGAGTTCCCGCAGCAATTCCCGCTTCTTTTCCTTGGGGTAATACACAAAACCCTCGAGATGTAATAAACGATTGCGTTTGGGGTCGTAAACGGTCATATTCACAAAAGGGCCACCCATAAAGTCATTCTCAACCTTCCACAATCCCCGCATTTTTAAGGCATACTGTTGATTAAAAACTGTTGCCTGGGTGTCGATGGGCAACATATATTCGGTGGTATACCACGATCCCGGGGTTGGTCCGGGTAGATGGTGTCGACTCAGGCTATCTTTATAGGCCAGGATGGCATCAGCAAAAAACTGCTTTTCGCTATTGTATGGCCTAATGCCTACAAATACATTGAGGGTTTTATCGTCGAGTTCCCGGCTTACCCAAACAAAGCTGTCGCTAAGCACCCGGCTTTGGTAGGATTGTGGCAGACAAAAACGAAGGCCGGTTTTATCGGCTATTTTCTGTTCCAACAGTTTATTTCGTGGCCGGTTTTTGATAAAGCTAATCGTGCGGTCAAGTTCTGATTTGTTGAGTAATTCACGCAAACTGAGCGACCGCTCTTTTATAGCCCGGGCGAGACTTCTTTCATCTTGGCCAATTACATACATCACTTTTTGACCATTTGCCCAGCGGTCTTCGCTTTGGATGAAAAGCAGGTTACTATCGTTCAGGCTTTGGGCGTATTGTTTTTCGCCAATCAGGTCTTTGATGTAGCGCGAGGTTTTCGAAGAATTATCGAGGGTGGTGAGCAGCAAGATGCTGCGATAGCGTTGGGTAATGCCGTTAAACTTGCCTTCTTCAAAATGCAACAACTTAAACCAGGGCTCTGATTGGGGCAAACCGGGTTGTTCGGAGGCAAAGGTTTTGCGGACGGCTTCGCCGACCTCGCCTTTCCAAATGGCCTTGTCTGATACAATAACTAAATCGCCGGCACTGGCCAGGGCATCAGGTAAGGTGCGCTTTTTGCCATCTTCACATGCCGAAAGTAGAGCTATTGCTAAGGTGCAAAGGAGCAAAATTAACCTCATCCTACCAGAATTTTCAGTTTCTGACCAGGCTTAATGGTGTCGGACTTTTTGAGGTTGTTCAACTTACGCAATTCATCCACACTCATGCTGTTGTGCTTTTGAGAAATCGACCACAAAGTGTCGCCGGGGCGAACGGTATAATATTCGTTTTTCTGGAGATTGTTGGCAGCGAGCTGGGGTTGTGTTTTTTCCTGAACATCGGGCTCGGCTTTTTTAGCTGCGATTTGCGTACTTTCTTTGGTTTTGGGCGCTGCCTTTTCAATGACGAGCACTTGTCCTACCCGAAGCGTATTGCTCCGCAGGTGATTACTTTGTTTAACTTCATGAATGCTGACGTCGTATTTGGCAGCAATCCGGCCCAGGCTTTCTCCCTTTTTCACTTTGTGCTTCACCTTTACTGTTTGCGGCTGTTCAACGGCCATGGCCAGCACATAAGGCACGCTGTCGGAAGTCATCGGGGAGCCATTGCTATCGAGTTGAAGGGGAAGCGGATTTAGATAGGCAAAAATGGCTTCCCTTTCCCGTTCAAAACGCGGAATGGCCGAAGCCGGCAAACGCAATACGTAGGAGTCGAAACTTTTGGGAATGAACTGTTGCTTCAGCTGCGGATTAAGCAGACATAGCTGTTCATAATCCAATTCCAGCATTTGACTGAAATACTGGGTATTTACTGGTCCCTGCACCACTATAGTGTCGGTTTCCTGGGGTAGGTTGATGAGTGGAGTCGGGAAAAGATTGTGTTCGGCACCGTACTGCATTACATAGGTCACTGCGATGAAGGCAGGCACATATCCCCGGGTTTCTTTAGGGAGATAAGGCATCAATTCCCAATAGTTGCGTTTGCCGCCAGACTTACGGATGGCGCGATTCAAATTCCCCGGGCCACAATTATAGGCTGCTAAAGCCAGCAACCAGTCGTCGTAAATGCGGTATAAATCTTCAAAATAACGGGCAGCAGCTTCGGTAGCGAGGTAAGGGTCACGGCGCTCGTCGATATAAAAGTTGACTTTGAGTCCGTACATTTTGCCGGTGGCATACATAAACTGCCACAATCCGGTAGCGCCGGCCTTGCTTACCGCCACGGGGTTCAGCGCCGACTCAACGATGGCGAGGTATTTCAGCTGCTCCGGCAAATTGTGCTTTTCGAGCACCTCTTCGAAGATGGGGAAGTAGTAGTTCGACAAGCCCATGGCCCTTTCCATCAATCCCCGGCGGCGGTTGGCGTAGAGGTCAATGAATCCTTTTACATGGGCATTGTATTCAAGTTTCATCGGCGACTCAATATGGGCAATGCGGTAGGCATAAATATCGTCGGTATACTGAGGTACATCGCCGGGGCGGAAGCCGTATTTATTGAGTTTTTTGACCTGATAGGGCCGTTTTTTGAGATCGAAGAAGGTGAGATTGGTCAAACTGTCCAATGCACTGATGATGAGTTCATTCTCAGCATCAAATTCGGCTACGCTTTTTTCGGGCGCAGACTGGGCAAAAGCCGACTGCCACATCAAAAGGAAAATTCCGGCAGTTAAAAGCAGTTGTCGCATAGCGGTTTGATTAAAAGAGGATTAAATATAAGGATCAAAACGACATCATGACTGCTCATATTGTCGCCTTGCGCTAAAGTCAGGCCTCAGCTTCGAAGAGCGTGGCCATTTCAAGCAAATTTTTCTCGTCGAAATTTTTGCCGATCAGCTGAATGCCAAAGGGTAATCCAGCCGAATTTTTCGCAAAGGGCACCGAAATGGCCGGCATACCGGTGAGATTGGCCAGTACGGTGAAAATATCTTCCAGATACATCTGTATCGGATCGTCGGTTTTTTCGCCAAAAGGAAAGGCAACCGAAGTGGTGGTAGGCAATAAAATGGCGTCGCAGCTGGCGAGTATTTCCGTGGATTTGTCGCGTAGAATGCGCCTTACCTTTTGTCCACGGCCGTAATAGGCGTCGTAATAACCTTCACTGAGGACAAAAGTACCCATCATGATGCGGCGTTTGACTTCGGGGCCAAAACCGGCAGTACGCGAAAGTTTGTAGGCCGACTCCAGATCGGTGGCTTTATCACTGCGTTTGCCATACAATACCCCGGTATAACGCGACAAATTCGAAGAAGCTTCGGCCGTAGCGAGTATGTAATAAGTCGGAATAGTGTAAGGTAAATAAGGGAAACTGTATTCGATGATTTCATGCCCCGCAGCTTTTAAATCGGCGATACGCTCTTTAAAAGCGGCAAAAAGTTCGGGGTCGAGACCTTCGCCGGTCAGGATTTCTTTGATTAGGCCGAAGCGGTATTTTTTGCCGGCTGTGAGTGTGCCCAATTCGGGAACAGCCAAGTTCACGCAAGTGCTGTCGTAATTATCAGCGCCGGCGATGACTTCGAGTATAAGGGCGCTGTCTTCTACCGAATGGGTAAGCGGACCAACCTGATCGAAGCTCGAGCCAAAGGCAATGATGCCATGGCGCGATACCCGTCCGTAGCTCGGTTTGAGGCCGACGAGCCCACAATAACTGGCCGGCTGGCGGATGGAGCCGCCTGTATCGGTACCTAAGGAAGCATGGCAAAAACCGGCAGCTACGGCAGCAGCCGAACCTCCCGATGAACCTCCCGGTACACGTTTGGTGTCGAGCGGATTTAATACGGGGCCGTATGCCGAATTTTCGTTGGATGAACCCATCGCGAATTCGTCGCAATTGAGTCGGCCTATGATGATGGCGCCCTCGGCGAGTAAACGCTCCACCACGGTTGAGGAATAGAGGGATTCAAAGCCCTCTAAAATACGGGATGAGGCGCTGAAGCGGTGGTTTTTGTAGGCGATATTGTCTTTGATGCCAATAACCAGACCGGTGAGTTTTTTCCAGTTGCCTGCAGCGATATCGGCATCGGCTTGCTCGGCTGCAGCCTGTGCTTCGGCTTCAAAAACTTCCAGAAAAGCGTTAATATCGGGCCGGGCCTGGATGCGCCCCAGGTAATCTGCCACCAATTGGCGACAGCTTAGCCGACCGGCACGGAGGTCGCGCTGGATATGAGCAAGTTTGTGGTAGGGGTTCAACTCAGTTCTGTTCTTTTTTCTCGGCAGGTACGTTGGAAGCATCTTCAATCTCCCGTTTAATACCGGCAGAAGCATCCTTGAATTCGCGTATGCCTTTGCCTAAACCACGCGCCAGCTCCGGTATACGTTTTGCACCAAAAAAAATCAGAATGACCGAAAAAATCAGGATGATTTCACCAGCACCCATATTCCCCAAAAAGAGGGTTAGCATCGCGAGCATTTTTCTAAATTTAGACCACAAATTTAGGGTAAAAAGCATGGAATACGAAACTTCATGCGTGCTAATCAAAAACTTAACCCCCTCGCATGAATCCGATTGTACTTTCGATACCTATCTTTTTTCTGCTTATCGGCATAGAAGTCATTTACGACCGCTTTTACAAAAAGGGCCTCTACCGGCTGAATGACGCCCTCACCAACATCTCATGTGGGATTACCGAGCAACTGAGCGGGGTTTTTGCAGCCGTTTTTACGGTGGGGATTTACCATTTTGTTTTCGAGCAGTTTCGTTGGTTTACCGTACCTATGAACTGGTATACCGGTTTGCTGTTGTTTGTGCTGGTCGACTTCTTCTATTACTGGGCACACCGCTGGAGTCATGAAATTAATTTATTCTGGGCGGGCCATGTGGTGCACCACCAGAGTGAGGAGTACAATTTATCGGTAGCCTTGCGGCAAGGTGCTTTTCAAAAGTTCTTCACCTCCCTGGTTTATTTGCCGATGGCTTTACTGGGTTTTGCAACCGACTGGTTCCTGGTGATGCTGGCTTACAATACACTGTATCAGTTCTGGATACATACGCGGGCCATCGGGAAGATGGGCTGGCTCGAGTATGTGCTCAATACCCCTTCGCATCACCGTGTGCATCATGGTCGTGACCCCAAATACATCGATAAAAACCACGCAGCCACCCTCATCATTTGGGATAAAATGTTTGGCACTTTTCAGGAGGAGGAAGAAGCGCCCGTTTATGGTATCACCAACCCGAGCAAAAGTTGGAACCCGGTTTATCTGCAAGTCAAACATTTTGGCGATATCTGGGCAGATTTCAAACGAGTAGAGGGTATACAAAACAAACTCAAAGTGTTGTTTTACAAGCCGGGTTGGCTACCCGACGAAATGGGCGGATATCGAGCACCACAACCGGTAGATGAAACCACCTACGCCAAATTTGACGTTGACGTACCCTTTCGGCTGAATGTATATGTGTTGACCCAATATGTGCTTTTGCTGGCTTTTACGAGCTATGTCTTGTTTAGTTTGTCCCAGTTCAACTGGTTCGAACGCCTGGCAGCCGTTCTGCTGATTTTTATCGGTGTGGCTGCTTTGGGCGAGTTGTTGTCGGCGAAAAAATGGGCAACGGCTTTTGAATATTTCAGGTTGTTGGCTACGGTTGGCTTGTTGATTTATTTGTTCCCGCTTTCGGCGGTTTGGGTGCTTGCCCCGGCGGCCGCACTGAGCAGTATATTGTTCTTGTATTTAATTCAGAAGCCATGACTTTAACCGGTTGGAAGAAATATTTTAAAGTCACCGAAAAGGATTTTCTGGTGATTGGCGTTATTCATTTATTCCTGTTGTGGCGCGGTTTGGATGGTGCTGTGGTGATGGCCACCAAGTCGGTCTTGTTGCCCATACTTTTGATTTGGACCTGGCCGGTGACCACCAAACAACCCTGGCTGCGTGTGGCCATGCTGGCTTCCTGGCTCGGAGATGTGCTGTTACTCAAAGAAAACGATGCGCTCTTTTTTATGCTTGGCCTGGGTGCTTTTCTGGTTGCTCAGCTCTCCTATGGCACAGCCTTTTTAAAGTCGGACAGTGCTACACCCGGTTTGTTGCGACAAAAGCCGCTGCTAGCCTTGCCGGTATTGGTGCTGGCCGGGGCCTTTTTTGTATATCTCTATTCTTATCTCGGCGAAATGCTGCTACCGGTGGCCATTTATGTTTGTGCCATCAGCTTTATGGTACTGAGTGCCATCAACCGCCGGGCTTTCGATAGCAAAGGCAGTAATGTGTTGATTGTGGCTGTTTTGAGTTTTATGCTGTCGGATACTTTGCTGGCCATCAACAAATTTGTGCTGCCCATTCCCCATGCCTCGGTGTGGATTATGCTTACGTATATGATGGCGCAGTATGGTATTGCGCAGAGTTATTGGCTGGAAATAAGGATTTAAAACGTCTCCTTTAACCTAAATTCATTCCGTTAATAAAGGTATCAACAAAATCGACTATTCTTTTTAGGATTTTATCGCCTAGTTTTTTGCGTTGAAGCAAACTTGGCTTCTCCCCTTCTATAAGCTCAAGCACTTCATCACGCAGAGGCTCTCTTTCGGCAAAAAGGTAATCCTCAATGAGTTTTTCAGTTTTTTCGGCAGATAGATTCTCCTCTTCTACCAATTTGGAAAATTCTTTTTGCTGCTCCTGATTCCAATAGGTTTCAAATGCGGGCGTGATATGATCGAGCTCGGTAATGTTGGGCAAGTTTTCTAAAATAAATCGCTCAATTAACTCTCGTTTGCTTCTAAGCGTTGCCTCAGTATTAAGTAGATTGAATATTTCTCTTTCAACATGCGCGGAATCCTGCTTAGACTGCGATTTTAGTTTAATTAAAAGCTGTATGATGTAGGCAACATTAATTTCGTCGCGGTGGATTAACTCCAACTCAAAATCCACATCCTCTAGAATAGAAACTTTCTCTTTTTGGTGGTTTGTTTTTACTTTTTCGTAAAGGTCCAAGTATTTGCTTTTGAAGTCTTCAAAAAGCTGTTCACTCAGTTCTAAATCATCCCACTTAAAATCAGAAAACGCAGCAAGTACGTTTTTGATTCTCATTAACTCCCGGAATGCTTTGATAAAATTTAGCTCATCATCTTCACTTTCAAGCTCATTAACAGCATCGGTGCTGGGTGTTATGGTCAACAAATTGGTGAATGCTTCATCAAATTTGGCCACATAATCCTCATAGGGCTTCATGATGATGACCTCTATGGCTTCTTTGTTACTGAACAAAGTAATGGCCTGGTCGGTACGGTCCTTTAAGTTTCGGAAAACAACTATATTTCCCTGTGATTTAGTTTCATTTAGTATGCGGTTTGTACGGCTGAATGCCTGTATTAAACCATGATATTTCAGGTTTTTATCGACATAAATGGTGTTGACTTTTTTGGCATCAAAACCGGTTAAAAACATATTGACCACCAAAAGAATATCAATGCGGTTGTTCACATTTTCGGGTTGACGCTCCCGGTCCTTCAGCTTTTTTGAAATGTCGTTGTAGTAGTTATAAAAATCCTCACTCGTACTTGTCGAATACTTGACATTGTACAATTTATTATAATCTGCAATAAACTCATCCAACTTTTCCCTGCTATGCTGATGTAAGCCATAAAGTGCTTTGGGGTCTTCAACTACCGATACTTCTTCGGGTATAAAACCATTGGCATCTGCATCAGGCTCATTGGCGGCATAACTGAAGATGGTGGCTATATTTAAATGGTGCTCACCAGCCAATTTTTTGCGCTTAAAAATATCATAGTACCTTATGAGTGACTTCACACTGTCGACACAAAACATCGCCGAAAAATCCTGGTTGTGGGTCTTCCGGCTGTGGTTATGGATAATATAATCCACAATTTTTTCCAAACGCACGGGGTCCTCCATCAATTCTTGTGTATCGATATCTTCTACCTCGATGTCAATTTCGGTTGCGGTTGTTTTCCTTTTGTACCTGCCTACATATTCCACTGAAAACTTCAGTACGTTTTCATCTTTGATGGCGTCGGTGATTACGTATTTGTGTAAGCAGTCTTCGAATAGATCTTTGGTGGTTCGTTTACCCAATTCATTTTTATTGGCATTATCCGCAAAAATGGGTGTGCCGGTAAAGCCGAATAATTGTGCGTTATTAAAGTACTCCTTTATTCGGTTGTGCGTTTCACCAAACTGACTGCGATGGCACTCATCAAAAATAAAAATGATGCGCCTGTCGCGCAAATCAGCCATCCGTTTCTCATACTTCAACTTACTGATGGCCGTATTGAGCTTTTGAATAGTAGTAACAATTAATCGGGTGTTTTTGGCTTCGCCTTTTTTGTCTTTGTAGGTGCCAATAAATTGTTTGACCAAATTGGCGGTATTGTCTGTGCCATCAATACAGCCGTCGCTGAAACTGTTGAATTCTTTGGTGGTTTGGTAATCCAGGTCTTTGCGGTCGACCACAAAAACTACTTTATGGACTTCCGGAAAATTCATTAAAATCTGACTGGCTTTAAAGCTTGTCAGGGTTTTACCCGAACCGGTTGTATGCCATATATAGCCGTTTTTACGCGAGTTTTTTACCCGCTCAATCAAAGCCTCTACGGCATAAAATTGATACGGCCTTAATACCATTGGTATTTTATAAGCCTCATTAAGCACAATGTATTTACATATCATTTTACTGACATGGCAAGGCTCCAAAAAAACATCCGTGAACTCATTCAGTAGATTCGTAAGTCGTTTGTTTTCGACATCGGTCCAATAAAAGGTTTGTTTGAAGCTTTGGTGGTGATTGTTGGCGTAATATTTTGTGTTTACACCATTGCTGATGACGAAGAGCTGTACATATTGATACAAAGCTGAATTTGCGCCAAATGAGTGCCTTTGATAACGATTTACCTGGTTAAAGGCTTCTTTAAGCTCTAATCCCCGGCGCTTCAATTCAATTTGTACGAGGGGTAAGCCGTTTATCAAAAGGGTTACATCGTAGCGGTTTTTGTATTTGCCTTCTTGGGCTACCTGGTTGGTGACTTGATATTGGTTCTGACACCAATGTTCGGTATTCAGAAACTCGAAATACAGATTATCGCCGTTATCGCGAATAATATGCTGTTTTTGACGTAAGGATTTGGCTTTTTCAAAAACCGAACCTTTACTTAAAAGGTTGAGCACCTTTTCAAATTCCGGAGCAGAGAAAGTGATGTTATTGTGCTTTTCTAATTGGTTTTTGAGGTTGGCCAATAGTTGTTTTTCATCGGCTATAGCTACAAATGTGTAGCCTAGTTTTTGCAATTGGGCAATTAACTGCTCCTCTAATATTTGCTCACTTTGTCTGCTCATACTACATCCAGCTAAATTCTGTTTTCCAGAAAACTGGAACAAAAGCTGTTAAAAAGAAAGACCCGCGAGCTGATCTTACGGGAAGCAACACGGGTACTGTTAATACAAATATACACGACTGCTGGTGTATGCGAAACATATTTCAGACTAGTTTTGCTCACAACATAGTTTAGTGATGAAATATATCAAATAAATACTTACCAATTGCTTCAACACGCCTATTATCCGTGCAAACCCCGCAGCATTTGATTGATGGCTTTCTTTTTTTGCTCCATATTGGGGTGGACATATAGGTTTAAGGTAGTGCTTACGTTTGAATGGCCCAACAACACACTTACAGTTTTGTAATCACATTTGCTTTCAATGCAACGGGTAGCAAAACTGTGGCGGAGGCCGTGAAATTTGAGTTCGGGCATAGCCAAAGATTGCATCAACTTTTTATAGTAGCTGCGGTAGGTGCGGGGCTCGGTGGGTTTAGCTTCGTTGGTAAGCACAAAAAAGGCCGGGTTGACCACCTTTTTGATGGGTTTCAAAATTTTGAGCAATTCTTTGCTCATGGGAATAGCACGTATCGAATTTTTAGTTTTAGGTGTATCCAGTATCAATTCGGTTTTTCTTTGGCCATCTTCTATGGTGTAAATGCGCTGTATGGTGCGATTAATGCTTATAACCCCTTCCTCGGTATCGATATCTTGCCAGCAAAGCGCACAAAGTTCGCCTATGCGCACACCCGCACTCAGGCAAATGTAAACACCCAGATTACGAAAGGTAAAATGCTCTTGTATGTAGTTCATTAGTTTTTTCTGGTCGGCTCGGCTCAAGACTTCAATAGGCTGATTTTCACGAACTGTGGGAAACTGAATATCAAATGGGCTGTACAATAGCCATTTATTTTTTGCGCCAAATTTGAGGACCATTTTAAGTACGATGAGCACATCTTTGATGGTTTTGTGGCTTAAGCCTTGTGCGAGTTTTTGGAAGACAAAAGCTTGTACTTCGGCTTCTTCTATACTCGTTTTGTGGCCAAAGGCTGGTAAAAGGTGATTTTCAATGAGTAAGACATAGGCCGAAAAACTTGATTTTTTGACATACTGTTTTTTGTCGGCTTTCCATAAATCGGCTACGGCTGCAATTGATTTTTTTGTCATTTTAATTGGGTTAGGTTTAAAACGACAAAGAAATGGCAGAAAATTTAATCCTTTAGGATTTGGATTTAAGCACTTAAGTGCCCTTTTTAAAAGGAAAAACAACTTTACGTCTTAGGTTCCAAATTTGAGATTTCCGGGGTTTGAGGGGGAATGGGTAGTTAAGAAATTAAGTGAGGATAGTGAATTTTATTCAGGTGGTACGCCAATCACGTCAAAAAGAGAATATTTTAATGGTGGTATTCCATTTATACGTTCAGGAGAAATCAATTCAGATAAAACTGAGCAGTTTATAAGTGAACTTGGTTTGAAGAATTCATCTGCTAAAATGGTATCTGCTGGTGATATACTATATGCTTTATATGGTGCCACAAGCGGAGAGGTAGGAATAAGCAAAATTAATGGCGCAATTAATCAAGCAGTCCTTTGTATTAGATCCAAAAATGATCATTATTTTATAGCAAGTTACCTAAGCTTTAAAAAGGAAGTAATTATAAATACGTATTTACAGGGTGGTCAAGGAAATCTGTCAGCCGAGATTGTAAAGAACATTGAAATACCTTTTCCAAGTATTTCTGAACAACAAAAAATTGCAAAGCTTTTGTCAATTGTAGATCAAAGAATTAAAACCCAAAACAAAATAATTGAGGGTTTGAATACGTATAAAATTTCGATTGCTAAAAATATTTTTTCTCAAACATATAGATTTAAAGATAAATTAAACAACAAGTATGACGAGTGGGTTGAAACATCTTTAGAAAATGTTTGTGAAATTAAAAAAGGAGAACAATTCAATAAAGAGGATTTGAGCGAAACAGGGCCATATCCTTGTTTAAACGGCGGCATCTCACCTTCCGGATACTCAAAAAAGTACAATTCTGAAATGAATACAATCACAATTAGTGAAGGGGGAAATTCTTGTGGTTATGTAAATTTCATAAAAACAAAATTTTGGCTTGGAGGACATTGTTATAA
>DAIQOK010000024.1:0-39001 GCA_036787895.1 Bacteroidota bacterium | reverse complement strand
CTCCAAACCCTCACCACCGCCAAAAACGCCAATGTAGGTGTAGCCGTTTGGGGATCAAAACTTGGGGATACGCTGAGTGTGTTATGCGATCAGCGGTTTCCGATGCAGCGTATGTTTAAGTTTCCTATGGTGCTGTGTATGTTGCTGGCGGAGGTGGGCTTGCACTGAACCGGATTTTGCTTAGCTTGCTTGATAAAGCTGAAAGCTCATAACTTTTTGCTTCTTACAGTAATGCAGTTATAACATGATGTTTTTAAAACTTTTAGGCATTAGTTTTCTGATTCTAATTTCTGGATGTAATTCAGCAAAACAAAAGCAGGTCAAATTAAGCTCCAGGGAAAACAATGTATGTAAAACTTTGACTGGACGAGTTGTTGTTTATGCGATTTTTGTAGATAGCAGATATACTAAACCATGGACGGAATTCGATATAAACTCCACGCTTGATTCAATTCAAATAGGCATGGATTGGATAACGCAACAGGCTAAGGCAAATGGAGTACAACTGAGTATTGAAGTGGACTATCATAAATCAACAAGTGGTGTTGTCCCTATTAATAATGATTTTTCTAAGAAAACACTCTCCGCTACTTTGTTTAAGAAACCTTTGTTTTCGGGAATTAGAGATATTTATCGGTGGGCTGATAAAATTGCGCTAGAAGCTGGGAAGTCATTGCCAAGAGATTCCTCAATGGTTATTAAAACTCCCAATAGAGCAAATGACCGGGAAAGATTAGTTGCCAGGCTTCGGGATATTCATAAAACAGACAATGTAGCACTTATGTATTTTGTCAATAATTATTTTTCGGATGAGTTATCGGTGACTTTTGATATTAATAGTTCTGAGAATATTGAGTTTTCAATAGTTAGCTTCAAGCGCCCTGCAGTTATAACACATGAGTTCTTACATTTATTTGGTGCCTGGGATTTGTATGTTACTCCCTTTGATCACAAGCGAAAGGCCAAGAAAAGGAAGATGCAAGCAATGGAACTTTTCCCTAACGAAATAATGGCTTTTACTCACAGATCACTTGATTCATTGGAGATCAGTCAATTTACAAAATATGCGATTGGCTGGGAAAATGAGATTGATAAGAAGTATAGTGATTTAATAATAGGCAAAAAGTTAAAGCCTATTAAATATTAGGTCTTACGGAATTTGAGGATTTCATTCTAAGTGACGTATGGCATATAAAGTCAATTGATTCATTTAAAAGTGATGTAATTTGGAGGCTGTTTAAAAATGAGATTATAAATAGTATAAAAATCAAATGCCCTGGCTTTCAAAATTCAGTTTAATAGTTACCATTCTTTTTGGCCTCAATGCTATTGTATTAGCTCAATCCCACCCCCTCCACCAAACCCTCCAATCCCTCACCACCGCCAAAAATGCCACCATAGGCATAGCCGTGTGGGGAAACAAACCAGCTGATACGCTCAACCTCCTGGGGGATCAGCGTTTCCCGATGCAGAGTGTGTTTAAGTTTCCGATTGTATTGTGTATGCTGGCGGAGGTTGATAAAGGTACTTTTGCGCTGGAGCAGCCGGTAACTGTGGCGAAAAGTGAGTTGTTGCCGGGCCTTTGGAGTCCGTTGCGGGACAAATATCCGGAAGGGGCGACTTTGCCTTTGTCGGAATTGATGCGGTATGCCTTGAGCTTGAGTGACAATGTGGCTTGTGATGTGTTGCTGCGGTTGTTGGGTGGGCCGTTGGTGGTGGAGGCTTATTTTCACCAAAAAGGTTTTAGGGATATCGCCATTAAAATCAACGAACAAACCATGCAAAGCGACTGGGACAAGCAGTTCCTGAACTGGGTTACGCCGCAGGAGATGAACCGGATTTTACGTGCCTTTTATGAAAATAAGCAGGGGTGGTTGTCGGCCGGGAGCCATGCTTTTGTGTGGGATTTGATGAAAGCCACCACCACAGGTGTCAAACGTATAAAAGGCCAGTTGCCCGCCGGCACGGTGGTGGCGCATAAAACGGGCTGGTCGGGCAAAAACGACCAAACCGGCATTACCGCCGCGGTGAACGATGTAGGCATGGTGTTTTTGCCGAATGGCGATTATTTTTTCATCAGTGTGTTTGTAACGGATTCGCAGGAGGATTTTGAGACGAATGAGGGGATGATTGCGGAGCTGGCCGGTGTCTGTTATAAATACTTCACGGGGGAGTCTTTGGATTGATGAAATGTCTTGAGGTGTGCGCTTTCTTTTTGGATCTAGCTGTCATTGCCCAGTCCCTTACGTACGGGATCCGCACCGCAGCTGTAAGTGGTCAGCGAGGCGGTGAACAATTAGATTTGTTTTATGTCTTATTGAGGCTTTTTGCGTATTTTAGAAACAATAAATTAGCATATTATGCATATTAAGTCAAATGTTTCGATTGCGTTGTTTGCACTTGTATTGTCAAGTTGTGCTGTAGTTCGGCCGGGTGAGGTCGGCGTGAAGCAGCGTTTAGGCAAACTTTCAGATAAAATACACACACAGGGCAGTGTTTGGTATAATCCATTCACGACCAAAGTGGTAAAAACCAATGTTCAAATCAATGATATTGAATTGTCTATCAGTCTGCCTAGCAAAGAGGGTTTGAGTGTAGTAGCTCAGATTTCGATACTGTACAATATCGATGAACAAAGTGTACCCAAAGTGATACGGACCCTGGGTTTACGTTATGAAACCATCATTTCGAATGTATTTCGCTCAGCTTCGGCCGATGTTTGTTCAAAATATTTTGCCAAAGACATGCATTCAGGCATGCGGGCAGAAATCGAAGAAGCCATAAAACTAAAAATGGGTGAAATATTGGCGAGTCAGGGCATTATGGTGAATGCGGTGCTCATGAAAAGTATTCAACTGCCCGTAGGTCTGGCAAGCTCCATAGAGCAAAAATTACAGGCGGAGCAGGACGCCATGCGGATGGAGTTTGTATTGCAAAAGGAAAGACTTGAAGCCCAACGAAAAATCATCGAGGCTACCGGAACCAAGGATGCTCAAAAAATACTTTCTGAGGGATTAACGGAGAACATAATAAAAATACGCAGCATTGAAGCCTTCCTGGAGTTGGCCAAGTCAACGAATAGTAAAGTTATTGTAACCGATGGGAAGGTGCCGTTTTTGGTGGAATAGTTTCGTCCCGGCCTCACCCCCGGCCCCTCTCCCCGGGAAAGGGGGGTGAATGGTATCATGCCAGGAGAATTTTTCTCATTTTGAAGTGACTTTCGTGGTCCACTCCCACAACTGCGGGACTGAAGATGGGGATTTTCATTCATGACAGCATCCCTTCTTAATGGTAGGCTAAAACCGTGGACAGCTTCAGGTGGACTGTGCCACGAGAAAGCAGCAAAAGCACTAAATATGACACAACAGAGATCTTTTGAATACAACGGTGTTATGGGAGCAGTTGTGTTTTGGGTAGGCAAAAGAAAGCTATTGACCGCCAATCAAGCTCAATTGTGGCTTTGGGCCATTTGCTGCCAGCTCGAACCAATCACCTAAGCTTCAGAAGTGGGCATGCAGTTGGGCAAATCCGTTTTTATAAACAGCGTATTTATGGACCTATGGCATAGTGCTAAATTTTATCTTCCGCCTATATCCCCCGGCTAAGTTTATTCCGTGATTGTGGCAAATTCGCTCATCACATCTCCGCAGCATGCCTTATTTTTGACCAATGAACTATCCATCGCGCTTGATTGAAGAAGCCGTAAATGCGTTTTCCCGTTTCCCGGGTATCGGTCGGAAATCGGCTTTGCGCCTGACTTTATACCTCCTCCGCCAGCCTGGTGAAGAAGCCCAAGCCCTGGCCAAGGCAATCAGCGATTTGCGGAGCCAGGTGGTTTATTGCAGCAATTGCCACAACATCAGCGACGAGCCGGTATGCCGCATCTGCGCCAGCAAAACCCGCGACCATGAAACCATTTGTGTGGTTGCCGACCTCCGCGACGTGATTGCCATCGAAAATACGGGTCAGTATACCGGCGTATACCATGTACTGGGTGGTTTGATTACACCTATGGAGGGCATCAGTCCGGATCAGCTGAAAATTCAGTCGTTGGTCGACCGGGTAAGCAGCCAAAATACCAAAGAAATCCTGCTGGCACTCAGCGCTACTATGGAGGGCGATACCACGGGTTTTTATATCTCTAAAAAGCTGAGCGGTCTACCTGTTCGCATCAGCACCATTGCCCGTGGCATCGCTATAGGCGGTGAACTGGAATATGCCGATGAGCTTACTTTGGGCCGATCGATACTTAACCGCGTGCCATTTGGCGGATAAACAAGGCTATTTCCTTATTCTTGTAGCGTTTGTCGCTTATGAAACTCGCCGTAATTATTGTCAACTACAACGTAAAATACTTCCTGGAGCAGGCGCTTCGGGCGGCGTTGAAGTCGTGCGAGGGTCTGGAGGCCGAAATTTGGGTGGTAGATAATAACTCTACCGACGGTTCGGCAGACATGGTGCGCCAGAAATTTCCAGCCATCAAACTTATCGCCAATACCGAAAATACCGGCTTCAGCAAAGCAAATAACCAGGCTATACGCGCCACCCAGGCAGAATATGTGCTGCTGCTGAATCCCGACACTGTGGTGGATGAAGCTTGTTTCGGTGAAGTGATCGACTTTATGGATAAACATCCTCAGGCAGGTGGCCTCGGCATCCGTATGCTCGATGGGAGCGGTAATTTCCTGAAAGAATCCAAACGAGGTTTGCCAACACCCGAAGTAGCCTTCTACAAAATATTCGGTCTCTCCAGCTTCTTCCCCAAAAGTCGCCGCTTTGGTCGTTACCACCTCACCTACCTCAGTGAACACGAAAACCACCCCGTAGATATACTCGCCGGTGCCTTCATGCTCATGCGCAAATCGGTGCTGGATCAAATTGGCCTGCTCGACGAAAAATATTTCATGTACGGGGAAGACATCGACCTCAGTTACCGCATAGGGCTGGCCGGGTACGATAACTGGTATTTTGCCGGCAACCCCATCATTCATTATAAAGGCGAAAGCACCAAAAAAGACAGCGTTAATTACGTCAGGGTATTTTACCAGGCCATGGCCATTTTTGCGAAACAGTATTTTAGTCCGGCCAATGCCCGTTTGTTTGCCTGGCTGATACAATTTGCCATTGTTTTCCGGGCGGGCATCAGCGTATTCAAACGTTGGAGCAAGCTGTTTTTTAATCCGGTGTTAGATGCGGTGCTCATCTATGCAGGCATGTATTTGCTCACCGATTTTTGGGAAAACAACATCAAAATAGCCGAGGGGACTGTTTATCCGGCCGTTTTCCGGCAAGCCATTGTGCCGGCTTTTGTGGGCATCTGGGTGTTGAGTGCTTATTTCAGCGGCGCCTACGACAAACCCTTTCGATCGAGCCGTTTAATCCGCGGTTTATTGTTCGGTACGGTAGTTATCGCTGCCATTTATGCCTTTTTCCCGCCCGAATTACGCTTCAGCCGGGGTTTAATCCTGGCTGGTGCTGCTACAGCCGTGGCCACCACCCTTTTCGCCCGGGGTATATTAAATTTATTGTTGTATGGTAGATGGAAAACAAATCATTCCGGCCAAAAACGCACCCTCATTGTAGGCAGCAGCGGTGAAGTCGACCGTGTGCATGCCATCTTGCAACGTGCTGGGGT
Organism: Bacteroidota bacterium; assembly: GCA_036787895.1. Taxonomy (GTDB): domain Bacteria; phylum Bacteroidota; class Bacteroidia; order UBA7662; family UBA7662; genus UBA7662. The sequence continues at coordinate 33,366 of DAIQOK010000024.1, read as the reverse complement.
AAACAGCAAATTTGTCGGCTTCCTGAGCGACGATACCCGCGATGCTGAGAATGAGTTTTATCTCGGTAATTCCACCGAGCTGTTGCAAGCGGTAGCCAAACTGAATGTATCGGAAGTCATTTTTTGTGGTGAAAACCTGAGTTATAAAGTCATCATTTCTTATTTCTACCAATTATGCGGTCGGGTAGATGAGCTCAAAATAGTCCCTCCCGGCACCGATTATGTTATTGGCAGTAATCATGTGGATTATCCCGGCGATTTATATACCCCCGATTTTAATCTGAACCTGAACCAGGCAACCGCCAAAAGAAACAAAAGGGTAGTAGATTTATTGGCCGGAAGTGTATTGCTGCTGCTGTATCCGCTGGGTGTATGGTTTTATCCTATTCCTTGTCGAAATCCGTTGTCGTTGATTCAATTGCTTATAGGCCGCTTAACCCTGGTAGGTTATACCAATACCAGCAAACTACCGCAGCTCAAACCTGCTTTACTCGATCCGGCAGGCGATTTAGCCGATGGGCCACTTCGGAAACGTATCCACAAAGCCTACGCGAAAGATTACAGCGCGCTGGAAGACTGGAAGGTGTTTGTTGGAGCGACCAAAAAATGATTTAAGCTCTTTTAGCTTTTTCAGAGATTTTTGAGCGTTAAAAATATCGACTCCAAAAATCCTTTCACCTTGAGTTGCTTATTATTAAAAACTATACTTTTGAATGTAGCTGAATTGGGGAAGGCTTCAATCGGATCCACACTCAGCCACATCTGCATGGTAATTGTTGTAAGATTGCAAACATAACGATACCTATGCCCAGAATGACACGGAAGCAAATAGTGCCTTTTTCCTTACAATTTTAATATTTTCTAATTGACTCAAAACACTTTCTAGTTTATTCGACAATAAACAAGTAAGAATAATACTTTCATTATTTTTAAAAATAACCTTTGCAAAGTAATATTCTTCTATTGCCAAAAATTTGATTTCACTTCCTTTGAGTACACTGGGAGGCATATAAAACACAATACGATCTATCTCCTCTACTTTAAAACTTCGTTCAAACTCACCTTGGAACTCCACAATAGAATTTTTAGAAATCCAGTATTTTTTTTTCTTATTACATGAATAGTATTCAAGATGCAAAACAATAGCTGGACCAACATTCAAAACCGTGAATATTCCAAAGAAAACAAAAATATCTAAGTCATAGCCTGATTTTGAACCCACATAGGCAATTGCACAAGACATCAGAATCAGTACAATAAATACCGATTTCAGTGCTGTCAAATGATTTTTCAATAATATCTCGAGTCCCATTTTAAAACCCTCCTGGTCTCCACCCATTATTTAAAGAGTTTTCAAATTTTGCTATACCATTACTTATTTCACCAATTCCCCACATGGCTCCTTGGAACATCTGATCAGCTGCCCAAAAGGCACCTCCTACTACTGTTCCAACAACTGCACCTGCTGGGCCACCAACTGCTGCGCCGGTCACAGTTGATGAGACAAATGAAGTTGTATTATATGCTAGTCTCGCATCTGAAACTCTATTAGGATTGCCTTGTGGCAACTTAGTTTTCTGATAGTCTGACATTAATGAAACGACACCAACAGCTGTCGCAGTATGACCTACTGCTGTTCGTGCAACGCCCACAACATTTGACACATTAGGATTGGATTTAGTTGCAATTTCTGCAACGCCTAATAAGGCCGCTACAGGATCAACAAAAGCAAGATTTTCAGCTGAAGGAACACTGTTTTCACCAGGTTTGATTGGTTTAATATTCAGAGGTGTCACAGTTGTGCCATCCTGAGCAGGAGGAGCGGCTGGCAATGGTGCTGGTAACTTAGGCTTTTCTGTAGGATTCTGATTTTGCGGTGTACCGGATCCGCTGCCATTTCCATCAGTTTCCCCATCCAACATACCTGTTGGGTCAATTCTCATAACTGGATTCCACTGGCAGTAATTGTATGCTGAGAGGGAAGGTCTTTCATCACTCATCGGATCCACACTCAGCCAGATACTCAAACCTGCATCCCTTCGACTCCTGCGTCGTTCAGGATAAACGCCATACCTGACCCCAAAATAACTGTATTGGGTTTGCTCAGGTTGGTTATTTTTTTTAAGGTCTTCGCGAATGCTTCGCCTTTCTAAATCACGCTCTTTGGCTGAAAAAGTGTAAGGCGTATAATAACTGGTAGCATTTTGATCGCTGATGAAGTCCTCCCCGAATGGTAAATACTCCATGGGCTGGGTAGCATCACCATTAACGTCCTTGATATAACTAGAGGAGCCCAGGTGGTCGCCGTAATAGTAGTCTAACCCGCGTTTTCGTGCAAAAACAGCGTTTCCATGCTGTTTACATGCAAAAACTGAATTTTGACAATGTGTAGAACTTACCAAGTGCATAATAACGCTGAACCAATATACATAGCAAGCAGGGGATTATGGATCAATGTGGCAATATCTCAATGCTGATCCCATATGCACTTTTGAACACCAGGTCCGAAGAAACGGGCATACTTCGATTTTAAGACATGTTTTGTACAAGAAATGAACTTACATCCGCTCCTAATAAGAGGGCTCACCAAGAGATTTCCTGCTGCTTACAGCACTTTATAGTTCATGCTAAGGGGTTATATGCACTTTTGAACATTACCAGTACCCAGGTAAATTTGATTGTGCAGACAATTTATAGGTATGCACCGACTATTTGGCGTAATCTGGCATTGGAGTAACTACTACTCAACCATGCCCAATATTCCACCTGCCTTTTTTAAAGTCGGCAACTTTGGGTTTGGTGTGAATTTTACGTCGGGCGCGTTGTTCTTCTTCGGGTAAATTAATCACAGACTGACATTCCTCCGAACAACAGTTCTGGTATTTATCGCGACAATTATCACATTGAATAAACAACAAATGACATTCGCTGTTCACGCAGTTGGTGTGTTTGTCGCTCAAGTCGCCACATTGGTGGCATTTGCTGATGACTTCATCGCTGATGCGCTCGCCCAAACGTTCATCAAAGACGAAGTTTTTGCCAATAAACTTGCTTTCAAGTCCTTCTTGCTTAACCTGGCGGGCATAGTCAATGATGCCACCCAACAATTGATTTACATCCTGAAAACCTTCGTGTTTAAAATAGGCACTGGCCTTTTCACAACGTATACCACCGGTGCAGTAGAGCAGTACTTTTTTGTCCTTTTTATCTTTCAGTAAATCGACCACCAGCGGAAGCTCTTCGCGGAAGGTATCTACATCAGGTGTAATGGCGCCTTTAAAATGACCCACTTCGCTTTCGTAGTGGTTGCGCATATCTACCACTATGGTTTCCGGATCATCCATAGCCGCGTTAAACTCGGCAGCGGTGAGATGTTTGCCGACATTGGTTACATCGAAGGCATCGTCGTTGAGGCCGTCGGCAACTATTTTTTGGCGGGTTTTGACATTGAGTTTATAGAAAGATTTGCCATCATCTTCCACCGCGTATTTGATGGGCACACCAGACAACCAGGAGCGACTGTTCAAATCGGCCAAAAATGTTTCCATATGGTGCTCAGGCACATTCATTTGGGCATTAATCCCCTCCCGGGCCACGTAAATACGCCCAAAGCAACCCAATGCCGACCAAGCGAGAAACAATTCATCGCGGGTAGCCTCCGGGTCTTCAATAATTACATAACGGTAAAAAGAAATGGTGATGCGGCGGAAAGTCTCCTGCATCAACCGCTCGCGCAATTCGTTGCGGTTAATTTTGTTCTGTATAATCATAAAGTATTGGTGTTAAGTTGCATGCTTAAACCGGACACAAAGGTAGAGAAATAGCATTAATTCCAAATGCCAAATTCAAAGTTCAAAATTGAATAAATTTAACACTGCATAATAATGAAAGATTTCGCTGTGCAAAAGCTCTGCGAAACGCAAAAAACTCAGTGTAATTTACCTTAAAAGTGTCAAAAAGGAGGCCTATTCATCCGGCTGTTTTCCGTAACGCACGGCGTACCAGTCGATTTTTCGGGAGAGATACATGACCAGGGCAAGCACAATGAACAATCCAATGCTACCAAAGAGCAGGGCTAAATCTTGTAATTGAATGATGACGAAGATGTAGCTGTATAAAATGAACATCAGGCCAAACAACATCCAACTAAGTTTGGTCGATTTAAGAATAGCTTTGGCATATAGGGCAATCAATAAAATAATGGCCGCGCCGGATAAACCGTAGGCAATATTAAAATTAACCTGCTCAGAAATTGACAACAATAGCGTATAAAACAAACACAAGGCCAGTCCCACAAAAACATATTGAATGGGGTGAATGCGCACATCGTTTAAGATTTCAAGAAAGAAAAACACCAGAAAACTTAAACCAATCAGCATGACTGCATATTTAACTGTTCTGGTGGTTTTTTGATAGTTATCTACCGGTATCAATAAATCAACGCCAAATGCTGCCTCTTCAAAACTGTACTGACTGCCCGACCATTGTTGCGGAAAATTTCGGTTTAAATTAAATACACGCCATTCGGCTTCGAATCCGGCGGCATGAAGCTCGCGCTGTTCGGGTAAAAAGGCACCACTGAATTTTGGATTTGTCCAGCTGCTTTTAAGCGAAACTTTAGTCTCTTTCCCTAAGGGAAGAAATTCCAGCTTTCTGCTTCCCCGCAATTGAATATTGTATTCAAAATTCAGGTTTCCGGGCTCCTCGGTATTCAGCAAAACAGCAGCACGTACGCCACTGGCATATAAATCGCGCTGCTCCAGACCTGGCTCAAAATCAACTTCCTGACCTTCAAAATTCAGTACCATCTTTTCTCTGATGCCACGCATATCAGGTATGCCCGTCGAAACACTGGCCTCATCCCAGCGAATTTGTTTGGGGTCGATTTTAAAATTGCTGATGTCGGGAAAACGAAAATGCCCTTGTAATTGCACTTCAGTTTGGTAAACAGGAATTTCATAAATGCCTCGTTTACGAATTTGGGGGTCCATGGTGGCACGCATTTCCAACTTTTCGGGCAAAAAGTGGAGGTAACGAGTGTCCTGGAGTACACGTTTGTCTTTGTCCTGATAAAAATAGTTGTAAGGCACGCTCAAAACCGGTCCGGCTATTTGTTGTGCTCCGCCCCATTTTGAGCTGATATCTTCACTGGCTTCGGTTTGCAACCTATTCCGCTCGTTGATGAGGCCGATAATCATTTGTACGGGTATCAACAACAAGAGCACCAGGATAACGATAGCAGCGATTTTAATGGTAGCGGCATTCCGCTCGGCATAATTGGGCTTCGACATAAAAGTAGGGTTTGAATACGTCTTTCAACGACTTACTAAATCCCTTGTTGCCTGATTGCCAGACTTTATGATTTCTATAACATTTGTGTTGAAGTGCCAGCTTCAATTTAAAATCCCAGCTTTTTAGCCCAGAGGTTTAGCGTAAAAAATATTCGCAGAAAAAAAACACTGCAAAACTCAAAAACTCAGTGTGAACTGCGTTAAAAAAGCAGTGTATTCGAAGTGCTCCCGGAATTCGCTGGCTTTATCATCTCGGCTGATGAGGTCGATGAACTCCCTCATCGCTCGATGACCGGAGCTTTTGTCTGGAAACGGATGCCTTCGACTTCGCTCAGGCACCCGTTCTAATAAGGCAGCGGTTCTAATAAAATCTTTCAACTGATTTGGAACGCAGGTCTCTTCATTCTGAGCAGTTGAACACAAGTCTTCGGTTTCTATCGTTGGAAAAACTTACCACAGGCTACCTTGGCTCGATGTCTGAAGTGGCTAAAAAATACGATGGATTCGGTTAGGCAACCCCTGTTTAATGAGCTGTTGTATACCGAAAAGTGTAAACCAAAAATCGGCTTTAAATTACAACGTCAACCAGTAACAGTTTTAACTAAACAAACTGTCAACCTAAATCAGGAACAGACAACCTTAGAACTTTAGCACTTTATAACCGTACGGACAATGCTTACAGCCACTTTTGCAACAATGTCCTCGTTTGAGGTGATATTTTTCCGTAAAAACCATCAGTCCCCGCTCGTTGAAGTAATAATCCTCTCCCTCAACGAGCGGTTTCTGAACAATTAAATTGGACTTATTTCTCATTTAAAATAAATCGAACCCGGAGCTACACCTGTTAAAAATGAATCTATGGCGGCAAAAGTCAAATTATAGCGAATTAATTTACCGGCACTGTTAAAATCGCCGGCATCGGTACCATAAAAATAGCCGGTAATAGGATCGAATCCGATAGCGTAAAAATTCCGGTTTACAACCACAGTATTGCTTGCCGTAAGCGCATGGCGATCGTGTTCGTATACCTTGTTTTGCATGCTGTAATACAATTTGGTCTTGTCGGCATTGGCGCATAAATCTGCAGCTGCAGTTTCCAAGCCCAAATCAATATGCATGGGCGTAATGGTACCATCCAATTTCCAAAGGCTTGCTTCGGTTGGGGTACCCATGAAGGCAGGAATACCACCACACAATACCCAAACAAAGCCACCGGCATCAACCGCAAAACTGTTCGGCCAATCGCCAACTGCGATGGTATCGACATAGGTATCGGTCGTAGTATTGAGTACAAAAATATCGCTGCCATTGCTGTTAGCAACATATATATGACCGTTATGAGCCAAGATAGCATCCGGAAATGGGCCGGTAGGCAGCGTTTTTATCACGGTTTTGCTTGCCAGGTCAATGACTTTGAGGCGACCATTACTGCCAAAACTCACCCATTCGGTGACATAGGCCTTATTACCCGTAACCGCAATGCGACTGGGGAGCTCAAAGCCCGTTATTTCTCCTGTCGATTTGAAATCGGTGAGATTCACAAGCTCCAATTTGTTGGCGTTATTCACGACAATAATGCCCGTATTGTTCCAATGCGCCATGGCTTGGGTAGTGTTGCCCAGCGGTCGGCCATTCGCCTGTTCAAACAGCTGCTGTACAAAGGTGCCGTTTTGCCGGTTCAAATAACTCAAACTTCCACTACCACTCGGAAAAGCACCCTCGCTTGTCACGTAAATCCCGGCTTCATAGGTAGCTATTGGCGTGGGATTGGTGGTTTCTTCAGGCTTACAGCCAACAACACTTAATACAAGCAGTAAACCCACTGCTGAAAACAAATTTTTAATCATGAGTACATTTTTAAATGAAGGTTAAAGAGATAAAATCTTCCAGGCATTGGCCGCCATTGAACGGCCTGATAACTGGTGTTAAAGAGGTTGTTAATTTGTAAGCCAAGACTAACTTCCGTTTGGCGAAAAGGCAAACGCCAACCGGCTTGCAGGTGATTCAGTAGAAAAGGGTCAAGCGCGCTGCTGTGATCGCTGGTAACAAAACGCTGTCCGGTAAAATTGTGCATTAATCCTCCAAAAAAGCGAGCGTACTCATACCAAAGCTGCACGCGCAATTGGTGTTTGGGGACATAAATGAGTTGTTTATTTAAGCGATTTTCCTGACCGGGTCCTACGCGGGTGTGCACCGATTTTACCCAGGCATAATCGGCCAGTAATCTCAATTTATGCCTACCTAAACTACTGCTTAGTTTCAGCCTGGCTTCGAGACCGCTCGAGCTAACCGCCAGCAAATTTTCGGGCGACCAATACCCCGCAACGCTTGGCAGCCAGATGATCCAATCCTGCACCTCTTGCCGGAAATAACCCAGGTTAATTTCCTGCTCCAACCAGGCTAATTTATAGGTCTGCCGAATTCCGGCCTCGGCCGACCAGCCCAATTCCGGCTTCAGCATGGCATTCCCGCCGGGTTGCCAGTATAAGTCGTTCAAAGTAGGTAAACGATAGGTTCTGCTGGCGTTGCCGTAGAGGATGATTTGGGGAAGCAAGTTAAATTCCAACCCCATACCGGGCGTGAAGGGCACCAGCTTGCCTTCGACTATTTCCTGGCGAAGTAAAATTTGCCCCCGCCATCGGCTTGTATTCAGCCGCCATGCCGACCAAAGGGCGTAACGATGTTGGGTAATCCCCACCGAATCGTAGGCAGGTGAATTGGCTGCAAACATACTGTGGTGAGCCACCGCCTGCCAACGCCAATTTTTATGCAGCTGCCCCTGAAAATCAACTTCGCTGATGACCGACTTAAACTGATGAAGTTCATCCAGCTTGGCCAATGGATCAACAAAATGGTTGTCTTCCAGACTATACAGCTGACGGATTTGCCAGGCAATTTTTTTGCCCTGATGCATCCATCGAATTTGAGCGCGTAAAGCAGCATCCGACTGCACCGAAGCCGCATTCGCTGCCGTCATCGGGGGTGGAATGCCTCGCTCATATTGCTGCAGCCAAAGCTTAACAGCCAGGGAGTCGCGCTTACCCAGACCCAAACCGAATTGGTATAACAGTCCATTGGCGCTCAGTTGGGCGTTTTTAAGTCGTTCTTCCGGTGAGCCAAAGTTGGCGATATTGAGATAAGGGAAATCATTTTCCGCTCTTTTGGCGAACATCCTCAAATCATGACTCGCCCGTTTTTGCAACCAGCTCAAACGGGCACCGGTAGTATGTTGACCAAAACTTCCGCCTTCATAAAACAATTGTACGCCAGACCTGACCGGTTGGGATTGACCCAGATGTATCGCAGCGCCTAGGGCTCCGGAACCAAAAAGAGCTACGGCTGCGCCTTGTTGCACCCGGCTGTCGTCGAGAAAAAAAACCGGCAACAGGGCCAGGTCACTCAGTCCATTCATGGGACTTAGCAGAGAAAAACCATCCCAAAGCACAGCCGTATGCGCTGAGCCGGCACCCCTGGCTGCAGAAGTACTGAGACTGCCCATGCCATAGGTACGCAGGCTTAAACCTCCTTGTCGCTCTAAAACATCCGATAAATTCGCTCCCGGCATGGCCTTGAGCAGTAAACTGTCGGGTTCGATAGCCCGGTAACCGGTATAAAACGGGGCTTTGCTTGTCGCCACCTCTATTGGCGCAAGCTGAAGTGTATCGTTAAGCTGGGCTTTGGCCAGACCGATACACCCCCAGAGTGCTAAAACAAAAAATCCTGTCCGTGTCATGTATTACGGGCAGGCTTCAGGGGTAGCAACGAAAAGAAGAGACCGGCGTACCGGTTTCCCAATCCCGCAGCGGCTTTTATTCCCGAAAGCCTTTCTTTGGTGTACATTGGCAGGTCTTCTGACTCACCCCCCTGACAAATCGCCTTCCCTCTTTGCCGAAGTGGCCTAGTGATTTGTGGTTTTGGGGTTTACAGCAGCGGGCACTGTACCGGAATTTCACCGGTTTCCCTTTTCATCCCGATTGTTGAGGCCGGGAACCAAAGTACAGGGCAAATATAGGAAAAGAGCAAGATGTTTACACCAGGATTAAACATTTCAAGGGCTTGATGACCATGGCTGGCAGGGAGCTGATGAAAGCAACCAGCACCCTTCCAGCAAATCCCAAAATAGCGGAACTAAACAGCCCGTTGGCTTAAACGGCAGCTTCTGTTTTAGCCAGAAATACACCGGCAGCCTTTTGTTCAGCCTGTTTTTTATTCATGTCCTTACCGGACGCTACAACCACCTCATCGACCAGTAAATTGACTACAAAAAACCTGTGGCGACCTTGTTGAACGGTTTCAGCTATCTCGAAACGGGTGGTTTTTCCGTTGCGATGCCCCCACTCTACCAACCTGCTTTTGTGGTTTTGTTCGGTCTGCATGAGATCGTCAAAATCAACGAGCACTTTAATAATGCGTCGATTTACAAACTGAAAAGTTTTTAGGTAACCCTGATCGAGGTAAAAGGCGCCAATAAATGCTTCTAACGCATCGGCATTCATATTTTTCGAAGGCGCTTGTCCGCGCGGATGGCCGGATACGCTTACGAGCATATCGTGTATGCCAAGTTTACGCGCAATTTGGTCAAGATGGGTAGCATTCACCAATTTCGACCGCATTTCGGTCAAAAAGCCTTCGTCTTTGAAGGGGTATTTTTTGAAAAGTATTTCTGCAACGATGAGATCGAGGACGGCGTCGCCCAAAAACTCGAGGCGTTCGTTATTTCGCCGGAAGCCGGTATCGCTTTCTTTGCGGACAGACGAATGGGTGAAGGCCAGTTGATATAATTGCAGATTGCGCGGTCGGTAACCCGTGAGGTTCAAAATGGCACGGGCAAGCGGCTCTTTGGGTGTAAATAAGCGGTTGAGGATGGTTGTCACATTGCCCTCCGAAAGAGATCAGCCCTCGTATTTCCGGAAGATGACCGACGTATTGTGTCCGCCAAAACCAAAGGTATTGCTCAAAGCTGCTCTGATTTCTCTTGCCTGAGGCTGGTTAAACGTCAGGTTGATTTTAGGATCAAACTGAGGATCATCGGTAAAGTGGTTGATAGTAGGCGGCACCATGCTGTTTTTAATCGCAAGTATGGTCGCTACAGCTTCTACTGCCCCTGCCGCACCGAGGAGGTGACCGGTCATGGATTTGGTTGAGCTGATGTTCATTTTATAAGCGTAATCGCCGAAAACCGACTGTATCGCTTTAATTTCACTAATATCGCCCAAGGGTGTAGAGGTACCATGTACATTCACATAGTCTACATCTTCTGGTTGCATACCGGCATCGAGCAGGGCTGCTTTCATCACATTGGTTGCACCCAAACCTTCCGGGTGAGGAGCAGTAATGTGGTAAGCATCGGCCGACATGCCGCCGCCGGCGATTTCGGCATAAATTTTTGCGCCACGGGCTTTGGCGTGCTCCAATTCCTCGAGTATAAGACAAGCACCGCCTTCACCCAACAAAAAGCCATCGCGATCAGCATCAAAGGGACGTGAGGCGGTTTTGGGGTCATCGTTACGCTCCGAGAGGGCCTTCATGGCATTAAATCCACCCATGCCGGCTTCATTAATCGCAGCTTCGGAACCACCGGTGATAAATACATCTGCCTTGTTCAGGCGGATATAGTTAAAGGCATCGATGATGGCATTGTTAGAAGAAGCACAAGCCGACACCGTGGTGTAGTTAGGGCCACGAAATCCATACTTGATAGAAATGTAGCCCGCACCGATGTCGGCAATCATCTTCGGAATAAAAAAAGGATTGAAGCGGGGCGTGCCGTCACCTTTGGCAAAAGCACTCACCTCTTCTAAAAATGTGGCTAATCCACCAATACCTGAGCCCCAAATAACCCCAGCACGATCGGTATTGATTTTTTCTACATCAAGACCCGAGTCGCGCATGGCTTCTTCGGCTGTTACCATAGCGTAGTGAACATAGGGATCCATTTTTCGCGCTTCCTTGCGGTCGAGGAAATTCTGGATATCAAAATTCTTTACCTCGGCAGCAAAACGCGTACGAAACTTGGAAGCGTCGAAATGGGTGATAAAATCAGCACCACTGACGCCCTGCATCAATGCTTTCCAATATTCTGGTACCGTATTACCTATGGGCGTAAGCGCGCCAAGGCCGGTTACTACTACTCTTCGTAACTGCATGCAGTATGGTTAGATTAATGAAACTTACCCGGCGTGTGCCTCAAGATAAGTGATGGCATGACCAACAGTCTGGATATTCTCAGCCTGATCGTCTGGAATGCTAATGTTGAACTCTTTCTCGAATTCCATAATCAACTCAACGGTATCCAGTGAGTCTGCACCCAGATCGTTGGTGAAGCTGGCTTCGAGTGTAACTTCGCTCTCGTCTACGCCGAGTTTGTCAACGATGATGGCCTTTACTTTGGTGGCGATTTCCGACATGTTCGTGGTTTTTGGGATGATTAAAATCTTCGCAATATTAATGCATTCCGTACGAAATGCAAACTCCCAACAAAAATTGAGTTGCAGGAAGTTGTATTAAATATACATAACTCCGGTTATCCAAGCTGCTTGTTTTATAGATTTGCTTACAACTTCCTCACTTTTGGCCAAACGAACACTCTCCTACGAACTCGACTACGACTTCTCCCTGATCGGCATAGCCACGGGATTACGTTCCTATAGGGTGGCCTGGTGGATCAACCAAACCCTAGAAATACAATTAGCCAGAATTGAACCACTGGAATTGTTGCTGCCTAAAACCGACATACTGGCCTGGTTTGCACGCTACGAATACATCATCCCGGAACTTGAATCTTCCCTATATTTGCTCAGTAATATTGGTACCCAAGGATTTTTGATACCGGAATACAAAACACTGGATTATTTCCTCTTGTTCGATCAAGAAACTGCAGCCTTGCTAACCCCTGACTTGGTAAGGACTTTACGAACCATTAAATTATTTCAGGCCGTAGTAACGGTGGAAGTCGACCAAAAACTACGCTCTAAACAACATTTAGTCTTTTAAGATGCCGCTAAGCGCAAACAAACACACCAAAATCGTGGCCACTGTAGGCCCGGCTTGTTCCGATAAAGAAACCCTCAGCCGCATGATCAAAAGCGGCGTCAATGTTTTCCGACTCAATTTTTCCCATGCCGTTTACGACAATCTCCGGGAGGTTATCCGGTCGGTACGCGAGTTGAATGCCAGCTTAGGCACCAATGTTGCCTTGTTGGGCGATTTACAGGGACCCAAAATCCGCATAGGCGAGGTGCAAAACAATGGGGTGCAGCTTAAAAACGGGGACCGTCTCAAGTTGGTTACCGAAAAATGTGTGGGTACCGCCAAAAAAATCTACCTCAACTACCATGAATTCCCCCAGGATGTGGAAGAAGGCGATCAGGTTTTGCTGGATGATGGTAAAATTAAATTTGAAGTAGTACGTACCAACAGGCTCGACGAGGTAGAAGTAGTGGTTATCCACGGCGGGTTTTTATCATCCAAAAAAGGGGTAAATCTACCCAACACCAAAGTTTCCTTGCCTTCGTTGACCGAAAAGGACTTACAAGACCTGGATTTTATTCTTGAAAACAATCTCGATTGGGTAGCGCTCTCCTTTGTTCGTACTGCCAACGACATTATTGAGCTGCGTAAGCGTATTGTTGAGCGGGCCAAAACGACCCATATCATCGCAAAAATCGAAAAACCTGCTGCTGTCGATGCCATTGACGCCATCATCGAAAGTTCCGACGGCATCATGGTTGCCCGGGGAGATTTAGGGGTAGAATATCCCATTGAAAAATTACCACTGATTCAGAAACTCATTGTCAAAAAGAGTTTGAAAGCCTCTAAACCTGTCATCATTGCCACCCAAATGATGGAATCGATGATCAGCAATTTTATGCCAACCCGGGCAGAAGCCAACGATGTAGCCAATGCCGTGATGGACGGGGCAGATGCCCTGATGCTCAGCGGCGAAACCTCGGTAGGTCAACATCCGGTACAGGTAATCGATTATATGGTGCGTATCATTAATGAAGTGGAAGCCGGTGCCGAGATCTACCACCGCGACAACGAAACCCCGGAGGAATCGCCTACTTTTTTGTCTGACTCGCTCTGTTACATCGCCAGTAGAGCAGCTATGTATGTGAAAGCCAATGCCATCATTGGCATGACCAAGTCGGGATATACCGCTTACAAAGTTTCAAGCTACCGACCCAAATCACCTATATATATATTTACACCGGATAAAGAACTACTGAACCGCATCAGTCTGATTTGGGGAGTACGGGCCTTTTATTACGACAAACTGAGCACGACCGACGAGACCATTTCGGATGTCCTCAAGATGTTAAAGGACAAAAAACTACTCAAAAAAGGAGATGTAGTCGTAAACACCGGCTCGATGCCTATCAAGGATAAAAACCGGGCGAACTTTATGAAATTCTCAGTGGTCGAATAAACCGAACTCCTGCAAGGTCTGTACAATATCGGCATTGGGAGCATGATGCGCGATGTGCATTCCCAGTTGTTTAGCCCCCAGCAGGTTTGCCGGGGAGTCGTCGATGAAAAGAGTTTCGCTGGCATGCAGTTCATTTTCAATCATTAGCTGATGAAAAATTGCTGCATCCGGCTTGCGTAAACCCATACGTTGGGAAAAATAGACTTTATCAAAATAGGGTTCCAGCGACCGGAAACCGTATTTCCTTTCCAAAATGTCTTCAAAACCGGCTACATGAAGCTCGTTCGTATTGCTCAGTAAAAAAGTGCGGTAATGTTTCCGCAACGGCTGTATGCCCTCGAGTCGTTCGCGGTGAAAATCGCCTAAAACAGCATTCCATGCGGTGGTAATCTGGGAAAAACTCAATTGAATCGGCAGGATTTGTTGAATACTCAGCAGAAAATCGTCGCTGCTAATGACCCCTTTTTCGTAATCGTCAAACACATTTTCAGTCTTGAGTTGCGCCAATTCCCGGTCGAGCTTACAGCGGGTAAACGCCTCCAGTTGTTGCTGGGTGCGTTCCATATAAACATCAATAAAAAGACCTCCTAAATCAAAAATGATATTTCTAAGCATAGCTGTGATAAAGCGGTTGCAAGATAGCCGTGAAAAGCGTAATCTTGCAGTCCCGAAAAACGCGGTTTAAAACTCGTTATTTGTCGGGGCCCTTAGCTCAGTTGGTTAGAGCAGCAGACTCATAATCTGCGGGTCGTAGGTTCGAGCCCTACAGGGCCCACAAAAACAAAGGGATGCATCAACTGCATCCCTTTTTTATTTGGAAACGAAAGATTTCAAACGATTATTCCGTTTCCCAGGCCTCGAAGAGGTGATCAATAAATTCGTTTTCTTCCCGACTGATATTTGCATCGGCTTTGATGAGGTTCATGGCATATTGCAAAAAGGCCGCCCGTTCAGCTTTGTTGCTGTTGCGGTAAAAATCGTGCATGGCCAGGTCAAATTCCTGCAAAAGTTGACTGTGGGTGAGGGCACTGTACCGACTGATTTCGGCTTCAATGACCAATTTTGAGAAGGCTGCTTCGAACTCATCGCCTAAATAGGTTTTGATGACTTCGCTTTCCAAAGTTTCGTGTTCGCCATCGGCATTGGCGAGTATCAGGAGCATTTTATAGCCGGCTGTTATCTTATCCATAATTCGTAGGTCAACGATGCAAAATACTACGAAAGTATATCGGCACCAAAGAAAAGCGGCTGCTAACTGGTAAAACGACCTAAATGCTTGTTCAGGTGACTAAAAGGCAAGCCAAGTCGTATTTATTCGCACTCCTAACCTGCCACACAGCAATTATAAATAACAAAAAAACCGCCTGGTTGAAGGCGGTTTTCTTTTGTCAGGCCAGGCGGGTGGCCTGTGTGATTCTCTCCTGCAATACATCATCCGAGACAAGGATTTTGTATTTAGCGAAGAGGTACCGTTTGATTACGGCCAATGGCTTGCGGCGCGTACGCGCTTTTACAAGGACATTCGAAATCAGATCGTTCATGGTTTCTGGGGTTTAAATGTCACTGACAATATAACGAGTTTGCGCTTAAAATGTTCTACATTTTTGTCCACCAAGCCGTTAATTAAAACTAAAAGCGCTGAAATCAAAAAAAGCCAATTGCTCCTGAACAGCTATTTTCAACCCTTGAAAAGTCCTAGATCCAACGTACCAGATTGAGGTCGTGCTTATAAGCCAGGAGCTGGCTTTTCGGAGATATCCTGAAGCCGTAATCGAAAACACCTGAGTTTTTCATAGCGATGGTGCACTCAAAAAGTACGCGACTGCCGTCGGTTTTAGTCGGGCGCATAGCCTCACGCAACAGCACCTGATGGCCGGCTGTTTCATCATTTTTTTCGGCTACGATGAGCGCTACCTCTACTTCATCCTGATGAAGCTGCTTGAGGTCAAGTACAATTTTCGCACTGAAGCTATCCCCTAATTGAAGCGCATTGTTGAAAGTATCGAAACTGTCTACACTCAATACTTCTATGCCATCCCAGTTAAAATACACCCTCGCTTTCCAGTCGGATAACGCTTTGGCAGCGGCAAAATGATTGGCAGCGAACATTTTGGAGCGCGCTTGCAATGGCAGGTAAAATTTCTCGAAGTATTGATCAATCATCCGCTTCATGGTAAAATGAGGCAGAATATCGCTGATGGCGTACTTCACCCGCTGCATCCAGGCTAGAGGTATACCGTTTTTATCGCGCTCGAAATAAGTGGGAATAACCTGATTTTCGATGATGTTGTATAGAGTCTCGGCATCCAGTTCGTCCTGGAAGTCGGCATTTTCGTAACTACTTTCCTCAGGCAGCGCCCAGCCACTTTGGGCGGTATATCCCTCTGCCCACCAGCCATCGAGCACGCTCAGATTAAGCACGCCATTCATAGTGGCCTTCATGCCGGAGGTACCGGAGGCTTCCAACGGTCGGGTTGGGGTATTTAACCACACATCCACCCCGTGCACCAACCGACGAGCGAGGGCCATATCGTAATTCTCCACAAAAAAAACCTTGCCGGCAAAGTCGGGTAGCTGGGAAACTTCCACAATTTTTTTGATGAGCTCCTGGCCACCTTTGTCGGCTGGATGCGCTTTCCCTGCAAAAACAAACTGCACGGGTTTTCCGGGAATATTAACGATTTTTTTAAGTCTGTCGAGATTTTTAAACAGCAGATGCGCCCTTTTGTAGGTAGCAAATCGGCGGGCAAATCCGATGGTCAACGCATTTTCATCGAAACTATTGATGGTGCTGATGATTTTGCCGGGAGTTTCCTGGCGGAGGGTCAGATCGCGTGTCATTTTGCGACTGAGAGAATCAAAAAGATGAGCTTTGAGCTGTTTACGAACCGCCCAAATTTCGGCATCAGGTACCTGATGTATTTTGCTCCAATGACTTATATCCGCCTGATTGTGGTGGATACCCTGACCCAAATATTTGTCGTAGAGCTGCTGAAACTCTACCGCTGTCCAGCTATAATAATGTACACCATTAGTCACATAATCCACATGTATTTCATCGGTGGCATAACCCGGCCAAAGTGGGTTGAGCATCTCGCGCGATACCTGGCCATGGATTTTACTCACCCCGTTCACCGCCTGCGACATGCGTGCGGCCAGGTGACTCATGCTGAATTTTTCGTCGTGGTCGTATTCGTTGATCCGGCCCAGCGCCATAAACTTATCCCAGCTGATCTGAAAAATTTCGCTGTACGGGAATAAATAACTTTTGAGGAGTTCCTCTTCAAAAGCATCGTGTCCGGCAGGTACTGGCGTATGGGTGGTAAAAAGTGAGCTCGACTTCACCACTTCAAGGGCCTGGTGGTAGCTGAGATAGTGGTTCTGAATGAATTTTTTCGTGCGCTCCAAACCGGTGAATGCCGCATGACCTTCATTACAATGATAAACCTCGGCTTCCACACCAAGGGCATCCAGGGCCTTGATACCTCCTATGCCTAATAATAGCTCCTGTTTCAAACGATTTTCCCAATCGCCACCATACAACTGGTGACTGATAAAACGATCGCCTTCCTGATTTTCATCCAAGTCGGTGTCGAGCAGATAAAGCGGAACACGACCTACGTCTATCTTCCAAACCCGGGCATGCAACATGCGTCCGGGTAATTGCAGACTAATCATTACCCAGTTGCCATCGGCATTTTTTACGGGTAAGACGGGGAGATAACTGAATTTTTGCGGATTGTAATTGGCAATTTGTTCGCCACCATAACTTAAACTTTGTTTAAAATACCCATAACGGTACAGCAAACCCACGCCTATCACATCGTGATTACAGTCGCTGGCTTCTTTCAGGTAATCACCTGCCAACACACCCAAACCACCGGAATACAACTTTATGACCGAATGTAGGCCATACTCCATGCAGAAATAAGCGATTTTCGGTGTATTTGCTGCTTTTGGTGCCTGCATATAAGCTTCAAATGCACCATAAACCTGTTTAAGCCGGGTATTAAATTTTTTGTCGGCCAGCAATTTCTGGTATTGTTGATACGACAACATTTCGAGTAACGAAACCGGGTTATGTTGTGATTTTTCCCACAATTCAGCATCTATCGACGCAAATAAGGCTTGTGCATCGCTGTTCCACGACCACCAGATATTGCGGGCCAACTTTTGTAAATTTTGAAGTTGTTCAGGCACTGCCGAACGAACCAATATTCGTTTCCAGATAGGGTCGTTGTTTTTTGGATGCATAATTTCTGGCGGCTACATAGGGAGCAGGTAAAAGTAGTGAAAATCGTGGGCAAGCCTTGGCTGGTTTTTAGGAAATTGGCAGGAGCCGGGCAAAACCCACACGCTTTGTTGTCCACAAACACGGGTTTGGTGAACAGCAAAGCGGTTGACCAAGGCTAAAACCAAGTCACTAGCCACCTTTCCAGTTTGCAGCCCCGAGCGCGTATAGCATGTCGAAGCTAAGCCGTAGCTTTGCACTGCAATCGCCGTCTGTCATGTTTAAATTAATTTTGTGCAGTCTTTTTAGTATTTCCCTATTTCTTTCCGCAGTACATGCACAGGAAATTGAACAGGCGCCCGGCATGAAATTTAATCTCGATTCCACAGGCACCCGTTATCTGCGGTTATTTATGTGGAATCAAATCTGGATGCGGCAAATCGAAAACAACCCGGGCACAGCGGTAAATGCCGATAATTCCCAATGGACTTCCGATATCAGCATTCGACGGGCCAGAATAATGATGTATGCCCAATTAAGTCCGCGTTACCTCATCTTAGCTCATTTCGGCATAAACAACCAGACTTTTACCAATGGCGGCGTGCCCTTTGGTGGCGTAACCGGCGCCGGCGGTACTTATACCAGTGGCAAAAAACCGGGTATGTTTTTCCATGATGTGTGGAACGAATACGCCTGGGTTCCTAGCATTAATCCAGCAACCGGCCGAGAAACAAAAGCCAGTTTTTATACCGGCTTTGGACTGCACTCCTGGCTGGGCTTATCGCGACTCACCAACGCCAGCACCATGCGTTTTCTGATGATTGATGCGCCTATCTTCAACTGGCCAACCATTGAGCTATCCGACCAATTTGCCCGCCAAATGGGGATGTATATGAAAGGTCATATCGGTTCCTTGGCTTATCGTGCCAACCTCAACAAACCATTCACTACCCTCTCTCAGCCTCCGGTAGAAAACGGCGCTAAAGTGCTTGACATTGCCGTCGACAACAATGCCACTAACCCCTGGTCAACAGCAGCATATGTGTACTATCAGTTCAAAGACAGAGATGGTTTACGCCTGCCATTTCTCACCGGTACACATTTGGGCACCAAGTCGGTATTCAATATTGGCGCAGGCTTTTACAGCAGTCCGCAAGGTACCATCAGTCACCAACTTCAGGCCAATGGCGATACGCTGGCGGCAAGGCACAACATCAATTTGTTTTCGGCAGATATTTTCGCCGACTTGCCTTTCGGCCCGGACAAACGTTGGGCGCTAACTGCCTACAGCGTTTACTACCAGCACAACTGGGGGCCGAATTATTATCGGACTGTTGGCATCATGAACGAAGGTTCGGTAGATCCGAACTATGCCGGAACCCGCTCGAGCAATGGCCCCGGAAATGCACGGCCCTTATTGGGCACAGGCAATATCTGGTATACACAAGCCGGGGTATTGTTGCCCAGAATACATGCACTTAAACATCTGCGACTGCAACCCTTTGCTGCCTATACCCGGCATGATTTGCAAGCCTTACGGGCTGTAGCGTCCAGTTATGATGCCGGTATAAATCTGCTTTTAGATGGGCATCGGGCTAAAATCACCTTCCAATATTCGGCCCGACCAATGATTTTCGATAAAATGCCTCAAGGTCATTTATCTGAATACCTGCTACAAACGCAGATTTATTTGTAGGCCATTCAAATTTCAGGCTTCAAATTCAGTAATTCGGCACAAACCCGCTGTTATGATGGGGTAACCAACCGCCAGGTCACGAACTTACCCCGGTCGCTGATCCAGCCTTGATGAACTGCCAGGAGGCGATACTCCAGGCCCAAAGCCAGAAAAGCATCCCAATCTTCGTCATTAAATACCAAAACCGCAGCTTGTCGTTTGTTCAGGATGTCGGCCCAATCGTCGGCTGTAAAGGCCATTTCGTAGTCGTAACCTGCCTTGGCCACATAGTAAGGCAAAGTAGGTAACTGAAAATTACGGGTAAAATAAACTGTGGTATGGGCTGGTAATTCCGTGCTGATGGTCTGTGCAACCGTCTTGGTAGCACCACGCATGGGTTCCATACCGGGTAAAACAAACAACCAGGCCACCATTAAAAAACCAAAAGTTTGGGTGAGTATACCGCCAACTACTTTTTCATAATTGGAATTCCAGGCCTGGTAAACCACCCAAAACGAGAGTAGCACCACAGCCACGCTAATAGCAATTGCTGTCAGCAGCACCGCTGTTCCAACCATCGGCTTCACTGCCAGCGGCAAGGCAATAGCCAGCACCAGCCACAAAAGCAGGTAAAGCCCGAATCCGATTTTCAGACTGATTTCGTTTTTGAAGGCCTGTACTTTTAGTCGAACTGCCGTACGTCCGAGCAGCAAAGCGAGGGCAGGATAAGCGCCTATGGCATAAGCCGGCAGTTTGCTGCGCATGATTTCATAAATCAACCAGCCGCTAATCAGCCAAACAGCCAGGTATAAATCGGTTTTATCGACATTCCGAAACTTAAAATTGACAAATAAATCGCGAAATGCTTTCGGTAATAACAGCGTCCAAGGCAAAAAAGCTATTAGCATGGTTAGGAGATAATAACCGGGAGGACCGGTTTGTCCCAATACCTCACCACCTACACGACTGAAGGTATACCAGTCGATCATCCAACGGATAAAAACACCGTCATCGGTCTGCCAGGCCAGTCTACCCCAAGCCAACAGTGGCAAAGCAGCCAGGGGAAACAACAACCAGGGATGAAAAAATACCCAGCGGCGGCGATTCGGGAAAAAAAGCAGCAATAAGCCTAGCATGCCGAAAGTAAGGATGAGCACCGGCGGCCCTTTCACCAATAAAGCGCCGGCAACACCCAGCACAAACCACCAGCGATCCTGTTTTTCGCCGCTATGGAAAAAATTAATAAGGGCTAATGCGGCTATAGTTTCGAAAAAAAGCAGCATACCATCGGTCACGGCAATTTTGACGAGATGGGGTAAAAATAAATTAGCCAACAAAATCACCGAAGCAGCCAGGGCAGTTTCGCGGCCGAAAGTCCGTCGGCCCTGCCAGCCTACCCACAAAGCCGTTCCCATAATGCTGAGCAAGGCAGGCAATCGCACCGCCCATTCGCCAAAACCAAAAACGAGATTGCTCAAAGCTATGCTCCAGAAATACAAAGGCGTTTTGCGGTGGATTTCACTCCAGCTGAACTCCGGCACCAACCAGTCGCCACTTTGAATCATATTCCAGGCAAAAGCAGCATAGGCCGATTCGTCCTGGTCCCATAAACTCAGCCAGCAACCGGCAAACAAAGCCAGGCCACCCAGCACATAAACCAGGGTTAAAAAACGGGATTGTGCCAGGAGCTGCTTGAACATGGGTGATTAAAAGGGTTGAATCAAATCAGTTTCGCGAGGGCCTGACTCATTTCTACCTCAGAAGCAATGAGCTGCTCTACCTGATCGAGGGCGATTCTTTCCTGCTGCATATTGTCGCGATAACGTATGGTTACCGTATTGTTTGCGAGGGTTTCGTGGTCGATGGTAATACAAAACGGCGTTCCCAATGCATCCTGCCGGCGATAACGTTTGCCGATGCTGTCCTTTTCGTCGTACTGACAGTTAAAACGCAGCTGCAACTGACGCATGAGTTCCCGGGCCTTTTCGGGCAAACCATCCTTTTTGACCAGCGGTAAAACAGCAGCTTTCACCGGTGCAAGTACCGGAGCTATACGCAAAACCACGCGCTCACTTCCATCTTCCAGCTTTTCTTCCTGGTAGGCACGACTGAGAACAGCCAGAAATAAGCGGTCGAGACCGATCGAGCTTTCTACCACATAGGGCACATAACTTTCGTTGGTTTCGGGGTCGAAATAGCGGAGTTTTTTGCCGCTGTATTGCTCGTGCGCACCCAGGTCGAAATCGGTGCGACTATGTATGCCTTCCAGTTCTTTAAACCCAAACGGAAACTCAAATTCAATGTCGCAAGCCGCATTGGCATAATGGGCCAGCTTGAGGTGGTCGTGGAAACGGTAGGCACTGACCGGAAAGCCGAGCGAACGGTGCCAGGCCATACGTTTTTCCTTCCATTGGTTGTACCAGTCCATTTCGGTGCCGGGGCGGACAAAAAACTGCATCTCCATCTGCTCAAATTCACGCATACGGAAGATGAACTGGCGGGCTACAATCTCATTGCGGAAGGCCTTACCGGTTTGTGCGATACCAAAAGGTATTTTCATTCGTCCGCTTTTCTGAACGTTGAGGAAGTTCACGAATATGCCCTGTGCTGTTTCGGGACGCAGGTATATTTTGCCGGCTTCACCGCTCACTGCACCCATTTCGGTGCTGAACATGAGGTTAAACTGACGAACTTCTGTCCAGTTGCGGGTACCGCTGATGGGACATACTATCTCCAGCTCGAGTATAAGTTGCCGTACCTCATCCAATTGGTTGGCTTCGAGTGCGGCTTTAAAACGTGCATTAATAGCATCGATTTTCTCCTGATTGCGGAGCACATTGGGGTTGGTAGCTACAAACTGAGCTTCATCAAAAGCATCCCCAAAACGACCGCGGGCCTTTTCAATTTCTTTGGTGATTTTGCCTTCAATTTTGGCGATGTGTTCTTCGATCAACACATCCGCCCGATAGCGTTTTTTGCTGTCTTTGTTGTCGATGAGCGGATCATTGAAGGCATCCACATGGCCGGAGGCTTTCCAGGTGGTGGGATGCATGAAAATGGCTGCATCTATGCCGACGATGTTTTCATGGAGTTGCACCATGGCCTTCCACCAGTAATCGCGTAGGTTTTTTTTGAGCTCAGCACCCATCTGGCCATAATCGTATACGGCCGAAAGACCGTCATAAATTTCGCTGGAGGGAAATACGAAGCCATACTCCTTGGCATGGGCAATTACATTTTTGAAGATATCGTCGGCGTTCATGGGCGCAAAGATAAGCGGCTCAGGCGAACCCCGAACTTAATGGGTAGTATCTGTATCATTTTCGGTCAACAGCGGCTGGCGTTTCAGATAAATCAAGCCCAAACTGCCGGCAATGACCGACGACACCAGAATGCCGAGTTTGGCCTCGAGCCTATCGATAGGCGCTGTTAGGGCCAGTTCGGTAATAAACAGCGACATCGTAAAACCAATACCGGCCAACAGGGCCACCCCGTAAATGTGTGGCCAGCGGGCACCCTTGGGCAGCTGAGCGATTTTGAGCCAGACCAACAAGCGGCAAACCCCGGCTATGCCCACAAATTTGCCTACTATCAGTCCCACCATCACCCCCAAACTTACCGGACTCAAAATCACCGTCCAGAATTCACCTGTAATTTCAACCCCAGCATTAGCCAAGGCGAATAAGGGCATAATTACAAAGGAGATGAGCGGATGTAAGGCATGTTCCAATTTCTGCAACGGCGTTTCGGCATTGAGGTTGGCCATTTTCATGCGTTCGATTAAATGCTGCTGTTCGCCGGTAAGAAAGGGGTTACCATTGGGTTCGCTGGCTTCAAAACGTCCCATCAAAGCCCGCATACGCAACATAAATTGTTCTTCATTGATTTTAGCGCGACCGGGTATCGCAAAAGCTGCCAGTACACCGGCAATCGTAGCATGTATGCCCGAAAGCAAAAAAGCCAGCCACAAGCCGCCAATACCAAGTAAGGCATAAAAGGTAGTAGACCGTACCCCAGCCCGGTTAGCCGCCAGCAAGGCTACCATAAAACCGGCACCAATCAGTAAGTTATCGAATGAAATTTTGGAGGTATAAAAGAAGGCGATGACCAATACCGCACCCAGGTCATCGACTATAGCCAGTGCCGTCAGAAAAATTTTAACACTCAACGGGACCCGTTTGCTCACCAGCGACAACAAACCCAGAGAGAAGGCAATATCCGTCGCCATAGGTATGCCCCATCCGCCTGCCGCCCGGGTACCATCGGTAAACAGCAAATAAAACAAAGCCGGTACCAGCATCCCGCCCAGGGCTGCGCCAACCGGAAGCATACTTTGTTTGATAGACGACAGTTCACCCGCCAATACCTCTCTTTTGATTTCAAGTCCGACCACAAAAAAGAAAACCGCCATAAGGCCGTCGTTGATCCAGTGATGCAGACTTTCATCGAGTGTAAAGCTGCCAAAGCTCACACTGAAGTGGGTTTCCCAAAGTTGAAAATACGTCTCCTTCCAGGGAGAATTGGCCAGAAAAAGTGCCAATACAGCCATAAAAAAGAGTAAAAACCCAGCGTTTGATTCATTTTTTCCGAAAGTTCGGAGTGGACTTAAAATGCGATCGATGGGAGATTTGGTTCTTTTATGGTACATATTACACTTTTTAATCGGCAAAACGTTAGTTGAACAGGCGTCGGGCAATACCTATACTTTCCCCCTGTTTCTGCTTCTTTTTTGATATTTTTGAGACAATGAAATTTTCGTTTTCGCTTCCGAAATATAGACATTTTGCCGCTTTGGTCGTGGCTGGCTTGCTTTTCTTCACCCAAACTTCATACGCGCAAAAGCAGTTTTCGGTGCAGAAAAAGAAGGGGGGCAGCGTGAAATTTTTCGAAGGCGACCGCATTCAAATCCGGGAAGCCGCTAACGGCCGCTGGATCAAAGGCGAGTTGGAATACATCAAACAAGACACCCTGATTGTAGAAGGCTTTAAGCTCGGTTTGGCTGAAATTGATGCCGTACGGGTTTACAAACCCTTTTTATTGGGCAACGGCTATATCCTCATGACCGGCGGCGTACTTTGGCCGGGCATTGTTGCCATCAATGGTTTACTCGCCAATGCCCGACCCCTGGTCACGCCCGGTGCTATCCTCGGCTCTACCCTTATGTTGGGTGGCGGATTAGCCATGACACAACTTGGCAAAAGAACTTTCCGGACAGCTCAAGGTCACCGTTTACTGGTTACCGAGTTCAATTTTATCCTTCCCGGCGACAGCTTACCTGCACTTCCTTCCCCATGAGTACATCCAACCATGCCCTGCAAGCCATACTCGGCGAAAATGGCAAGGCTGCGAGCCCTATCCTCCCCGAGGCGGTCAAAAACTTCCTGATCGACATCGACGGTACCATATGTGAAGATGTGCCCAATGAAGAACCGGAGCGTATGCGCGACTGCGCTCATTTCCCGGATGCCCTCGACATCTGCAATAAGTGGTATGCGCAGGGCCACATCATCACCTTTTTCACCAGTCGTACCGAAGATTTGCGGGAAGTGACCGAATACTGGCTGAAGCAAAAAGGTTTCAAATACCATGGTCTGCTGATGAACAAACCCCGTGGCGGCAATTATCATTGGATAGATAACCACCTTGTACGTGCCACCCGCTACAATGGCAAATTCACCGATCTGGTGAAAGTGACC
The DNA here is from genome assembly GCA_036787895.1 of Bacteroidota bacterium. Lineage (GTDB taxonomy): Bacteria > Bacteroidota > Bacteroidia > UBA7662 > UBA7662 > UBA7662. The sequence continues at coordinate 8,045 of DAIQOK010000024.1, read as the reverse complement.
AAAACCATCGAAGTATTTAAACGCTGAAACTGGCCTCAGACTGCGAACAGCAGCAAGACCAAAGCCAGAAGCGCCGGTCCAGCTTGAATAAAAATGATGCTGCGTTGAACGCTGAAGCCCCCATAAATGCCCGCGGCAGTCACACAGGCGGAGAAAAAGACACGCAATTGTTTGGCCATAACCGGATCGGGTGCCAGCATGGCCCATAGCAAACCGGCAGCCAAAAAACCATTGTACAGTCCTTGATTCGCCGCCATCGAACGCGTCTTCTGAAAAAATTCTTTAGAGAAACTCCGGAATATTTTCGGCGCAAAACTCGTCCAGGCGAACATTTCGAGCCACAGAAAGAAAAAATGCTGGCAGGCCATCAGGCCCAACAGGAAGAGGAGTACAGCTTGCATATTTAAAACTAATAAAAATGCGTTGTTCAACCAATTGGCGTTCAGGCTATCCAGTTATAGCAGGCCGACAAACTTACCGCAAGCTAAGGATTATTCCGGCCAAAAAATTGAAATGCACTTATATTCGTAGCCATGAGTTTGATGCGCATAATGCTGTTTTTGTTGTTCTCTGTCCGGCTCATGGCCCAAACGCCGCCAGCCACCTTCGACCTTCAGGGCCACCGCGGTGCACGAGGGTTGATGCCCGAAAACACCATACCCGCCATGCTCAAAGCACTCGAAATCGGGGTAACTACGCTCGAGCTCGATGTAGTCATCACTGCCGACCGTCAGGTACTCGTCTCTCACGAAAGCTGGATCAATGCCGACATCTGCCTCGACAGCAATGGCCGGGAAATGAGCAGCAGTCGTGGCAAACAGCTCAACATCTACCAGCTCCGTTATGCCGACATCACCAGTTTCGATTGCGGCAGCAAAAAAGTGAGCCGTTTCCCCGAACAGGAAAAACGACCGGTACACAAACCGTTGCTCAATGACCTCATCCAAGTGTGCGAACGTTATACACGCGAACGGCGGCTACCTCCGGTGCGTTATAATATCGAAATCAAGTCGAGCCCAGCCGGCGACCGCAAAGACCATCCCTTGCCCGATGATTTTGCCGAACTTGTACTGCGTGTCATCCAACAGCGAAACATCACCGATCGCACAACCATACAATCCTTTGATATCCGGCCCTTACAATATCTCCACCAGCTCAATGCGCCTGTAAAACTGGCTTATCTCACCGAAAATGAAGACAATATCGCCCAAATCACCAAAAAATTGGGCTTTATACCCGACATCTTCAGCCCGGCTTACCGGTTGGTCGATAAAAAGCTGCTCGACGCGAGCCATCAATCAGGCATCTTGGTCATACCCTGGACGGTGAATGAAACAGATGACATGGAAAAACTCATCAAAATGGGGGTTGATGGCCTCATAACCGACTATCCCGACCGGGCACAGCAAGTTTTACGTAAAAGCGCTGAAAATTAATCGGTAGATTCAAGGTCGTCTCGCCGAATTGTGTAATTTTGTGCCGCAAATAAGCTCTTTATTTGCCGATGTTAGATTTCTCTCAAAAGTTCGTGGGTGAGGCCCTTACCTACGACGACGTATTACTCGTCCCAGCCTACTCCGAGGTACTTCCCCGCGATGTTGACATCTCTTCTCAGTTCACCCGGAATATCCGTGTGAATGTGCCTATCGTATCGGCTGCCATGGATACCGTAACCGAATCGGCCTTGGCCATAGCTATGGCACAGGAGGGCGGCATAGGCATGCTGCACAAAAACATGAGCATCGATGCCCAGGCCCGTGAAGTACGTCGCGTAAAACGGTCGGAGAGCGGTTTAATCGTCGACCCCATTACCCTGCATCAGGATGCTTCACTCGAACAAGCCCTGGAGCTGATGAAAGAAAACAAAATAGGCGGCATTCCAATTATTGATGGTGACCGCAAACTCGTCGGCATACTCACCAATCGCGACTTGCGTTTTGAGAAGAAGCTCAGTCGGCCGGTATCGGAAGTGATGACCAGCGAAAGGCTCATCACCGCCAAAGAAGGCACCTCGCTCAAAGAAGCCGAAGGTATATTGCAGGAGCATAAAATCGAAAAGCTGCCGGTAGTCGATAAAAACAGCAAATTAATCGGCCTCATCACCTACCGCGACATCCTCAAACTCAAAGATTACCCACGTGCCAACAAAGACAGCCTTGGTCGTTTGCGTGTGGGTGCTGCCGTAGGCGTTACTGCCGATATGCTGGAGCGGGTTACCGCTTTGGTCAATGCCGGCGTAGATGTAATCACCATTGATACCGCTCACGGGCATTCTTTGGGTGTGATAAACGCACTCAAACAGGTCAAGGCCGCTTTCCCGCAACTTGATGTGGTGGTGGGCAACATTGCCACCGGTGCTGCCGCCAAAGCCCTGGCCGATGCCGGTGCCGATGCGGTAAAAGTGGGCGTTGGTCCCGGTTCTATTTGTACCACCCGGGTGGTTGCAGGTGTAGGTGTACCCCAGCTTACCGCCATTTTTGAGGTAGCTCAGGCCCTGAAAGGCACAGGTGTTCCCCTCATTGCTGATGGTGGCATTCGGTATACGGGAGATATAGTAAAAGCCCTCGCAGCCGGTGCAGGTACCATAATGGCCGGTTCACTTTTTGCCGGGGTGGAAGAATCGCCGGGCGAAACCATCATATATGAAGGCCGGAAGTTTAAGTCGTACCGCGGTATGGGTTCTATTGAAGCCATGAAAGAGGGTTCGAAAGACCGCTACTTCCAGGATGCGGAAGATGAAATCAAAAAACTGGTGCCTGAGGGTATAGTGGGTAGGGTGCCATTCAAAGGCAAGCTGGCCGAAGTGATGTACCAATACATCGGCGGATTGCGTGCCGGTATGGGTTATGTGGGTGCACGGACCATGGAAGACCTCCAGCAAGCTCGTTTTGTACGCATCACCAACTCCGGCATACGCGAAAGTCACCCGCACGGTGTAACCATCACCCGCGAAGCACCGAATTATACGCGCTAGCGCTGGTGCGCTGGCGCGCAGTCGCTAGTCCATAGTCGATGGACTATGGACTAGCGACTATCGACTATAGACCATCTACTCACCAATTTTGAATTTGAAATTTTGAATTTGAAATTCTCGAAAATACTGTCTCAGAAATATAAGCTACCTGTCTCATGCAAGCCCAAATCGACGCCCTTCAGCAGCAAGCTGCTGCCTTTGAGATTACCGACGCTCAGACGCTGGAAAACTACCGACTGACGTTTATGAGCAAAAAAGGCGGATTAACTGCCCTTTTCGACGAGTTTAAGGCCATCACCGGACCCGAAAAACGTTTGTACGGCCAGCCACTGAACCAGCTTAAAAATTTCATTGAAGGTCGATTTAATGAAGCCCGGGAAGCCATCGAAAGCAGCCAGCAAACGGTGAGTAGCGACATCGACTACAGCCTGCCGCCTCAACCGCTCGAGCTTGGCGCCCGTCACCCGATCAGCCTGGTACGCCAGGAGATTGTGGGCTTTTTCGAGCGATTAGGCTTCAACATCAGCGAAGGACATGAGGTGGTAGACGACTGGCACAACTTCGGCGCACTCAATTTCGAAGCCGATCATCCGGCGCGCGACATGCAGGATACCTTCTTCATTCAGTCGAATCCCGACATTCTCCTGCGCACGCATACTTCGACAGTACAGGTGAAAGAGATGCAGCTCGGTAACCTGCCCATACGCACCATCAGTCCGGGCCGGGTATACCGCAACGAAACCGTTTCGGCCCGTTCGCATATGCAGTTCCATCAGATGGAAGGTTTGTATATCGACGAAAATGTGTCGTTTGCCGATCTCAAACAAACCCTCTTTCAATTCGCCCGGCATATGTTTGGTGAAGATGTTCGTGTTCGTTTCCGTCCCAGCTACTTTCCTTTCACCGAACCCTCGGCAGAGATGGATGTGAGCTGTTTTATTTGTGGTGGCGCAGGCTGCAACATCTGTAAAAACACCGGCTGGGTAGAAATATTGGGTTGTGGTATGGTCGACCCCAATGTGCTCGAAAATTGTGGCATCGACAGCAAAAAATACACCGGTTACGCCTTCGGACTCGGTTTTGAGCGGCTCACCATGCTCAAATACCAGATTAAGGACATCCGGTTGTTTTTCGAAAACGACCTCCGTTTCCTCCAACAATTCAGCAGTGTAACACCCAGCCGATGAAGATCGACCAGCTCAAAACCATAGCCGTAATCGGCGCCGGCACCATGGGGAGTGGCATCGCCCAGGTATGTGCCCAAGCCGGCTACCAAACCTTGCTGTACGACATGAACCCCGCCATGCTCGCCAAAGCCAGACAACAAATTGGACAGCAGTTGGATAAAGCCATCGAGAAAAAGCTGCTAAGTGCGGAAGAACGCGATGGCCTGCTCAGTCGCTTGCATATAACCGATCGTTTTGCCGATTTGGTCGCCGACCTCTGTATCGAAGCTATTGTCGAAAAGCTGGAACCGAAAGTGGTGCTTTTCCGCGAGCTTGAAGCACAAAACGACAAAAACTGCATACTGGCCACCAATACCTCGTCGATACCTGTTACCAGCATCGCTGCTGGTTGCAGCCGACCAGCCAAAGTGGTTGGGATGCACTTTTTCAATCCGGCACACATCATGAAGCTGGTGGAAGTAATCAGCGGCGTAGATACGGAAGCAGAAGTGGCCCAATTGGTCTATGAATTATCATTGAAACTGGGTAAAAAACCCGTTCATGCCAAAGATGCGCCTGGATTTATAGTAAACCGTGTGGCCCGACACTATTATGTAGAAAGTCTCAAGTTGCTCGAAGAAGGCGTGGCCGATCTCGAAACCATCGACAGATTGTTTGAAAGCCGTGGATTTAAACTCGGCCCTTTCCGTTTGATGGATTTAATTGGAGTCGATACCAATTTTGCTGTAACATCATCCATGTTTTCGTCGTTTCATTACGACCCAAAATTCCGGCCGAGCCGCATTCAACAACAAAAAGTGGATGCCGGTCACCATGGCCGCAAATCGGGCAAAGGATTTTATGACTATACCACCCAGTAAGTACATTTTCAGGCTATTGCTTTTGGTATGTTTGGCTATCAGCTGCCGCAACCAGAACAATGATTTGGTACCCAATGTAATGGTCGACCTCACCCTCAACCTGAACAACCCCAGCTACCAGCCGGTGACGGTGGTGGGCGGACATCTGTTTATTCCCGGACAAGCCTATCGGGGCATCGTATTATACCGGGCCAACATCAATGAATTCAAAGCTTTCGACATGGCCTGTACCTATTTGCCATTGCAAAGTTGTCATGTGGTAGGCCTTGATTCGGCCACCAATTTGTTACAATGTGGTTGTTGTACTTCTCGCTTCAATTTTGAAGGTCAGTTGTTGCAAGGCCCTGCTTCATTGCCATTAAAAGCCTACCGCACCCTATACCAGCCCAGTACCAATACTCTCCAGATAACCAACTGATTGTATATGTTAATTTTTTTACTTTTGCACGCTAGCTGAATAAGAAAAATTAACTTCGGGTAACCAACTTAAAATCATGAAGACACTTAAAAAAATCGGCATCGGCCTGTTAGCAGTCGTTGTCCTCCTTGCCCTGATCGGTTTATTCCTGCCTTCCAACGTCCATGTGGAAGAAAGCGGTGAAATGAACGCTTCTCCTGAAGTGGTGTACGAGCAAATCGCCGACTTCCGCAACTGGCCAGCCTGGTCGCCCTGGCATGAAATGGATACTAGCATGAGCATAACTTACGAGGGTGAGCCCATGCAGGTGGGCCACGGTTACAGTTGGATTTCCAAGGAGCTGGGTGATGGCCGTATTGTATTCACTAAAGTGAACCCGCCTGCAGAGCTGACCAGCGAGATGTTTTTTATGGGAGATGATCAGCCCGCCTATGCCAATTATAAACTCGAAGCTACTGAGGCTGGTACTCGCATGACCTGGAGCATCGACTTCGATATGGGTGCCAATCCATTTGGACGCATATTCGGTGCGACCTTTTTCCCCATGATGATGAAAAAGGACTTTAAGCGTGGCTTGGAAAAGTTGAAAGCACATGCTGAGTCGCTTCCTGCCAAAGCTGCTGCTGCCGTAATTAATGAAGTTACCACCGAAGCCAGGCAATATATAGCTGTGAAGTATGAAGGTCCTCCCGCCGATATAAGCGCACAACTTGGGCAAATGTACGGTATGCTGCAAACCTATCTCGCTACCGAAAAAATTGCCATGACAGGCGCTCCTTTTGCCATTTGGCATTGGTGGAGCGATACCCTCATTCGTTTTGAAGCCTGTTTACCTATTGGTCAGAAAATCAAAGGCACCAAAACCATCTTATACGGCGAAATGCCGGCCACCGCTGCTATTCAGGTTGATCATTATGGTGCATACGACAAAACCGAAGCCGTGCATTACCAAATGGGCGATTATGCTACTCAAAAAGGGTTGAAACTGGGCTCACCGCTCGAAATTTATGTAACCGACCCAGGCCAGGAACCTGATACTTCCAAATGGCTTACTCAAATTGTTTACCCTATTCTACCCTGATTGTCCAATACAACTCGATTTAACCGGCTTAAGGCCGGTTTTTTTTTGAAAATATCATTCGTAATGCGGTGTTTTCTGAACAATTTGAATACATTTCGAAAAATCACCCCATGAAAAAGCTACTTTTTGTCCTTTGCTTCACCTGGCTTTCTTTCGCTACACTGCAGGCCCAATTCACCGAAGGTTTTAGCAAGACTGAATACCTCGAATTGATGAGAATAACAGCGGCAAGTATTGATACCCCCTGGACCAAACTCCAACTCAAGCCCTTGTATTCCGATATATTTTACCGAAGTCCGGTGGTGGGTCTTGATAACCAGGCCGATTTATGGCTGCGCGACGATGGTGTAATTGTACTGAGTTTGCGTGGCACCACCCAGAACAACATCAGCTGGCTTGAAAATTTTTATGCAGCTCAAATTCCTGCTAAAGGCAGCATACAACTTACCGGTGATTATCGCTTCGACTACCAATTCGCCGACGAAAGCCGGGCAGCCGTGCACATTGGCTGGACCATAGGCACCGGTTTTCTGCTGCGGGAAATAATGCCGCAACTCGACTCCTGCTACCGCGCCGGTGCACGCTATCTGCTGGTAGTCGGACACAGTCAGGGTGGGGCACTCAGCTTTTTGGTCAGCTCCCAACTGCGCTATTGGCAAAAACAAGGAAAATTCCCGATCGACTGGCAGCTAAAAACCTATGCCAGCGCTGCTCCAAAACCGGGCAATCTATATTATGCCTACGATTACGAGCAGCTCACCTTTGGTGGCTTCGGCCTCACCGTACTAAACCCGCTCGATTGGGTGCCCGAAGTGCCGGTAACCGTTCAAACCCAAACCGATTTTAATCCCACCAACCCATTTGGCGACGTGAAGGCCGTGTTCAAAAAACAGTCCTTTGGTAAACGGCTGGCTTTGAATTACGCTTATAAACGACTCACCAAACCTACGCGACGTGCCCAAAAAAACTACACCAAATACCTGGGTAAAACCGTCAATGGCCTTCTTATAACTGCTTTGCCCGGCTACGTAGCGCCACCTTATGTGCCATCAACCATGTATATGCGTGCCGGTAGTCCGATCATTCTCACCCCCGATGCGGCATACCTCCAGGAAAGGACTGACCCGAGCAAAAATGTATTCCTGCATCATATGCCTGAGGCATATTATAAGCTGGCAGAGTTACTGCCGGATTGAGGCGGAAGGTTTCCTGGCGGCTTTTGGGTCCACCGCTGCGCTGACTATGTGTACCTGCGGTGCGGTCCACAAGCTGCGCTGACGACAGGCTATGCAGTCAACTAATGACAAAAAGCCAAGCTCAGCAGTGGTCAGCAAAGCGTGTCGTCAGCTGCACGAAGTGCAAGCCGTAGACTCCCGTATAAACGGGACACGAGCGAAGCGGTGGACCAAAGCACAACACCTCCTCAGACTGACATTCCAAGGTCCACAGTCGATGGTCCATGGACATTTGTGTCTCGTCCTGGAAAAAGTTGACAGTTTCTAACTGTTTAACTATGGCCTATATT
>DAIQOK010000031.1:0-7827 GCA_036787895.1 Bacteroidota bacterium | reverse complement strand
TATAAATGCAAAAAGCCGCACTTTCGTGCGGCTTTCTAGCTCCCCGGGTTGGGCTCGAACCAACGACCCCCTGATTAACAGTCAAGTGCTCTAACCAGCTGAGCTACCGAGGAATATCTTTATATTCCTTATATTCCATTTCTTCAACGACCCACTGATTAATCCCGTACGTACGGGACGCTAACCAGCTGAGCTACCGAGGAATTTTCCTTTGCTTTGCTAAGGGACTGCAATATTAGCAGAACAGAATTAATTGTGCAATATTTGTGGCCGAATTTAATTTTTATCTGCTCATGAGTCTCGTTGTAGTTGGAACCGTTGCCTTTGACGCCATTGAAACCCCTTTTGGTAAAACCGACAAAATCATAGGTGGCGCAGCCATGTATGCGGGTATGTCGGCCTCATTTTTTACTAAAGCAGTAAAAATGGTATCGGTAGTTGGAGACGATTTTCCAGCTAAAAAAATAGCTGAATTCAACGCCAGAGGCATGGATACGGAAGGTGTACAGATCAAAGCAGGCGAGAAATCTTTCTTCTGGGCAGGTAAATACCATCTCGATATGAACAGTCGCGATACTTTGGCTACCGAGCTGAATGTACTCGCCGACTTCGACCCCATACTCCCGGATAGCTACCAGGACTGTGAATTCCTGCTTTTAGGCAATCTCACCCCAACTGTACAGCGCACGGTGCTGGAGCGACTCAAAACCCGTCCCAAACTGGTGGTGATGGATACCATGAACTTCTGGATGGACATCGCACTGGAAGAATTAAAACGTACCCTTGCTTTGGTAGATGTGCTTACCATCAACGACGAAGAGGCCCGTCAGCTTTCCGGCGAATATTCGCTGGTGAAGGCGGCTCGCAAAATATTGAGCATGGGTCCGAAGTACCTGGTAATTAAAAAAGGTGAGCACGGAGCCTTGTTGTTCCATGAAAAAGAAGTGTTTTTTGCACCGGCCTTGCCTTTGGAGGAAGTTTTCGACCCAACCGGTGCCGGCGATACCTTTGCAGGCGGATTTATAGGTCACCTGGCCAAAACCAAAGACATCTCCTTCAGCAATATGAAAAGAGCCATCATTTTTGGCTCAGCCATGGCCTCCTTCTGTGTCGAGAAATTCGGTCCGGAGCGCCTCGAAAGCCTCACTACCGGTGAAATTGAAAGTCGTTTACAGCAATTTGTTGAGCTGGTGCAGTTCGATATTGCTTTAAACTAATCTCACTCGAATGATCCGCCTCGAACCCTGGCCCGCCTCGGATTTGGAGGCATTTTATCAGCTCACCTGCCACAGCGATGCCACGCCACTTTTGTACGGCGCGGAATATGGCGATGACGTACCTGATCGCGAAAGTTTGTTTGCCGATTATCTCCCCCACTATTTTGATGGTAGCCAGCCGGAAGCAGGTCGCTGTTACGGCATCTGGCTGGAGAATGAGCGTATAGGTCAGGTCAATTATAACGCGATTGACCCAGAGACCCGGGAAACTGAACTGGATGTTTGGATAGGCAGTCAAGCCAATTGGGGTAAGGGTTATGCTACCACTGCCCTAAGCTTGCTCTTGGAGGAACTATTTGGCCAGCATCAAATAGAAAGCGCCTGTATCAAACCGTTATTATCCAACATGGCCGCCAGGAAAGCCTATGCTAAAGCTGGTTTTAGAGCAGTGGGCACCGAAATCGTGGATGAGGCTGAATACAGTCTGATGCGACTCAGTGTAGCCGATTTTTATAACTTATTTACCGAAATGCCGCTGCCGTATTATGCGGTTATCTTCAGCTCGCTACGCAACGAACCAGACCCTGGCTATAGCAAAACCGCCCATGAAATGGAGGTATTGGCACGCTTGCAGCCCGGTTATTTGGGCATGGAATCGGTGAGAGAACGCCTGGGCATTACTGTCTCATATTGGCGCGATCTGGAAGCGATAAGGCTATGGAAACAGCAGGCCGACCACCTCCAGGCCCAACGCCTGGGTCGCAAGCGCTGGTACAGCAGTTACCGTGTTCGCATCTGTAAAGTGGAGCGTGATTACGGCTTTGATGCCGCGGCTGAAACCAATTAACGAACCACCTCTCCCGTCCAACCCAATATGCCTCCGGTGAGATTGGTGAGTTTGCCGGTAATGCCGGAGCTGGCCATGATCATACAAGCCTGACTGCTTCGTCCGCCCGAGCGGCAGTAGACATAGTAGTTTTTTTCGGGATCGAGGTCCATGATGTTGAGCGAAAAATCGGGCTGCATCACATCAATGTTGGTAGCACCCGGCAAATGGCCTTCGGCAAATTCGGCGGCGGTGCGCACATCAAGCAAAACACCATTATCATCGGCAGCAAGGGCTGCTGCAAAGGGTTGGTCGGAAAGATTATCAAACATGGGTGGTGTGGTGGTAGTTAAACAAGGGTGGTGATGGGCAAACCGGGCACATTTTTCATCGCGCCCCAGCCGCCATATATATTGATCAATTGGTTAAAACCAGCTTTTTTGAGCAAACTAACAGCAATTACCGAACGGTAACCTCCTGCACAATGCACCAGATAAGGCTGGTCTTTGGCCAATTCATTTTGATGCTGCTGCAACACAGAAAGGCAAATGTGGGTCGCATTTTCGACATGACCACCGGCATATTCTCCCGGTTTACGTACATCGAGCATAGCCACACCCTCCTGCAACAATTCAGCTGCTTCGGCTGCGGTTACCGAGCGAAGTGTATCTATTGGCAGACCGGCTTTTTTAAAAGCCGCTTCATCATACACCACATAACCATCTACACGCTCGTAACCAACGCGTGCCAAACGGATGATAGCTTCTTCGGCTTTGGCTGCTTCGGAAACCACTACGATGAGGGGCTGGCGGATGTCCAAAACGGTAGCCGCCCAAATGGCAAACTGACCGTCGAGGCCAATGCTAATGCTGCCTTGAATAAATCCCTTTTCAAAATCGAGCACCGGTCGGGTATCCAGGGGTAAACTGCCTGATTCGAGCAGCGCTTTTATCTCTTCTAAACTTAATACCTTGATATTTCGGGATTTAACGACATCGAGCGAATCGTAGCCATTTTTATTGATCATGGCATCCTGGAAAAAATAGGCAGGAGGAGCGCTCAGACCTTCGGTGACCGCAATTACAAAATCTGCCTTCGACATGGGCTGCAGCGCATAATTGGTGGCTTTTTGCTGACCAATGGTCGAAAAAGTCTCTTTACCGATGTTTTTGCCGCAGCTCGAACCAGCACCATGGGCCGGATATACAGTCACCTCATCGGGCAGTGTCATAATTTTGGAACGCAGCGAATCGTACATCATGCCCGCCAAATCGTTGATGGTCAGGTCGCTTTTGATGGCCAGATCGGGCCGGCCTACATCGCCCACAAAAAGCGTATCGCCGGTAAAAACAGCCACTGGCTGGTCGTTTTCGTCGCGGAGGAGATAACAGCTCGACTCCGGGGTATGGCCGGGCGTATGCAGTACTTCTATGTTCAATTTTCCGAGCTGGAAACGTTCGCCGTCTTTGGCGGTATAAGTATCGTAAGCGGTTTGAGCACCCGGACCAAAGACGATGGTAGCACCGGTTTTTTTGGCAAGATCGAGATGGCCACTCACAAAATCGGCGTGGAAATGGGTCTCGAGTATATAACGTATACGGCTACCGCGTTTTTCGGCCAATTCCAAATAAGGAGCGGTTTCACGAATGGGGTCTATAACGATGGCTTCGCCTTCCGATTCAATATAGTAGGCTGCTTCGGCGAGGCAGTTGGTGTAGAGTTGTTCGATATACATAAGCGTAGTCTTGAAAGTATACAGCAATCCTTGCGGCTGCTAAGTTCAAAAATACACGAAATCAGTGTTCATGGGCTTTGTTCAGTTACGATAAATAGCTCGACATGCCGTAAAATCGTTCAAAAGCAGGGATATTAAGGTTAGAAGAAAAAATATTTTCTTCTCATTATGGTTTATATCATAAACTTGTTTACGTTTGCATAAACTTTACTCAAACTCACAATGGAAAAGCAACTCACTCAAAAAGAAAGTCTGGAAATCATCCACGCCATGGTCCAGCAAAGTCGCCAACGCGTTGGCGAAAACGGCGTATTCTACCTACTCTGGGGCTATGCGGTATTAATCGCGGCAGTGGCGCATTATATCCTGCTACAATCGGGTTACGAAAACCCCTGGATGAGCTGGCTACTTATGCCGGTTGCCGGTGTCCTTTCCGGGATTATTGGATATCGTAAGGGCAAAAATGCCCGGGTTCACACCCATGTAGATACGGCCATGGCCTATCTCTGGGGTGCCTTTACAGTGGTATTGATCACGGTACTCACCTTTTCGGGTCATATTGGCTTCACAGGCTCATATCCGGTCGTAATTTTGTTATACGGCCTGGGGACCTTCGTCTCTGGCGGCATTTTGCGCTTTAAACCACTCATCTTCGGAGGCATTATCTGCTGGATTGGCGGCATTATCGCCATACTCTCTCCTTTCGACATGCAATTATTACTGATGGCCGGTGCTATCTTCTGTGGCTACATCGTACCCGGTCACCTGCTTTACGCGCATCGTAATGACTGATTTTAAAGAACTCGACCCGCTTTTGCACCAATCACTAAGGCTGGCGATTATGTCTTTGCTGGCTTCGGTAGTATCGGCTGAATTTGTGTATCTCAGGGAAAAAACCGGAGCTACAGCCGGTAACCTGAGTGTGCAAATCGACAAGTTGCAGTCGGCGGGTTATATCACGGTTGTGAAAGACTTCAACGGCAAAAAACCGCGTACCAGTTGTGCCATTACCGAGGCGGGCAAAGCAGCTTTGGAAACCTATATCACGGCTTTAAAAACCTACATCACCCTATAATGTCACCAAAAGCTTAGTTTGATCGAAGGTTTTGGCACCTTTACTGTAAAAACACTTCCCTACTCTAATTCAGTTTTATGAAAAAATTTAGCTTACTCCTATTTGTTGCTCTCTTGCTAAGTAGTGCAACCCAAGCCCAAAAAATCAGTCGTTTTGGCGGCATGGGCTTCTTTAGCTTCGGTTTAACCGATGTAAAACAACCTGGCTTAAACACCCAACTCACCGCAGCCGGCTATACAGCTTTGCAAAGTAATCAGCTCAGCTTTGGTGGCGAGGGTTTCGGAATCGTGAACAATTTCCTGATCGGTGGTCGCGGTGGCGGCATGGGCCGACAGCAGTTCAGTAATGGCACCAATACAGGTACAATAACCAATAGTTATGGCAGTTTTTTGCTCGGATATACCTTCCCGGTCGGCAAAAAATTGCTGTTTTATCCGTTGGTAGGTTTTGGTGGGATAGACAGTGAGCTTACCATTGAAAATTCAGCCACTACCAACAATATGGGCAATGCCCTGGCTAATCCCAACCAAATCACAGTAATCAAAGCCGAAGTGCCCATACTCGACTTTTCCCTCAATTTTGTGGTGCCGGTTTTTGGCAGTGTCGCCGGTGGTGGCGGACCTATGTTGGGAATTACAGCTGGTTATATGTTTTCGCCTGCGGCCGGCAATTATAAGATGAACGGTCGTGATTTGATCAACGTACCAAGCGGTCAGATAAATGGCTTTTATGTCCGTATGCTCTTTGGCGGCGGTGGATTCGGTGGTTAAAAACCCACCTTCAGGCGTAAACCATATTGCGGACGTTCGGCTGGACTGAATCCAGCAAAAACATCTACTCCAAACAAACGGGCTATCCCATCGAGGCGATAGCCCGTTTCTATGTATTGATGGGTAGAAGTAGTCATGGCATTACAAAAAAGCAACTCATCCAAGCCCAGCAGTCGGATGGTTTCAAATTGCGTAAACAACAAACGACGGGTATTGTAGCTGCTGAAAAACTGGGCATAATTGCCGGCAGTGCTGTATCGGTAATAATCGAGCGAACGGAAACGGAAAGGTAAACGCCCCATAAAAATCGTCTGGTTGCCATCGAAATGATGGAAATCTGGGAAATATTCTGGCTTGAGCAAAAAAGTACCACCGGTAAGCTGATAACTCAGCGCCCTGCCCTGTCCCAGCCACATGCGTTGTTCTACACCTATACTGGTTTTAAGGTAGATATTTGGAGTAGGGCCTGTAAATCCGCTGATAGCTTCTAATCTGAAAACCGGGACATTACGCCCGCGAACATATTCCCTGCCATTATATCGGGCTAAACGTGCCCCCGGGCGCCATAACAAGGCATATTGCAGGCGAATACTGTTATGCGGGAAAAAGGCTGTACGCAACATTTCCCCGTTCAGTGGTGCATTCCTTCCAAGACGATCAATATCGGCATATACCCACAAGCGGTCGCTCAGCGGCAAACTGCTGCGCCGGGCAAATTCCAGACTGCTCTCAAACGACCAGGCGGTGGCCAGGCGATGCTGCCATTCCATTTGTAAATAGGCCTTTTCATACAATGGCATGAGATGTTGGTTGGCGATAAAAGTATAGAGCATATTCATACCCGGATGAATGGGCTCCGACGCATTCAGTTGGACATGTGCCATTCCTGCGCCAAAACGCACTTTTCCCTTGAGGTATGTTCTTTCGTGGGTAATACGAGGCAATAATTTTCGCCGGCCAAAAGAATAACGTAACAACAATTCGGTTGAAGTGCGATTATCGAGACTGCTCGCTTCACTGAGCTTCAAACCGGTATTCAACGCTAAGCCCTCCACGGGATTATAGAGGTCGAGGAAAGGGAATATACTCGAGAAAAGTCCGTAATAGTGTAGGTAATAGGGGTAAATCTGGTCTTCAATTTTCCGACCCCTGTGGTAGCGGTAGCCGGTAAAAACATCGCCGAACTCAAATTTGGCCGGTCCCTGATTTTCCTTCTTTTCTTGCGCATACTCCTTCGCATAAAGCGTATCCGACTGGCGGTAGCCCAATAGCTCCATTTCCTCGAGCGGTACTTGCCGCAACTCATTCCAAATCGAATCGGGTTGCAGTCGGGCGAGGGTGTCAATATTAAACCGATAATCGAACTGTACTTCCTCTTTAGAGAGGGTATCTTCCCGCTGGCGTTTAAGCTCGCGATCAACTTTACGGGCCGTTCTGCGTGCTTCCTGATTCACTACAATTTCCGGTTCGACCTCCTGTTTGGTCAATCTGGCAAGTACCGTAGCATTCGGCGTGACTTTATAATCGCGAACGGAAGTGAGGTATCGTATATCGGCTACTGCTCCTAAATAAGTAATGCGTAGCTCGATTTCGAGTTTGGTGACCATCCACAACTGGTCGATTTGCTGGTATTGCTGGGTGAACGTATAGGGATATCCTTCGCTATCGGTATAATTTAATTTGAGACTGTGGATGTTCCAGTCGCCATATACCAAATACAACATACCATCTACTACACCCGGTCCGGGAACGCGGGGTATGACTTCAATTTTGACTATGCGTTTATCGCCTTCCATTTTGCTGCCATGAAATTTGAAGCGATAGGTCCGCAAAGCCGTTGGAGCCAAGGGTGAGGTCATGCCGGCAACCTGTGGATTATAGAAGCTGTAGTTGGCATAACTTATTCTGGAGTCGGCCGCCGGTGGCAAATTAGAACGTAGGGAGATGACCTTTTCGGAAAAGGTAGCCGGCTGAACATATTTAATCTCACTCACCGACTCCATCAAATAAGTATGTCCCACCTTTAGTTTTTCCTGTTCCATGAGTTTACGTACCGCCCAGGGTGCTTTTTTGACCAACATGGTGCCTTTCACATAAGAACGGGCGCTGAAGGCTTGTACCGCCGATCGGTGCAGCGGGGCTTTGGCAATCGCCTGGCGCATCATATCGTAAGCCGGGTCTTCGTTGCTGGCTTTCACTTTTAC
>DAIQOK010000034.1:0-1192 GCA_036787895.1 Bacteroidota bacterium | reverse complement strand
AAAGAGCGGGTTTTTTCATGAACTAAGATTTCCCGATTCCGGACAGCAATGATTTCAAATTTCAAAATTGATGTAATTATCTGCTGAGATAGCAGTTCAAAGGTTATAAAGTTAAAACGTTATAAGTTTTAGAAGGCAGGATTTTGAAGAACAGTCTTCGTATCCTGCCCGGATTGTCATGCTCAAATGCAAGAAATAATTGCCTTTGTCATCAATTATATTAAACAAACCTGGGGTCGGCCTCCATGACGGTGCCGCATTTTTTGCAGCTTCTTAGCTCTTCTGAGCCATAATAGTGTTTGAAGCGGGGGAGGAAGTCGGTTTCGATGTTTTTGAGTTCGAAATAGGCTTGGTGAAGGGGGTGGTTGCAGTTGTCGCAAAACCAGAGCAGGCCGTCGGTATACCCCTTGCCTTCTCGCACACGCTCGATGACCAGGCCGATCGAGCCTTCGCTTCGTATTGGAGAGTGAGGCGTTTTGGCCGGACATAAAAACATATCTCCCGGGCCCAATTCAATGTCACGCGGGGCGCCATCTTCCTGGATACGAACCGTGATATGGCCTTCCAATTGGTAAAAAAGCTCTTCTGTTTCGTTGTAATGGTAGTCTTTGCGAGCGTTTGGTCCGCCGACTATCATTACAATATAGTCGGTGCCCTCGGGGTAGAGGTTTTTATTGGCGACGGGAGGCTTGAGCAGGTGGCGGTTTTCTTTGATCCACTGCTGCAGATTAAAGGGAGAACGTATGGCCATAGTTAGGAGCTTTGTCGGAAAGTTAGGGATTTTCGGATGAAATCTTAATGGCTTGGCCCCTACGATTAATGTGCTAATGTGGCGTTTCGCAGGGCTCAACTTGGGGAATGTGCTCATGTACTAATAGGAGGCCGCTCAATCGGAGGAATCCTGCCTTTTCGCAGTAGACTCTGGACTAGGTTTCGTTACGCTCTACTTTCAATTTTTATCGGTCGCCAGAGCGAAATTCTATGAGCATACTGGCACATGAAAGTACAGCGCCACATCAGCAGATGATCTTCTTCCGAAGGGATGAAAATAAGAAAGCCCCTGAAAAAGGGGCTTTATTCAAACTTCGAGGTCGGAAGCGGATTAGTTCGGTGGTGTTTGTTTTTTTTTGGTCCTCATGATCCGCTTCCGGGGGGTACCAAAAACAAAGCCCTTGAAAAAGGGGCTTTATTC
>DAIQOK010000006.1:104642-153032 GCA_036787895.1 Bacteroidota bacterium | reverse complement strand
AATATAGGCCATAGTTAAACAGTTAGAAACTGTCAACTTTTTCCAGGACGAGACAGACAGCGCCATGGACTATCGACCATGGACGCCCGCAGGGCAACCCAGCCAATTTTGAATTTGAAATTTTACAATTTTGACTTCCCTCAAAACCACCACCCCAAATTGATCTGCCCACTGAAACTCTGGTCGGTAATATTGTAGTTCAGCGAAACATCTACAGGACCAATAGGCGAACGATAACCGGCCGACAAACTCGCCCCCCACATAAACGGGATACGTTCGGGTATGGCAATACTGTAGCGGTGAAGATCAAAAATACCTGCATTACCCCGACCAATCAAAAAGAGATTCTCTAGCCAACGGTATTGAATCTGGCCTTGTAAAATCGCTACCCCATCGGAATGGAACTGGAAATCTCGAAAACCAGCAAAAGGTAGCTGATTACGGAAAATAGGATAATGTCCACCCACATTCCACTGATTGTGAAACAAAAATTGCTCAGTGGTGGTGAAGTTAATGCCACCATAGGATTTCCAACCTGTACTCCATCTTTTTGCCAGCTTTACATATTGTTCTATCCGCCAGCTTCCCCGGAAATAGGGTCGGTACGACAACACAGTGCGATCAAATTCCACCATCGAATCCTGCATGGAAACGGTAAAACTGGGTTCCTGATTAAAGATGTACTCCACCCGGTATTGGGCCAGGCTACCTTCTTCCGGAAAATTCCTGGTAGGTAAACTGTTTAAATTAAACTCGTAAAACACGAGCCCAAAACTGTTGTTCGGCCGGAATTCAATGGGAGTCGCCAAGCGAGGCCGCCACAAAATATTTTCAACGCTAATACCTATACCTATCAACCTTTCATTACCCAGCTTGCGGTCGTAACGGGCGGTTAGCAAAGTGCGAATTTCACGGTACAACTGTACCTGCCTGTAATTGTTGTAAATGGCGTTAAATACCCGGTCGTGTTGAAACTCCAGACTGAATTTATTCGATAATCGTTTACCCAAATATTGCTCTTGTTTCGCTAAAAAACGGATATTATCGCCGAGATTCAGGCGGAAAGTAGTCTCCGATTTATCTGTAAACCAGTTCACAACACGATAATTGGCAGTAATGGCAATATTCGAAAGAGTATTGTAATGAATGCCGGCAGCCAGGCCCACCGGTGCATGCTCGTGCACCTTGAATTTCAATCTCACGCCGCCCTCAGGGTGTGGCTCAGCGATGTATATGACCGATTTGTATAAACGCGTGCTGTGCACATCCCGAATACGATCCGACAACAACTCAGCTGTCACATAATCACCGGTATTAATGCCTAGCCGCTCTAAAATCGACGTTCGGGTGGTGCGCTCAAGGCCATCAAATTCAATTGCTCGTACCAAAAACTGTTGGTCGGTAGGCAAACGACAACTGTTAAAGTTCACCTGCTGAATGGCATTCAGTGAGTCGGCCAAACGTTTAAAAATCGGATAATAGCGTAAGCCTGCCAACCTTCCCAATTCAATAATGCTATCACTCGAGCTAAAACTGGCCGCTGAATAGGGCCCCATATCTATGTCAATGAATACATCGAGCAACTTTTGTTCCTCCTGAAACTCACTACTTGAACTGATAAATGCCGTTTGATACAGTATATCGAGGGCCGAATTGAGCTGATCGGCCGGAATACGTGCGGTAGAAACATTCACGCCTATCAGTATATCAGCCCCCATGGCTTTGGCGTCGCGCACGGGAAAATTGCGAACCACACCCCCGTCGATCAGCCGGCGCCCTGACATGTCAATGGCGGTAAATACTGAGGGAATAGCCATGCTCGAGCGTACGGCCAATGTAATATTGCCCCGTTCGTGAACTACTGCCTCGCCGCTAAGCACATCGGTCGAAATACATTTAAAGGGTATGCTGAATTCCGAAAACTCGGGTTTGTCGTAAACCGGCAAAAACAATTCACTCAGTAATAACCACAATTCCTGCGACTCGATGATGCCTGACGGGATTTGCACTTTGCCTTTTTTGAGCTTCAGCTCAAAGGCCTGCTGTTCTATTTCCAGTTTTTGATCAACGGCTACACGTCTCAAATCGGGCGAAGATGAAAAAATTGTCTCCCAGTCTATTTTACGCGCAATTGAATCGATTTGTCGGGCCGAATAACCCACGGCATACAAAGCCCCCACCACTGCGCCCATGCTGGTCCCGGTCAGCATATCGATGGGCAAACCTGCACTGTCGATGGCATGAAGCAAACCTATATGAGCCAGCCCTTTGGCACCACCACCACTTAAGGTTAAGCTCACCTTCGGCCGATCTATTTTTTGGGAACCATCGCCAGCCATAGCGCCTTGAAATCCGAAACAGAAGAGGAAAAGAAAGAAGAAACGCATACCAACTATCTTGCTCAAATTTAGAGCATTGCTTCGACAAAAGTTATGTTAAATCTTCGCTATAACCGACACTTTTGCCAATCAAAATTAACGCGGTCGAGAAGCAGCAAACTAGCATAGCTGCACGCTAGGGCATAGCTTTCAACAGCTTTGCGAATAATCGGGCCAGTATACTATAATCAACCAAAGTAATATATTTACAATCGTAGGAAATCACCGCTCAACTGTTCGCCTGGGAAAGTTTATCTTCAGCTCTTCCAGATGACCGGTTGTCTGTTTTTTTCTCAACTGGACATACCTAACTCCTCATGCCAAAATACCTCTTATTGCTGCTGATGTTTACAGCAGCCTGCAATCAAAACAATGCGCCATCGCCTGTTTATATGTCGAGTGAAAGCGGCATGGCTCCTATGGACCAACGGAGCAAAAGTTTTCACAAAATCATCGTCAGTGGTCACCTGAGTCTGGAAGTTGCTTCCATCAAACAAACACGCGAAGAAACCATACGGTTGGTGGATGCCTTAGGCGGTTTTATCGAGCAGGAATCCAGCTTCAGAAGTGAAGACCGCAACCAGCTCAATATGACCATTCGCACCCCGGTTCAGCAGTTTCAAACTTTGCAGGACCGTTTAAGCAGTACAGCCATTCATATCGACGACAAGGGAATTAACCGCCAGGATGTGAGTGAGGAATATGTGGATCTGGAAAAACGAGCAGCGAACAAAAAAGCGCTGGAAGAACGGTATCTCCAATTGCTTAATCAGGCTAAAAATATGTCGGATGTACTCGCCATTGAGCAGCAGCTGAATATGTTAAGGGCCGAAATCGAAGGCTATGAAGCTGGCCTCAAACAACTCGACGATAATATCAGCTATGCCACTTTGCAACTTACGGTCTACGAAAAACTGAGTTTGAGCAGCAGATTTGGCAGCAAAATTAAAGGCGGCTGGCAAAAAGGCTGGCACAACCTATTGCAATTTTTATTGCTCCTGATTTACCTCTGGCCTTTTGTGCTGGTAGGAATACTCATTTTTATTGTTCTTTTCATCCGCAGACGTAAGCATAAAAAGAACGCCACCTTCAAGCTCTGAACAAGGCCTTTCGCTCAGGATTTAAGTCCGGGAAACAATGGGTAACTGTATATAAAATGTTGACCCCTGCCCCTCGGTGCTAATGTACCAGATTTGGCCCCCTTGCGATTCTACGATTTCCTTTACAATCGATAAGCCTAAGCCATAAGCCAGCTCTCCCTTGGTGCCATTACGCCGTACACTGGTGAAACTCTGGAAAATTTTGTCGCGATACGACTCCGGTATGCCGATTCCCTTATCCTGAACCGAAATCAAAACGCCCTTTTCGTTGCGCTCTACCTGCAAGCAAACCGTACTGCCGGAAGTGCTGAATTTGATGGCATTGGTAAGCAAGTTGGTAATGGCTCGCCGCATTCGTTCAGCAGCTACTTTAACTATTATATCCGCAGTAAGCGGAATAAATTTCAGTTTCACTTGCTTTTCGTCGGCCCGGTACTGAATTAAACGTGCCGTATCCGAGCAAAGTTGGTTGATTGAAACTTCTTCCAGGCCTTGCTGCGTGTGTAGCTCTTTGAGTTCAGTAGCAACCAACATTTCCTGAATAAGATCCAATGCCCCGGCACTGGCCTGGCGAACTAACCGCCAATCTTCGTTAAGAACACTGCCAGCATCCTCGGGCAGATTCAGCTCACTCAGGCTGTAAATGGCTGCAATGGGATTGCGTAAATCGTGGGCCACCACCCGTAACATTTTATCTTTTTCACGGTTCAGTTGGGTTAGGGCCTGATTGCTCCGTCGGCTGACCTGCCAGGCATACCAAAAAACGCCGGTAAGGAGTACAAGACCCAATAACAATAATAAAAAATAGGTGGTTCGCTGACCTGTAATTTCGGCAGCATGTTTGGCTTGTTTGAGCTGATACTCGCTCTCTAGGATGCGCATGCTGCGGTCGAGGTCGGTACGGAACAAATCCCGGTCTTCTTTGCGCATCACCTCATACTTCTGCAAAAAACTGTCGACAAACAATACCGCGTATGCATTATTTCCTTTGCGGATATGGTATTGCGCCAGGTGATGATAAAAACGATAAGAAGGAAAATTGGCAGCCCGCAATTCCGGCAAGCTGTCGAGTAAACGTAAATACGCATACATTTCATCCAGCTTCTGTTGCTGTAGCAATACTTCACAAAGCTCATTAACACTGTAAACTAAGTGCCCGCGGTCATTCCCTGGCAACAAATTCACGCGTATTTCTTCCTGAATTGCGGCTTTGGCTTTTTCTAGCTCACCCTGCCGGGCATAAGCCACACCAATATTACCGGATACAACCGCCAACGCTATTTTGTGCATTCTTTTTTCGGCTTCCGACTTGACACGGGTATGGTATAATTTATTGCGAGCTTGTATATACCAGTATATCGCCGAATCGGGCTGATTCAAATTGATATAACATAGGCCGATATTACTTTTAATCTCTTGTCGCCGAAAATTATTGGCATAATTAACCTTGCATTGGGCATAATTCAAGTCGGCTCGCTGAAAAAATTCCAATGCCGCCCGAAAATTTTTTTGTCGGTAAGCCACCATGCCCAAGCTGTAGTCATAATAAGCCAAATCGCATGAATCGGGATCGGCAATAAGCTTGCGGGCGTTAAAATAAGCCTGAAATGCGGTTTGATATTGGCCCAGCTGAAATGCCAGGTTGCCTTTATTATATAAGGCCTCCACTTGAATTTCCCGCAGCGCAGGTTTGTCTTCTGTGGCCAAAACTACCTGTTCAACCACCGCATAAGCTTCCTCCTGCCGACCAAATTTTTCAAGATAAATCTGCTTTAACTGCAGTAAACGCATCTCCAGAAATTCCGACTTCTCAGCCGCAGCCAAGCGGTTGGCCGAATCGAGAAAAGGGATAAATTGCTGACTGTCTCTGGCCGAAATCAGGTTCAGCCCAATTTGTTGTAAACTATCATAACGAAGCCGTACACCTTCCACCAATGGTTTATTACGGGCGGTTTCCGAACAACCCAACAAAAAAACACTCAAGAGCAGGGCGATAGAAAACGCCATCAGATTAGCCAGCTTCATCGCCCCCAAAATAAGTATATAGCCGAAATATCAGTCGAAATATTCCTGTTTGATTTTATGTTTTTTTTAACCTTTCGGCAATTTCACTCTTTTATATTTGTCGGGTTAGCCCAACCCTACCATGAGTTTATTGTCTATCCAAAATGTGGTAAAACGCTACCAGCAGCATACCGCCCTTAGCGGGGTTAGCCTGGAAGTTCCACAAGGCCAGATTTTTGGTCTGCTCGGCCCGAATGGCGCCGGAAAAACCTCCCTCATCCGCATCATCAACCAAATCACCATGCCCGACGAAGGCCGTATACTGCTACAGGGTCAAGTGTTGAAGGCAGATGACGTTCATCGCATTGGTTACCTGCCTGAAGAACGTGGTTTGTACAAAAAGATGAAAATCGGTGAGCAGGCCCTCTACCTCGCCCGACTAAAAGGGCTGTCGCGCGCCGAAGCCAACAAACGCATCAAGCAGTGGTTCGAAAAATTTGAACTCCAGCCCTGGTGGAATAAAAAAGTGGAAGAACTCAGCAAAGGCATGCAGCAGAAAGTTCAGTTTATCTGTACGGTTTTGCATGAACCGGAGCTCATCATACTCGATGAACCCTTCTCGGGCTTCGACCCGATCAATGCCGAAATGCTGAAGCAGGAAATTCTTGGTATGAAAGCACGCGGTGCTACCATCATCTTTTCTACCCACCGCATGGAATCGGTTGAAGAACTCTGCGATCATGTGGCGTTGATTAATAAGTCGAAAGTGGTACTCAACGGCGCTACCCGCGACATCAAAAAACAATTCAGCACCAATACCTTCAAATTGGGCTTTGAAGGAAGTTTACCCGCCTTAGCTACTGGCTACGAACTCATTAGTGAGCAGACAGGCCGCGATTGGCAGGAAGCACGCATACAACTCAACCAAGGCAGCTCCAACGACCTCCTCGCCCAGCTACTGCCCCATATACGCATCCACAACTTCGAGGAAGAGATCCCTTCCTTCAATGAAATTTTCATCCGCACCGTTAAAACTGCACAGGCATGAGCAAAGTTGGTATTATCATCGAACGCGAGTTCATGACCCGCGTAAAAAGCAAGCAGTTTGTAATTTTCACCCTACTGGGACCTGTCCTTATGTCGCTGATGTTTATCATACCGGTACTCATCGCCATGTACAGCGAAGACAAGCAGAAAATCTGGGTCGCCGACAATTCGGGCATCTTTGCTGGCCAATTTAAATCAGAAAAAGGCCTCAGTTTCATCGAAGTAGAAGGCAATGGCGAAAACTACAAAGACTCCGCCCGGTCGACCGACAATACCGGTGTACTCATCATTCCTGCCGAACTCGACCTCTACAAAGCCGAAGGTTTTACCTATTTCAGCAACAGCCCAATGGGTGCCTCAGCCAAACGGACGGTTGAACGTACGATCAATCAGCGTATCGAGAACCTAAAGCTGGAATCGTCAGGGTTGCGGCAAAGTTATATCGACTCACTCCAGGCCGATGTGAGTCTGATAACCCGAAAACTCACCGAATCAGGGGGAGAGGTCAATAGCAGCACCGGTGCTGCCACCGGCATTGGCTTCGTGGGTGCTTTCATCATGTACATTTTCATTTTTATTTATGGCATGATGGTTTTGCGTGGCGTGGTTGAAGAAAAGTCGAGCCGGGTGATGGAAGTCATCATTTCCTCGGTGCGTCCTTTTCAGATGATGCTCGGAAAAATCATCGGCATAGCCGCAGTGGGTTTGTTTCAGTTTATTCTGTGGATCATTCTCACCTTTGGCATAGTCACGGCAGCATCGAGTTTCATCAGCAAAGACCAGCAAAAAGACCTGGTGAAAAGCCGGGTGGAAGCCAGTGCTGCCGGTCAGCCCGAAATTGCCGAGGCGGTAGAAGAAGAAGCCATGAGCTTCAACCTTATGGAAGAACTCGAAACGGTAAATCTGCCCTTTATGATTGGCATGTTCCTGTTTTATTTCCTCGCAGGTTACCTGCTTTATGCCTCCTTATTTGCAGCCATCGGCTCGGCTGTAGATAATGAGGCCGACTCTCAACAGATTCTTTTTCCGGTAACCATACCCATCATCATCGCCATTATTGTTGCCCAGATGGTGATTCAAAATCCGGGGTCGAGCATTGCTTTTTGGTTTAGCATGATTCCGCTCACCTCGCCCATTGTGATGTTGGTCCGCCTGCCCTTTGGCGTGCCACTCTGGGAGATCGTCTTATCGATGAGCTTATTGGTGGGTGGCTTTTTCGCTACTGCCTGGCTGGCTGCACGTATTTATCGGGTGGGTGTATTGATGTATGGCAAAAAAGTCACGCTGCGCGAGCTCAGCAAATGGCTGTTTTATCGCGGATGATAGCGGTTATCGATTTAGGCACCAATACGTTTAACCTGGTGGTGGGCGAAGCAAATGGCCACGCCCGTCGCATCGTACACCACAGCAGTATTGCGGTGGGCTTGGGTAAAGATGGCATGTTAGCCGGCGAAATTGGACCGGCTGCCTTTGAACGTGGACTCACCGCCTTCGCCGACCTATACGAACGGGCCAGGTCGCATGGCGCCCACACCATACAGGCGATTGGCACTTCTGCGCTCCGAAATGCAAAAAATAGCCTTCAATTCCAGGATAAAATACGCGAAAACCACCAGCTCGACTTGAAAATTATCAGTGGCCGGGAAGAAGCCCGCCTCATCTGGGCGGGCGTTAAACATTCCGGTGCACTCGAAAACCTACCCCAACTGCTCATCGATATTGGTGGCGGCAGCGTGGAATTCATCATTTGCACCGATCGCCAACTGATCTGGGAACAAAGCATCGAAATCGGGATGGCTCGCATCAACGAATTGTTCCCACTCAGCGACCCCATCGAAGCGGCCAATATTGCTAATGTCGACACCTGGCTGCGCGAAAAAATTCATCCTGTTTTCGCTGCTATCGACAAATACGATATCCGACAATTGGTAGGCTCTTCAGGCTCCTTTGATACGCTGTCGGAAATGGATGCCCACCATAAAAACCAATTGTATGTGTGGAGTCACAGCCACAGCTGGGCCCTCGACCGCGACGATTTTAACCGACTCTACAACCAATTAATGCTCGCCGACCGGAGTGAGCGGCAAGCATTCCCTGGCATGGCTCCCATACGGGTAGATATGATCGTTTTTGCCATCATACTTATCCGGCTGCTCGCCGACCGACTCAAAACCGAAAACATCGTTTGCAGCCGTTATTCCCTTCGTGAAGGGGTTTTATTTTCAGGTTTATGAGCAAACTTTTACTATTTTTTTTTGTGTTTTATGGTGCCCGGTTTGTCCATGCACAAAGTGCAGTCCAATTCGGTGGTGCCTTACGCAACATCATGCACCAAGGCGATTTGAGTGCTAAAGTTGCCATAGATACTATCGTTCAAAAAGCAGTTTATGGCCTGGGTGCGGCCACCGGTTTACAAGGCGAATGGGTGATTTGGGATGGAGAAGCCTGGCATTCCAGGGTAGAAAATGGCCGATTATTTACAGAAAAAACCGGAACCGGAACGGCCGCCTTACTGGTTTGGAGCAGCATGAGCTCATGTTTTGGTCGCGATACGCTGTTAAGTTTTAAGTCTGAAGCCGATCTACAAACCGCCATCATCGCATTTGCCCAGGCTGTGGGTGTTGATACAGACGAACCTTTCCCCTTTTGGCTGGAAGGTAAGGCCGAAATCGACTGGCATGTAATCGACTGGCCGGCAGGCGACAGCTTACACACCCACGAAAAACATAAAACTGCCGGTTTGCATGGCCGGCGTAAACTTAAAGCAGCGCGCATCATTGGCTTTTATTCGCCCAAACATGCCGCCATTTACACCCACCACAGCACCCGCCTGCACATGCATTTGCTCGATACCCGCCAACCCTTAGCCGCGCATATTGACGGCATACGCAGCAAAAAAATCCGGCTCTGCATCGGTAGTGACCAAGCCGAAGCAGTTGGGCCCTAAATTTACCTAAGTTTACAGCTGCATTTTGTCATGATACACGATCTACTCGCCCAGCTGAAAAAACCCTATCCAACCATTCAGGAAAGTCGGCTGAAATGGCGGATGCTCGTTACCATCAGTCTCTTCATCAGCCTCTTTTTATTCATCTTTCGACCCTATGGTTTAGAAAGATTACCGCTAGAACAAAGCCATCATTTTCTGGGCTTTGGCGGCGTAACTGCCGTGGTGATTTGGATATTTTACTTCGGACTTCCCTGGCTCAAACCTGGATTTTACGATGAAGATCAATGGACCATTGGCAAAGAATTTGGGGCAACCCTCTCCATCATACTTGTAATTGCTGCCGGAAATTGGCTGTATACCCTACTTACAGGACTAAGCGAAATTTCGATGGTAAATCTGGGCTACAGTCTCGTCATAACAGCTGCCGTTGGTATATTCCCGGTGTCCGGCATCATTGCCTGGACCTACATCCGTACCCTCAAACAAACCCTTACCGAAGCCGAAAAATTAGACAGCCAGTTGCTGCAACAACAGCAAAAACCCGATGCTGATACAGCAGCTAAACTTACCATCACCGACGAAGAAGGCAAGGAAAAGCTACATCTCGAACTGGAACAATTGCTCTACATCGCTGCTGCCGAAAATTATGTAGAGGTGTTTTATCTCGAAAACAACCAACTGCGAAAAAAACTATTACGAAATACCTTGCAAGAAATCGTGGAAAAACTGGCGCCATTTGATGCCATTTTCCGCTGCCATCGCTCCTACCTCATTAATTTCAAACAGCTTTTGCATATTCAGGGTTCACCACAAGGCTATCGTATTCAATTGCGTGAGGTCCCCGTTTTATTGCCGGTAGCCCGATCCCGGACGGCGGCATTTAAACAGCGCCTCCAAAACTAAATACAGTGGAACTTTCAGATTGGCATTGCAGTTTAATGTTTAAACATCAATATCATGAAAACTTATACTTTTCATCCTGCTGCTGAAAGAGGTCAGGTCGACTTCGGCTGGCTCAAATCTGCTCACAGCTTCAGTTTTGGACATTGGTTTGATCCCGACAAAACGCGCTTCGGCCTATTACGCGTACTCAACGACGACCAGGTTGCACCCGGACAAGGTTTTGGCACCCATCCTCATGATAATATGGAAATAGTGTCCATCCCTTTGCTCGGCGATTTGGCCCACAAAGACAGCATGGGCAATGCCACCGTTATCCGCCAAAACGATGTGCAAATTATGACGGCAGGTACCGGGGTACAGCATAGTGAGTACAACCACAGTCCAAGCAAGCCTGTCCATTTTTTGCAAATCTGGGTGATTCCAAAAGTACGTAATCTCACACCCCGCTACGACCAGAAAACCTTCGATCCCGCCGATCGGCACAACCGCCTGCAAACCATAGTGAGTCCAAACGGCAAGGAAGGTGTTCAGATAAATCAGGATGCCTGGTTCAGTTTAGGCAAATTTGAGGCTGGTCAGTACTTAACCTACCAAACCCACCAGTCTGGTCAAGGTGTGTATGCCTTTGTATTGGAAGGTGAAGTTACCATCGACGGTCATGACCTCCGTCGACGCGATGCACTGGGTATTTCAGGAGAAGGTGCCATCGAATTTAAATTCACCGCCAATAGCGAAATTCTGCTTATTGAGGTTCCGATGGATTAGATTGGTAAATTAATTGAGTTAGAACTATGGAAATCACACCAGAAATCAATGCCCGTGTCTCGGTAAACAGCAGTTCAACCGACTGGATCGTTACCGCCGAAGCACGTCAACACCACTGGGCGATAGACGAACCGCTGGAAGATGGCGGCACCGACAGTGCCCCTACACCCAACGAAACTTTATTGGCGGCTTTGGGCGGTTGCACCAACATCACCTTACAGATGTATGCCCGGCGCAAAAAATGGCCGCTGAAGCAGGTGCGCATTGAGCTCGAATTGATACGCGATAGTGTCGAAAACACCATCCAACGCCACATCTACCTGGATGGCCCGCTCGATGACAGCCAGCGAAAACGGCTTCTGGCCATCGCCAATGCCTGTCCGGTGCACAAAATCCTGAGTATGCCATTGCATATCCACACCCAAATACATTAAGATGGAAAAAAACTACACCAATGGCGAAATAACCGTCAACTGGCAACCCGAAAAATGCATACACTCCACCAAATGTTGGAAAAGCCTGCCGCGCGTATTCAACCCACGTGCCAAACCCTGGGTGAATATGGCTGGTGGCTCGACCGAGGCCATTCGTGAAGCTGTGTTGAATTGCCCATCGGGAGCCTTGAGTTTGGCAGAAACTGCTACTCCTGCGCCAAAAACAATCACTGCTGCCGAAGTGGAGGTATGTCCCTTACCCAATGGACCGCTGCAAATCACCGGCGAAGTGCGGGTCAAAAACGAGACAGGTGAAATAGTTGTGAAAACCGATAAAACCTTTTTCTGTCGGTGTGGGGCATCGGCCAATAAACCATTTTGCGACGGCAGCCACCGAAAAATAGAATTTCGAAGTTGAGTTAGAAATGCGCTAATTTTGACGCATGGCAGTACAGCAACTCAATATAACTACCTTTTTAGCCCGAAGCGCTGAAGCAGTAGTATTGGATGTACGCTCTCCTGCCGAATTTGCGCATGGCCATATCCCCGGCGCCCTTTCCTTTCCGCTATTTAGCGATGCTGAAAGGGCCAGGGTTGGCACCAGCTACAAACGGGATAGTCCGGAGAAAGCCGTAGCCGTCGGACTCGAAATCGTTGGCCCAAAACTCAATGATTTTATTCAACAAGCCCGTCAATTGGCCGGGGAACAGCCCATTTTGCTGTATTGTTGGCGGGGTGGACAACGATCGGCGAGCATGGCCTGGCTGCTCGATTTGGCCGGTTTACAGGTAGATGTGTTAGGCGGAGGCTATAAAAGTTGGCGTGCCCACATCGACGAATTATTCAAACTACCCTGGGATTTCAGAGTCATAGGCGGTAAAACAGGCAGTGGAAAAACCGAGTTACTACATGCCTTACGAGGTCAGGGCCAGCAAATCATCGACCTAGAAGCACTAGCATTGCATCGGGGCTCGTCCTTTGGTGCCATGTTTACCACCGACCAACCGACCACCGAACATTTTGCCAATTTATTGGGCGCGGAACTGCTCCAGTGTGCAGTCGATTTACCGCTTTGGGTAGAAGATGAAAGCCGCATGATTGGGACCGTCCATATTCCCGAACATTTTTACCGCAGTTTACGGGCAGCCCCCTTGCTGGTCATTGAGGTAGCCCTGAAAGAAAGAATCAAACGGCTAGTTAAAGAATATGGCCAGGCACCCGACGATTTACTTCGGGAAGCATTCGAGCGGATTAGGAAGAAATTAGGCGGACAACACCTCAAAGCTGCTTTCGAAGCACTCGACCAGGACGACCGTGCTGCCGCTGCTGCCATAGCGCTGGCTTATTACGACAAAGCCTATGCCTACGACCTGACCGCAAAAAACACGGCTTATATACATTTTTACCCGGCCGAAACCACGAATATGGCGAAACTGGCCGCCGATATCATTAGCTTTTTCGAACAGCAGCCCGCATCTACATGGACCATCAACGCCTGACACAATTCAGCAAAGGCTCCGGCTGTGGTTGCAAAATAGCACCCGATGTTTTGCAGCAAATGCTGCATGGTTTGCAGCCTCAAACCCATAAAAAACTCCTCATCGGCCCCGAAACCAAGGACGATGCAGCTGTTTATGCGTTGAACGACAGCCAAGCCCTCATCGCCACTACCGATTTTTTCACCCCGATAGTCGACGACCCTTACGACTTCGGACGTATAGCTGCTAGCAATGCCATCAGCGATGTATATGCCATGGGAGGCAGACCGATTTTGGCACTCAGCATCTTAGGCTGGCCGGTAGAAAAGTTGCCTGCATCGGCTGCGGCTGAAGTCATCAAAGGTGCGCAGGAAGTCTGCGAAAGTGCCGGTTTCCCCCTCGCCGGCGGTCATAGCATCGATAGTCCCGATCCAATTTTCGGTCTTGCGGTAAATGGGCTGATTGATCGCAACCACCTCAAAACCAATGCAACAGCCAAAGCTGGCGATTTGCTCTATCTCACTAAACCATTGGGTATTGGCATACTCGCCACCGCACTCAAAAAAGGCAAACTCCTCAATAACGACTACTACAAGCTCATCGCCCTCACCACCGAGCTCAACAGCGTGGGCGAACAGGCCGGCGCCTTGCCTTTTGTGCATGCCATGACCGATATCACCGGTTTTGGCCTCTTGGGACATGTGCTGGAGCTTGCTACTGCCTCTAAATTGGGCGTTCAACTCGAGCTTAAACAAATTCCAATCATTGAAGGCTTAGAAATTTACCTCGACCAATTCCTCCTGCCCGACAATGTGTACCGCAACTGGAACGCTTACAGCCAGGAGGTGCAGGGCGTTACTGGACAAGAGTTCATGTACCTCTGCGACCCGCAAACTAGTGGTGGCCTGTTGCTAAGCGTAGATGCAGCAGCAAGCGCCACCTTCGAACGAAAAATGGCTGAATTAAAGCAAGACTGCTGGCAAATCGGCCAGATGGATGCCGGTTTGAAGGGTTGTGTTATTGTTTGATGAAACGGCCGTTCTTAAATCCTGATTTCGACTTCAATTGATAGTAATAAATACCCGCAGCTAATCCGGATACATCCAGCTCGGAGCTTGTTTCCCAGTTCTCATAGCTCATCATCCTTTTTCCGTTAACATCAGTGACCACCAGCTCATAAAATTCTCCGGCTTTCGTGCCAGAAATACGTAGAGCTGTGGTTGCCGGGTTAGGGTAAACAGTCAGTTCAGCTAAACTACTCTTTGGCCCTGTAGATAAGCCTTGAAAAGCCGAATTGCTGACAATTTCCAAAGTGCCAATGCCGTTGCTATCGGTATTGTGTAAAACCGCTATGTGAACATAATTACCCATAGGAGAGCTGAAGACATGAATCGGCCGATTGTTATCTAAATCAACATGCTGCCAATGCAAAGACCAGTTTTCTGCGCCATCGTAAGTCAGGTAAACTCGGTTTCCAACTACCTTAAAACCGTGATTTTTATCCACCCAATGAAAATTATTTCGATCGCCAAATGGACCCGGGGTTGCTTGTGTTGGGATTGTAAAACTAGCCCAACCATCAGTAGTAAATTTCAGATTGCCAAAACTATATCTGTACATTTCGAGGGCTGAAAATGCCTGATAAAACTTGGCAAAGCCGCGAATGTCCAAAACAACCTGGTTAGCTGGGAGCGTATAGTTGTAGGGAGATATTTCGCCATGCTGCATGCGTACCATGGATTGTTGCGTGACTAATCCGGGTGTTGGCAGGGCCCACATACTAACTTCCGACGAATCGCAACCACAACCAAGAATTACGTTGTTCCCATTACTCCAGTTTCGGGCGGTCCAGTTCTGTCCGCGATTGTACGATCGGCAATAACTACCGTTAGACCCTACAACATAGGTAGTATCTCCTTTATGGCACATAGAATAAGTACTGGAAGGCTGGAAAACCAAAACCCAATCGTCGCCACCATTGATTGTCCGATAAATTCGATGCTGGGTGAGATATATCCCTTCCTCTATGGTGTAAAAATGCACTCCCAAATGATTGCCTGTGCCGCTTGCCGGTATACCACGCATCGCCCGTGGTGTCCAACTGGCTGCAACATCATTGGTAAAAAAAAGTTGAGTATTGGTTCGAGAACCATCCAAATAAACCAGGATATAGCCCTCTTCTAGGCTGATCATTTGTGCCGATAAATCACGGTAGTGGGCTGTACTCACAGTACTCGTATATGGTATGCCCTGACCCAAACTAATATAGCCTAAGAACAAGGCAAACATGGTAGTGGTAAAGGTTTTACTCATCTGTTTAGACTTTTACAGCTTTAAAAATTCAAGTTAATCACTGGGGCTTTAAATTACAAACATCAGCCAAAATCATCTCAACCATTGACAGTCCAATGACAATTGAAATCAGCCAAAACTAATTCAATGTTTGAACTTTAATTTTATATTCGTACTTTTATACTATGACCAGAGGAGCATTCATTAAAACCCTGTCGTTAGGGACATTGGCCATGACAAATATAAGTTTCAACACCTTGGACACACTGCTGAGTGCAGCTCCGAAATCGCCACGTATGCCTGCCTTATTTTTGGGGCATGGCAGTCCCATGAACGCCCTCGAAGACAACCGGATTACCCGAGCCTGGCAAAAAATCGGTAAAGATTTACCTCCTCCAACAGCCATTGTAAGCATCTCAGCCCACTGGATGACCCGGGGAATTACCCAGGTCACAGCCATGTCCCTGCCCAAAACCATACACGATTTCGGAGGTTTCCCTAAAGCGCTCTACGAAGTGCAATATCCCGCCAAAGGTTCACCTGAGTTAGCAGCACAATTACAGGAAGAACTCAAATACACCCGGCTGGGGCACGACCACAGTTGGGGACTCGACCACGGTACCTGGAGTGTGCTTCGACACGTTTATCCGGAGGCCAACATCCCCGTCATTCAGCTTAGTCTCGACATGACCCAAGTTGGCAACTGGCACTTTGAATTCGGTCAAGCCCTGGCCAGATGGCGGGAAAAAGGAGTTTTATTCGTAGGAAGCGGCAATATCGTTCACAATCTGGGGCGTTTAAACTGGAATCAACCCGACGGAGGCTTCGACTGGGCCGAAGAATTCGACAACTTCAGTGCCGATAAAATCAGTCGAGGCGATTTTCAGCCGCTCGTCAACTTCGAAAAGCTGGGCACTGCCGCCAAATTGAGCATACCCACCACCGATCACTACCTCCCCCTCCTCTACATTTTGGGCATGCAGCAAAAAGGTGAAAACGCCCGTTTTCCGGTCACCGGATTGCAAATGGGCGGTATTTCCATGCGTTCTGTTTGGATTGGCTGATTACCAGAGTAGCCCTCTTCGATAACCCGGGTCGCGTGGGGGGCGTGATATGGCATTAAAACCGAGCAAAAGGCTGATTCGACCGCCACTTTGTGAAGGCACATAGGCCAGATTAATCGGGAAATTTATGCCATAAGATTGGATGGTAACGCCCGCAGCAAAGGCCATAGAAGTACCTGCCAGAGAGATATTGGGGCCAAAGCCAAATTCCATACCCGGTAATTGCGGATGCCTACCAACATGGTCGCACTCGGCAAAAACAACCCCTGTTCAAAGCCACCAATCAGACCCACAAACTCAACTACACCGCTGGTACCGGTTGGCAAGGTAAAAAATTGATTTTCCACCTGCCAGCCAAACTGAGAAATGATAGGTTGGGCGCCAAACATATCATTCAACTCACGGGCAAGCTGCCCGTTCAAAAAGGTGACCCCAAAACGAGGACCGTCCAGCTGAACAGAAGACCGGGTGGCCAGGCTAGGCTCAGCATCCTGGGCACACACTGGAGCAAATGCTACTAGTGCCACCAGCAGTAATCGAAGTACTTTCATTGCTGAAAAATTTGATGGAAATTACAACATCACAAACAATTTGCAAATTAAATAATTGAGCCTATAAGTTTGAGATGTGGAAAGCTGTTTACAACTTACAACCCTACTTCCCTATTTTTGGGTGAAAACGAGCAAATAAATGAGCGAAGCGAGCAAAGAAAATTCGCCGGATGACGAAGATAAAATCCATGATATCACCCCGGTTTCGGGTTTGTACGAAAACTGGTTTCTCGAATATGCCTCTTATGTCATACTCGAAAGAGCGGTTCCGGCGATAGAAGATGGCTTAAAACCCGTTCAAAGGCGCATTTTACATGCCATGAAGGTTATCGATGACGGTCGCTACAACAAAGTGGCCAACATCATCGGACAAACTATGCAATATCACCCCCATGGTGATGCCGCTATAGGCGATGCCATGGTAGGCCTCGGCCAAAAAGACCTGCTCATCGACACCCAGGGAAACTGGGGTGACGTACGTACCGGCGACTCGGCGGCTGCTCCCCGCTATATCGAGGCACGCTTAAGCAAATTTGCGCTTGATGTGGCGTTTAACGGCCAAACCACCCACTGGCAAACCTCTTACGACGGTCGTAAAAAAGAACCCATCAGTCTCCCCATGAAATTCCCATTGGTGCTCGCCCAGGGGGTGGAGGGAATTGCAGTGGGTTTGAGTACCAAAATCCTGCCCCACAACTTCGTGGAATTGATTGAAAGCAGCATTAAAATCCTCAAAAAACAAAATTTTGAGCTATATCCCGACTTCCTAACCGGTGGTTTTGTAGATGTAAGCAACTACAATGATGGCCTGCGTGGTGGCAAAATCCGCTGCCGGGCCCGCATCGAAGAAGTCGACAAAAAAACCCTGCTCATCAAAGAAATTCCCTTCGGCACCACCACTACCGGCCTTATCGAGTCGATTGTGAAAGCCAGTGAAGCGAATAAAATCAAAATCAAAAAGGTCATCGACAATACCGCTGCCGATGTTGAGATTGAAATCCAGTTGCCCCCTGGTATTTCGCCCGATATCACCATCGACGCCTTGTATGCCTTTACCGACTGCGAAACCAGCATCTCGCCCAATGCCTGCGTAATTGCCGGCGACAAGCCCCACTTCATGAATGTGAAAGACATTCTGAAGTACAATACCCAGCAAACCATGGATTTGTTGAAGTGGGAGTTGGAAATCAAATTGGGCGAACTCAACGACAAATGGCATTACGGCTCACTCGAAAAAATCTTCATCGAAAATCGCATTTACCGCGATATCGAAGAGTGTGAAACCTGGGAAGCCGTGATCGATACCATCGATAAAGGACTCGAGCCCTTCAAAAAGCTACTCATGCGCCCGGTGGTGCAGGACGATATCATCCGGCTCACCGAAATCAAAATCAAACGCATTTCCAAATACGACGGCTTTAAAGCCGATGAACAACTTCGTAGCCTCGAAGAGGAGATGAAAGAGGTGCAACATCACCTGGATCACCTGGTGAATTATACCATCGCTTATTACGAAAACCTGCTCAAAAAGTACGGCAAAGGCAGGGAACGCAAATCTGAAATCCGCATTTTCGACAATATCCAGGCCGCCGAAGTAGCTGTAGCCAGCGAAAAATTATATGTGAATCGTACCGAAGGATTTGTGGGTTATGGCATCAAAAAAGACGAATATGTGGTGGATTGTTCTCCCCTCGATGACGTCATCGTCTTCCGCCGCGATGGCAAATGTATTGTCACCAAGGTAAGCGATAAGGCCTTCGTCGGCAAGGACATCATCCATGTGGATGTGTTTAAGAAAAACGACGAACGTATGACCTACCACATGATTTATGTGGATGGGAAAAGCGCCATCAGCTATGCCAAACGGTTTAATATAACGTCGGTTACCCGCGATAAGGAATACGATCTCACCAAAGGCGAAAAAAACAGCAAAGTCGTTTATTTTTCCGCCAATCCGAATTCCGAATCGGAAGTGGTGACCGTATACCTCAGCCAAAATGCACCAGCACGCAAGAAGGTATTCGACTACGACCTGGGTGAACTCGCCATCAAAGGCCGGGGATCGCAAGGCAATACTGTGACTAAATACACCATCAAACGGGTATTGTTTAAAGAAAAGGGCAAATCAACCATCGGTGGTCGCAAAATCTGGTACGACGACGTAGTTGGCCGACTGAATGTAGACGAGCGCGGCCGTTATCTCGGCAGTTTTGATGGCGACGATGCTATACTGGTTATTTACAAAGACGGCAGCTACGAGCTCACCAATTACGAGCTCACCAACCGTTACGAACCCGATCAGTTGGTAAGTCTTGGCAAATTTGTGGCCACCAAAGCCCTGTCGGTAATCCACTATGTACCGGCCAACAAAGCCTGGTATGTGAAACGTTTCCTCATCGAAACCACCACACTCAACAAACGTTTCCCCTTCATCAGCGAAGAAAAAGGCGCGAAAATGGCCTTCGCCAGTCAGCTCGCCGAACCTATTGTGGAGATAGAAATAGGCAACAAAAAAGCCAAAGAGAAGCAGGAAATTAACCTGCGGGAGTTTATAGATGTAAAAGGCTGGAAAGCCATTGGCAATCGCCTCACCACCGATAATTTGATTGGCGTTAAACTGCTTTCGGAAGAAGAGGAAGAAGTCGGTGGCAGTCAGCGGGAAGAGCGGATGGACAAAACGGGTCCCAAAGCGGTCGCGGTAAAAAAAGAAGCGGTGCTGGACATGGCCCTGGAAGTCATCGATCAGGCCATTGAAACCGATGCAGAAATTGAAGTCGCAACATTAAGCGATGATGAATCGGACAGCGATGTCAGCTCGACAGCGCTAAAGCATGATGAAAATATCGAAATTGGGGCTACCATAGAATTCGACATTAAAAAAGAGCGGGAGCAGAAGGGTGGAGATCCGCCGCAGCAGTTGAATTTGTTCTAGCTAATTGCCAACCTCCTCCTGATTGATGAATTTCTAAGCAAAGCCGACATAAAAAACCAGGTTTGATATCTTTCCCACCTATATTTCAAACCAACACCATTTTTAGAAACCGGCTTGAACAAGCTATACCTTATATTCTCTTTGGTATCAGCTTGATATTCCGGTTCATTTGGGTTGAAGGACGTGATTTATGCATTGATGAGCCCTTCAGTGTATATCATGCACAGAAATCTCCTGCTGAGATCATTCAATTCAGCCTAACCACAGAGCCAAATCCACCTTTATTTATGTTAATACTGCACTATATGTTGCAGCTTTTTGGCGACAGCATCGCAAGTGTCCGCGGGTTTTCCCTGCTACTCAGCAGCCTCACCGGCGTTTTACTTTTTAGTTTAGCAAAACATTATAGCAATTTGGTTGGTGGCTTAGTAGCCTGGGTATTTTTTACATTTTCAACTTCCCATTTTTTGTTTGGATCGGAAGCTCGAGCCTACCCTCTCTTCATGTTGGAGTTCATGCTTTTGCTCTGGTCATGGATAAAATTACAAGAATCACCCCGCCAATTATTTTGGTGGGTGATTCATACTTCAGCTGCGCTAGCGCTTTTGTATACGCATTATATAGGAACTATACCACTGGCAGTAAGTGGCCTGATTTCATTACTATTTGGCTTTAATAAAACGTTCAAAATACGATTATTAGCGTCATACGCCGTAATTGTTCTACTGTGGCTGCCCTTACTGATTCCGGCCTGGCCAGTAATTGCACATCGCGGTGAAAACAGCCTGCATCAAATTCCTGAATTTAGCTTTTTTAAATACTTGCTAGTTAATGTTTGGAATGGACAGTGGGCGTACACCTTGTTTATGTCCTGTTTTTTGGCATGCCTTCCATTACTTTTTTTTGTAGAAAAAACGCAGCGCAAACAACTCGCCTATCTGGCGAGCATGGCCTTGGCTACTTATGTAAGCTTATACCTTGGATCGCAATGGGTCTGGTTTTTTGACGAGAATTATGCACTTTTCACCAGTTTGCCTGTTTTGCTGTTTTTTGGTGCATTTGCGGGCAAAGGCCTAAAACAAATTCCAGTCATCACGACCTTGATACTGCTTGGATTGTTGTGGCCCTTCTTACGAAATTTTAATCCTCAGCCTAAGCACATGCTATATCGGGAGGTTCAAAACTCCATTAAGACAATTAATCAACTAAGAACTGCGAATGAGCCTGTTTTTCTGTTCCCTCCCTTCACTGAATTCGCCTATTTATATTATGCCAATCGCAAGGCTTTTAATAGCCCATACCATGAACTGGAATTGGCTTTATTTGAAGATAAACACTTTAAGTTCGAGAACAGTGGTGAAATCTTGCCTCGATTAAAGGACGAAACGACGTTTATTTTGTACTTAGACTGCTATACCGGTACCAATCCAATAGGCCCATTACCCCCGGGTTTCAGGGTTAGAGATAGTATTTTGGTACCAGAAGTTTATCTGGTACTTTATTGCGAAACTGATCCAAATTACCGGCCCACAAATACGAACGACAAATAAATTTGCGACTGATAATTCGCTGATCCATATTCCAGCGAATCAGCAGGCTGTAAATTTTCTGAAATGGAATAGGCTGGTGTCTATATTATCTTCATTTTAGCATGGACCAACCCAGTAGCACATACATGCCCAATTTATTTAGTAAGCTCAAAACTGCCTTATGGAGTTACCCGGTTTTAGGAGCACTCATTCTATTTTTACCTGCCCTGAAAAACGGCTTCCCCTTCAGTTATCTCGATACCGGCGCTTATATCCATGCAGGCATGACCTGGTCGGTGCTTTTTGATCGGCCGATTTTTTATGGCATCTGGATCTTTTTAACCAGTTTAGGACAAAGTGTTTGGCTCACAGCCATCTGGCAGGTGGTCCTGACCAGCCTTTTAATTAACCGCATATTACAACTTTCTCTAAAAGACCGTTATTCCGGTTGGCACCTGCTGGCCATTTGTGGCCTATTAAGTTTATTCAGCGGAGCTGCCATTAATGCAGCCATGCTGCTTCCGGATGCTTTCACACCAATAATGGCCATGTCGGCTTTGTTGTATTTGGCAGATAAAAGCAACCGCAAGTGGTACTTCCTGCTGCTTTGTATTGCGACACCCATGCACAACAGTCATTGGTTAATATTGGCTGGTTTTTTAGTCAGCTATCTCTGGATGGGCCGGAAAAATATTGGTCTGGCCCTAAAATTAAGTGCTGGTATTTGGTTGGCGCTGGTATGCAGCTTGCTCATCTCATGTACTGCCGTTTATCTGAAATATGGTCAGTTCAAACCTGCACCTGCTTCCACCTTTTTTATGATGGGCCG
This sequence comes from Bacteroidota bacterium, assembly GCA_036787895.1. Classification (GTDB taxonomy): domain Bacteria; phylum Bacteroidota; class Bacteroidia; order UBA7662; family UBA7662; genus UBA7662. The sequence continues at coordinate 130,776 of DAIQOK010000006.1, read as the reverse complement.
ACTGGCAGAAACAGGTTTATTGGGACCCTATTTGGCTGAAAACTGCCCTGCTCTACCAGCGGGATTATGCAAGCTGCATACTGCCTTGCCCATGGGAGCCAGTGAATTTATATGGCGGGCAGATGGTATTCTATATACCGACGGTGGTTATTTTAACAATGAAACGGCTTACCAAAGTATCGTAAAAGGCATACTGAAGCAACCTGACAATTTATTAAAGTTTGTTTATCGTAGCTTTTGGGATGGCTTACATCAACTTAGCTTTAACCGGTTAGTATTGCATGATGCCTCCCCCAATTATGAAACTTTCCTTCAACTTGAGCGTCACTTTTATACCGACGCACAAATGGCTAGATATGCTTTGCAGGCTTACGGTACTGGGGATTTCAGCTGGACTAATCCCTGCTATTATCTACTCCTCTTATTCAGTGCTATTCTGTTGTTAGGGAAGAGGGCTGAAAATTCAAAAGTAGCCACCCTACTTCTTGGATTGTGGTTATTTGTTGTTCTCAATGCATTTGTTACGGCAACCTTCGGCAATGTCGATTCCCGCTTGCAAGCCCGTATGGCGTGGTTAATCCTGGTAAGCGGCTACATCATGGTTTTACAAATGAGCTGGTTTAAAATCGGCCAACCAAATCAAAAAAGAGCCTAATTCGCAGCGTTAGTGAAAGGGTTAAATACTTCCAGTTCACTAATAGTACCGAATTTCATGCCCTTTTGGTGCGCATAGCGCAATACTTTGATTAATGCTGCCTGATTAGTCATCCACTCGTGTGATTCGTCGGTGCCTACATAATGGGAGAGCAGAAGCAGGCTTTTTTGATTTTCAACACAACTATCAATTGCCCGATAGATATCGGGAAAAGGGGTTTGATAATGTTTATCAATGCCAACTGCGTAGAGCCTGGCCGAAATTGCTTGATTGGCAGGCACCAGACTTACATTATGTTCATAGAGGGGCGTTTTGGTAGCATAGGCCAAATGCCTGACGGTTTTGAAATGTTGCAATAATAAACTGTCACTTTCAACGCTGGCTATGCCATAGGGATAGGCGAAACTAGTAACATGGTAACCATCAGCTTCTAACAATCGTTGCAATGGGAAAATTTGTTCTTCTAGATACAGATTGAACGATTTACCAGCATAGGCATCCAAACTAGTATGGTCATAGCTGTGATGACCAACTTCATGACCACGCTCGTATAGTGATTTTAACAATGCCTTTTTTGTTACGTCAAACTCGTGATATTTGGTAACGTAATAAGTAGCTCGGTAATCAATATCTCTAAGAGAATCAGCTAGAGCGTACCAATCCTGGACGCCAAAGTCATCAAAAGTGAGATACATAGTTGGCGCTGATTTTCGGCTTTCAGTGCACAAACTCAAGCCATAAAGTCCCGTTAGGGTAAGCAAAAAAGCCATGCCCCCCCCCTCATAATGTATCCTGTACTTTTTTCGGCAAACTGGCCTTAATCAACTCGTACGACTTTACAATCTGGTCCCTCAATAATCTGTCGTCCAAACCAACCACAGTTACTGTATTCCAATGTTTTTTATTCATGTGGTAACCCGGGCGTATGGCATCGGGATATTGCTCTCGCAGCTGAATTGCCATTTCCGGGTCGCACTTCACATTAAATTCCCCGGGTTCTTCCACATCAATCAACAAATAAATTTTGCCTCCAACCCGAAATACCAAGGTACGGTCGTCGAAAGGAAAATCCTCTGTGGTTGCCGGTAAGGCCAGGCAAAAATCACGTATAGCTTCAATGTGCATGCGTTTTGCTTAATCGATTTTGATAGACTTGTAACTTAGCTGAAGAAAGTTCAGCTACAATCACATAATGATCCGTCAAAAGCTTATCCAGTGATTGGGCGCAGGACTGACTTGTTGCGAATTCGTGAAAATAACAAAAAATGTAATCAGGCAAAAATTTGTGCGGAAGCGGTTGATCAGGGCCGCATGGCGCCATACTTTTAGTAGCTGCCCATACCTCCAGCCATTGTTGTAATTGGGGTGTTGACTGCCAGCGTAAAGGGAAATAGTTGTTATCCGCTTCATAATTTGACAGATGTAGGATGGGTTTATCTTGCCCAACGAGTGTATGAATGTGATGCTGAAACCACAAAGGCGAATAATTGAAGGTTGCTGCTGAACTTTCAGCGGGTAAGAATGCGGCTACTTTTTCCCAATCGGCCCGGTAGGCAGCCAGATTTTCATTGGCTGTGTAATGGATAGCCCCCAATCTAATCGTCATTAAAAGTACCAACGGGAGCGTTAAAGCGTACCAAAGTTGCATTTTCTGCAGCGAGGCAAGCAATACAATTCCAAACAGCAACCATAATATGTGGAGCCGGGTTTGGATAAAACCACCACCTGCAGCCTGGTCGGGTGCCACCAAATACAACAACAGCACGACTAGCCAAATGACAAGCCAAATCCAGGTCGTCCAGGCTTGCTGCCTATTTTTCCAAAGGCCTATCACCAACAAAAAGGCAAAAACAGCCATCAGCAACCTCGTCCAGCTTACATCTTCCGTATAACTGTAACCGATAAGCGAACGTCCATCCAGGAGATATTGCAAGCGTTCGGCCATTGGTAACCATTGATTGGCAGCTGCATCAGCATTACGGCTCACAAATAGCCATGCTAATAGGATACCCGGCAAAGAAATACCCGCCAGGCTGACTAAATTCTTACATATGATTTGCCAAGAGGTATTTCGCCAGCAACTTAGCAAGCTGGCTGCCAGACCTGCCAATCCAAAACTTACCATGTGCGTGAGATACAACAACAATAAAAATAGAGCTGCCCAAAGCAGTGATTTAGTCTTACTGTTAAGAAGAAACAGCTCCCAGTGTCTTATAAAATAAGGTAACAAAGCCACACTTAGTGCGAAACTGTATTGTCCCATCAATAAATTAAAAAAATAGGGCAGGGCAAAAACCCACCAGCTTAGCGCAGTTTGTTGCATATACAACATCCATTGTCGGAAGCCATAAATAAAGACCAGCACATAGAACGACAGCCATAGCTTTTCAGCCAGAACAGCCCCAAAAGCCGCCTGCAAAAACATCAGCATACCATGAACCAACCAATTATCCAGACCGCTATTCAAGGCATAGAAGTTGGTTAGCCAGGCATTGTTTTCAAAAAGAATCTCCCACAGTTGGCGGGCATTATAAAGATGTGCCGGCCCGTCGTAGGTATAAATACCCGTAGCCAGCCAAATAGGCAGGATAATTAGGCAGGCACCGCTCCAGAAGAGCAGGGGTTCAAAACGAATAAGGTAATTTTGGATAAATTCCCGTCCTTTCATCGCATCGAAATTAGGCTTTATCCCAAAAAAATGGGTGATATCGGCTAACTTTGCGACCTTAAATCGATCTAGTTATGGCATACGGCATTTTTACCCCTCCTATTGCAGTAAATGAAGCTGTTCGTGGCTATGCACCGGGCAGTCCTGAAGCAGTTTCCTTACAAAAACAAATTGAGGCATTGCGCGCTCAAACCATCGATATCCCCATGTTTATTGGTGGTAAAGAAATACGTACAGGTAAAACCCAGGCCATACGTCCGCCTCATGATCACCAGCATATACTCGGCCACTTTCACGAAGGCGACGCCAGCCATGTACAAATGGCCATCGATGCTTCTCTGGCTGCCAAAGCCAAATGGGAAGGCCTGCCCTGGGAACAACGTGCCGCCATATTTTTGAAGATGGCCGACTTACTTGCCGGCCCTTACCGCAATCTGCTCAACGCCAGCACCATGTTGGGTCAGAGCAAAAATCCATTCCAGGCCGAAATCGATGCAGCCTGCGAACTCATCGACTTCTTCCGTTTTAATGTGCAGTATATGACCCAACTGTACCGCCAGCAGCCTGAAAGTCTGCCTGCCACCTGGAACCGCGTAGAATACCGCGCCCTCGAAGGCTTCATATTCGCGCTCACGCCATTTAACTTCACCTCTATCGCCGGTAATCTGCCCACCTCACCGGCCATGATGGGCAATACGGTAGTTTGGAAACCTTCCAACACCCAGATTTATTCGGCTTATTTCCTGATGAAATTGTTCCAGGAAGCTGGTCTGCCCGATGGTGTCATCAACCTCGTTTACGTAAGTGGCCCGGTTGCCGGCGACGTGATCTTCAAACATCGCGACTTTGCAGGCATCCACTTTACCGGTTCTACCGGCGTATTCAATAACATCTGGAAAACCATAGGTGAAAACATCAGCGGTTACAAATCATATCCGCGTATCGTGGGTGAAACCGGGGGTAAAGATTTCATCGTGGCACACAAATCAGCTGATGTTGACATCGTAGCCACAGCCATTTCGAGGGGTGCCTTTGAATTCCAGGGCCAGAAATGTTCGGCAGCCTCACGGGCTTACATTCCCTCAAATTTGTGGGAAGACGTGAAAAAACGTGTCATTTCTGACCTGGCAGATATGAAAATGGGCGGTGTGGAAGATTTCACCAACTTCATCAATGCCGTTATCGACGAAAAGTCTTTCGATAAGCTGGCTTCTTACATCGATGCCGCTAAAAACGATAAAAACTGCGAAATCGTAGCAGGCGGTAATTACAACAAATCAAAAGGTTACTTCATCGAGCCTACGATTATTCGGGTAAACCACCCGATGTATGTTACCATGTGTGAGGAGCTGTTTGGTCCGGTGCTCACGCTGTATGTATACGACGAAAACAAATACGAAGAAACGCTGGAACTCGTCGACAATACTTCGATTTACGCCCTCACCGGTGCAGTCATCGCGCAAGACCGCTATGCCCTCGACCTGGCCACTGAAAAATTGCGTCATGCAGCAGGCAACTTCTACCTCAACGACAAACCCACCGGTGCCGTGGTTGGCCAGCAGCCATTCGGCGGTGCCCGAGGCTCCGGCACCAACGACAAGGCAGGTTCCATGTTAAACCTCATCCGCTGGACTTCGGCCCGTACCATCAAGGAGAACCTGAACCCACCGAAAAGCTATCGTTATCCTTTTCAGGGATAAGTATTAGTTGCATATACAACATTCTCACTTTGATATACGAACAGCAAGCCCCAAACTTGCTGTTCGTTTTGTTTTGAATAGACTCAATCCTGGAAAATAATTCGCCAACCTACACTTCATCTATCGCCAGACATGCTCAACTATACCGAAGAAAAAGACTTTAAAGGCCTCGATTTTGCTGTGAACTCGCTGAAAAAAGGGGAATATGAGCGATGCACATTCAGCGATTGCTGTTGGGGTGGAGTGGATTTGTCGGGTTTCATTTTTATTGATTGTACGTTCAATTCCTGCGACCTCAGCAATGCCGGCTTAAAAAATACTGCTTTCAGAACTGTAAGTTTTAATCAGTGCAAAATGATCGGTTTACATTTCGAGGACTGTGCGCCAGGTCTGTTTTTCGTCAGTTTTGACAATTGTCAGCTCCAGCTCGGCAGTTTTCACGGACATAAAATGAAGGCCACTTCATTCAAAAACTGTCGCTTAACAGAAAGTAATTTTTCAGACTGCGATCTTCGGAATGCTGACTTCTCCTATGCAGAACTGCAGCTCGCGCGTTTCGACAACTGCCAGCTCGAAGATGCCGATTTCAGAGCAGCCAGTGGGCTCGAGTTGGATCCCGAGCGTAACCGACTCCAGGGCGCACATTTCAATTTGGAGCAATTGCCTGCCTTACTCCACGAATACCAAATCCGGGTTTACTGAGCCAACAGCGCTGCTGTCGATTCCAATTTCCCGTACATTGTAAGCTGAAAAGCCGCTGATAACTGCCCATGTACTTTCACTCCATTGATTTTGCGCTATTTCTGCCGATAGTGTTTGTACTCTATTGGTTTGTTTGTCGGAAATCCATAAGTGCGCAGAATCTCCTCATCGTCCTTGCCAGTTATGTATTTTACGGCTGGTGGGACAGGCGATTTTTGGGATTGATTGTATTTAGCACCGGACTGGATTTTCTGGTGGCTCAAGCCATTTCTCGAACCCCGGATAAACGTCGTCAAAAAGCCTGGCTTTGGCTCAGCCTTTCGGCCAATCTAGGGCTACTTGGCGTTTTTAAATACTTCAACTTTTTCATCGACAACTTCATACAGGCCTTCAGTTTGCTGGGTTATGATTTTCCACCAACGAGTCTCGACCTCGTCTTACCGGTGGGTATCAGCTTTTACACTTTCCAAACCCTGAGTTATACCATCGATGTGTATCGAGGTAAAATGCCAGCAACCCGTGATGCCTTTGCCTTTGCCGCTTATGTTTCCTTTTTTCCACAATTGGTGGCTGGGCCCATCGAGAGAGCCACCCAGCTCTTGCCACAATTCACCAGTCCCAGGTTATTTGATGCTGCCAAAGCCACAGATGGTTTGCGCCAGATTTTATGGGGTTTGGTCAAAAAAATCGTCATTGCCGACAACTGTGCAGAATATGCCAACCACATTTTCAACAACTCTGCCGACCAATCTGGCAGTACCTTATTGCTTGGCAGTGTGTTTTTCGCCTTTCAGATTTACGGCGATTTCTCCGGTTATTCCGACATCGCCATTGGCGTTTCCCGGCTTTTCGGCTTCGACCTGATGCGGAATTTTGCCTTCCCTTACTTCTCCCGTGACATCGCCGAATTCTGGCGGCGTTGGCACATTTCCTTGTCCAGCTGGTTTCGCGATTATCTCTACATCCCCCTGGGCGGCAGCAGAGGAAGTAAACTGGCAACAATCAGAAACACCCTCATTATTTTTCTGGTAAGTGGCTTCTGGCATGGCGCCAATTGGACATTTGTATTTTGGGGAGCACTTCATGCCCTCCTTTTTATGCCACTGCTAATAACAGGTAAACACCGAAATCAGCTCCATACCGTTGCCAACAATCGCTGGTTTCCGAATCCAAAGGAGCTGTTGCAGATGTTTTTTACCTTTTTTAGTGTGTGTATAGGCTGGGTATTTTTCAGGGCGACGGATCTGAACCAGGCCCTGAACATCGTTCAACACATATTTTCGATATCAATTTTTGAAGCACCCACGAGCTGGACACTAGAAATCCTCCTCCTGCTCATAGGTTTTGTACTTTTAGAATGGCGGGGACGTTTGGCGCAACATCCGCTAGCCGTAATTGGAATCCACTGGCCAAAATGGCTGCGCTGGAGTTTGTATTTAGCCCTCCTACTCCTGTTGTGGTATTTTGCCGGCACGCCACAGGAATTTATTTACTTTCAATTCTGAGATGAGAGGGTTCATACAGCAAATAATTGGTTTCCTGTTGCTATTGGCCATGTTGGCTACGGCTGCCGATATTTATTTGTCGTGGCGCTTAAAACAAAATCCCTCCACAGCGGCCGGTGAGTACACGGTCTGGAATGACATATATGCCGGAAAAATTGAGGCCGATTATCTCATTTACGGCTCTTCCCGGGCCTGGGTACATTTTAATCCCCGGCTATTCAAAGAAAGTCTGAACCAAACTGCCTACAATCTGGGCATGGATGGACAGAACTTCCATCTCCAATTGCTGCGTCATCTCGAGTTGATCAGGCACAACCCTTATCCAAAGAACATTGTCCTGGCCCTCGATGTATTCAGTCTCGATGAATACGACGAGCTCTACAACGAGGCCCAGTTCCTGCCTTATCAGCTCTTTAATAGCAACATCCGCCGATTCAGAGCACATTACCAAAACTTCCAACCGGCCTTCCATTGGCTGCCTATGTATCGGTATGCCGGTCGCAAACAGTTGATCCGGGATATTTTTTCACCCACCCAAATCGACAGCAATAGCATACGTTTTCAAGGCTTTCGGGGACAAGACAAAAGTTGGAGCCCGGAGGCTGATTCAGTGCTTGCCCGGCTCACACCTTTCGAAGTGCCTATCGACAGTCAGCTGGTACAATTATTCGAACAATTTTTGGAGGAGATGCGAAGTCGGCAAGTCAGGCTAACCCTCGTTTACCCGCCGGAATATATCGCCGGGCAAAAACACATCCTCAACCGCCAGGCCATTCTAACTTACTACTCAGCACAGGCCAAAAAATATGGTTTCACTTTCTTGGATTACTCCAGCCATCCGCTGTCGTACGATAAATCCAACTTCTACAACAGCTCCCACCTCAACGCCAGGGCAGCCGATGAATTTACCCGCGTTTTTATGGGGGATTTGCCTCATTAGGTGCTGCTGAGACCGGGTTTAGCTTCGCTGCGCTCGAGGTTTAGCGCTGCACAGCAGCTAAAGCCCGATCTAAGCAAAGGAAAGTCCTGAAAATTAGCTACCTTTGTCTTCCTTTTACTCGTTACCGCGATCTACAACACCCGTTCCGACCGCCTAACCAGAGTCGGATTACTAATTTTTTAAACATTTATGGGCAGATCGCAAGAAACATTCAACAAAAAAGAAAACGAAAAAAAACGCCTCAAAAAGAAGCAAGACAAGGCGCAGAAAAAAGAAGAACGCCGTGCCAATTCCGACAAAGGAAAAGGTCTTGATGATATGATTGCTTATGTCGACCACGAAGGCAATATTTCAGCTACGCCACCGGATCCAAAACGCAAACTGGCCATTCAGTCGGAAGACATTCAGGTGAGTGTGTCCCGTCAAAAACCTATCGACCCGGCAGATTTAATTCGAAAGGGCACGATTACCTTCTTTAATGAAGCCAAAGGATATGGTTTTATTAAAGACCATGAATCGCAGGAAAGTGTGTTCATCCATGCCAATGCCATGTTGGAGTTGGTAAAAGAAGGTGATCAAGTCAATTTTGAGACTGAATCTGGTCCGAAAGGCCTTCAGGCTACACAGGTCAGGAAATTTGTTGCAGCTGCAGCAAAACCCACACCCAGTGCTCCAGAAGCTCCTCAGGCAGAAAATCCGAAAGCCTAATTTTGAATACATGAATGGCGAAGTCCTTCCGGGCTTGGCCATTTTTTATGCGTTATATTTAAGCGATGTCTGTACCCTTGCCCGATAAAGCCCGGCTCATCCACCAATTGCGCACCATACTCGAAGAGCGAAAAAAAGTTCTCGAAACGGCCTTGGCGGCGGCGAAAGAAAGCCGCGACAACGACACCAAAAGCAGTGCCGGCGACAAATTCGAAACAGGCCGCGCCATGATGCAGCAGGAAATGGACAAGTTAGAGCAGCAACTAGGGCTGCTTCATCAACAAATTCATCAGCTCCAAAACATCGACTCGGCTGTACAACACCGGCATATTGGAAGTGGTAGCTTAGTGAAAACCGACAAAAACACCTATTTACTCGCCCTGGCTTTCGGTAAATTAGAAGTCGATGATGAAGTCATTTGGGTCATTTCAACCGCATCGCCCATCGCTCAGAAAATGCTTGGCAAAAAGGCAGGCGAAACTTTTGAATTTCAACAGCAAGCTAAAAGCCAGATAATCAGCATCTCCTAACAGATTTAGGTTGCAACGATCTTGAGCAATCCGAATTACTTCACTACATTAGATGAATGAAAAAGCTAAGTTTACTGGCATTACTGGCTTCGATGTTTTTGATTCAATGCCGCCCTTGCCGTTGGAGCGGGTGCGGCTGTGATTTTCAAGGCATCAATGAATTGTATGTTATTGAGCAAATGAAGGCCGAATTCCATGCTTTATTTGGCACAAACGATACGACCCAGTTTTATCCAATTTCTCAGGCTACGATTGTAATCACGGTTAGTAAAGCTTCCCTTCTTGCTCAAAACACACCTAAAGCTCAGTGGTCGTTTATACCTACCGCACAAGCTTGTGATCCGGCAGTCGATCAAAAAGCAACAACCTATTTTAGTGATATCATAATTATCAATCAAAAAAAGGATACGGTATTCGGGCAAATCTGGAACATAGGCGACACCATCACTTCCCATTTTAATTTTGGCTTGAATTACTCCCTCAAGCCGATCGCTGATTTTTTAAAGACACACGACAGTATTGATCGTTATGCTCAATACAAGCTAAGGTTGAAAAACTCACCCCAGCAAAACAAAAGATTAAAATTTACAGTCGATTTGGTCATGACCGACAGAAAAATATTTTCATTCCCAAACTTGGAAATGCGGGTATACTAAGGCAAATAGCCGGTTCTATTGTGCTTCAAAACACCCTCCCCGGCATAACTACCAACTGAATAAAATTAACTTCAAGTTGATCAAGCGCGAAGCTGACTCCATTGTTCTGCTGCAGATTCATATTGGGGAACCAACGTAAAGCGGTGCGGAGGTAAAAAAATTGCAAACGGTTCGGGCGTATGTCCCAGCCGAAAGTGAGGCCGGGTTTTACGCCTTGAAATTCACCTTCAGCTACCACTGCGGCGTTGAATTTGGTTTCGGCCGACCAGCTTTCATAGCTCAGTGCCGGTCCCACGAAAGGCACAAAACCATGGTAATCGCCAAAAAATTTATAGGCCTCCAGGGTGATTGCACGGCGGCGGAGTTGCTGTTCAAGTCCATAGGCAGCCGAGACCGATTTATAGCTTCGGTAAACCATACTTGCCTGGATATCGGCTTGGTGCCAGTAATAACCTGTCATTAGTTCAGGGTAGATGCTGCCTATGCGGTGTTGGGTTAAACCGGCTTCCAAGCCTTGTGCATCAGCTAAAAAGAAACCCACTGATGGACCAATGCCAAAAGTAAAACCATCCAATCTCCCGAGCTTAGCCAAGGTATCTGTCAGGTACTGGGCACGACCGCTTTGCCAGTCTTTTTCGGCACTTAGGGTGGTCTCAATCATCCATTTATAACCTAAACGAAGTCCAAATGCAGGGATTTGAGCTTGCAAATTTTGAGCTGGTGCAAAAGCATAGTCTACTCCTTGTCGATGTGTATAACTCAAACCAAAATCGATCAAATGCCGCCCGCGATTGTAATACAGGCCGGCCGATAAAGGCAAACGATGTCCAAAGTGGGTGCCGCCAGCGCCAGCCTGAAATGTCATGGCCCGATGTGAAATGCCCAAATAAGGTCTAATCTTTTTATTTTCAATGGCCAACGGGAAAAAACGAAAGCCTGATTCAACCCGCTCACGATAGCCTTGTTTTTGTAGCTGATAGACTGGGAAAGCAATGAAAAAATCGGCATGACCCCAAAAATGTGTTCCTCCAATAATCAGACGCGTCATCAGTTGGTTAGGCAGACTGCTTTTTTCCCATCCTCCGGTCTGTGCTGACCAACTGTGGCTGTTCGCTGCCGGGTTGATACCAGCGTCTATACCCACATTCATTTGAGCAAACCTATGCCGGGTTTTACCTCCTTGGATATAGGGTTGGGCCTGCGAAACGGTCGACATGAATACCAGCAAAAGCGAAACGGCCGCTACTTTAGGCAGTTTAGTTCTTTTCCGGCCGATTTTGATGTTCCAGTAAATGATCATTGGCATCAGTAAAATTACCGGCCCCAGCCACTGCCACCAATAGCCGGCCGAATTCACTACAATAAAGGCGGTAACTACTGCGGTAAAAGTTCCCAACATCATGCCCAGGTGACGGCGTAACCAGGCGTTGGCCGGCAAGCTGCCACCCCGCCAAAGGGTAAGGTAAGTGCGTAAGTCCACCAACACCAATCCTATTTGTATCCCTCCAAACACCCAGATGACAATATTGTCCTGCATGACCATGGCGATGCCGTTCAAGGCTCCGATCAACCAGATGATGAGATCCAGACCAGTCGGTTTCAGGCTTTTGTCCTGTATCGACCGATAACCGGCATAGGTCTGGAAAAAGGTGAAAATGCCGATGGTCAGCAAAAACACATTGGGTTTCACCGCAGCCATATACAAGGCTGAAAATGCTACCCCCAAACTGCTGATAAAAAAGACTTTACCGGCTTTGGGGTGGTTGCGACCAAATTTGCGCAAGAATAAGGCGGCCAATCCGCTCAACAGCGCTGCGCTTCCGACCAGAATGTGAATCACAAGAACGATTTGGTAAATGGTTTGCATGGCGATTTTGTTTGAGCCAAAATTGCCTTGTTCAACTTTAATCCAAACTTAATTAGGGGCGATTGGCAGCTTTAGGGCCGTAAGGGAAGGCGATTTGCCCAATGGTAAACGTGTAGGGACGAATGGGAATAGAAAAAATAGCTGTAGGTCTCAAAATCGTGGCTGCTCATATGGGAAGTTTCAGAACATTTGACTAATTTAGGGAAGGATTATATGCCATGAAAACTTCGCTAACAGGCCTTTTTATTGTCATTTGTATTGGTTTTCTGACCATACAGGCCAGTTCTCAGGTGGTTTTACCGCCGGCAGGCGTAGTACAGCATTATAAAGACCAAAACCGACGCATACATAGCCATGCCATTCAGCAAATTTTTGCCCAGGCCAACGGCGACACCCTTTTTGAAAGTCATCCTTCGGCGGTGGATACAGGTGTTTTGCAATTTTCGGTTGTCCAGCGAACCATGATGTCCACTGGATTTCCTATAGGCAGTGCACTCACCAAATTGGCTAACGGACAATGGCAAAGCCTGACTGCCGACAACAAGCAACTTCACTGGAATTTTAATTTACCTCTACTACAAAGCTGGACAGTATTCCAGGACAGTGCCAATCAGTTAAACTGCTCGTATTTAGGTGTAGATACCATTAACCATTTTTCAACCTCGCTTCCTGTCTGGAAATTCAAACTCAGTGTGGTTGGTCAGCTATTGAGTTGGCTGAACAACAAAGAAATCTGGTTATCCAATTATGGCATCATACGTTGTCCGGATTTTCACGTCTTTCCTTATCAAAAAAGGGAGCTTATGCTCACGGGCTACGACAGCCCGAGCACCAAAAAGGGCATCCACTTTAGTAAAGCAAGTTTTACACCTTACGCGCCAGGTGATACCTTGGCTTTGAGAATCTGGAGTTTACCTTACTATCCGGGTAATCCTGATGTTTATTATCTCGTACACGAACTGGATAGCCTGCTTTCGCCCACTTATTCACGTCAGCAATGGCGAACCAACACACGCAGGTATGAGTTGGATGAAATGGGCAATATTATCTCAGATACCAGTTGGGCAGACTGAAGACTTTATATAGATACCCTAGGGTACGAAAACGGGATAATTGACTATCTGGTCCCTCACTACGGTGTGGTAATGGTTTATGATAGTCTGCCGATTGAACAAAATCCAGATGTAAACACCGAGAGGTATTATGCTTACAGCTATCCCGGATATGCATTCGGTTATTATCTCAATCAAGCAAGCGGTTCAATAATTTCCAGTTATTCCAGAACGTATTTTCGTGGCGATTGGGGATTTATGCACTACTATAACAAGAGTGTATACCGATCATCTGTTGGTTATCTCAGTGATGAAAGGACGGTTACTTACCAAACTCGTGGTAATCGGCGCTGGGGCAGTCCTCCACAGTTGGCTCCTCCTTTGTCTCCTGCTATCAGTGAAGCTCAAAGTGAATTATTGGCTTTCCCCAATCCGGCTTCAAGTTCCCTGACTGTGAACGACCTGAATATGGAGAACAAGCCGTTGCTAGTCTTTATTTACAATAGCCAAGGTCGCGCAGTTCAACAATTCGAATCGCACTTTCCACTGCAATTCGACCTAACTGGCTACGCTGCAGGCGTGTATTCGGTTCGAATTACCGGCCCCGCTGGTTATGCTAAGCATGCTCGTTTTGTAAAGATTAACCCTTAACAAAAGAACCAAACCCGACATACTGGCAATGAAAAACCTATTGAAATATTTACTGACTGTGACCTGCTTTGGCTTGTTTCCTTTGAGTGTAATTTCACAACTCGTTTTACCACCGGCTTCGGTAGTTCTGCATTATAAAGATGAAAACCGGCGCATACAGAGTCACAGCATACAGCAAGTAACACCACTCGGAAACGGAGACACGTTGTTTTTAAGCTTTCAGACAATAGTAGATACAGCTCTTTTATGGGGTTTTCTTAAAGAATTTAAGCCAGTAACTGGCTTTCCTTTAGGAAATTGGCTCACCAAAAAAAATTCTGGCACTTGGACGAGCAGAACAGCCGATAGCACTTTGCTTAGCTGGAATTTCACAACTAACCTCTACCAAAGCTGGCCAATATATCAAGATAGCATACATTCATTGATCTGTCAATTCGTGGGAATGGATACTATCAATCATTTTTCGACCACATTACCTATCTGGAAATACAAACTAATCAGTTCTGGCAGCAAATTCGATTCTTTGAATAATAAGGAAATATGGTTATCTGACATGGGAGTCGTCCGTTGTCCGGATTTTCGCGCTTATCCCTATCAATATGCCGACCTTATACTCGCCGGATATGCCAGCCCTTCTTTAAATAAAGGATTGCGATTTAGTCAAGAGACTTATGCACCTCATGGACCTGGTGACACGGTAGTTATTCAAAAAAGAGACTTGAACAATTACATCCCCTCTTCTGATCGCTTGAATGTAATATTTATATATCAATTAGTCGCACCATTAAGTGCAACATCTTTCACTCAAAAATGGCTAGTAAAAACAACATATTACAAGTATATAAACAACGCATTTGTTTTAATTAACATCAATGAAAATGACACGGTTATACTTGACATTATGTCAAACTTTGCTGGGGGTCTGGTGAGTTGGGAGAACCCACATGTATTGCATCTTTTCGATGAATTACCCTTCTTTTCGAATCCAGACACCTATTTCATGCGAACGTTTGCAAAGACATTTAGCTCAAGCGGGACCAAGTACAATTCAAAAATGATTAATAGTTCACTACAGTCAGGTTTTGGCTATAGTTATTTCAAAAGCGATTGGGGCTTCCAATACTCTTATTATGAACGAAAATCTGCCCATAGTCCTATTCCGTTTATTGTTGAATGTATCTATCGTACTATCGGAAGCCGTCGCGCAGGTAGCTTACCAAGTTTACCCGTCGATACTCCAATTGTAGTTGTCGATACTCCACTTGTAGCTGTGCCTAGCCACTTTATGAGCTACCCAAACCCAGCTACAAGTGTGCTGAACTTTGACGATAATGAGATGATTGGTCGAACAGCCAACATTCGGATATACAACAACATGGGTAAAATAGTCAAAAATGAATTTCACTCATTTCCAATACAACTCGACGTAATAGATCTCAGTCCTGGCCTTTATTTTATTTGTATTTCAGATATCGAAGGATACGAAAAGTTTACTCGTTTTGTTAAGATTAATCCTTAGAATCAAACCGCTGCTGCAGCTCCGCATGCAGCGAACGCGAAACAGGTACCAGAAAATCCATAGCCTGCAAATGCAGTTTATACCCTTGGGCATTGCCGGTAAATCGGTCCACAAAAGCCTGGTTCACCACATAACTTTTATGGCATCGCCAGCAGGCAGGGTGCTCTGCCAGTTCGGCACTTAATCTACTCAGCGTAGTGCGGAGCAGGGCTTTTTTTAAAGTATTTCCGGCCAAAAAATGCACCTCCACATAGTTGTCGGCGGCTAGGGCCAGCACAAAATCACTGACATTGAGCGCGAGATTTTCTCCTTGATTGTCGGAGCTGAGTACCACCTGACCAGTAGCTCTCGCAAGAGGTGGACTGACTGTTAACTGCGCATTCAACTGGCCGGATTTTTCGAGATAGTGCCGCTCCAGGCGGATTTGGTTCAACACAAAACTCACGGTAACCGGAAAAAATCCAATGGCCAGGGTGTAAGCTTCAAATATGAGCAGGTTTTCCCAGCTTAGCCGGGCCTCAAACAACCAATTCGTAAGCAACAAATTACCCAACCCAATCACCAGCACATTCACCAGTGTCCAGAATATCTGATGACCGGTTGTCCAGGCGCTCTCTTTGAACAAACCCGGCAAAAGCGGCACCAGGAGTAAGTTTAAAAACACCATCAGGCCAAAACAAACAGCTGCATAAGCAAGTGCGATATTCAGCATGGAGCCCGGTGAACTGCCAATACCGAAGGGCCGGAAGACAAAGAGAAAAAGCCCCACAAATACACTAAAAACAATACACATCCGCCAGCGTGCAGGGGTACTCTCAAGTAAGGGATAAGGTTTTTGTAATAAATTAATCATGGCCGATAAACATAAGTAGTTTACCTGATTTTGCAGACAATCTTCAAAAACAACAGCAGCATATAGAGATAAAGTTACATTTGTAGTTCAACTGCCGAATATGCATTTGCTTCGATTTACCTTGCTTCTGGGTCTGATTTTACTTAAATCGAACCAACTTGAGGCCCAACAAGCCGACGATATCCGATTTTATGACAGGAATTTAATAGAAACAACTCAGGATAAGGCCTTTTATATCAAGTCGTATTTTTTCGCACCCGACAACAAAAATGAAGGTAAAATCATCACCAAAAAAATCAGCGGTCAATTGGTATCAGATATCGACTTTGGCGACATTAACAAAGGCCTGAAACATGGCATTGCCATCTATTACGACAGCTCGGGCAATATCACCGCTAAAGAAATTTACCATTGGGGCAAAAAACACGGCCCGTTAGAATCTTATTATCCCAATGGTCAACGAAGACGCTATGATTTGTACGAAAACGATGAGTTAATCTCTGGTCAGTGTTTTTCAACCACCGGTAGCGACACAGCCTACTACGTTTATCAACAATTACCCAGCTTTCCCGGAGGTGATGAGATGTTGCTCGCTTTCATGGCGAAGCATACCAAATACCCGCCTTACGCCAAAGAGCATAACATTACAGGCATAGTTATCATTGGATTTGTCGTAAATTCTTCTGGTAAAATTGAAAAAATTCAATTGCGGAAATCCGTAGACGACAGCCTGGATGGAGAGGCAATGCGTGTAGTTAAACTGATGCAGAAAAAAGTACGTTGGAGCCCGGGCATAGCCGAAGGCGAAAAGGTGAATGTCGAGTACAATTTGCCTTTCCGTTTTAGTCTCAGATGAGCTTGAGCATGTCGCGTTTGCAAAGAATTATTGCCATTTTATCGTTTCTGCAACAAAAACGCAGGGTTACGGCCGAAGAGCTGGCGCTGCGTTTTGAGGTAAGCCAACGTACCATCTACCGCGATATGCAGGAATTGTTTGCAGCCGGATTACCGTTACAGGCCACAACCGGAAGTGGGTATCTGCTGGGCGATCAGCGCCAACTTGCCCCCATCAGCTTCAGCCGTGAACAAGCCCTCGCCATCTTCACCGCTCGCACACTTGCCGGCTACAAAACCAGCGATGCCACCCTCCGCCATCTCGATGATGCCCTGCAAAAAATAAAGGCAGCTGCTACCAGCCAGGATAAAACACTGCTGGAAGAACTCGAGAACAACACCTGGCAACTCGATCAATTACCGGCCGAAAATCGCCACCGTGCTTTTCGTTTTCTGGAAGAAATTCAAACCGCACTTGCCAGTAAACACACGCTCGAAATAGAATACTTTCCCATGCAGGGACAAACCCAATGGCGGACCGTTGAACCCCATAGTCTCTTTTACAACTACCAATGGCATCTGCTGGCCTGGTGTCGATTGCGCAATGATTTACGCGATTTCCGGGTCGATCGCATTCGGCAGTTACGGGTTGGCGTGAAATTCAAAGCCCGAAAAACCCTGCCCAGCCTGCCCGATTATCTGCAAAGTCAAAATGAACTTGGCCCACAAAATCACTACATCATTCAATTCACCGAAGAAGTGGCCAATATGCTTATTGAAACCAAATACTACTACGGTTGGATGGCTGAAAAACAACTGGAAAATGGCTGGGTAGAAATGGCCTTCAGAAACAATTCCGTCGAATATATGGGCCGATGGTGTATGTATTGGCTGCCTAAAGTCCGCCCGGTTTCCCCCCCTGAACTGCTGACTTTCATCAACAAGCAACTGGCAGAAAAATTTTAGGTTGGCAAAAAGCTACTGACAATATGTTGTCAGTATTCATGCAGAATTTTGACAACATAATTAAGCCATTATGCAAATCAAAGCCCAACCACCCATCCATTTCTTGTACGCACGTTTTGAAACCACCATTTCTCAAATGATGGAAAAAGCAACGCCCATCATGCCACAACTTTTGCAGGAAGTAGTAGATCACCACATGCAGCTTTGCGGTCCGGTTTACTGGAATTATTTTGGCTTCAGTGGAAATGAAAGTCTGCCTTTCACCCTCGAAGTAGCCTTACCCGTAGCTCTCGCAGAAAAAACGTATGAAGGCAAATTTGACCTACGACTTACCGAGCCATTCAAATGCGTGGAAGCGATTCATGAAGGCCCTTGGGATCAAATTCCGGCTACGTATGCGAAAATGATGCACTTCATCGGTGAACACCAATTAATGCCTACTTTCGAAAACCGGGAAGTGTATTTGAATGCCGATTTTCAGCATCCGGAAGCCAATATTACGATAATCAGAATGGGAATCAACTGATGGCCGAACCACTTAAAAATATGTATACGCCCGAACTCGTGGCCAGGCTGGCAGCAGCCTGTGCCCGGGTCGACGAAAATTTCAACAGCGAAGCCTTTGTAAAAGCTGTATTTGATGAAGCCTGGCCAAAACGTGAACTCAAAGACCGCATGCGGCATATCACCTTTATGCTCGGCCGTTTTGTTTCGGGAGATTATCCACAGCAATTGCAGACTTTATACCAGGCCTCTCCTGGCTTTAGCGGTTTTACAGCCATACTTTTCTCCGATTTTTTGGAGGTATTTGGCCTCGATTATCCGGATATTTCCATCCCTGCCCTGGCTGATTTTACCCTCCTTTGCTCCAGCGAATTCGCCATTCGGCCTTACCTCATCCGCTATCCGGAGAGGCTGCTGACACAATGTATGCAGTGGGCAGAACACGAGCACGAACACATTCGGCGATTGGCCAGTGAGGGCACCCGGCCGCGTTTACCCTGGGGTCAGGATGTAGCCTGGATCAAAAAAAATCCGGTTGTCGTTTTACCCCTACTTGAAAAACTGAAAAACGATTCATCGGAATATGTTCGTCGTTCGGTGGCCAATAGCTTAAACGACATCTCCAAAACCCATCCCCAACTGGCAATGGAAGTGGCCACAGCCTGGAAAGGGCAAAGTACCGCCACCGACAAGCTCCTCAAACATGCCCTCCGAGGTCTACTCAAAAAAGGTCATCCCGATGCCCTGGCCTTGTTTGGCTTTCAGCAAGTGACATACAATCTGCATCACTTCACTCTATCTACCCAACGTTTGATTATGGGGGAGAAGCTGAACTTTGAACTGGAACTTTCGCACCTGGGAAATGCCCCTGCACTTTACCGCCTGGAATATGTGATTCATTATCTAAAGGCCAATGGAAACAAAACCCCCAAGGTTTTTCAAATCAGTGAACGTATGTTTAAGCCCGGTGAAAAAGTAAACTTCAAACGGCAGCAGGCATTTGCCGACCTGACCACCCGTAAACATTATCCCGGCGAGCATATATTGGCCATTCATCTGAACGGTCAGGCCATACATAACGAAAAATTCATGCTTGCTGCCGCAATTAATTTATAGAAGTATTATGTCGGAAGTAAATCCAAAACCCCTTTTTGTGTTTTTGCACGGTGCCGGACTGGGTGCATTCATCTGGGAAGAGCTTGTTGACAATTTAAGCTATGATACCGTTTGTATCGACTACCCTCTCCGTGCCAATGCGGCCAAACTCCCCAAAAGCAATACGCTTCAAGCTTATGTTAACCACTGCGAATCGCAGCTGCAGGCATATGCCGAGAGAAAAATCGTATTAGTGGTACACTCCATAGGCGGATGTGTAGGTCTGGAGCTGGCTGCCAGACTAGGTAGCCGATTACAGCTTTTTATCGGATTGAGTGCTGCCATTCCACCGCCAGGAGGTGCTTTTATGGATATGTTTTCGCCTGTTCCCCGCTTACTTACATTAGCATTTTTGAAGCTGCTTGGTACCAAACCACCAGCTAAAGTCATCCAACAAACGCTTTGTACCGGCTTGGCTGATCACATTACCGAACGGATTACCCAAAGTTATACACCTGAGCCACTGGCCTTATATACCGACCGTATTACGGCAGGTTTGCCAGCAGTAAATCGCTTCTATATCTGCTTTCAGGAAGACAAAAGTTTCACCCTCAGTCAACAGCAAAAATTTGCAGCGCAGTTAGCTGCAACTGAAACTATAACTATACCCGGAGGTCACCTGGCCATGTTGAGTCATGGCGCTGAATTGGCGAGTTGCCTGGAAAGCTTCGTCAGGCTCGACATGACTACAAACACACGAGATACCCGCTAATGGTGGCTAAATGGCTGGCTTGATCAGGGTATTAAGCTGGTTCACAGTGCAGCAAATTTTGAATTTTACTTACAGCCACCGAAATTAGACGCATGCAAACGTCTGAGAACATTGTACTCCTGCTGCGTCAAGCCTTGGAAGATACATCGATAAAAGTGCTGGAAGCTTCTGAACTTGACTTCGCTGAACCCAGATCTCCGGGGAAATGGTCGCGCAAACTCATTTTAGGCCATCTTTGCGACTCGGCCCACAATAATTTGCGTCGATTTGTAGTGGGGCAATACCAGCCGAACGACAAAATTATATACGACCCAGATGCCTGGGTGGCTGCCAATGCCTACCACCTCATGACCAAAGCTGAGGTGCTTCATTTATGGGTGACCCTCAACCGTCAGATATGTCGTGTGCTCGAAAATATGTCCGAGGAACATTTCGAGCATGAAATCGACACGGGCAAGGATAAAAAAGAGCTGCATACACTTGCCTGGCTAGCACGCGATTATTGGGCCCATATGCATCATCATCTCGAGCAACTCGACCCTTAAGCGGCAACTGCGGATATGTTTTGGTAAGGCAATTCAAAAAAGACTGTGGTTCCCTCGCCAAGTTTAGATTGAACTTCCATACTTCCGCCCAATACATCGGTTCTGGCCTGCAAATTGGCCCAGCCAATGCCTTTACTTTCTTTGATCTGCTTCAAGTCGAATCCTTTGCCATTGTCACGAATAGAAATCATCAGTGCATTTTCATCGCTATGTATGTCAATGCCTATACGACTAGCAGCAGCATGTTTCAACATATTGCTGATTACCTCCTGTATAATGCGGTAAACAGCCAATTCATAGTCGGCTTCGAAGCGTTGATTGCTTTCATCAATATACAATTCCGGTTTTATAGTACCGGTGGCTCGAATGCGATCACACAAACCTTGGATGGCGGCATACAAACCCTGTGAAGTCAAGGCAACCGGCATCAGATTGTGTGAGATATTCCTGATTTCTACAATAGCCTCATCGATCAAAGTCAGCTGTTCTTGCACCTTGGGTTTGAAGGTTTCGTTGAGTTGCAACTCCAAAAGGGCACTTTGCAATTTAACAGCAGCTAACATCTGTCCCACGCCATCATGCAATTCCCGGGCAATACGTTGCCGCTCCTTTTCTTCGCCTTTAAGCGCTGCTTTAAAATTCTGTCGCTGGAGCATGGCTTTTTCTACTCGTTGTTTGGCCTGATAGCGGATGAAAAACAAGCCAAAAATCAAACAGAGCATCAATATGGTGGCGATGGCAGCCCACCAGAGTCGCGCCCGGGCAGCGTGTGCAGCAGTGAGTTCGAGTGCTTGTATTTCCTTTTCTTGTCTGAGTTGGACATTCTCTTGCTCCTTTTGAGCAGTTTGAAACTTCTTCTCAAGTTGCAGAATGCGGTTATTATTGGCCAATGTAAATAAACTGTCGTTGAGCGTGGTATAGGCCAATTGTTGTTTGAATGCTTGTTCATAATTGCCCAGAGCTGCATAGGCTTCGGCTTGAAAAGCGTAGGCCTTTCTCACCAAATCGGCATAACCAATTTGTTTCCCCAGCGCAATGGCCTCCTGTGTGCAAAGTAGGAGCTTTTGAGGTTTAGCCCAATAGCGGTAGAGTTCACTTTGATACATCCTGCTTTCAGCCATTCCGGTGCGATCGTTGCGCAATTCCCGTATGCGATACGCTTGTTGCATTAGTTTTTCGGCTTTCACATAGTCGCCTTGCAAAGTAGCCAAACCGCCCATATGGTCGAGAGAATAAGGTAAGCCGATGCTATCGTTAGCGGCTATTTTGAGTTTATAGGCTTTGTCGTACAACTGACCGGCCCTGACATAATCCCCTTTCATCTCATACAACACCCCAAAATTGTCGTAAGCACCGGCCATATCTTTTTCACCGGCAGCCTCAAGCAGGTTGATACCTTTTCGCATATGTTCAATAGATAAGGCCAAATCGCGCCGCTTTCCCTGGTAGCCCATACCCACATACACCTGACCGAGCCCGATGCTGTCGCCCAAAGCGGTGTAGAGTGCGATAGACTGCATGTGATCGGCTACGGTAGCTTCATAATTGCCCTGATAGTAGTTAATGAGTGCGCTTTTTTGGTAGGCTTGCGCAAGCTGTTTGCTCAATTTGAGTTGTCGACTGAGCAGTAACATAGAATCGGCCCAAACCCTGCCCTGGTCCAGATCTGCCACAAGCACATCGTAAGGCAGGCCAAGTAAGGCCGACAAGCGTGCCTGTACAGCCTGTGTGTTTGATAAGCTTGATTTTGTATCGGCATGGACCGGTACGGCTATCAAACCATACATCAATAATAGGAATAGAAAAAAGCGTATTCGCAGCATAATTGCCTCCTTGAAAGCGTAAATTTACACTTTACCATTCATGCAATTACTTTTCACCTCTAAGCTTCCCGGCGACTGTTCAGGATGTCTTTTTATCGCCTACAACCACTTCAAAACTTGTTGCCATGCCTCAAATTGACTATCTGGTGGTAGGCCAGGGCATTGCCGGCAGTTTATTGGCCTGGGAACTCGACCAAAGGGGCCACCGCGTAGCCATTATCGACCAATACCGACCAGGTGCGGCCAGCAAAGTAGCCTCCGGCATGTGGAATCCCCTTACTTTTCGTGTACTGCTGAAATCATGGCGAACAGATGAACTGCTGCCGGTGGCAATAAGTTGCTACACCCGACTTTGTCGGCATTTTCAGGGTGATTGGCTACATGCCCTCCCTATTCATCGGGTATTTCCAACCGTTGAAAGCCGGGAAATGTGGCAAAAAAAACAGCAGGATATTGAGTATCAACATCTACTCGGGCAGATAAACACCGACGAAGAGCAGGAAAATTTGCTGCCCTATCCACTTGGTTATGGCGAAGTTTTACAAAGTGGCTGGCTTGAAATCAACCCGTTACTCGATGCCATCAAAAGTCATTTTAAGGCTAAAAATGCGTTTTATGAAGTCGATTTTGAGGCCAATCAGCTTCAAATCCAAAGCGGGGAAATCAACTGGAAAGGCACAACAGCTAAAAAAATCATATTTGCTGAAGGCAGTAGTTTAGCCAATAATCCTTGGTTTAGTTGGCTACCTCTCAAAGCTGCACAAGGCGATGTACTCACTTTACACATTCCCGGATTGGCACTGAAAGCGGTATACAATGCCGGCTTCTTTCTGTTACCCCTCGGTAACGATTACTACCGACTTGGTGCCACCTACGAATGGGATAAACTCGACCCCCATCCTACCGCCGCCGGTAAGCAGGAGTTACTCCAAAAACTCAGCGGCATTTATTCCGGTCCCTACACCCTGGTTGATCACCAGGCTGGCATTCGGCCCGCTGTAGCAGACCGGCGGCCGCTGTTGGGAATCCACCCGGAACATCCTGAATTAGGCATTTTTAATGGCCTTGGTACAAAGGGCGTCTTAATTGCTCCTTTTTTTGCCTTGCAAATGGCCGATTTTTTAGAGGAACAGGGAGAGATAGACCCCGAAGTAAATATCTCCCGATTCGGAAAACGTTATCGGAAAGACCGGGATGCCGGGCAAGAACTTTAACTTTACAGCAAAGAAGATTTATGGCACGTCCGTTAATATTGGTTTGTAACGATGATGGTATTCACGCTCCCGGTATAAAAGCTTTGGTTCAAGCCGTTGAAAAATTAGGAGATCTTGTAGTAGTTGCCCCCGACCGGCCACAATCAGGTATGGGACATGCAGTAACCATAGGTGAGCCCCTCCGTATTACCGAAAAAAAGGATTTGTTTCCCGGACACCTGGCCTTTGAAACCACCGGCACCCCGGTAGATTGTGTGAAGTTGGCGGTAGATAAAATTTTACAACGTAAGCCCGATTTATTGGTGAGTGGCATCAATCACGGTTCAAACAGCTCTATCAATGTCATTTATTCAGGCACCATGTCGGCAGCGGTAGAGGGCGCCATTGAAGGTATACCATCGGTGGGTTTTTCACTCTGTGACTTTGCTTACGAAGCCGATTTTACCCTAGCTGCTAAAATCGCCAGACAGGTAGCCACTAAAATCCTAAAGTTCAAACTACCTTATGGTACGCTATTGAATGTAAATATTCCCAAAATCGAAGAAGAGCAATACCAAGGATTAAAAGTCTGTCGGCAATCCGCCGCCAAATGGAGTGAAAACTTCAATGAACGCATCGACCCTCATGGCAAAAAATACTATTGGATGACCGGTGAATTTCAGCTACTCGAAAACTCTACCGACACTGATGAATGGGCTTTAGCGAATCATTATGCTTCGGTCGTTCCGGTTCAATTCGACATGACAGCACACCATGCCATTCCACTCCTAAACACCTGGCAACTTGGTACAGCTGGCCAATAAATTTTCAGGAGGATTAGTGCTTGGTTTGTGCATTCCGGCACTGGCCTTATTTGTCTATTTTATTGTTATACACCCTGAAATTGGATTTTTTGCATTTATCGCCGAAAACCAGCGGGTGCGTTTGTTGTCTCCCTTATTAAGTCTGGCGGCTTTGCTTAATCTGGCAGCCTTTTATTTCTTTTTGCAGAAAAAGTGGTTTAAGACGGTTCAAGGAGTAATTTCTGCTACCCTGATTTATGCTTTACTCATCCTCTTGCTCAAATTCGTACTTTGAAACTATATGTCATAGCCGGTGAAGCTTCAGGTGATTTGCATGCCGCCAATCTGCTGATAGCACTTCGTAAACTGGTGCCCGATCTCGAAGTCAGGGCCTGGGGTGGCGATAAAATGGAAGCAGCCGGGGCTAGCATCGTCAAACATTATCGCGACCTTGCTTTTATGGGCTTCTCTGAAGTGCTGTTGAACCTGCGCACTATACTTCGGAATCTTGCTTTTTGCAAAGCCGACATCCTGGCCTTTCAACCTGATGCCATCATTCTGGTAGATTATCCCGGCTTCAATCTACGGATTGCCAGATTCGCTCATGAAGCAGGTATACCAACTTCCTATTATATCTCCCCTCAACTCTGGGCATGGAAAGCTGGCAGGGTAAAACAGATTAAGGCATATGTTGATCAAATGTTGTGCATACTGCCCTTCGAGCCCGATTGGTATGCCCGACACCGCGTTACAGCCCAATATGTTGGTCATCCTTTGCTTGACGCTTTGCAGACCTACCCCTTCGACAACCAATTCCGTCAATTACAAGGACTCGACCAGCGTCCCATCATCGCCTTACTTCCCGGTAGCCGGAAACAGGAAATCAGGGTCAAACTCCCGATTATGCTGGCGGCCACCGCCGATTTCAGCCGCGATTATCAGATTGTCATTGCTGCCGCTCCTTCGCTCGAATTGTCGTTTTACCAGGAAATCATTGGTCAGGCGCCGGCAAAAATTGTAACCGGCAAAACTTACGACCTCTTAAAATCAGCTACTGCCGCCATCGTTACTTCAGGAACAGCCACGCTCGAAACCGCCTTAATTGGCACACCCGAAGTAGTGGTTTACAAAGGCAGTCCGATTTCCTATGCCATCGGGAAACGCCTCGTGAAAGTCAAATACATCAGTTTGGTGAACCTCATACTCGACCGTCCCTTAGTTGCCGAACTCATCCAACACGATTGCACCCCCGAAAAAATCGCTGGCGAATTAAATCAGCTGCTTCAGCCGGACCGTCGTATGGAACTTAACCGGGCCTATACCGAATTACGTCAGCTTTTAGGGGAAGCCGGTGCTTCTCAAAATGCTGCAGCTGCCATTCACCAATTTGTAATCAACCAAAAAGTTAATAAAGATCAGAAATAGCCCAACATAAATATTTCCGGCGCGTCACTTGTCTGAATCAAAATAAATAACGACAATTGCAGTCCCTAAGCAAAGGCTTAGAAATCCGGGGGATTAGCTCAGCTGGCTAGAGCGCTTGCATGGCATGCAAGAGGTCATCGGTTCGACTCCGTTATCCTCCACAAAAAG
>DAIQOK010000006.1:0-104542 GCA_036787895.1 Bacteroidota bacterium | reverse complement strand
ACCGCTAAATACGGTCTTTTTTTTTGACCAATTTCGACTTCGCGTCATCCTGAGTCCACCGAAGGGCTACACAAAAAGACCGCTAAATACGGTCTTTTTTTTTGACCAATTTCGACTTCGCGTCATCCTGAGTTTACAGAGGGGGCCGTTCATTCACATTTGCAACAGTCGTCATCCCGAGTATATCAAAGGACGACAAATACGTCATTTTCAAAAAAAATTGCCGCAATTTTAACTACTGTCGCCGAAAATTTATGTAATCAGTCCTAGAAACCATCCCAATTCGGGAAATGTTTACTCAAATTAGGCCAATTCCCAGCCAATTTTAAAGGACTAAACCTCAGTTGAACTAGCGCTATTTACATGAAAAAAGCCCCTTTCGGGGCTATTTCTTTGGTCAGGTTTAGTAAGCAGACAATTGAAAATGGTGTTTTCAGGCCATTTTCCGCTTCTTCATTTTCACCGGTGCCGCATTTGCCTAAACAAATGGTTCCGATATTCTTATTAACCATGTGGCAAACAACGTTCCGTTTTTAAAATGCCGCTTCCCGAGTAAAAAGGAGCATCGAATATCACTTAAAGGCAAATTTTCGCCCCAAACCAAATCTTCAACCCTCACTTCTCTCCAAATCATGGAAATTCCAAAACTGAATTCCCAACACAGGAAAATCGCTACTTTATAAGCTGAAAGCCACTATAAATCAACCAAAAAGAGGCCATTCGAGCAATATGATGGCGTTTGAACATTAATGGGACATTTTCAATTTTTGGAAAATACACCTTTGAAATAGGATTAAATTCCTAAATTTGGAAAACACCTCAAGCTGACCTATGGCGCGCATTTTTATCGTCGAAGACGAACCCATATACATGAAAACCATCAAGTATATCGTGGAACTCAATCCCGATAACGAGGTATTCTGTTATACTTCAGGCAAAGAGATGATCAATAATTTGTATCGACGGCCCGATGTCATCACACTCGACTACTATCTCCCGGATATGTCGGGCTCGGATATTCTCAAACACATCAAAAGTTTCGACCCGGATATTTATGTGATTATGTTGTCGGGGCAGACAGATGTAGGTACTGCGGTTAAGCTCCTGAAAAACGGGGCTTACGACTATATCACCAAGGACAATGAGACCAAGGACCGGTTGATTAATACCATCAATAACATCATCAGCAACCAGCAGATTGTCAAGGAAAACCGCATGCTCAAAGAAGAATTGGGTAAAAAATATGACTTCTCCAATTCTATAGTCGGTCAAAGCGATGGTATTCGTTATGTTTTTACGCTTCTTGAAAAAGCGATCAAAACCGACATTATCGTTTCAATTTATGGCGAATCGGGCACTGGTAAAGAACTAGCGGCCAAGGCTATTCATTACAATTCGAGTCGCTCGAAAGGGCCTTTTGTACCTGTTAATATGGCCGCCATCCCGAATGAATTGCTTGAAAGTGAGCTTTTTGGTCATGAAAAAGGCTCCTTTACCGGTGCCAATACCCGTAAAATCGGCAAATTTGAACTCGCCAACAATGGCACTATTTTCCTGGACGAGATAGCCGAAATGGACATTTCATTGCAAGCGAAAATACTGCGGGTATTGCAGGAGAAAGAGCTGAGTCGGGTGGGCGGCAATGAAAACGTAAAAATCAATTGCCGGGTCATTGTGGCTACTAACCGTAACCTGAAAGAAGAGGTTACCAAGGGCAACTTCCGGGAGGATTTATATTACCGCTTGCTTGGTCTACCCGTACAGCTGCCACCCTTGCGTGAGCGCAAATCCGATATACCCATACTTGCCAAACATTTTGTAAATGAGTTTGTGAAGGAGAATAAATTACCCAACCTCAAACTCTCTAAAGAAGCACTCGACAAGCTTGCGAATTATTATTTCCCCGGCAACGTCAGGGAGTTGAAAGCCGTGGTAGAGCTTGCTTGTGTCATGACCAATGCACTTGAAATCACTGATGAAGACATCCACTTTCAGAACGACAATGAGCCTATGGAGTGGCTGCAGGAAGAGCTTACACTGCGTGATTTCGAACGCAAACTCATCCGCTACTATCTCGACAAATACCAGAATAACGTCATCACTGTAGCGAATAAACTCGATATCGGTAAATCGACCATCTACCGTATGTTACAAAACCAGGAATTATAATTTCATCAACCCCATACCTCATGCAAGGCGTAAAAAATTACATCGACCAAAACAAACAACGTTTTTTAGACGAGCTTTTTGACTTATTGCGCATACCCTCTGTATCTGCCAATCCCGATTTCCAAGAAGATGTTTTTGAAGCAGCGGAATTTATCAAAGCACGACTTGAAGAAGCCGGAGCCGATTTGGTTGAGGTTTGCCCTACCGACGGCTATCCTATCGTTTACGGCGAAAAAATCATCGACCCTAACTTGCCCACCATTTTGGTGTACGGCCATTACGATGTTCAGCCTGCCGACCCTTACGAGCTCTGGCATAGTCCGCCCTTTGAGCCTACCATCAAAAACGAAAAAATCTACGCCCGCGGCAGTGCCGATGATAAAGGCCAGATGTATATGCACGTCAAGGCTTTTGAATTGATGATGCGCACCAATCAGCTGCCCTGCAACGTCAAGTTTATGATTGAAGGCGAAGAAGAAGTAGGCTCCGGCAACCTTGGTCCGTTCTGCATCGCCAACCGCGACCGACTGAAAGCCGATGTGGTGCTCATTTCAGATACCTCCATGATTGCCAATAATGTGCCCAGCATTGACGTTGGTTTGCGCGGCTTAAGTTATGTAGAAGTGGAAGTGACCGGCCCGAATCGTGACCTACACTCCGGTGTTTATGGCGGTGGTGTAGCCAATCCCATCAACATTTTGGCGAAGTTGATTGCCTCGATGCACGACGAGAACAACCACATTACCATACCCGGTTTTTACGACAAAGTAATAGCGCTCACCCCGGCAGAACGTAAAGCCATGAACGAGGCACCCTTCGATTTGGAAGCATACAAAGAAGACCTCGGAATAGCGGATGTTTGGGGTGAGAAAGACTTTACCACCATGGAGCGCACCGGCATACGCCCAACGCTCGACGTGAACGGCATTTGGGGCGGATATACCGGTGAGGGTTCTAAAACCGTCCTGCCTTCGAAAGCTTTTGCCAAAATATCTATGCGTTTGGTGCCTAACCAATCGTCGCACGAAATCACCGAAATATTCAAACGCCATTTTGAGAGTATCGCACCGGCCGGCGTGAAAGTCGTGGTTAAACCACATCATGGCGGCGAACCGGTAGTTACGCCAACCGACTCCCCTGCCTACCTGGCAGCAGCCGAAGCCATGGAAACCACCTTTGGCAAAACGCCGATTCCTACGCGCGGCGGAGGTAGTATACCAATTGTGGCACTTTTCGAAAAAGAACTTGGCCTAAAATCGGTATTGATGGGCTTTGGACTGGATTCCGACGCCTTACACTCTCCAAATGAGCATTACGGCCTGTTTAACTTTTACAAAGGCATCGAGACTATTCCTTACTTCTTCGAGAATTTCACCCGCAGAAGTCGGGCTTAATACCAATAGCTACGTTTGTAGCTATGTGTTTTCCCGAAAATTACCCGTTGTGTGCCCGATATACTTAATGTATCATCGGGCACATAAGTGTAATGGGTTTGGCTAGTATACAGAAAATTTTCATCTGCAACTGTCACTTCCAGCCTCACTATTCTTCCAGCTTCTTTCACCATATGCAGGGTTTGGGGTTTAACCGATGCGCCCGAAGCCCGATATTTGACGTTAAGCTGTTCTCCATACTGGCTTGAATCTACTTGATAACTTCCCCGATAAGCCGTGCGATTCAGGTCTAGTTTTTCCAAGGCAGCCAGCGCCTTTTTCCAATCGATTTGCTGCCCTGTTTTTTGTTCAACTTGGCCATCCTTTTCCCAATGTACCACCACTGCCTGAGCCTTGGCGTTTTGTCTTCGGATTTCGCCTTGTATATAGCCCGGTAAATCGAAATATAGGGGTATAGCTAAAGTGTCATCGGTGTGTTGGCACGAGAAACAAACAAAAAGAACAGAAAACAGGACAAGGACGAACTTCACCCTGCAAAGGTGCAGCCTTACAAGCACAAATTCAAATGTTGAAAAGTTAGACTACCGGAGCATAACTCCGCTTTTGACTGTGAAAAATTGCGTTAAATTTGTACATCCTCTGCCTTGGCACATTTTGTGACTGAGGCAGGGAAATTGTAGGATATGAAGCTTTTAGTAAACCTTCTTTTATTTGCTGTGATTTCGATGTCGTTTACTCAAACCGAATCGAAAACCGATGTTGTTGACGAACTGGCAGAGCTTATACGCGATGCCAATGTTAAAGAACTGGCAGCCTTCCTCGACAATACGGTTGAACTCACGCTGCAGGAGCGGGAAAGCACTTACAGCAAGGCACAAACCGAAATCATTCTCAAAAATTTCTTCCTGAAAAATCAGCCGAAAACCTTCAAACTCATGCACCGCGGTGCTTCCGAAAAGGGCGGCAGGTATATGATAGGTTTGCTGACTACCGAAGCCGGTGTAAGCTACCGTACCTCTGTGGTTTTACAGGATAAACCCGAAGGATTACGCATCCAGCAACTCAGATTTGAGTAATTTTGTGGATGCAGTTAGATGAATTTATCCGATTGTCGCTGGCCGAAGATGTAGGCGATGGCGACCACAGCAGTATAGCCTGTATCCCTGCCGAAGCACAAAGTCGGGCTCAATTGCTCGTAAAAGACAGCGGAATTCTTGCCGGTATAGAAGTGGGCCTGGCCGTTTTAAAGACTGTCGACCCCAGGCTACATTTCACAACTCAGTTAAAAGATGGTGATCGGGTAACTCCCGGCGATATCGCCTTTACTGTAAGCGGAAGTGCTCGAAACATACTTACCGCGGAACGGCTTTGCCTCAACATCATGCAACGCATGAGCGGCATAGCTACCATTACCGCCAGCATTGTTGCCCAACTCCAGGGCACTTCCTGCATTTTGCTCGATACCCGTAAAACCACGCCACTCAATCGTTTTCTCGAAAAAGCCGCCGTGCGTATTGGAGGCGGGCAAAATCATCGTTTTGGCTTGTATGATATGATCATGATCAAAGACAATCATATCGATTTCGCCGGCGGTATTGGCCCGGCGATTGAACGGGCAAAAGCCTATTTAAAAAGTCTGAACAAACAATTAAAAATCGAAGTGGAGGCACGCAATTTGGAAGAAGTTGCCGAAATCCTTGCAAACGGCCCTGTGGATCGAATCATGCTGGACAATTTCAGCTTTGCCGATTTACGCACAGCCGTTTCTCTCATTGGTAATCAGGCCGAAACGGAAGCTTCAGGCGGCATTACCCCAGATAATGCCATCGACTATGCCCGGTGTGGCGTGAATTATTTGAGTATGGGTGCACTTACCCATACCATCAAAAATTTCGATCTGAGCTTAAAAGCTTATTGATATGTCCAAAAAAGGAAAAGGACTTGAAAGCTTGGGCGGGCTGGTCTACAGCACCAATCCCGACTGGATTTATAGCCCGGAAGAGCGTACCGAATCCGCTACGCTCCCGCCGCAACAACAACAGCTCAAGGTGTATCTTGACCGAAAGCAGCGTGGCGGCAAGGAGGTTTCACTCATCACCGGCTTTATAGGGCAACAAGCTGATCTGGAAGCCCTGGGGAAAACGCTCAAGACCAAATGTGGTGTGGGAGGGTCTGTGAAGGAAGGTGAAATCATCATCCAAGGTAATTTCGCCGATCGCCTGGTAGGTTTGCTTATACAAATGGGCTATAAAGCCAAAAGAGCCGGAGGTTAGTCCGGCTCCTTTACTTTGACATCTTTTTAGCGATAATTCGCTACCGATAATTGCCAATCGTATTCACTGTATTTCAACTTGGGTTGACTGCCCGCAGGAATGTACTCCCGCTTTTCAAGTATTTGATATATGCCCTTTTTGCCGCCAAAGTCCTTGCGGTACCACGAAAACAGTTTAGGCAAGGTGATGACATTGGCTGTGCTGTCGTATTCACTTTCGAACATCAGGAAGAGGTTCACACCATTTTCCAGTTGTTTATCGAAAGCTTCCACCCGGTAAAAATCAACGGCCGGACAACCCGCTGCGCCACAATTCAACGTAAAATGTATACGCCAATCCAACTCGCTTACGCGGTGTTTTTTTTCAAAATCCGAAGGAAACCACTTTTGCATATAGCCTCCTGCCCACTTTACTTTGGAACGTCTTAACAGGCCATGTTCAATATCATCAAAACTTAATGCCTGCCCTGCAACAACAATATCCCGCTTTTTGAAAAATTTACGTCGGTTTTCAAACTGACTGGTGTCTTGTTTAAGCTTATACTGAATAAATGCATTATACATATTAATCCAAAAAACCTGTTTTTCGACATCATTACCCAAGCCAACCGTTAAAGCTTGCTCGCTCAATCCTGCCAATCCTTTGACATAAGGCATGGGATCTTCCTGGTTTTTTACAACGAGTAATAGCTGCTCCGCCATTTGAATTGGCGACATGGGAATAGGTGTTTGGGCTTTCAGCTGACTCCCAATCAGCAGCAAACAAATCATTATTATGTTCTTCATCTTATTCCATTTCCTGTTCAATTTCCACTTCTTTTTCACTTTCGTTCCCGAACAAATCCTTCTCAATTTTCAGATTGTCGATGATAAAGTTTTGTCGGTCGGGGGTATTTTTACCCATATAGTATTCGAGTAGCTTAGCAATGGTCATATCCATCTTCAAGATTATGGGCTCCAAGCGCATGTCTTCACCGATAAACTGGCCAAATTCATCGGGGGAGATTTCACCTAAACCTTTAAATCGGGTGATTTCAGCTTTGCTGCCAATTTGCTGAATGGCATGCTGGCGCTCTTCGTCGGAATAACAATACAGGGTAGTTTGTTTGTTCCTCACCCGGAACAAAGGCGTTTCGAGTATGTAGAGATGGCCATTTTTCACCAAATCGGGGAAAAACTGCAGGAAAAAAGTCATCAACAAAAGGCGGATATGCATGCCATCGACATCGGCATCGGTGGCAATGACAATACGATTGTAACGCAAACCTTCTAGCCCCTCTTCGATATTCAGGGCATGTTGGAGCAGATTAAACTCTTCATTCTCATAAACCACCTTCTTTTTTAGTCCATAGCAGTTGAGTGGCTTGCCTCGCAGACTAAAAACAGCTTGTGTCTCCACTTGCCTCGCTTTGGTGATGGATCCGCTGGCCGAATCTCCTTCGGTGATAAAAAGGGTAGTTTCGAAGCGTTTTTCGTCTTTCGATTCATTAAAGTGAAAGCGACAATCGCGGAGCTTTTTATTGTGTAGATTGGCTTTTTTCGCTCTTTCGTTGGCCAGTTTTTTAATGCCGGCCATGTCTTTGCGCTCCCGTTCACTTTGGGTGATGCGTTTGAGCAAAGCCTCGGCAGTAGTGGGGTGTTTGTGAAGATAATCATCGAGTTCCTTTTTGATGAAATCCACCACAAAAGCTCTTAGACTTGGCCCGTCAGGTGCCATATTCTGAGAGCCGAGTTTGGTTTTGGTTTGCGATTCAAAAACAGGCTCTTGCACGCGGATACTTATGGCACCAACAATGGATGCGCGTATATCACTGGCATCGAATTCTTTCTTGTAAAACTCGCGCACCGTTTTAACGATGGCCTCCCGAAAAGCAGCCAGGTGCGTACCTCCCTGGGTGGTGTATTGGCCGTTTACAAAAGAATAGTACTCTTCACCATATTGGTCTTCGTGGGTAAATGCTACCTCAATATCCTGCCCTTTCAGGTGAATAATTGGATATCGAATAGCATCGGGATTGGCTTTGCGCTGGAGCAAATCGAGCAAACCGTCTTTGGAAAAAAACTTTTGCCCGTTCAATTGTAAGGTCAAACCGGCATTCAAAAAGGCATAATTCCAAATCTGGTCTTCAATAAACTCCATGATGTACCTGAAGTTTTTGAAGATGCCATCATCCGGTACAAAGGTGACCAGGGTTCCATTGCGATCGGAAGTGCTATCCTCTCCCGATTCCGCTTTTAGTTCACCGGCTTCAAATTCGGCAATTTTGGTTTTACCGTCACGAATCGACTGTACCTTAAAGTATTTCGACAGCGCATTCACTGCCTTCGTTCCTACACCATTCAAACCCACCGATTTGGTAAAGGCGCCGGAGTCGTATTTACCACCGGTATTAATTTTGGAGACACAATCGATGACTTTCCCCAAAGGTATGCCCCGGCCATAATCCCGAATTATTACCTTATGGTCGGTGACCTTGATATCAATCGTTTTACCATTCCCCATCACATATTCATCGATGGAGTTATCTATAATTTCTTTCAGCAAAACATAGATACCGTCGTCATGTGCCGACCCATCGCCCAACTTGCCGATATACATGCCTGGCCGAAGCCGGATATGTTCCCGCCAATCGAGTGAACGTATGCTGTCTTCTGTATAGTTAAGCTGTTCTGCCACTACTTTCCTTTTTTGCTAAGCTAAGGGTTTCGCACCACGGTTTATTCGCAGGATTTCAACAAAAAAACCCTGCCTTTCCATAGAAAAGCAGGGCTACAAAAATCGTTGTTGAAATTATTTGGCTTTCAGCTTGATACCGGTCAGGATTTCGCCTGTACCGCCGGCACCACGGGTCACAAATACAGCAATATCACATTTGTTGATGTCGGTTGCGGCGTTGTCGTGGTAGTTGGTGGGAACGGTATAGGTATAGGTTTTGGTGATTTTGGTACCAGTTTTAGACTTGGTAGTTTCAATGGCTTCACCCCACTGTCCGGTGAGCATATGACGCAGTATGTTGTTGTGTACATACTCGTTCACGGTGCCGGTGGTGTTCGACTGTTTGCCTACTTGACCGCTTTCCAGGAAAGCAACATTCACGTAGTTGGCAACACTTTCGTCGGCAGTATAATAGAGATCGACTTTGACAGTTACTTTCCGAGTTGCGGCGTCATAAGTTGAAGAAGCACCAATATTCACCGGAGAAACTTCTGTCAATACCTGAGAGGCGGCATTCGACCAGTTGCCACGGCCCATGGCAGTTCCGCCCGGCGACTGGCTCAAACCAGAGAATACTCGACGGTTAACTGTACCGGCCGGATAGCCGGTAAGATTGGTTTGCATACGAATAGCATCACCAAAATCGGAGGTGAAATTCGGCCATCCGCTGGCAGGTGTGGCATATTGACCAGAATTCACAGCAATTACGACAACCCGGCCTGGGTTAGCGGTTTCGAGAGCTTTAGCGCGGTCGTGGCCATCGGGACAATACTGACAGCGAACACCGGTAAAGTCTTCAAGCACGGCATTTTTGTTGGTTGGCGAAGTGGAGGCTAAAAACGGGCCTTCACCACCGGGATTAGTTGGGATTACAGCTGCATCTTTTGTACAAGCATAGCCTACAAGAATCACGGCCGCGAGTAGCATCAATATTTTTTTCATAGTTTAAGAGGTTTGGTCCACTAATATATAAAAAATATTGACTTAGAGCTTGTTGCAATTTAAAACTTCAACCGGATACCCATCTTCCATACGATAAAGTACGGCGATGACATTAAGTTGATTGGAGTCCATATCCTCGGTTACCTGGTAGGTAACTTCTTGCTCGAAGGTCTCACCAACGGCAAAATTACCGCTTTTCCAAAGTACTCCCCAGGGCCCTGCCGTAGCAGCGCCACGCAAAACATATTGGTGGAAAATAGATGCGCCAATTCCTTCCTGATAACCAAGCACTTGATTTTCTGTAATATAAATAGCCAGTTGTAATGTGGCATTGGTCACCACTTTTTCAATCCTTACCCGGGCTTTGGCTTGAAAAGTTCGGCCTTTGATTTGTTTTGCACAGGCTAAAACAGCTGAAGGCTGGGCTGGCACTAGATCACTGCCTGCCAATTCGGTGGTTTGTCGTATTACTTCTTCTTGAAAATCATCGATTTGGGCCAGTGGAAACCCAACGGCATTGACCCCAAGACTTGGTAATTCTTCGGCATTGTACATGCTGTAGAACTGAGAGGCCGCAAGTGAATAAAAAGCGTCTCCAACAGTAGCGGCATGAGCAGCCATGGGTATCATACGATTCCCAAACGAATCCACCATGGCATAAAAGCTGGGCATGCCGGTATCGCCTGAACGCTCACTCCAGGTAGCTGTCAAAAAAACTCCCAGCGCTTTTTTGTCGGTTTGATAGGGCGGATAATCAAACAAAGTGACCTTTTCCCGATTACAGCTGAGAAAAATAAAGGTAACAAGAAGGAGAAAAAGGGACTTTTTCATGCTTACTTATTGATGAGCAGACGCAAATAAAACATCGGGTTCCGCATCTTATCCCGCAAATTGATATCTTCAAACATACAAGTTATGGTTTCCCTTAAGGTGCTATTTTTTAAAGCTTTACCCACTACAAAGTTAAACATCCACGGGTAATTGGTGAGTTTAAGCAAAGTCGTACCAATCTGGAGCTCTTCGCCCAGAGCTGCATAGACCTTAATTTCATAATTTTTTAACTGCTTCGCGCTGAAATCACGTGCTTCGAGTGCATTTTTGATGGCTTCTGCTGCCAACTTCCCGCTATACATCGCATTGCCAATACCTTCCCCGGTGAAAGGATCTATCATGGAGCCAGCGTCGCCGGTCAGCAAAAACCTATCACCCGACAATGGCCAACATTGGCTACCCAAAGGCAAACCCCAACCTTGTACCGGCGATTCCAGCCGAGCTTGGGCAAATCGGTCTTTTAGTAGTGGATGGGTTTGTAATAATTCTTCCATGAGCTTTTTGAGATTGACTCTCCGTTTACTCACTTTTGCGCTGAGCATGCCCACACCAACGTTCCACTGACCGTTAGGCAAAGGAAAAACCCACAAATAACCCGGTAAAGCTTCTTTCAGAAACAATAATTCAATGTGCCTTTCATCAGGACCGGGCGTAACACCACTATAATAGGCCCGCACGGCGGCACTGTAATGATTTTTGGATTTTACAAAACCCGCCAATTGTTTGGCTACCAGACTGCGGTCGCCTTCGGCACCGACTATAATTTCGGTGCGTATGGGATAAGTCTCACCGGCATATTTTACCAAGGCATGAATACCATCGGCTTTGCGTTCAAAACTAAGCAACTCACATTGTTGAATCAAACGCGTTGGCTCCAAATGATCCACCAAAAAACGGTCAAAATTTATCCGCTTGGAAATAAAACCGGCAGCTGTTTCACGGCCGGCAACTTTAGTGCGAAAGGGAACAGACAAACATTTCCCATTCGGAGCAACAAATGAAATTCCCAGACATGGCAAAAATTCAGCTGTATTGGCTTCAATCTCATCGAGATAATTCAAGCCCAAATCGGCAAACAAACTCACCACTTTGCCACTTAAGGCGTCGCCACAAATTTTATCTCGCGGAAAACTGGCTTTATCAATAACCAGGTGATTAATGCCTGATTTCGTTAAGAACAAAGATGTTGTTGCACCAGCGGGGCCTGCCCCTACAATAAGGACAGGAATGTACTCAGGAATTAAACTCATTCAACTAAACTGTAAGCCGCGTGTAAGACGGACTTGTCGGTGCCATTGTTATGCACAAAGGCGATTACTTTAAGATTGGAAACATTAAAAGCAGCATCTATGGGTAGGCTGTACCGTTGAACAACTACCCGGCCTGCTGTAAATGAAGGCGCATTTAACTGTTGACCGGATAGCGGGGTCAGTAACTTTCTGAGTACATGGGTGTGGTTGTAGGCAGTATCAACCCCAGTAGGCGTAAGCTGATGATCCACAATATTATCTTCAATCAAGTAGGCTGAAAAATAAAGATTGTTAGCATAAGCAGCTGTGAACCGCATGGTCGCTGAAAGTTCGAGTTGGCGGGTAGTGGCATTATACACTTTGGCCAGATTAATATTTACCGGCGTAGGGATGGTCAATTGGTCATTTACATAATTTGCCCATTTGCTGTCGCTTATTATAATTCTGCTTTCACCGCTAAACTGTTTACGATCAACTGCACCGGAAGGATAACCCTGGGCACCGTTTAAAGCCTGTTCGATGGCATTTCCTTCGGGTATTTGAAAATCTGGTCGGCCGGCATAAGGTTGAGCAAAAATGCCGGTATGTATGCCTACAGCCAGCACCCGTCCGGGATGTGCAGCCTGTATCAGTTTAATGGTATTGTGTGCCCTCGGGCAGTTTACACATCGAACACCGGTAAATTCTTCCAGCAATACTACCCGATCTTGTGGTGTAGCAATGTTTGACTCAACAAAAGTGGTATCGCCAAGTAAACTTGATGTGCCGTCAATGTCAACGGTAGGCCCTACTTCCTTACAGGACTGTACCAGTACGGTTGCCAGGAGTAAAAAGAAAAGCCTATTCATAATCATAATTAAAAAGTCGAAGTTAAGGAAAGTCGCACACCATTAAAAGCAGGTTCTATCCTACATACGCCACCGGTGCAGATAACACCTTCCACCTGACGCACATAACCACCGGTAAAACGCAATTTCTGGTGATTTACTGCACCGAAAACGGTATAATAATGGATTCGTTTAGCAGGGTCGGGATTGCCGTAGTTCCACATATCCATGATAGAAAAGGAATATTTAGGGGCAATATTGTATTCGAGTAAGGCCCACCACCACGAACCCAGGTCCTGCTTGGTTTGCATATGCGACACTTCGGCACGCAGTGAATTTTTACGGTTCAGCTTGTAAACAAATTCTGCGAAAGGTGTCCAGGTGCGCACCAGCGGTTTACCGGGTTTGTTTTCAAATATTTCCTGGTTGTAAATCAAGCGTTGTAATCCGGCTATGGCCGTGAACTTGGTATTGACTTTCAGTTTCAGCTCGCTGTAAAACTCCTGGTACAAACGTGCCCCTTCCAGCGTTTTGACATCCGAAACGTTAATTTGCAAATTGTGTTTTTTGGCAATGCTCACAACCACATCTCCCTGCAAACCTTGTTCTCCAATCAGCTGGGTGGCCGGTGCATAACGGGAGGTGAGGCGATAAGTATTCATACGTGCCGAAGGTGGTATAAAATTCACCAGACCATCGTTTAATGACTCTAGTGGTGAGGTTCGAAATTCGAAAAATTCCGTGCGTTTGTATTGTAAGGTGGCTCCAACGCCGGGTCGGCTATAACTCAAGCTGCTCAATACAAACGAGCCCGGTTTATCCACTAAACGATCTCCTTCTCGATTAAATACCGCCTCTGTTGATTTGGCAGCCAGTTCAACAAACCAGGAAAAACCTTGGTAATCGAGCGTATTGTAAGCACTGTAAGCAAAAGCGTTGTATTTAGGCACAAAACGGGTTCCAACAGCTTGGTTTTCAATTTGCCCAACCACCAAGGCCATACTATTGTTGTCGAGGGTTCGGTTCACCACGCCTAAACCCGGCCGCAGCAAAACATCTTCCGATATAGCCACAGTCCCTTCCAGATTGGCACCTTTCATCACGCTCGCATAGGTGTCGAAAAGGAATTTCTGACGACCTACGAATGCTTTCATGGTCCAGTTCTGATTCAGCTCATATTTGGCATGCATTCCTCGTATGGCATAATCGAGATTTTGTCCGCGACCCTCATAGGCTCGGAAAATCGCACCACTGCCAAACTGATCATAGAAGTAACCTATGGTCAATTCGAGCTTCTCAATTTTTTTCCGGGCAAACCAGAAGCCAATCCCCTGGTTGTTCTGCACCGCTCCGGGTGTACGCAGACCCGAATTCAGAAACATATCGAACCTCACCCCTATGGTAAGATCTTTCATACGATAATTCAGGTTTAGCCAGGCATCGGTTGAACTCAGCTGTTGGTAGTATTGTGGCGGAATAGGCTGCGATAAAATATTGGAATCGAGAAAAAAGAAGTTCTGATACAATTCCAAATCGCCGGTGAGTGTGCCTTGTGCGACGGTTTGGCGACTTATGGCACAAAAACATAATGCCATGGCCACCGCCGTGAAAAACTTGTACATAGGAAGTATGGTAACAAAATGGTCGGTAATTTAGGCATAATATCTGCTTGATGACGCAAGCGAACGTTCAACTCCTTACTTTTATCTGCATGAAAAATTTACTTTTCCTTGCCTTACTTTGCTTTAGCAGTATGGTTTTCGCTCAATCGGAAGGCGTACCCGATGTTAAACTGAAAAACCTGGCCGGTGAAGCTATCAGCGTTCGCGATATTACCGGAAAAGGCAAAATAACCGTAATCAGCTTTTGGGCTACCTGGTGTTCGCCTTGCAAAAAGGAACTGTCGAACTACGCCGAACTCTACGACGAATGGCAGAAAAAATACGATGTTCAAGTTCTGGCTATTTCTATCGATGACGCCCGCAATACTGCCAAAGTGAAGGCCTATGTAAATGGTGTCAATTGGCCTTTTGAAGTGTTGCTCGATCCGAATGAGGATATGAAACGATCTATGAATTTCCAAACCGTGCCCTTTTCCATGTTGGTCGACCAAAACGGCATTGTTGTTTACCGTCACAACAGTTATGTGGAGGGCGATGAATATGTGATGGAAGATAAAATTGCGGCCCTACTCAAAAAGTAGTTCAGCCCTTTTCGGCAAAATGCCGGTAGAGCTCGTGGATGGGTTTGCGTAAAATGCGCCCTTTCACGAGCTTTTTACTTTCCAGAACTTTCGTCAGCAAAGGCTCGAAATAATAAGCGATTGAACCTACGAAGTTGACCGGAATTTCATGGATGCGCGGATATCGCATGACGTGGATGTCCAAAAACTGATGGAAACCAGCCGCTACCACCTCTTGCACATAGGGCAGTTCTTTATGTGCAGAAAATAAGCGGGCGAAAGATGCGAGATATACATTCACATTAGGTTCCTGGTAGCTATGCTGAAAAATGATCTCTTTCGTTAGCTGAAAATCCTTCTCCAACGCCAAATGCAACGGCTCCGGCAAACGTTTGTATAGGTAATCCGACAACAACCTTTTACCCAGATAACTGCCGCTTGCCTCATCACCAAGCAAATAGCCCAAAGCCGGTACCACTTGAAATAGTTGGTTACCGTTGTAATAGCAGGAGTTTGAGCCCGTGCCTATGATACAACTGATACCTTCGCTATCCCCGTTGGTGGCAATGGCGGCACCCAGTATGTCATGGTCGACCACCACTTTGGCATTGGGAAAAAACTCGGTCAGTGGCCCATGCACGATCAAATTACGCTCAGTACTTGAGCAACCGGCACCATAAAAATTGAGTTCGGTTACCTGTTCATTAAAGCCCGCCAAAGGTGATTTTCGCAATTCGGTAAGTATAAAATCCCGGTCGTGAAAAAAGGGATTAAAACCTTTGGTAGAAATGACATTATCTTCGGCCGGGCCAAATTTCCAGTCGGCTTTGGTGGACCCGCTATCAGCTACTACTAACATTTCAAATAGAAATTATACGTGCTATTCGTTCCAGATCGGGATCGAGCTGGGGATTTTGTTTGGTGGCCTGGGTTAGCGGGGTATATACAATTTTATTGTTGATGATGCCTGCCATCATTTTGCTTTGACCTTCGAGCAAACCTTCGACCGCTGCCACACCCAACCGACTGGCCAGCACCCGGTCGAAGCAACTCGGACTGCCGCCGCGCTGAATATGACCGAGTATAGTGACTTTCATCTCATAGCCATCAAATTGTTCCTTCACTTTACGGGCAACTTCAAGGGCACCACCTTCCTCATCGCCTTCGGCCACAACCACTATGCCCGATGTTTTTTGGGTGGTTCTACCTTTTTTCAGGGTTTCTACCAGTTTATCGATGCTGGTCGTGGTTTCGGGTATAAGAATATCTTCACAACCCGCAGCTATGCCAGCATTTAAAGCTATAAACCCGGCATCACGCCCCATGACCTCCACAAAAAACAAACGGCTGTGGGCATCGGCTGTGTCGCGGATTTTATCGATGCATTCAACGACGGTATTTGTAGCCGTATCATAACCTATGGTGTAATCGGTGCCGTAAAGATCATTATCAATGGTGCCCGGCAAACCCATCACAGCGATATCGTACTTTTTGGAGAAATAATGGGCTCCTTTAAAAGTGCCATCCCCCCCTATGGTAATGAGTGCCTGTATACCACGTTTTTTCAAGTTTTGGAAGGCGATTTCCATGCCCTCCTCCGTCCTGAAAGCTTCACTTCGGGCCGATTTTAGGATGGTGCCTCCCCGATGAATGATGTTGCTGACGGAGCGTAATTCCATCTTTTCAAATTCATCCTGTATCAAACCATCATACCCCCGAATGACGCCCCACATCTCACAACCGTAATAAATACCGGAGCGCACTACTGCCCGGATGCAGGCATTCATACCCGGACTGTCACCACCGGAGGTAAGTACTGCAATTTTATTGATCGTAGTCGACATATTTTATTTTTACTAAAAGGCACAATGTAGGCTGCCGGAATGATTCTTTCAAACCGGAAAGCAAGAAGTTGCACACAAAAAAGCAGAATAATATTGAGTTCATCTCCGACTCTCCCTTTTCTTTCCGAATTTTCGGTCAAAATCATTCCTATAATGTTCGAAGGCTACGATCCCGAGCTGGTTGCCTGGGTACTCATTCCAATTGTCATCTTTTTTTCTCGTGTGGCTGATGTAACCATAGGCACTTTGCGTATCGTTTTTGTCTCCAAAGGCTGGAAACGGGTAGCGCCTGTTTTGGGCTTTTTTGAAGTCCTCATCTGGATAGTGGCCATGAGTCAGATCCTCAAATACGCCAACAACTGGCCGAGTTATCTTGCCTGGGCAGGTGGTTTTGCTGTCGGTAACTACATCGGCTTATGGATAGAAGAGGCCCTGGCCATCGGCAACCTGGTCATCCGTATCATCACTGCCAAACCCGCCGATCAGCTCCTCAAACACCTGCGCGATGCCGGCTATGGCGTTACGAGTGTAGATGCCCATGGTTCACAGGGAGATGTAAACATCCTTTTTGCTCTGGTGCAACGTCGTGATTTGCCGGCGGTGCTGCAAATTGTCAAAAACTACAATCCGAATGCCTTTTACACTATAGAAGATGTGCGTTTTTCGAGTGAGACGGTTTTTTCACCGCGGCCTAAGATCAAACGAAGCGTTTTTGGGTTGGGCGGCGTTCGCGTCGGTAAGTAATTCAAAAGCACGCGATAGCGGGATCCCGCCTATGCGGGATTGCGAGTTCAAAATTCCAAATTAGACCTAGGGAGTTTCACAGAGGCGCTTTGACCCTCCGTCTCTCCGAGTTAAAAAGGACAGGAAATTTGAATTGTATATTTGAGGTGTTATTTATCCGAACTAATGAACACCCCGTTAACTGATATACAGATTGAATCGAGTGCCTCAATTATTTTTATCGGTACCGTAATCGGGTTGTTTGGGCTGGTCATTTTCCTTTTGCTTCGTTTAGAACGGCAAAAAAAACAACAGCAAGCCATTCTTGAGGCGCATAATGCCGTTGAAAATAAACTAAATGCCTTGCAGTTACAGTCCATTGAATCCAAACTACAACCGCATCTTTTAAAGAACATACTCAATTCGGTGCAGTCACACGCCTACCAGACTTATCACGTTCTCGACAAACTGGCGAGCGTACTGGATTATATGTTGTACGAAAGCAGGAATAAATTTGTCAGTCCGAGAGAGGAAATCGATTTCGCTTTAAACCTCATCGAGATCAATAAAATTAAGGTGAGTCCGCTCTTCGAAATGAAGTTAAAAACCAATATCGGTGCTTACGAAC
This sequence comes from Bacteroidota bacterium, assembly GCA_036787895.1. GTDB lineage: Bacteria > Bacteroidota > Bacteroidia > UBA7662 > UBA7662 > UBA7662. The sequence goes on along the minus strand of DAIQOK010000006.1, from coordinate 86,764 downwards.
CTCTTTATGAGCAACAATTACTGGCACCGCTGATTTCTATCGATCTCATCGAAAATGCCTTTAAACATGCCGACTTACAAAGTACGGATGCCTTTATCGCCATCACTTTTTCATTTAATGATGGTATTTTTTCACTGACCGTAGCCAACAAAATATCTGCACAAAAACCCATGCGCAAGGAAAACAGCGGTATTGGTGGTGAAAGTCTGGAACAACGCCTGAAAATCATCTATCAGGATAATTTTAAGCTGGATAAATTTATAGAACAGGACGTTTTTATCGCACATCTCAAAATCAACTTACTTGACTACAAAGCTAAAATGTTTGTTGCTGGATGATGAGCTACCGGGTTTGACCTACCTTAAACTGCTCTGTGAGCGCATACCGGAGTTAGAAGTAGTGAGGGCATTTAATAACCCTGCCATATTTCTGGCTGAGTTACCAAAGCTGGAATACGATTTATGTATACTCGACATCGAAATGCCCGGCATGAATGGCCTGCAATTGGCCAATTTGCTTAAAGGTACACCTGTCATTTTTACCACTGCCTATAAAGAATATGCTGCCGACGCCTTTGATTTAGATGCCGTAGATTATTTGCGAAAACCCATTCAGCTTGACCGATTGCAACAGTCGGTAAATAAAGCTGTAATCCGACTCGGCAATACTGCTCCCCTTAAAACCTTCATTCAATTAAATACGGATAAGGGCAAAGCCATCCTTCATTTTGAGGAAATCGCCTGCATAATGACCTCTGAAGTAGACAGTCGGGATAAAACAGCAATAATGACCAACGGTAGCAGTTTAACACTGAAGAACATTTCGTTTTCAGTTCTCGAATCTGCATTGCCAACTTCACTTTATTGCCGTATAAACAAACAAACCCTGGTAGCGCTGAGCATTGTTAAGTTTTTTGCCTTCAACGAAATCACGACCAGTCTTTCCACCTCCGATGGTCAACCTTTAAAGCTGACTTTAAGTGAGGTTTATAGGGAAAATTTTCTAAGAAAATCCAGGAGCTGATTTCGTTACGTATTATTTCAGCCTCATTACAGAATTGAGGCAGTAGAGCTGTAGTCTCCTTAAAAATCAGCTAGTTTTGGTCAATTTGGATTTGAATAACGTTTGCAAAACTGCCTGGGATATGAAAAAATATAGAAACAGCATTTTTTACCTCAGCACCATAGGCGGATTTACGGCATTGATGTATTGGATCAGCAAACGGGGCGTGGAACTGGAAGAGGGGCGGAATATTGTTATCCCAAACTCGGGTACCAGTCAATGGGTAGAATTTCTCACTTCTATAAAGTACAGTTTTACCCATCCGCTAGCCATTTTATTGGCTCAGATAGTCACCATCATACTGGTGGCCCGCATTTTTGGCTGGATATTCAAAAAAATAGGTCAGCCTACGGTAATAGGTGAAATAATCGCTGGTATCGTACTAGGTCCATCCTTAATTGGAGCCTATTTCCCCGAATTTTCAGCAGCGCTATTCCCGGTTGAATCTTTAGGAAATTTGCATGTTCTTAGTCAGTTCGGACTCATACTCTTTATGTTTGTTATAGGCATGGAGCTCGACTTAAAAGTCCTGAAAACCAAGGCGAACGACGCCATTGTTATCAGTCATGCCAGCATCATCATTCCTTTTGCGCTCGGGCTGGGGTTGGCTTATTACATTTATCAGGCGTTTGCTCCAATAGGGGTTCAATTCTCCTCTTTCGGACTTTTCCTGGGTATTGCCATGAGTATCACTGCATTTCCGGTCTTGGCCCGGATTGTTCAGGAAAGAGGACTGCATAAAACGAAATTGGGCACTATAGTCATCACCTGTGCTGCAGCCGATGATATTACTGCCTGGTGTTTATTAGCCGCTGTGATTGCCATCGTCAAAGCAGGATCATTTGTGAGTGCACTTTACATCATTTTGTTGGCTGCAGTGTATGTGTTGGTGATGGTAAAGGTGTTGCGCCCCTTTTTGAAAAGGGTGGGCGATTTGCACAACTCAAAAGAGAACCTGAGCAAACCCATTGTTGCTATATTTTTTCTCACCCTGATTTTATCGGCTTATGCCACCGAAGTAATTGGGATACACGCCTTATTCGGAGCGTTTATGGCAGGTGCCATAATGCCCGAAAATGCCAAATTCAGGAATATTTTCATCGAAAAGGTCGAAGACGTTGCCCTGGTGCTGCTTTTACCCCTCTTTTTCGTCTTTACCGGACTGCGAACAGAAATCGGCCTGTTGAATGATCTTTACCTCTGGAAAATAACCGGATTAATCATACTGGTGGCCATCACTGGCAAATTTGTCGGCAGTGCCCTGGCAGCCCGATTTGTGGGCCAAAACTGGAAAGACAGCCTCACCATTGGTGCATTAATGAATACACGTGGTCTGATGGAATTGGTGGTGCTCAATATTGGTTACGATTTGGGCGTGCTCACCCCTGAAATATTCGCCATGATGGTAATTATGGCGCTCGTTACCACCTTCATGACTGGTCCGGCCCTGGATGTCATTAACTGGGCATTTAAGTCAAAACAAGTAGTCATCCCCCTCGAAATTCAGCAAAAAAGTAAATTCAACATCCTCATTTCATTTGGCAACCCTGAACGTGGTAAATACTTGCTTCGTCTGGCGCACGGCCTGGTAAGCAAATTGAATAACAATGCCTCAGTCACCGCCATGCACCTCACACCTGCCAGCGATTTGAACCAATTTAATGCTGCAGAATATGAAAAAGAAAGCTTTTTGCCTGTCATTTCCGAGTCAAGCGCTCTCCGGCAAAAAGTCACCACACTTTTTAAGGCTTCCAACGATATAGAAACCGACATAGCCGAAGTGGCGAATTCGGGTGATTATGATTTGCTGCTTATTGGGGTGGGTCAGTCGATTTTTGAAGGCAGTTTGCTCGGTAAAATACTGGGCTTTACCACCAAAATCGTCAACCCCGAAAACCTGTTGAATCAGGTCACGGGCAAAGAGAACCTCTTCGAAAATTCGGCTTTCGATTTCAGAACCCGTTCCATCATCAACAAATCCAAAGTGCCGGTGGGTGTATTGGTAGACAAAGGATTTGAGAAGCTGGATCAGGTGTTTGTGCCTCTATTCAGCGAAGAAGATGCTATTCTGATCGACTATGCCCAAAAACTCATTAATAGCTCCAAATCACAAATCTCTATATTGGATACGACGGGTGCAGTTGGTAAAACTCCTGCCCTAAAAGAGAAAATCCGGGCCATCGAACAAAATGCACCCCATCACCTCAGCCTCATCAACCAGAAAAAACTCGAATCGGCTTTCCTGAAAAAGCAAGATTTGATGCTCATCAGTATGAACAGTTGGTCGCACCTGGTAGACACCAAAAGTTTGTGGTTATCGGATGTGCCTTCGACTTTGATTGTGAATTCAAAATTGCAAGTTCAAAATTCAAAATTGGAATAGCCTCCGCGAAACTCAGTGTAGCTCTGAGCCCTCTGTGTTAAAAACCGCAGATGCCCAAAAACCAAAAAACCCCGCTATTGCGGGGTTTCGTGGTGATAGCCGGATTCGAACCAGCGACACACGGATTTTCAGTCCGATGCTCTACCAGCTGAGCTATATCACCGCTGGTTGGGAGTGCGAAGATAATGGGACATTTTATTTATGCCAATAGCAAAGCCAATTTAAATTGAAGTTTTTTACCCGCTTGCATGGATTCTTTCTAAACAAGCCAATATTATTTCTCCATTTCATCATAAACTTGATGAAATGCCGCTTGTTGACTTATTTTGACAGATGCTAAAAACCCACTCATGCTGAGTTCGATATTATTCATCATCGTAGCTGCTGTCGCTATCGGGATTTTCGCCCGGAAAGTGGGCAAAATACGACGCAATGTCTTTTTAGGTCAGCCGCTGAACCGCAGCGACCGCCCCGCCGAACGCTGGAAAACCATGGCCAGAGTCGCTATGGGCCAGTCGAAAATGATCACCCGCCCCGTAGCCGGCTTTTTCCATATCCTCATTTATGTAGGCTTTGTGCTCATCAATCTGGAGGTGCTCGAAATTGTGATCGACGGCGTAACCGGCAACCACCGCATCTTCAAACCACTGCTGGGCGATTTTTACTATTTCCTGATCAGCTTCTTTGAAGTTTTAGGTGTGGGTGTAATCCTCGCCTGTTTGGTGTTTTTATGGCGCAGAAATGTACAGCCGCTCCATCGTTTTAAAAGTCCGGAACTCACCGGCTGGCCCCGTTTGGATGCCAACCTCATCCTGATCATCGAATTAGTACTCATGAGTGCTTTGTTCGGCATGAACATCGCCGAGGCCAATCTGCCCGACCAAGGCGGTTATCTTGTCAGTAATATGCTGGCACCGATGTTTAGCGGTTTTTCAGCCGAAGCCCTGCATACCATCGAACGGGTTTGCTGGTGGTTGCACATCGTTGGTATTTTTGCCTTCCTCAATTATCTCCCCTATTCCAAACACTTCCACATCATACTCGCCTTCCCAAATACCTGGTACGCCCAATTGGAGCCAGCCGGTCAGTTTAGCAATATGGAAAGCGTAAAGAAAGAGGTGGAACTCATGCTCGACCCGAACGCTAACCCTTATGCCGCTGCCGATCCGGATGCAGCACCGGCAAGATTTGGAGCGAAAGATGTGTTGGATCTGCCCTGGAAAAGTCTGCTCGACGCTTACAGCTGCACCGAATGTGGGCGTTGTACCAGCGTTTGTCCGGCCAACCAGACCGGCAAACTGCTCTCTCCCCGCAAAATCATGATGGATACCCGCGACCGCTTGGAGGAAGTGGGCAAAAACATTGATAAAAACGGCAGTTTTGTCGACGATGGCAAAGCCTTGTTGGGTGACTACATCACCGCCGAAGAAGCCCTCGCCTGCACCACCTGTAATGCCTGCGTGGAAGCCTGCCCGGTACTCATCAACCCCGTGAGCATCATCACTGAACTCCGGCGCTACCAGGCCATGGAAGCCTCGCAAGTCCCATCGGAATGGGGACTGATGTTCGGCAATATTGAAAACAACGGCGCCCCCTGGCAGTTTCCTGCTGCCGACCGTTTCAGCTGGGCCGACAATTTAGAAGTTAAAACCCCCAATACACAGGCATGAGCACGACCAAAACCCTCAAAATCGACACCATGGCCGAACTCATGGCCCGTGGCGAACAAGCCGAAATCCTGTTTTGGGTAGGCTGTGCCGGTAGTTTCGACGACCGGGCGAAAAAAATCACCAAGGCTGTAGCAGCTATACTCGACCAATGCGGCGTTAAATTCGCCGTCCTCGGTACCGAAGAAAGCTGCACAGGCGACCCAGCCAAACGCGCCGGCAACGAATTCCTCTTTCAGATGCAGGCCATGCAGAATATTCAGGTCATGAATATGTATGAAGTGAAAAAGATAGTCACTGCCTGTCCTCATTGTTTTAATACCCTCAAAAACGAATATCCCGGCCTCGGCGGCAGCTACGAAGTGGTGCATCACGCTACATTATTGCAGCAGCTCATCAATGAGGGTCGTTTACGCGTGGCCGATGGCGGTGCTTTTAAAGGCAAACGTATCACCTTTCACGACAGCTGTTATCTTGGTCGGGCCAACGGCATTTACGAAGCCCCTCGCCAATTGCTCGAAGCCCTCGATGTGGAGTTGGTGGAGATGAAACGCAGTAAGGCCAATGGGCTGTGTTGTGGTGCCGGTGGTTCGCAAATGTTCAAGGAAGCCGAAAAGGGCAATAAAGAGGTGAACATCGAAAGAATAGAAGACGCACTGGAAAAAAATCCGAGCGTGGTTGCAGCGGCTTGCCCCTTCTGTATGACCATGTTAAGCGATGGCGTGAAACAAAAAGAGCGTGAAAAAGACATTAAAGTGTACGACCTGGCAGAACTTATTGCACAGGCCAACGGTTTGATTGACTGATAAAATCACTTTATCATCAAAAACTGTTGAAAAAAAGGCAAGGCAAGACGAACAATCTTGCGCGTCTTTTTCGAACATTGCTTTAAGTCTTTCGCGTATGTACGTTCCTTTTGCCGAATTATCAGATGAAGCCCGTGTGTGGGTGTATGCCGCCAACCGTCCTTTTGGTCCGGCGGAGTTGCACCCCTTGATGCAGGGGTTGGCCACTTTTGTAGAAAGCTGGACCGCCCACAACAAAACGCTCAAAGCCAGCTTTGAGTTGATCGAAAATCAGTTTATCGTACTTGCCGTGGATGAAGATATTCACCAGGCTACAGGTTGTTCCATCGACAAATCCGTACATTTTTTGCAGGTCATCGAATCTGAATTTGGCATCGAACTGTTCAACCGCACCCTCGTTTATTATTATGCCGGTGAACAGCTGCTCACCACCAATCGTAGCCATTTCGACCAGCTCATGCAAAAGGGTGTGGTAAATGCCGACAGCACCGTAATCAATACCCTGGTCTTCACCAAAAAAGAGCTCAGCGAAAAATTCCGCTTGCCTTTACGTGCCAGCTGGCATGCGAAAGTGTTTGGATTGGCTGCCGTTTAGTGCAGCAGTGATTCCATTAGGCTGTCGAACGACAACGCTTCGGTATAAGAACGGTCGTTATAACGGTTCAACTGAATTTTCAGGCTGACCACTCGTCCATCTTCCCTTTTTACTTCAATGAGAATGTTCCCCCATCGCTGGTCCATGGTTGCTGTCATAGTTTTGGAACTGATGCGTGCTTTGAGGTAATACCGGTGAACTTCCTCCACAACCTTTTCCCGATTGAATATCCGCCGGTCGGCCTGGTGTTGCACATAGCCCAGCGAAAGCAACAAATCTTTGGTGTATTCGGCCAAAAAATCAAATTCAGTATCGGCTAGCTGTGCGGGTTTTCTCCATTGTAAACCGGCAGCCGTTGGCCCGTCGATGCGGGCAAAGGCACTGCTTTTTTCACCGGTGATTTCTTTTTGATAGGCCTGGCGTAATGCTTCGATGGCCAAACTTTTATCCCAAAGCGCATAAGCCGAGCTAAAACGCTGGCTCCGTGTGAGCAGCTCATGCACCGGTGCCAGCTGCGGGGTTTTTTGTGCTGCCGTCCAGAATTGTTGGAGTTGGGTGAGCCAGTTGGTCATCGATGATTTTTAACTAAACCCGTATGCGCGGAAAAAGTTGCCTGGTTAGCGCATAGCTTAGGCATCGTTTTTTTGAAATTTCGTCTAATTCACTATTTGACAAACTCACGGCAAGAAATCCCAGTTTATTGAAGGCCGCACAAAGCCTAAAATTTATTAAAAGTAAGTATCCACCGCAAACTCGAATTGTTCGATAAACAGCTGCTTGAAGCAATAGATATTATTTTGTTCGTAAAAAATCAACATGGCTTTTTTGTAATCAACAGCATCAACTGTACGAAAGGAAATCGGGCAGTAACCATAGTTTATTAATACGGCATTACTTATTATTCGGGCGGTTCGTTTGTTGCCATCTGCAAATGGTTGTATGTAAGATATTAACAACAAAATCAGCAGTGCTTTTTCGAAAACATTTACCTTTTCATTCACCAAGTTGCACATGGCAGCGAGCGCCTCGATAATTTGGAATTCATTTTCGAGGGGTTTGTAATTTGTCCCCGATATCCCCACTCTTCTTCTTCGTAGATTTGTATCTACACCCAATTCTTTCACTAATACCTTATGTATGTCTTCAATTTTTGAAACAGCAAGGGGCACGAGATAATCGGGTTGTCCAACGACAAAGTCTATGACCTCCTTATGATTAAGGAGCATAACAGCTTCTTCTTTCGTTTTCCCGGCTGCTGTTTCTTTGTCCTTCAACAGGCGTTCCGTTTCCAAGAGTGAGTAGGTATTACCTTCAATTTGTGAGGACTTCCAGCTCAAATCGATGGCCAACCGCTCCATTTCTTTTTGATACTCCAATTTTGACAGTTGAGAAACATTGTCAACGAATTTTTTCTGTAAGCTATTTAGCTTAGCCAGTTCAACCGAAGTGAAAAGCGTGCAATTATGAAGCACTTCAGGAATAAGTTGGAGATTAAATCTATTTTGAATGGCTCTATCGTCAATTTCTTCATCAAAATAAGTTTCCATGTCCACCGGGTGGATTAATTTATATGCCAGCGACAAACGATACCTTGTTGCTTTACCTTGGCCTGTTGTTTCAATCAGTTGGGTCTCCACCAACTGGGTAAGCATGCGTTTTATAGTGGCGTAACTCAAGTTCTCCGGAAAACTTTCAAAAATTTCCCGTGACGACATTTCAGCTTGCTCTCGGAGCAGTTCAAGCAAGAGCATGTTGCTGGTATTAATCATTTTATCTCCTTTACGGCTCACTAATATAAGTGATGCAGCTCAAAATATATTAAAATTGAGCCGTATTATACTACCAATTGAGCTACAATTAACAAACTTGGTGAGTTAATCCAAATCCTTCCTGGTCTTCCCGCCTGTACGACACCCAACTCATCTGCCAAAATCATTAAATTTTTCCATTCTGTTGCGGAACTAACAGAATCATAATACCGAACTGTAGTTGTGTATAATGTTTTTGAGTATATTTCAACTAGTTTGGGTTGGCACCAACTTCTCCGAAGCACTTAATTTTATCAAACAATGAAATACGGCAAATTCATTATTGTCATATTGCTCCTAGCGGCAATCTTGGGGTCAGCTTGTAAAAAGGAGAAAAAACAGCTTCTCCACAAAGACTTTATGACTGCGGAGTTTGAGGGTTACAATGTTGAGCTAGAAAAAATTGGCTATATTATTAACAAGGAGAACAAAATGGTCAACTTTTCAGGTCAATATGTGATCAATGATTCTTTAAGGGGCAGCCTTCGTATCGGACACTGTAATTTGCCTGAAAATCTTATCGGTGTGAATATTCCAATGGTTCGGGATACTAATTGTGCTTACCTTCCGACTGGGTTACAAACAATTCTGATCAATGAAATTTTTAGAGGAACTCATGAAATAACAGTATCAGAAAATGACAGTTTTTCCTACATCCACTTTGAAACATTTGCAAATGAGCCTGGATATTTTAACATCAAGGGCTATTATAGATTCAAAGGCGTATATACTGGTGGAGCCTGGAGTGCCGACCCTCAACCACCAACCAAAATTGTAAGTGGAAATTTTCATTTCAGAACGTTAGGAAGGTATTCTGACTGATAATTTGACTTCTTTACTTCAAGTAAAGAAGTATACATAATAGTTAGAGCTATACTTTCTTGGTTGGTATAATAAGTCAATCAAGAAAGTATAGCTCATTATTCCTCCCCTAACTCATCCAAAGCTATCTCCCCATCTCCACCATATAAAATATGCAACAACTCATCCCGGCGGAGGCTGTAGGCGCCGCTGGTTTTGTTGCTGAGCACGATGATGCAGCTTTCGTCGTGGGGCAGGTGGATGAGTATCGACTTCAACCCACGCCACCAGCCCCAGAAACCGGCAGGGTGGCATTAAACTAAAACAGCGGAGCAGTGTTGTTATGATATCCTAAGTCCTGGTAATCCAAACTGAATCCTTTTGACTATTTTAGTCCTATGAAACATTATTCAGAAAGAATAACGATTGATCCGGAAACCAGGTTTGGCCGACCAACCATACGGGGCATGAGAATCAGTGTTTACGATATTCTTGGCTGGTTTGCCTCAGGCATGACAGCGCAAGATATCATGAATGACTTTCCAGAATTGACTGCAGACGACCTTCAGGCTGCCCTTGCTTATGCTGCCGATAGAGAGCATAAAATTCTGATTGCTTCGTGAAACTTCTTTTTGACCAAAACATTTCCTTTAAGGTTGCGCAACAGCTCAGTCCACTTTTTCCGGATTGTGAACAGCTAAGAAACTTAAAACTTGAAAATAAAAGTGATCGGGAAATATGGGACTTTGCGAAGCTATCGCATTACGCTATAGTTACATTCGATGCCGACTTCTATGACCTTGTTACGTTATACGGCCATCCCCCCAAGGTGATTTGGCTAAGAATTGGCAATACCACATCCAAAAATTTGATTGCTGTCCTGCAAAACCATGCAGGCATCATTAGATCTTTCCTAACCGACCCTATTTACTCCCATGTCGGTTGTTTGGAAATTAGCCTGCAAACAAAGTAGACTTCCTTTATAAAATCACTACTCATCCGCCGCCTCATCCAACAACTCTCCACCCTCTTCTCCATACAAAATATGCAACAACTCATCCCTGCGGAGGCTGTAGGCACCGCTGGTTTTGTTGCTGAGCACAATGATGCAGCTTTCGTCGTGGGGCAGGTGGATGAGCATCGACTTAAACCCACGCCACCAGCCCATATGAAAATTGAGCTGAAAACCGGCAGGGTGGTCGTACATCCGCCAGCCAAAACCGTAGTTGGCACCCCGTTTTTTGTCGGGATTGTGGGCTTGTAGCGCCAGCGCCATAGTTTCTGGCTTCAGCAGCGTATTGTAAAACAAGGCCTGCTCCCAGCGGTATAAATCTTCGGAAGTGCTGTAAACACCTTTGTCGCCGGCTACACCGTTGAAGTAATAGTTTTTGGTGATGGGGTTAAAATAACCGGAATGGCCTTGTAGGGTTTTGTCGAGTTTTTTGGGCGATTTTGGGTCGAATACAAAGCTGTTTTTCATGCCAGCTGGCTCAAAAACATATTTTTCCATATACTTCTGGAAACGTATACCGCTTACTTCTTCCACCAAACAAGCCAGCAACACATAACCGGTATTGCTGTAATCGTAACGGCGGTCGGGTGGGAAAAAAGGCTGGAATCTATTACGAATGATCTCTTCGAGCACCTTTTGATTGTCGATATAGGTGTTGCGATCGCGGTAAAGCGCATCCAGATCGTACATATAATTCGACAAACCGCTGCGGTGACTCAGCAACAAACGAGGCGTAATGCCGGGATGTGGGAAATCGGGCCACCAATGTTGGAGCTCGGTATCGATATCGAGTTTGCCCTGTTCGTACAACTGCAGCACGGCCACAGCCGTAAACTGTTTAGAGACCGATGCCAGCTCAAAAACGGAAGAAGTAGTCAACGAATCTTTAGACCGCCGGCCTTCGATGCCGAATGCCTGGTTGTAGAGCACTGTACCCCGGTGAGCGACCAATACCACGCCATTAAAGCCGTTTCTAACCGCCTTAAGCCGCACCAGCGAGTCGATAGCTCCGCTTTTGCGGGCCATGGTGGCAGCATCGTTCAAAAATCGGGGTTTGCCGGCGCGTACGCTGCCCGACTCCTCCGAAGGGGTAGGTTGGCAGGCGAGTAGTCCTATCAATAGCAGGGGAAGAAGTTGCCTTCTCCGCCTCACTTATTCAGTATGTTCCCGAGGGCGTTGTCGTAGAGGTCGGCTATACCGTTGATATCGCCGTAATTTTTGCCGTCGATGGTGATTTCACCGGTAGTCACTTCGCCCAATAAACGGTAAGGCAGCTCCATAGCTTGCAGTATACGTTCGAGTATGGGCTGTTCGTGCGGGTCGATGGTTACTACCGCCCGACTTTGCGCTTCGCCGAATAAAAAGGCGTCTTTCCGCAAATTTGGATCTGTGGTGATATTGAAGCCGAGTTTATTGAAAAAGCCCGATTCGATGAGGTTGATGTACAAACCACCGTCGGAGATGTCGTGCATGGATTCGGCGATTTGTTTGCTGCGTATCCGCTTCAGGGTTTCATGCAGCTGCAATTCTGCTTCAAGCGTAAACTCCGGACAAGTCGAATGTTTGATGCCGTGGTAGCTGTAGCTGTACTGCGAGCTGCCCATATCGTTGCTCATGGCACCGAGTACGTAAATCAAATCACCCGGACGTTTAAAAAACAAGGTGGTTTGCTGACTTTTATCATCCAATACCCCCACCATACCAATGACGGGAGAGGGGAATACAGGTCCTTCGTAAGACGACTGGTTATAAAAACTCACATTACCGCCTGTTACCGGTGTTCCAAAGGCGGTACAGGCGTCGCCCATGCCCTGAATGGCACCGACAAACTGCCAGTAAACCTCCGGATTATAAGGATTACCGAAATTCAGGCAATTGGTAATGGCTACCGGTTCGCCGCCCGAACAAACGATGTTACGGGCTGCTTCGGCTACGGCAATGGCGGTGCCTTTGCGTGGGTCGGCATAGATATAACGGGAGTTACAATCGACTGTCAATGCCAGGGCTTTGTTTGTACCACGAACATCTACGATGGATGCATCGGACGGCAGATTGGTGCTCATATTCACCGTTCCTACCATAGAATCGTATTGCTGATAAACCCACTTTTTGGAAGCCAGGTTAGGATGGCTGGCCAAATGATGCATTACGGGCAATAAATCGGCCGGTTCGGGTATGGCGTTGTTGTCGTAGGCTTGTATTTGTTTGATGTAGGCCGGCTCGCTGTATTCGCGATGATAAATAGGAGCGCCTCCGCCCAATACCAGACTTTCAGCAGGCACATCGGCCACGAGCTCATCGTGCATATAAAATTTGAGGCGTTCGCCTTCCACTACCTCACCAATTTGGACGCAGTTGAGGTCCCACTTCTCGAAAACGTCGAGTATGGCCTGTTCTTTTCCTTTTTCGGCCACGATAAGCATACGCTCCTGCGACTCGGAAAGCAAAATCTCCCAGGGTTTCATATTCTCCTGGCGAGTAGGCACTTTATCCAACCAAATCACCATACCAGCCTCACCTTTCGCCGACATCTCTGAAGTCGAACAGATGATACCCGCCGCACCCATATCCTGCATACCAATGATGGCATCGGTTTGTATGGCTTCGAGTGTGGCTTCGAGTAATAATTTTTCCTGGAAAGGGTCACCTACCTGAACTGATGGCAGGTCTTTGGCCGAATCTTCGGTGATGTCTTTAGATGCAAAGGCTGCACCGTGTATGCCGTCTTTGCCGGTATGCGAACCGACGATGAATACCGGGTTGCCGGGACCATAAGAAATGGCCTTCACCGTTTTGCCACCTTCTACTATACCCACCGACATGGCATTCACCAGCGGATTAACAGTAAAGCAGTCGTCGAAAAATACTTCGCCGCCCACGGTTGGCACGCCAAAAGCATTGCCGTAGTCACCAATACCCTTAACCACACCACGCATGATCCACTTCGTTTTTTCGTCGGCGAGTTTGCCAAAACGGAGTGAATTGAGCTGGGCAATGGGTCGGGCACCCATGGTAAATATGTCGCGGTTGATACCGCCAACACCTGTAGCAGCACCCTGATAGGGTTCGATGGCTGAAGGGTGATTGTGTGATTCGATTTTGAAAGCGCAGGCAATGCCGTCGCCGATGTCTACTAATCCGGCATTTTCTTCACCGGCTTTGGCCAACATACGTTCGCCTTCTTTCGGTAAGGTTTTCAGCCACACGATGCTGTTTTTATACGAGCAATGCTCGCTCCACATCACGGAATAAATACTGAGTTCGTTGAAATTGGGAATGCGGCCCAAAACAGAACAAATTTTCTCGAATTCTTCGGGCAGTAAACCCAATTTTTCGGCGGTGGCTACATCGGTCAATTGCGCTTCCACAGTATTTTATTTAGAGGTGGGGTTTTGAATTTCTTCACGAAGGAGGTTGCCCTTGTCGTCGAACACCAGATTAGAGTACAACTTATCGCACAATATGCGGAGGCGGTGTTCTTTTACACTTGGTGTATCGTACAGACTGATGTCGGCTATGCTGCAATTCGGGAAACGCTCTTTGAGAAAGCTGGTGGTAACGTACGACAATTCAGCAGTACTCATTTCGGCCAGGGTATTCACCCATTGAAACTCCTTATTGTAATTGCTTTCCTGCTTTTTACCCAGGAATTCGTATTTGGCCACAAAACCAACCCGACTTTTCCGCCATTCTACATCGGCCGCTGCAGGGTATTGGTCACGAAAGGCCTTGAGTAGTTCTAAAGGCACTTTTTTCTGCTTAATACGTTGGGCTTCGCTCGTCAGACCAAGCCCGAAGAGCAGTATAAAAAGAAGGAGGAGTTTTTTCATGGGAGAAGAAGCGCAAAAATAACCGTTTCAAAACGAATAAGTAAGGACAAATGTATTTAGTAGCTATCTGGGCTTTGGATGGCTGCTCATGTGCTCATGTGGCGTTTCGCTTCGCTCACTTTTATGTGCTGATGTGCTAATGAAGGGCTACTAAACCGTGAAGAAGCTGTCATTTTCGCTTAACACAATTTATAATCCCGCATGGGCAGTGTCCCGCTATCGTGTGATTTTGAAGCTAGAATTTGGGATTCGAGGAGAGTTACCCATACGGCCAAACAAAAGTTATCCCAATAGCCAGGTTAAAGTTCACTTGAGTTACTAAAACTGAATAAGGTTCAAATAAACCTTAAGCCACGTCTTGGCGTAGAGCAACCCAACTTGCTATTCTTGCCATGAACATATCAAACGGTGGCAAAACCTGAATAGCATTTACACTAAAATCATATTAATATAAATGTTATATGATTTTTGAGAGAAATCATGGTTGAAATCACGCACTTTTCGACGAATTGAGAGAAGATTTTCTAAAAACATGCAATTCAAACGAAATTTAATGCTCAAATTTGCATCAGTTTTAAAAATTTCCTGCATGAGCACCATACGTAAAGAAGCTTTAAACACCCAGCGCAACCGCCCAACCATACCGGTTACTGCCCCTTCACAAAAAATAAGTGAGATTTTTGGTACCAATGTCTTCAACCAGAAAGCCATGCGTGAGTACCTGGCCGAGGATGTGTATAAAAGTCTATTGCAAACCATTGAACACGGTGGCCGCATTGAAGGCACCATAGCCGATCAGGTAGCCAATGGCATGAAAAACTGGGCCATATCGAAAGGCGCGACCCATTATACGCACTGGTTTCAGCCCCTCACTGGTGCAACGGCCGAAAAACACGATGCTTTCTTTTCTTTGAACGGTCAGGGTGAACCTGTAGAGGCTTTTGCAGGTGGTGCTTTGGTGCAACAGGAGCCCGATGCGTCGAGTTTCCCGAATGGTGGCATACGCAATACTTTCGAAGCCCGCGGTTATACCGCCTGGGATCCGAGCTCACCGGCTTTCATCATGCAGGGACCTGCAGGTAATACTTTATGTATCCCTACCATTTTCGTTTCTTATACCGGCGAATCGCTCGATTATAAATCACCGCTTTTAAAATCGATTACGGCTGTTGAAGAAGCGGGTGTAGCTATTTGCCAGTACTTCGATAAAAACATCACCAAGGTTTATCCCACCCTCGGTATCGAGCAGGAATATTTTTTGGTAGATAATGCCCTCTTTAACGCCCGTCCGGACCTGGCTTTGGCCGGTCGTTCGTTGTTTGGCCATGCGCCGGCGCGTGGTCAGCAGTTGGAAGACCATTACTTTGGTTCAATACCTGAGCGTGTGCATGCCTATATGGTAGATGTGGAATACGAAGCCCTCAAATTGGGCATTCCGCTCAAAACCCGTCACAACGAGGTGGCTCCGGGCCAGTTTGAGTGTGCGCCAATTTTTGAAGAGATCAATTTGGCCGTCGACCACAACCAGCTCCTCATGGACCTCATGGAGAAAATCGCCAAACGCCACAATCTCCGCGTTTTATTACACGAGAAGCCTTTTGCAGGCGTGAATGGCTCGGGTAAACACAACAACTGGTCGTTGAGCACCAATACCGGCAAAAACCTTTTGTCGCCGGGCAAAACGCCTAAGACCAACCTCATGTTCCTGACTTTCTTTGTGAACACCATCAAAGCATTTCACGACCATGCCGACCTCATCCGCGCTGCCATCACCTCGGCCAGCAACGACCACCGTTTGGGTGCCAACGAAGCACCGCCGGCTATCATGTCGGCCTTTTTGGGCAGCCAGCTGAGCCGCGTACTCGACGAAATCGAAAAAGGTAAAATTGAGCACAACGAAAGCGAAGTGCGCAACCTGATGAGCCACAGCATCAAGGCCATCCCAGAAATTTTGCTCGACAATACCGACCGCAACCGTACTTCACCCTTCGCTTTCACCGGCAATAAATTTGAATTGCGTGCTGTAGGTTCATCGGCCAACTGTGCCCAGGCCATGACCGTGCTGAACACTGCCATGGCCAAAACTCTGATTGAATTCAAAAAAGATATCGACAAACTCATTGGTGATGGTGACAGCCGCGATACTGCTGTATTAACCGTCTTGCAGAAATACATCAAACAAACCAAAAAAATCCGCTTCGAAGGCAATGGTTATGGCGATGAATGGGTAGCAGAAGCCGAAAAACGCGGACTGCCCAACGTCAAAACCACCCCACATGCGCTCGATGCCATGGTGACCAAAAAAGCCTTTGATTTGTTTGAGAAGATGGGCATCTACTCCCACCGCGAATTGGAAGCCCGCCATGAAATTGAACTGGAAGCCTACACCAAGAAGATTCAGATAGAGTCACGTTTGATTGGCGATTTGTCGCTGACCAAAATTGTACCGGCAGCTGTTGCCTACCAGGAAAGACTAACACGTAGTATCCAAAGCCAACAGGCTTTAGGAATAACTGCCACCGTTCTCAAACCCCAAATCGATCTGGCATCAGAATTGGCTGAACGCATCGGCATCATCATTACCAGCGTCAATGCCATGGTAGATGCCCGGCGTAAAGCCAACAAACTGGAAGATGCACGCAGCATGGCCATCGCCTATTGCGATACCGTTAAACCGTTCTTCGATACTATACGTTACCACAGCGACAAGCTGGAATTGCGCATCGATGATGAGTTGTGGCCGCTCCCGAAATACCGGGAACTGCTCTTCCTGAAATAAGAGAATTATTCAATAAAAAAGGCCGGAAATCCGGCCTTTTTTATTGACAATTATAAAGTTGCTCAGCTCTATTTGCCTGAAAAGACGAATGTATAACGTGAGAGGGTAGTTCCGTTCAGTTCATCAAAATACGCCCGCATATTATCTGCTGTAAGCTCTTCGATAAACAATGCCACTGTATCGTAGGGGGTAAACCATTCCAGCAATACATCATTTTTGAGTGTCCAGCTACCACGATATTCCTGCAATTCAGAAGAATCGCAACGACGGGCGCCAGCATTTACATACAATCGATTCTCCGAACGGAAACGATATTCATCGTCGCGTTCGCAAGGCTCGAGGCTGTTGTAAACCGAAGTGGTTGCTCCCCCCGGAGGGCCCTTCACCAAGTCCTTAATGGTCCAGGTTTTTGGGCGCAATAACTCCTCCTTGGTTTTGGGGAATTGATTATCGAGCCGCTCGCACGACCAGCTCAAGGCTGCCAGGCATATCACCCAGGTCAAGGCGGTTGAAGTAAGCTTCATTTATCTTTTGGTGTAAACGAGTTCGTTGGTAATGTTATTCTGGGTATAACGCAACTTCAAATTGGTTTCGTTGACCGAAGAAACCGAAAAACGAGAAGTATCCAGGTCCTCAACAATAATCAAGTTATTGTCGTCCATCATCCGCCAATAAATGGTGTCGCGTTGGGGGGCACTCACAAAACATTTTAGCGCGCCTTCTTCACGTACATATAAATTCGGCTTGGCAAAAGTGTAGAGATTGTCCTTTTCACAATTGTCGTAAAGCATATTATACACACTATTGTTCAGCGTGCCGATGATTTGAATATGATCGGTTAACTGCCAGTTTTTGTCAATTATTTGCTCTTCATTGGTCGGCACCGGGGCTGGTTCTTCCTTTTTACAGGAAGCAAAAGTTACCGCTGCAACTGCAGCAAAAAACAAAACTCTTTTCATGAAAATGGATTTAGATAGCGAACATAAGCTTAATGCAGCATTTTTCAAAACACGGCAGGCCAAAACAAAAAAAGCCGGACCCTAAGGATCCGGCGCGCGTTGTTCAGGCTTAATACTTTTTAAGCGTCCATTTGTGGTCGAAATTGACGCCCAGTAAGGACTGCTCAAAGTCGAGCCGCAAAGTGGAGTCATTGAGCTCGATTACCACTGCATCCACTTCAAAACCGGCTGCTGAAAAACGCAGGCGATTGGTAGCAGGGGTATATACCCAAGTGGCGGCAATTACTTTGGGGTCTTCCGGACTGCAAATGTCGGTCATTTGATCAAATTCCATAATGCCCTGGGCTTTGAAGCGGTATTGGTCGTCGTAGTCACATTCGTCGAGCAACAAGGCATACAGGTCCTGGTTTTGGGTAGTACCTGCCATTACACCTGTCCAGGCGGTAAGTCTCCAGTGGTTGGCTTGAAGCAGTTCAGGTTTCGACTTAGCTGGAGCAACCGGTGTTGGTATAACCGCTTCGTCTTTGGTGCAGGAGGTAAATGCCATAGCTACTACAGCACATACGATGAAGGTTTTTTGAAACATTTTTAAGTTGGGTTTAAATTCAATTACCCCAACTTTGAAAACCGTACCAAAAGGCCGGGCGGTTTACGTCAGAAATGAGCTTTTCGCGACAATTTCAACCATTGCGCTGGTATTTCGCTTCAAAACGCCGGTTGATGCCTTCCAAAAGTGATTGCACAATGGCAAAAAGCAGGCTAAACCAAAGCGCCGGCCAGAAACCTGTTACCGTAAAGCCCGGTACAATTTCACCGGCGAGCAGGATAATAACGGCATTAATCACGAGTAGAAATAAACCCATACTCAGGAGGGTGAAGGGTATGGTGAGTACTACCAATATGGGTTTTACCGCTACATTCAATAACACCAAAACTGCCGTAACCAACATACCCGTCAGAAAATTAGCGACGATTATGCCATCCAATAACCAATCGGCAGCCATGACGGCTATCGCCCCCATTATCCAACGTGCCAGCAACTTCATGGGGTAACCACCATTCTTTTTTGGAAGCGCCTGTTTTTATCCGCCCAATGCAAGAGGTATATCCCTTCGGCAAGCTGATGGGTTTGTACGCTAGCTACAGCATTGTTTAGCACTACACTTACCGGAACTTGCTGGCCCTGCAAGGTATATAGTTGAACCGACTGAATGGTCGTCGTATGCTCTATGACCAAATTTTCGCCGACACGTACCGGATTAGGATAAACTTTAGAAGCAGCTGATTCCGGGCTGTAAACCGAATTCACCAGGCCCAATGTAAAATCGATAGGTCGGGTTTCGCCGCTGCTGCGCTGCAAAGGACCATCTTTCGCAACTACCTTCCATTGCCCGGCAAAAACCTGCCCGGCTGTCAATCCCCGTGCCTGCAATTGGTCGGCTAAATCTCCATAACTTATAATGACTGTCGTGTCGGTAAATGCAGCCAGTTGAATCAAAGGCAGACTAAAATCGCCCCCCAGGGTATCTACCAATACCTCATAACGTAAGGTGCCCACACCAGCTGCTTTTTCGGCTGAACGCCAGCGGAACCGGGCTTGCTGGAGCGGGTCGCCGGCAATCGGGAACGAAAGCCCAAAAAGCGGTAATTGCAGGTTAAAATCAGCGATGGTATCAACCGAAGTTGGCATGCGAACCAAACGAATGCTAAAGGCGGAATCGGCGAGGCGGCTAAAGCTGCCGGAGCTGGCACGTACCGACCATTTGGCGTCCAGCGAATCGCCCAGGGCAATTTGTTCGGCCAAAAACAAGTTCCTTAAGCTGCTATTCGTGATGGCTGTAGAGGTGGAACCACCGGCAGTCTGATTGACCAAGGGCTGGGCAAAATTGCCTGCAGCTACATCGAGCAACCACTGATAGCTTACCGGGTCGCCGCTGGTGGCTGCTGTTTGCCAGTTAAATGTACTGGCTGCCGATAGCGGTCCTTGCACCACCACCCGACTCCCGGCCTGAGGTGAAAGCAAACCGAAATTCCCCAACGAACCTACCACTGTTCCTCGTGTCAGGACAAGATAAAAGGTATCAGTTGCCAAACGTTGTACACCAACAGCATTGGCATTTACCGTCCATTTCAGGGTAAAAGTCTGGCCGATGGCTAGGCCGCGACTTAACAAAAACTGATCAAGTGCGATGTAATTGATAGTCAGACTGGTATCGTTACCTATAGCAGGAAAGCTGGCCAAGGCCGGACTGAACTGCCCGCCTACCTGATCAAAAAGCAGTTCATAACTCACCGGATTACCGCCACTGGCCAACGCCCTGCGCCAGCGGAATTGCACTGTTTGTGACCCCGCTCCACTCAAGGTAAGCGATGTATTATTGTTTGGCAACAATAAGCCGAAGTTGCCAATTGAATCATTGCCATTGGCACGAAAAACAACCTGCATTGAACTTGCACCTGGCACAACACTCTCAAAACGCAAGGTGTCGGCCATAGGAGCAGCATTGGAGAGATATTGTACTTCGATCAATACACTTTGGCCCGGAGCAACAGTGCGGCTGTTCCCACCAACAATGGTCATGCGGCTTTGCGCAAAACGCAGATTCGACAGGTTTTCACTTTGATTGCCGTAATTAACTACAACCACATTGTAGCTGCGGTTTACACCCGCACCAACTTGACCCAACTGCACAACACTATCTCCCAGAAACAAACCCTGATAAACAGGGGTCGTCGACGTTGCCAAACTCAAGTTAGCTACCCGATTTAAAAACTGAGGATAATCGGTAAAAGGATTGCGGTTGTTCTGATCGGCGGCAATGGCATTGTTGCGGCGAATAGCAATGGAATCGGGCGGATACAATTGGGCCCAGTCGCGCAAAGACATCTCCTGAGGCTGCAAATAGCCCAAACTAACTGCACTGTTATTGTAATAACGCACGGCGTAGTACAGCATGGCGCGGGCCACGGCACCCTTATGAGCATTTCGTGGTTCGAAATAAACAGGGTCGGCAATTGAACCACCGGTATAAGTTAGGGTAGGGTTAGGTACCCAGCGAAATGGTTTATTGCCCCTAGAGGAATTGATTGAACCATCGGATGGAAAAAGATGATGTAGGTCGCTGCGCATAGGCTCCACATCCGAACCCTGACTTTGCGGCCAGGTGTGTTCGGTATTCATGGAATAAGGGGCATTGTTCAAGGTTCCCGTATTCACCGGATAATTTTCGATGGTACGACCGGTATATACACATTCTACTTTGTTGGTGGTGCGACCGGGCTCACGGCCGTTCACCTGCCAGTTGTCGACAGTACCGAACATCAGCAAACGACCGGCATTGTAGCCTAAGGAGTTATAACCCTGCGCAAGTCGTGTATTTAAGGCCTGCTTGAGTGCCTGTCCGCTGAGGTTTTGGGTACTGCTGTAATAAGCATTGCTGTAGCTGCCCTGACCTTGAAGGTCGATACTCAGATTACCATGACCACCATTGTTGATCAACAACAATTCGGAATTATTCAGGATGTTATGAACAGGTTTAAAGTAAACCCGTAATACGCGAGAAGCATTCGCACCAAGGCTGAAAAGGCTATCGTTCACCCAAAAACAGGGAGAACCCCAAAGGGTGAAAAACTTAACCTTGATTTGAACTGTCTGGCTACTTAGGTTGGTGATGGTAACACTTTGGCTGTCGAGCTGCAGTTCGTTAATGGTGTTGAACTGCAATTGATTACTGCTCAGTTGCAGGATTTGTTGACCGTTGACGCTTCCGGCTAACCACAAGCAACATAGGAGGAGTTGGAGTTTTTTCATGAACTGCAAAGCTAAAACCTTCCTATGAAATCAACGTTATGTTCGTCGGCTTATCTATCTAAATGGTTTTTTTACTATTATTGATATTCTTTTTAAACTACCCTATGCTTCAATACTTCAAAATCAGCGGCTTAAGTGTGTTTATGGCACTGTTTCTCGCCTTGGGAACGCAGGCCCATAACGACAGCAAAGAAATCAGATATGTACAGGAAAACCGGGTATTTGATGAGGAATACCAATCGGCACTGCGCGCCATGCTGCCTTGGCAGCAATTCCTGCAGCAGCATCCACGTTGGTCGGTCCATTTTAACGAAGGCACCCAAACGCCTCATCGGGCTTACGGCAACCCCATAGCCGGCGGCAACACCTTCGACCCTGTTCAGCGTGTTAAAACCTTTATGGAAACCGATTTGGCTGCTTTTCAAATCCCCATGCAGTCCTTGGAATTGCAAGGAACCCATCGCTCCAAAAAATATACTTTCGTCAACTTTGTGCAATATTTTGAAGGTTTAGAAGTCATCAACAGCCGCGTAACTTTCAAACTCACCCCCAACAACGAAATTATTTTGTTTGGGGCAGATGTCTTCAAAAACATCCAGCTCAGCACCCAGCCTTTGATCAATGCCCGTGTTGCTGAAGCGGCCGCAATTACAGATTTAAACGGCATCCATACGGTTAGCACCGACCCCAAACTCCGGGTTTTGGCCATTCCCAACGGTCGGAGCTACAGCTTTAAGCTGGTGTACACCATCATGGCTGAAGGCGTAGATGAAGAGGATTCTCACCTGCCGAGCAATTACGAGTGTTTGGTAGACGCCCATGATGGTTCCGTACTTTCGCGTCGCAACCTGGTAGTTCAGGTAGCACCAAGTGGCGGAAACATCGAAGTGAAAGGCACCATCTTCCCTACCCATCTGCTGGCGCCATCGCAAATGCGGAATTTGCCTCATCTCCGCATACAAATCGATGGCACCAACAGCTACACCACTGCAGAAGGTGGTATCAATATTCCGGGACCCTACCCTAAAACAGCCACTGTATGGCTCGAAGGCCGCTGGTCGCGGGTGGTGAGTGGCAACAACGGCAATATCACACCCTCTTTTGTGGCCAGTATCGATTCACTGACCGACTCGCTGGTATTTGACAATCAGGGTACCGCACCCAATGTTGCTACCATACGCCATCTGTCGGCTTATTACCATACCACCCTGGTGCACGACTATATGAAAAGTCTGATGCCGAATTTCACCGCCCTCGACATTGCCCTCACCACCCGGGTTGATCGTACCGATGGTACCTGTAATGCCTTTTTTAATGGCAATTCGATCAACTTCTACACCACAGCGGGTGGCTGCAATGCCCTTTCTCAGGTGGCGGATGTGATTTACCACGAATATGGCCATGCGATTACCAATTATTTCTACAGCTCTATGAGTGCCCAGTTCCAGAACGGCGCCATGGGTGAAGGCTATAGTGATATCTACGCCATTACCCTGACCAATAATCCAGTGCTTGGTGTTGGTTTCACCAACAATCCGGCGCAGGTTATTCGTCGTTATGATCAAAACCCAAAAATTTTCCCGCAGAACCTGGTTGGTCAGGTGCATGCCGATGGTGAAATTATATGCGGTGCCTGGTGGCGTACCGCCGGTGCTATTGGCTCTACACGCACCCAAATGGAAATACTGGCTGAGTCGATGTACGGTCTTGCCATGTATCCGAATGGGCAAGAAGGCAAATTGTATACCGACATCCTTATTGATGCTTTGCAAGCCGACGACAACGACAACGACCTGACCAATGGCACACCTAACATCAATGCCATCATCAACTCATTTGCGTTTCACGGCATCAAATTGTTGAATAATGTCAATTTCAACTTCACTCAACCACCCGATGCACCTGCGCTACAAGCCATTCCTGTAAACATTCAGGTAAATATACAGCCGCCATTGAACGCACTGTTGAGTGGTGTTGACATGGTGTATACCGTGAATGGCATTACCAATCCTCAGGTTCTACCGATGACCAGAACTATGAATGATTATAGCACCAGCATACCCGCCCAGCCGGTCGGTACCATCATTCGTTATTATTTCCGTCTGCTTGATGTGAACAATACCGTTTCGGGTTACAAACCAGCCAATGCAGAACTAACCAGTGATCCAGGCTTGTGGTACAATATGCTTATTGGATTCACAGAACTCCAAAGAGACGATGCCGAAAACGCGGCATCCGTGGCAAATTGGTCGCTCAGCATTGCTTCGGATAATGCAACTGGCGGTCGGTGGGAGGCCGGCGTACCCATTCCATCTTATGTCACACCATCCGACCCCAGTACAATCGTACAACCTGGCACCAATACCACCCCGGGAGGAACACAATGTTTTTATACACAAAATGCACCATCACCAACCAGTTCAGTGGGCATAGCCGATGTAGATGGCGGACGCACTACCCTCACCTCACCTGCCTATGACCTAAGCGGTATGACCAACCCGGTAATTTCTTATATGCGCTGGTACACCAACGATATGGGCACCAATCCGAACAGTGATTTCTGGGAAGTATATATTGCCAACAATGGCACCACCTGGCGCCGGATAGAGCGAACAGTTCACAGCGACCGCAGCTGGCGCCGCAATGTAATCCGCGTTGGCGACCATGTACTGCCCAACGCCAATGTGCAATTGCGTTTCATCGCGCAAGACCCGGTTACCAGTGGTACCGGTCAGGGTGGAAGCATAGTC
The DNA here is from genome assembly GCA_036787895.1 of Bacteroidota bacterium. GTDB lineage: Bacteria > Bacteroidota > Bacteroidia > UBA7662 > UBA7662 > UBA7662. The sequence continues at coordinate 62,501 of DAIQOK010000006.1, read as the reverse complement.
GAAGCAGCCATCGACGACATCATCATCTACGATCAAAGTCCGGCAACTTCGGTAGAAGAGCAAAATCAACTCCGTGAATTGTTGCTTTACCCCAACCCCGCCAGTCGTTCCACTACACTGCGTTTTAGCCTTCAGCAAGCCGGTGAGATTCAAATTCGGGTAGTCAACCTGGTAGGTCAGGAAATGAATGTGATGCAACTGGGCAAACTGGCCGGAGGTGTGCATATGCAGGACATCTCCCTGGAAAATTTACAGGCTGGCTTATATCTGGTAGAAATCAATGCCGGCGGTCAGCGCCAGTATTTGCGCCTCATCGCCGAATAAAAATATTTTACAGCCGATTGAAAGCGCTTGTCGAACCCGACAAGCGCTTTCTGTTTTAACTTTGCGCCCATGAAAATTTCATTCAACTGGCTCAAACAATATCTCGACTTTGACGTCAGCCTAGAAGATACACTTCGCATACTTACCGAACTGGGCCTTGAAGTGGATGGTTACAGCCGTTTAGGTCAGGATCCACAAAAGCTGGCAGCTTTGCTCGTCGGCGAGGTAGTAGCCTGCGAAAAGCACCCCAATGCCGATAAACTGAAGCTCACACAGGTGACAACGGATGGCAGCAACAGGCTGTCTATCGTATGTGGCGCTCCCAATGTGGCACTCGGCCAGAAGGTGGTGGTTGCTCCTGTAGGCGCTACTCTCCACCCCACTAGCGGTGAAGCTTTTAAAATCCAAAAAGCCAAAATCCGCGGCGAAGTTTCGGAAGGCATGTTGTGCGCCGAAGATGAAATCGGCATTGGACACAGCCATGCCGGTATTCTGGTTTTGCCAGCCGATTGCCCGGTTGGTGCTGCTTTTACGGACGTATTCCCGGTCGACTACGACTACGAAATCGAAATTGGCCTTACCCCCAACCGCAGCGATGCCATCTCTCACTACGGTGTAGCCCGTGATCTGGCTGCCTATTACCGTAAAAAAGCTGTCTTACCTGAAGTCCCAGCCCTGGTCATCCAGGCCGACCCGGCCGATACCGTTCAATTGACCATAGAAGATGCCGCTGGCTGTAGCCGTTTCACCGGTTTAGCTATCCAAGGCGTCAAAATAGGTCCATCACCGGTATGGTTACAAAATCGATTAAAATCCATCGGTCATAACCCCATCAACAATGTGGTAGATGTGACCAATTTTGTGATGTTTGAACTTGGCCAGCCATTGCATGCCTATGATATGCGCCAAATTGAAGGCAATCAGATACACGTAAGATTTGCCCGTCCGGGAGAAAAAATCACCCTGCTCAACAAACAGGCCTATACGCTCGACCCGGCCAATCTCCTGATATGCCATGCCAGCCAACCCATGGGTGTGGCCGGCGTTATGGGTGGTCTGCACGACTCCATCCAGTCCGATACCACCAGCATCTACCTCGAAAGTGCCCATTTTGAGCCCGCCGTAATCCGCAAAAGCAGTAAACTGCTGGGCATTAAAAGTGATGCATCTTACCGTTTCGAAAGAGGAACCGACCCGCATATGACCGTTTTGGCCATACAACGTGCTGCAGCACTCATACTGGAGATGGCCGGCGGTAAAATCAGCTCCGAATTGCAGGATGTGGTAGCCCGCAAACCGCTGCGTAAGGAACTCCACCTGCTGTATCCCAATGTCGACCGCATTATTGGCACCAAAATCAAAAGGGAAACCATCAAGGAGATACTGCTGTGTCTCGACTTCGACATTGTGCACGATTATGGCGATTCACTGACCCTGGTTGCGCCCGACTACCGGGTAGATGTTACCCGTGAAATTGATGTCATTGAAGAAATACTGCGCATCTATGGCCTGAATAAGGTCGATAATGGCGAACGTATCCGTTACAACCGTTCCTATCCGCTGCGGAATGCCAAAAACGACTGGCAGCAAACCCTTTCCGACCAATTGGTGAGCCTTGGCTACCACGAAACCATGAGCCTGAGTTTTGTCGGTGACAAACAGCTGGCCTTGCTTCCTGCTATGGCAGGGAAAGAGGTCAGGGTGTTAAATCCCGTGAACGAAGAAGTGCCCGTGATGCGACCAAGTCTGCTTTTCAATGGCCTGCAAAACATCCAGCACAACGTCAACCGACGCAACAGCGATTTGCATCTGTTTGAGTTCGGCAAAGTTTATTTCAAACAAAACAAATCCCGCACCGAGCAGGAGGTGTTGGCTTTGTGGTCCTGCGGCAACCAGCATGCCGAAAGCTGGTATCAGCGGGCGCGTAAAGTCGATTTTTACCACACCCATGCCGCAGTGCGTGGTCTGCTGCAGCGCTGCGGCGTATTAACCCAATGCGAAACCGCCGAAGCCAGTCACGATTTGCTCAGCTACGGTCTCAGCTATATCGCTCAGGGCAAGGTACTGGCGCAAGTGGGCAGTGTAGCCCCGGCCGCTTTAAAAATGTATGATTTAAAGCAGGAAGTATTTTATGCCGAAGTAGATTGGGCGCTGTTACTTCGACTTGCTGGTAACCAAAATTTGCAGGTCACAGAGCTTTCCCGTTTCCCCAGCGCACGGCGTGACCTGGCTTTGGTCATCGACAAATCGGTGACTTACCGTGCGTTGGAGCAACTCGCGAAAACCACCGCAGGCGCCTTGCTAACGGCCATGAACCTGTTCGATGTGTACGAAGGTGAGAAGTTGGGTGCGGGCAAAAGATCCTATGCTATCAGCTTTGTTTTTGAGGACAAAGAGAAAACTATGACAGAGTCGGATATAGAAGCCGTGATGCAGAAATTAATGACTAAATTTGAAACGACTTTAGCCGCCACTGTGCGACAGTAAGCCCATGAGTACATCGCTTTTTTTACAACAACTGGAGGTGATCCGGCACAAGGTTTTACGCCTGCAGCGCCGCAATCAGCAGCTCGAAGAGAGCAACCAGGCTTTGCGCGAAAAAGCAAACGCCCTTCAATTGCAATTGCAGGAGAGCCGGCGCATGGTCAGCGAACTGGAATCACAGAAAAAAATTCTGCAAATCGCCAAGGGAATCCAGCAGGACCCCAAGTCGAAGCAGGAGGCCAAGCTGAAGATCAATGAGTTTATAAAGGAAATCGATAAATGTATCGCGCTGATGAACGATTAGCAGCAATAAGGAAATCGATCTAATCCATGGGACAAGTCAATATCAAGATCAAAATAGGCGACCGCGAATATCCGCTGGTGGTAGATCAACAGGAAGAAACACGCCTCCGGGAGGCTGAGCGTGTGCTTTCCGAAAAGTATAAGGAGTATGCGCAAGCCTATCCCGCAGCCGACAAACAGGATCACCTGGCCATGGCGGCACTTTTTATCAGTAATTCGCTCGTCGGCTTCGACAACCAAACCAAAACCGGTTTCGATGAGCTCGCTATACGACTACAGGAACTCGAGTTGTTACTCGACAAACAAACTGTCCCGGATCAGGATTGATCACCTTTCTGTTGCTTCGTTTGCCCTTGCGGTCGAAGTAAAAGAAAACTATGACAACCATCATCATCACTGCCCTCGTGGCTTTGGGAGCAGGCATAGGCGTAGGCCGTGTCCTTCTCAATAAGGCAAACAACAAACAGCGCGAAGAGGCCGAAAAAGAAGCCCAGCGCATACTCGCCGACGCTCAGCTGAAAGCCGAGAGCGTACGCAAAGAGAAAGAATTGCAGGCCAAAGAACGTTTTTTATCCCTCCGAGCCGAACACGACGAAGAGATCAACAAGCGCAACCAGGCCATACTCGCCAACGAAAACCGCATCAAACAAAAAGAGCAGAGTCTGAACTCGAAGTTGGAGCACACCGCCCGCAAAGAAGCAGAGCTCGAATCGGTTAAAGAAAACCTGAACCGACAGCTCGAAATTGTAGAGCAGCGTAAGGAGGAAGCCGCCAAAACCCACAACAACGCGGTGAAGCAGCTCGAAAAAATCGCCAGTATGACGGCCGAAGAAGCCAAAGCCCAACTGGTAGAGTCGCTGAAAGCTGAAGCCAAAACCCAGGCCCTCTCGCAAATCAAAGACATCGTCGACGAAGCCAAAATTCAGGCCAACAAACAAGCGAAAAAAGTAGTTCTCGAAACCATTCAGCGTACCGCTACCGAACATGCCATCGAAAATGCCATCTCGGTATTCAACATCAAAAACGACGACGTAAAAGGTCAGATTATCGGTCGTGAAGGTCGTAACATCCGTGCCTTTGAAGCCGCCACCGGCGTTGAACTCATCGTTGACGATACCCCGGAAGCCATCATCCTCTCTTGCTTTGATCCGCTACGCCGTGAAATTGCCCGTCTGGCACTCCACCGCCTGGTTACCGACGGTCGTATACACCCGGCGCGCATCGAGGAAGTCGTAGCCAAAACCACCAAACAAATTGAAGAAGAGATAGCCGAAATCGGCGAACGTACCTGTATCGACCTCGGCATTCACGGTCTCCATCCGGAGCTGATGCGTTTGGTAGGTAAGATGCGCTACCGTTCTTCTTACGGACAAAACTTACTCCAGCACAGCCGCGAAGTAGCCAACCTTTGTGCTACCATGGCTGCTGAGCTTGGTCTCAACGCTAAATTGGCCAAACGCGCCGGTCTCCTCCACGATATAGGCAAGGTGCCCGACGACAATGCCGAAGTGCCACACGCTCTCCTGGGTATGCAAATCGCCGAACGTTGTAAGGAACACCCTATCGTCGTGAATGCGATTGGTGCCCACCACGACGAAATCGAAATGACCGACCCTATCTCGGCCATCGTACAAGCCTGTGACGCCGTTTCAGGTGCCCGCCCGGGTGCACGTCGAGAGGTGGTAGAAAGTTATATCAAACGCCTGAAGGATCTCGAGGCCATGGCCATGTCGTATACCGGTGTTGAGAAATCATTCGCCATTCAAGCGGGTCGTGAGCTGCGGGTAATCGTGGAGAGCGAAAAAATCAGTGATGAAGCTGCGGAATTGATGTCGGTCGACTTGTCGCAGCGCATACAGAACGAAATGCAGTATCCGGGTCAGATTAAGGTGACCGTGATACGCGAAAAACGTTCGATCGCCTACGCCAAATAAGCTCAGCGATAGGCCGCAGATAACGCGGATTTGATGGATTTACGCGGATTTTATCTGCGTAAATCTGTGCCCTACGGGTCCGCGTTATCTGCGTGCTATCGCGGATTTCAATTCGAAGAGAAATGCATATCCTCCTCGTCAACAACACCCGCATTCCTGCACTCAAATACGGAGGCACCGAACGCGTCATCTGGGCGCTGGGTAAAGCACTGGTAGCTTTGGGACATCAGGTGAGTTATTTGGTCGCTAAAGGCTCTGCATGTCCCTTTGCTGAGGTGTATACCTATAATGATGCTGTACCGCTTGCCAAACAAATCCCTGAAGGCATCGACCTGGTGCATATCCACTTTCCCATTGCAACCGCCCCTGCCTTCCCCTACCTGGTTACCATACATGGTAATGGCGAAGCTGGTGAGCAGTTTATGCAGAATACCGTCTTCCTCACTGCCGATCATGCGCGGCGGCACAATAGCGAGGCTTTTGTTTACAATGGGCTCGACTGGGATGAATATGGCGCCGTAGACTGGCAAAAAGAAAGACGTCACCTCCTTTTTTTAGCCAAAACTTCGCGCAAAGAAAAAAATGTAAATGGTGCCATAGCCATCGCCAAACATACTGCCACCAAATTGGAAGTTATAGGCGGACATAAACTCATCTTTAATCGTCACCTACGTTTCAGAGGGCAGGTAGGCGGCGCCAAAAAAACAGCCCTACTCAATCATGGTCTGGCGCTGCTGAACCCCATCCGCTGGCACGAACCTTTTGGTTTGGCACCCATCGAAGCGCTTTATTATGGCAATCCGGTTTTTGCCACGCCTTATGGCAGCATGCCTGAATTGATTACAGAAGAAGTAGGTTTTTTAAGTGTACATGGCCATGAATTGGCCGAAGCTCTAAAACAACTGCCCTATTACAGCCGGAAACTTTGTCACCATTATGTGGTCGACCGCTTTAATCACCTGAGCATGGCGAAAGCTTATCTGACCTATTACGAAAAGGTGCTTAATGGTGAAAAAATAAATGAAAAGGCACCTTTTGTAGCTGCCGACCAACACAAAACCCTGCTGGCCTACGACTGGTAAACAAAGTCGCCGTGGGCCGAATGAATATGCACCGATGCTCCGTCAGCCTGGGCTTCTACCCGACCAATTAATTGTGCATCTACACCCATCGATTTTGAAAGGGTGATGACCTTATCCGCATGTTTTTCGGAGAGATAAACCTCCATGCGGTGGCCCATATTAAAAACCTGGTACATCTCTTTCCAGTCGGTACCCGACTCCTGCTGTATCATGCGGAAAAGTGGCGGTGTTTCGAATAAACTATCCTTTACCACTTTCACTTTATCTACAAAATGCAGCACTTTGGTTTGCGCGCCCCCTGAACAGTGTACCAAACCGTGTATCTCCTGACCTAATTCAGCAATTAACGGTTTGAGAATGGGAGCGTAAGTACGGGTAGGTGAAAGCACCAATTTACCTGCATCTAAAGGACTGTCAGCAACGCTATCAGTTAGCTTTTTGGATCCGCTGTAAACCAGTTTTTCGTTCACGAGTGCATCGTAACTCTCGGGGTATTTTGCTGCGAGATATTTGGCAAATACATCGTGACGGGCGGAAGTGAGTCCGTTCGAACCCATACCGCCGTTGTAAGCCGTTTCATAAGTCGCTTGCCCAAACGACGACAAACCAACGATCACATCACCGGCTTGAATACGATCGTTTGAAATCACATCCTGGCGTTTCATACGCGCAGTAACGGTCGAATCAACGATAATGGTCCGTACTAAATCGCCCACATCGGCCGTTTCTCCGCCGCCAAAATAAATGTTCACGCCCTGTTCGGCCATCTCCTCAATAAATTCCTGGGTACCACTGATAATTGCACTGATGACTTCACCCGTAACCAGGTTTTTATTGCGACCAATGGTGGATGAAAGTAAAAAATGATCGGTAGCACCTACGCATAATAAATCGTCGAGATTCATCACTACTGCGTCCTGGGCGATGCCCTTCCACACACTTAAATCGCCGGTTTCTTTCCAATACAGATAAGCCAAAGAAGACTTGGTACCGGCGCCATCGGCATGGATGATGTTACACCAATCGGCATCCTGACCCAAAAAATCGGGCAAAATTTTGCAAAAGGCCTTCGGATACAAACCCTTATCGAGATTGGCAATGGCTTTGTGAACGTCTTCTTTGGTGGCTGATACGCCGCGCTGGTTGTATTTCGACTGGCTCATCGTAAAAAATGAAAGGGCAAAGTTACTTTGCCCTTTTCATTTTTAGCAGTTATTCTACTCCTTATTCGGATCAGTGAATATTTCATCGCCTTCCTGGGTTTCTTCACCCGTCACACGACGGTATTTGATAATGCCCTTGAAGTTAGACGAGATGACCTTGAAGGTGGTACGGCGATTGAGTTGGTGCTCGGCGTCGCTACAATTCACGCCATTGGAGCAACGGTTCAGCAGTTGGGTTTCACCATATCCTTTGGCCACCAATCGGGCAGAGTCAATACCGTTTTCGATCAGGTGATTCACCACCGATTGGGCACGACGCTGAGAAAGTTCCAGGTTATATTCATCCGAACCACGTGAGTCGGTATGTGAATTGATGGCGATAATCAGGTTTTCCGATTTTTTCATCATGGCTACCAACACCTTCAGGTTTTCTTTCGACGCCGGTGTGAGTTTATCGCTATTGAAGTCATACAAGATGTCTTGCAAAGTAATCTCTTCGATAGGAACCAGTTTCAAAGGTATATTGATGACAAAATCCTTCGAAACTTCCATTTTTTTCGTACTTACCACGGTATCCTCAGCGAAATATTCGCGGCGGGTTACCTCGATGCGGTAGTTCATGTCTTCCCGCAACTTAAAGGTATAATTACCCCTATTGTCGGTGATGGCATCCATATAGGTGCTGTCAGGCATAATCAGCTTCACCTCTGCGCCCGACAATGGACGACGGGTGGAGTCATCGTACACCATGCCGCTCAGGTTAAACACCAGCGGTGTAAGTACCCATTGCCAAATATCGTCGCTGCCGCGTCCTCCGGGGCGGTTAGAGCTCAAAAATCCTTTGTCGCGCCGGGCATTGGCTACGAAGGCAAAGTCGTCGGCACCCGAGTTGATAGGATACTTCATATTCTCCGGCTTGGCCCATTCGGTGCCTTCACCTTCGGTATAAAACACATCCAATCCACCCATACCAGGATGACCGTCGGAAGCAAAATAGAGAATATTCTCTGTCTCGTGGATGTAGGGGAACATCTCATCATCGCCTGTATTCACTACCGGACCAAGGTTAATTGGCGCTTCCCATTCGGTGCGACCGCGGTTCATAAACCAAATGTCCTTGCCACCATAACCGCCTTCGGCATTGTCGGCCACAAAGTATAATTTCTTTTGGTCGCGGCTCAAGGTTGGCTGACCCACATTGATGCTATCGCCAAAAATCGAGACCAATTCGGAATTGCCCCATTTCAAACCCTGCTTACGCGCCATATAAATCCGGCATTCTCCGGTTTTGCTGCTGCAACGTGTGAAATACATAATGGTACCCAAGCGGTTAGTAGCTACTGTACCTTCATTCATGGGGGTATTTACATCACCCTCCAATACTTTCAGTTTGCTCCATTTACCCTTGCGATCCACATAACTCTCAAAAATGTCACTAAAATCTTCACCGATCCGACCGTAGATTTTTTTACCGGTGGCGTCTTCGCGGGTTGAGCTTACCAGTACACCGTTGTTTTTATACAACATTAAACCGTAATCAGATTGCCTTGAATTGAACACCCGCATATTATTTACTTCATAACGCGAAGGTGTATTTATCCAGGTTTTGGCCAACTTACAACTTTCCAACAACCACTTCACCCGGCTATCACCAGGATTAATTCCGAGGTAGGTATTGTATTGTTCAATAGCTTCATCGTATTTCTCCAAACCACGCAGCACGTGAGCATAGTTCAGATACAATTCACCACCGTCATAACCCGCCTTGATGGCACGGGCATACCAGCTTTCGGCTACCTTAAAATCATTGGCTAAACGATAACACTCTGCTACCATATAGGTAGCACGTGCCTTATTGTCCTTGCTTTTAGTAGCTTTTTTATAAGCTTCAGCAGCCACCATATAACTTTCAACTTCGAAAGCCCGGTCACCTGCAGATATTTGTGCATTTACTGTTCCGCCGATCAGCAAACAAAAAACAAAGAGAAGAAGGGAATAACCTCTCAGAGAATAATTGAACATTCCTAGCTTATTAACGTGCATACCAATCAAAGTAAATCAATAATATGTTAATGAACAAGCCCAAAATCAAGCAAAGGCTGTCTTTTAACTCGTTTTAATGTGTTACGCTGAAGATTCTTTAATCAGGCCATAAAAAAGCCCCGAATAAAATCCGGGGCACAGGAGTAGATGAATTGAATTACTTCTTGGTGCTGTCCTTTTTAGGGGTTTCTGCCGTTATGTTCAGCTTCTTTTTTACGGCATCCATGATGTTGTCTGACTCATTGAAGTGCAATACTGAACCTGAACTGGTATCAAAGACATAGCTGAATTTTCCTTCGGTAGCCACGTCTTTAATGGCTTGCTCAGCTTTTTTGAATATCGGACCATAAACATCTTCTTTCTTTTTAGCGATATCCTGCTGGGCACGCTGCTGGAAGTTGTCGATATTGGTTTGTAAGTCCTGAATTTCTTTGGCGCGGTATTCACGAACGGCTTCCGACATGGTCGATTGTTTCGACTGAAACTCCTGGTATTTGTTTTGCAGCTCGGCAAGCATCATTTGCAGCTGACTGTTCAAATCTTCGGTATAACGTTTCAGGCTATCGTCGGCTACTTTGGTTTCAGGCATCATGCCCACCAATTCCGAAGAATTGATATGGCCCAGTTTCGTTTGTGCCATGGCCGCCTGGCTGATGAGCAAAACAAAAGCGATTACGCTGATTTTTTTAAAGATTGACATGGTATGTTGCTTTGAGAGTTTAAATATAGTTTACTTTTTATTGGTGTTGGCCCCGGGCCGACTGGAAGGTCCCCCGGTTGGTGCTTTTTTGGCGACACCCATGACTTCCAGCACTTCGTCGCTTTTGTCGAGTTTCGGATTGGCATACAACATGGTGAATTCTCCTGCCCGATCAAAAATCACATCATAACCTTTATCACGGGCGTATTTCTGCACGGCATCGTAGACTTTATCCTGTACGGGTTTGATCAATTGTTTCTGCTTTTCGAAGAGTTCTCCTTCGTAACCAAATCGTTTGCGCTGCAACTCATTGGCTTCCTGTTCTTTCTGCTTAATGGTGGCCTCCCTTTCTTTTCGCATGGCTTCAGTGAGTAACACCAGCTCGGCTTGAAGGGCCCGGTAAAGGCGGTCGATTTCTATTCGTTTTTCCTCAATTTCCTTCGACCACTGTTCGGCCAGCACATCCAGTTCGGTTTGTGCTGCCTTATACTCGGGCATTTGTTCCAAGATGTACTCGCTGTCGACATAGGCGAAGCGTTGTGCTTCGACTGTGCCTGCCAGCATCAGAATAAATACCATGCCAAGGATGAACTTCTTCATGGGAATCTACTTAAAAGGTTTGACCAATAGAGATGTGGATATTGCCTTTGTTAGCCGATGGAAGCCCATTAACAGCATCAAAACCGTAACCCCAGTCAACACCCAACAAACCAAACATGGGTAAAAATACCCGAATACCCGCACCTGCCGATCGGAAGTTTCTAAACGGATCGAAGCTCTTCATATTGGCAAAACTGTTACCACCTTCCAAAAAGGAGGTCACATAAATAGTCGCGCTGGGATTAAGTGTAATCGGATACCTCAATTCCATGGTGTATTTTTGGAATGAAGTAGCACCAAAAAACTGATTGGTTGCTGCATCCCTCGGTGTGAGTGTGTTGTTCTGATAGCCTCGCAGCCCTATGAGTTCCCTGTCGTCGAGCTGGAAACCCATAATTCCGTCACCACCGACATAAAAACGACCAAATGGCACATTGCCATAATTTTTATCGAAATTGCCAAGTATTCCATATTGTATACGCGACATCAAGACCAAATCGCCGACTATTCGGACGAAATAATTGGCATCAAAACGCCATTTATGATATTCTACCCACTTGTATTTTTCAGAGGCAGGTAAATCACTGAAGTCCTTGCGCCCCAGCAATGAATAGGGAGGTGTAATTTGCAAACTCAACGAAATATTTGATCCTGACCGCGGGTAGATAGGTTGATCTACTGAGTTACGGGCAATGGTTTCCTTAAAAAAGAAATTATTGGATACACCATCGGGCAAAAAGAAAGTTTGGGTGTTGTTGGTCAATAAAAAGCGTTGATAATTCACCGAGTGAACGAGCGTAAAAAAGTCGTCGGGCACCTTCAAACGTTTACCTAAGCTCACACTTACCCCTTGAATTCGGATTTCTTGTCTGCGGCTATCGCCACCCGGGAAACCATTCGACTGAATTGAAGTATAAGCACTTACAGTAAGAGCATTGGGCTTTTTACCACCCAACCAAGGTTCAGTAAATGAAGCATTGTATGATTGAAAGAATCGGCCATTCGACTGTATCCGCAAACTCAAACGTTGGCCATCACCCGATGGCACCGGCGACCAGGCTTCTGCTTCGAACATTTTACGCGCCGAGAAATTATTCAGCACCAAGCCCAAAGAACCCACAATCTGGCCTGCACCCCAACCGCCCGACAATTCTATCTGGTCGTTCGAGCGTTCCGCAACTTTATACTCAATATCCACCGTTCCTGTAACGGGGTTCGGAATAGGGGTTACACCAATTTGTTCTGGGTCAAAATACCCCAGCTGACTTAATTCACGTGTGGTACGAATCACATCACTCCTACTGAACTTTTGGCCTGGCCGGGTACGTAATTCACGAATTATTACATGGTCGCTGGTTTTGTCGTTACCCTGAACGGTTACCTTACTGATTGTAGCCTGCGAACCTTCATAGATCCGTATCTCCATATCGATGGAATCGCCTTCTACCTTAACTTCAACCGGATTGATTTGAAAAAACAGATAACCATCATCCATATAGATGCTGGAGATATCCCGGCCGGCAGGATCAATTTGGAGGCGGGCAGTTAGGGTTTCCTGGTTGTAAACATCTCCCCGCTCTATGCCCAGAATACGATGTAAAACCGAATCGGGATATAGGCTGTTGCCCGAAAAGCTGATTTCCCGAAAGTAATATTTTTTGCCTTCACTGATGGCCAATTCAATTTTAAAGCGGTTGTTTGGCAATTTATAAACTGTATCACGCGTGATTTTGGCATCCCGATAACCTAACGACAGGTATTTAGCTAGTAGGTTTTCCTTGTCTTCTTCAAACTTGTCTTCCTGGAACTTGGCGTTTCTGAACACATTAAACCACTGAAACTCTTTAGTTCCTTTTAATGTCTTGCGCACCTTTCGGTTGCTGATAGCCTCGTTGCCACTGATGGCAATCTCCCCGATTTTAACTTTTTTTCCGGGTTTAATCGTAACTCGCAATACCACGGCGTTACTTAAATTGGTATCAGGCACTTCAGCAATTTCAATCTGCGCATCCCAAAACCCCTTTTCTTCATAAAAAGAACGAAACATTTGGGTAGCGGTTACCTTCATACTTTCGGTTACAATTTTACCCTTGTAAGCCTTTACCATGTCGTTGAGGTCTTCAACACGGCTCTTTTTCAAGTTACGGCTAAAAGCAAATCTTGCCAGTCGCGGCTTTTCTTCCAGATGAAAAGTAAAGAAGATATTGTCGCCTTCAACACGATCGACCAAAACCTGCACATCACCGAACAAACCCTGCTTCCACAGATTTTGTACAGCTTTAGAAATTTTATCGCCAGGTACAGTAATTTTTTCGCCTATACGCAAACCGGATAGCAGGATAAGTACTTCCTTATCCAAAAACTGGGTGCCGGTTACCGTAATACCACCAATGGTATAATCTTTAGGTTTCGAATAGTCTACCTCGAAATTATTGAGGTTTATTTGTCCGAATGTGATTAATGGGGTCAACAACAGGACCCATAACAGCGTTTTCAAAAATTTCATCAAGCCAGTCGGATTTGTTCACTTGTCTTGCCGAAACGACGTTCGCGACGCTGAAAATCGAGGATGGCTTTGTAGAGGTCGTCCTTTTCGAAGTCCGGCCAGAAAGTTTCCGTGAAATAAAGTTCGGTGTAGGCAAGTTGCCAAAGCAAAAAGTTGGATATACGGTTCTCCCCACTCGTCCGTATCAGTAATTCCGGATCGGGTATGTTGGAAGTGGTGAGTTTTTGAGAGATAAGTTTCTCATCGATTTCATCGATGCGGGTAGTGCCTGCTTTGACCGATGCGGCGATATCCTGGACAGCCCTCACCAATTCCCAACGGGAACTGTAGCTCAGGGCCAGGTTAAGTTGCATACGTTTATTATTTTTGGTCATGTCGATGGCTTCTTGCAATTGGTTCATGCACGCCGTCGGCAAAGACTCTAAATTGCCAATGGCCATCAACCGGATGTCGTTTTTCATCAACGTCTCCGTCTCCGCCCTTATTGTTGCCACCAATAATTCCATTAAGGCATTTACCTCATTTTCGGGTCTCGACCAATTTTCTGTCGAAAACGTATAAAGCGTCAAGTACTTCACGCCCAATTCGGCACAGGCTTCAGTGGTATTGCGCACTGCCTTCACCCCATTTTGGTGACCAAAAATGCGATGTTGTCCCTGATTATGTGCCCACCGGCCATTACCATCCATGATTACGGCAATGTGTGAAGGCAATCGTGTTGTATCTATTAAATCCACCAAAGGCATACCCTGCTGTTCAAGCCCTGCAAAATTATCTAAATCGGGGACATCTACCCGAATTTATTGTATAAATGTAACTCGCTCCTACATACCAATAGCCATCGTTGAATGTATTGATACCCCGCTGTTTGCCCGGAAGGTTCTCCGGCAGACCTTTTTCAGGCGTGCGATCGGCCAACGAAGCTGCCAAAGCGCCGCGTTCTGCCAATAATACATCGTTGGGCGCGTAGTTCAAACTCACATCATCGAGATAATCGGTTAGCGCATATCTGAAACTGGTTTCGAAAGCCAGACTGTGAAAACGCCAGAAATTAAAACGATAGCCAATACCAATAGGCAAAGCAAATGAACGGAGTTTATACCTTTCCCGGTCGGGAAACAACTCCAAACCCTGGCCTTCGGTACCGAATGGTTGAAGTTCATACGCTTGACCACCGATTTCGGCAACCGGACTAAATCGAAAATTAGAAATGCCCGCAAAGATGTAAGGCGTTTGCCGGTATTTGTAATGACCAACAATAAACCTGAAAAAATTAAACTCAAGCAAGGCAAAAACTTCTGAAATGTGTGAGCTGAAACTCAAATTTCGCTCAAGTTGCCATTGATTAGTAGAATTCGCATCGGCTGCAGCTACCTTGGTAGTAAAATAACCGGCTTTCAAGCCGATATAAGGATTATAATTATACTTAAACCAAACAGCTACCCCTGGTTTGACCGTCAAAAAGTCCATTTTGGTCTGTAAGTCCCCCAAATAATTGGTTGCCCCGCCCAACACACCAAACTCATACATCTGAGCCTGACTCAGGCGAGGAAATGACCAGAAAGTCACCAGTATCAAACCAAATAGGGCAATTTTCTTCATCTCCAGCGGGGACAGGTTTTGCGGTATACCACATAACTAAACGTTATACCTACAAAAACGTATGCGTCATTATTACGGGGGGCTCCTCTAACGTCACCATCTCCAGCCGGTGGAATGGCGTTCGAAAGCTCCTGCCTGCGGTCGGCCAGCAAAACAGCCAAATTTCCGCGGTTGGCTGCTAATATGGCGGGATTAACATAAGTTCCGCTAACATCATCGAGATAGTCGTTAAAGGTGTAGCGATAACTGGCTTCAAAGGCAAAGCGCCATTTTTTCGACATCGCCCAACGTAAACCAAAACCAAAGGGAATACCTATCTGCGTGAGAGCATACGGCGCTTTATCCGGGTATTCCAGGAAACCCTGACCTTCGGTGCTGAGCGGCTTGAGCTCTACCCAACTGCCGCCAATCTCCGCTTTCGGATTAAAACGATATAAGTTTACACCACCAAAAATATAGGGTGTCATTTTGTAATCATTCCGCTTGATGCCTATTTCCCGAAAATGAAATTCAGTCAGAAAATCAAAGTCAAGTATGTCCGACCGGAAGCTGAGGTTGCGTAATACAGCGGTGGTTCCAGGATTGGGCAAATTATCACTGCCTGCTATCCGCGCCCAGTTCGCATCACCTCGAATGGTCCACCATGGGGTCAAAAATTTACGAATATGCAAACCTCCGCCATAACGAATGTTCGTCATGAAAGTAGTTGAATTGTTCAATTCCCCTAAATAGGTGGTACTGAACAGGTTTATACCATATTCGAGTCGTTGCGCTATACTGGCCATGCTGAGGAGCATTAACACCATGCACCCCGCAAAAAACTTAATCATCCAGAATAATTTGAGCTTTGGTTGCCTGCTAACCAGAGGTTAGAAAAACGAATATAAAAGGAAGTTATTGGAATTCCTGCTTTTAAAGCAGCAACTCGCCCACAAAATGGAATTTTCAACCATTTCTTTTGTCGATACCCCACAATAACTTATTACGCAGCGAACGTAAATGCGTATAATCATTCAATCGTACCAGGGGAAAACAAAAAGGATTACGACTCACCGAAAGTTTGTAGGTCGAGTCGATGGTTTCCATGCGAGAGTCGAGCGAAGCAAGCAATTGGTTGCCTTTACCTTCTATTTCAAAGCTGATAATTGCATTATCGCGGACAACAACCGGGCGCACATTGAGGTTGTGTGGTGCCACCGGTGTAATAACGAAGGTAGTAGCATCGGGTAAAATAATCGGTCCCCCACAACTGATGGAATAACCGGTACTGCCGGTGGGGGTACTTACGATCAAACCATCGGCATAATAATTATTCAACACCTCACCATTGATTAAGGTTTTTACCCGTATCATGGAGGATATATCCTTTTTGTGCAGGGCAAATTCATTCAGGCCGTAAGGCACCTGTCCAAAAAGTTGGGGTTCCGATAACAAACGTATCATGCTGCGCTTTTCAATCACATAACGACCGTGCAACAAATTATCGACTGCCTCTTTTACTTTGGACGGTACCGCTGAGGTAAGAAATCCCAGTCGACCGAAATTAATGCCCAACACCGGAATTTCTTTGTCGCCCACCCAGGTTACGGCATCCAATAAGGTGCCATCACCTCCTATGGTGATGAAAAAATCAAGTTTGGCAGGCAATTGTCCAGGCTCGTGAAAGATGCCTAGCTCCTCTTGCAGGCTACTACTGTCGGCCAATAGCTCCAGTAGCGGTGCATAAATCAACACCCGGGCGTCGGCACGTAGGAGTGCTTCGAGCAACTGCTGTACTTCGTTGGCCTGATCCTGCAAACCAGGTCTTCCATATACTGCTACTAACATACTCAGGTATTGAGGTAACGGATAAGCGACCAGTAGCGGTCGTTATACATATCCGAAATATTGGATTGGTGGTGATAACCGATAACCTCGTAAGAAAATCGTTCGAAAGTGGCGATGAGATACGTCAGGTCTTCGAGATTAAATTTGAGGGTTAGGTCCAACGAATCAGCATCGGGGGCTGAACTGAGCAACAGACTAATAATAAGCGCATTATTGCTTTCTGCGATTCTTGCTATTTCACTCAACGCATAATTGTTGCGGTCGATGCGTAGGGTGATATAACCTCCCGGCTGGTCTACCCCGCCCAATTGTGCGAAATACCCCAAAAGTGCATCGGCCGTAAGGGCATCCCGATAAATCTTATCAGCATCGGCTAAAACGATCAGTCCAACACCTGATTGATACAGACGCAAAGCATCGTAAACACTGTTATCGGCTGTTAAGTATGCCTCAGTATGTACAGGAATTATCTTTTTTAAAAGTGTTTTTTTACTCGACTCGAGCAATTGGTCATACGCCAACAAACCGGCATAAACTCCATCTTCCCCCACCAATGGCAATACAAAGAGTTGCTCATCGAGCATGAGTTCCAATGCAAAACCAACACTATCACTAGGTTTAAGCAAGGGGACAGTAGTGCGTTTTATATCTAAAATGTTCATATGAACTGGGAAACAGCCTATTGGTACATATTGTTCATCATCTACAAAACCTGAATGACTGGCAACAACGCCGCTAAGTTATTGAATTATTATTCGGGCGGGTTACCCTGGCTAAAGCCACAAAATTCCTGATGAGCACTTCTCCGGCCGGACTCAAAATCGACTCCGGATGAAACTGCACACCATAAACGGGCAAACTTTCGTGCTCAAATGCCATCAATACCTCATCCGAGCTTTGGGCTACTGCTTTCAATAGGTTAGGCAGACCAGTAATCATCAAGGAATGATATCGCATAAATGCCACTCCTGATTCAATCCCCTGAAACAGGGGTGAAGGACGTAAAATATCAATAGCTACTGTCTTTCCATGCACAGGCTGAGGCGCTTTGCCCAAAATACCACCATAATATTGCGCAATGGCCTGATGACCCAAACAAACACCCAATACGGGTATTTTCGGACAATAATATGCCACTGCTTCCATCAGTCGGCCATTCTCAGCAGGTGTACAGGGACCAGGAGAAAAAACAACAGCATCTACCTCATCGGTATCGGCTTGCCAATGGTCATTCCGCACAACCACCACTTCCTCGCCCGTTTGTTGCAGCAGATCCACCAGGTTGAAGCTGAAGGAATCAAAATTGTCAAACAATAATATGCGCATTTCAGGACGCTACCGGACTTAGTTGCTCAAACAATTTCTCCATGTTCCCAAAAAGCTCTCCAAGTGCCGGTGTAATACGACCCAGGCAATCGAACAGACCAGCGGAAAAAGTGTCGACCAGCGGAAAAAAAACTGATGCCTGTTTATCGTTGGGGTCGATCAGATTCACCTGATTGATAAGCCAAAGTAAAACCGATATCAACATCAAGCCTTTTAATGCGCCGAACAAAGCTCCGGCCAATTTATTCAGCCAACCCAAGGCTACGGCTCTGAATAATTTGTCGAGTACTTTGCCTGAAAACAACAACAAGAGAATCACTCCTAAAAAAAGCAGCAAAAAACAAATAAAAGGCAACCAGGGTGTGGTTAAATCGAATTGAACCGTCAGCCAGTGGGTTAAAGCATACATCCCTTTAAAACCAATATAAATGGCCAGGTATAGCGCAATAAAACTGGTGATTTCACGGGCAAAACCTTTAGTAAAGCCAAGGACCATGAGCCAGACTACCGGCACCAGCATCAGGTAATCGAGCCAATTCATGCCTGTCTGCTCAGCAGATTTTTAAGCACCGTGGCAATAAGTTTATTGTCGGCTTGGCCCTCAAAGGTTTTCATGGCCAGTGGCATCATCCGACCCAAATCCGATGGTGAACTTGCCCCGGCTTCTTTCAACAATAATGTCAGGCGGGTTTTTACTTCTGTCTCATCCAACTGTTTGGGTAAAAACTGCTCAATCAATGCCAACTCCTCTGCTTCCAACTGAAAAAGGTCCTGCCGATTTTGTGCCTGGTAAATCTCCATGGAATCACGCCTTTGTTTGGCCAGCTTTTGTAATAGCTGCAATTCTTTGGCAGCGTCTACCGTAGCTCCAGCTTTTTCTGTCTGCGCCAATAGCAAAGCCGATTTAATAGCACGCAAAGCCCGCAAAGCAGCCTGATTCTTTTGTTTCATAGCCGTTTTAATGGCTTCGTTTACCTGATCACTGAGCGACATAGTTGAAATTTTTACAAAGTTAAAGAGAAGCAATGGGTATCAGCGTGTCGGAACTCTGCTTAAATTCGAACATGGTGAAATTAATTCTTCTAGTCTGGAGTCTTTGTTTTGTACTGCTACATGCCCATGCACAGCAAACCGACGGTAGCCTGGAGCCTTATTACGGCACTGCGAGTTATTATGCCAAAAAATTCCAGGGAAGAAAAACGGCCAATGGCGAACGTTTTCACCATGATAGTCTTACAGCTGCTCATAAAAGCCTGCCTTTTGGGACCATCGTCAAGGTTACCAATCGCAGCAATGGAAAAGTTATCGTTGTGCGTATAAACGACCGCATGTCACCACGAGCACGACACCTTATAGATCTCACTAAATATGGTGCTAAAACCCTCGATTTTGTCAGGCAAGGTTATGCAGAAGTTAGCCTGGAGATCATCCCAACCTTATCTATAATAGAGGAGATGATTAAACTGGAAGCCGACAGCCTCCCGCCTCCTGCTCCTTAAAATTACTTTTGACCCAACTTTTCCCGGAGTTGGGCACTGGTTTGTCGGCTGCCATCATGACTCCAGCCGGGAGGGCCGAACAGGTACATCCATTTATTTTTCCAGCCGGGTGCAGCTTTAAAATCTTGCACAATTTGCTGCCATTCATGAAAAACAACCTTCACCGGATGGTGAGAATTCAGATTGGTAGTCAACCCGTATTGTACAGGCTCTGCTGCCAATTCTTCCTGGAAAGTGCCGAAGAGTTTATCCCAGAAGATGAAAATCATCCCCATGTTTTTATCGAGATAAAGTGGATTGGAGCCATGATGCACCCTATGATGGGAGGGGGTAGCCATAAATTTTTCGAGCCAGCCCAGCTTACCTACGTAATTGGTATGTATGATGATCCCATAAATCTGGGTGGCAGAATACATAAACATGATGTCCTCGGGCCTAAAACCCAGGAAGGCGATAGGCATAAAATAGACGAAGCGATATAGAGGCTGAAATACGGAGGAACGAAAACCAACGCTTAAGTTAAAATGCTCCGAAGAATGGTGGGTAACATGAACCGCCCAAAACAAACGCACAAAATGATCGATACGATGCAGCCAGTAAAAGGCGAAATCTTCCAACAACAAAAGCATCACCCAATACAAGACCACATGCTCAATGCTCAACACTTTAACTTCATAACACCAAGCCAATATAGCTAGGTAAATAACCCGGAAGGCCAAATCGAGGCCTCCATTTAATGCCGACAAATAAATATTCGTAAGTGTATCCTTGACGGTATACGCCGGCTCTTTGCGGATATTACTGATGATGATTTCAAGTCCGATCAACACCACATACACAGGTGTTGAAATGAGAATAAGTAGGGCGTCTTTAAACTGATCCATGCAGTTGCAAATATAGGATAATCTGCATTTAGTCTGCTTCCGGCCTGCCTACCGGCTGACCCTCGCGATAGTGTTTTTCTTCCTTTTCCAGCTGATTGATCTCCTCCTGGCTTAATACGCGCTGCTCCAAGCGATTTAAGTCGGGCTGTCCCGCGTCTAACCAGGCGGAATACCAAAAAGCGGCAACTGTCTGAATGGCATCCCGCATTCGTCGTTCAATCAGGCCGTTCAAACGCTGGTGATAATCGGCAGCATATTCCGGAGCATAGGCTTTCACCTGTCGGTTTCCTCTTTGTTCATACACATATTGCCTGTCGGCCGGAATAGCGGCAAATGTCTGCCGTTCGAGGTATAACACACAGTCGACAGCTGCTGAACTCGCCAATACTACTTCCCAAATGCGTTCGAGTGGCTTACTGAAGGGTTGAGCTCGGCCGGTAATCAAGTCATAATTCACTGCAAAAAGCTCCGGCAGACGCGATTCCAATAGGCCATGGATACCATGCTGTCCGGTAAGTTGACCATTGTAATTTTCGGTCGTATGCAAGGGCACATGTGCATCGGCGATGTAATGACCAATATCTGCGCTGATACGCAAAATGGATGTTTCTTTTTTGTCTTTGAAAGCTCTTACCAATTGGTAATACATCCGTTCAACCTGCCAGGGAACAATACCATAGGCCAACAAAGTGTCTTCACTCAATGCAACTACAGCATCTTTCCAAGGTCGCGGCACCTTGTCGAAAGGATATACACCATAGTGATCCAAGTCGATATAATGACGTGGCGCTTCCTCTTTTACTGCATAACGGCGTTTATCGGCATCAACTGCATGTTCGGTGAGATAGTCGATATGCGACTTATAAAAACCAAACATTTCCGGTGGCAGACTGTAAACCGCGATGCGGTTAATTTTTTGGTGGGCATAAAAACCCCAGCCACCGCTTTGAAATGCCGGTAGCAGAAGTAGTACTATTACAAACGGCGCATATTTTTTCATTTCAACGAGCTTTAAAATGGAACGAGCCCTCGGTTAGGAGAGCTCGTTTATTCAGTATAAAACCGGCATCACGATGCCAGCTTGAGTTTGTTAATTCGTTTAATCGGTCCTGGACAAAAGTCCTCGTGACAGTTCACGCATTTAGTCAGTAAGGTATTGTATTTTTCCTTATCGGCCTCGGCTGCGCGTACCAAATCTTCGAATGCTGCTTTAAAGTCCTGGTTATGTTTGTAAAAAACATCCACCAGCACAGTCGAATCGGTTGGTTCGAGCTGATGAAAATCCAAAAAGCGGAAATGTGTCGAATCAAGGGCTTTGCCTGCTTCAACCCATTGGCGCATTTCGGCACTTTGATCATAAATAGCACGCATCATCATGGCCATAGGTTTCGCAGGTGCTACTACCGATTTCGCTTCTTCTTTGGCTTCTTGCTGCCCACAAGCGGCTAAAAACAAAATGAAAAGCAGGCTGCCTAACAGTGCCAACCAGCTTTTCATTTCAGTATCACGCCACTGGCTTCAAAAACCAGCTCTTTTTTAGGTTCTGTAATAGCAGCTATTTCATCCTTGCTTTTGCCGGCATCTTCCGCGAAATGACGTAAAGCTTCTACACTGGTTTCTTCAATAGAAGCAACACCTTGCATAATAACTTCTTTACCAGCCGAATTCATAGGTACGAAAAAGGCATAATCCTTAAAGCTCACCCGCATGGTTTTGCCGTCACCCATATCCACTTTCATCCAGCAGCCCTTTTTCTGACAACATTCTTCGATGGTGCCGACCAATTTCACGTTTAATTGCTCCTTGCCTTCCATCAAGCTATAGAGCTTAGGCGCCGGCACAGCATCATCCGCAGTAATTGTATCGCCGTAATAGGCGTAATCGGCTGTAGCTTGCTGAGCTTCTTTAGCCGGACCGGTACAAGCCGCAAAAGCAGCCACAACCAGGAGGAGAAGTATTTTTTTCATCTTGCAGTAGTGTTGTGAAGTCAAATTTAGGACAAAAAACAGGAGTATCAGCAACTTAAAGAGATTTTAACCTAAGTAATTCTGCAACAGATATTGCAAAACCAAAACGACTTGGTATATTTGCACTCCTGTTTGGAAATCGAACAAAGAAAAAATGGCAAATCATAAATCAGCACTCAAGAGAATCCGTCAGACAGCCGTGAGGCGTTTGCGTAACCGTTATCAGCTGAAAACAGCTAAAACGATGATCAAAAGGCTTAAGTCGGTAAACGACAAAAAAACAGCTGAGGAAATGCTTCCTTCTGTTGTTTCTCGTATCGACCGTCTGGCGAAGAAAAATATCATACACCGTAACAAAGCTGGTCACCAGAAGTCGAAACTGATGCGCCATGTGAACGGTTTGTCGTAATCGACGCAACTTTTATCCCGAATCACGCAAAGGCTTTCTCTGATGAGAAAGCCTTTTTAATTTGGCTAAATGAAGCCAATTAATGATTTTCAGGCACCTTATCTGTCGATTAAAAACTGGGGTATCGACGACCGGCCTCGGGAAAAGTTTTTGCATAAAGGCCGACAAAGTCTGAGTGATGCTGAGCTTATCGCCCTTTTGCTTGGTACTGGTCACGGCAAGTTAAATGCACTCGAACTCGCGAGGCAACTACTGGCCTATTTCCAGGCCGATCTGGACAAACTCGGACTCGCCAGTGTAGCTGAGCTTACCCGGATCAAGGGCATAGGCCCAGCGAAAGCTGTTGGCATTGCCGCCGCCCTGGAGCTTGGTCGGCGCCGAAAGGCTGCTAACCCCGACAAACCCCTGCTCATTCGAAGCAGTCGGGATATCTGGGAAGGCTATCAGCATTTGTTTGAAGACTTGCAACATGAAGAATTTCGGGTACTGCTTTTGAACCGCGCCAATCGGGTGATTAACCAAACTTTAATTGGAGTTGGTGGTGTTACCTCAACTGTAGCTGATCCAAAAAAAATCCTTCGTGCCATGCTCGACCACCAGGCCAGTGCCATTGTACTCATGCATAATCATCCATCGGGTCAAAAAATGGCCAGCCCCCAGGACAAAAATCTCACCGAACGCATAAAAGCGGCCTGCAACTGGTTGGATGTTACACTAGTCGATCACGTTATTTTCGTCCCTAATGGCTATTTCAGCTTTTCTGATGAACGGATGTTATAAATTTGCTAAATAAAGTGAAGCTGCAGATACTCACTTGACAATGCCCCTAGATTTTGGTATATTTGTTGCTATACATTGGGCAAAATCCAAACTATGAAAAAATTATTACTAACGATATGTTTCGGTTTGTTGAGTTTTGGGGTATTTGCCCAAATAATCAGCATCTCTGGAGATACAGTTTTTGCCAATGGCCTTTCGACCGATTTTGAAGTTGTAGGCTACAGCAGCATCCGCAATACCGGCACTTCAGCAGGCAACTTCCGCTGGGTACGCATCTACAATAACCTAACTACCAATTGGAGAACTGCGATTTGCGATGTGGTTACCTGCTACAGCGACAATACCGATAGTGCCGACTTCACCCTCAATGCCAATGAAGTAGGCAATCTGGATGCACATTTTTATCCTTTCAACACCACCGGTAGCGGCATTACCCGGGTTCGTGTGTATGAGATAAACAACCCGTCTAATCAGACCATCGTTACATTTGTCGGCTCTACCAATGCTTCGAATGTAGCAGATTTGAAAAAACCTGAATTCAAACTTTATCCTGTACCGGCTACCGATGTTTTATACTTGAAGGCAACCAAAAACATGACACAGGGTAAAATTGAAATTTACAATGCCATCGGTAAAAAAATCCAAGAGCTGAACTTCCATCAAGCCCAGCAGGCCATTGAAATTCCAATACATCAATTACCAAAAGGCAACTATATATTGCGCGTTTTTAATGGTAAGCAGGTTGTTTCTAAAAGTTTTGTCAAGCAATAAACTGAGTAACCACATAAAAAAGGGCATTTCGTTTGAAATGCCCTTTTTTTATTACTGACAGGATGTATTAATCTGCGTACTCTAAACGCAAGCCTATATCTGAAATACCAGGCAGTGGATCTTCCCGCATAAACTGTTCAATTTGAACCTGGTAATCACCGGCCAACTTAAACCTTGCCCCTTCGCGCCATTTTACCCGGTATTCGTACAAATCACCTAAGCCTTTTCCATACCATTTTCCGGTGGCATCGGCCAATTCAAAACTAACCACTTGCGTTCCACGCTCTCCTTGTGGATTGGTAAGATGCATGCGCACATACATATTGCGATAGGCATAAGTACCACTATGTCGAACATTGAGGTATAAATTGTAGGTTTTTGTCGTGTCCTCAACAGTAAAGCCAACGCTGACCGTATCGGCATAGGCCCAGCTTTCATTGGCCACAGACTCAAAAACATCTACAATACGTTTATTGTCACACGCCATGAACAGGCTTGTTCCCAGCACCAAAGTCAAAAAATGTCGCCTCATTCTGCCCCGGCCGGTTTATCCGAAGCCGGACGATCAGGTCTGGGTCGGTTGTTGCGATTACGATTTCTATCGCGATTGCGATTATTGTTGTTTCTATTGGTGTTTTCCGGACGAGAGCTGCGGGCTGCGCCATCGGCATTTTGAGCTGTTAGAGCTTGATCTTCCCGAGTCGGGCGGTTATCAGGCCTTGGTGAGCGACCCTGCCGTTCGGGACGGGGGCCACCTTCGGGGCGGTTATCCGATCTAGGCGGGCGCGTTTGTTCCTGTTTTGGTGGAATAGAAGTTCCTGCTTGTGGAGCTTGAGGGCCTGCTGACGAACGGTTATCGGCAACTGTCGGGCGATTTGGCCGTCTGTCGTTATGACGATTTTTGTTTTTCTTCTTTTTATTTCTGCCTTGCCGGTCAAAACGATCCAGACCACCCTCGGCTACACTCTCAAAGTCGAGCACCTCTTCAAGGGTTTCTAGCTCTTCCACGTAGATATGTTCTTCGATGGCGTCGGGTTTGATACCCTTTTTATTCATCTCCCTGAGTTCTCTTACTTTTTCAGGCATGAGCGCAAAGGGTGCAGTATCACCAACTGGAGTCGCAGCCCGGCTGGTTTGCAGTTGATACCACATCTGTTTTTTGAAGATGTCGGTTTTAATGAGCTCATACGATCCCTTGGCGGTTTGTATGGTTCGGGCATCGGTTGGAAAGTCCTTGAGCGCATCCATATACGTGTCGAGCTCGTAGTTGAGACAGCATTTTAAACGGCCACATTGCCCGGCCAGTTTAGCAGGGTTGAGGGATAAATTCTGATATCGGGCTGCTGAGGTGGAAACGGTACGAAAATCAGTTAACCAGGAAGAGCAGCAGAGCTCTAATCCGCAAACGCCTAGGCCACCGATGCGACCGGCTTCTTGGCGGGCGCCAATTTGTTTCATTTCTATACGTGCCTTGAACTCGTCGGCAAGCACACGTATGAGTTC
The DNA here is from genome assembly GCA_036787895.1 of Bacteroidota bacterium. Classification (GTDB taxonomy): domain Bacteria; phylum Bacteroidota; class Bacteroidia; order UBA7662; family UBA7662; genus UBA7662. The sequence continues at coordinate 36,794 of DAIQOK010000006.1, read as the reverse complement.
CCGGAAATCGACCCGTTCTTCGGCGGTATAATAAAATATGATTTTAGAACGATCGGCCTGAAATTCAACATCACCCAATTTCATATCGAGCTTCATGTTTTTGATAATATTGCGCGATTTGGCAATTATCTCAGGTTCTTTAGCCCGTAATTCCAATAATTTTTCAATATCCGCTTCTGCAGCTTTGCGGTATAATTTTTTAATCGACGGGCTGTCTTCGGCTATCTTTTTACGCTTCAGCTGTAAACGCACCAACTCGCCTTTGAGGCTAACTTTACCTACATCATGTCCGGATGCACCTTCAACCACAACCCAGTCGCCCGGGAAAAGATCGATCAAATCGCTGTTGCGGTAATATTCCTTGCGTGTTCCTTTAAAATGAACTTCTACAATATCAAATTCACGTTGTCCCCAGGGGAGGTCAACGTCGGCTAACCAGTCAAATACATTCAGGCGATTACATCCTCCGCTGGCGCAAGAGCCTTTGCTCCCACAACCGGCTGGAGCGCAACCTCCATTGCTACAAGATCCACATCCCATCCAATACTCCTTTTACGAATGACCAAATATACGACAAAGGCCCCCTAAGTGGTGGGCATTGCCGCATGTAGTTTACGCGATTGGGCCAATAGCCTCTCTATTTCGTTGGCCAGGTTATGAAACACCAACCGACCGTTGGCGTTTCTTTCAATATAATAAATCGCATCATTAAGGATCCGATTGTATTCCTGCACATGTTGCTTTAAAATGAAGGGCGAAAAATCGGTAACAAACTGAAGCTCGGTATCGCGCAATCGCACCAGTTTGGCTGAGCCATATTGCATCAAAAAGCACTCCCGAATGAGATGCAAGCCATACTGCAGAAAGTTTTTCTGCTGCTCTCTTGTCATCTCACTCACCTTATCAAGCCACAACAATATCTCTCCCCCATTTACTTTATACGCCGAACGCATAAAATTGATGAAAAGTGATTCATTCAGGCTAACCTCATGCTGTACCAAGGCCCTCGCTGAGCGCAAATTGCCTTCAGAAAGTAAAGCGATGCTGTGCGCGTCCTTTTCGGACAGCTCAAATTGTAACTTGAGGTGAGTCGTGATGGCCTCTACCGACAATCGCGGCACCTTAATCAATTGTGTGCGCGATAATATGGTCGATAACAGCATCTCCGAGCGTTCGGCAACCAGGAGAAACACAGTACCTGCCGGTGGCTCTTCTATGATTTTGAGCAGGATGTTACCGGTTTGCTGCAGGTATTCGGGCAACCAAAGCACCAAAACCTTGTATTTGCCTTCGAACGTATGTAAACCCAGCTTACTGATAATCTCTATACATTCTGCCTTATTGATATTCGCATGCTTATTTACAGCACCCAAAGTCTGTATCCAGCTGTCGTAACTCATGTAAGGATCCTCAAGAAAAGTCTCCCGAAATTCCTTCAGGTACATAGCTGCTGTCACTTTATCACTGTCAACGCCTTCCTTCTTTATAAAAGGAAAAGAGAGATGGAGGTCGGGGTGAATGAGTTTGCTGTACTTCACACAGGACGAGCAAGTGCCACAAGAGTCGCTTTCACCCGGGCTCAAACAATTCAAAAACTGGGCATATGCCAGGGCCATAGGTAGCGCACCAGTGCCTTCGCTGCCGAGAAACAGCTGGGCATGGCTAATTCTGCCCTCATGTACAGTTTGAACTAACTTTTCTTTGAGTGCTTCCTGACCAACTACTTCCGAAAACTTCACGCTAATCTTTTATTCAAAAATAAGGGCCTGCAACCACTCAATGTGAACCAATTATTCACATTGCCTAAAAAATGCAGGAATCCGAATTTCCGGCCAGCTGAGCCGGCTTCCCTGCTGCATAAAACCAACATGACCGCCTGTTCGGCTGATTTCGAGCTGAACATGAGGATGCCTCGCACATGATTCGATGGGAAAGCAAGATCGACTCAAAAAAGGATCATTCCAGGCCTGAAGCAACAAACAAGGCCGTTTAATAGCAGGAATAAAGGCTTTGGAACTGCAACGGGTATAATAGTCAGCAGCATCTTTGAAGCCATGTAAAGGTGCTGTAAAGGCGTCATCGAAAGCACGTAAATTGGCTACCAAATCTAGTTTGTCGAGCTCAAAATGTAATGGAAAGCGCTTGGCTTTCTCCCGGACTTTAGCTTTTAGGGTTGCCAGAAAACGTGAGCGATAAGGCCAGCCCGATAATCCATCAAGTTGGTGGCTACTTCCGGCCAGGTCGGTAGGTACAGAGATCGCCGCAGCAGCGGTTATTTTGTTTTGAACTAATTCATCCTGTTCGCCGAGGTATTTCATCACCAGATTTCCACCCAGACTAAAGCCAACCAGGAAAATCCGGCGCGCGGCTTGCGAGCTAACCCACTGAACGATTACTTCCAAGTCGGCTGTTGCACCGGAGTGGTAAAATTCGGGCCGTAGATTTAGCCGACCGCCACAGGAACGATAATTCCAGGCTACCACCTGCTTGCCTTCGGCTAAAAGGGCACGGGCCATGCCCAGCATATAGGGCCGGCGACTGTCGCCTTCAAGACCATGACATAAAATCACCCAATCGTCGGACTTGTTTCGGTAGTGATCCAACCACAATTCGTCCCCGTCGGGTGTTGGCACCGTCAACTGCTGACAACCATTAAGGGTCAGTTTTCGAAAGAGACCCGGGTAGGCTGTTTGCAGGTCGCCACCTATCTGCCACCAGGGCGTGCGAAAATTTTGTATTTCCTCGTACGGCAAGGGAACTATTTTAATAATAAAGATATTCAGGTCTATAAATATCCAATATGGAAATCCATACTTCCCCAATTACGCCTGAAATTATTGAAAATGCTTTGGATTATGGGCAATACCGACAATTGATAGCTACTTTGCTTGCAGCCAATTTAACCACAGGTCCCAATCAAACTGATGCGCTTGTTGAATACAGCAAAATGAATGTTCAGCGAATGAACCGTATTGATAAACATGTGCAACTTCTTCCTCAGTTAGTAGAAATTTTACACGCCATTAAACAGCCTATGGTTTGGTTGGTGCTTACCGAAGCCTGGTGTGGGGATGCTGCCCAAAACTTGCCCATTTTTGCCAAAATTGCGGAAATTCAGCCGTTGATTCAGCTGCGCTTTATTTTGAGGGACGAGCATCCGGAAATTATGGACCTGTTTTTAACCCGAAACACCCGGTCGATTCCCAAGCTCATCGCAATGACGAGTGATACACTAAAAGTCCTTGGCCATTGGGGACCACGCCCTGCCGAAGCCGATGCCCTGGTTCAAAGCTTAAAATCAGCCGGCATGGCACATGATGATTATGTACTCGAAGTTCATAAATGGTATGGCAGTAACAAAACCATCGCCTTACAAAATGAGCTCATAGCGCTAATTCCAGCTTGGAATGCCGGTTGAGAACTGTATTTTAGCGGGCAAAAGCCCGTTATGTTACGCTTAATTTTGTTTCGTCATGCCAAATCGAGTTGGGCTTATCCTGAATTAAGCGATTTTGAACGACCGCTTAATGAAAGAGGTCGGCGGGATGCTCCAATGATGGCAAGCCGCTTACTTCCCTTTGTTGGCAAAACTTTTACCGTCTTCAGTAGTCCAGCTTGTCGGGCTGCGGCTACTGCGCGGCTGGCTGTGCTGCTATGGAAAAAAGCAGATACCACTATTCAGTACCAAGCCAACCTATACCATGCCACTGTCGAAAGTTTGTGGCAATTTATCTTATCACAAAACAGCAAAGAGCGCACACTTGTTGTTTTCGGACACAATGAAGGACTCACCGAACTTGCTGAACAATGCAGCAGAGGAATAGTAAAGCACATGCCAACCGCCGGCATTGTAGTATTTGACTTTGAGGCTGAAAAATGGCCAGAAATAACACTTGATTCTGCCCGGCTTGTGCAGGTCGATTTCCCCAAAAAGGCCTGATATGTCTCGTTGGCTGACTTTATTTTTGCTGCTTTTGGTCGGCAGTGCTGAAGCTCAGCTTTGGCGGAAACTGCATCCTGATACTATTCTACAGCTGGATTTGCGGTTTTTACCGGCCCCCATCATTTACCGCACGCCCGAGACCTCCTGGGGTTTTGGATTGAGCACTTCTTATTATTTCAATACGGCATCGCCTGAGCAACGCGTCAATACACGAAGTAGCAATATTCAAGTACAGGCAGTTCGCACTTTGCGTCAACAAACCATTGCGCAAATGTTCAATGAGGTATTTACCCCGAACGAGCGTTATTATATTCGGTTTTATGTGGGTTATCGCGATTATCAGGATCGTTTCTACGGTATTGGACCCGCCACAGCTGAATCGCAACGGGAAGACTACCGCTTTGAATCCTGGGTAACTGCCACCAATGTGCTTTATAATGTTGGTAAAAACAACTTTGTCGGCATCAATCTCCGGAGTCAGTCGATGTTTCAGCTCCAAGCTGATTCGTTGGGAGAACTGGCATCAGGAACGGTAGCAGGTAGTCAGGGAAGTAAGATTTTTGGTTTTGGCCCCGAATGGCGATGGGATACTCGTGATAATCCCTTTGCCCCAGCCAAAGGCCATTATATTAATGTATATGGCCGGATCCATCCGTCCTGGCAGGCTGATTTTTTTAATTTTGCCGTATTCAGAGCCGATTTGCGCCTATATCGACCTTTGGGGCTCGAAAATGTTTTGGCTGGACGACTAAGTTATCTTCAAAATATAGGACAGCCGCCTTTTAGGGAATTAGCCATGGTTGGAGGTGACAATGGGTTGCGGGGCTATTTTTATGGTCGGTACAGAGATCAGTCACTTTTTGAGGTTCATGGCGAGTATCGTTTTGCACTTTGGAAGGTCATACGTGGTGCGCTTTTTACGGGTATCGGCCAAATAGGTGAGCATCCCGGCACCTACTTTAACAGTTCGTGGAAAGGGAGCTATGGAGCAGGTCTACGTATTCTTGCCAATAAAAAAGAGCGTATAACACTGCGTATCGATTACGGTCGTACATTGACCGGACAAAGTGCGCTTTATATCGAATTCAATGAGGCATTCTGATTAGTTTTGTAATATGATTGCCATCGACAAAACCTTAATTTCGGAAGATTTGCTGGAGAAAAAATTCGTCTGCGACCTTCATGCCTGTAAAGGCGCTTGTTGTGAAGAGGGCGACTTAGGCGCTCCCTTGCTGCTCGAAGAAATCGATGCCATTGAAGAAAATCTGGCCGGAATACGGGAATTTATGAGCGAAGCCGGTTTAGCCCTACTCGATTCACCGGAAGGTTTTTACGAGATGGCGCCAGATCAGGAATTAGTCACCACCACTTTTCAGGGTCGGGCCTGTGTTTTTGCAGTTAAAAGCGAAGATGAGCAGTGGCAATGTGCCATAGAACTGGCACACAAAGCCGGCAAAAGTAATTTTCTAAAGCCTGTATCCTGTCACCTCTACCCTGTTCGGGTACAAGAATTTCCAGCATTTACTGCAGTAAATTATCATCAGTGGGACATATGTTCAGCGGCTTGCGCTTGCGGAGAGGCATTACAAGTCCCGGTATACAAATTTCTTAAAACTCCGCTCATTCGGAGATTTGGTAATGCGTGGTTTGAAGATCTCGATGCTTACGCCCAACACCTCAAGCAGGGCAATTGAGTTATTGAACTCGACGCAGTTGCATAGCTATGCTGAAAGCACCAAAATGAGCAAGTTCTAAAATTGCAATCAAAAAAAGCCGGATTAATCCTATCCGGCTTTTTTATTGATTGCTAAATAACTATCTCAGTATAGTTAATGTACCCTTCTGGCTGTACACCTGGTTATTTTTACCTTGAAAATTCACTACATAAACATAAACACCCGGCATCACAAATTCATCGTTGGCAGCACGGCCGTCCCAACCCAAGGTGAAGTCGGTCGTTTCAAATAACTTCTCGCCCCAACGGTTGTACACCTGCATATTAAAGCCTTTGCCCTCTTCAATAAACACGCCCTTACCCCTGAACTCACGATTGATACCCAAGGGCAAAAACGCATTCGGGAAGAAGATACGTGGTTGTTGAACTACCGTAATCACATTCGAGTGCACCGTATCTTTCAGCCCCAATGGATTCGTATTACCCTCTAAGGCTTCGATAAAATAAAGGTAGTTGCCGTCATTATCCGTAAAATCGGTGATATCATCGTTGTAAACCGGCGAACCTGAACCGGTAGTGTTTAATGGCAGATAACTCAAATCGGCTGTTGGAATAAAACGTAACACCGTATAAGTTTCCAAACCACCCAACCAACTGCTATAGTCGTTCCACTTCAACTCATTCGTAAAATCAATCGCAGGAACACCCTGCAAAAAGATACTCGATGCCACGCCTGAGGTATCAAACGCCTGATCACAAAGATCATAGGCAATCACCCGGTACATATACGAACGGTCGCCACTCTTCGCCTCCTGGTCGGTATAGCTGAACGTATGAAAAGGACCAACGACCAACGACTGACTGATGTCTAACGAAGCAATCGTCCGGAAATCGGAGGTAGATGTACCACGCTGCAAAGCATAACGGGCACTGCTCGCTGCTGTGTCGCTGATAAAACTTACTGTTATCAGGCTGGTAGCCGTATCCACATTCACTTTACGGATGTAGGTCAGTTCAGGCGCTTTTATCACCTTGGCCTGTACACATACGCCATTTGAATAGGCAATGGAGTCGTTCGACCGTATTGCCTGTATCTCATAGCAGTATACCGTGTCCTGAACCAGGTTCTGGTTATCAATATATGTATAGGTTGTATTGTTAGCCGGTATGGTGGCTATACTTACCATAGGTGCTCCCGAACCATCCCTGCGCCATATTTCGTACTCCCTGATGTCGCTACCCCAGCCGGCATATTGATTCCAGCTCAGCTCCATACTCGAGATACACTGATTCATGGCCGCCTGCAAATGAATGGTATTGAAGGTAGTCGATACCAAACCTAGGTTTCCACAACTGTCCATGGCGGCTATGCCGTACAATAAAGAACTGTCTGCCGGATTCTGACCACTGAATGTATCGTACCAGAAAGTTGAATTATAACCATAAACCGTATCCAAAAACAATAAAGTAGAAGGTATGGTCGTACGGTCTACCCGGTAAATGATGTATCGATCAGCATCCAAACTCGGACTGGCATCCCAGCTCAGGTAAGGCGTACCGGTCGCATTATCGACCGAAGCCTGCACCAGGGTGACCCGATCGGGCGCAAAATTATCCTCAAAACGGTCACCCTTGATCCAACTGTATGAAATCCACATCGATGAATCCAGATAGCCTACCCGATAGTTCACCGAGTCGTCGCAAACAACCACACTCTGGTTCCAGGTATAAACGCCGGCAACCGTATCCATACGCTCCCAGACACCCGGGGTTTGGCTGTAAACCTCACGCTCCACAAAAACTACCGGCGTACCCGTAGCAGGGATTGGTTTGTTCACCCCAAGACTGTCCCAACGAAGTTCTGCCAGACCCTGGGCAACGTTATTGGTCAGGTCGAGACTAACTGTCTTCACAATCTCCGACGGATCAGACTCGCTGTTGGCACAGCCACTCACCGTGGCTACATAATAGTAATATTGTGTATTCGGCACCACCGTATTGTCGATATAGGTGGTGTCGTTGAAGGTGGTGGTTTGGCCAACCTGCACAAAAGGACCGGCAGGACTGGTTGAACGATACACCCTATAAGCCACAAAAGATGAATAACGCCGGTTCACCGAATATTGCTTCTGAATATATTGCGGGAATTGGTTGAGGTTGGTACTGTCTACCGGATCGATAGAAGTGGTGTCGATATACTGCGACCAACTCAGCTGCACAGCCGTATTACCATTGATGACACTCACCGTGCGTAAAGTGGGCTTCTCGAGCAAAGGCAACGATTTTACCCTTACAGCATACACCTGAGATGATTTACCTCGTATGGGCGAATTATCGTCGAAGGCTACCACACCAAACTGGTAAACCGACAAACCTGTACCGCAGGCCGACAAGGTGCTGTCAGGCAAGTTGCTGCATTGTGGTACCCAGTTCAGTTGTGCATTCACCGTTTGTAGGTCGGTATAACCATAACCTAACACCTCACCACCCGCAAAATAACGGATAGGAATAGGCGGATTACCACCCGATTGAGAAATAGTTGCACAAGGAGGATACAAACAACCCGTAGTGCTGCTCGTACCGTTGGTACCCATTTGGGGGCCGGTAACATACAAACTCAGCTCATCCGGATTATATACCGGGAAAGGAACAGCCGGTGGATTGGGCGGGTCGAACAGCGGGTAAATGTCGTAAGCCGTCAGCGGGAACAACAAGGTATCTTTGGCATAAATTTCTACTTCATAGGAAATATTGCCATTGGCATCAAAAAGGAAGGGCACAAAAAACGGTGCCTTCTGCTGGAACAATTGGTCATCGGCAGAGGCATTGGGATTGAAGGGCGGTCGGGAACCTGCCGGGTTGGCGATAATGTTCAGCTGGAAGTCCCGGAAAATCTCCGATATCTTCTGGCCACATCGCCGCGACTCAGCACGGATAACTGTATTGTAAGCACCCTGAAGAATAGGGCGGTACCTGATTATTCCGGAAATTGAATCGACGGGATTTCCAATCAAGCCGGGTAACGGATTTGCCAATGTATAGCCCTGATTGTAATTACAGGGAATACCATTACCGGTCCAGGGCAGGTCGATAAAAAAGCGGACATCATCTGATTGGTCTAAATCCTGGGCAAAATTGTTAAATACCGCTGTATCGAATGGGTTGATAATGGTCACCGCAGCAGGATCTTCCAAAAAGACAGGTGAGTTATCACAAATCTGAGCTGGTGTCAAGGCGGTTCCACTGGCATTCACGAAACGAAACATGGTCACCCGAAGGACAGTATTGGTACAAGTCAAGTTATTGCTGGTGTTTCTACAGCAGGTAACATTCGTTGTTACCCAGGTATAACCAGCGGGAGGTGCGGCCACGAGCGATGACAAATTAGCGGTGCCCTCATAAACAAATTTGCCAATACCACCTTTATTAGCTAATGTACCCCCAAAGTTCCACGGAGGGTCGCATCTGATTGGACTCGTTCCTGCGCCAGCCCGTGGAGTTACGTCATAGGCAGCTATCATGGCACAATTCACCGGAACCGGTCCAGCCAGGTTGATGGTAGAACCTGGCCCTAAGGGTGGTGGTGCCGAAAACATGGGGTCGGTAGCCCAGCCACTGCAATCCCTGAAAAGAACTACCCGAAACCGGTAAACCCCATTACCTAAACAACGGTAACTTATCTCACCGCCTAAAACATGAGAAGCTTTGAGCTCGCCGAACAATACCACTGTCAGCAGAAGCAATACCCATTTTTTCATCAGATCTCATTTAATAAAATGAATTTAACTGACGAATTAGAAATCCGGCTATGTAAGCAATTGACTTAATAACCTTTTAACCCCAAGATAAACACAGGATTAAAAAAAGCCAATTCAAAAAAAAAGCTGACCCCTTCCGGATCAGCTTTTAAGCTGTATAAATGATTTACCTGAGTATGGTAAGGGTGCCTTTTTGGCTATAGGTTTTATTGTTTTTGCCGAGAAAATTCACTACATAAACATAAACACCCGGCATCACAAATTCATCGTTGGCAGCACGGCCGTCCCAACCCAAGGTGAAGTCGGTCGTTTCAAATAACTTCTCGCCCCAACGGTTGTACACCTGCATATTAAAGCCTTTGCCCTCTTCAATAAACACGCCCTTACCCCTGAACTCACGATTGATACCCAAGGGCAAAAACGCATTCGGGAAGAAGATACGTGGTTGTTGAACTACCGTAATCACATTCGAGTGCACCGTATCTTTCAGCCCCAATGGATTCGTATTACCCTCTAAGGCTTCGATAAAATAAAGGTAGTTGCCGTCATTATCCGTAAAATCGGTGATATCATCGTTGTAAACCGGCGAACCTGAACCGGTAGTGTTTAATGGCAGATAACTCAAATCGGCTGTTGGAATAAAACGTAACACCGTATAAGTTTCCAAACCACCCAACCAACTGCTATAGTCGTTCCACTTCAACTCATTCGTAAAATCAATCGCAGGAACACCCTGCAAAAAGATACTCGATGCCACGCCTGAGGTATCAAACGCCTGATCACAAAGATCATAGGCAATCACCCGGTACATATACGAACGGTCGCCACTCTTCGCCTCCTGGTCGGTATAGCTGAACGTATGAAAAGGACCAACGACCAACGACTGACTGATGTCTAACGAAGCAATCGTCCGGAAATCGGAGGTAGATGTACCACGCTGCAAAGCATAACGGGCACTGCTCGCTGCTGTGTCGCTGATAAAACTTACTGTTATCAGGCTGGTAGCCGTATCCACATTCACTTTACGGATGTAGGTCAGTTCAGGCGCTTTTATCACCTTGGCCTGTACACATACGCCATTTGAATAGGCAATGGAGTCGTTCGACCGTATTGCCTGTATCTCATAGCAGTATACCGTGTCCTGAACCAGGTTCTGGTTATCAATATATGTATAGGTTGTATTGTTAGCCGGTATGGTGGCTATACTTACCATAGGTGCTCCCGAACCATCCCTGCGCCATATTTCGTACTCCCTGATGTCGCTACCCCAGCCGGCATATTGATTCCAGCTCAGCTCCATACTCGAGATACACTGATTCATGGCCGCCTGCAAATGAATGGTATTGAAGGTAGTCGATACCAAACCTAGGTTTCCACAACTGTCCATGGCGGCTATGCCGTACAATAAAGAACTGTCTGCCGGATTCTGACCACTGAATGTATCGTACCAGAAAGTTGAATTATAACCATAAACCGTATCCAAAAACAATAAAGTAGAAGGTATGGTCGTACGGTCTACCCGGTAAATGATGTATCGATCAGCATCCAAACTCGGACTGGCATCCCAGCTCAGGTAAGGCGTACCGGTCGCATTATCGACCGAAGCCTGCACCAGGGTGACCCGATCGGGCGCAAAATTATCCTCAAAACGGTCACCCTTGATCCAACTGTATGAAATCCACATCGATGAATCCAGATAGCCTACCCGATAGTTCACCGAGTCGTCGCAAACAACCACACTCTGGTTCCAGGTATAAACGCCGGCAACCGTATCCATACGCTCCCAGACACCCGGGGTTTGGCTGTAAACCTCACGCTCCACAAAAACTACCGGCGTACCCGTAGCAGGGATTGGTTTGTTCACCCCAAGACTGTCCCAACGAAGTTCTGCCAGACCCTGGGCAACGTTATTGGTCAGGTCGAGACTAACTGTCTTCACAATCTCCGACGGATCAGACTCGCTGTTGGCACAGCCACTCACCGTGGCTACATAATAGTAATATTGTGTATTCGGCACCACCGTATTGTCGATATAGGTGGTGTCGTTGAAGGTGGTGGTTTGGCCAACCTGCACAAAAGGACCGGCAGGACTGGTTGAACGATACACCCTATAAGCCACAAAAGATGAATAACGCCGGTTCACCGAATATTGCTTCTGAATATATTGCGGGAATTGGTTGAGGTTGGTACTGTCTACCGGATCGATAGAAGTGGTGTCGATATACTGCGACCAACTCAGCTGCACAGCCGTATTACCATTGATGACACTCACCGTGCGTAAAGTGGGCTTCTCGAGCAAAGGCAACGATTTTACCCTTACAGCATACACCTGAGATGATTTACCTCGTATGGGCGAATTATCGTCGAAGGCTACCACACCAAACTGGTAAACCGACAAACCTGTACCGCAGGCCGACAAGGTGCTGTCAGGCAAGTTGCTGCATTGTGGTACCCAGTTCAGTTGTGCATTCACCGTTTGTAGGTCGGTATAACCATAACCTAACACCTCACCACCCGCAAAATAACGGATAGGAATAGGCGGATTACCACCCGATTGAGAAATAGTTGCACAAGGAGGATACAAACAACCCGTAGTGCTGCTCGTACCGTTGGTACCCATTTGGGGGCCGGTAACATACAAACTCAGCTCATCCGGATTATATACCGGGAAAGGAACAGCCGGTGGATTGGGCGGGTCGAACAGCGGGTAAATGTCGTAAGCCGTCAGCGGGAACAACAAGGTATCTTTGGCATAAATTTCTACTTCATAGGAAATATTGCCATTGGCATCAAAAAGGAAGGGCACAAAAAACGGTGCCTTCTGCTGGAACAATTGGTCATCGGCAGAGGCATTGGGATTGAAGGGCGGTCGGGAACCTGCCGGGTTGGCGATAATGTTCAGCTGGAAGTCCCGGAAAATCTCCGATATCTTCTGGCCACAACGCCGCGACTCAGCACGGATTGCTGTCTGGAAAGAACCATTTGAAGATGGCCGATAGCGTATCACCCCAGTTACCGAGTCGATTGCCTGAGCTCCTACCAAACCCGGAAGCGGATTGGTTTGAGAGTAACCCTGGTTATAGCTGCAAGGAATACCGTTACCGGTCCAGGGATTATCGATATAAAAGCGAACGTCGTCAGCAGGGTCCAAATCCTGAGCGAAGTTGTTAAAAATGGCGGTATCGAATGGATTCACAATGGTTACCGCTGCAGGATCTTCCAAAAAGGCCGGTGAATTGTCGCACATTTGCGCCGGCGTAAGTGCGGTATTGGTTGGATCTACAAAACGATACATCGTCACACGAAGAATCATATCGCCGGTACAATTGGAATTGTTTGAACTGTTTCGGCAACATGGAATATTGGAAGTGAACCAGGTATAACCGGTAAGCGGAGCAGCAGCTAAAGACGACAAGTTAGCTGTGCCCTCATACACAAACTTACCTATACCCCCTTTCGCAGAATTAAAGGTTGCCGGAGGTGTACAACGAATGCTTCCAGCCAGACTGGGCCCACGTGGGGTTACGTCGTAAGAAGCAATTAAAGCGCAACTTACAGGTACAGGGCCGGATAAATTGACACTGGCTTGTTGGAAGGAAATACCACTACAATCGCGGAAAACTACCACCCTAAAACGGAAATTCCCGTTTCCCAAACAGCGGTAGCTGATTTCACCACCCAATAAGTGGGAAGCTTCAGCCTGCTGTCCTGCAAATAAAAACAGTATGAAAAAAATCCAATACCTCATAATCGTTCAAAGATAGAACACTAAGATAGCTGCTTCTCTATCAAATTCAACGACTTTGGTGAATTCAAACCGCTGTTTTCATCAGATTTTAAGATGACTAAGCTGTCGGTATATGCTGGATATTTTCATATCCGACAATTAATCAGTGTTTAACAAAACGTTGAACTAGCCCGGCCTGGTTAGGCTGTTGTAAATTCAACTGATAAACTCCCGGAGCCAAATCTGCTATTTCAAGTGTGATAAACGAATCATTCTCCAATTGAAATAGTTTTTGCATCACCTTACGGCCACGCATATCTACGACACTTAGCTGAAACTCTCCACTTGTGGCCTTGGCTAACTTGAGCGTAAGAAATTGATCTGCCGGATTTGGATATAATTGAAATGCAGCCCCTTTCAGTTGATCCACACTTAGCGTATTCAAGTCAAAACTGCTACCAAAAGCTCTGCTGTAGGATATTAAACCACTGCTGTCTACGAGGCCAACGCGGTAATTTAATGAATCCCCAAATGTTTGAGGGATTTCACTGAATTGAATGAGTCGGATTAGGCTTGCACGCGTTTGCCAAATACCGGGCTGAAAACTGTAATTTTCTCTTTCTACGACCACTGACCCAGTGAAAGTGGCTGGCACCAGGCTATAAACTGTTAAACTATCCCAGCTTAATTCAGCAGTTCCTGTCGACCAGTCGTGTCCAAATAGCAAGCGCAAACTTTTGAGCTCTTCCGAATAATTACGCTTATCTGTACAGGCATTTATCGAGGCCAACCGATAAAAGTAAGATTGGCCTGGTATCGCTGTCGTATCTATCCAGCTGAGGGTATTGATATCACCAATAGTTGCCAGGGTAGCATAAGTACCCATATTTTGGGAAGCACGCTGCACTTCTATGCCCCCGAAAGCATTCAACCGGCGTTGAACACTTCTGTGGCGGAGCTCAGCCTGGCTGGCATTGGGGTAATTGGCTAAATCCACAGGATCGATAGAGGTTGTATCAATAACCATCGACCAACTCAAGGTAAGTTGCTGACCTGCCGGATCATAACTTAATTGACGAAAAACCGGAGCCGGCACATCAGGTGCACCAATAACTTGAACTTGCAACAACTTGCTATTGATGCCTCTCAACGGATAGGCATCGTCCATGGCCACGATTGCAAAAAAGTAAGTACGCGCCGGTAGCGCACAGTTTCCTCCGAGTGTATCAACAGCACCGTTACAGCCAGGCACCCAGGCCAATTCGGCACTAACGGTTTGGTTACCGGTAAAACCGTAGCCCATTACTTCACCATTAACTGAAAATCGCTTAGGTTGTGCTGCCACGTTAGTGCCTTGTCGAATAATGGCACAGGGCGGTGACTCACAGCCAGCCAAGCTATTTATACCATTGGTGCCCAATTGATTACTCTTCACAAAAACAGTAACAGAATCCGGATTATAAACCGGCGTTGGGTTTTGACTTGAGGGTGGGTCGAACAAGGGATAGATATCGTAAGCCTGTATAGGGTAAATCAAAGTATCACCAGCATAAAGGGTGAGCTGATGGGACCGACTGTTGGTCGACCACCCACCCAGATTCACGAAAAACGGTGCCTTTTGTTGATATTGCTGATCGGAAGCAGATGCATTAGGATTAAAAATTGGTCGTGCGTTGCTGGGATTAGTAATGATATTCAACTGAAAATCGCGATAGACTGTCGAAATCAATTGGCCACAGCGCCGGGACTCCACACGAACCGCGGTTTGAAATGTTCCTGAATTCGTGGGACTGATGATGCTCAAACCAGTAGCTGAATCGATTGCTGCGCCCAAAATACCGGGAAATGGTGAAGACAAACTGTAGCCCTGGTTGTAATTGCAAGGCATACCGCTGCCAACCCATGGATTATCAATAAAATAAGTCAGCTTATCTTCCGCATTTCTGTCTTGAGCTGAGTTATTTAATATGGCCGTATCATTACTATTTTGAACATAAACGGCACTGGGCAAAACTGAAAATACAGGTGAATTATCACAAAGTTGCGCTGGACTCAGGGCTACTTGCTGTTCATTTACAAAACGGTGCATCACCACACGCATGATTAAGTCACCGGTACAATTTGAATTGTTACTGGAATTACGGCAACAGGGTATATTGGTTGTTGTCCAGGTATAACCACCTACAGGTGCAGGGCCTAAATTGCTTAAATTAACAGTTCCTTCGAAAACAAATTTGCCAATACCACCTTTCGAAGCGTTATAAGTGGTGGGCGGATTACAACGTATGTTTCCACCTTCACCTGTCCCGATAGGCGTAATGTCATAAAAATTTACCAAAGGGCAAGTAACGTTAATTGGACCGCTTAGCGTTACACTTGCCTGTTGAAATGGAATGCCGCTGCAATCGCGGTAAATGGTTACCGTAAATCGATACAAGCCATTGCCCTCGCATCGGTAGGCTATTTCTCCACCCAACAAATGACTTGCCCGGGCTGAAAACGACACAAAAAACAAGAGGAGCAGTAATAAACGTTTGTACATGATTTCGGCTTTAGTTCGGTCTCGCAATAAGATAAATGAAATTCTCCTGTTGCAAAGCCTAAACTAAACACAAAATGACATAGAACGCATTAAATTTTAATAAAAACCTATGGCTTAAACCAGCCCGCATACATAATGTAGTTCTGGGCGGTGCGACGCATGCCGGCGATTTGTTCCGGACTAACGGCTTTTACCTTTTTAGCCGGTATGCCGGCATAAATCCAACCACTTTCACAGCGCATATTTTCGAGAACTATAGCTCCGGCGGCAATAATACAGTTTTCTTCCACCACAGCATGGTCCATGACGATGGAACCCATACCTATAAGCACATTATCGTGCACCGTGGCACCATGAACTATTGCATTGTGCCCCACACTCACATCGTTGCCAATACTGGTCGCGGCCTTTTGATAGGTACAGTGAATTACTGCACCATCCTGAATATTCGTCCTCTGGCCAATGTGAATGGCATTTACATCTCCCCTTACTACAGCATTAAACCAAACGGTACAATGGTCACCCATCACCACCTCTCCAACTACGGTACAATTGGGTGCCAGGTAGCAATCGTTTCCAAAAACCGGACTTTTGCCCTCGACAGGCAGGATAATGGGTTGTGTCATGGATGAAAAATTAACGAAGCAATTGTGCGGCTTCCTTGGCGTGGTAAGTAAGAATTATATCGGCACCGGCGCGTTTGATGCTGGTGAGGCTTTCGAGCATGGCACGCTCATAATTGAGCCAGCCACGTCCGGCTGCAGCTTTGAGCATGGCATATTCGCCACTTACGTTGTAGGCGGCAATGGGGAGTTCGCTGTTGTCTTTCAATAAACGTATCACATCGAGATAGGCAAGTGCAGGTTTCACCATCAGGAAATCAGCTCCTTCTTCGGTATCGAGCTGCATTTCACGCAACGCTTCGAGGCGATTGGCAGGATCCATTTGGTAAGTTTTTTTGTCGCCAAATTTAGGGGCAGAATCGAGGGCATCACGGAAGGGCCCGTAAAAAGCACTGGCGTATTTAGCTGTGTAACTCATGATGCTGACGTCTTCAAAACCCTCGTCGTCGAGCACGGCACGGAGATAACCAACCCTGCCGTCCATCATATCGCTTGGACCGATAATGTCGGCACCGGCTTGGGCCTGGGCTACGGCCATTTTGGCGAGAATAGGCAGGGTTTCATCGTTTAAAATTCGACCATTAGCTACCAGACCATCGTGGCCATCACTGCTGTAGGGATCCATAGCCACATCGGTCATGACTACTGCTTCGGGAAAACGTTCTTTAATTACACGCAAGGCATGGAGATAAAAATTCTCTTCGGCCCAACTGTAACTGGCGGTTTTGTCTTTCAAACTCTCATTCACCACCGGAAAAATATCGAAGGCATGTATGCCCAGTTGCAAGCAGCTTTCTACTTCTTTCAATACGCCATCCAGCGACAAACGATCCATACCCGGCATAGAGGCTACAGGCACACATTGATTTTTGCCTTCGAGCAGAAAAATAGGAAACAACAAATCGTTGGTGCTGAGTTGGGTTTCACGAACCAAAGCGCGGATACCGGCAGATTTCCTGTTGCGGCGGGGACGTATTTGCATCTAACTGAGTTGAAAAATAGCTTAGCGGCAAAGTTCGCAAAAAAGCACGATGCCGAGGGGATAAATCTGCCGCTAAACAGCCTCAGCAATCGTTTGCATGGCCAGATAGGCCATCAAACCACAACCCGTTTCGAGCGCCGTTTCGTCGATATCGAAGGTGGGCGTATGTACTGCTGATACGATACCACGAGCCTCATTGCGGGTACCTAGGCGGTAAAAACAGGCTTTGGTGACCTGAGAGTAATACGCAAAATCTTCCGCAGCCATCCACAAATCCAACTCAACCACCTTGTCTTTGCCCATATAATCTTCGGCATGTCGGCGCGCCAGGCGTGTAACCGCTTCATCATTGACCAAAAAAGGATAACCCACATTAATCGAAAAATCGCAACCACCTCCCATGGCTTTGGCGATAGCCTCTGCCATTTCTTTCATGCGGACATGGGCTTCCTTGCGCCATTTTTCGTTCATGGTGCGGAAGGTACCCAGAACCACCACTTCATTGGGAATGATGTTAAAAGCACCGTTGGCGGTGACTTTACCGAAAGAAAGTACGGAAGGAATGGTCGGATTAGCGATGCGACTAACGATCTGCTGCAAAGCCACAATGATGTGACTGGTGATTAGCACCGTATCGGTATTCTGGTGGGGCATGGCCGCATGTCCACCTTTACCCCGAACGGTCATGGTGATTTCATCGGCTGAAGCCATATACATGCCGGAGCGGAAACCTACCTGACCGGCATCTAAAAATGGCATGACATGCTGACCGAGTATATGCGCCGGAGCCGGGTTTTGAAGCACGCCCTCGGCTATCATCAAACTGGCACCTCCAGGTAGTCGCTCTTCGCCAGGTTGAAAGATGAGTTTAATCGACCCACGCATCTCGTCACGACATTGCTGAAGTATGGCTGCCGCGCCCAACAAAGAGGCCGTATGTGCATCATGACCACAGGCATGCATTACTCCTTCTTGGGTGGATTTATAAGGTACATTATTCGCTTCAATAATAGGCAAAGCATCCATGTCGGCACGTAAAGCCACCACCGGCCCGGGTTTATTACCTTTAATTAGGCCCACTACACCTGTACCGGCAACACCAGCCTGAAACGGAACATCCAGCTTTTTCAGCTCATTTTGGACATACAAACTGGTCTGATGCTCTTGAAACGACAGCTCAGGATGGGCATGTAAATGACGGCGGTGGGCAACAACATCGGCAGTTACTGCCTCGGCCAGCTTATGGATTTTTTGGTTCAGGGAGTTCACCTTCTTCGGGTTTAGGAGCGAGGGTGGGATTAGGATTGATGTCGTCGGGGACGATAAAGCTGGAGCTGTAGGCCGGTTTGATTTCGTTCAGAAGTTTCTGGGCTTCGAAGCGGGTACGGAAATCGCCCACCCTCACCCGAAAAGTAGGCTGTTTATAGATGACATAGGCCACATAATCGGGATACTTCTCAGCAATCTCATTCCGTATGGTTGTAGCCTGCTGTCGTGAACTACCTGCATAAGTCTGAATTCTATAGCCAGGTATGAGGGGATTTTTTTTGTTGTACTCCTTATGCTTATCGATGGCCTTAACGGTATTTCCATCCATTTCGATGCGAGAACTGTCGACTACCGGATTGTTTTGCGCCAGTCCGCTTTGAGAAAGCGAGAACGAGAAGAGGAATAGCAGCAGTAGTTTCGTTTTCATGGTTGTATCAAACTTGTGCCCGAGGAAGTGCCGATACGATCAGCCCCTGCTTCGAGCAATTCCAACGCAAAAGCCCGGGTTTTGATGCCCCCAGAGGCTTTGATTCGAATGTTTTTTGGCAATATAGCCCGCATTTTGGCGATTACGGCCACTGAAGCCCCTTCTTTTCCATAACCGGTAGAAGTTTTTACAAAATCAACACCCAAATCAGCTAAAAGTTGGCATAGCTGTTCCAACTGACTATCGTTGAGATAACAACTTTCGATGATGACTTTTAATAAAGCAGCAGGATGGCATCTGACTTCCCCAAGAACCGCCTGAACATCGGCTTTTACCCCTAACCAGTCTCCATTTTGGATAGCCCCAATTTGCACCACCATGTCAATTTCGGTGGCTCCGGCTGCAAGCGCCAGCCGGGTTTCTATCACCTTAGCTTCGGTAGCGCTGTAACCCATTGGGAAACCCACCACCGTGGCAACAGCTACTTGACTATCCTTTAGTTTAGCCGCCGCTTGGGCGACATAACTCGGGGGCACACAAACGGCGGCAAACCCATAAGTCAAGGCTTCGGCACACAACACATCAATGTCCTGCTGCCGGGTATCGGCGGCGAGTTTGGTGTGATCGATGGTGGCCGCGAGCTGCATATTAAGCTTCGTTCTGACCGTGACAGCTTTTGAATTTTTTGCCACTGCCACATGGACAAGGATCGTTGCGGCCAACCTTTGGACCTACCCGCAGCGGTACTTGTTGCGGCTGCGGCGCATGTTGAGCCGGCTGCGTTGCCCCGGCTGCACTACTACTCGAAGTATACGCCGGTTTATTCGCGGTCATTTGTTGGGCAGCCGCCACTGGACGCGGCCGCGCTTCCTGAAGCTGCGAAGGCTCATCTACCGGAATGCGGGCCTGAACCAGGTTCGAAACAATCTCGGCATTCACAGTCGCCAGCATTTTACGGAACAGTTCGAACGATTCCATTTTATAGATGACCAAGGGGTCCTTCTGTTCGTAAACAGCGTTCTGAACCGACTGCTTCAAGTCGTCCATTTCCCGAAGGTGTTCTTTCCAGCTCTCATCAATCAGATGCAGCACCATCGCCTTTTCGAATTCAACAAGTATTTCATGACAATTGGTTTCGTAAGCCTTCTTCAGATTTACCCCAATTTGAATGTTTTTATTGCCCACCTGGAAAGGCACAACAATGTTCTCGACCTGACTTCCTTTCTCTTCAAATACACCCTTAATCACAGGCAAAGCTAATTCGGCTATGCGGCGGTTGCGTTCTTGGTAATTGGCAAAGGCTGCTTCAAATAATTGGTTGGCCAGCACTTCAACCTTATCCTTTTTGAACTGCTCTTCCGTAATGCCCGTCTCAATTCCAAACTGACGAATTACATCCAATTGGAAAGCCTCATAGTCGCCATCTTCGTGATTGCGCTCCATGAGCTCGCCGGCCACATCGCTAAACATATTGTTGATGTCGATGCTCAGGCGATCACCATACAAGGCATGACGACGTTTTTTGTAGATGACTTCCCGCTGAGAATTCATCACGTCATCGTACTCCAACAATCGTTTGCGTATGCCAAAGTTGTTTTCCTCTACTTTTTTCTGGGCGCGTTCGATTGATTTCGTAATCATTGAATGCTGAATCACTTCGCCTTCCTTGTAACCAAAACGATCCATAATACCCGAAATACGTTCTGAGCCGAAAAGGCGCATCAGATTGTCTTCGAGCGCGACAAAAAACTGCGACGAACCCGGGTCACCCTGGCGACCGGCACGACCACGCAACTGGCGGTCGACGCGGCGGGATTCATGACGTTCGGTACCGATGATGGCCAAACCTCCGGCTTCTTTTACACCAGGTCCGAGTTTGATGTCGGTACCGCGACCAGCCATATTCGTGGCAATGGTCACCGTGCCCGCCTGACCGGCCTCGGCAACAATATCGGCCTCTCGCTGGTGTTGTTTGGCATTAAGGACGTTGTGTTTGATTTTGCGTAAAGTGAGCATGCGGCTCAACAATTCGGAAGTTTCAACCGAAGTAGTACCCACAAGAATCGGACGGCCCGCCGCAACCAGCTTGTCGATTTCCTCGATAACAGCATTGTACTTTTCGCGTATGGTTTTGTAAACAAGGTCTTCCTGGTCTTTACGGACAATCGGCCGGTTAGTCGGAATCACCACCACATCCAGCTTGTAAATTTCCCACAACTCACCGGCTTCGGTTTCAGCTGTACCGGTCATACCGGCCAGTTTGTGGTACATGCGGAAGTAGTTCTGCAGCGTAACTGTCGCAAAAGTTTGGGTAGCGGCTTCCACCTTTACATTTTCTTTGGCTTCGATGGCCTGGTGGAGACCGTCGGAATAGCGACGACCGTCGAGTACACGACCAGTTTGTTCGTCTACAATTTTTACTTTGTTGCTGTCGACGATATACTCCACATCTCTTTCAAAGAGGGTATACGCTTTCAGCAATTGATTGATGGTATGGATACGTTCCGACTTCTCCTGGAAGTCGAGCATCAATTTTGATTTACGATCGGCCTTTTCGGTAGCCGTAATATCGAGTCTTTCGATTTCTGCCACCATGGCACCAACATCAGGCATGATGAAGAAGTGTGGATCTTCACCATCGGCTGTAATTAGTTCAATGCCTTTTTCGGTGAGTTCGATGGTGTTGTTTTTTTCGTCGATGACAAAAAAGAGCTCAGCATCAGCTTTATGCATTTCCTTTTGCTGGTCTTGCAGATAATGCGCCTCAGTTTTTTGCATTAAGGCACGTACACCGGGTTCACTCAAAAATTTGATAAGGGCCTTATTTTTAGGCAAACCACGGAAAGCACGATAGAGGGGTAAACCAGCCTGCTCTGTTTTGCCTTCGGCAAAAAGTTTTTTGGCATCGGCCAAGGCGGTGTTCAAATAACGTTTTTGAGCATCTACGAGACGTTCGATGCGTGGTTTGAGCACTGCAAACTCGTGAATATCGCCACGGGGCACCGGACCACTGATGATGAGGGGTGTACGGGCATCGTCGATGAGAACCGAGTCGACCTCATCCACCATGGCGTAGTGGTGTTTGCGCTGCACCAGCTCTTCCGGGAAACGCGCCATATTGTCGCGCAGATAGTCGAAACCAAATTCATTGTTGGTGCCGTAAGTAATATCGGCTTTGTAGGCTTTCCGACGTGCAGGCGAATTAGGCTGGTGTTTATCAATACAGTCAACCTGTAAGCCATGGAACTGAAACAGCGGGCCATTCCATTCTGAGTCACGACGAGAGAGATAATCGTTTACGGTGACAATATGTACCCCTTCACCCGCAAGGGCATTCAGGTAGGCAGGCAAGGTAGAAACCAGGGTTTTACCTTCACCCGTAGCCATTTCCGAAATTTTACCCTGGTGCAAGACGATACCACCGATGAGCTGTACATCGTAATGCACCATATTCCAGACTACCTCAGTGCCCGCTGCTTGCCAACGGTTTTTCCAGATAGCAGTCTCGCCTTCTATGCGGACAAAATCCTTGGTTGTAGCCAATTCTCGGTCAAAATCGGTGGCCGTAACTTTGATTTCCTCGTTTTCGGTCAGACGGCGGGCGGTTTCTTTCACAACGGCGAAAGCCTCGGGCAACAACTGATTGAGTATGTCTTCGATTTGTTTGTCGCGTGTTTTGGAGAGCGCATCTACTTTTTCGTAGGCTTCAAATTTGAGCTCTACCTCTGCTTCATCCACCTTTTCGGCTTGAGCACGTAAAGCAGCCATTTCATCGTCGGTGGCCTTTAAAAATTCCCGGATACGCTGTTTAAATTCAGTGGTTTTGGCGCGAAGCTGGTCGTTGCTCAAAGCGCTGAGTTTGGCGTACTCGGCATTAATCTGAGCGACTAAGGGCAATACACTTTTTATATCGCGATCGGACTTGTTTCCGAAAATACTGGTAATGGCTTTGTTAAGCAGATTGATCATGCAAAAGTTTGATTATGGGCAAACATGGCAAAGTTATCCAAAAAACGACTGGCTGTGGAATTTTCAACAGCAAATCACAAGGTTCACCCGAATGCACCATCGCATAGTCAAAGATAAAGCCAGTCGAGCTACCGGGTCTATCCCCTGCCAGCCTGTCAGTTGCTTCGGACAAAGCGACCTCTACAGCTCCTTGGCTTCGGTTAAAATCGAAAAATGTCTACCCAAAATTACCTGCAAAATTCAAAATCCCCCTTATCTTCGCCCCGTCTTAAGGGGTGCCCCACGCTGCAGCGCGGGTGCTGAGATCATACCCATTGAACCTGATCCGGGTAATGCCGGCGAAGGGAGGATGTATTTTCAATTATTTGCTTACTTGCCCCTGGTGAGCGATTTGTTTAAACCTATAAGTTTTACAAATGCGCAAACCCTTTTACCTCTGCCTGGCTACTTTGCTGCTTTCCTTGCAGTCGCTGGCACAAATCCAGCTAACAGGCCTCATTACCGACGCCCAAACGCAACAACCTCTCGCCGGCGCTACGCTACAGCTCAAAGGCAGTGTGAGTGGTACCGCCACCGACCGCAATGGCCGTTTTAGCTTCAAACGACTCGATGCCGGTACCCAACAGCTCGAAGTCCGCTACCTCGGCTATGCCACCCGGCTCATCCAAATCCAATTGCAGCGCGATACCAGTATCAATCTCAGCCTGGAACCGGCTGTAAAGCTCAGCGACGAAATTATCGTACGTGCCAACCGGGCAGGCAAACAAACGCCGGTTGCCCAAAGTAATCTCGATGCCAGTGACATAGCCGAACAAAATCACGGACAGGATTTGCCTTATCTACTCCAGCTCACCCCATCGGTAGTAGTGACCAGCGATGCCGGTGCAGGTATAGGTTATACCGGCATTCGGGTCAGGGGCAGTGATCCAACGCGTATCAATGTCACTATCAATGGTGTACCTGTGAATGATGCTGAAAGTCATGGTGTATTTTGGGTAAATACACCCGATTTTGCCAGCAGCACCAATAGCATTCAGCTGCAACGTGGCGTGGGAACATCTACCAACGGTTCCGGGGCATTTGGTGCCTCACTCAACCTCCAGACCAATGCCCTCATCGATAGCAGTTATGCACGCCTGGGGCTTGGATACGGTAGTTTTAATTCCCAACGACAACAAATACTTTTCGGAACCGGCCTGATGAGCAATGGTTGGGTAGTAGATGGGCGTTTATCGCGCATCACCAGCGACGGCTATATCGATCGTGCCTTCAGCGACTTGAGCTCCTATGGTATAAGTGCCGCTCGTTATGGCAAAAAAAGTGTGTTTCGCTTCAACTATTTTGGTGGTAACCAGCGAACCTACCAGGCTTGGAACGGCTTATTACGCGATTCACTTGCCACCAACCGCACTTTCAATTCAGGAGGCAGTTATCAGGCACCCGACGGCAGCATCCAATTTTACGACAACGAAACCGACAACTACCGCCAGGATTATTTCCAATTGCTCTACACCTACGACTTAAGCAATCGCTGGAAAATTAATACCACCCTCTTCTATACCAAAGGAAAAGGCTATTTTGAACAATATAGGGGCAACGACCGCTTGTCGAATTACCAGATAATGCCGGTTATTGTGGGCAGCGATACCATACGCCGAAGCGACCTCATCCGTCGCCGCTGGCTGGATAACGACTTTTATGGCGCGCTGGTAAATGCAACTTATACCCTGGGTGGTTTGGAAGTAGTTACCGGTGGTGGCTGGTACCGTTACGATGGCGACCACTTTGGCGAAGTAATATGGGCACGATTTGCCGGGAACAGTCAGATTCGGGATCGCTATTATGACAATAATGCCGTCAAAACCGATTATAACCTCTTCGCAAAAGCAGAATACAGTCTCGGCAAGGGCATCCAGCTTTTTGGAGATGTACAAATACGTGGCGTCGACTACAGCTTTCTGGGCTTCGATAACGAGTTGAACAATGTGACCCAGTCGGCCAATTTTCTCTTCTTCAACCCCAAAGCAGGTTTACATTACCGCATCAACAGTCGCCAAACTGCTTATTTTTCTATAGCCGTGGCCAACCGGGAGCCAGTGAGAGATGATTTTACTGAATCTACGCCCGCCAGTCGCCCACGTTCAGAACGATTAATAGACTATGAAGCCGGCTATCGCTGGCAGGGTAACAAACAGCAGTTGCAAGTGAATGCCTATTATATGGACTATTACGACCAACTCGTACTCACCGGTCAGGTGAACGATGTAGGTGCTTATATTCGGCGCAACGTAGCTCGCAGTTATCGGGCAGGGGTAGAAATAGAATATGGCCTCCAAATCAATCGGCAATTGCGTTGGTCGGCCAATGCAACCTTCAGTGATAGCCGTTTGCAGTCTTATGCTGAATTTGTTGACAGTTACGATGACCAATTCGACTATCTCGACAATGTACTTCTGGCAACACGGAACAATACCCCTATTGCCTTCTCCCCTGCAGTAATTGCCGCAAGTATTTTACAATTCCAACCGAGGCGTGGCCTGGAAATCGCGTTACAAACCAAGTATGTCGGTAATCAGTATGCCGACAACAGCGGATTGGCCGATCGTAAAATTGACGCCTATTTACTCAATGACCTTCGGGTGGAATACACCATGTCGGTCAAAAATTTGTTTAAAGAGGCACGGCTTGCCCTCATGGTAAACAACTTACTGGACTTGCGATATGTCTCCAATGGTTATGTTTATCCTTATCTGTTTGATGGCAATCTGGTGAATGAAGTTTACGTGTATCCCCAGGCTGGTCGGAATTTTATGTTGAATTTGTATCTTAGCTTTTGAACGCACAGTGAATAAAAAAGGGCTGTTCATTGATGAACAGCCCTTTTTTATATCCAATTCAAAATTAATTGTCGGAAGGCACGAGCAATTCGTATTTATAGCGGTAAAAGGTAGCATCGTTGGCCTCCACCTTCACCTCATATTCAAGTCTGGTAATTTCTTGTTTGTTTTTGCCTTTTAGGTCGGTAAAAACATTGGCAAACCAATAATTCCGTTTGTTTTCAGGCACCGCCTGTTTGATGATTTTCACACGACCTGCTTCACCACCGGTATTGCGGATATCGATTTTACCCTCGAATAGATAGCTGTCGTATTTCATGCCGCTTATGGTGATGGCTTTTTTGGTTACCTTAACCAATCGGGCATTGTCGTTGATTACAAACGGTGAACGGCCATATTCCAGCTTAGCATCTTTGCCTTTTATGGTGACCGGCATAAGTCCCGGTATACGACCGAGTGAACGCGATTTCCGCTCAAAAATAGCTGCTGAAAACCAGTTCATCGGACTGCTGTTCTGTATGGCCAGGGTCCTTAGGCCGCGCGCTGTCTGACTTAAGGCAGAATTTCCCGGCTCCCAGGCACCAACTTCTACCACATCACTCAACGACAACTCTACAGCGCTGGCCATGACCTGGTAACTCATTTGTTGTTTGGCAGGCAAACTGATACCTGAAAGTTGAAATGCAGCTTGGGCACTGTACTCGCCTGCATCAAGTTGTTTGAATGGCTGGCCATAATAGTATACACTGATGTTGTTCAGTGCAACAACCGAGTGTAGCCGGATATCCAGACTCAGTTCGGTTTTAGCTTTGTCAAAGTCAAGCAAAAAATTGGATTCGGCTATAATTTTAGCATTGGGCAAAAGAACGGTCAGTACTTCGTTGTCAACTTCGCCCACAAAAAACACACTCAACTGACGGGAGCTGCTCGTTTGTTTAACACTTAGATTTAAACCCCGACCACCGTTCATATGCTGAATATTGGCAATCGGTATAACCTCTATTGAATTATTGGTTTTCAAAAACAGGAGTTCCGATTGTTCATCAAGGGCTTGAATTTCGCCATTGTAAGCTACACTCTCTCTGCCTTCGAATACCTCTACAGCAACAGAATAGCCGATATTTTCTTTCAAAAACTCCAATTTACCCCGAATAGGTCGTTTGAATTCGGTCGTAACTATCTCTTGTATGGTGTAATTCAACAAACGGTCGTTGGACTGGGTACGGACAATAATGCCTTCCTCAATTGTACCCTCCGGTAATGGAATATCGAATCGGATCCCACTTACCTGGCCTCTGTATTCCAGGAGTGCGATTGGATCGGTGTAAATGTGGGCTGCACGTAACCTAAAGGCATCATCATTAACTTGAGCCAAAATTCCAAGAGGCAAAAAAAGGGAAAACAATAAAGCAAACCGTTTCATATAAGCTGTTTATTGTCGATTTAACGACATAATTTTAATTTATTACAGGTATTTATCGGCAACATCTCTTTTTAATTCAAGTAACATCGACCGGATTTCGTGTTCCTTATTTCTCGGACAAATCACCAAACCTTTCGACGATTCCGCAATAATAAAATCATCCAAACCATTAATAAGCACCAATTTATCAGAGGCAATCTGGACCAAACAATTGGAAGAATTATACATCATCACTTGTTTCCCATTGGCTGCATTGCCCATATAGTCCTTTTCGTGAACATCGTACAACTCACCCCACAGGGTAATATCGGTCCAGGAAAAATGACCAATGATAACCTTCACATTGGTGGCCTTGTACAATATTGCCTGCCGAAAAGGCACGCCCTCACTTTGCGGATAAATTTTATCGATACAACGTTTTTCTTCTGAGGCGTTCAAATAGGGTCGGACCTCTTCAAAGAGTTGGTAAGTTTCGGGCAGATTATCAGCAAATGCCTGCAGTAATATGCTCAAACGGGCTATTTTAATGCCCGAGTACCATAAAAAGTCGCCCGACCGAATAAAAGTATTGGCTATTTCGGCCGTTGGTTTTTCGGTGAACGTTTTAATGGTATGAATGGGCGATGTTTTGCTTTCGGGCAGATATTGGATGTAGCCATAATTTACTTCAGGCCGGGAAGCCTTGATACCTACGGTCAGTATTTCGGGATGATGACTCACATATTTTACCGCCTGCTGAATGGTGGCGGTAAACTTCTTGTCTTCGAGCACCACGTGGTCCGATGGCATAATGGTCACCACTGCCTCAGGCTCCAGATTAGCGATTTTATTCAGGGCATAGAGCGTAGCAGTAGCTGTATTTCTACGTAAGGGTTCAACCACCAGGCAGTTTTCCGGTATATCGGGCAGTTGTTCCTTGAGTAACGATACCCATTGTGTATTCGAAACAACAAGGATATGATCGGTATCGGTGAGCAACATCGCTCTCTCGTAGGCCAGCTGCAAAAGTGATTTACCAATGCCCAGCAAATCACGGAATTGTTTGGGTTGTTGGTGCGTGCTAACAGGCCACAGCCGACTGCCGATACCGCCGGCCATGATGACCACATACTGTTTCATACGCTCAACATTTTGCTCAAAGTTAGCGAATATCGGTCGCCCTGCCTGTTAAATGATACCTTCTTTGATTAAATCATGGATATGTACCACACCGGCATAGCCTCCTGATGCATCTGTAATAAACACCTGAGTTATTTTGTTCCTGCGAATCATTTCCATGGCATCGGCTGCCAATGTTCCCAATTCCAGGGTTTTGGGAGACGCGGTCATGATGTCTGCCGCGGTTAAATTTCCGATATGCTCAAATTTATCGAGCATACGGCGCAAGTCACCATCGGTAATAATTCCGATGAGTTGTTTACCATCCAAAACCGCGGTAACACCTAAACGGCTACCGGATATGGCCACTATTGCCTTTTTCACCGCATCGCTGGCCTGAACAGCCGGCTGCTGGTTCTGCCTGACAATATCATCTACCTTCAAATACAGTCGTTTGCCTAAAGCGCCACCGGGATGGTAACGGGCGAAATCGGCTGCTGTAAAGCCGCGGTACTCCAACAAGGCTATGGCCAGGGCATCGCCCAGCGCCATTTGCACGGTGGTGCTGGTGGTTGGCGCAAGGTTTAGCGGACAGGCTTCCTGGGTGATGGTGGTTAGCAACAGAATATCGCTGTATTGTGCCAGGCTCGAGTCGGCAAAACCTGTCATGCCAATGACGACATTACCGCCGGCACGTAACATGGGAGCCAGCACCTTAATTTCCGGGGTGTTACCACTCTGCGACAGACAAAGCACTACATCATCCCGCTGAATAATGCCCAGGTCGCCATGAACGGCATCACCGGCATGCATAAAAACAGCCGGGGTTCCGGTTGAATTTAAGGTGGCAACAATTTTATTCGCGACAATAGCACTCTTGCCTATTCCCGTCACAATCAGGCGTCCAGGACTGTTATAAATAGCTAAAACAGCACGTTCAAAGTCGGAAGTTAGATTTTCTGCAAGACTTAATAGTGCTTCTGCTTCCATTTTCAACGACCTTTGTGCCGCCTTTCGTAAATCAACAGATTTTTTCAAGTGAAAATTTTGTTTATCTTGAACGTACAAACCTACTGAATTTTTGTTGTGTGAGGGGTTTTGCCTATGGGATCAAAAGAACAACTGCGTAAGACGCTAAAAGACTTTTTCGGCTTTGATGGCTTTAAAGGCCAGCAAGAGGACATTATCCTCAATATTTATAACAAGAAGAATACCTTCGTGATCATGCCCACAGGTGCGGGCAAGTCGCTTTGTTATCAACTGCCAGCCATCGCGCTGCCCGGTACAGCCATTATTATTTCGCCACTCATCGCCTTGATGAAAAATCAGGTGGATGCCGTCAGGGCATTTTCCGGCACTGATGGTGTAGCCGAATTCCTGAACTCCTCGTTGAGTAAAACCGATATCAAACGGGTGAAATCCTCCGTAACCGATGGCACTACCAAAATGCTCTACGTGGCTCCCGAGTCTTTGGGTAAACAAGAAAATATTGACTTCCTGCGTTCCGTTCCTATCTCTTTCGTGGCAGTCGACGAAGCACATTGTATTTCAGAATGGGGCCATGATTTCCGACCCGAATACCGGAAAATCAAACAAATGGTGCAGGAAATTGGCGAAGTTCCCATCATTGCACTTACAGCAACAGCAACACCCAAGGTTCAGGTCGATATCATGAAGAACCTCCAGATGAGTGAGGCTACCATCTTCAAATCTTCCTTCAATCGTCCCAATCTGTATTACGAAGTCAGGCCTAAACAAAATGCCGTCAAAAGCATCATCCGCTACATCAAGGAAAATATGGGCAAGTCGGGCATCATCTATACCCTTAGCCGCAAAAAAGCCGAAGAGATAGCAGATATTCTGGTGGCTAACGGCATCAAAGCTGCACCCTACCACGCCGGCCTCGACTCCAATGTCCGCATCCAAAACCAGGATAAATTCCTGATGGAAGATGTGGACGTCATCGTCGCCACCATTGCTTTTGGCATGGGCATCGATAAGCCGGATGTACGTTTCGTAATACATTACGACATCCCAAAATCTATTGAAAGTTATTACCAGGAAACCGGTCGTGCCGGTCGCGATGGCCTGGAAGGCGTTTGTATTGCCTATTACAGCGAAAAAGACATCCAAAAGCTCCAGAAATTCATGAAAGACAAGCCGGTTTCCGAAAAAGAAATCGGGCATTTGTTGCTGAATGAAGTGGTAGCCTATGTCGAATCAGCCGCTTGTCGACGCAAACAGATTTTACATTATTTCGGCGAGACTTTCGACGACAGCGGCTGCAACCGGATGTGCGATGCCTGCCGACACCCCAAACCGAAAGTCAAGGCATTTGATGAGGTGGTGAGCTTGCTCAGCATCGTCAAAAAATTGGGCAAAAAATTCGATTACGAGCACATCGTGAACTTCATGATGGGTGAGCTTACGCCTGAAATTGAAGCATATGGTCACCACCGCAGTCCGGATTTTGGCAGCGGCAAAGAAAAAGGCAGCATTTTCTGGAAATCGCTGATTAAACAGGTACTCTTCCGCAACTTCTTCCTCAAAGACATTGAGAATTACGGCCTGCTCAAAATTGGCGAGCTGGGTGAAGCCTACCTCAAAGACCCCTTTGAGCTTGAATTTGCGCTCGACAACGACTATTCAGAAGTGCGAGAAGAGAACAACGAATCCCAGCAAGCTGAGGTACTCGACAACAAACTTTTTGAGCTGTTGCGCGATTTGCGTAAGAAGGTCGCCAAAGAAAAAAACCTCCCGCCTTACGTCATTTTCCAGGACCCTTCGCTGGAAGAAATGGCCACCAATTATCCCATTAATCTCCAGGAACTTCAAAATATTTCCGGGGTTGGACCCGGTAAAGCCGCCAAATTCGGCAAGGCCTTTCTCGAACTGATTGCCCGTTATGTGGAAGAAAATGAGATTGAACGGCCGGAAGACCTTGTCGTCAAATCAACCGTCAACAAATCGCAGGTCAAGGTATTCCTCATTGGCGGTATCGACCGGAAAATGCCGTTGAACGAGCTGGCACGTTCTAAAAATCTCAGTTACGATGAGGTTTTGGATGAAATACAGACCATAGTAGACAGCGGTACTAAGGTGAATCTCGATTACCACATCAACAATGTGATGGATACCGAATTGCAGCAAGAAGCCTACGATTACTTCCGCTCAGCCGACACCGACGATATACGTGAAGCTGCGCGAGCTTTAGGCGACGACTTTACAGAAGAGGACCTGAAGCTCATCCGCATTAAATTTTTGAGTGAGCAGGCCAACTGAGGTTTAGCGCAAATTTTCGAGCATTTCTTTCACAATGGCCGTTGTATCAAAACGGTGCTGCCAGCCCCATTCGTTGCGCGCAGCGCTGTCGTCGATAGAACCCGGCCAGGAATCGGCTATGGCCTGGCGGAAATCCGGCGCATAATCGATTTTGAAGATGGGGATTTCCTGTTGAATGGCAGCAGCTAGTTCAGCCGGTGTAAAACTAACCGCCGCCAGATTATAACTCGTGCGGGTTTTTATTTTTTCTGCAGGTGCTTCCATGAGTTCGATAGTGGCGCGAATGGCATCATCTACAAACATCATCGGCAGGGGCGTATGGGCGCTTAAAAAACAGCTGTATCGCTGCTTTTGTAAGGCTTCATGGAATATTTCAATGGCATAATCGGTCGTGCCACCGCCTGGAGGGGTTTTCCAACTGATAATTCCCGGATATCGAATTGAACGTACATCCAGGCCATAACGCTGAAAATAATACTGACACCACAGTTCACCCGTAAGCTTGCTGATACCATATACCGTATTGGGATCCATATAACCCATTTGTGGCGTATTCACCTTGGGTGTGTTCGGGCCAAATGCGGCAATTGAACTTGGCCAGAATACCCTTTCCAATTTCAGTTTTACCGCTAAATCGAGCAAAGAAAGCAGACTTCCCATATTCAGTTTCCAGGCAAAATCAGGTTTTTTTTCACCGGTAGCCGACAAAACCGCAGCAAGTAGGTATACCTGTGTAATTTTTTCGGAAATCAACACTTTTTCAATGGCCGGCGTATCCATCGCATCCAACACCATAAAGCGCCGGTCGAGTTCGGGGCGCGGGTTCCGCAAATCGCTGCAGATAACAGCGTCGCGACCGTGTTTAGCAATAAGAGCTGCGGATAGTTCAGAGCCTAACTGACCTTCAGAACCGATGATGAGGATACGTGTGGCTGTCGTTGACATGTCCCTTTGGATTTACTTGTCGCAAATTTAGGGAACTAAAGTGGCCCTGCACCGTCGAATTTTTCTGTTTCAACCACCTTTTATACGTTTTATAACTACAGATCTACCGGTTCAAAGTCTGCCGGAAAAACATTCCTTTTAATAAAGAACTGAAAATGTGATTTTTGTACAAACAATCTGCGCATTACTTACGTAGCTATGTTTAAAACACCCAACATTATGACAGCAAAAGCTTCTGCTTCTATATGGTCGATTTTATTCTTGTTGCTCGGCTTAGTCCTCTTACAAGCCTGTTTTTACGACAATGCCCAGGACTATTATGTGAACATACCCGGTGCCGGCTGTGACACAACCGCAGTAAGTTTTGCTGCGAAGGTTAAACCCATACTCGACAACAACTGCGCAACAGCAGGTTGCCATTCCGGTGCTTTTCCGGCAGGGAACGTAGATTTAACCACTGTCGCCAATGCACAAACTCATGCCGACCGCATCGTATTTCGCACCAAACAAGGCACCATGCCTCCTTCCGGTGCAATGAACAGTTGTTTTATTAATACCCTGGAAGCTTGGGTAAACCAAGGCAAAGCTGCCAACTGATGTATAAAATTCTGCTAACACTCCTGTTGTTTTTGGCCGTTTTGGCCTGTAAGCACGACCCATTGGTCTACAATGGCCCAATAGCCCTACCTTCCGGCAGCACGGAAGTCAGTTTTCAAGATGAGGTATTACCGCTTTTAATTTCGAATTGTGCCCTATCGGGATGTCACGATGCCGGCACCCGGCGCGATGGCGTACAACTCACCGATTATGTCAACATCCTAAAACAAGTTAAAGCCCGTAAGCCCGACAACAGTGAACTGTATGAAGTCATTACCGAATCGGATCCGGACAAACGTATGCCACCTCCCCCTCAGTCCGCTTTCAGTAGTTCACAAACCGAACTCATACGGCGCTGGATATTGGAAGGGGCTCGCAACACTTTTCGTGCCGAGGATCAGTGCGATACAGCCGCTGTTTCATACGCGAATACCATCAGGAACATCCTTGATCAGAATTGTGTAGGTTGCCACAACAACAGCCTTTCAGAAGGCGGCTTAAATCTGCTGATCTTCAGCCAGATTCAACAAAAGCAGGCCGCTATCTATGAGCGAATCAGCCTGCCTACCAATAATTCCCTCTATATGCCCAAAGGAGGCAATTTATCTGCCTGCAAAACCAACCAAATCAAAGCCTGGATACACCAGGGTGCCCAACAGAACTGATGAGATGAAAAAAACGCTACTTCTACTGCTCTTCACCTTCGTTTTCACCCAAATCCGGGCGCAGGACGATTTAGAAGCCTTGCTCAATGCCGGTCAGCCTCAGGAAACCGATTATGTAAAATATGCTTTCAAATCGTCGCGTATCATCAACAGCCACTCTATCGAAAATGTAGCCGGTGGCGTGCTCGACTTCCGCATTTTACACCGATTTGGCAGCATCAACGGCGGCCCCTACCAACTCTTCGGGCTGGATCAGGCCAATGTCCGCTTTAGCTTTGATTATGGCATCACCGACCGGCTGATGGTAGGCATTGGACGGAGCAACGTAGGTAAAGAATACGATGGTTTTGTAAAGTATAAAATTCTGCGGCAATCCACAGGCCAGGTAAATATGCCCATCTCATTAACCTATGCGGCCGGAACCATAGCCGGAACCCTGAAGTGGGCCGACCCCAGCTTACCAGAGCCACCATTTGGTTACCGCATGAGTTTTTATCACCAGTTGTTGCTTGCCCGTAAATTTTCGGAAGTGTTCACTTTACAACTCACCCCCACCCTCTTTCATCGCAATTGGGTAAACCTTAACACTGAGCCTAACGATATTTACGCCCTTGGCATTGGCGGTCGGGTAAAAATCAACAATCGGTTGGCCACGACTTTCGATTATTGGCTTGTGCCTAGAAACCAGTTACAAAACTATAATAATACACTTTCCGTAGGTTTCGATATTGAAACCGGTGGACACGTGTTTCAGCTTCATTTTACCAATAATCGGGGTATGAACGAAAAGCAATTTATTACCGAAGGCAATGGCCAATGGCTGAAAGGCGATATACAATTTGGCTTTAATTTATCGCGAGTCTTTACAATTCGATGAAAGAAGACTTGATAACTTACGACTTTAATTTTGTCATAATCTCAGAACGATTAACTTAGGCGCATGATTAGAAAATTTACCCTATTGCTGTTTGTAGCATTTTCGGCCACCATGTGGCTCGATTTCAACTACAATACTGCCCATACCAATCCTACTGGTGCACCTGCAGGTAATACCGGCTCTCCTGCAGACAATGGTAGCTGCGGCACTTCACCGGCATGTCACAACAATCCCAACCCTGTAAATACGCCCAGCCTAATAGTTTCGAATATCCCTGCTGCGGGTTATACGCCTGGAGCCACTTATACCTTTATCGTCAGCTTTAGCGGTACCGGCAACAAAGGATTTCAGGTTTCCCCTCAACGTCCG
The DNA here is from genome assembly GCA_036787895.1 of Bacteroidota bacterium. GTDB lineage: Bacteria > Bacteroidota > Bacteroidia > UBA7662 > UBA7662 > UBA7662. The sequence goes on along the minus strand of DAIQOK010000006.1, from coordinate 1,786 downwards.
AATGGTCAGTATATGGGAACGTTGATCAATACAACCACCAGCGGTTCAGCACGGACACAAATTGTAGGCACCAAATACATCACCCATGGTATTGCTCAAAGCACAGCTAATGCCAGCTGGACCTTCAACTGGACAGCTCCGGCTGCAGGTTCAGGTGCAGTAACTTTTTATGGGGCATATGTTGCCGGCCGCTTTGGCACCCACGGCAAAACGTCGGTAACTTATCAGGAAAACCTGAATGCGTCGGTGAATGAAACCAGCAAATTCAACAAAATTTCGATTTTCCCTAACCCGGTTATCGACAAAATTAACCTCAACTTTAATCTGGAGTCGAACCAAATGGTGCGCATCCATATTTTCGACATCACCGGCAAAAACATGATGAAGCTGTTCGAAGGACAGGAAAGTCAGGGCGAACACACCAAAAGTTTCGAACTGGCCGATCGCCTGAATGCCGGCATGTATTTTATTACGCTGGAAAAAGGAGACAAAAAACTGACCCAGAAATTTCTGGTTCGTTAAGCAGCTTCTCTAAAACTAAAAAGCTCCGTTCAGAGGCTGAACGGAGCTTTTTTTATGGATTGAAGCGATTAAATCGACTTCAGCGCACGTATTTCCTTTTCGGAAAGGTAACGCCAGTTACCGCGCGGCAGGTCTTTTTTGGTCAAACCGGCATACAATACACGGTCGAGTTTGACTACATCGTAACCCAGCGACTCAAAAATGCGGCGTACTATACGATTACGACCACTGTGAATCTCCAAACCCACCGATGTCTTATCGTCAGGATCAGGGAAAGCCACGGCATCTACATATGCCATACCATCTTCGAGCTCTACACCCGCAGCAATTTTTTCGAAATCAGCTTTGGTGAGTGGCTTATCTAAAACCACATCGTACACTTTGCCAATTTCATTACTTGGATGGGTAAGTTTCTGAGCTACCTCGCCATCGTTGGTGAGTAATAGTAAACCTGTGGTATTGCGATCTAATCGACCTACCGGGAATATACGTTCATCCGTAGCCTTTTCAACCAGACTCATTACCGTACGGCGATCTTCCGGATCGTCGAGGGTGGTGATGAAATCTTTCGGTTTGTTAAGCAACACATACACCAGGGTTTCCAGCGTCAGTTTTTTATCGTTATAGGTAACCGTATCTCCCGGATTCACGCGTGAACCCAATTCAGTAACTACAGTTCCGTTAACCTGAATGCTGCCATTGGCAATGAGTTCGTCCGCCCTGCGACGCGAACAAACACCGGCATTGGCGATATAACGATTTAAACGCATTGGCTCATCGAAATTGATGGTCACCGGTTTTACGGGCTCATCACCCCGGCTTTTACGACGGGTATCTACGCGGCCATTTGATTTGTCTTTCGGATAACGGCGTTCATTGCGGCCACCATCTTCACGGCGATCGTAGCGTGGACGATCGTTGCCACCTTCACGTGGCGTCCACGGACGACGCTCGCCACCTTCGCGGTTGCCATCGAAACGAGGACGATCATGGCCGCCTTCACGCGGGGCCCAAGGGCGGCGTTCGCCACTTTCTCTTCGGAAATCGTTGCGAGGACGATCATGGCCTCCTTCACGTGGGGTCCACGGACGACGTTCGCCGCCTTCACGGTTGCCATCAAAACGAGGCCGGTCGTTACCACCTTCACGTGGCGTCCACGGACGACGTTCACCGCCTTCACGGTTGCCATCGAATCGAGGACGGTCGTTACCACCTTCACGTGGCGTCCACGGACGACGCTCGCCACCTTCGCGGTTGCCATCGA
>DAIQOK010000005.1:77699-160838 GCA_036787895.1 Bacteroidota bacterium | reverse complement strand
CGAAAAATTCCAGAATAACTTTTTCTACTACTTACACACTTAGTGGGATACTACCTCGGCTTCTAATGCAATTTCCAGTTTGATGATTGATTTAAGCGTGAGGTTTTGTAGTCCATTTAACCACTTACTGATTTCTGCTGGAGACTTGCCAATCTTATCTGCTAACTCTTTTTGGGAGATGTCTTTTTCCAACATCAATTCTTCAATTCTATCACATAACTGTCCATTTTTTCGGATGAACTGTTTACTTTCTTCTGGAATTGAAGCGCCAAGAGAGTCAAAAAAATTATCTACAGTCATTTTTTTAAGTTGAGGGGATTGTTGAAGATCAGGGCTCTATTTACATTGTCAATTTGTATTACTCCATTTTTAATTGCTTTCCAAAAAGCATGTGCAAATTGGTTAGCGAATTCAAAATGAGGTCGGACAATTTCGCACTACTGTGCAGTTCTGGCAGTTTTCACACCTCCATTCAATAGAATTACAATTTGCTCACTCACTCTTACACAATATTGCCTTAGGTTGTAATTGGTTGCCTTATTTATAGCCTGAATGTTAGGGGGTAATGCTTGTGCATATCTTTCATTTCTAAAAAGTCGTTCTTGTGCTCCTTTTTGAATGCCAATTCTTGTGTTTAACCATTCCTAAAGGTCTTGAGCCCATTCTTTGGTTTCAGGATCTTCAATGTGTTTCTCGAAAAAAAGTTACATTTCGGTTTTTTCATTTATTCGCCCATCTACTTCTATTTTGACTGAGTAGTAGCTGACTTTGGACCGGACTGCGACTTCAAACAGATGAACAAACAAATTGAACAAGCATTAAACCAGCTAGAAAATTAACTTATAAATTAATTTTGTACTGAAAAGCATTTAAGCTAACTTAATGTTAATTCTCTGAAATTAGAAGTGCTTGCATGAGTTTATCAATCCCATGAGCGGCTACTTGTTTGTTTTTGGCAGGATAAAGTCTGATTTCGAGTTCGATTTTTTGCTTGTCGCGGCAAATGCTTTCCAGCACAAGCAGTTCACTGTCGATCCAACGACTAAAAAACCGATTTATCCACCCTGGTTGGCAAAAATGCAATAAATAGCGTTGATGCTGGGCTATGCCATCTTCGGCATGCAACAACTTCCAGCTTTCGGCGCGAAAACAACGGAAGCCAAAAGTTGTAGCGCGTAACTTCAATTCGTCGAGGACGAAAGCCAGTTCTGTAATGTTTTTAAATGGCAGCTGCGCAAAACGAATACGCGCATTTTGTTGACGGCGAAAGACTTGACAATCATCGTTCTCTGAGAAAAAGGTGGCTTCGTATTGCGCTCGCAATTTTTGCAAGGCAGGCAAGCGGTTGTTTTGTTGCCATTCGTAAAACAGCTGGCGGAATTCGAGCGAACGCGACAATACCTCTTTCCGGAGGAAGCCGGAACGCAAACGCAGCTCTTCACTGAGTTTGGGGTCGAAATAACGCGTAATACCCATGGGAAAGGAACAAAGTTAGTAGCTGCTTGTTTGAATTAACGACGAAAATTCAAGGTAGCGTGTAATTTTGCCACGCGGCAGGAGAGTAGTCGTAGAAAGCATATGAAATTAACTTTTTTTGGAGCAGCCCGCCAGGTTACCGGCAGCATGTATTTGCTCGAACTCAACGACGATTACCGCATTTTAATCGACTGTGGCATTGATTTGCAAAATGGTCGCCGATTTGATCCCAGCGAAGGTATTTTTCCTTTTGATCCTTCTACGATTAATGTCGTTTTACTTACTCATGCCCATGTGGACCATTCGGGCAATATCCCCAATTTGTTCAAGGCCGGTTTTGAAGGTCAGGTAATTTGTACACTGCCTACCTACTATTTGTCGGCTTTACTTTTGCGCGATAGTGCCCATCTCAACCAAAAACGACTCCATACCAACGGTAAAAATCGTCGAGGTCAAAAGTTCCGGGTAGCCGAGCTGGTCGAAAAAACCCAATTGTATTTCGAAGGTCATGTTACCGAAGCGTTGGATAAATTTTTCCCCATCGCCTATCAGAAACGTTTTAAGCTGCGTCCGGGAGTGCATATCACTTTAAATCAGACCGGTCATTTACTCGGTGCCGCCAATATCCTACTCGAAATAGAAGAAGCGGGCAAGACCAAAAGCATCTGTTTTTCAGGAGATGTAGGTCGAAAAAATTACCCCATGTTGCCCGATCCAGTGCCTTTGCCTGCGGTGGATTACCTGATCTGTGAGAGTACTTATGGTGGCCGTTTGCATCAGGAAACCGGCAGTGCTGCGGAAGTACTTCGTGACGTCATCGACCGGGCTTGCGTGAAAAAAATCGGCAAACTGCTTATTCCGGCATTTTCGGTGGGTCGAACCCAGGCCTTGTTGTATGAACTGCACAAACTCAGTCTCGCGGGCAAATTACCGAAAATCCCGATTTATGTCGATAGCCCCATGGCGCTCGAGAGCATACAGATTTACCAGGATATGGTGAAGTATACCAATGCCGAAGCCCGCGAACTGGCCGAAAGTGAGGAAGATTTGTTCAGCTTCGAACAGCTTGAATATGTCAAACGAATTGGCGACAGCAAGGCGTTGAGCAATCATTTTGAGTCGGCCATCATCATCTCAGCCTCGGGTATGCTCGACGGAGGCCGCATTCAAACCCACCTCAAAACACAACTTCAAAACCCCAATGCAACGGTGTTTTTTATAGGTTATGTGGCCGATGGCACTTTGGGACGAGCCTTACTGGATGGTGCTAAATCGGTTACCGTAGATGGTAAGCGGGTGGAAGTGCATGCTACACTCGAAGCCAACGACATTTTTAGTGGTCATGCTGATGAAGCCGGCTTGCTCGACTTTGTCAGCAGTCAATCGCCGGAAGCCTTGCAAAAGATATTTCTGGTACATGGTGAGCTGGAAAGTATGCTTAGTTTTCGCAATAGACTTGAAGAAAAAGGTTACGCAGTTGAAATACCAATGAAAGGACAAAGCTTCCAATTGTAGCTGTCATCCACCTATCTTTGCCATCGATTCTTAATAAGCTATCATGAAAAAAATCTTCTTTTTATTATTTGTTGCTGCGATTGCCGTAGCCTGTGGTCAGGATAAAGCCAAAATTAAAGCGATGGAAGAAGAAGCCATTGCACTGCACGATGAAGTAATGCCGGAAATGGGTACCATCATCGAACTTAAAGGTCTGCTTAAAGCCCGTATGGCGGCACTCGACACTGCCGGCATTGCTGCGATTGATACCACCGCTGCACCGGTTCCGACTGAATTGGAAATCCTCTATTCGGCACTCGAAATGGCTGAAGAAGGCATGAAAAACTGGATGCACAGCTACGAAGCTCCCGATTATAAAAAATCGCTGGAAGAACTTGAGCCGGTCATGACCAAGCAACTCGAAGACATGAAAACAGTTCATGCTGCCATGAAAAAGAGCATAGCAGATGCCCAAGCTGCACTGGCTCAGTAGTTTATTGTTCGCGGTCGTCCTCAGCTGCGAATCGCCTGCCGAACAAAAACGTTTGCCCATACTGGGGCCGATGGAACTGGGCGCCAGCACAAGCGGAGGCTATGACACTACATTTTTCGATTATCCCGACTTCCACTGGCTCGACCAGGACAGTATTCCCTTTACGCCCGATACGCTCATTAATCAGGTTTTTCTGGTCGATTTTTTCTTTACCACCTGCCCAAGCATTTGCATCGACATGCAGCGGGAATTGAAAAGGGTGTATGCCGCTTTTGGTGAACGTGCCGATTTCCGAATCGTGAGTCATACAATCGACCCGGATTACGATCAGCCTTCCCGATTGAAAGCTTATGCGAACAATAGTAATGTGAAAAACCGGAATTGGTTGTTTGTGAATGGACCATCCGACGAAGTCTATCGGGTAGCCCAACAGGCCTATCTTTCTCTCGCCACCAAAGACAGTATTGCACCCGGCGGCTTTTTGCATAGCGGTACCTTTATTCTGCTCGATCATCAAAAAAAGATACGCGGTGTTTACGAAGGTACTTCACCAGAAGATGTAGATCGCCTGCTTCAGGAGTTGCCTTTTTTATTGGCAGAATAGGAAAACTAAGACATAAAAAAGGTCATCCTGAGCACTGTCGAAGGGTGACCTTTTTTTGACGGTATCGGGCATTCAACGATATAGGGGCTTGACGAGCGCATCAGTTGAGATGAGCGGACTTTAAAACTGAATTCTAGTTAGTTTCTAAGAATTTTTCCTGTATTGATTTTACCCGATTGAGTACGTAAATGGTATATATACATTCCTTCGGGTAAGCCACTCAAATCGATTTCTTTATCTACCGACTGGAGTAGGATTTTTCCTTGAATATCCTTGATTTTAATAAACTCGATTACTCCTTCCAAGTCAAATTTTATTATTCCATTGCTAGGATTAGGATATACTTTCACATTTATCTGATTGTTACCTAAAGGTATTGTTGATGAACTCATCCCAAAAGGATTAATTACCATAAAAAAAGCATCTCTGCTTCTTAATGGCCTAACGCCATTAAACTCATAGTAATGGCCACTAATCAGAATTAGAGAATCTCCAAACCAACTAAAAGACATTGTGTTTAATTTTTTATTTGGTCTACTGATGTATTCTTCTTTTAATTTGACTCCGGTCGGACTAAACTGAAGAAGACCTATTTCAGACCTGCTGCTATCCCAATCAAGTGTATTATGTACTTCTGATATGATTCCTACCCACAAATTTCCTTGAAAGTCTTTACCTGTATTGTAAACTGAGAGTCTATCAAGCGTATCTATTCGACCGTACATCTCATGGCTAAGTAGGGTTAAATCACTTGTCCATCGAGAAATACTCATCTGATAAGCCAGCCACGGATCCGACAAAATCGTTTGCAAATCTTTTCCATGACTTACCAAAGTAAATGTTGAATCGCTGGTCAGGGCAATTTCAGACAAAAATTCCGAGAATAAAGCTGCACGCTGTAGCCTTGGACCAGTATTGGTAGGATAAAAAGTGATGAATCGAATCGAATCAGTATTAAAGTTAGTGTCAAACAGTCCCAATTGCTGAATGAAATCAGAGCCGACTTTTAATGTATCCGGCCTCATAAATGCACCAACGAGTGCGTATTTGTTTTCTGCTGGTAGGTAACAAAAATCTTCAACCAACCTGATATGTCGGTTACCTTGTTTTATGTCTTTTCTTGAAACAAGCTGTCCACTGTTCGTCACCTCATATACATAAGAATTACCTGTAGTTCGATCAACACCGAGTATTCCAATACCATTTGGAATATCCCTAATTCTCAATATTTCAAAATCGGCTAGTTCATCCCGCAAAGTATCGTGCTTGAGAATTTCTAGGTTTAAATTTAAAACAAACACTACAGAGTAAGACGGATACAAACCCCTATTACCTACCCAATAAATCAATCCATCCTTTTGCTTGAGCAGTAACATGTACATCTCGGGTATTACCACCGAGTCTATTTGTTGCCAATTCTTATCAACTTTAACCAAAGCAGTTTGAATCTGCAATCCATTTGGAGTTTGAACACTAACATACTCTTGTAGCAAGTATGTACTATCGTTTATCTTTTCGGTACCACTTATCCAGTTATTAGCAATTCCTGGATAAGCACGAAAAACCTCATGCACGATTTGTGCTTGAGGCTGAAAGTAGCTAAAAACAACGAATAGAATGAGAATATTGACTATTCTAAATTTCATTTGCAGGGGCTTTATGCAGTGCCGCGTTAATATACTTAGGAATTAATGACCAATATCCTATATGACCAGGAACCTTGTTCGGATAATTGGTAGGATTTATTACTGACAAATCTATCACACCAAATAACATATGCAAAACCATTTCTACTTCAGATGGAGGGATGTATGTTGAAGCAATATCTTTGACTCTTTCTAATAGTTTGAATCAACCATGACCCTAGTCTGAAAATTAAAGGGATTTTCACGGAGTAATAGCAAGGTCACCCTAAGTTCATAGAAGGGGATGTGGAAGGAAAGAAATAATGAATTGCAGTTAAAACGAAAAAAGCTTCCCGGAGGAAGCTTTTTTTTGAGCTATTGCCGTTAGAAAGGCAAATCGTCAGTGCTTGGATTGGCGTCGAAACTTTCATAAGCAGGCATGGTATCCACGCCTGGTGCAGCTGAACCGGCTGGTGCACCCTGACCGGCTTGCACTTTCCACGCTTTTACTTCGGTATACCAACGACCATTGTATTCACGGCTTTCTACATCAATAGAGGCAGTAACCTGGTTGCCGGGCTGCAAAGGGAATTGGTCTATCTTATCCCCCCACACACTGATACAGACTTTTTTAGGGTATTGACCAGGGATTTCGAGTATGAATTCGCGTTTGCGCCAGGTATTGCCGTTGCGGCCTGCCCCGTTTACTTCGGGCATGACTTGCAGAATATTGCCGGTGAGTTCCATGATTTTTCGTTTAAAGGAACGAAGATAAGGGATACTTTGCCGCCCTCCTGCAGTGTTGAAAAAAACGCGTGATTATCTAAACTCTGTACCAGAGCCAGGCAGGAAGAAATTCCAGTATTTTGGCGACAAGCCACCATCGTTTGGTAATGTACACCACCGATTTACGCTTGTCTAGTGCAGCTTTAATCTGTTTGGCAGCCTTGTCAACAGCTGCTACCCAAAATAGCCCTTCGCCTTGCGCCATGGGTGTATCTACAAAACCCGGCCGGATATCGGTAACTGTTAACTGGAGTTTACGGCGAAAGGCCTTCTTTCTCAGTCCTTCCATATAATTCGACATATAAGCCTTGCTGGCATTGTAGGCAGGCGAGCCGCTATCGCCCCGGCGGGAAGCAACGGAACTTACGCCGGCGAGTAGGCCGTGACCACGTTTTTCAAAATAATGGTAACCCACGATCATAAGGCGGGTAAAGGCAGTGACATTTACAGCTACGGTTTGGGTTTCAATTTCTTCGGTGAGATATTTATTGGCTTCGCCCACGCCAGAATTGTAAACAATAACCTCTAGCTCTCCTAACTGCTGCAAAGCTTTTTCCATCTGTTGGGGAGCATCGCTGGCGGTAACATCAAAGGGGTAACAGTGTATTTGTCCGGGATAGTCGGCTGCAAGCTGGTAAAGTTTATCTGCACGACGAGCAGTAACGCTTACTTGCCAGCCGGCTTGGGCGTATGTTCTGGCTAGAGCTTCACCTATGCCTGAGCTGGCGCCGATAATGAATATGGTTGACTTCATACGTCAAGTATAGTTCGAAGCTTCGACAACTGGAAACGCTGACACCAAAAGCCAAAAAAAAGCCCCACGCTGTCGCAGCGGGAGGCTTCCACTAAACCAAACCTTGAAAAGAAGTTGTTCTACTTAGCGGGCAAAAGCACCTACGAAGAGGTAAGTAGTCAAATCGGTAGTGCTGATGGCCTGGGTAGGGTCGTGCACCACGAAAAAGCCGTTGTAAGTGGCGGTGAGTGCGGCGAAGCTCATATTGACCTCCTGCGAATTCATGGCGGTTCCGCCCGTGCCATGTACATGGGTGGTCAACACATCTACATTAGGTGATTCGTTGTATGGCGTACCATTGGGCGTGGTTGCCGGATCGGCGGCATCATGGGCATGCACCATATACTCCAAGCCCATTATTGTATTGGTGAGCGTAACTGTGAGTTTTGATTTGTTGGCTTCCAGCTCCTCGATTTTGAGTGTGGCTGTGATGGTGCTGGGGTGGGTACCTGCATAAGCAGTCCCGGCACCAACCTGTCCGGTGTTAAATGGATAGGTATAGGTCATACTTTGTTTGGCGGGTGCTTGAGGGGTAGGGGCCATGGCCTCTTCCTTGTCGCAACTGCTGAGGGCGAGTCCGCTGGTAATGAATATGGCGGCCAATACGAATACGCGTGTTACAGATGTTAGATTTTTCATAAATGATACTTATTTGATAGTTGTGACAGACCTACGGCAAATAAGTTCTGTTTGGATTTAAGCGCCCGAAAAAAAATAGAATTCGTAGCTGAGCTTAAGAAGTTAAGATGTTAACAGGCTGAAAATAAGTGAATAACCACAAAATGATAGTTGTGGACTGAAAGATTAGCCATTGAATTCGGACATTTGAAGGCGTCGTTCGTACTATTTTTATCCAAAATACCTCATGTACAATTTCTCCTATTTCAAAGAAAAAGACAAACAAGTTATACTCGAATTCATGGAAAGTCATCCTTTTGCCTTTCTAACGGGCAGCAAATTGACTGGCGAACAGGTGGCTACTCAAATTCCTATATTGGTGGAGGAGCGCGAGGGAGAGCTGTTTTTGCAGGGGCACATTATGCGAAAAACCGATCATCACCAAACCTTTCTCGAAAATCCCCAAGTGCTGGTGGTGTTTACCGGTCCAAGCTGTTATGTAAGTGCTTCCTGGTACAGCAATCCACAACAAGGTTCTACCTGGAATTATATGAGTGTGCACCTCCAGGGCAAGCTACGCTTTATGTCGGCCGAAGAGCTTGAAAGTTTTATGCGAAAACTGAGTCTGAAATTTGAGGAGGGTAACCAGCTTTCGCCTACCAGTTACGACAATCTTCCGATAGCCTATTCGAGTAAAATGATGCCTGCCATTGTCGGTTTTGAAATCAAAGTCGATAAAATGGATAACGTTTTTAAGCTAAGTCAGAACCGGGATGAAGCGAGCTATTTGAACATCATCCGCGAACTTGAAGCGCTTGGAGGCGAAAGTGCCCTGGTTGCCGCAGAAATGAAAAAGCGGCAAGTTGCCTTGTTCAAGACGTCGGGTTAGTGTTTTTCCCAGCCAGCCAATCCAATACAATTCGCCCTTTGGCAGGGCCAAGGGTATAAATGATTTTGTCGGCGCCGGCTTCTTCCAGTCCTTTGACCGATTTAAAAGTTCTCAGCAACAATTGGGTAGTTTTCGGGCCAATACCCGGGATTTCACTTAAAGCCGACTTGATGGTGCCCTTACTGCGTTTGTCGCGGTGGTGGGTAATGCCGAAACGGTGTGCTTCATCACGCATTTGTTGGATGACCTTGAGGGTATACCGGGTTTTGTCGATATGCAAAGGCACCGGATCATTCGGGTAAAACAACTCTTCCAAGTTTTTGGCGATGCCCAATACCGGTAATTGGTGATATATGCCCAACTCCTTAAGTGCATTCACCGCAGAACTCAGTTGGCCTTTTCCACCATCCACAATGACCAAATCGGGAAGCGGCTCTTTTTCTTCGAGCAGGCGTTTGTAGCGTCGTTTGATGACCTCTTCCATGGTAGCGAAATCGTTGGCGCCAACTACGGTTTTGACGTTAAAATGGCGGTAATCTTTTTTGCTGGGTTTGGCATTACGAAAGACTACACAAGCCGAAACGGCATAATCGCCATGAAAATTTGAGTTATCGAAACATTCGATGTGTCGGGGCAGGGTTTTGAGCCGCAAGTCTTCCTGCATCATTTGTAAGATGCCGTCGCTGCGACTTTCTGCAGTGCGCTTTTGCCGTTGGATCAGCAGGTCGTTGAGGTGGTAGAAGGCGTTTTTGAGGCTGAGTTCGACCAATTTGCGTTTGTCGCCTATGCGAGGCAGCTGTAAATCGAGCCCTTCCGGTTGGGCATCGGGCTGCTCCGAGAGCAGTATTTCACGGGCCTGACTGTTGAATTTATTGCGGAGCTCTATGAGAGCATAACTCAATAGCTGTGCGTTAGTCTCGTCGAGCGTTTTCTGTATTTCTAAATTGTGACTGATTACAATCGCCCCGTGTTGCATGTGTAAGTAATTGATGACAGCCAAATCATCTTGCTGGGCAATGCTGAAAACATCGATATTGGTGATATTGGTATTGACGACTGCGCTTTTCGATTGGTAATTGATCAGTGCGTCGAGCTTTTGTTTGACCGAGGCTGCTTTTTCGAAAGCCAAATTAGCGGCATATGCCTTCATTTCGTCGCGCAAGAGCTGAGCCGCCTTGTGGTAACTGCCTTTAAGTATGTCGGCGATGGCTTCGATATTGGCATCATATTCCGTCTTGCTTTGGTGCGCTTCACAAGGGCCCAGACAATTTCCTATTTGGTACTCCAAACAAACCCGGAATTTGCCGGCCGTAATGTTCTTTTCACTTAAAGGAAGCGTACAATTCCGTAGCGGATAAATTCTGTTCACCAATTCGAGTATGGTGTACATCATATTGCCCGAAGCATAAGGGCCGAAATAACGTGATCCATCTTTCACAAACTGCCGGGTAACCTGCACCCGAGGAAAAGCTTCGTTTTTGATGACGATATATGGATAGGTTTTATCGTCTTTAAGTCGGATGTTGAAACGGGGTTGGTGTTTTTTGATGAGCGCATTTTCGAGCAGTAAAGCGTCCAGCTCAGTATCGACTATGGTGAATTCGATACGGGCTATGCGGCTCACCATCAGTTTGAGGCGATAGTTGTCGAGCCGCTCAAGCTGAAAATACTGGCTAACGCGTTTACGCAAACTTTTTGCCTTGCCTACGTAAAGGAGTTTCTCGTCTTTGTCGTAATAGCGGTAAACTCCCGGCTGTAAAGGGATGGTTTGAGCTAACTGACTAAATTCTGCGGGGGTCATCAGAAAATCTCCCTCAACCGTCGATCAGTTTGGGCTGTGGTACTGGTGCTGTCCGCTATAGGTACTTTGTAGCCGCTGCAACTCATATTGATGGAAATGGGGGTAGAGGGTGGGGCAAAAGAGGTGGGCTCAACCTTCAGGGTTTTGTCGGCATACACCCGTTTGAAAAACTCTCCCCAAATTGGCAAAGCACTATTGGCACCACCACCGAGGGCTGTGGTGCGGAAGTGAACGGCGCGATCGTCGGCACCAACCCATGCACCGGCAACCAGCTCCGGGGTGATGCCAATGAACCAACCATCGGAGTTGTTTTGGGTGGTGCCGGTTTTACCGCCTATATCGTTTTTGAAGCCATAACGGAAACGCAAACGGCGACCGGTACCTTTATCAATAACTCCTTGCAGCAGTTTGGTCATGACAAATGCGGTTTCTTCACTCAATGCCTCCCGGGTTTCAGGAACAAATTCAGCGAGCACATTGCCATTTTTGTCCTCGATACGGGTCATATAAATGGGCTCGGTCCATACGCCTTTGTTGGCATAGGTGGCATAAGCACCAACCATTTCGTAAACACTCATGTCGAACGAACCTAAACACAGGGAAGGCCAGGGATCCATCGGGCTGGTAATGCCCATATTCCGGCTGAGTTCAATGACAGATTCAGGTCCTACCTGCTTCATGAGGTAGGCAACAATGTTGTTGATGGAGCCGGCAATACCTTCGAACATATTGAGGTAACCGCCGTTTTTGCCATCGTAATTTTTAGGTGTCCAATTTTGGAATTGCTCAAAAGTGACGGGCTGATTCGGGATTTTGGTACAAGGATCAAAGCCGTTGTCGACCGCCAGGGTATAGACCAGCGGTTTGAAAGTAGAGCCGGCCTGCCGCTTGGCGGTGGGGTTGACGTGGTCGTATTGTGCGAAGTCGATATCGATGCCTCCAACCCAGGCTTTGATGTGCCCGCTATGCGGGTCCATGGCCATAAAGCCGGCATGCAGGAATTTTTTGGCGTAGGCAATGGAGTCCATCAGGGTCATGGTGGTATCTATGAAGCCATTCCAACTGAAAATACGCATGTCCATGGGGGTGTTGAAGTAGGTTTCAATTTCTTCGGCACTGGCACCTTCGGCTTTTAAGGCACGGTAGCGGTCGCTACGGCGCATGCCATAAGTGAGTATTTCGGTGTTTTTACCCCAGGGATCACGACCTTTCCAGTGTTCATCGAAAGTTTTTTGCAAATCTTTCATGTGTTGTTTGGTGGCCTCTTCGGCATAGGTCTGCATGCGACTGTTGATAGTGGTATACACCTTCAGACCGTCCTTATAAATATTGTATTTGCTGCCGTCGGCTTTTTTATGTTCGTTACACCAGGCTTGCAGCTCTTTTCGCAGGTATTCGCGGAAGTAGGTAGCCAAACCGGCACTGTGACTTTGTGGACGCAAATCAAGTTCAATGGGCAGGGCTTTGATACTGTCGGCTTCAGCTTCGGTAATTTTATTGTATTTCTGCATCTGTCCAATTACCGTATTGCGCCGGGCCAGGGAGCGGTCCGGATTTTTAACTGGAGAAAAGATGGTGATACCTTTTAATATGCCCACCAGAATGGCCGATTCCTGCACATTGAGATCGCGCGTATCTTTGTTAAAATAGGTGCGTGCAGCCGATTTTATGCCAAAACTATTGTAGCCAAACTCCACAGTATTGAGGTACATAGCCAATATCTCAGGTTTGGTATACTGCTGTTCCAGACGAATAGCGATGATCCATTCTTTGAACTTTTGCATAATGCGCTCTGGTGTAGAGCTGGCGCGTTCTCCGGTGAACAAGTTTTTAGCCAATTGTTGGGTAAGTGTAGAGGCGCCTCCTTTTTTACCCATAAAAAATACGGCCCGGGTTAAACCCCGTAAATCAATGCCGCTATGATCGTTAAAACGAACATCTTCGGTAGCTATCAAAGCGTTGATGAGGTTGGGCGATAACTCCTCGTATTTGGTAAAGGATCGGTTTTGAAGATAAAATTTGCCCAAAACCACATTGTCTTCGCTAATAATCTCGGTGGCGAGTGCACTTTTTGGATTTTCCAGGTCTTCAAAAGTGGGCAATTCACCAAACCAATCCCGGCTTAAACCAAACAAGAAAAAGGAAAAAAGCAGGCAACCGGAAATAAAGGTTATCCAAAACGACCAAATGTATTTGCTAAATCCCTGTTGTGCGGCCATATTTTTTTACTTCTGGGTAGAAAGATAATCCGTTTGAAAGAAATCGACATACTCCTTCAACTGCTTTTTGTCGTAGAGCTGACTGTAGTTATCCTTGGACACAGCAAATACATGGTATTTGTTGGTAGCTATACCTTTCAATACATCCTTGTTATTTGTAAACATGGTGTGGTATTCTAAGGCCTTGCGACTGTTCGGGAATTCACGTACGACCAAAAATTGATAAGTTTTGCCATACAGCATGGTCTGGGTTTTCAGCTTGCTGTTTCTGAAGTTGGTGTCGTTAAAATTGGCGACTTTGATCTCAATTTCTTTGTTATTGCTGTAGGTAGCCATTTCTACCGCCAACACGATATAATGTGGCTGATCCTGCTGCTTTTTGAACAAGACCTCAACACTCCCGGTCTTCATCATGGCCTGTCGTTTCACCGGATCCATCAGGTCGAGCACTTCCTGCGCTCTTTTACTAACATCGGTGGCCGGATAACGCCCCACTAAACTCGCTAAAGCGGCTTTCATCAGGCTGGTATCGGCAGTTTTACCCAAACTCAATGCACGCATAAATTCAACTTGAGGCACCCGAATGCTGGTTGGATAATTATTGATGAGCAGCTGGCCATTATTCAATACTTCCCGGTATTTACCTTGTTTATACAAGCCGAACACCACAGCATAAGCCGAATCGGCTTCATCTACCACACCACTGTTCTCGTTCTGAACTTTCGGCGGGTTTTTGACAATCAGGGCAAACTGGTTTTTGGGGTAGTCCTGCAACAGCTTGCTGCGGTAGAGCTCGGCCTTCTCTTTCTGATTCATCAAATCATACAATAATGCCAGGCGGTAAAAGGTTTCTGGTTCAAGTTGGCAGCCGGGATAACGATGGAGGAGGATTTCAAATTTGGCAACGGCGGTGGGGTAGTCGCTTAGCTTATCCCTATAAATATTACCTAAATTAAATAAGGCTTCCTGAATCTGAGTATGGGCATATTCTTTGGCCGATGCCGTTAGCGGTATCTGCGCTTTGAACTTGGAACGGGGATCTTTGGGGTCGAGATTGAGTTCTATGACAGCATTGTCGTTGCTGTTACCCCCCTCACCGCTACTCATTTGTTGCTCCTTTTTGCTACGACGCCAGTTGTCGGCTAACTCCCGATTACCAAATTGCTGTTTAAAGCTACTGAATCCCTGTGCAACAGCTTGCTGGTTGTAAAAATACCAGAGACTGGGTTGGCCTGGAGGCGCCAATCCACCTGCGGGAGGGGCATTCATATTACCGGGCAAAGGCTGGTTTTTATTGGCTTCTTTTTCAAAACGAGCGGCATCGGCGGCTCGCTCTGCTTCGCGTATAACCTTATCGATGATTTTGTCGAGTTGCTTTTCTGGCAAAAGTGCCAGGGCGAGTAAACTGTCTTGCAGTTGTATAACTTCCAGGTTTTTTACCAGATCGCTGAGATATCTTTTTTTACCATCAACTTCCTTGAACTTGGGGTGTTCGGCCAACATGACGGTAGAAGTGCTGTCGTAATATTGCTGAGCACGTGTATAATCAGGTTGGGCGAAGTAATATTCGGCGAGATAAAGGTAGGTGCGGGTTTTCTGCGCCATGTTTTTGGTGGAGGCGGCGGCCGACGATTTCAATAATTCGATGGCGAGTGCCTCGTTTTTGGCCTTTAACTCCAGCATGGCCATTTCAAAGTAGATCTCGTCTTTAAAATCTTTGTTTTTATCGTCCTTAAGCAATTTTTTGAGCTGGTTGCGTGCTTTCCGTAAAGAGCTGTTGCCATCGTATAAGCGGGCCAGGTTCATACGTGCCTGAAACTCCATCTCATAATAAGGTTTGCCTTTTAACGATAGTCTGAAGTATTCGGCAGCAGCTTTGCGGTCGGTTTCACGACTAAGCTGACCAAGCAGAAAGTGATAACGGGTTTTTAATTTTTTCGATTTCTCCGCCTTGATGGCTTTTTTAAGCGGAGCAATCGCCTGGTCGTAGCGTTTTTGTTTGATCAGCAGATCGGCCTGAAGCGCATAAACCTGGGCATTGTACTCAAGTGGGAATTTTTTATCGCCTAGGATTACATCGAGGCCACCCTGGGCTTTGGCGAATTGCCGGCTGTCGGTATAGGCACGAATCAGCCAGATTAATGCTTCAGGTGCCAACTCAGTTTTTTTGTATTTGGTGTACACATACTGAAAGGTCTCTATGGCTTCAAAATATTCGGCCTTCATATAATAGGCCTTACCAATGAGCAAAAAGCTATCGTCTATCCACTTACTGAGCTCGTGGTTTTGAATGACCGCTGAACATTTACGGATAACCTGCTCAAAACTGTTGTTGTGGGTGCTGATGGCTGCCGCATCTCCGATAACGAATACCGGGATAATCTGGTTAAAGTCGTCTTTGTGGTTTTTAATGATGTCGGCAGTGGTTTCATTAAAAATGGTGCGCGCATTAAAATAGCCGTTGAAACGCGCGGTAGTATTGTGAAAAACGCGGTTGTACCAGGTGTCGCGTTTGCAACTGTTGAGCAGCGGCAAGGCGAGGAGCAGACTAAAACTTAGGATTATAAAACGACGCAAGACTGAAAAATTCCAAAAACGGCTGCAAAATACAACAGTAAGTGCGCAAAATTATTTTGAAGTACAGAAAGTTAAATCTAAAGTTAAACAAAGCCGCGCGCAGGGAAACACCGGCTTTCCCATTCATTTTCTATATTTTTGTTCGCCGTGAAACGATTCTTTCAACTGATACAGAAGCTGCGCGATAAATATCGCCTGGTTATACTCGACGAAAAAACCTACGAGGAAAAAGTAGCCATTCGTTTGTCGCGACTGAATGTATTTGTAGTTGCCAGTACGGCCTTTGTCCTAATTACCGGCTTGTTTGTTGCACTAGTGGTGTTTACGCCGCTTAAACAGTATATTCCGGGTTATGCCGACTTACAATTACGTCGCGACCTGACCCGCCTTTATCTGGCTGCCGACTCGTTGGAACGTAGTTTAAGCCAGCGGGAAATGTTGCTCGATAATTTTAAAAACGTCATAGAAGGTAGACTCGAAACACTCAGTCCCGACTCACTGGTTGGTCCACGGCCCCTGGTGAATTATGAATTAGAGCTGCTGAGTAATAATTCGCCATTCGACTCGATGTTGCGAGCTCAAATAGCCCAGGAGAACGTGGAAGTGCGGATTGGAATGAAGTCAGAAGCCAAATCATTTCATGGTGTGGTGTTTTTCAAGCCGGTTTCCGGTACAATACTCCAGCCATTCCAAAGCAATAGCCGGAGTTTTGGTCTCGGTTTGCGCTGTTTGCCCGGTGAAATCGTCAAATCGGTGCTCGACGGTAGCATCATCTACCAGGGCTATACACTGGAATATGGCTGGGTAGTGGGTATTCAGCATGGTCAAAACATGGTGAGTTATTATAAACGGTTGAATAATCCGCTGAAAAAAACCGGCGCATTTGTTCGGGCTGGCGAAGTCATTGGCGTCATTGGAAGCTCGGGCAGCACCCAAAATCTTAATTTTGAATTAGAACTCTGGTACAATGGTTTTGCCATTAATCCGGCTGAGTTCATAAGTTTTTAAGCATGTTATCTACCAAAAAGAAAGAAGAAGCCACAACTACCAAAGGAGTTAACCTCATTGGAGAAGGCACCCATATTGAGGGCGATGTTTCAGCTGCCGGCGATATTCGGGTCGACGGTCATCTGAAAGGTGACTTGCAAACCTCTGCCCGCCTTGTTATTGGACCTAATGGCCAAATTGAAGGTCAGGTAAAATGTCAGTATGCCGAAGTAATTGGTAGCCTGAAAGGCGACATTCAAGTGAATGAGACATTAACGCTCAGGGCAAGTGCACATATAGCCGGGAATTTAACGGTGGGCCGCTTGATTATTGAATCGGGTGCCATTTTCAGTGGCAGCTGTAGCATGAGTGGTCAGCTGAAAAATGTGCAGTCTAACGCTAAGCCAACCAGCGACCAAAGTGCCCAAGCCGTATAATGATTATCTCCGCTATAGCGGATTGGGCGTACAGCTTATCGTCCTGCTGCTCGCCGGCATGTGGTTCGGCGACTGGCTCGATGGAAATGCAGGCAGCTCCAAACCCTGGTTTACCATTTTATTTACCTTAATCGGTTTAGGGGGAGGATTATTTCAGCTGCTCCGCGATTTACTCAAATCCAAAAGATGAAATATACACCCTTATATAAGGTGCTTTTTAGTGTGGGACTTTATTTGCTACTGCTTGGTTTGTCGCCATTCAATTTCAGTTGGCTCGACCCAAATGGCGGGAAATTGGTTTTATTGTTGGGGACTTTGTCGTTTAGCCTATCCTTGGCCGAAAGGCGGTTGATAAAATTATTGCCCGAGCAAAAGGCCATGATGGGTTTGGTGATGATCACGATTCACCTCTTCGGATGCCTTATAATCGCCTTGATCTGGCGTTTCTGGGGGCCGGCTTACGACATTCGCTTCGTGCTGAATTTCTTTGTTATTTATGTTGCCTTTCTGGTGTTTGAAGTTCTAAGCCTTTTGTATAACTTGCGCCCACTTTCAAACGAATCCCAATAGCCGATTTTGATGCTTTTTTCAAGGTTTTTTAGAAATAATACAGTTGCCTCCTTTCTAATATCCGCGTTTTTGCTGGTGTTTTCAGGAGCCCAGGCCTTAGCCAATGAGCCAGTATCGACCGATTCAACAGCTGCAGTTGCTTCTGAAGCCGGACATGAAGAAGAAAAATTCAGTCCTGTTGAGATGATCATGCATCACATTTCGGATGCACACGATTGGCATTTTTTTGACTATACCGGTGCCGATGGTGAAAAACATCCGGTGAGCATTCCTTTGCCGGTGATTTTGCTGACAGAAGGTAATCTTGACATTTTCATGTCGAGTGCTTTCCATCATGGCCACAGTGATGTGGTGAAAGGCGACCGTACCTATCGTATGGATCATGGCAAAATTGTAGAAGCCAGCGGTAAATCGTTCACCGATTTCTCCATCACTAAAAACGTAGCATCTATGCTGATATCAGTATTGTTGCTCATCAGCCTATTTGGTGCAGCCGGCAGTTCCTACAAAAAGAATGGTTTAGGCGCACCCAAAGGTGTGGCCCGCATACTCGAGCCTTTGGTGGTGTATGTGCGCGACGAAATCGCCATACCAAACATAGGCGAGCAAAAATATGCACGTTATATGCCGTATTTGTTAACGGCCTTTTTCTTTATCTGGATCAACAACCTCCTAGGATTAATTCCCGGTGGCGCCAACTTCACCGGTAATATTGCGGTTACCCTTACTTTGGCCGTATTCACTATGATTATCACCAATGTAAGCGGCACCAAAACCTATTGGGGCCACATCTTCACGCCACATGTACCACTTTGGTTGTATCCGATTATGATACCAGTTGAGTTGGTTGGTGTGTTGAGTAAGCCTTTCGCACTTATGATACGTCTGTTTGCGAATATCACCGCCGGTCACATCATTATCCTCAGTTTGGTGTCTTTGATTTTCATCTTCAAAAACATTGCGCTGGCACCAGTTTCCGTAGGTTTCGTACTTTTCATAAGCTGTTTGGAATTGCTGGTTGCAGCACTTCAGGCGTATGTATTCACCCTGCTTTCAGCCCTGTTTATTGGTTTGGCCCTCGAAGAGCCACACCACGAACACGAAGCAGCTCACTAAGACATATTAATTCACTATCGTTTAACCAATTTTAATTAACAAATCATGACCATTACAGGTATTGCCGCAATCGGCGCAGGACTCGCAGTTCTTGGTGCTGGCTTAGGTATCGGTCGCATTGGTGGTTCCGCTATGGAAGCCATTGCCCGTCAACCAGAAGCAACTGGTAAGATCCAAACCGCCATGATCATCGCGGCTGCCCTCATCGAGGGTGCAGCGCTGTTCGCAGTGGTTGTTTCTCTGCTCGTAGCTTAAAAAAAAGAGAAGGGCCCGTCCGGCGATTGGCCGGCGGCCCTTTTACTCATGATTTAATCTCAAGAAAACGAAACGATGAAAGAACTCATAGAACCCAGTCTTGGTCTGATATTCTGGACCGGCATTTCCTTCCTCATCCTCCTCTTCCTCCTCCGCAAATTTGCCTGGAAGCCGATTCTGGATGCCGTGAACACCCGGGAAGAAAATATCACCGCTGCTTTGGCCACAGCCGAAAAAGCACGTGCCGAAATCGCCGACCTGAGCAAGGAAAACGAAAAACTTCTCGCCGAAACACGCTTGGAGAAAGATCGTATCCTGGCCGATGCCAAAAAAACCAAAGAATCGATACTCGCCGAAGCGAAAGCTACTGCCGAAGCTGAGGGCAAGCGTATCATCGAAACTGCACGTTTGGCGATCGAAACCGAAAAGCAGGCCGCATTGACGGAAGTGAAAAATATGGTGGCTACCCTGTCGATAGATGTAGCTGAAAAAATACTCCGTCGCCAGATGGAGAACAAAGGCGAACACGAGGCTTTCGTGAAGAAACACCTCGAGGACATTAAACTCAACTAATCGTAATGGCAGATTTTAAAATAGCCGTACGATATGCCCGCTCCCTCATGGGGCTGGCTGAGGAGCGTAACCAATTGCAAGAGGTGTATGCCGATATGGCTGCACTAGCTGCTGCAGTTAGCACCAACAAAGAACTCGCTATACTGCTCAAAAGCCCGGTGGTTAAACCCGAAGTGAAAGAGCGTATACTCGAGCAACTTTTTGGCACGAGCTTCAATAAAGTGACTATGCTGTTCCTTCATTTGGTGGTTCGCAAACGTCGTGAAGATGTGATTCCTACCATGGCTATCAGTTTCACCCGTTTGTTCAACATCAAAATGGGTATAGTTGAAGCCAGCCTTACCACCGCATCGCCGGTAGATGAGGCTATCCGCGCCGAAATCCTTCGACTGGTGGGTGAGGAGACCCAAAAAACGGTTCAACTTAACACCAAAACCGATCCCGAGCTCATCGCCGGTTTCGTACTCAAAGTGGGCGACCAACGCTACGAAGCGTCGATTGCCCGTGAGCTCAAAGAACTCCGCAAATTATTCTCAGACAATCCATACATCCAAAAGTATTAATCCATGGCACAAGTAAAACCTGATGAGATTTCAGCTATCCTGCGGGAGCAGCTGTCGGGTTATAAAACAGCCGCAGAACTCGAAGAAGTCGGCACCGTACTCCAGATTGGCGACGGTATCGCACGTATCTACGGGCTCTCTAAAGTACAGGCCGGTGAACTTATTGAGTTCGAAAACGGTACACGTGCGGTAGTACTTAACCTCGAAGAAGACAATGTGGGCGCCGTATTACTCGGTGCTTCCGAAGGTATCAAAGAAGGCAATACTGCCAAACGTACTGGTCTCATCGCCTCTATCAAAGTAGGTGAAGGCATGCTGGGCCGTGTGGTTAACACCCTGGGTCAGCCTATCGACGGCAAAGGTCCGATTGTTGGCGAAACCTACGAAATGCCTATCGAGCGTAAAGCGCCGGGCGTATTGTTCCGTCAGCCGGTTCATGAGCCTATGCAGACTGGTATCAAAGCGATCGATGCCATGATTCCAATCGGTCGTGGTCAGCGTGAGTTGATTATCGGTGACCGCCAGACGGGTAAAACTGCCATCGCCATCGATGCCATCATCAACCAGAAAGAATTTTACGAAGCAGGTAACCCTGTATTTTGTATATATGTTGCGGTAGGTCAGAAAGCCTCCACTGTGGCCAACATTGTTAAAACCCTCGAAGAAAAAGGTGCCATGGCCTATACGGTTATCGTTGCTGCCTTTGCTTCTGAGCCGGCTCCACTCCAGTTCTTCGCGCCTATGTCGGGTGCGGCGATAGGCGAGTTTTTCCGCGATTCAGGCCGGCCGGCTTTGATTGTGTATGATGACTTGTCGAAACAAGCGGTGGCTTACCGTGAGGTGTCTTTGTTGTTGCGTCGCCCTCCAGGTCGTGAGGCTTATCCGGGTGACGTATTCTACCTGCACAGCCGTTTGCTCGAGCGTGCGTGTAAGTTGAACTACAACGACGAAATCATCAAAACGATGAACGATTTGCCGGAGTCGATCAAACACCTCGTCAAAGGTGGTGGTTCGTTGACGGCACTTCCTATCATCGAAACTCAGGCCGGTGACGTATCTGCCTATATTCCAACCAACGTGATTTCGATTACCGACGGTCAGATCTTCCTCGAGTCGAATTTATTTAACTCAGGTGTTCGTCCGGCAATCAACGTAGGTATCTCGGTATCACGTGTGGGTGGTAATGCCCAGATCAAGTCGATGAAAAAAGTAGCAGGTACCCTCAAACTCGACCAGGCACAATACCGCGAGTTGGAGGCTTTCTCGAAATTCGGTTCCGACCTCGATCCGGCTACTAAAGCCATACTCGACAAAGGTGCCCGTAACGTGGAAATCCTGAAACAGCCACAGTACAGTCCACGTCGTGTGGAAGACCAGGTAGCTATCATCTACCTCGGTACCAAAGGTGCCTTGATGGATGTGCCATTGAACCGGGTAAGAGAGTTCGAAGAGGACTTTTTGCAGGTCATGCGTGGCAGCCACAAAGAGGTACTCGACGCGTTCAAAGCCGGAAAATTTGACGACAGCCTCACCGATGTGGTGTTGAAGGTTGCCAAAGATTTGATGCCCAAGTTCAAAGCCTAATCGCCCATGGCCAATCTGAAAGAAGTACGTATACGCATTGCCTCGGTCATCAGCACCCAGCAAATCACCAAAGCCATGAAGATGGTTTCTGCGTCGAAGTTGCGTCGTGCGACCAATGCCATTGTGCAGATCAGGCCGTATACCGAGAAGCTGAAGGAGATCATCGACAACCTCCAGGGCAATATGGAAGGTAATATCGAACTCGCCCTGGCTGAAAAACGCCAGGTGAACAAGGTTTTACTTGTCATACTCACATCCGATAAAGGTTTGTGCGGTGGCTTCAACAGCAATCTGATTAAGGCGGCCCGCCGTTTGATTAGCGAAAAATACGCTGAACAGGCTGCACAGGGCAAAGTTACGGTGATGACTATCGGCAAAAAGGGTAACGATTATTTCAAAAAATCGGGACTGAATGTAGATACCCGGCATATGGATTTGTTCACCCGACTGAATTTTGAAAACAGTTCGGCCGTTTCGGAAGAAATCATCGCCGGCTTCCTGAATAAGGAATATGACCAGGTAGAAGTGGTATATAGCGAATTCAAAAACGCTGTCGTACAATTTTTCAAAAGCTACCAGATGTTGCCTATCGAGGCTATGGAAGCTCCAGCCGAATCCAAGGCGTTGAAACACGACTACATACTCGAGCCCAATCAGGCCTACATCATCGAAAGCTTGATTCCGAGCTTCCTGAAAATCCAGTTCCACCGTGCCTTGCTCGATAACAATGCCTCGGAACATGGTGCACGTATGACTTCCATGGACAAAGCCACTGAAAATGCCGGTGAACTCCTTAAAAGTCTGCGTCTCACTTATAACCGCGCCCGTCAGGCTGCCATCACCACCGAAATCACAGAGATTGTGGGCGGTGCAGCAGCACTCGAAGGATAAGCGGCGTAGTCATGTCTAACGAAAAGCCCCGGTCATGTGATCGGGGCTTTTGATTTTTAAAGAAATCCAGATGAATGAGCTTATGTGGCACGTCGCTTCTTTGGCTTGGGGATGTGCTGACGCACCAGTGTACTAAACGGCTCAGCTTTTAGCTTTTGGTTTCAAGTATCTATTTCGTATCACGCTGCTCAACTAGTCAATTATGACTGCTTGCCAGGGCGAGTTAGAACATGCGTACATCACATATGCTCAAGTTAGGCTTCGAGAAACGCTACATCAGCACATTATTTTGGTTTATATCCCGCCTCCTTAAACAAAAGATCATAATCCGTCAAAGCGAAGAGTTCTGCTAAAGGCAGTGTTTTGTTTTTGGTCATATATGACGCAATGATGCGGGAGCCGATGTAGGGGCCAAGTCGGGCAGGTGATTCTTCGGGTAGGCCGTTTGTAAACGGACCATCGTTCATAAAACGGGCAACTTCACCCAGATCGGAAGTAAAGAGTATGTCGCGATTGAGCATATACGCCCAGATATTTCTTTCGTTTTGATTTACCCATGCCATTTGAGCGCTACTGTAACCATAAATTAAGCTGTCGGCTACATCAGGTAATATTTGCTTTAGCGCATACAGTACTTTGCCTTGCTCCATCATTCGATGTAACAATTGGGTGGCTTTCGTTTGAGCGGGCAACAAATCTTCAAGTATGAGCTGCATAGCGTCGGGCACGATGTGTTCTGGCGACAAACGACGCATCAGATAAAGCGTCATAAAATCGACCATAGGATAGTACTTATAATCAGGACCCAGGTAAAGGTCGAGGCCGACGAGCACAGCACTGTCGATTAAGGCAGTTTTGTATTTGAAGCCGCTCACAAAAGTGATGATATCGTAAAGCGGTGCTTGTGGGAAGTGTTTTTTGTAAAAACGAAAGGCCCGGTCGAATTCCGCATCAATGGCTTTGAAGTCAGGGTAGCTGGCCAGTACATCTCGATAAACGGTATCAATGTAGGGATCCTGCAAAAATGCCTGAAGATTGTTGTACATCGCCGGGTCGTTGGCTCGACTAACCTCTACCAACTGTTCAGCATAAAAGGGGATGAAATCGACATAAGTTGCCTTAAAACTTGCAGCACCGTTGCCTAATTGTTGCCGATTCGCCCACAAAGCCTGGTCAAAACGTTGGGTTTGGAAGCTAACTTCAAGCTGCGGTGCCTCAGTCAATCGACGGGGTTTATCATCTAGCATCAAATAAACCACGCTAAGCACAAGTACTAGTACTGCTGTGAGCAAGTACCATTTCCGTTTTCCCTTGTTTTTCACCATAATTGCACTACTTAACGACGTACAAAGTTACAATTCGTCCATCCATTTGACTAGCTACTGAATTTATGAAACGCATATTCGTCCTGCTCGCGCTGAGCCTGTTCATTAATCAAGCGGTGAACGCACAAACTCAATATGAACGTTTGCGCTTTGGACTTCAATTTTCCCCCAATTTCAGTTGGGTGTCGCCCCAAAATCGTTTTGTAAATGCCGAATCGGCAGGCTTCGGGTTTTCATATGGTTTGATGGCCGAGTATAAGCTAACTGAAAACTATATGTTTCACTCAGGATTGGCTATAACGCAATTGTCCCATTTTGTTTCTTTAGATTCGAATACTTACCGTAACTCAGGCTCGCCCGGCGGTCAGCAAAAAATATTAAACGTCAATTACAGCTACCGTGCTCAATACCTCGAAATTCCGCTAGCCATAAAAATGCGGACCAACCAAATGGGGGCCGTTCGTTTTTATGGCATCTTCGGTATAGAAATGGGTTTATTGTTACAGGCCAAAGCTATGATTAAAAATGGCGCACCACTTTTTGATCCCGATGAATCGTTTTTTGTGAATCGTTCCGAGGATGAGGTAATACAAGGTGTAACTGTCAATGATAACCTGGCTGGCGGTCGTATGGGGATATTGATGGGCGCTGGTATTGAATATTTGGTGAGCGGCAATACCCATATTGTGGCTGGTTTGCGTTTTAATAATCCTTTTTCGGAGCACTTCAGTGGACCGGAAATGTCGGCCAGAGTACCTTATATGGGCTTACAGTTGGGCTTATTTTTCTAATCCATGCGGATAGCGCTTGCGCAGAATAACTATCATACCGGTAATTTTTCGCAGAATACCGAAAAAATGCTGGCATCCATCAAGCAGGCAAAAACAGCAGGCGCTGATTTGGTGATTTTTGCTGAATTGGCCGTTTGTGGTTACCCACCCCGCGATTTTTTAGAGTTTGACCACTTTTTGCAGCTTTGTGAGTCTGCCATCGACCGCCTCGCTACAGCTTGTGTTGGTATCGCTGCCATCGTTGGCGTTCCTGTTTACAATCAGTTGGGACAAGGCAAAAAGCTGTATAATGCTGCCGTTTTATTGGAAGATGGTGCCGTTAAACAGGTGGTTGCCAAATCGCTTTTGCCAACCTACGACGTATTCGATGAATACCGCTATTTCGAACCGGCGAAAAGCAGTAGGGTAGTGGCTTTTAAAGGCCGAAAGATGGCGCTGACCATCTGCGAGGATTTGTGGAATATCGGTACTCATGCCTTGTATCCCCGCTCACCCATGGATGAGCTGATACAAGAAAAGCCCGATTTTATTATCAACATTGCGGCCAGTCCGTTTTCAACCAGCCAGCAGACAGAGCGCTTATACGTTTTGGGTGAAAATGCCCGGAAGTATCAATTGCCCATAGTATATGTAAATCATGTTGGTGCGCAAACCGAGCTGATTTTTGATGGCAGTTCCATGGTTGTTGATGCCAGCGGACATATGAAGTGTAAGCTGAAGAGCTTCGAAGAAGATTTTGCCGTGGTTGATATAAATGAATTGTCGGCTCAAAGGCCAGCTTCCTTTAAGGTCGATAAAATGCACGACATACAAGCTGCGCTGACCTTGGGGATACGTGATTATTTTGCAAAACTGGGCTTCCAAAAGGCTATTTTGGGACTTTCGGGCGGCATTGATTCTGCACTGGTGGCTGTTTTGGCAG
Organism: Bacteroidota bacterium; assembly: GCA_036787895.1. Lineage (GTDB taxonomy): Bacteria > Bacteroidota > Bacteroidia > UBA7662 > UBA7662 > UBA7662. Next base: position 135,449 of record DAIQOK010000005.1, on the reverse strand, counting down.
CTCAAGCATTAGGACCGGAGCAGGTACATTGTTTGTTGATGCCCTCGCGCTATTCCAGTGATCACAGTATAGCCGATTCCCTGGCTTTGGTTAAAAATCTCAGTATAAGCTACGATATATTATCGATAGAGCAGGCTTTTGAGGCCTACGAAAAAACGCTCGAGAAATCTTTTGCAGGCACTTCCGTCAATATCACGGAAGAAAACCTGCAGTCACGCATCCGGGGAATACTACTGATGGCATACACCAATAAATTCGGTTACATTCTGCTGAATACTTCCAATAAAAGTGAGTTGGCTGTGGGTTACGGCACGCTCTACGGTGATATGTGCGGTGGACTGTCGGTTATAGGTGATTTATACAAAACCGAAGTATTTGAGTTGTGTCGGTATATCAACCGTCATACCGAAATCATTCCCGACAACATCATAACCAAACCACCCTCGGCTGAACTACGGCCCGACCAAAAAGACAGCGACAGCCTGCCTGAATATGAACTCCTGGATAACATACTCTTTCGTTACATCGAACAACGCCAGGCACCGGCACAAATTATAGAGGCCGGATTTGAGGCAGCTACTGTTCAAAAAGTAATGCGGCTGGTCAATATGAACGAATACAAACGCCACCAAACGCCACCCATTTTAAGGGTAAGCACCAAGGCTTTCGGGATGGGGAGACGAATGCCTATTGTAGCGAAATATCTTAGTTAATTCCGAACTCCGGTTTCAAAATTGGCGTGCGCGAGCCAGAAACATCTCAATTTTGAACTCCCTCTATCGAATTTTGAATTATTTGCCTTTAAAATCAGCCTGTCGTTTTTCAACAAATGCAGCCATGCCTTCCTTCTGATCTTCAGTAGCGAATAAGAGGTAAAAGTTTTTGCGTTCGAATTCGAGTCCTTCACTCAGCGGGGTTTCGAATGCTTTGAGCACCGATTCTTTGGCCAATCTTACGGCAATAGGTGACAGTTGGGCAATTTCTTTGGCCAATTTAACTGCTTCATCGAGATACAACTCTACAGGCACAACCTTATTCACCAAACCAAGCTGATAAGCTCTTTCGGCATTGATAAACCTGCCAGTCAAAGCCAGCTCCATGGCATTAACTTTGCCAACTGACCGAGGCAAACGTTGGGTGCCACCGGCACCAGGCATGACGCCGATTTTAATCTCCGGTTGACCAAATTGGGCTGTTTCAGAAGCTATAACCATATCGCAGTGCATCACCAATTCGTTGCCACCACCCAAGGCAAAACCTGAAACGGCTGCGATTATGGGTTTTTTGGTCTTTTTAATCTGATCCCAGGTCGAAAACTGATCGATTTTCAACATGTCCATCGCTGTGCGACCCGCCATTTGTTTGATATCCGCGCCGGCAGCAAAGGCACGTTCGTTACCAGTAAGGATAATGACACGTACATTATCGTCCTGGTCGAGTTGTTTAAGCGCATCTCTTAGCTCGCCCATTAATTCAAGATTGAGGGCATTGAGCTCTTTCGGCCGGTTCAGGCGAATCAACGCAATATGCGGTGCAAACTGGGGTTCAACGATGATAAATTCCATGACCCAAAAATGCAGTTTTTGCAGTTAGATTTTTACAGTTCGCCAAAATTTGCCGGCTTTATACTTGTATTAAATTCAACTAAAGTCGGGAAAACTTAAGTGTGTCGACTATCTTTGGTTAAACATCAAATTCCCATACATGAAAAAATTATTTGCCTTATTTCTTAGCTTGAGCTTCACTGCGGTGGCTTTTGCGCAATTGAGCCTCCCACAACCTTCTCCGAAAGCCTCGGTGATGCAAACGGTGGGTATCACCGAAATCAGCATTGTATATAGCAGCCCGGCTGTAAAAGGTCGCACCATATTCGGCGGTCTCGAAGCCTATGGCAAAGTTTGGCGCAGTGGTGCTAATGCAGCCACCGAAATTCACTTCAGTACCGACGTAATGGTAGGCGGACAGCCGGTAAAAGCTGGTAAATATGCGCTTTTTACCATTCCCGGAGAATCTGAGTGGACGGTGATCATCAATTCTAACGCCAATCAGTGGGGGTCGACTGCCTACAAACAGGAGCTCGACGTGGCCCGTTTTACGGTGAAAGCCGAAAAATTAGCTGAAGTAAAAGAGCGTTTGAGCTATTACATCAATTATGTGAGCGATAACGAAGCCAGTGTGGTTTTGAAGTGGGAGAAGGTAAAAATTAGCTTTCCTGTCACCATTAACACCAATGAGCTAGCATTAAGCGGCTTGAATAAGTATTTCCGCAATAGCCCAAATGAGTGGATGAATTACGCAAGCGCAGCTCGTTACCTGATCGAAAACAACGGCTCTGCTGCAGATGCTTTGACCTATGCCAACAAAGCTGTCAGCCTGAACAGCAAACATTTCTTTGGTCACTATATCCAGGCGCTGGCTTTGGCTGCCAACAACAAACCAACCGAAGCACTGGCTGCCGCCAATGAAGCTAAACGTATTGGAGAAGCTGAACCCAGCGGTTTTTACGATGTTTACAAAGCCGACATCGCGGCTAAAATTGAAGCATGGAGCAAAGCCAAACCAGCTAAAAAGAAATAATCAGCCCTGCAGAATGTACGACACCAGAGGAGAAGCCCAGCGCTTTTCTTCTGGTGTTGTTTTTTAATGAATTGGCTTTTAAGCGTGAAAAATCCTTAAAAATCACTAAAAACCATCATCATTCCTTTACTTAGCCCTATGATTAAGTCGTTCGGAAACTTGCTTTCTATTTGTCTGTTCTTCACAAGCTTTGCTCTTCTGGCCCAGCCGAATTTCGGCCCAACCCGTAATATGTCCTCCGGAGAATTGCTCGAAGGTGTCAGGAAATTGCAAGTCACCGGCCGGGTACTTTATATAGCTGCCCATCCCGACGATGAAAATACCCGCATGTTGGCTTGGCTAGCCCGTGATCAGAAGGTCGAAGCAGCTTATTTGTCGCTGACTCGGGGCGATGGCGGACAGAATTTAATAGGTATAGAAGTCAGAGAAGGCCTGGGCGTGATTCGTACCCAGGAATTGCTGGCGGCACGACGCGTAGATGGGGCGCGACAGTACTTTACACGGGCGAATGATTTTGGCTACAGTAAATCACCTGAAGAAACTTTCACCAAATGGGATCGCGATTCGCTCCTAGCCGATGTGGTGTGGGTAATTCGCCAATTCCAACCCGATGTAATCATCACCCGATTTAATCCTGAACCATCGCCAACCCACGGTCACCACACAGCTTCGGCGCAATTGGCGGTGGATGCTTTTACGGCCGCAGCCGACCCCAAACGTTTCCCCGAACAATTGCAGTTTGTGCAACCTTGGACTACCACTTCCTTATTCTGGAACACAAGCTGGTGGTTTTTTGGCCGTGAAGATTTTGATAAAAGTGGCTACCTGGCGATTTCGGTGGGGAGTTTTAATTCGGTGCTCGGCACCGGCTATGGTGAAATAGCAGCCGAAAGTCGTTCCATGCATAAAAGTCAGGGTTTCGGTGCCGCCCGCCAAAGGGGAGAAGAGATAGAATATCTCAAGCCATTAGCCGGAAAAGCAGATACGCTGGCCTTGTTTGCCGGCGTAGTAACCGATTGGAGTCGGGTGAAAAACAGTAACCCTTTAATAGCTGCCCTAAAAAAGGCGGAAGCAGCTTTTGATGCAAGCAGACCGGAAGTAATGCTGCCGCATTTAATCGAAGCACATCTACACTTACAGGTTATGGATGCCGCAAGTATATATGTCCGTGAAAAGCGGGAACAGCTCGAAAAATTAATTGCTGAAACGGCCGGCATTTGGCAGGAAGCCACAGCCGAAAAGTTCAGCTACAGCCGAGGCGACAGCTTGGGTATCAAAATACAAAGTCTCGTTCGCAGAGCTGTTTCAATAAAACGTACCCGAATCAATTGGGAGGCAGTACGCTGGGAAGGCGACATTTTATGGCCTTATCATTACGTCAGCCTGGCTTTGGATACTGAAAGCCGACTGCTGACCAACAACCGGAAACTTAACGCAGAAAGGACTTTTCGAATTTCAACCGATCAGCCGTGGAGCAGCCCATTTTGGCTGAACGAAAGGCTCGATGCCGGCTTTTTTGATTTGCCCCGCCAGCAATGGGTGGGTGTTACCGAAAATCCGGGAGCATTTCGGGTCAAGGTGAGCTATGAAGTGAGTGCAGGTGGCAAATCAACGGTAATCGGTTTGTCGGAACCGGTGCTTTACCGTTGGACCGACCCAGTAGAAGGCGAACGTTATCGCCCGATAGAAGTATTGCCTGCGGTGAGCCTGGGTTTCGACCGGGGACATTATTTTTCTCGTGAGTACAAAGCTGTCAAACTTGAGGTAGTTGTACAGCAACACCAGCAAGGTTTTAGTGGTATTTTAGCACTCATTTTACCGGAGGGTTGGTTGAGCTCACCGGAAGCATACACCATAACTGCCAAGACCCATGGCGGTGAGCAACGTTATGCATTTGAAGTCCGTCCGGGAAAAAATGCGGCATCCGGTCAGGTTTCGGCTATTATTACTTCCGGCAATCAAAAGTTCGACCGCTCACTATCACGCATCGACTACAAACATCTGCCAGTACAAACGCTACTACCCAAAGCCACAGCGCCTTTGCAACTTATCAACCTCAAAACCAATCCCCGCCGCATTGCTTATATCGACGGGGCTGGCGATGAATTGCCTGCAGCTTTACGGCAGTTGGGTTATATGGTAGATGTTGTTGAAGTAAATGGTCTAAGCCCTGCCGTACTCAAACAATATGACGTAGTGCTTACAGGGGTGCGGGCTTACAATACAGTGGCTGCACTGGCGACTAAAAATCAATTGTTGTTTGATTTCGTAAAAAATGGCGGTACACTCATTCAGCAATACAATACATCTCAGGGTTTGGTGACCGATCAACTCGGACCGTTGCCGCTGAAATTGTCGCGCGAACGAACTACGGTAGAAGAAAGCCCAGTGACTTTGTTGCAGCCGCAACATCCGCTTTTTCAGCAGCCCAACCGCATCACCACAGCCGATTTCGACCATTGGGTGCAAGAGCGTGGCTTGTATTATCCTGGCAGTTGGGATAAACAACTGCTTCCTATGCTTCGGATGGCAGATCCTGGTGAAAAACCCAGCGAGGGCGCTTTGTTGTATGGCGAATATGGTCAAGGCGTTTACATCTATACTGGTCTGAGTTTTTTCCGGGAGATACCTGCCGGGGTAAGCGGTGCCTACCGTTTATTGGTGAATTTGATTGAAGCCCGTCAGTCTAACCCAACTCAAAAGCCATGAGCGAACTAATTCCGCCCACAGACGAAGAATCGCTCGACGGAATGCCGCGTTTCATTAAAAGCTGGAAACAGGCATACTGGTTATTACTCGGCTTTTTGGTAGGGTTAATCGCCTTGTTTTATTGGTTTTCGGAGGCCTGGGCATGAGTATGCTCGACTGGATTGTGCTGTTGTTGTCGCAAGTCCTCATTGTGACTTACGGCATCTGGAAAAGTAGGCAGCAGCGGGGCATGGAGGATTATCTGCGTGGCCGAAATATGAATTGGTTCACGATTGGTCTGAGTATAATGGCTACCCAGGCCAGCGCCATTACATTTTTATCGGCACCGGGTTTGGCTTATACGGAGGGCATGCGTTTTGTGCAGTTTTACTTCGGATTGCCTATCGCCATGATCATTTTGAGCATGTTTGCGGTGCCGCTGTATTATCGGTTGAATGTGTATACGGCTTACGAATTTTTGGAAAAACGCTTCGACCTCAAAACCCGCACCCTTGCAGCCATGTTATTTTTAACCCAGCGAGGTTTGGCGGCTGGTTTTACCATTTTTGCACCTTCACTCATATTGAGTAGTTTGTTGGGTTGGAATATTTACTGGACCAATCTGGCGATTGGTTTGATCGTCATTGTATATACGGTCACCGGCGGTACTCAGGCCGTTGCACGTACTCAAAAAACACAAATGGCCATCATTTTGGCAGGTATGTTCATTGCCGGCTATTTGGTAGTAGCCATGTTGCCCGAGCAGCTAGCTTTTAGAGATGCCATGCAACTGGCAGGTAAAATGGGTAAGTTGCAAGCAGTTGATTTTAGCTTCGACCTGAACGATCGCTACAACATCTGGAGTGGTTTAATTGGCGGTACTTTTCTGATGTTGTCGTATTTCGGAACCGATCAAAGCCAAGTAGCGCGGTATTTAGGTGGACAGAGCATCGCCCAAAGTCGGATGGGTTTAATTTTTAACAGTTTGGTCAAAATCCCCATGCAGTTCGCCATTTTGTTTGTGGGAGCCATGGTTTTCGTTTTTTATCTCTTCCAGACCCCACCTGTATTTTTTAACCGGGTGCTCCTCGAAGAAGCGCGGCAAGGGGTATATGCCGATAGTTTGCGACAAATTGAAACCGACTACAATACATTGCATACCGCCCGTAAAACCCAGGCTTTTGCGTTGGTAGAAGCTTCAAAAAGTGGCGATGATGCACTTTTGGAGCAAAAAGCTGCCGAATTAAGGGCCAGTCAGTCAGCTTTAGAGGCATGCAGGACCGAAGCCAAACACTGGATCAGCAAAGGCAATCCATCAGCCGATACGAACGATACCAATTACATCTTTCTCACCTACGTCTTCGATTTTCTGCCTATTGGTTTAATAGGATTGATTATTTCGGTCATCATTTCAGCTTCCATGTCGAGCACCAGCTCGGAACTGAATGCGCTGGCAAGCACCACCGTGGTAGATGTGTACAAACGTTTTATTAAAACTGATGGCGACGATGCGCACTACCTGAGGGCTTCTAAATGGAGTACTTTGATTTGGGGATGTTATGCCATCGTTTTCGCCATGTTCGCCAACCGACTGGGCACCTTAATTGAGGCTGTGAACATACTTGGTTCCTTAGTGTATGGTACCATTTTGGGCATTTTTGTGGTGGCCTTTTTTATGAAATCGATAGGCGGACGTGCAGTTTTTCTGGCTGCCTTGCTTTCAGAGTGCATCATTTTAGTACTTTTCTTTTTCAGTAATTTACCCTTCCTCTGGTATAATGTTGTAGGCTGTTTGGGCGTGGTGTTATTCGCATTGATTTTAGAAAAAACGACTTCCCGGCAGCTCGAGCACTAAGTCAGGTCCGAGACAACTGGCTGGCGTTTGGTAGCCGGAGCAGTCGTTTTTTTGCAGCACACGTTGTGAGATGTGTAAAGCAGCCAGGGCAGTTAGCCAGTAAGATTCCGGCCCTTCAAATCGGGCTTCCACCGACCGACCATCGGGTGCGCTGAGTTTGCCCCATACCAGGGAGCGACCGTTCTTATTCTGTTCAGGAGTAGGCCCATCGATGTTTTTATCGATTTTGGCCTGCGCCCAACGCCTAAACCAGGCAGCGCGGAAAAGCGGGTTCATCAATGCCTGCAATTTGAGGAGATAATAGAATTTTTTAGGTGCCGCGGAGTAAACCGTAATATTTGGAATGTCTGTACCAAAGTGGGCTGTACTAATATCGCCCCAGGGAATGGCGATACAAAAGCGCTGTTTTTGTCCGAAATCGATATTTTTTCCGGCAAAACCCAAAGGTTTTTTGATGATTTTACCATTTTTACGCATGGCCCCGCCGCTACCGAGATTGGTCAGCATGGTGGTGAGTGTACCATGGGATATCCCGCCGCCAAGATTCATGAAGGCCAATTCCAGGGTATCGCCTTCGGGGAATTGCTGGTGTAATTTTTTGGCGAGACAATCGGTGGGCACTACGTCAAAACCTACCCCGGGCATCAATACCGTTCCGGCCGATTTTGCCCGGTCGTTCATGGTTTTCTGCCATTCAAACATGGCGATTTCGCCGGTGATATCGAGATAATGAATGCCGAGTTGCAGGCAGGCCTCAACTAATTGTGGCGCTGTACGCGGGAAAGGACCGGCACAATTCAACACGAGCTGTATGTCTTGTAGTTGGTTTTGTAGCATTCCAGCATCATTCAGGTCAAAAACCCGGGCTTTGAAACCGAATTTTTCCGATAGATGAGCAACAGGAGCTGCGCTTCTCCCTGCCACAATAATCGGAATTCGCTGTTCTGCTGCGGCTTTTACTACTAGCCGGCCGGTATAGCCATTTGCACCATAAACGAGTATCGACATGCCCTAATTTACATGGCTATCCTCATTTGTCAATTTTTTGAGCACAAAAAAAGCCTGACAGGTTTCCGACTATTAAATGGTCTGATTACTGCTTAAGTAAACGTTGGGCAGTACGTCTGCCATCGGTAAATAGCACTTCAATGGTATAAACGCCTCTTTTTAATTGGTCGATAGCAAGTTCCAGGCGGTCGGAACTCGTAGCTGCTGTAAGCACCACCCTGCCTTGCAAATCAAAAAGACGCAATTGGAAGCCTGTTTCAGGACCAGAAACAAAGACCTGATTGCTAGCCGGATTGGGATAAATGGTAATCTTAAAGGGGTCGCTTAATTCGTTGACAGAAGAAGTTGAAGAATAATCACAGTCAAAGCTGAAGAAATTTGTGTCTAATTGGGCATCACTGTAGCAGCGAAGTGGTCCTGGGATTTCAGGTATGGTAATGCCTAAAGGGAAAAACCACTGTGTGCCACCTATGCGTTCGATAATCGTGTTTTCGAGTGTAGTTGAAAACCCAATTGCACTTACTTTAAATTGTTTGAGCGTAATTCCATCTATTTGAATCAGGCTTATTGTATCGATTTTGAGCTGATAGTTTGAATCGGCTGCACCAAATGGCGGCTCAGGGTATTCCAATGTAATTGTATCACCTTGTTGGGCATTGAAGACATAAATGGCTACAAATTTGTCTTTATAAGCACTGAAAACAAAAGCTGTATCATTTTCTCCATACACATAAACGGGGGCGCCATAGGAGGTATTACCGTGAGGTGTATAATAAAATACTTCCAACTTGTGAGCGTTTTTACCAAGTATTACAGTGTCTGATACACTCTTAAAACTTTGGTAACCGCTATGAGGTGGACCTATTCCTCCATATACGTTGCTGTAATACCATTCCGTACCAACTGAACCAAAGTCCTGAGCGTATAGTGGGCTAGCTGCAAGCAGTAAGCCTAAAACCAGTAGTAATTTTTTCATAATCAACGGTTTTAGTTGGGTACAGTTATTTGTTTTGAATTTAAACAATAGCTATGAATTGGCAAAAAAAATCCCGTGACCTCTGGTCCCGGGAAAAATTTTTATAGCCGAATTAATTTTTCACTATCCGCATCATTCGGCGATTTCCTGCCTTATCCCTTATTTCCAGCCAATAAATTGCCGGCTGCAACTTTGTCATTGAAAAGTCAAAGTCACCTTCGACAGTATAGCTGTCCAATAATCTGCCCTGCATATCGCGCAAAACTAGTTCATAGTTGCCGGGTATTCCTTGCACAAATACCTTGTCGTTGGTAGGATTAGGGAAGAGTCTTAAAGTTGGAAATGCCAACTCATTTACCGACACGGTGCTGACATTCAAATTGAGTTGAATGGAGTCGATACCACATCGATTATTTGCTTTAACACGCACTGGGTAGGGACCATTCACGGTATAGGTATGACCTGCGGTGGGTAAGCTGGTGATCACTTCTGGACTGCCATCTCCGAAATTCCAGGTAAAACTTCCCACATGTGCACTATTGGATAGTGTAAATTGGTAAGCTGCGCCTACCCGACTAAAAAGAAGTGAGCCTACAACCGGTAATTGGTTGCGATTGATTTTTATGGTATTGGTAGTTGCCTGATTCGCAGATGGTACACATCGAACAATGACTTTATACCAGCGAGTTGCAACAGGGTTAACAACCAGGCTATCGGTTGTATTTATTTCCAGGGTGGTAAAAGAGGTATTATCGGTCGATTCCTGCCACTCATACACAATTCCCCCGCCTGCTGCTGCCTGTTGCAAACGAATCACAATCGGAGGTTGTCCTGGGCAAATCGCTGTATCGCTTTGGGTGAGATTTCCTGCAGCAGGAGCCACCGTACATTGTATGCCGCCCAAACTTGGACTAGCTTCATGCGCACCCCGATAGGGGGCGTTACTTCGACTTTGATTGAATTTATCGCGGCTTATCCCGGCTATGCTTGTACCCGCCAGCAAGGGGTTTCCTAAAGAACTTCCGCTGAGCCGGAGGTTGTTAAATCCTGATAGCTGAACTGCAGCTGTATTACTATTAGCTTCATTACTGCCTCCCATAACGAATGCCAGACCGGCAACAGTACTGTAGGTGCCTGTGCCGTAGCGTGCTAATATGTTGACGGAGTTGTATGTATTGTAGTCACTATTAATTATACCGGCAATGCTGCCGAAATGAACTGCCACATGCTGGCCACCGCTCACACCACCGCTTCGGTTGTTGATGAAAATATTGTTGCGGAGATAAAAATTATTGCCCGCATTCGAGGCAGTTTTAGAAAAGGCAGCTGACAAAACCTGTTCCGAAATACCACCTGAATTCAGCGTACCACCAATTATGACGGTATTGAACATAATTTTGGCGTTCGCCAGATATATGCCAGCATATTCGATACCAACCACACTGGTGCTGTTCCAGGATGGCTGATCCAGGGAAATGAAGTTGTTGTAAATTTCTGTATAATTGTCCAAGCCGTTAGCTGCTGACCCCCTGATGCTTATACCCCTTGATGCAGCATTATTGGTGGTATGAATATCATAAATGAGGTTGTTTCGGATGATGGCAGTATCGGTTTGATTATCGAAAAGAATCCCAAAATTAAAAGTGGTTGAAGGTGTCAACGTAGCGTAAATCTGATTGGAATCAATCACCACTCCCGATGTTCCGGTCTGAATATAGATGCCAGAATATGTAACGCTCTGTATTTCATTGCCATAAAACAGATTGCCCTGATTTGGATTGGTTGTATTTCCATAGGAGTAAAAACCGTTGCGTGACCCGATTGAAACGTTGTGTTCAAAACGATTGAAGGAGTTTCCCGGATTGGTTGTGCCAAAACCTAGCAGACTAATGGTGCTGCTACTTACTGTAGATCCGCCATTTTGAAGATTTAGATATCGTATTATATTGTGACTTGATCCATTGCGTAGCGCGATGGTTGTACCATCCAAAGCGGTGTTATTCAGTCCAATAACAGGCGTATTACCCACGCCACCTGCTCGGCCATCCAAAATCAAATAATCGGCATCATTCAGCTCAAGCAAATTTCCCATACTTACAGGTGCACTTAAAGTCAAGGAGCTAAAATTAGCGGCCGGACGTATGGTGATGGTATTCGTCGCGTTGGTGCCACTTTTTGCCCCCAGAACTAAGGGTACAGTCTCGCTGCTGCCCACATAGTTGTTCTGCAGTTCAATGGTGTATGCCTGATTTACCGGCTGGGAAATAGCAGCATAAGCTTCAGAAATGCTGGCGTGTGTGCTCAGTGTAGCACCATTGGCAGCCAAAAGTGACACGCTTCCTGCTTGCGCATTCAACCATTGGTGAAGAAATAACAAGCAGATCACGGATAAAAAAATCTTCATCAAGTTCGGTTTATCCTTCTAAAGTAAGAAAAGATGTAAGTGCTGTTAGCTGCTAAGTATTAAAAATTGGTTAATACAAGCTAATTAAATAAGCTGAACCAGTTATAGAAAAATAAAAAGTCCCGAATTTCTTCCGGGACTTTTTCAGGAGGTTAGTTTTTAATCAGCCGTTGAATTTTTCGTCTACCTGCTTTGTCAAGGACTTCAATCAAATAAACAGCCGGCTTTAGCTGACTTAAATTTAAGCTCAATTGGCCTTCCGCTTGATACCGTGCTATTTCCCGCCCCTGCACATCCCTGATGTATACCGAAAACTCGTTTTCCAGACCACGCAAATACAATTCGTCTGAAAATGGATTGGGGTAGATGCTGAGTTCAGGGATTTCGTTTTCTTTGACCGAAACAGTGACAGTAAGATTCAACTGTATAGAATCTATACCACAAATATTGATAGCTTTTACACGCACCGGAAAGGCTCCACCTCCAGTATAGGTATGATTTACATTGGGCGTGGTGGTAGTAACATCGGCGGAGCCGTCACCGAAGTTCCATATAAAACTGTCAACTTGGGCACTGCCATTCAGCGTAAACGTATAGGTGGGGCCTTGAATGGTAAAGGTTAATGCCCCCAAGACAGGTGAATTACCTCTTCCAATACGTACAGTGTCAGAAATAGCTTGTTGGCCAGTAGCTAAACATCGTGTTATGACGCGGTACCAACTCACAACTGCAGGACTGACCAACAATGAATCGCTGGTGGCTCCAGCCACTGTCGTAAAGCTGATGCCATCAATCGAAGCTTGCCATTCGTAGGTAATTCCAGCTCCGGTCGATGCGAGGGTTAAACGCAAATCTATAGGGCCATCTCCCGGACAAAATAATGTATCGCTTTGTGTGAGTATGCCCGCATCAGGTGTACCCTGACATTGTGTGCCGCCGAGTGACGGAATGGCTTCATGTGCACCACGATAGGGCACATTGCTTCTGAAATTGCCAAAGCGGTCGAACGATATACCCGTAATGGCTGTGCCTCCCAGATTTATATTACCTAAGGATGTTCCAGTTAAAGTGAGATCGTTAATGCCTGTTAATTGAACGGCAGTTGAATTTCCATTCGCCTCATTGCCTGCTCCCAAAGCAGTGGCAAAGTCGGTAACTGTAGTTTGAGTGGCTGTACCATGACGGGTTAACAATCCTGCACTATTATAGGTGTTGAAGTCGAAAACAAAATTCCCGACATTGTTGCTCAAGCTCAAAGCGAGGTGTTGACCACCGGCAACACCTCCACTGCGGCTATTGAGAAAAAGGTTGTTTTTTAATTCAAAATTGCTTCCAATGTTTGAAGCAGTTTTAGAAAAAGCAGCCGACAATACATTGCCTGAAGTACCTCCGCTGGCAAGGCTACCGGCGATGTGTATGGTATTAAACCAAACCTTGGCATTGACCAGATTGGCTCCGGCATATTCAAGACCCACTATGCTGGTACTCCCAGAACCTGGACCACTCAAAGCAATGAAGTTGTTATAGATCTCTGTATAGTTGTCGACACCACTCGCTGAAGTACTTCGGATACTGATACCGCGTATAGCACTGGTATTGGAAGTGATGACATCAAAAACCAGGTTGTTCCGGATGATGGCCGTATCCGTTTGACTGTCGAATAATATGCCAAAATTAGCAGCAGTGGCAGGCGTATTGGTGCCATAAACCACATTCGAATCTAATAGGATACGCCCGGTTCCGGCTTGAACCCAGATACCTGAAAAAATGGTACTCTGAATTTCATTTCCAAAATAAACGTTGTTGCGATTGGGGTTACCCGCGGTTCCACTGGAATTAAAGCCGTAGCGTGACCCAGTGGATAGATTGAACTCAAAACGATTGTTTGAATTGCCGTCGGGATTAGAGACAGATGTCAAAACTGCAAGAGTCCGACTGGCACTTCCTGTACCACTGTTCTGCAATTGAATGTAACGGATAATGTTGTGCGTGGCGCCGTTTATTAAGCCTATGGTATTGCCATTGGTGGCCGTATTATTGAGCGTAATGGCACGTGTATTCCCAACGCCTCCCGGACGTCCATCCAATATGAGATAGTCGGCATCGTTAAGCTCAACCAAGGAGGCAGAAGAAACAGTTGCACTTAAGGTGATGCTACCGAAATTGGCAGCCGGGCGAATGGTAATGGTATTAGTTGCACTGGCACCTGCTTTAGCACCTAAAACAAGTGGAACTGTCTCACTGCTACCTAGATAGGTGTTCTGCAATTCAATGGTATAAGCCTGACTGATAGGAGGTGTGATAGCTGAATAGGCTTCACTTATGCTGGCATGACTGCTGATTTCCACGCCGGAAGCATTGAGTAGTTTAACGCTCCCTGTTTGGGCTAACAAATTGTGCCCGAGTAAAAGGAATCCGAAAATTAGGCCAAGTATTCTCATTTGAATTAGAATTAAATATCGAATTTAAGCAATTCAAACATGAAGTGCATGCAATGTTTGTCTTAAAGTTGGATTAATGACCCTCTTTATACCATAGCTTTCACTTCAAAGCTTTTATCCAGTCAATCAAATCAGCCATAACCTGGGGCGAAAAGGTTTCCCGCAGCTCCCCGTATTCTTGTGGCAGGCCGGTAGATGCGCTTTGAAATAGATGGTTCAAACCTACATACTGCTGAACCCTGCTTTGTGGTGTTTTTTGGTAATCGATGTTGTCCATGATGCTACGCAAATTTTCATTGGCGGTTACCTGAACATCCTTTGAACCATTCACAGCGTAAAGTGGAACATCCAATTGATGCAAAAGAGGCAGCGGATTAAAGCGTATGAAATAACGGAACCAGGGATCGACCAGGGTATTTATTTGTTGTTTTATGGCTGCTTTATCGGCTTTACTCAATTTACCGGGTCTTTGCTGCTTTTGAAAGGCGATGAGCTCTTTTTCCAGGGCTTTACGGGCCTTTACACTGTCTAAATCCGACTTGGCGATGGCATATAAGCGGCTGTTTAGCGCTGTAGTTTTTGCAATGCTACTGTCGGCCAGGCCATTGTTGGCAGAGATTGCATGGCTTTGCAGGAGCAAAAGCTCGTCGATGGGAAGTCCGGGTCCGGCAAGCATGAGTATGAAATCAGGCTTGCTGGGCATTTGGGTCAATAAAAGGCTCACCATACCACCTTCACTATGACCTAAAACACCACTTTTGCCGGCTTGCACAAAATTTAAACTTCGCAAATAGGCTAAAGCAGCAGCAGCATCGCTGGCAAAATCGGCTGTGGTAGCACCCTGGAATTTGCCAGCTGATTGCCCCACACCCCGGTCGTCGTACCGCAATACAGCTATACCGTTACGGGTGAATTCGTGCGCCAGTACATGAAAGGGTTTGTGTCCGAATATGGTTTCATCTCTGTCCTGTGGACCGGAACCGCTAACCAGTACTACAGCAGGGAAGGGGCCTTCTCCCCGAGGTTTGGTAAGTGTGCCGGCGAGTTGTATGCCTGCAGAGCTATTGTCGAAACGAATCTCTGTTACATCGTAGTCGTAAGGAGGCTGCGGTGTTTGAATTTTGGCGCCTTTGAAGGTATCGCTTTTGTGGCCGGATGTAATTCGGCTGAGTACTAGGTCAAAGGTGTGACCTGCCTGCGTCCAAGTACCTACAATGCTATCGCCAATTAAATCGCCGTAAAATGCAGCACCTATGCTGGGAAGTTGTAGGGTCAGGGTGGGTGCTTTCCAAATGGTGTTGTACACCTTGATGTCATAAGCCGACTGGTCCGGACTGTCCATGGTAGTACTGAAGCCTTTCCCATCTTCTTTTACATGAAATACAATTTGTAAAGTGATGGCTTCTACACTCATCAAACCCGACCAGTTACCTACCGGGCTTGGTTTATTTTGTGCCGAGCTTAAGCCAGGTAATAACAGCAGCAGGAAAAACAATTTTTTCATGGGTTGAAGCTTAAAATGAGCATTTTAGGAAGATTTTTGGCCAATAGTACGAATCCTAGGAAGCGTATGGTGTGTTTAAGGACTGAACCAGGAATGCGTAGTCGGGAAACTGTTCTTTTTTATGAACAAATCTAATGCAAATGTGCAAAGGCCAATAGTCCACCCAAAAAGGCCAATATCACATGTCGCCAATTAAACTGGTGGTTGCTGGTGCTTTCGTAAAGTATGGTGGTAGCAATTTGAAGGAAAGAACCGGTGGCTAGTGCAAGCATCACATGGAAAACCTCGCCCATGGCATTCAGCTCCGATTGTAACAGTAAATAGCCAATGCCCACGCCAAGAGGTGTCATAAGAGCGAAGCCGGTAAGCATACCAATTAAGCGGCTACGCGACATGCCGGTCTGTTTCAGGACGGTCATTAAGGCAAAGGCAGAGGGGAATTTGTGAATGACCACGCCGATAAGCAATGGGTTTAGCCAGAAAGGCTGATCGAGTTTAAAGGTGCCATTAAGTGGAATTCCTTCGACTAAGGAGTGAATACTCAGGCTGATTAATAAGCCTAGACTAAGGGTATGTGAATGTTTGTGGTAGTGACTGTGATCGTGATGGTGGTGGTCGTGCCCCAAGGGAGCATCGAGGTGAATGTGGCCGTGTTCGATACCCTCACTAAACTTTTCAAGCAACATCTGAAAAAAGAAACCCACCAATATCAGCAAACCTTCGTAATGGTGGTTGGTTTGAAAAACTTCAGGAAGCAAATGCAATATGGCTGTTGCAAATAAAAAACCGCCACAAAATGTCAGCACAAATTTGAGCTGGCGCGCATAACTTTCTTTTACCAGTAAAACGAGCAAACCGCCGACAATTGGACTCAAAAACAGCAATAATAATCCGAGACTACTCATTTTTATAATATCAAAAAGCGACGAAATAAGGTGGCCATACCCAGGCCAATGGCAGAGCCAATAAGGGCCCCCACACTAATATCGAGCGGATAATGTACACCAACGTACACCTGAGCCAGTGAAATGAAGGCTGCCCACAAGAGCATTAATGGCATCATCCAGCGGAAATAGGGGCGCAATAAATTGGCAGTGATTACGGCAAAACCAAAATGATTGGTGGCATGTGAAGAAGTGAAGGAAAAGCCGCCGCCACAGCGCACCAACAAACGAACATAATCTGTCAATAAAGTGTCGTTGCATGGTCGCAAACGTTCGAAATAAGGTTTGATGAGCGACGAGCTTAACATATCGGTAAAAGCGAAAGTCAGCAAAATCCATCCAATCGTAATCCAACCTTTTTTACCAAAATTCACGACCAGCCAGGCTGCCAAAAATACATAAAGTGGTGCCCAGAAGTACATATTGCGAAACCAGGGCAAAACCGCATCGAACCAACCATTGGCCCAACCGCGGTTGATGATGAAAAATAAGTCCTGATCGAATTGCAGCAATTGGTTCATAGGCGGCGAGCAACATAAATACAGCGTGGCGAATCGTCGGTTAGTGGATCCAACTGATAATTTCCGAAACTGCGGACAAGGCTAAAACCGCAACGTTGCAACATGGTTGCAAGTTCCTCCGGCGTATAATTTCTCACTTTTTCGTAAAAACAATAGGGCTGCCCTCCCGCTACAAATTCAATCTGTTTAACGATCCAGTTTTCACTCAAATGGCGCGAAATGGAAAATACTATGCCTTCATGTTCCTGATTTTCACGGGCGATATGTGTTTCCTGAACATGGGTGGCATGCAGATAATCGAATACAAACAAACCACCCGGCTTTAGTCCGGCGGCGATGCTGTCGAGCACAGCTTGGTCATCGGCTTTGTCTTCGAAATAGCCAAAACTGGTGAACAAATTAAAAACCACGTCAAAATAAGCGGGATGCCAGATTTTGCGCATATCATGTATATGAAACGACAGGCGATCGTGGGCCGATTGATTGGCTTCGGCTATGCTTCGGGCAGATAAATCCAGTCCTACCACCTTAAAACCTTTGCGAGCCAGGTAAATGGCATGGCGCCCCTTACCACAAGCGAGGTCGAGTACTATACTTTCCTGGGGCAATCCTAGATATTGGCAAATATTGTCGATGAACAATTCAGCCTCCTTAAAATCGCGGTGTTTGTATAAAACATGGTACCAGGGGGTGTCGAACCACGACTGATACCAGGCTTTTTCAGGGAGGAGAGCCGTCATTTTTTGCGAAGCTCGATTTGCAAATACACTGGAAAATGATCACTGTAACCACCTAAATAATTGTTGCCGGCATAGGTGCGCCAGGGAGAGCCTTTGTACTTTTCGTTGACCTCGCGGATAAAATCGGGTTTATGTACTCCTGCACTGCCCTCAACAAATCGAACTTTGGCTTGCTCACCTAAAGTGGTGCTGGAGACGATAATATGATCGATGAGCTGGTATTTTTTCTGATAAACAATGCTGCCGTCACCTTTGCGGGCCAACTGGTAGAAGGGATTATACAAATCGCCGCCGCCCTGAAGACTGCTATCGGTCCGCAGCACTTCATATACACTTACATCGGTGGCCTCATCGTTCAAATCACCTAATATGAATACAGCCGCTTGCGGATGAACTACTTGGATTGAGTCATAAATGCTACGTGCGAGATGAGCAGCGAGTATACGTTTGGGTTGCGATTTTTCTTGTCCACCAACGCGTGAAGGCCAATGATTAACTAAAAAATAAGCTTGCTGACCATTTTTTAGCGTACCGTTAACCACCAAAATATCGCGTGTTCGAAAGTCCGGGTTTTCCGGATCGGCCAAAAATACGCTGCGGCTGCTTACTTTTTTCAACAGACCTCTGCGGTACATAAAGGCTACATCAATACCTCTGGCATCGGGCGAATTGTGATGTACAAACTGGTATTGTAGTTTTTTGAGACGTTTTTGTTGGGTGAGATCAGCAACCACAGCTGCATTTTCTACTTCACACAAGCCCAAAAAATCGGGGCCTTTGCCTGAATTCATACTGGCAATCACTTCAGCCAAGCGGTCGAGCTTCTGTTTATAGCGTTCGCTGTTCCATTTTTTTTCTGCCTCAGGTAAATATTCCTCGTCGTTGATGTTTGGGTCATTGATGGTGTCGAAGAGATTTTCGACATTATAATGGGCCACAGTAAGCCGCTGTGCCCATAATGACGAATAAAATGTGGTGAGGAAATTGAAAAAAAGGACTAAAAAAACTAATTTCATAATAATCGCTTAACCATAGGCATTTTGACAAGCGAAAATAACACATTAAAATTGTTGTAAACCCTGTAATCCACTTTACCGAAAAGGGTCATGAAAAGATTATATCTCCTGCGCCATGCCAAAGCCGGCTTCGATCTTACCGGTCAGGCCGATGCCGAACGTGTGCTCACGCATAGCGGAAAGCAGGATGCCATCAAGCTGGGCTATAAACTTAAAGGCCGCAATGAGGAAATCGATTGGTTTAAGTGCAGTCCTGCCTTGCGCACCCGCCAAACATTGGAAACGCTCATGGAAGTGACCGGCTATAGCGATAGCCGCCTCGATATTGTGCCTGAATTGTACCAGTCGAGCGACGAACGTTTTCTACAACTTATCCGCCAAACCGCCGACCAGCACAATGCGCTAATGCTAGTAGGTCACAATCCTACCATAACTCAAGCCGCGAACTACCTGGGCATCGATTTTCGCATCGATCACCTGCCCACTTGCGGCTTGGTGGCCTTTAGTTTTGAGGTGGATTCCTGGCACCAGATCAGTGAACACAGCGGCAAAGTGCTTTGGTTCGATTTTCCACAAAATGAATACGCTATACTCTGACTATGAGTCTGAATAATCCCGCCATCCTCTTCAAAAAAAACATCAAAGGACTCAAATTTCAACTTCTCAACCGCGAAATCAGCTGGCTCGCATTTAATGCCCGGGTACTGCAGGAGGCCGAGAACGCAGAAGTACCCTTGTTGGAACGCATTAAATTTCTGGCCATTTTCTCGAACAATTTGGATGAATTTTTCCGGGTAAGGGTTGCCTCACAGCGCCGGTTGTTGCAATTGCGACCAACTGCCTTGTCCAAGCTGGCTTTTCACCCCGACGCCATACTGAATCATATACAACAAACTGTAATCAAACAACAGCAGCGGTTTGAAAGCATATTTCACGACGATATCACACCGGCACTGGAAAAAGAGGGCGTTTTTATCCGCAACGAAAAACAGCTCAATGAGGAGCAGAGCGAGCACCTTAAGCTGGTTTTTCGCACTCAGATTTTCCCTTTTTTGACGCCCATCATGATCAGCTCTTCGGTGACCACACCCCACATCAAGGATGCTTATATCTATTTGGCGGTGAAAATGTACCATGCGGTCGATCCGGATGATTTTAAATATGCGCTTATTGAACTGCCCACCAAAGTGGTGCCCCGTTTTTTTACATTGCCTTCGGCAGATGGTACGGTATCGGTGATATTATTGGATGACGTAGTACGCCATAACCTGAAAAACATTTTCGCTTTTTTTGGTTATGATACCTATGAGGCCTATACCATCAAAGTTACCCGCGATCAGGAGCTGGACATCGACAACGATATCAGTGAAACCCTGGTGGAGAAGGTGAATAAAAGTCTGAAAACGCGAAAAAAAGGAGATCCGGTACGCTTCATTTACGATGCCGGCATGCCCCTCGATTTGTTGCAATTCCTCATCAGGCGTATTGATCTGGAGAAATCCAACCTCATACCCGGCGGCCGTTATCACAACTTCAGCGATTTTATGGATTTCCCTGATTTGGGGAAAACACATTTGAAATATCCGGCACTTTTACCGGCACCCATTCCTTTTTTGGATGAGTCGAAACGGATTTTCGACGCCATACGCAATAAGGATGTGATGGTGCACCATCCTTACCAGAGTTTTGATTATGTCATCCGTTTTTTACGGGAAGCAGCCATCGATCCTCAGGTTAGCAGCATCAAAATTACACTTTACCGGGTGGCTAAAATTTCGAGTGTCGTGAATTCACTGATAACTGCGGTGATGAACGGCAAAGAAGTAACAGCCATGGTGGAGATTCAGGCACGTTTTGATGAAGAGACGAACATCTACTGGGCAGGCAAATTGCAGGAAGCTGGAGCCAAGGTGATTTTTGGTCAGCCAGGCCAGAAAGTACACTGCAAGATGCTCATGGTGAGTCGCATCGAGAAAGGCCGGATACGCGAATACGCCCACCTGAGTACCGGCAATTACAATGGTTTTACCGCCCGTATTTATTGCGACGATGGCCTATTCACCGCCGATAAACGGATTACCAGTGAAGTTTCGCGCCTTTTTAAAGCCCTGGAGCGGGGAAACAAACAGTTTGCCTACCGGCACTTACTGGTAGCACCTTTTTATCTCCGCAATAAATTTGTGGATATGGTCGACAAAGAAATCTCCCATGCCAAACACGGCCACAAAGCCTACCTCATCCTCAAAATGAACAGCCTGGTAGATATGGATATGATCCATAAACTCTATGAAGCCAGCGAAGCCGGGGTCAAGGTGAAATTGATTATCCGTGGTATTTGTTCTTTAGTGCCCGGGGTGAAAGGTTTGAGCGAGAATATCACGGTGACCAGCATCATCGACCGTTTTCTCGAACATTCGCGGGTGTATATTTTTTGTAACAAAGGCAATGAGAAAATTTATCTCTCATCGGCCGATTGGATGACCAGAAACCTGACCCATCGGGTAGAAATTGCTTTTCCAATTTACGCCGCCGAAATCCGCAAAGAAATTCGGGATATGATTGATTTTCAGTTGCGTGACAATGTGAAAGGTCGCGATATGGTGGAGCCGCTAGCCAATAAAATGAAGCCGCAATTGCCCGGTAAGCCGATTATTCGATCGCAATATGCCACTTACGAATATTTTATGCGCAATTTTGAGGAGCAGAAAGCCATGCTTAAAGCTGCTAAACCAGAAAAAATTCCGCATTGAACGTAGCCGCCATCGATATTGGATCAAACGCCGCCAGGCTGTACATCTGTAGTTTTTTTCACGACGGTGCTGACCAAACCCGCATCAAAATACTGGAGTTTGTTCGTGTACCCGTTCGTTTAGGCGACGATGTATTTACTACACAACGCATACCAGAGGCCAAGGAAGAAGAATTAATGGAATTGCTCAAAGCATTTCAGATTCTCATGAAATTATTTCATGTCGAAGATTATAAGGCCTGTGCTACTTCTGCCATGCGGGAAGCCAAAAACGGTAAAGAAGTTGCTCAGCGTATAGAAGCAGCTATCGGACTCAAAATCGAGATTATTTCGGGAACAAAAGAAGCCGAACTCATTTATAAAGCCCACCAGGGCGCCATTGAGGAAGGAGGTAAATTGCTGTTTGTAGATGTGGGCGGCGGCAGCACAGAAATATCCTTGTTGCAGGGTCAGAAAAAAATCGCCAGCAAATCGTTCGATTTGGGCGCGGTACGTATACTCGATAAAAAAGATAAGGTCAAAGACTGGGAATTGATGCGGGAATGGTTGAAGTCGGTGGTGAAACCTTTCGAAGCCGATTATGCGATAGGCACCGGTGGCAATATCAATAAGTTTTTCGACCTGATGAAGCTGAAAGAGGGGCGTTTTGCCACGCCAAAACAGCTCAAAACCACCTACGATTATGTGGCCAGCTTTAATCTGGAAGACCGCATCAAAAAATTGGGGCTGAATCCCGACCGCGCCGATGTGATTCTACCCGCCATCGAAATTTATATGACCGTGCTTAAAGCCAGCGGCACCGGGAAGATTACCATATCTGGTTTGGGTTTGAAAGAAGGTATAGTAGCTGAGTTACTGGAAAAACATCATCAAGCCGTTATTCGCAATTTTCAGGGAAATCAGCGGTTTTCGGTGCATTAGCTCTTTTAGGTTAGAACCTTATCCCAAGCTGCATTTTGAGTTCCGATCGTTGAGGTCCACGAATCAACTCGAGCCCACTACCCACTTCCTCCCGGTCGAAGTAACGCAAACGAGCAAAACGTAGTCCGACATCCCAACTTTTGCCCAGCTTGTATTGCGCCAAAACTACCCACCGCTGACCTTCTCCCGACAAAACGGGCATGGAGCTGGCATAACGCAAATCTCGCTCGGCGATATACAACCGGTTGTCGAAATTATCGGTATCAAAAAGTATCATCTGCGCAGCCAGACTCAGTTTTTTGTTTTCACTTTGGAAACGAATGCTTTGCCAAAAGCCATAACCCCAAGCTGCTTCCGGAGAGCTTTGGCTACTTTGCTGATAGCCAAACACCACTTCGCAAAGCGGATGCGGCTGAAACCGATACAACAAACGCAGTTGCCAGCGTTGGTGGGCATCTACCAGGGGACCCGCTTCGGAACGGTTACGTTCTCCGGTGAAGGAACGCAGCCGTAACGACCACTGTGCCTGTTTGCGCTGCTGATAAAACAACAGAAATTGACGGTCGTAACCGCCTGAAGGACGGTCGATCTGGTACCGCAACCAAGGCCAGCGATAATAATCTACCAGAGCCTGCAGTCGCCATTTGCGGGCAGGTTCCCACCAAAAGCCGGCTAAAATTCCGCTTTCACCCTGTACTTGTCCGCGTGCACTTAAGGATTGCGCATATAGGGCCTGATATCGGGCGGCATACTGCCTGATACTGCCCTGCAGACCAAAATTTTTGTGCATAGGCCAGAGACAACCCATGATCAATGCCTGATCAGCTTGTGCGTCGATGGCCCATTCGCCATAGGTTTGGAGATTCCGCCAATTGTACCGCCACCACACACTGTTGAGCCATTGTTGCTGGCCACTGAACTGATGCAATTGGTCTGGTCGTTGACCTACTACGAAAGGTGCCGACCAACGGTGAAAAACCGAACTCCAGCCCGTTAACCAGTTTTTATATTGCCACTGAAGACTTTGCGCTGCGGTAAATTCGCCGACTTGTCGCCATTTTTCACGCTCTGTTTGGGTGCGGAAAAGTCCGGATACATAGAGGTTGTTAATCTCACCAGCACCAGCCTTCTCGACATCGGTACTAACTGTACCATGTTGTCGGGCAAAAGATAACATTACGGTATATTCTAATTTGTGTGACAAAGCCAGTTGCAAGCCAACGCCCCGAAAGCGTTGCCATTCCGCTGCCGAAGCTGCCGGTCGCAGTCCCGAACTTACCGGTACTGCAAGTAAGGGGTCGCTGCTTTTGCCTGCATAAAATCCGGTGTTGATGGTCAGCCCATAACCTGCGCCATAACGCATATCGCCCAGTATCCACCTGCTTTTTCCCGGGCCCTTGCCAGAAAGCGCCAGACTGAAATGCCACGGCAACTCGCCCGGATCTCGCTCGAGGACCAGTCCCAATTGTAAAGGATGGCCATCATACCGGTAGCGTATCAATTGGTGCCAGGGTGAGCCCGGATAATGACTCCGGCCTTCCGCTGCACGTAGCGGGTCATAGCCTTGTTGCGCTTCCAGTATTCGCCGATTCCGAATTAAAAGCTGGTGTTGGCCAGATTTTTCAGGTGTAAACCGAAGTTTAAAGGAGAGTTCCATACCTATATATGGTTTCCAGCTACGCAATAATTCAAGGGGTAAATCAGCAATCTGCTGAAATTCCTCGAAATCGAGCAAGGGACCATACAGTTGCTCGTGAGCTTCGATGGCTAATAATATAGCCTCAGTCATGCCAGGAAGACGTAGTCTTTCTTGCCGGTTAGACTGTTGCCAACGGATGCGTCCCAAATGCTCCCAAGTATTTTCCTCTAACAACAGCTGCCCATCTTCAACGCTGGCTTCCGCGACATCGGCTTCCGGTTGCCAGTCGGTTTCGGGGAGTTGGGCATTTGTGGCACTACCCACCAATATCAAAAGGAGAAGGAAGGTAAATCTAGACATAAGTCGATCCAATATGCAGTACCCAATTGAGGGTGGGTTTGGGCGGTGAAACTGGTCCTGAGTTGTTTCATCTGGTAATTCAAGCCGAAAGAGAGCCGTGAAAGCCTGCTTTCATATCCCATCAATAGCGAAAATTGACTAATAGGCTGATACCATACACCGCCTTGACTGCCAGGTTTTTCACCGGGTTGTAAAATGCTGCTTACACAGAGTTGCAACTGATCGGACAATTGATGCGCAAAACCTGCTTGAAAGGCGGGCAGTTCGCGGTTACGTTGCCAATTTCCATCGCTTAGGGGTGATTGCCGAAAACTGGCAAGCAGGGTCCACTGTTGGTGTAGGACATAACTTCCACTGAGGCCAAAGCCAAGGCGGTCGCGGCTGCGTTCTTCAATCCGTTGCCTTTCGTGACGAAGTTGCACGCCCATTTGCCAGCCCCTGAAATCGCGACCAAAGCCAAGCACATGCTGACTTTCACCTAGGCCAGCAAAACTTTGCTGTTGCATACCAAAAGCCAGTCCACCACCCGGCACGGCAGCACTCAAGGCCAGCATACGTTCGCCGGCATCCGGGGTATTCCAACGGTACCAGCTACCGGCTGCCCCACTGATGCCTCGTTGTTTGCCCAACTGGTCGGGCTGTTGCCATACCAGCCAGGGATCGTTGGTGGGTGCGGTGACCAAACCGAGTACGCTGTTCAGCTGTCCTTGCCCTGCAGCAGAGCAGGACAGCAAAACGCAGCAAATCAGACCTAGGGTGAAACAAGGAAACATCCTTCGAATTTCGGACGTGCTTCGGCTGTAGTCGGTAGTAAGCGTTTATAATTCGGCCATAATGGCGCTACTATTCAAATTTTACTGACAAAACGTCCGAATTGATAGGCTTGATAGGGTAGAAATAGCCGGTTTTATGCCTTGGTACAGCCTTTGAATAAGTGGAATCATCAAACCAAAAAAAATTAAAAGGAGATTTTACCATGACACTCGTTAAATTCAACAAAGCCGACAGTCTGCCTAGCTTTATCGATCGTTTTATTCAAAGCGATCCGTTTTTGAACAGCGAATTTTTCAACCAGAACAAAGCCGTTTTTAACAGCATACCAGCTGTCAACATCATCGAAAATGCCGAAGCATTTGTGGTGGAATTAGCTGTTCCGGGCCGCAAAAAGGAAGATTTCAGTTTGGAGGTGCACGACCAGACACTTACCATCAAAGGGGTTTCCAAAACCGAAAATGAGGAAAAAGATGCGCAAGGTCGTTATACCCGCAGAGAATTTGGTTACCAGGCATTCAGTCGCTCGTTTCAATTGCCACAAACTATCGATTCGCAGCGTATAGAGGCTCATTATGAGGCTGGTGTATTGTACATCACCCTGGCCAAAAAGGAAGAGGCGAAAGACAAAGGTCCACGCAGCATCGAAATTCGCTAAACAATTAAGGTGTAATGAGGCCCTGCTACTGAAAGGTAGCGGGGCTTGATTTTTTTGCCGGATACGACGAACAGCCAGTCCCGCTTTGTACATCGAAAAAAGCGCTAAGTTTGTATCGAATTAGACCTGACTCATGCACAAAATTTTTCGCCAGCATTTTCGCTTTCACCCGCTGTTTCACCTGTTGATTTTTCCGTTGGCTCTCGCCTTTTTTGTGGTCTGTGTATACCTATCGGTGATTTATTACAACGAAGGTTATGGCATTGAGCTGGTCTATTTCGGCTTGTTGAGTGTTTTAATCTTGTTGATAGGTCTACAATCGCGCCAGGTACCGTTTCGCAATACCAAACGTATCATTCGTTTGGAGATGCGATTACGCTATCTCGAATTAAGCGGCAAATCTTTCCGCAAAATTGAGCAGGAGCTGAATATGGCCCAAATCGCCGCACTCCGCCTCGCGAGCGACGATGAATTGTTAGCGCTCGTCGACGAAACAGTCAACAAAAAGCTAAGCCCCCGCGAAATCCGCGAGAGAATTCAAAATTGAAAATTCAAAATTCAAAATTGAGCGAGGAATTTTGAATTTGAAATTTGGAATTTTCAATTACCTGTCTACCAGCGCATTACCGCCGATGCCCAGGTAAAGCCCGAGCCAAAGGCAGCGAATAAAACGACATCTCCCTTTTTGATTTTGCCTTCGCTCCAGGCTTCACTCAGCGCAATGGGGATAGAGGCTGCGGTGGTATTGCCATAACGCATGATGTTGTTATAGACCTTTTCAGGAGCTAAACCCATGCTCGATTGTATAAACTGACTGATCCGCAGATTCGCCTGATGGGGAATGAGCATATTGATGTCTTCGGTCTGTAGGTTGTTGGCAGCCAAGGCTTCTTTGATGACTTCTGAAAAACGAACCACTGCATGTTTGAATACAAAATTACCATTCATATAAGGGTAATAATCGATTTCTTCCGGGTCGTTGCGGCGGATGATGTTAGGGATCCAGTCACGGGTATTCGGCGCGATCAGCGATAGTTCCTTGGCATGCCGGCCTTCGCTGTGTAAATGGGTAGATAGGATGCCGCGATCTTTTTCGTCGGTGGCCGATAGCACTACTGCACCGGCACCATCACCAAAAATCACACTCACATTACGTCCGCGTGTGGTCATGTCGAGTCCGCCACTGTGGAGCTCAGAACCAATCACGAGCACATGTTTGTACATGCCGGTTTTGATAAATTGGTCGGCAACCGATAAGCCATATACAAAGCCGGAACACTGATTACGGATATCGATGGCACCAATTTCGCGTTTCAGACCGAGTTGTTCCTGTACTTGTACGCCAGGCCCGGGGAAATAATAGTCGGGGCTGAGTGTGGCGAAAACAATGAAATCAATATCGTCAGGAGTTAAATCGGCACGCTCTATGGCAATGCGGGCTGCTTTGGTACCCATGGTAGAAGTAGCGTCGTCGGAACCGGGAACAACATGCCGGCGCTCATTGATTCCTGTGCGTTCAACAATCCAGGCATCATTGGTTTCCATACGTGTTGCCAGCATATCGTTGGTAACCACATTTTCGGGTACATAATGACCCACGCCGCTGATTATAGATCTCTTCAACATAAAAGGCTAGTTAGTTCGACAATATACGGACTAAAAATAAGGACAGCTGCGTTAGGGGTATTTGTTGTGAATGTGAACTGCTGCTTTATCTTTGCAAGTATTGTCTCGAAAATTGTAAATTTCACACCTATGACTACTGCTTCGCTCATCACTTTCGATTACCTCAATGAAATTTCAGGGGGCGATACCGAGTTTCAGAAAGAAATCATACAAACCTTTTTAGAAGAGATGACCAATGAGATAAGTCGATTACAGCAGGCTACTGCCGAGCAGGACTGGTCGTTAGTAGGGAGTTTGGCGCATAAAATCAAGGCACCTATCAGTATGTTATGCACGGATCCGCTGAAAATAAGGGTGTTATTCATTGAAAAAAGTGCCAAAGCTGGTGAATCACTTCAAATTTTACCCGAAGAAATTCGTCTGCTTATCGCCGATTTGCAAATGGTGATGAGCGAATTAAAAGCCATGTAAGCTTACAAAATCATATAAATAAAAAGGGCTGTTTTTTTGAAATCAGCCTTTTTTTATGTCTTGTCCTAGCGCCACAATCCCAATACCAGGCCCATTAGCAAAAATGAAAGGGTCTGGTAACCTGCATTAATGAGCATATAGCGGGTTGACTTCAGTTCAAACAAGCCGATGACAAACAATCCCAGACTGACCCAACCAAAACCGGCAGCGAGTGAGTAGAGGAGTACTTCTCTCAGACTTTCTATACCTGCCACAAAAAAAGCGAGGTTGGCAGCCATGATGACCGACCAGAGAAAGGTGAACCCAAAAATGCGGGCTTTATTGCCTGCTTGAATTTGCTCGTCGGAAAGTTTGTTTTCCTCCTGCCAGGCTTTCCCTAGGAGTAGAGGGGAATACCAGAGTCCGCCAACAACAAAGGATGTGAGCGCAGCTACTATAACCGCGAGCCAGTTGATGTCCATATTTTCCATTGGGATAGTCTTAGATATTTAAAGCTATCCAAATATGCCTATTGAACAGCGTTAAACACCTATAAAAATGGCGCATATGATTTAGAATTTGTCGCGTTTGCTCAGGTCATACTTACCTAAAACAAACGAGCCGATGAAACTCATCGGCTCGTTGGCTTGTGGAAGATGGTGCGGCTGCTTAAGCTTACTTTTTTACTATCCGTAAATTTTGCTGAGCCCTTTCGGTGGTTAACTGTACGAAATACAAACCAGCAGGCAGTTTCTCCAAAGAGAGACTGAATTCGCCTGCGGTTTCCTGCTGATTGATTTGTTGTATAGCCAGGGTTTGTCCGCTGAGGTTGATGATGCGGGCTACAGCTTTTTCTCCTCGAAAACTTTCACCTAAGCTCAATTTAAGTTCGCCTTCGGTTGGGTTTGGCCAGGCTAAAACTTCGAGTAGTTGTACAGCTGGCGTTGAGGCAGTACTTCCGGGCAGGAAGACGTATTCGACTAAATTTCCAGCCTCGAAAGCCCCGATGCTACCATTCCAGAAGGTGGTTTCTACACTTTCAGGTTTGTTGTTGCTAAAGGTATAGGCATAACGAACGCCATCGGTAATCACCCAACCTTGACTTGCATCGTAACCAGCCTCATGTGCCTCGAGCAAATGTCCTTGAGGGCTGTAGCTGAAAAAGTTTCTGTAAACGCTATCCCAACCTGTAGTTGTTGGCATCAATTCAATGAACTGAGTAAGGAGATTGCCTTGATACTTCACTTCAAAACGAAGATCTGCAGCCCAACTACTGCCAGTCCAGAATTCAGTCACCATGTTTTGAACTCGATTATTTAAAATCGTAGCGGTTGAACGACTGTGATTTACGCCGGCTTCGGTGGCTATAAAATCTGTTGGCTGCATTAAAAACAGTTCAGCCTGTGGAAAAATCGCGAAATCATTGGCGAATGGGTTAGTTAAGCCGAAGGCATCCGACCAATTTGTAAAACCAAACCCCCAGCGGATATTAGAATAAAGAATAGGGTTAGTATAGCCGCCTGTGAATGCATCATGTTCCTCTACAGTTAGTTGTACAGGATGACCATCGTTGCCGTAGGTAATATTACTTCCACGCATAACTTTTATCCAACCAGAGCCGCTAAAGAAATCGATGATGCTGAACTCCATCTCGCTTACTTTACCCTGGGCTGTGTAGGTGGCTGCAATTGAATCGCCGAAGACTGGCATCCAGGTTG
Source organism: Bacteroidota bacterium (assembly GCA_036787895.1). Taxonomy (GTDB): domain Bacteria; phylum Bacteroidota; class Bacteroidia; order UBA7662; family UBA7662; genus UBA7662. The sequence continues at coordinate 105,883 of DAIQOK010000005.1, read as the reverse complement.
AACTTGCAGAACCACGACTGAGGCTTTGATCAACCACATAATGAATGCGCGACTGGGGATAACCGTAATTGTCGTATTTCATTTCAAAGCGGTAGAATTCTTCCATGCCACTGCCTTGATTTTCGAAATAATGGTAGCTGGCAAGTTTGCCCGGTGCCTGCCAATGCAGGATTTCCTGTGCCATTAATTGCAATCCAATTCCAAAATCAAAAAAGTAGCTTACCGTGTCCAATTCATTCATGTTGTTGTAGCTGAAGTGTACATTCGATTGAAGGGTGTACTGATTCAGGCTTTGGTCCCACATGCTATGGCGGGCTGAATCGGGGAACCAGACTGTAGAAGTGGCACCAATTCGTCCATGTAGCAGGGTGGCTCGCCCTGCAGCCATGCGACTTTCAAGCATATGTTGGTTGAGCTTGTTGCCTGCCATAGGATTTTTTACGAAGGGCTGAAAAGCCAATACATTTTGAGCCAACAGAACTAAGCTGACTGCGAATAGAAAAATGCGTTGCATAAAGTTGGGTTTAAATTGAATAATGCAGCCTTAGCCATTGCTGTGCCAGATTAGCAGCCAACTTTTGAATTGTCGCGAAATGCCAAATAGAGGCGTTGTAGGCTGAAAACTTATAATGCTGTCCGCACTTAACAACAAAATGCCGGCAAGGCTGTCAAGCGGCCGGCCCTCTGATGTTGTTGAAAATGTACTTTACAAAAAGCCTAATTCCAGCTTGGCTTCCTCACTCATCAAATCCTGGCTCCAGGGTGGATCGAAGGTCAATTCTACTTTAACTTCTTTGACGCCGGTTATGCCTTTGAGTTTGTCCTGAACTTCACCCGGCAGGGTGCCTGCAACAGGACAAGAAGGCGAGGTTAAAGTCATCATCACAGTGAGGTCGCCACTGGCGGTTACTTTTATTTCGTAGATGAGACCTAATTCATAAATATCTACCGGAATTTCCGGGTCAAATATGGTTTTGAGGACGCTAATAGCATCGTTTTGGATTTCTACAAAGCTGCGTTCGGTGGTCGATTCCATTAGCTGGCGAGTTGATTTTGGGAATGAAAGACCAAGGCAAAATTGCGTAGCTGCTTTAGCATGCTGGCCAAGCCGTTGGAGCGATTGGGTGAAAGGTGTTCATGCAAACCAATTCGCTCTAGCAAATCGAGTTTTGCGTTCAAGATGTCTTCCGGTTTCTGGTTGTGGTAGATTTTCACCAGCAAGGCGACTAAACCTTTGGAAATGAAGGCGTCAGAGTCGGCGGCGAACTGCACACAACCATTTTCCATGCTGGCGGTTAGCCAAACCCGGCTTTGACAGCCTCGTATCAGGTTTTCGTCGGATTTCAGCTCGGCTGGAAAAGCGGGCAGCTCCTTGCCTAAATCGATCAGGAAGGCGTATTTGTCTTCCCATTCTTCCATGAAGCTGAAATCTTCTGCGAGTTGATCTTGTATTTCGGCTATACTGGCCATTAGCTGAGCATGGGTTGAATCTTACGAAGACTTTGAATAAAGCTGTCGATCTCCGCCTCCGTATTGTAAAAGGCGAAGGAGGCGCGACAGGTTCCCGGCACTTCAAAAATATCCATCAGTGGTTGTGCACAGTGATGACCGGTTCGTATGGCGATACCCATTTGGTCGAGCAAAACGCCCACATCATAAGGATGCGCGTCGCCGAGTAGGAAGGAAAGCACCGAACGTTTGTCGGCTGCCTCGCCTATGAGTCGAATGCCAGGTATACTGAGTATTTGTGCGGTGGCATAGGCTAGCAATTCCTGCTCCCTTCGCTCAATATTTTCGAGACCGATGTTTTGCAGATAATCGATGGCAGCACCAAAGGCGATACCGTCGGCAATATTGGGTGTGCCGGCTTCAAACTTCAAGGGAAGTATATTGTAGGTGGTTTTTTCAAAGGTCACCCGGTCAATCATATCACCACCGCCTTGGTAGGGGGGCATGGCATCGAGTAGGATACGTTTACCGTAAAGTATACCCATGCCAGTTGGACCGAGCATTTTGTGGGCAGAAAAAACCAGAAAATCTACATCCAACGCCTGTACATCAATGGCTGTATGCGGAGCAGCCTGAGCTGCATCGAGCAAAACCGGAATGTTCCGAGCATGAGCAGCAGCGATGATGTCGTGAACAGGATTGACGGTGCCAAGCGCATTGCTTACCCAGCTCATGGCCACCATTTTGGTTTTTGAGCCAAGCAGCCGATGAAAATCTGCCAGCTCTAATTCTCCTTTGGTATTGATGGGTACAACTACCACTTTAGCACCTGTTGCTTCAGCCAACATTTGCCAGGGCACAATATTCGCGTGGTGTTCAAGTGCCGAGATCAGGATTTCATCGCCGACAGTAATGTTTTGCTTTCCCCAACTGCTGGCCACAAGATTGATGGCGTCAGTGGTTCCTTTGGTGAAGATGATTTCAGCGACTTCTTGCGCGTTGAGCAATTGCTGAACTTTGAGCCGGGTTGCCTCATAGGCATTGGTGGCCTGTTGGCTCAATTGATGCACGCCTCGATGCACATTACTGTTGTAACGACTATAATAATCTACCAACGCATCAATCACAAGCTGCGGTTTTTGAGAGGTCGCGGCATTGTCGAAATACACCAATGGCTTGCCATGCACACGCTGGGTGAGAATGGGAAAGTCGGTACGTATTTGCGACCAGTTGATGTTGGCGGTTTTCATTAAAACTCAATTTGCAGTTTGTGCAACTCTTGCATCAGCTGTCCGAGTAAATCGTCGCGCAAAGCAGGTATACGGACTTGCTCCACTACCTCGCTGGCAAAGGCGGTAAGGAGAATAGTCCGGGCCTTATCTTCGGCTATGCCGCGGGCTTTGAGGTAAAACAGTTCATCCTGGTTTAACTGACCAACAGTGGCACCATGCGAACATTTTACATCGTCGGCGAAAATCTCCAGTTCGGGTTTGGCGTTGATTGTGCCGGTGTCGGCGAGTAAAATATTGGCGTTACTCTGGTAGGCGTTGGTTTTTTGAGCATCGGGGCGGACCAGGATTTTGCCATTGAACACGCCTTTTCCTTCTGCACCAATGATGCCCTTATACAACTCATTGCTGAAACAATTCGGCATGGCGTGGTCAACCAGCGTATGGTTGTCGATGAGGTTGTCGCGGTCGAGGAGGTAAAGGCCGTAGAAGTTGGTCTCGCAATTCTGACCGCCATGGGCTGCCTGGAGGTTGTTGCGGACTATTCCGCCGCTCCAGCTGATGGTGGCATTGTAATATTGACTGTCGCGTTCCTGTTGAACACGCGTGGTGCCGTTGTGCCAGGCATCGCCATAGCGTGTTTGCAGCTTATAGTGCTGCACAGTGGCGTTGGCACCGACCGAAATTTCGAGCACATCGTTGTCGAACACCGGCGAAAGACTGATGTATTTTTCGATAAGCGTGAGCTGGCTTCCCGCTTCTGCAATGATGAGGTTGCGGGTGTTGGTCCAACAGCGATCGTGTGTACCGGTTGAGAGGTGGTAAACTACAACAGTTTTGGTCCAGACTTCGTTTTTTGCAGCATAAACCACAAATCCATCGTGCGAAAGGAGGGTGTTGAGTGCCGTAAAACCTTCTTCACAAAGCCTGGCATACTGACCTAAATGTGCCTGTACCGGCTCGGGTATTTGTAATTCTGCTGTTTGTAAGCTACCAGCAAACTGGTTGCCGGTATGCCATTCTCTCGACAACAAAGGCGCAAATCGGCCATTCACAAAAACCAGCTCAACAGCATCTAAATCAGCGATGCGGTAAGGAGAGAGGTCGATGGTAGATAAGTCGATTACAGGCGCACCGGCAATGGGGTCGAGTTTTTCAACTTCGGTCAAATCGGTGTATTTCCAGTCTTCATGAGCCGGCGACGGCACTCCCAATGCAGCGAAAGCCGCTGCTGCTTCTATTTTCTGGGCAGCATGTGGCGTTTCGGTCAATTGAGCGATGTGGCCTTGCAGCCTGCCGACGAGACTTTGTTCGAGCAGATTTTCCATTTTATACTCCTGCATTCACTTCGGCTTTGATCCAGTCGTAGCCTTTTTCTTCGAGTTCGAGTGCCAATTCTTTGGTGCCCGATTTTACAATTTGACCATTGTACAGCACATGTACAAAGTCAGGGACGATATAATCGAGTAAGCGTTGGTAGTGGGTAATGACCAAAAAGGCATTGTCTTCATTCCGAAGTTTATTCACGCCACCGGCCACGATGCGCAAGGCGTCGATGTCGAGGCCTGAATCGGTTTCGTCGAGTATCGCCAGACTGGGTTCAAGCATGGCGAGTTGAAATATCTCGTTACGCTTTTTCTCGCCACCCGAAAAACCCTGGTTTACCGAGCGCTTCATCAAACTTTCGTCTAATTCTACCAATTCGGCTTTTTTGCGCATGGTTTTGAGGAAGGTAGAAGCATCCATTTCGGGCAATTCGCGGTATTTGCGTTGCTCATTGATGCAGGTACGCATAAAGTTGGTGATGCTCACCCCCGGTATCTCCACCGGATATTGGAAGGCCAGAAAAATACCTTCCCATGCCCTAACTTCAGGTGCCAGTTCGAGCAGGTCCTTGCCGTTATACAACACTTCGCCGCTCACTTCATAACCTTCTTTCCCGGCAATCACGCTCGATAATGTAGACTTACCAGAACCATTAGGTCCCATGATGGCATGTACTTCACCGGGTTGAATTTCCAGGTTGATGCCTTTTAGGATTGGTTTCCCTCCGATGCTTGCTCTTAAATTAGATATTGATAACATGGTTAGATTTTCTTTCTAGGAGTGATTATTAAAATTCAAAATTCAAAATTTCAAATTTCAAATTGGTTTTTCTTTAGGTTCAAAATTCAAAATTCAAGATTGAGTTTTCTCATTCAGAATTGGAAGTTGGGGTCCGATTTCCAGTCTTGTTCATATTCCGGCTCAGGTTCTTTTACAATGGGAGATTTGAATTTTTCTCCTTTGTAGCCACTATTTCTGAGGTAGTTTATAAAACCTTGTATCATTCTTCCTATTTCTTCGATTATTTCGTTCAGTTTACTCCATTCTTTTTCGGAGACATATTTTAAATCAAGGTCAATTAGGAGTTGTGTTCTGAGCTCTCCGGCCGAACCTTTGGCGATGTAGAGGAAATAAATCAATTCTTTATTCCCGCTTCTTTCAAATCCTTCCGCTACGTTTGAAGGAATTGAAACAGCCGAACGTCGAATTTGATCTTTAAGACCAAAATCAGCCGCAAACTCTTTCTTCCGAGTGAGCTCATACACGAGTGAAACGAGCCTTCTGCCCATTTGCCAGATTTTCATGTCCTCAAAGCGATCAATCTTAGTCATTTTGATATTCGCCCAATTTTGAATTTGAAATTTCAAATTTTGAATTACCCGACAGACCCTTCCAATGAGATAGCTAACAACTTCTTCGCTTCTACCGCGAACTCCATCGGTAATTTATCGAGCACTTCTTTAGCGTAGCCGTTGACGATGAGGGCTACAGCGTCTTCCTGGCTGATGCCTCTTTGGTTGCAGTAGAATAGGATGTCTTCACCGATTTTGGAAGTGGTGGCTTCGTGCTCGACGGTAGCGCTGTTGTTGTTGATTTCGAAATAAGGGAAGGTGTGGGCGCCACATTTATCTCCCATGAGTAAGGAATCGCATTGCGAATAGTTGCGGGCATCGACAGCACTTTTACGGACTTTCACCAGGCCACGGTAAGAATTCTGACTTTTCCCTGCGCTGATGCCTTTGCTTACGATGCGGCTTTTGGTGTTTTTGCCGATATGAATCATTTTGGTACCGGTATCGGCTTGCTGCATATTGTTGGTGAGAGCTACCGAATAGAATTCACCGATGCTGTTGTCGCCTTTGAGGATAACGCTGGGGTATTTCCAGGTGATGGATGAGCCGGTTTCAACTTGTGTCCAGCTGATTTTGGCGTTGTTGCCGTTGCAAACACCTCTTTTGGTCACAAAATTATAGATGCCGCCTTTGCCGTCCTTATCGCCGGGATACCAGTTTTGTACGGTAGAGTATTTGATTTCGGCATCGGCCATGGCCACGAGTTCTACTACAGCGGCATGCAATTGGTTTTCATCGCGTTTAGGGGCGGTGCATCCTTCCAAATAGCTTACGTAGGCGCCATCTTCGGCGACAATCAGCGTACGCTCAAACTGACCGGTACCCTGAGCGTTAATGCGGAAATAGGTGCTCAATTCCATCGGACAACGTACGCCTTTCGGTATAAAGACGAAGGAGCCATCACTGAAAACAGCACTGTTCAGGGCAGCAAAGTAGTTGTCGGTATAGGGGACGACAGAGCCAAGGTATTTTTTCACTAACTCCGGGTGACTGTGTACTGCTTCGCTGATGGAACTGAATATGACACCTTTTTCGGCTAATTTTTCTTTGTAGGTGGTGATCACAGAAACCGAATCGAGTACGGCATCTACGGCAACACCGGCGAGCAATAATTGCTCTTCGAGCGGTATGCCAAGTTTATCGTAAGTGGCTTTGATTTCCGGGTCCAGTTCATCCAGGCTGTTTAGCTTGCTGCCTGCTTTGGGAGAGGCGTAATAGCTGATGTCCTGGTAGTTGATGGGCGGATAGTGCACATTCTGCCAGCTAGGCTCAGACATTTTGAGCCAGTGCTGATAGGCCTTTAAACGCCAGGCCAACAGCCATTCGGGCTCTTGTTTTTTGGCAGAAATAAATCGTATAGTGTCCTCACTCAGCCCTTTTTCAATAATGTCCTGATCGATATTACTGATAAAGCCGTATTTATACTCTTCGTCGGTGATCTGACTGAGGATGTCTTGCTCGTTATTGCTCATATTCGGGGTAGTCTGTATTTAGACTTATTCTGAATTGGGCAACAAAGATAGCGTAAAAAAGGTTTGCCTGACAGGGAATTAGGGGTTTGCTTCGGTGGGCAGCTTGCCTTGGTATAATGAGGTAAAGTGGTGTTTCGTATAATTCAGCCCCTTGAATGGGAGGTGGTAAGCATTCATTGAAGACGATTTTGGAATTGACTTGCAGTGTTTGTATTCACTAAGAGGAAGTCTGTACTCGAACATGAATGTGGCAATTGATTAATCATTTCCTATATTCATCAATTGTTTAATTAGATGGAAATGAAAATATTGTTGTATTCGATTGTTTTTTGCCTGTTATGCTGCGTATCGCTTGGTCAAATTGAAACCCCAAATGCTCTTAAAATGAAAGATGGGCCAATTTTGTTTAAAGTTTTGGAAACCATCAAATGGAATGATATTTATCTGGCCCTCAGCTACAGTGAAAAGTATTTGGGATACGGTACAAATCCGGCACAATTAGAAAGAATCAATATCGATTCAATTTTTTGGCAGCATATTTTTTTGCCAGAAAACAAACAGCCCATTATTGAGCATGTGGTTAATCCGGATTGGGATAAAATTTATAAAAGGATGGTAAGTATTGATATCAGGGATAGCGTAATTCTTTGTCATGGTTTATTTGTTATCGATCGGATTTTCGAAAACTACAGCGATGCACATATTTTATCCATGACGATTCAGTATGACTTGAAAACTGCACAGTCGGGTTTGAAAATTCACCGCATTCAAAACCCGGATTTGTTAACTGCCTTTTGGTATTTATTTCATACCAATCAAAAACCAACTGGTGAAAAATTAATGTTTCATGTTTCCTACCGGAATGCAGAAGACAGTTCTTCCTTCTTAATTGGCAGTGAAGGTCCTTTTATACCCTCTGACAGAAATATGAGCTTTGCAAAAAATATTGACAATGAAAACCATCTGGTTTATGGACCAAAGCGGTGGTCGGTTAGTTACAGCATTACACCGGATTCAGTTGTAGATATCTATTGTACAGGTTACGAAATCGTAGATGCCAATCAGAAAAGGGTGATTTTTCGCTCAGATAGCCTTTATGGAATAGGTTCTCCGCTTTTTATGTATCAGGGGAAAATTTGTTTGCTAGCACAATTGGTTGATCATGCAACTATATTAAAGGCATTTGATGTGCTTGACCAAAAAATCATCAGCATTGCTGATGGCGTCTACTTGCCGCTGCCGGATGGATTTAAATGGCGCAATTTTTATGTAATTCCTAAAGGATATGGTATACCTATAACTAACGAATTGGAGGCTTTGAGCTTCGAAAATGAGGAAACACGACTTGTGAAAGTTAAATTTTGATACTCACCTAACTTATTGGATTATCCCTAATTTACAGGCTTAGCATAAGGCAAAGTAGCTAAAAATTCGGGCACATAATAATGGTCGAGACCGGCAACTGCCAGTAATTTGGCTTTATCGGGGCGCAGACTGCCATCGGCTTCGAGCAATTTCGATTGTAACCAGATTTCCTGCACTTCGCCAATAATGAGATAGGTGCCATTAGATTGAATGGCCACTTCTTCCCGCAAAGCCAGACCAAAACGCAGGGGAGATTCGGCTACATAAGGCGCCATCATCAGTTCACTGTAATTGACTTCAAATCCACAGGCCTCGAATTCCGACTGATTGGCGGCATATCGTGCACTCGTTTGGTGAGCGGCCTGCATCAGGTTTTGAGGAACACTGTTTAAGGTGTATTGACCTGTTGAGCGGATGTTGCTCAGCGTATGCCGGTCGACGCTATCGGGACGGAAAATGAGTCCAATCAATGGTGGATGTGCACCGATGTGTGTTGCAGAATTAAAGATGGCCAAATTGGTTTGTCCGGCCTGGTTTTGTGTCCCCACAAGCATGGCCATACGAAAGCCGCTCAGGCAGTTGATGAGGTTGGTGCGGTACTGTTTTTCGGCGGCCGCGATGTCTTGTTGAGTGAGATGTAACATTCAGGAGGTGGTGTTCAGTCCACGTTTATACGTATCGAGTGCGCGATCACGGGCCATTTTATGATCCACAATCGGCCTGACATAATGCAGGGTATCAAATTCAGGTACCCAACGACGGATGTACTCGGCTTTGGCGTCGAATTTTTTGGTTTGCTCTTCCGGACTAAACACCCGGAAATAGGGAGCGGCATCACAGCCACTACCTGCCGCCCATTGCCAGCCGCCGTTGTTGGCTGCTTGGTCGAAATCGAGCAAATGTCGCGCAAACCAGGCTTCTCCCCAGCGCCAGTCGATGAGCAGGTGTTTGGTGAGAAAACTGGCCACAATCATCCTCACCCGATTATGCATAAAACCGGTAGCCAACAATTCACGCATGCCGGCATCTACGATGGGATAGCCGGTTTGCCCTGCACACCATTTTTCAAATTCGACGGAATTGTTTCGCCAGGGAATATGGTCGTAAGCCGGTTTGAATGCCGATTTTGCCGCATGTGGGAAATGCCAGAGAATCATCTGGTAAAAATCCCGCCAGATCAATTCATTCAGAAAGGTTTCGTTGCGTTGTTGTGCTCTTCTGGCCAAAGCCCGGATGGAGATGGTACCAAAACGCAAATGAACGCCCAAATGGGAAGTGGCCGGTAAAGCAGGGAAATTTCTTTTTTCGTGGTATTGTTGCAAGAGGCTGTCTCGCACTTCCGCGGAAGGGAAGTCGAAATCGACTTGTTCAAACCCCATCTCTTCTAAACTTAAAATGGGCTTAGCTTCGGTTGGTTTGAGCCGCTGCAGCAAAGTTTCGCTGGGTCGTGATTTTAAGGTCTCTTGTTTTAGGTTCGTCTTCCATTTCCTGCTGTAGGGTGTAAAAACAGTATAGGGTTTGCCATCATCTTTCAAAACTTCATGCACTTCCTGGATTATATGATCTTTAAAATGATGAACTGGGATGTTTTTGCTTTTGAGCAAGGCAATTACGCTGGTGTCGCGTTGGCGGGCATAGGGTTCGTAGTCGCGATTGGTGTAAACGCCTTTGAGCTGTACATCGTCAGAGAGCTCTTTCCAAATTTCTTCAGGATGACCATAAAACGTTAGTAGCGTAGCCCCGTACTTTTTCGCCTCGTTTTGTATTTCAGTGAGTGCCCGATGAATGAAGGTCAGGCGGCGATCGTTTTTGTCTTCGAGTTTATCGAGTATATTTTTATCGAAGATGAAGATAAGCTGCACTGGCAAACCCGACTGCAATGCCTGAAAAAGGGCGGTATTATCGTTTAAACGCAAGTCGCGCCGGAGCCAGTGGATGACATATGACATAATTTTCTAACAGCGCCTTGTTGAAAAGGTTTGGCTGATGAATTCGAAGTTTAAAAAAATTCAAAATCAAAATTGAGTCGTTTGCTTGAGGCGATTTGAAATTTTCACATTTGGAATTACTCCACACGTTTCCAAAATTGCTTCTTATACATCCTGCCATAGGCTACCTCTACCCACAACTCATCCTTTTTTGGGATGCTAATGTTGCAATTATATACTCGACCATTCTCCAGATCGAGGTATTCACCATTGACGAAACGGTTGCCCAATGGCGTTAATTTTTCGACCAATACAATGCCAGGCATAGGCGCATCTTTGCGCTTGTCGCCTTTAGGGCAAAGCTCGCATTTTTTCATCTTGGCAAAGCGCGATCCAGGTGGATAGCTGAGTAGTGTGGCTTGTAATTCATCCTTCACCTTTTTTACTTCAACAATCATCCAGGGTTTGCCATCGCGCGGGTCGGGGACCAGCCATTTTCCTTCAGGATTATATTTCGGCCCTTGGGCAATGGCTGTTGGTAGGGTATAAACAAGGCTGAGCCCGCCCACAAACCATAAAAGAATCGTAAGTACTGCGGTTTGTCTTTTCATTTGGCTTTTTTGATACGCACCACATCTTCCAGCGGCACTTCGTTGTGTTCTTTGACGTGAGCCACCCAACCTTCAAGATGAGGGAAAAGGATTTCAAACAATGCGGCGGTTGCCAAGGCATCCCCTAAGGCCCGATGCCGGTTTTCGATGGTTATTCCCAGTCCTTCGGCCAAACGCCCCAATGAATAAGAGGGTTGCTCGGGAATATACTTCCGGCTTTTTTTGAGGGTACAGAGTTTTGGGGTATTCAGCTCATAGCCAGCGGCCTTGAGTTCGTGTTTGAGGAAATTGTAATCAAAATTCACATCGTGGCCAACGATTATACAGCCGGTAATTTCCTGCCAGATTTCGTGGGCGATATCCCGGAAAAGCGGAGCTGTAGAAACCATTTCTTCGGTGATACCGGTAAGTTGAATAACGAAAGGAGGTATAGGGACTTCCGGTTTGACCAAACTGCTCCAGCTAGATAAAACCTGCCGACCATCGTGTTTGATGATGGCAAGCTCCATAATTCTATCGGCGGGATATTTGCTGCCGGTAGCTTCTATATCAATGATGGCGTAAATCAAGCTTCAAAAATACACGGGAAATGTGAATAGAAGCTTAATATTGAGTTAACCCTTTTCTTCTATTTTTGAAAGATGCGCTACAGGTCTCTTTTTTTTTGTTTGAGCTTGTTGTCGGCTTGTGTCGATCAGGCAAAACACCGGGCCAATTATGTTAAAATTGACGGCAGTAGTACGGTTTTCCCGATTACCGAAGCAATAACCGAAGATTTTTATGAGGTTTACCCCGACTACAAGGTGGTGGTGGGTATCTCGGGTACTGGCGGGGGCATACGCAAACTTTGCCGTGGCGATATTGACCTTTGTAATGCTTCCCGGCCAATTGAAGACCGGGAATTAAACGAATGCCGCACAGCAGGGCTCGAAATATGGAGTCTGCCCTTGGCTTTTGATGGCATAGTGATAGCGGTACCCAACAGCAACAACTGGGCTAAAGACATCCGCATCAGCGAACTCAAACGATTGTGGGAACCGGCTGCCCAGGGGAAGAGTTTCAGGTGGAAAGATCTAAGACCGGAATGGCCCGATTTGCCGGTGCAACTTTTTGGTGCTGGCAGCAGCAGTGGCACCTATGATTTTTTTACCGAAGTGGTGGTGGGCACCGCCCGAAGTTCACGCGGCGATTATACCTCCAGCGAAAGTGACAACATCATTGTGCAGGGTTTACTTGGCAGCAAAGGGGGTATGGGTTATTTCGGCTATACTTATTTTATTGAAAATGAAAGCAGATTACGGGCATTGCCTGTTATTGATGATTTGAATGGTGGTGTTGCTGCCGTACTGCCCAACGACCAGTCGATAGCTGACGGCAGCTACAAACCCTTTCGACGAACACAATATATGCTCATCACCAATCAGGCTTTAAAACGGGAGAATGTTTACCGTTATGTCGATTATTACTTTAGCAGGATAGAGCAACTCGCCGACGAGTTGCATTTTGTGGCCTTACCGGCTGCTGAATATAGAAAAGTACGTGAGCAATTATTGCATTATAAGCCGAATAAGCCATGAAACGTAAGGGAGAATGGCTGATTGAATGGCTGTTGCGTTTGTCGGCCTGGCTGACTGTAGCGATAACGGCTTCGGTTTTTGGCGTGCTGTTATGGCATACTTTTTCATTTTTTCAGGAGATACCGGTCTGGGAATTTATGACCGGCACCAGTTGGACGCCGTTATTTTCAGAAAAACAATACGGAGTGCTTCCTTTACTCAGTGCAACCCTGCTCACCGCCCTCCTTGCGTTGCTAGTTGCTGTGCCGCTGGGACTATTTATCTCCATTTATCTGAGTGAATTTGCGCCCAAAGAATTGCGGCAGTTGGCACGACCAGCATTGGATTTATTGGCAGCCGTACCTACAGTCGTCTATGGTTTTTTGGCTTTGGTATTTGTAACACCACTATTGCAATGGTTTTTCCCGGCCATTGAAACGTTTAATGCCTTGTCGCCGGGTTTGGTGATGGGGTTTATGATTTTACCCATAATCACCAGTATCAGTGAGGATAGTATGCGTGGTGTGCCGGCCAATTTGCGGGAAGCCGCTTTTGCTCTGGGCTCGAGCAAATGGCAGGTGGCCTTAAAAGTGGTGCTACCGGCCGCCTTTTCTGGTGTTTCGGCTTCCATTTTATTGGCATTTTCACGGGCTTTGGGAGAGACCATGATCGTCGCCATTGCAGCTGGTCAGCAGGCAAGGCTAACATTCGACCCAACGGTAGCCATACAAACGGCATCGACCTATATTATTCAGTTGAGTTTGGGAGATGTTTCTCAAGCATCCATCGAATACCGGACTATTTTTGCGGTAGGGCTGAGTTTGTTTTTGTTGACTTTTCTACTCAATAATCTGAGCTTCTGGCTCCGTACCCGCTTTAAAAACCGACAAAAATCCATCAGTTGATGCAGTCGCCATTTGGAAATATTTTTCAGTTATTTGAGCGTTTCGACAGCTGGACCGATCGCATCCGGAAGAGTGGTTTTGCGATTTATGGATTAATATTCACACTTATTGTCATTCTATTTATACTGGGGCTTTTTGCTTACATCACTTTTGTAGGTCTACCACGGTTGGATGTTGGTTTTTTCACAGCCTATGCCTCCAGTACACCGGAAAAGGCCGGGATTTTGCCTGCATTTTTAGGTACATTATGGGTAATGGGGGTGGTGCTGCTAATTAGCTTCCCAATAGGCGTGGCTGCAGGGATTTACCTTGAATTATACCAGAAACCAGGCCGTTGGAGCAGCTTATTGGAGATAAACATTACCAATCTGGCCGGCATACCGTCGGTAATTTATGGTTTGCTCGGCTTGCAGTTTTTTGTCCGGCAAATGGCGCTGGGCGAAAGTATACTGGCGGCATCGCTCACATTAAGTTTGCTTATACTACCCCTGGTCATTGTGAGTACCAGAGAGGCCTTGCGAATGGTGCCACTGGCAATCACCGAAGCCGCATATGCCTTGGGAGCCACCCGATTGCAAGTCATTTGGTTTCAGGTGCTTCCTTTGTCCTTTCCCGGCATCATTTCGGGAGCCTTGCTCGGCGTAAGTCGAGCGATAGGTGAAGCTTCTCCCTTATTGGTGTTGGGTGCAGTGGCATTTGTGCCTTTTAATCCGGGTTCGCTGTTCGACTATTTCACCGTATTGCCGGTACAAATCTTTTTCTGGGCAACCAAACCACAAGCTGCTTTTTTGGTCAATGCCAGCGCAGCTATTCTTGTTCTCCTGGTACTCACCCTCATCCTCAACCTGATTGCCATGCGTTTGCGTGAACGTTGGCACAAACGTATCGAAGCCTGATGTATAAGATTAGCACTTCCGACCTCAATTTTTATTACGGACAAAATCAGGTTCTCCACCGGGTGAATATCCAAATCGAAGCTCGTACAGTAACAGCGTTAATCGGACCTTCCGGTTGCGGCAAATCTACCTTTCTACGGGTGCTCAATCGGATGAATGAGCTTGTGCCTAATGCCCGGCTCGAGGGTGAAGTGCGCATTGATAACAAAAACATCTACGATGAAAGTATAGATGTATACGATTTGCGAAAAAGAGTAGGGATGGTTTTTCAAAAGCCCAATCCTTTCCCGAAATCAATATTTGAGAATGTTGCTTTTGGTTTGCGTATTAAAGGTGTGAACCACCGCAAGTTCATTCAGGAAAAGGTGGAGCGTACCTTGCGTCAGGTTTTTTTGTGGGAGGAGGTGAAAGACAGCCTGCATAAATCGGCGCTTATCCTTTCGGGCGGTCAGCAGCAACGACTGTGTATTGCACGGGCTCTGGCCGTGGAACCGAGTATTTTGCTTATGGATGAGCCGGCCTCTTCGCTCGACCCAATCAGTACCGCTAAACTTGAAGAATTGGTGTATGAGCTCAAGCAGTCGTATACCATTGTAATTGTAACACACAATATGCAGCAAGCGTCGCGGACGAGCGATAAAACCGCCTTCCTCTACAAAGGTAATCTGGTGGAATTCAGTGATACGGCTACCTTTTTTACCAATCCGAGCAACGAAAGAACCCAGAACTATATTACCGGACGTTTCGAGCAGCCGGGATAGAGCAAGACGCATTGTCTTATCGTTAAATCACGAGTGGCTTCATACATCACTGTCGGAACTGCTTTATTTTTGTCGAAAGTTAGCTATGAACCAACTGTCAGTTGAATTACAATTGCTGAAAGCAGAATCTCTGGAGATGGCCGAGTTGGTAAGAGCCCAGGTAGCCGGTGTTTTACAGGCTGTAGCGAGCTTCGATCATAGTTTGATTGAAGCTATAGAATTGGGGGAAAAGCAGGTAGATACGCTTGATTTGCGCATAGAACGCAAATGTGAACAATTGCTGGCACTGTTTTCACCGGTGGCCCGTGATTTACGCTTCGTCTTTGCAACTAATAAAATTATCTCCGATTTCGAAGGCATCAGCGATAATGCTCATGCCATAGGCAAATATTTATTGGAAACACGCAAAGCTTTTAGTGCAGAGCAGTTGGCAGTTCTCGAGTTTACCCGCATGTCGAATCAGCTCTTAGCCATGCTCGACGCTACTTTATTGGCCTTTGATGAAGAATCGGTGACCCGGGCACAGCAGGTAATGGGCATGGAGGCAGAGCTCGACCGCATCAATCTGGCTGCGAACAAGACCATTGCGAAAATGGCAGCGGCCTGTAATTCCGAAACGCAAGCCCTCGATATTATCAATCTGTTGACCATCATTCGTAAAATGGAAAAGATAGGCGATTATCTCACCGCTGTCGCCGGACGCATCATCTATTTTATCGAAGCGCGTATCATCAAACACCGGGAAGCATCCTGAGTAGCAGGCTATTGTTGAATGAATCCTGCTTAAATCTTTATCCGGTATTGCAGCGTGATATTTCTTGGGGGCTCGGCCCGGGCAAACCGAAGTGTATAAAACCGATTGGTGACATTGCCAACAATGCAGCTTAACTGACCAAATTTTCCGAAATCGTAAGCCACCCTGAGGTTGAGAAAATACTCATTACCCGAACGACTGGCAGCATAATCGTACATACCCGGTATGATGGCTACAAAAAGGGTGTCCATACTTTCCATCCGACTGTAATACCTGTAATCAATGCCGACTAACCAGTTTTTATAGCCCGACTCCACATCTAGCTTAACCAAATGCCGGTTGCGGTATTTAAGCATAGGCTGGAGCAGATAGCTGTTTTTGGAGGCAAACATGCTCGAAAACAAACGCCCCCAATAATTGAATAGGTTGGAAAGGGTGTCGTTATAGTTCAAATCAACAGGATAGCTATAGGTATAACCTGCCAGTAGGCGTAGCGGAATTTCACCTATTTTACCCATCGACGTCAATGAAACTTCAAGTCCGCCTATCCGAGCCCGGGAAATGTTTTCAGATCGGAAGCCGAGATAACGAATATAATCATTGAAAGTGGGGTTGGGGATGCTGTCGGGGATAAAAGAACCCAGTACAAAAGCGGTCATATCCTTGTAGTCCATCATAAAAAGGGCTGCATCGGCATATAAGCGCCAATCGCCTACATCAACTTCTTTTTTAAGGCCCAGTTCTGCACTCCACCCACTTTCGGGACGTAAATTGGGGTTGGGATAGATGCTCAGTCGATCATCGGGACGATTGATAAACATCTCAGAAAAACTTGGGAAACGGTAACCTTGCCCAAATGAGGCCCGGATGGCAAGCTGATCGCGCAACAAATAATTGGCACCCAGTTTAATTACCGGAGCATTTCGTTGCGGCAAGCCGGTAACTAAAAATTGTTCATAGCGGAAACCCACTTCGAGGTTTAACCGGGCTCCATTTCTGTTGAATTGGGCAAAAACCGATTGAACTTTGCCATTATGGACGCCAATGCCATTCGGGTCATCGACATCAAATTGCTGGTAATTTAAACCACTGCTCAATTTCCAGTTTTTCCGGAGTTGTTTGGTATAGAGATAGTCGATAGTAGAGATGTTGGTCTGGAGATTTTTTGTGAAGTTGAGAAATTCCAGGTGGTACCAACGGCTCTGAATTTGGTGACTGCCGCCCTTTCGGCTTTTGTAACTCAGCGCCTGACTAAGCTGCCATTGGCGCCTGTCGATGCGAACTACGCCATCGTAAGTATTGGGCCGACTGCCCCGTAAAGGAATATAAGCCCCGCTGTCGGCATCGTTCCAGATGATATAGTCGGCTTCAGCGCTTTGCATATAAGAACCGCTCAATTGCAAGCTTATACCATGTTCTTTTTTCGGTCGGAAGCGGGTCTTGAAGGTCAAACGTTGCTGATCCTGATCGCCATTCTGTACGAAACTTCTGCTTTTGATAGTATTAAATCCACCAACAATATCGAAACGACCGATACGCTGCCCATGGGCAAGGCCTAAGCCGTTCTCCATTGGTGGCGAGTCGCCCCACCAGGCTTGTTCACTGCGTCGTGGTTGGCCATAAAAGGTGCTATAAGTTTGCAACCTGGTTTCACTCGCTTTTTCGCCTGGCCAAAAAGTGCGTACATGCACCACACCATTTAAAGCAGCTGCGCCATAGAGTGCTGAACTGGCTCCTTTCACCACCTCTACCTGGTCGATCATTTCCACGGGTAAAAAATTCCAGCGGATATCGTTGCGGTCGCCAGTAAGTATGGAAAGGCCATCTACCACCATTAATGCCCTGGATCCGGCTCCATAGGCAAAACCGCTGCCGTTGCGTATGTTAATTTGCCCGTCGCTTACTGTAATACCGGGAATTTTGTCAATGGCATCGGTCAGTTTGGAAGCATTTACATTATACAC
Organism: Bacteroidota bacterium; assembly: GCA_036787895.1. Classification (GTDB taxonomy): domain Bacteria; phylum Bacteroidota; class Bacteroidia; order UBA7662; family UBA7662; genus UBA7662. Next base: position 88,315 of record DAIQOK010000005.1, on the reverse strand, counting down.
AAGATCCGATTTGATAATATCAACTTGATTTACTTCTCTCAATACGCTTCTCTCGTATTTGCTACCAGTGATATTGATCATATTTAAATGAGCAGCTTGCTGATCCAGCGCAAAATGGATAATAGTATCACGATTTAACTCGAGCGTAATGGTTTTAGGAGAATAACCGAGATGGCCAATGGTTAATTGCTGTCTGCCCGTCTTCATTTTGATCCGGAAGTAAGCTTGTGCATCGCTTACCGTACCTGCATTGGGAGGCACCAAAACAGTCGCCCCGGCTAATGGCTGTTGACTTTTGCTATCACTGATGGTGCCGCTGAGCCAAATATAAGCCGCTGTTTGTGCTCGGGCAGGCAGAACCATTGACCATTGGAGTAGCAAAAACCAATAGAGCAGCAAAAGGAGGCGCATACTAAGAGTCATCTTTACAAGTATACGCTATCGCTGCCTTTTTTCCGTACACTAAGCTGCCAACCAGAGCATCTGGGCACTATGGGTGGATGTTCACTCGACTGCCAATAAGTCGAACCAGGGTAACTGCTATTTTATTGGGGAAGATAATAAGCCAAACTACTGACGAGGCCCTGGCTGTATGAGGTGGCTTTAGATTGAAACGCCTGCTCAAATTTCGTGCTGTCGAAAACGTAAACCTGGCTGTTTTGGTATTGCATTTCGAGTGTTTCTCGCAGTATAGGTAGGAATAAGCTCAAAAACCGCATCATACCTTTGCCTAAAATCATGGTCTTTTTTGTGCTGCCATAGGCCTTTTGAATTTCACCGATGAAGTCGGCTGGCGTCCAAAGCGACTGGTCGGTGGGCAGGTGCCAGCTTTGTCCGTAAGCCCAAGGGGTATTGCCCAAAAAAGCGGTGAATTTCCCGGCATCGGGGGTATAGGTAAAGCTGTGTGGGAAGTCGGTTCGTATCATCCACTGCGGTGCTTTGCCCTGGTTGAGCTTGTCGAACACCAAAAATTGAAGCATAGAAGCAGGGGTAGCCGGACCGTAAAAGTCGGCCGATCGGGCAATTAGTCCCTGTATCCGACCCGTTGCCATGGCATCGAGCAGTTGCAGGGCTACCTTGGCCCGGACTTCGCCTTTTTTGGAGCAGGGATTAAATGGCGTGGCCTCCGTCATGTGGTTAGTTGCAGCACCATAAGGATATACATTGTCGAAAAAAACGAGTTTAGCCCCATGTGCTTCACAAGCGGTAATTACGTTCTGCATTACTTTGGGCCAGCTGTCCTGCCATACTTTTAGTTGGTAAGGCAAACCTACAGTTAGATAAACTACTTCTGCACCGGCAACTGCAGCCAGTGTTTGACGGGCATCGGTGAGATCGGCAGAAAAAACTTCATCGCTAGGATTAACTTTTTGAGGGCTTCGGCTCACTAATCGAATACGATCGGTGTATTGTGGGAGATTTTTAGCCAGTTCGCGGGCAATGACGCCACCGGCTCCTAAGATGGCTTGCATAAGTAGATGGGTTGAATGCTGCTGCAATTTTCAACTTCTGCCTCAGATACCAGAGGTATATGTGACGAAAGACAATAGCTGTGACCAATGGTTGATGTCAAGCCAAAAATTTGGACATAAAAAAACCCCGGTGGCCGGGGTTTTGGTTGTTGCGATAAATTTGGAGCGTCAGATGCGCTTTACTTTCACGGCGTTCAAACCTCTTCTGCCTTCTTCGACATCGAATTCAACATTGTCGCCGTCTTTGATTTTGTCAATCAAACCGGTGGCGTGTACGAAATACTCTTTGTCTGAAGCATTGTCCTTGATGAAACCGAAACCTTTGGTTTCATTGAAGAACTTAACAATTCCTTCTTTCATGATAATTGGTGATGATGTAGTTGATGAAGTGATAAAGGTATGCTTTAATTCTGAGCTACAACGCTTTTGTCGCAGAAATAGCTGAAAGAATATTCGAACCATTGAAGATTAGGCTGTTAACTGAGGGTTAAAAGGTTTCCATGAAAGCAGTTTGAACAATAAAAATAGGCCAACCTACATTTCACAGGGTGGAGAGTAAAGTAACCGGCCCGTGAACTAACAATTTATGTAATTTTCATGACAATAGTCAGTATATTTCTGAGCAGCTTGCGTAAAAGAACTGGCTATGAAAATCACTGTACTTCTCCTATTTCTGGTCTCGATATCCGATACTTCCTTCGGACAGACCTATCTGTTCTCTGAGCTTTTAGCCGCTCGAAGTAGTCAGCATCAGCCCGATTCTGCCAATATTTATCTCATGGTCAATGGAAACTGGCAACTCGATAGCACAAGTTCCATTAAATATTACCCCAATGGCATAATTCGGGAGATACACGGCTATCGCATATCGGAGAACCGTTATTCAAACATTCAGTTTTATCCCGACGGCTATCCTATGCTGTTGAGGACCTATGTTCCGAACGGGGCTACCTTAGAGCGGTACACAGCGATACGGAGGGGAGCCAATTATATTGTCATCGAAAGAGGCCGAAATATGCTCAATCCGTTGAGTTTTCCTACGATTGATTCTCTCGTATGGACAGGTTCGTTTACACAACCAAGCCTGGTTAGCAGCTACAGTCGCACCTTACAGCCTAATGCCCAACCTATACTTGAAGAAGAATTCAGCAACATCACTTACACAGGATTAGGGTATTTAAAGTCCTACAGGGAGGTCAAACTACAGCAAATTCGCGAAATATCAAGTTTGAATTGGCCCGGCATTTACCCCGGAACCTTAGAGGCCCTAACCCATATTCATTTTAAATTGATGGCCAGGGAAGGCCTCACAGGATTTCTGGGGAATTTCCGATGGCCCTACATTGTGGGGTATGGAAAAACTATTTCACCGAATGGCATTGTCCACTATCAATATGACTATAATTCTCAGTTGGATACTTTCGGTTTGACCCGAAGAAGTGGCGCAACCAACCAAACTTTGTTGGACGACGGCTATCGGATAAAACACCATTACAACCAGGTTTTGCAGCGAGAATTTATTGTCAGCTATCATCAATATTCGCCAACACAAATCCAGGCTTATCAATCGCAACGCTATGAGGTAGATCCGAATAGGGAGTTTATTATTTTTGAGCATGTCAGCACAGGCGGTTACTTCCGCTATGATTCACTGGCTTTGCAGTATACCGGTCAAGCCCTTAAAGAGATTGAGTACTATCATAAGACCAATAGTTCAACGATTACACCGGTATGGAAAATAGAATTTCTGCAAGCTGGGTTTGCACTGGGTAGCGGCATTCAAGAAAAACAGCAAAGCTCCTCTATTCACGTATACCCTAACCCGGCGCAATCGGCATTGACGGTAGCGTGGCAAGCGTCGGATCAGCCGATTGCAGTGGAGATTTACAGTCTACAGGGGAAAAAAGTGTTGGGAGAAAAAATCGCCGGAGGGCAATCAAAAATTGAGTTAGCCTTGGAAGGCTTAGCACCAGGACTCTATCTCGTTCGTCTTCAAAATGGACATCAAAACAGGAGCATTAGATTCATTAAGGCTGAATAACACGCGAAGTATATTCAGGAAGCTGGTGCAAAGATGACGGTTCGTTAAAATGCTTTAATACTCATTAGCTCGCTGTAAGTCCAAAGCCAATTCGGGTGTAACCCGAACCGGACGTTTGGTTGAGCCATCGAGCAAACACCAGATGGTTTTAGCCTCTGCCAGCAGTTTACCACTTTTCGCCTGACGTATATAAACATAACGTTCGAAACGGGCGCCGTGGTAATTACCTACACGTGTGCTGCCTTCAATGAGATCGCCCGGCAGCGCAGGGGCATGATAATCAATTTCATGCCGAAGCACTACCCAAACCAGCTTGTCTTGTTGTTCCGGTGTGGCTATTTTTAACCAATGCGCTGCTGCCACTTCTTGTACCCAACGTATATAAACCACATTGTTTACATGGCCGAGAGCATCAATATCGGCTGGATGTATTTGTAATGGGTGGATGAAAGCAGGTGAATCGGGCATGTTTTTGTGTTGAAGTGAGGAAATCAAAGACCAAAATAGAACTAATTCTAAGGGAAACGTCTTTCTCACTCAATTGAAGCCCACCACATCTTTCAAAGCTTATGCGCATGTTTATTTATCTTGTAATCCTTTTAATACTGTTACTCGGAGCAACGAGTTGGTTTGTCATGCAACTACCAGCTTTTGGTCGTAATCCGGATAAAAAACAGTTGTTGGCCTACCAATCACCCCAGTTAAGCGCTGGTAGCTTTGCGAATACCCTGGCCACCGAAGTCATGCATCCCGATGCAAGTTATTGGAAGTTATTACGCAAACAATTTTCAGCTGAAAAACGAGAACCGCAACAACCGTTACCACATCAAAAAGGGCCATGGTCGGTAGGCGATACCAGTTTTCACTGGGTTTGGTTCGGCCACAGCACTTTGCTCTTCCAAAAAAATGGATTGAATCTATTGCTCGATCCGGTTTTTAGCGAACGTGCCTCACCTTTTCAATTTGCCGGTTCCAAACACTATAGAGGCACCGATAATTTTGGTCTCGGCGATTTGCCTGAAATCAATTATGTACTCATCACCCATGATCATTACGACCACCTGGATTATCACAGCATCCACCAATTGGCCAAAAAACCGGCTATACGCTTTATTGTGCCATTAGGTGTGGGCAGCCACTTGCGCCGCTGGGGAATTGCTGCTGAACGCATTACAGAGATGGATTGGTGGCAGGACATACAGCTTCCCGGCGATTTGCGTTTGATGATGACTCCGGCCCGGCATTTTTCAGGCCGTGGATTCATTCGGAACAAAACCCTCTGGGCTTCATTTAGCTTTTTGTGGCCCGATCAAAAGGTATTTGCCAGCGGTGATTCGGGTTACGGTCCGCATTTTAAAGAAATAGGAGATAAGCTTGGACCATTCGATTTGGCCTTACTCGAAAACGGCCAATACAATGTCGATTGGCCCCAGATTCACATGATGCCCGAAGAATGCTGGCAAGCCGGTTTGGATCTTCAAGCCAGTTTCATCCAGCCCATCCACTGGGGTAAGTTTACACTTGCGTTACATCCTTGGTCAGAACCTGTCGAACGCCTTTTGCAGGCTGCCGGTCTGGCCGATTCTAGCTTTCTGAGTCCGGTAGCTGGTCAACATAACCGGCTAAACCACGACTTCCCGCGTGAACGTTGGTGGCGGTGAGCGCATAACAGCCCTTTGCAGGTGGAATTGTGTAACTTTGCGCCATGTCGAATTTCAGCCAGCCCGGCAACATCTTTATTAGCTGTTACAAACGTTTATCTCCCTATCTCGCCGAAGAACTGCGTGAATTAGGCTACGAAATTGAACACACCACTTCAACCGGTATTGGTTTAAAAGGTACACTGCACGATTGTATGCTGCTCAATATGAAGTTGCGCACAGCCAGTCAGGTGTATTATGAAGTTGGCCGCTTCGAAGCCGACGATCCCGAAGCCATGTACGATGCTGCTTATGTGCTCGAATGGGAAAAATGGTTGCATGCCGATGGTTATGTGAGTATTTCCAGTTTTGTGCAGCACCCCAGCATCAACAACCCCATGTATGCCAATACCAAGCTGAAAGATGCGGTGGTGGATCGCATACGTGCCAAAACCAATCGCCGACCCGATACCGGCCCTTTGCTCAATAAAGCAGTCGTTTATCTGTACTGGACAGAGACTGAAGGCATCATCTACCTCGACACATCCGGCGAAACCCTCGCCAAACACGGCTACCGTTTGTATCCCGGCAAGGCGCCCATGCTCGAATCCTTGGCTGCATCCACCATTCTGACCAGTCGTTGGGACCGGGAAAGTCCGTTCATCAACCCCATGTGCGGTTCCGGCACCCTCGCCATCGAAGCGGCATTGATTGCCACCAACCGCCGTCCGGGTTTATTGCGCCGGAACTATGCCTTTATGCACCTAAAGGGTTTCGACAAAACTGCTTATATGGAGGCGGTACTCGATTTGGAGGATGAGGTGAAAGAAGTGCCCGGCTTATTTATCCATGCCAGCGACCACAACCGCGAAGCGGTTCGCTTAGCACGAATGAATGCCGAAAAAGCCGGTGTTGACCAGTACATTCAAATTGATCAGTTTGATTTTCGTCGTACCAAACTGCCGCAACCAGGTCCGGCCGGTGTGGTATTCCTGAACCCGGAGTACGGTGAACGCCTTGGCGAACTCGACGATCTGGTGGTAATGTATAAAGCCATTGGTGATTTTCTCAAACAGTCATGTACCGGCTATATAGGTTATGTTTTTACCGGTAACCTCGATCTGGCCAAAAAAATTGGTCTGGCTACCAAGAAAAAAACGGAGTTTTTTAATGGCCGCATTGATAGCCGTTTGCTGGAATTCGAACTCTACAGCGGCACACTTACCGACAAACAAAAGCCTGCAGCCAACGCGGAAACCTCCGAAGAATGGCCTGCTCAGGAGTAATGCAAAGGATTTTTTGAAGATTTAACGATTCTTAAACGCTGCGACAGTAGCAGCGGTCAGATTTCCCTTAGTTTTGGCAAGGCAAAATCTGATAAAATGAAAAACTTACCTTATGGTTTGATAGGCTTGGTTATGCTGGCCGCCTGCAACACCAAACCCAAAGAAGAAGCATTGGTATATCCTGAAACCAAAAAAGTGGAGCAAATCGACGAGTATTTCGGCACCCTCGTTGAAGATCCTTACCGCTGGCTCGAAGACGACACCAGTGCCGAAACAGCCGCATGGGTTGAAGCTCAAAATAAAGTGAGTTTTGGCTATCTCGAGAAAATTCCGTTTCGCGATAAAATCCGCACCCGCCTGGAGGCTTTGTGGAACTATGAGAAGTTCTCCGCACCGTTTAAGGAGGGCGACTATACCTACTTCTACAAAAACGACGGTCTGCAGAACCAATATGTCTTATACCGTGAAAATGCGGCAGGAGAAACAGAGGTTTTTCTCAATCCCAATACTTTTTCATCCGATGGTACGACCTCACTGGCTGGTTTGAGCTTTACTAAAGACGGTAGTTTATGTGCCTTCCAGATTAGTGAAGGAGGATCCGACTGGCGCAAAGTCATCATCATGGACGTGGCTACCAAAAAACAATTGGAGGATACCCTGATTGATGTAAAATTCAGCGGGTTAAGCTGGAGAGGCAACGAAGGGTTTTATTACAGCAGTTACGACAAACCCAAAGACGGCAGTCAGTTGTCGGGTAAAACCCAGCACCACAAGCTGTACTTCCACAAATTGGGAACGCCGCAATCATCCGACCAGCTTATTTTCGGGGGCGATAAACAAGCACGTCGTTACATAGGCGGAGGGGTGACCGAAGATGGTCAATTTCTTATAATTAGTGCTGCCAATGCCACCTATGGCAATGAACTGTATTTGCAGGATTTATCGAAAAAAGGAGCACCCATACAAACTTTGGTTGGCGATATGAACAACGAACATGACGTAGTTCATAGCGAAAACGGCAAATTATACATATTAACCAACCTGAATGCCCCTAACCGGAAGCTCGTGAGCTGTGATGCCGGCAAAGCAACACCCGAAAATTGGGTTGATTTGATTGCCGAAACCGAATTTCCTTTAAGCGTAGGTTCGGCAGGTGAATACCTCTTCGCCAGCTATTTGAAGGATGCCGTGAGCATGGTTCAGCAGTACGATTTAAGCGGCAAACTGATTCGTAATATCGAATTGCCTGGCCTCGGCTCTGCGGGTGGTTTTGGCGGCAAGCGCACCGATACGGAGATTTATTATAGCTATACTTCTTACGTTTACCCCCCCACCATTTTTAAAATGGATTTGGCTTCAGGTAAATCTGAATTGTATAAAAAAGCTGGTGTCGATTTCGATCCAAGTCTGTTTGAATCAAAACAGCTGTTTTATGCTTCGAAGGATGGCACCAAAATTCCCATGTTGATCACCTACAAAAAAGGATTGAAGCTGACGGGAAAAAATCCGGTGCTATTATATGGTTATGGTGGCTTTAATGTGAGTCTTACTCCCAGCTTCAGCACCTCGAACATTGTGTTTATGGAAAATGGCGGTGTTTACGCTGTGGCCAATCTGCGAGGGGGTGGTGAATACGGCGACAAATGGCACGATGCAGGTACCCAAATGAAAAAGCAGAATGTGTTCGATGATTTTATAGCCGCAGCCGAATACCTGATTAGCGAAAAATATACCAACAAGGATTATTTGGCAATAGCCGGTGGATCGAATGGCGGCTTATTGGTCGGTGCATGTATTACCCAGCGCCCTGATTTGTTCCGCGTTGCTTTCCCAGCTGTGGGTGTATTGGATATGTTGCGTTACCACAAGTTCACCGCCGGTGCCGGCTGGGCCTACGATTACGGCACTGCCGACGATTCGAAGGAGATGTTTGATTATCTCTACAAATATTCACCGGTGCACAATGTGAAACCCGGTGTTAGTTATCCAGCCACCATGGTCACCACTGCCGACCACGACGACCGTGTTGTACCTGCACACAGCTTTAAGTTTGCCGCTGCTTTGCAGGCCAATCATGCAGGCACATCACCGGTAATTATTCGAATAGATGTGAAAGCAGGTCATGGTGCAGGCAAACCAACCGCCATGATAATTCAGGAGCAAGCCGATAAATGGGCATTCCTATTCTACAATATGGGCTTGGAAGTTAAATAAGTTAAGCACCGAACAAAAAGGGCGATAACCGATGGGTTATCGCCTTTTTTTATGGGATGGTAGCCAATTCTGAGTCGATACGCAACAATCTCCCGTGTTTACCCCGGTGTAATTCGGTGAATGAATATTCTTTTGCGACACTTTCCAAGGTCTCTGGTTTTGAAATTAGTACCCTATCATTGGGCTGAAAAGCAGGTTCTTGTACCAGTTTAAAACGACAATCTTCCTCTCGGTTGTAGCGTCGGATGTAAAACATCAATTGATCGTAATGAGCCGGATGGGCTTCGTTTTTAAAAATTTGAATGGATTTCTCTTCGGGCAATATTTGTCGGATTTCCCGTAAATAAGCTCCTTCGGCCAACAGATCATACACCAACTCATCTTCGGCCTGCATTAAAGCCTGCGTTAGGCGATAGGGCTGAATCAGTAACGCTACTAATATCAAGCTAAGCCAAACTGATCTTAGGGGTATTTTCAAGCCATCGAAAAGCCAACATCCCCATTTCCCGACACACAGTCCGAGTAGCAATGCCAGCATTGGAAACAGTGGTGCATCGTACCAGAGCAGTTTTACATCAGGATAGGAAATGAGCAGGAAATAGCCCAGTGTAGTTAGGAGCAAACTTGAAAATGCCAGCTTTTCTGTCCCTTTAAATGTAAATAGGCCAAATACACTTAGCGGTAGGAGGTAGATAAAGGGATAAAAACGTTGCGTGGCCAACTGTCTCACATACCAGAAGAAAGGGTGTTTTTGCCAACTCATAACCACTTCGGTATAGCGGTTCCATTCGTATTTGACCACCAAATGAAGATAGCCCGGCATATAATATTCACGCAACCAATAGTAGACTCCACAAAAGGACAGGGTAATCAGGCCGCTCAGATAAAGGTTTTTATCCTTGTATACATCTAAGCGACCAAAAATTACAGGAATCAGCAGTAAAAAAGGCACAAAAAAGAAACCCGCAATGCCTTTAGACAAAAATCCTCCTATCACACTGAATGATAGCAGCAAATAGTGTCTTCGTGTTTTTTTGGGCTGGCTGACTAATAAATCAACTGTTATCGTCAGGCTGAGAAATAACCAAAAAACCAAAGCTGCATCCAAATCGCCCGTGCGCACATTGTGGACGCTCATAAAGCCGGGTGAACATAATAAAATAGCTACCGACAACCAGGCTGCCAATTTGTTATGAAAAAATCGCCAGGCAAAAATGTACACCAGGCACATCGTGAACAAACCGAATAAAGCAGAAGGCAATCGCACTGCTAATTCACTTATGCCGAATATCCGCATACAAATTGCTTGAAACCAAAGTACCAAGGCTGGTTTGGTATTAAACTCATCTGGAATGCCCAGGTGAGTAACTTGAAATAAATGAGGTTTTTCCAGAAAATCGATGGCATTGTTGGCATAACGCGCCTCATCCCACAAAGTGAGTGGTGCATCTCCCAACCGATAAAAAAGGGAAGTATAAGAAGCAATTGCCAAAATCAAAAAAAGTAGGATATCAGTCCACACCAGCTTTTTAGAAACAGCTAGAAAACGATGAAATTTTGACTGCATGAGTTGATTGTCGCGAGTAATTCAGCTTTGAAAAATAGGCTTTTAAGCTCATATTTTGGATAGTAAGCCGGAATTTGTGAGCTACTGAAGTAAACCATGCGGCCGATGAAGTGATAATTTGAATTTTAACTGAACGTCTTGCTTCTTCGTCTCACTTTTTTGCGCTCGTAAAGGCCTTGAACCCTCGCGAGCAAATCACCGAAACTGAAAAAAGTCGCCCGAATTGGACGACTTCTTTGTAGCGGGGGCTGGACTCGAACCAGCGTCCGTCTGCTGACGGATATGTGCCCAACGAGCTGTTCTGAGATGAAGAGGCATTGGAGATCGAAAATGTCTTTAAAGAAAAAAGTCGCCCGAATTGGACGACTTCTTTGTAGCGGGGGCTGGACTCGAACC
>DAIQOK010000005.1:0-77599 GCA_036787895.1 Bacteroidota bacterium | reverse complement strand
AGCGACCTTTGGGTTATGAGCCCAACGAGCTACCAACTGCTCTACCCCGCACTCTCTGAATTGGATTGCAAAGATATAATTCCGTTCTTTGCATCCCAAACTTTTTGAAAAAATAATGTCACATAAGGCCGGCTTCGTTAATATACTGGGAAAACCCAATGCTGGGAAGTCGACCCTGATGAACCAATTGGTAGGCGAAAAACTATCTATAGTAACGCCAAAGGCACAAACTACCCGCCACCGCATCCTGGGTATTGTGAGCGAACCTGCCTACCAAATTGTTTTCTCCGACACCCCGGGTTACCTCGAATCGAAGTACGGGCTACATCGGTCGATGATGAAATTTGTGGAATCAGCCATCGAAGACGCAGACATTATTCTCTGGGTGATTGATGTTACTGATCAAAGTGAGCTCCAAGAGTACAAAGACCAGATCATACAGGCACCGAAACTGATTATACTTTTAAACAAAGTCGACCAGCTTCGCGATGGCGAAGAAGCTTCATTAATTAGTAAATGGAAAGCCGAAGTGCCACATGCTGTAGTTTTGCCCATTGCAGCCGAACAGGGCCACAATATGGGTGGTTTGATGGGGCACATCATTCAACTATTACCTGAAGGACCGGCTTTTTATGATAGTGATGAGCTCACCGATAAAAGCGAACGTTTTCTGGCAGCAGAAATCGTGCGCGAAAAGATATTCATGAACTATCGCCAGGAAATACCCTATGCCTGCGAAGTAGAAGTAGATAGTTTTAAAGACGAAGAAAAACTCCTGCGCATCAATGCGATGGTGTATGTTGAACGGGCTTCTCAAAAAGGCATCGTCATCGGTCCGAAAGGTGCCGGTTTAAAAAAAGTTGGCACCGAAGCCCGTAAGGACCTCGAGGCATTTTTCGGTAAACAGGTCATGTTGACTTTGTTTGTCAAGGTAAAAGAGAACTGGCGGAACGACGATCGTATGCTCCGCTATTTCGGATATAATCATTGAGTATGAGTCGTGTAGTCGCCATCGTTGGCCGCCCAAATGTGGGCAAAAGTACCTTGTTTAACCGCCTTACCGAAAGTCGTAAGGCCATAGTAGATGATTTTTCTGGCGTAACCCGAGACCGTCATTATGGGCAGTCGGAATGGATTGGAGAGAAGTTCACTGTTATTGATACTGGTGGTTTTGTACATGGTTCCGATGATATTTTCGAAGCTGCCATTCGTAGTCAGGTACATATTGCCATGGAAGAAGCCGACGTTATTCTTTTTATGGTAGATGTAACCACCGGCATTACCGATTTGGATGAGGCCATGGCAGATTTGCTGCGCCGGACCAAAAAGCCGGTTTTTGTGATTGCGAATAAAGTCGACCACAACGAACGTATTCCTGCAGCAGCTGAATTTTATGCTTTTGGCTTGGGTGAGATATATAATATATCCTCTCAATCGGGTTCTGGCACTGGCGAATTGCTCGATGAAGTTGTGAAAGCCCTGCCAGCTGCACCCGCCGAAGACGCTACCACTTTGCCGCGAATTGCTATAGTTGGTCGCCCGAATGTGGGTAAAAGCACGATGCTGAATGCGCTTTTAGGAAAAGAACGTACCATAGTTACTCCAATTGCAGGTACCACCCGCGACACTATCTTAGAAGAATATAACGCCTTTGGTCATCATTTTTACCTGATAGATACGGCCGGTATGCGTAAAAAGGCACGGGTACACGAAGACATCGAGTTTTATTCTGTGATGCGTACGATTCGCGCTATAGAAGAATGCGACGTGGTGATGTTGATGGTGGATGCCCAGGAAGGTATTCAGGCCCAGGATTTGGCCATCTTCCACCTGGCCGAAAAAAACATGAAGGGCATAGTGGTCGTGGTAAATAAGTGGGATGCCATTGAAAAAGACCACAAAACCACTAAGGTTTTTGAAGATAAAATCAAGGAGAAGATAGCGCCGTTTACCGATGTACCCATTGTATTTACTTCGGCCACCGAAAAACAGCGGATCATGAAGGCGGTAGAAACTGCTTTGGAAGTTTATGATAACCGCAGTAAAAAGGTAAAAACCAACCAGCTCAACGAAGTCATGCTTCAGGTGATCGAAAATTATCCGCCACCGGCCTGGAAAGGCAAGTACATTCGGATTAAGTATTGTACACAGATCAAAATTGCCACGCCGACCTTTGTGTTTTTTTGTAATCTGCCCCAGTACATTCGTGAATCTTACAAAAGATATTTGGAAAACAAACTGCGCGAAAACTTCAATTTTACGGGGGTTCCCATCAACATTTTTTTCCGGGAGAAGTAAATCCGACGCCTTTTTTCCACCAGTCCAAACCAACCCATTTAGGTTATCCACAGCAACAAGCTATGATTCAGCTGTTTGCGATTAATTCATGTGAATAAAATAATTTTTGCAAGTGCTAATTCTCTGTGTACATTTGTGGCGTTAAAAAAACACTACCATGAAAAAATTATTTGCCCTCCTGCTCGTAGCTGGCGCTTTGTTCGCTGTTGCTTGTGGAAACGCTGAAGAAGCTACTGAAGAGACCACCATGGAAGCTCCTGTTGAAGAGGCTCCAATGGAAGAAGCTCCAGCTGTTGAAGAAGCTCCTGCTGATTCTGCTGCTGCTGAAGCAACTCCTGCTCAGTAATTCTAGCCAACAAAAAGAAACCCCGACGGAAACGCCGGGGTTTTTTTATGCTTTGATTTTTTTACAAATTAGTTGGCAGAGCTTTGGATTAATTTCAGCGTTTCATGCAGGGTGTCGTCTTCTTGGTGCAGTACCGGATAAAAGGCTTCATTACCGAACAATTGCCGCCCCATATAAGCCTTCAGATATAATTTAATCTGACTCAGCTCCATTTCAACCTCCTTACGCATAATCTTTAGGCCCTCAGCCTCTGCAAGTTTCAGCATTTTTTCGACCATGGCTGTGGAGGGCTGGTATTGCTGAACAAACTTTGCTGCACTTCCCAACGGAGCAAGCGTGGTCCGCTCCTGGTCGGCAAGGGTGTAGCTGAAATCAACCAACAAGCCGCTGTTGAACAATTGGGTCAATAGAGGGCCAGCCTGGGTACTATCTGCCGCTACAAATACATCAGGTATGATACCACCACCGCCATAAACGATACGACCAGTTTTGGTTCGGTAGGCCAAACTATCGTTAATTACGATGCTATCGGCTGTAAAAACCTCGCCGTGGGTAAATCGCTCCATTAAATCTTCCGATTTGCCCTTTTCATAAGGCTTTTGGATAGAACGACCACTGGGCGTATAATACCGGGCCACCGTTAGGCGCACAGCCGACCCGTCAGCCAATCCAAATTGCTCCTGGACTAAACCCTTGCCGAATGAGCGGCGTCCGATGATGGTTCCTCTATCCTGGTCTTGCAGAGCACCAGCCACAATTTCACTGGCAGAGGCAGAGCCTTCATCAATGAGGACGTATACTTTGCCGTTCTCAAAAAGGCCGTTTTTGGTAGCGGAATAATCACGTCGGGGTTGGGATCGACCTTCAGTATAAGTAATCAATTCGCGATTGGGCAAAAACTCGTCACACAGTTGAATGGCAGCATCGAGATAACCACCCGGATTACCGCGCAAATCAAGTATGAGGTGCTGCATTGGTGCAATCTGAGCCAATTTTTGAAAAGCCTCCCGGAATTCCTGGGCTGTAGTTGCACTGAATTTGTTGATTTTGATGTAGCCGGTACCAGGCAAGGGGCGATACGCAACATCTACGCTATAAATCGGAATTTTGCCCCTGGTAATGGTAAATGGCAACAAACGTGTTTGACCCTTGCGCACAATTTCAACTTTGACCTTGGTGCCGCGATTGCCACGCAATCGTTTGATCACGTCGTCGTTGCTGAAGTCGGGACCGGTTACATTCTCCCCATTTACCGTTACAATTTTATCGCCGGCACGTAAACCTACTGCTTCCGACGGGCCGCCGGAAATGGCCGCCACGACTAAAATGGTGTCGTTTAGGCGGTAGAATTCGATGCCTATGCCCTCGAAATTGCCTTCGAGCGGTTGGTTGACCTCTGCAAAATCGACTGCCGGAATAAAGGTAGAATACGGGTCGAGCTGCTGTAACATCGCCTCTATGCCAGCAGCTTGAATGGCTTGGAAATCGACTGTATCGACATACCGTTTTTCGACTAACTGATTCACCTGGTCAAGTAAGCTGCCACGTGATTTAAAAACGACAGCCGGGGGATTGGCGTCGTGCATTTTATAGCCTAGAAACATGCCTGCAGCCAGAAAAACGCTGAACAGCAAGGGCAACCAAATCGTACGTTTATTATTCACCTGAGATAGCTATATGTGTGAAGTTAACTCCGGCTGCTGTAAATAAGTTTGAGCAAATGCGAAGTCGCCACAAATTTGCAGGTAATTTTGCATCTCCACTCCACAGTTTACAAAATTTGGATAATTCATTTCAGCGCATCACCGAGGCAGGTTCTAACCACCAGAACCTGGAACTGTTAAGTACAAGAGCTTTGCTCGAAGGCATCAATGCCGAAGATCAGGGTGTTCCTCAGGCAGTAGCCAAGGTCATTCCGGCCATCGAGCTGCTGGTCAATAAGGTGGTGACAGCCATGCAAAAGGGCGGTCGATTGTTTTACCTTGGTGCAGGTACCAGCGGTCGTTTGGGGATACTCGATGCATCGGAATGCCCGCCGACTTATGGCGTACCATTCGATAAAGTGGTTGGATTGATAGCCGGTGGCGACAGCGCCATACGTAAAGCGGTTGAAAATGCCGAAGACGATACTGAACAAGGTTGGCGCGATTTAGAAGCATGGAAAGTCAATACAAATGATGTGGTGGTGGGTATCGCTGCCTCGGGCAGCACACCCTATGTGGTTGGTGCGCTTCAGGCTTGTCGGGCAGCCGGTATCAGTACCGGGTGTATTACTTGTAATCCTGGTTCTCCTGTAGCGGCACAAGCCGACTTCCCTGTAGAAGTGGTGGTAGGTCCCGAATTTGTAACCGGATCCACCCGCATGAAAAGTGGTACGGCACAAAAGCTGGTGCTAAATATGTTGTCGACCAGTGTGATGATTCGCCTGGGGTATGTGAAAGGCAATAAAATGGTGCATATGCAACTCACCAACAATAAGCTGGTCGATCGTGGCGCACGAATGATTATGCAAGAATTGGGTGTAGATGAAGCCACGGCTAATGCCTGGCTGGCGGAGTATGGTCAGGTATACAAGGTTCTGGCTGCCAAAAAGCAGGGGTGATGCACAATATTGAGCCCTACTATCATTGGATAGACGATTACAGTGCTGCCGAAGACGAACGTTCGCCTTTTTACGGTCGCCATTACAATGAATTTGCTTACACCCAGGCCATCTACAACCATTACATCCACCCGCAATGGGATAATTTTGGTTCCGAAACCTTGTTTTTGAAGATATTATATACTGATTACGACGCCGGTTATAGCATCATTGAATTTATAGGCGAATGGAACGACGCCATCGCCAACGATATAATGACCTTAAAGCAGGAAATCATTGATATTTTAATAGATGAAGGAGTGAACCGCTTTATCTTGATAGGCGAGAACATTCTTAATTTCCATGTATCCGACGATGCCTATTATGAGGAATGGTTTAGCGAATTGGAAGACGGCTGGATAGTCGCCCTCAATTTTCGCGAGCATGTGCTGGAAGAAATGCGAGCGGCTAATCTCGATTATTACATCAACTTTGGTGGTGAACTCGATGAATTTAATTGGCGCAAATACCATCCGAGGCAACTTTTTGCCGGCATCGATAGTTTAATCACGAAACGACTTCTTCCCTGAATGGCCCGACAACGATTTAATAGCGGTAATAAAACCGCTGAAGAGCTTCCTAAAGCGAAATTCAATAAAGAAAACATCCGCAAAGCTCGTCGCATTTTAGCTTATCTGGCACCTTATAAAGCCATGTTTATTACCGGATTGGCCTTGTTGGTAATCGGTAGTTTACTTTCTCTGGGGTTTCCTTTTTTGATGGGCAAACTCATCGATGCCGCCATGAACAATGCCGAAGGGGGCATGTTCACCAATATAAACACCATTGCGATTTCCTTATTGGCTATCTTATTGGGGCAGGCCATCATATCCTTTTTCCGCATTTATTTGTTTGTGCAGGTAGGCGAACGTTCCCTGGCCGATTTACGACTTGACACCTTTCACCGCATCATCCGTCTGCCGATGGATTTTTTTGCGCAACGTCGGGTAGGGGAGTTGAACAGTCGTATTTCGGCCGACTTATCCCAAATCCAGGACACCATGACCACCACCCTGGCCGAATTGATCCGGCAAGTGGTGGTTTTGATTGGTGGAATTGCTCTGCTAGCCTATACCTCCGGTCAGTTGACTGTTTTTATGTTGTCGATTTTCCCGGTCTTAGTGGTAGTGGCCGTGGTTTTTGGACGGGTAATACGCAAAGTAGCTCGTCAGGCGCAGGACAAATTAGCAGACTCGAATACGGTGGTGGAAGAAACTTTGCAGGCTATAGCAAGCGTAAAAGCCTATACCAACGAATGGTTTGAGCTGAAACGTTACCGCAGCAATATTCAGGAAGTGGTCAAATTTGCGCTCAAAGGTGCAGCCTACCGGGGTGCTTTTGCCAGTTTTATCATATTTTGTTTGCTGGGAAGTATTGTAGTCGTGATTTGGTACGGAACCAAATTAGTCAGTGCCGGCGAATTGAGCGTGGGTAGCCTGACGAGTTTTGTGCTCTATTCCACCTTTGTTGGCGCTGCCATGGGAAGTTTTGCCGAATTGTATGCCCAGGTGCAAAAGGCATTGGGTGCAACAGAACGTGTATTCGAAATACTCAATGAAAACACCGAAGACATTTCTCTCGAGCACAGCGGTGATGCGGCGGCTTTAATACTCAAAGGGCAGTTGTCGTTCGACAAGGTGAATTTCAGCTATGCCAGTCGCAACGATCGTCAGGTACTCACTGAGCTAAGTTTCAGCGTTCGTGCCGGTGAAAAGCTTGCCGTGGTCGGGCCCAGTGGTGCCGGTAAATCGACTTTAGTGAGTCTGGTGCAACGTTTTTACCAGCCCGACAGTGGAAAAATTGCAGTGGATGGTCAGGACATCACCGAATTTTCACTGACCGATTACCGTCAGAACCTGGCTGTCGTACCGCAGGATGTGATTTTGTTTGGCGGAACCATCGAAGAAAATATCGCTTATGGCAAACCCGGAGCCAGCCAAACCGAAATTGAAGCCGCAGCCCGCAAAGCCAATGCCCTTGAGTTCATTGAATCTTTTCCAGAAAAATTTGCCACGGTGGTGGGCGAGCGAGGCGTAAAACTCTCCGGCGGCCAACGGCAGCGTATCGCCATCGCCCGCGCCGTTTTACGTGATCCGGCTATACTTATACTCGATGAAGCAACCTCTTCGCTCGACAGCGAATCGGAGCGTTTGGTGCAGGATGCCTTAAATCAGCTAATGATAGGCCGAACAAGCATTATCATCGCTCACCGTTTGAGCACCATAAGGGATGCCGATAAGATACTGGTGTTGGATCAGGGCCGTTTGGTAGAATTTGGAACGCATACGGAACTCATGGAGATTGAAGGGGGTTTATACCGCAATCTCAAATTGTTGCAAAACGATTTGGTGGGTGTTTGACCATGTGAATAACACTTCCTTTGACTATGAATGATGAGTTCTTAGCCTGAGTTGCAGGCTGTTTGCGCGAATAATGGTTGTTGATAAGCTCCCATCATTATTTAGAACGCTTTTAAATAGCGCGAAGCTTTTGATTTTTTTGTGACAAGCGGCGGTTAAATGCCATTTACGCCTAATTTTGCGCTGATGCTGAAAAAGCGTCGATGCTTCAAAAAATCTTGCGCAAATGATTCAAAATCAAAGATTTTCTTTTCGCAGTTGGGCGGTCCTGGTACTGGGTCTGGTTTTATTCAGCGGTATATCCGTTGAAACCAAGGCTCAGGTAGATGGTGCCGAGCTGTACAACAACAATTGTGTAGCCTGCCATAAAATCGATCAGGATTTGGTTGGTCCGGCCTTGAAAGGCATAACCGAGCGCCGCGATGAAGCCTGGTTGCTGAAATGGGTGCGGAATTCACAGGCGGTTATAGCTTCGGGCGATCAGTACGCCGTCGACTTGTTCGCCAAATGGAACAAGGTGGCTATGCCGGCTTACGATTGGTCGGATGAAGAGATTAAAGCTGTACTGGCTTACATCAAGGAGCAGGAAACTGCTACCGCTACAGTAATCGCAGATGGTGATGATCTCAATAAAGCCCAGGCGTTGGTAGCCAACGACGATGCTTTCCCGATGTCGACTTTGTTGTACATCATCATTTTCCTCGCCGCTGCCGTGATTTTCTTGCTGGTGCGTATGCAAAAGCAGTATCAGAGCAGTTACGAAGACAAAGTTGAAAAAGGCCAGCTCAACCCTGACCAGCTTATTGAAGTTAAACCACGTTTCAAAATCAAACCTGCCTATATGGTAGTGGGCGGTCTCGGATTATTTCTTCTTGGTGGCATTGGCTGGGGTATCGATGTAGCCCAGCACGTAGGTATTCAACAAGGCTATCAGCCATCGCAGCCCATTGCCTTTTCGCATGAATTACATGCAGGCAAACACGAAATTCAGTGTTCGTATTGTCATACAGGTGTAGAGCGTGGCAAATCGGCGACCATACCATCGGTGAATGTGTGTATGAACTGTCATAACCAGATCAAAACCAACTCTCCCGAAATCAAAAAAATTACTGCTGCCTGGGAAAACAATAAACCTATTGAATGGGTGCGTATCCACAATCTGCAGGATTTCGCTTATTTCAACCACTACCAGCACTATAAAATTGCCGGTATTGAGTGTCAGACTTGTCACGGTCCGATTCAGGAAATGCCTGAGGTGTATCAGCACAGCAACCTTACGATGGGCTGGTGTATTAACTGTCACCGCGAAACCAAAGTCAATCTCGACAATGGTTATTACCAGCAAGTGCATGGCGATTCTGAGAAATTCAAAAACGCCCTTACCGAAAAAGGCCTCACCATTGCTAATTTGGGTGGTCTCGAGTGTTCAAAATGTCATTATTAATCCGCCCATATAATTCTCTTTATTGATGGATATCACGCAAAAGAAGTATTGGAGAAGTGTTGAAGAACTCAATGCAAGCCCCCAATTCATCGAAGAATCATCCAAAGAGTTTGCGGAAGAAATTCCGGTAGACGAGCTCCTCAGCGAAAACTCGCTCAACCTGAACTCGAATCGCCGCGACTTCCTCAAGGTATTCGGATTCAGCGTAACTGCTGCCACCCTGGCTGCCTGTACCAAAACTCCGGTAAAACGTGCCATGCCTTTCGTGCTTCAGCCCGAAGAGATGTCGCCTTCTATACCTACCTGGTACGCCACCACCTACAGTGATGGTTACGATTACGCCAGCATCATTGTGAAGACACGTGAAGGTCGTCCGATAAAAATCGAAGGCAATACATTCAGTGGAATTTCACAAGGGGGTGTAAACGCCCGGGTACATGCTTCGGTATTGGGTTTATACGACACAGCTCGATTGCAGCATCCTACCAAAAGTGGTAAAATCACAGGCTGGGAAACCCTCGACAGCGAAGTGATGAGCCAATTGGCTGAAATCAGTGCTGCAGGTGGTGCCATTCGTTTGTTGACCGGCAGCATCATCAGCCCAACCAGCAAAAAAATCATCAGCGACTTCATCGCCAAATATCCGGGTGCTACCCATGTGGTGTACGATGCCATTTCGCAGTCGGGTATGCTCGAAGCCAACAAAACCACCTTTGGCAGCGCGGTATTACCTACCTACCATTTCGACAAAGCCGAAGTGATCGTAGGCATAGGAGCCGACTTCCTTGGCAACTGGATTTCGCCGGTAGAATTCACCAAAGACTATATCAAAAACCGCAAGGTGAGCAAGGATAAGCCGACCATGTCGCGACACATCCAGCTCGAAACCATCTTAACCGTTACCGGTTCAAACGCCGATCAGCGTGCCACTTACCAGGCTTCAAAAGAAGCTTTGGTGGTTGCCAACCTTTATAATGCCATAGCGGGTATGGCCGGCGCTGCTACCGTAAGCACAACTACTTACGATGTGGCAGGCAATACGATTCAGTCGGCTGCTAAAGAATTGTGGGCAGCCAAAGGAAAAGCCCTCGTGGTTTGCGGCTCGAATGATGCCAATGTGCAAATTCTGGTGAATGCTATCAACAACCTGCTCGGAAGTTACGGCAATACCATTGATATGAGTATGCCGGTTTATCTCCGTCAAGGAATTGATGCCAATATGGCTGCTCTGGTAACCGATATGAATGCCGGTAAAGTTGACGCACTAATCATGAGTGGTGTTAATCCGGTATATGATTATGCCGATAGCAAAGCATTTGTTTCTGGATTAGAGAAAACCAAACTCACAGTAACTGCTTCTATGTTTGCCGACGAAACCGCCGGTAAATCGAAATATGTAGCCGCTGCCAGTCATTATTTGGAGTGTTGGGGAGATGCCGAGCCTAGCAAAGGTTATTACAGCATTCAACAGCCTGCCATCAGTCCTTTGTTCGACACCCGTTCGTTCGACGAGACCCTATTAGCTTGGTCTGGTAACAAAACCAGTGTTTACGATTATCTGAAAGCGCTTTGGAAAGAAAATACCCCGGGTGATTTTGGTGCCTTCTGGCGCAAAGCTTTGCACAATGGTGTAGCTGAAATGGCAAATACCGGTGCGCAACCATCTTTCTCGGCCAATGTAGCTGCTGCAGCCGCTGCCATCAAAATTGATTCAGCGGAATTGGAACTCGTGACCTATGAAAAAATGGGTATTGGTAACGGTACTCATGCCGGCAACCCCTGGTTGCAGGAGCTACCTGATCCGATCTCACGTGTTTGTTGGGATAATTATCTGGCTGTTTCTCTGAAATATGCCAAGGACAACAATTTGTCGGATGGCGATGTGGTAAAGGTAGAAGCCAATGGCTATGCCGTTGAGGTTCCTGTACTGATTCAGCCAGGCACATTCACCGGAACGGTAGCTTTGGCAGTAGGTTATGGCCGTACAGCTGCCGGAAAATCGGGCACCAATGTAGGTGCAAACGCCTACCCATTCCGTAAGGCTGGTGCGGTGAAAGTAACTGTAACCAATACCGGTCTTAAATCACCGCTCGCGCAAACCCAAACCCACCACACCATCGAAGGCCGTAACATCGTCAAGGAAACTACCCTCGACCGTTACAAAGAGAATGCTGCCGATGGCAACGTTCGACCCTATATCTCTGTAAAAGGAGAAGATGGCAATTTCAAAAAAGTATATCCGGGCATCAGCCGCAACGCCATCACGCTTTGGGACCGTCGTGACTACGAAGGTCACCACTGGGCTATGGCTGTCGACCTCAACGCTTGTACCGGTTGCGGTGCCTGCGTGGTAAGCTGCCAGGTAGAGAATAACGTTCCTGTAGTGGGTAAAGACGAGGTTATTCGCCGCCGTGAGATGCATTGGATGCGTATCGACCGCTATTATGCCTTTGGCAAAACCGGTACAGATACCCGCATCACCAAAGAAGAAGAATACCAGAACATCGAAGAAGGCGACAATGTAGAAGTTGCATTCCAGCCGGTGATGTGCCAGCAGTGTGATAACGCACCTTGCGAAACAGTTTGCCCGGTATTGGCTACGACCCACAGTGATGAGGGACTGAACCAAATGACTTACAACCGTTGTGTAGGTACCCGCTATTGCGCAAACAACTGTCCATACAAAGTGCGCCGTTTCAACTGGTTCTCTTACGTAGATAACGACAAATTCGCTACCAACCCTGCCCAGACCGATTTGGGTAAGATGGTGCTCAACCCGGATGTAACCGTTCGTGCCCGTGGGGTTATGGAGAAATGTACCTTCTGCGTACAGCGTATCCAGGCCGTGAAATTGGAGGCAAAACGCAACAGCCGTCGTCCGAAAGATGGCGAAGTACAAACCGCTTGTCAGCAGTCATGTCCTTCGAATGCCATTGTATTCGGCGATCTGAACGATCCGGACAGCGAAGTGTCGCAATTGTTCCTCAACGAGCGCGCCTATGGTGTTATTGAGGAACTGAACGTATTGCCTTCGGTGAATTATCTCACTAAAGTCCGCAATAAAAAATCAACTGTAGCTTAATCTCAATCCGAATAAGTAGTTATGTACGAATCTCCACTCAGGCGTCCCCTAATCACAGGGAAGACCTCGTACGCCAAAATCACGGATGACATTGTGACGCCCATCGAGGCGGCACCCACCAAGTGGTGGTACCTGGGCTTTGCGATTTCGGTCGCGGCACTCGGGCTCTGGCTTTTGGCTGTTGGTTATCTGCTCTTCACCGGTGTAGGTGTTTGGGGCTTGAATAAAACGGTAGACTGGGGTTGGGATATTACCAACTTCGTATGGTGGGTAGGTATTGGTCACGCAGGTACCCTCATTTCGGCGGTATTGTTGTTGTTCCGTCAGAAATGGCGTACAGCAGTTAACCGTTCAGCAGAGGCCATGACCATCTTTGCGGTAATTTGTGCGGGTACTTATCCGCTTTTGCACGCTGGTCGTCCTTGGGTGATTTATTGGGTATTCCCATTGCCTAACACCTATGGTTCATTGTGGGCCAACTTTAACTCGCCTTTGTTGTGGGACGTATTTGCGATCTCGACTTATTTCACCGTTTCGTTGGTGTTTTGGTATGTGGGTTTGATTCCCGACCTGGCCACCATCCGCGATCGGGCTAAAGGTATTCGTAAAACCATCTATAATGCTCTCAGTTTCGGTTGGAACGGCTCAGCCAAAGCCTGGCAGCGTTTTGAGACCGTTTCACTCATCTTGGCTGGTTTAGCGACCCCACTCGTACTTTCGGTACACACCATCGTATCGATGGACTTTGCTACCTCGGTTATCCCGGGCTGGCACACGACCATCTTCCCGCCTTACTTTGTGGCAGGTGCGGTATTCTCCGGTTTTGCCATGGTATTGACCCTGCTCATCATCATGCGGAAGGTGATGCGTTTGGAAGACTATATCACCATCTACCACATCGATGTGATGAACAAAATCATACTTGTAACAGGTAGCATCGTTGGTTCGGCTTATATCACGGAGTTCTTTATGGCCTGGTATTCGGCGGTTCCTTTCGAGCGTTATGCCTTTATGAACCGGATGTTTGGTCCGTATTGGTGGGCCTATTGGGCCATGATGACCTGTAACGTGATCACTCCGCAGTTGTTCTGGTCGCAGAAGTTGCGTCGCAACATTACCGCCGTATTTATTATCTCCATTTTTGTGAATATCGGTATGTGGTTCGAACGATTTGTGATTATCGTTACCTCATTGCACCGTGACTATTTGCCATCGAGCTGGGCCATGTATTCACCTACCTGGGTGGAGATTGCCATGTTCATCGGCTCACTCGGCTTGTTCTTTACTTTGTTCTTCCTCTTCGCCAAGTTCTTGCCGGTAATTGCGATTGCCGAGGTTAAGTCGATTGTAAAAACTTCGGCTGAACAGGAGATCGCCAAAACCGCAGAAGCAGAGGGCATCGATCTGAAAGAAGTTCATCCCCAAATTGCCTGATCATGAACCAGAAATACATACTTGGAATTTTTAGCGATGAGGTGCCTGTACTCGATGCCGTGCGTGCATTGCGTCGGTCGGGCAGCAGCATCCACGAGGTTTACAGTCCTTTCCCCATCCATGGTCTCGACGAAGCCATGGGCCTGAAACGCTCACGTCTCCCCAAAGCTGCCTTTTTATTCGGCACCACCGGTTTGTCGCTGGCGGTATTGATGCAAGCGTGGATGTTGGGTTTCGACTGGCCAATGAACATTGGTGGTAAACCTGCTTTGGCTTGGCCGGATTTTGTACCGGTGAGTTTCGAGATTACGGTATTACTTACCGCCCTCGGCATGGTGGGTACTTATTTGTACGCTTGTGGCTTTTTCCCGGGCGCTACACCTAAACAGCCCGATATCCGCATCACCAACGATAAGTTCTGTATCGCTATCAAAAGCGATGGTGCCGACCAGGCAGCGGTAGAAGCAGTGCTTCGCCAGCATGGTGCCGAAGAGGTGAAAGTAGAGGAGGTAGAACTATGAAAAAGCAAATCATACTTGGTTTATTCGCTGTAGCTGTGCTGAATTCCTGCGCTTTGATAAAGGACGAAAAGGACACCGGCTATGAGTTTGCCCCTCAGATGTATGTTTCAACGCCTTACGAGCCTTATTCGCAAGTAGAAGAGAACAGCATCAACCCCAATGGCATGAATATGCGCCAGCCGGTTGCCGGTACCATCGCCCGCAATGGCGTAGGTTACGACAATACCCGTTTGGAGTTGATGTACAACTATCCCATTGGCAAAGACAGTATTGAATATGCTGCTCAGGTATTGAAAAACCCATTGGAGAAAACCGATAAAAACCTGAAAGAAGGTAAATACTTCTACAACACTTACTGCCAGCCTTGTCATGGTAAAGAAGGCAAAGGCGACGGTTCGGTTGGTCAGGTATATGGCGGTGTACCCAACTACCAGGCCAGCTATATTGCTGACAAACCATCAGGACATATTTACCATGTCATCACCAAGGGTAAAGGTCGTATGTGGGCGCATGGCACCCAAATTCGTCCCGAAGACCGCTGGAAGATTGTCATGTATGTGAATCAATTAAGAGGTTATACCGGAGAATAATAACGACATGGGATCACATCACCACGAGATCGCTGTTAAGGAAGAAAAGTTCGTCTTTAGCAGCAAACTACGCAATATCACTTTCGCCCTCATGGGCCTGGGTATCGTTGGCATGGCGTACGGTTTGATGACCGATGCACATGGCTTCTGGGCCAACTTCTTGTTGGGCAATTGGTACTTCATGGGAGCAGCTATGGCGGCTACCTTGTTTGTATTCGTGATGTCGGCAACCAATGCGGCTTGGTCGATTGGTTTTAAACGTATCGCTGAAGCTATGGCGGGGTATATGCCTATCGCTTTTGTCGGCTTTTTGATCATACTCCTAGGTATGGCCATGCACTGGAACCATGTTTATCACTGGACACATCCCGGCATAGCCGATAAATTCCTGGCCGATGGTTCGTTGAATCCGGAATTCGATGAAATCATTGCGGAGAAAGTAGCTTACCTGAACATTCCGTTCATGGCTGCCCGTGCTATTATTGCCTTTATCGCCTGGATATTGTTTATCCGTGCCTATCGCCGTAATTCACTGGCCGAAGACCTCCAGGGTGGTTTGAAGTTCATGAAGCGCAATAAAACCCTTGCAGTAGCCTTCTTGCCGATTTATGCGGTAACCTGGGCCATGGCTTGTTGGGATTTTGTCATGTCGATCGATACCCACTGGTATTCTACCATCTTCTGGATGTATCACTTTGCTGCTGCCTGGGTAACCGGTATCTCGATTATTGCCATCATCGCTATTCTGTTGCGTCGCAATGGTTATCTGCAGTCGATCACCGAAAACCACATGCACGACATCGGTAAGTTTATGTTTGCCTTCAGTATTTTCTGGACATACATCTGGTTATCGCAGTTTTTGCTGATTTTCTACGCCAACATACCGGAAGAAGCGATTTATTATCAGGAGCGATTTGAGAACTTCAAAGTCCTCTTTTTCGTAAACCTCTTCATCAACTTTGTTGCGCCTTTCCTCTTGTTGATGACACGTGGTTCTAAACGTAACGACAATATGATGTTGATTGTAGCGGTATTACTCGTGGTAGGCAAATATATCGACCTGTACCAGGGCATTATGCCGGGTGCAGTAGGTGCACACGCCCATTTCGGCATAGTCGAAATAGGTATGTTCTTAGGTTTCGCTGGTTTGTTCATCTTTGTGGTGGCTCGCAATATGACCAAAGCCAACCTCATACCAATGAAACATCCTTATCTCAAGGAGTACACCACTCACGAGGTGATGTAATTTCATACGGAGGAATAAAAAAGCCGCTGTTCGTGAGAACAGCGGCTTTTTTGTTAAACGGCGGGTTCGGCTTCGCTCACCCACCGTTTAACCCAACTATCCGTTTAACCGAAAGCCACACATACGCCCTGGTTCGACCTTGCTCACCATGACGTTTGTATCTCCTGTTGTCATGGTGAGTTTATCGAACCACCTTTTAACCAATTGCCGCATTAGCGCTCATTAAATAATCCCCGCCACCAAAGAATCATCCCCATCGGCAATGCCTGTTATGTTTCATTTTTTTGGATACTAATGTAAGTTGTACTACATTCAATTCTAAATCTTAAGCTGAAAATAATGGAAAAGCTATTTAAATTGAATTCAGTAGCATTTTTACTGTTGTTTGGCTTATTTTCAATAAGCAGTGATAGTAAAGCCTGTGGCCCAATGGATGTATATCTTACACCGGCTGGTATTGATTGCAGTCTGTCTCCTAAGCCTCTGGCAACTGTAACTATCGGGTATAATGCTTGTATGGCTGCGCATTGTGATGGGGATATTGATTATTTGGTAGAAGGGTTGGAACAACTGTAATTCACTCTTATTCTACAATTAACCTAGTATCAACTTTTTCACCATGCATGGTATTTCGTTTAGGAGAAGATGAATGCCAATATTATAAAGTGAGGGTTACCATGCGATGTAATGGGTATTCGCTTTTTATGGCCTTTGAAAATGTTGAAGGCTTGAGACAAGTTTGTAATCCTGCACCATAAGTTGTGTGGAATAATTCTTAAAGCTATTTTAAGGAAACGGTGTTTTTTATTGAAAATTTACCTCGTATTCGTGTTTTTTGGTGGGTAGTACATATGAATTTAATAAATAAATTTTTTCTATTGCTCTTGAGTGTGTGTGCCAATTTGCATGCTCAACAAGTGAGTTGGGTTTTTACTTCTGGAGGAGTTCAGACTCAATCAGGTACAGTTTGTGACATTTTTGCTGATGGCAGTATATTGAATTGTGGGTTTTTTGAGGGGCAAACTAACTTTTATCCTGGTGATAATACTCCTAGGTTTAGCCGTGGCGGGCGAGATATATTTGTCCAGAAACTTGATACCAATGGCATTACCCAATGGGTTGTAACTCTTGGAGGTAAAGGAGAAGAACTAATAACAGACTTAGCCATTGATGGCGAGGGTAATATCTTACTGGCAGGTACTTTTACAGATACTGTAGATTTTGACCCGGGCAATGGCGTAGATATAGGTATATCCAATGGCCAAACGGATATGTTCATAGTAAAACTGGATGCTAGTGGAAATTATTTGTGGTCTAAACGATTTGGAGGTACTTCTGACGACGAAATAATTGGATTAGCCATAGATTCGAATGGTAGTATTTTTATTGGAGGTAATTTTAAAGCAACTGTCGATTTTTCAACAAATGCCACACCTAATTTACAGCATAGTTTAGGTGCTTTTTCAGGTTTTGTGATGATGTTGGATAATCAGGGTGAAATGCAATGGTTTAAAAAGTTTGGGAATGGCACTAATAATCTTTCATTAAATCATCTGGAGGTTACTAATACCAAAGTATGGATTTCAGGGGTTCATTCAGAAGATTCTATAAATTTTGGAAGTGCTTTATTACCTGTTTGGGTGTATTCATCTGAAAATCAACAAACTTTTATCTTGCAGAGCGACTTACAGGGAAATTCGATAAGAGTGGATACATTCCGCTCCACGGTAACGATTCTCGACTTAAAAATTGATTATCAAAACAATATTTTCATTACGGGGTATTTTCGTGGTACCGCAGACTTTGATCCCGGAGCGGCTATTTATCAGGTTACGGTAAATGGCTTAAAAAATGATGCCTTCACGCTTAAATTGGACAGTAATGCTCACTTTTTGTGGGCTAAAATTTTTAAAAGTGATATGTTAGCAAGCACCTATGGGGAAAAGGTGAGAACTTTTGAAAATGGAGATATTCTCCTCATGTTTTTGTTTGAAGGAGATGTAGACTTTGACCCAGGATCTGGGATTGTTACAAAAAGTACAAATGGCAACTACGATGTAGGAATTGTTCGTTTAAATGAGCTTGGCCAATTTAAATGGGTACACACTTTTGGGGGCAACGGATATGACTATGGTAATGGTTTAAGTGTGGAAGAGGATAAATTTTATGTTACAGGCTCGTTTCGTTCTACAGTCGATTTTAATCCCGGTGGCCCACCTTATTCGTTAACAGCAAATGGCTCAGATGCCTACCTCATCAAATTCGGGAATTACTCGGCTTTAAGTACCCCTGGATATGAAACTTTACAACATAAAATTTACCCCAACCCCACCAGTGGTATATTGCAGTTTGATGGTGCGTTTGAGCATGCACAATTATTGAATCTGCAAGGCCAGTTGGTACATCAGCATGCCAATTTAAATGAGGAGAATCGCCTGGATTTATCGCTGCTGAATGAAGGTGTTTATCTGCTTAAGCTGATCAAACAAGGTCGGGTAAGTCACCATAAGGTGGTTGTTCAACGATAATGGGATAGGGAACTTATTAACCTTAGCGCTTTAGAATCGAAAGCCGCACATACGTCCTGCTCTTTGTACGTCGATGACCGAATACGTTTAATAAACGGCGGGTTCGGCTCCGCTCACCCACCGTTTAACCCAACTCAGTAAACTCACGGCAGGAAAACGCCTTGGTTCGACCTTGCTCACCATGACGTTTGTATCTCCTGTTGTCATGGCGAGTTTTTCGCGCCACCTTTTAACCGAAGGCTGCACTAATGCCATCAAATGATCCCCGCCACCAAACATTTCATCACCAAATCGGAGGTAGTCGCACTACCAGCCTTTTTGAGCAGGTTTTTGCGGTGGGTGGTGGTGGTGTATTCGGAGATGAAAAGTTTTTCGGAGATTTCTTTGGTTTTGTAACCCCGGGAAAGCAGTTCTACGATTTCTATTTCTCGCTTGGTCAGTCTTTTTAAGTGCTCAAAGGATACAGCCGGTTCTTGTTTGGGATTGAAAGTGGTGTTATCCGACGACATATTAAAAAACGACTTTTCCCCATTCAAACTAATAAATGACACGGTATGTGTTTGAGGAATATGCAAGTGCGATACATCCGTATGCACATTAATCACATGTTCGATTTTACCCGATTCAGCGACAGATAGCGTTGTGGCCTGATGTAATATAGTTTTGATTTTTCCGGCATTATCACGCATACGCAAGAAATAAACGATTTTGTAATAAGGGAGCTGTTCCGGTTTAAGGTAGTTGAACAGGAAGTCGACCACCAACGCTTCTTTTTTGGTCATGGCTGCCAGCTCTTCCGGCGAAAGTCGGGACAATATATTCGGCACATCTAAATCTTCGGGCTCAACGCCTAACACCGTCCGGCAACCCGGGTCAACATACTCCATGCGGAGATTGGCGAAATTGATGACATAAAAATAGAAGAGGCCCGGTGAAAAAAGCGAAGCAAATTGTTTGAGCTGCTCTACCGGTTGATAAGGTTTTACACCGTCGATATAATCCGAGATCTCCGTTTTATAGAAGGCAATGAGCTTATCGATATCGTTGGCCATAACTGCTACTGCACTAATTTCAGCCGAATGCAGCTTGAAAGTGCTCGTTTGGTTGCCCCACTAATATAACAGCTCCTAATCCAAATAGGTAAAAAAAATGTCCATTTGACTAAATGGACAAAAGTTAGGTTTTCAAACGTTTTATTCTACGTCGGCAGGCAGACTTTTTTCGAATTTCGCTTTATCTGCATCGCCTTGTTTGAGCTTTTGTTCGCGCAGTTGTGCTTCTTTTTCAGCAGCTTTTTTCTGACTGTTGCAAGCGCTGATTCCTGTCAGAGTTAAGAAGGCGACCAATAGCAGGAGTAATGGAAAGTACTTTTTCATGATGGGTAATTTCAGCAGCAATTTACAACTATCGTGCTAAAAAAGTTGCGTTGTACTCCAGGCTTCAGCCGGAGCGGCAAACAATACCTTGGTATTCGACCATACCTCAGCGAAGAGGGAGGATTTGCGGTAGTTTTCAAGATCGGCAGGGCCGTTCCAGCGGCTGTAAGTAAAATATACCGCGCCGGCTTTCAACAGCTCCAAATGGGTACAGCCCGGAAAATTTCGGATTTTATCGCTGTTTGCAAAAAAAATGGTCTCAAACGTCCCGGTTTCTTCAGGTCGAAAAGTCATCTTCACAATTCTAGTTATCATAAAATTTCAATCATTATAGCGTCGTCGATGCGAAGCCCTAGAAGTTCGGCGGCATTACCACCGTGAACGGCGATTTGCAGGAAGTCGTTTTGCCCAAAAAAGCCAATTATCTCTCCGGGTTCTTCGTCTGCATAATGCCGAAGCACTTGGTTGATTTCATCACCACCACGATGCGATTTTTTAAGGTAGATGATATAATCGCGTTTGACATGCTGTTCAAAGAAGGCCCGGTCGATATTGCTGATGACGTTGCGGTAGCTGTCGATATACTGCACCTTGCCCATGATGCGGTTGCCTTGCAGACTGGGGAAGGTAGGCGTGAACATGGCGTAGTCAGCTACTATCGGCCCGAATTGGGCCAATTCGAGCTCCTTTTCTGCTAAAACACGCGGAAGCACAACAGTAAGCAGGTCGAAACCGCCTTTTTGATCGGCAGCCACATCAATTCTCCTTGGCTCAATAAAGCCATTTTCGGTGAGCAAGGAGCAGATGCCGTTGTCGGGCACCAGGAAAAAGTGCTGGTTAAAGCTAAAAAGCAAGAAGTTGCGGCTGCGCATTTGCGCGCTCGATACATCCACGATGTGCAGCGTGCCGGCGGGATAAAAGGAATAACAAGATTTTAAAACGTAAGCCGCTTCCCGGATGTTAAATTTGTGGATATTGTGCGAAACATCGATAATCCGAGCCACTGGGCGGTTGCTGAGGAGGTAACCACGCAACATCGCCAGATAGGGATCGTTCAGACCATAATCGGTCGTGAGGGTAAGGTAGTCGATCAACGCGCAGCCATTAGTTTCAACGCAAATTTAGTTAATTCCGCCACGTTTGATTGATATTAGCTTTAAGTTAGAGGGCATCGACCCGCTTGCTTTTTTCGGTCCCGGCAACAGCCGATTCAAAAGCCTCAAATCGGCCTATCCCGATTTGCGTTTTACCTCCCGTGGCGATCATTTTCAGGTTGCCGGAGAAGCAGCGTTGGTGGAGGGCTTTCAGAACAAATTTCAAAAGATAGTGACCCATTTTGAGCGTTATAAAAGCATGAGCGATGAGGATTTTGCTTTGCTACTGCTCGATGCCGACCAACCCCGATTTGGACATCTTGGTCAGGATGAACCCATTGTTTTTGGTCCGAATGGATTGGTCGTTAAAGCCCGCACCCACAACCAGAAAATGCTGGTGGATGCTTCTTTCCAGAATGACATTGTTTTCGCCGTAGGACCAGCCGGTTCGGGCAAAACTTATACGGCCGTAGCTTTGGCTGTTCGGGCATTAAAAAACCGCGAAGTCAAAAAAATTATACTCACCCGCCCGGCCGTGGAAGCAGGAGAGAACCTCGGTTTTTTACCCGGCGATTTAAAAGAAAAAATCGACCCATACCTCCGTCCACTCTACGATGCGCTGGAAGATATGTTACCCCCCGCCAAGCTGGCCAGCTATATTGAAAACAACATCATCGAAATTGCGCCACTGGCATTTATGCGCGGTCGTACCCTCGACCGGGCCTTTGTGATACTCGATGAAGCCCAGAACTGCACCGAAATGCAGGTGAAGATGTTTCTGACCCGTATGGGGCCGACCGCGAAGTTCATCATCACCGGCGATCTCACCCAAATTGACCTTCCCCGCAACCAGCGCAGCGGCTTGCCCCAGGCCTTGCGATATTTGAAAGAGGTAGACGGCATCGCCACCATCTTCCTCACCGCCGATGATGTGGTGCGCCACAAACTGGTGAAAGCCATCATCAAAGCCTACGACAAACACAACGAAAACAAACCCGAGAACGACTAATATGGCACTCGCCCGCACCGACTTCCAATTCCCCGGCCAAACCGCAGTTTATCACGGTAAAGTGAGAGATGTGTACGAAATAGATCAGAAGCTACTAGTAATGGTCGCCAGCGACCGCATTTCTGCCTTCGATGTCATCTTGCCCAAACCCATACCGTATAAAGGTCAAGTGCTCAACCAAACCGCCGCCTATTTTTTGCAGGCAACCGCCGATCTCGTACCCAACTGGCTCATCAGCACCCCTGATCCCAATGTAGCCATTGGTAAGAAGGCTAGCGCCTTTCCGGTGGAGATGGTGATACGCGGCTACCTGGCAGGTCATGCCTGGCGTGAATACAAAGCCGGCAAACGCAGCGTTTGTGGAGTTAGTCTGCCCGATGGTCTGAAAGAAAACGACAAACTCCCTTCACCCATCATCACCCCAACCACCAAAGCCCAGGAAGGCCACGACATGGACATCTCCAGGGAAGAAATACTACGACAGGGTTTGGTGGAAGAAAAACATTATCTCCAGTTAGAGGCTTATACCCGTGCCTTGTTTCAGCGTGGCACTGAAATGGCCGCTGACAAAGGATTAATACTGGTCGATACCAAATACGAATTCGGCTTGTACGACGGCCAACCCATACTCATCGACGAAATCCATACGCCCGATTCGTCCCGTTATTTTTATGCTGATGGTTATGCCGAAAGACAAGCCAAAGGCGAAGAACAACGCCAGTTGTCGAAAGAATTTGTACGCCAGTGGCTGATACAAAATGGTTTTCAGGGCTTGGAAGGTCAGCAAATTCCGGCCATGGAAGCCGATTGGCTGGAAGAAATCAGCGCCCGATATATTGAGCTGTATGAGCATATTACCGGTCAGACTTTCGTCAAAGCGCCTATCGATCAAATGCAAAGCCGGATAGAAACTGCGGTTTCGTCGGCTTTAGTTAGTTTGAGAGGCTGAAAAAACACTATTATTGTCCCAATTAATCACCGCATCCCATGAAACTCTTACTCGATAAACAAGAAACATATACGCTCGTCCGCCTGGAAGAAGAAAAACTCGACTCAGTCATCTCTCCGCAGCTGAAATCAGAATTGGTTTTTCTGAATTCTGAAGGCGTACAAAACATCATCTTTGATCTGTCGGCCGTAAAATATGCCGATTCATCGGGCTTAAGTGCCATTTTGGTAGGCAACCGTTTGTGCCAGTCGGCCGAGGGCAGTTTTGTCATTGCCAATGCCAACAGCTCCATCCGCAAACTCATTGAAATTTCTCAGCTTGAAAGCATACTGAAACTTACACCCAGCGTAGAAGAAGGCGTTGCTTTATTGTGAGCTCAAATACTCATTACCGTTACAAACAACAGTAAAAAGCGGTATATCATTAAAGTAATTGCCAATGCCACCATACAGGCCATACCTAATAGTATGGCTTTTATTTTGCCCAATCCAAAATGCCGGCGACCGGCGGCATACATCCAAAGAGTGGTACCAATGGCGATGAAGAGGGTTAATTCTTCATCATTGGGGCTGTAGTTAATCGTTATAAACAGCAGCCAGGTGATCAGGGCCAGCACCACGGTGCCATAGAAGACTAAAAAGCTGTTGTATTCCAGCGAAAGGGCTAAATAATCGGTAAAATAGCTGCTTCTCCGGAAATAAAGCAAGGCCAGAAAAAAGGCGAATATTGCTGCAAAAACCAGCATCAGGAGCTTGGCCAGGCTGTTCGACTTTTGATTAAATGCCACTTCATACGCCTTTTCATCCAAACCGGAGGCTTGCTGGTTTTCGAGCAACCACGGGCGGGTGCGATCGCTGTAATTCTGCAAATACAGCTGTTGATGGTAGGTGGTATTAAAGGTGCTGAAAACCGGTACCAAAAAGTAAATGAGGTTGGTGAGCAGAAAGAGGTTTAAGGGGAGATAAAAACGTTTGCGAATGCCTTGATTGTACAACTGACTGATCATTCCCGGCCGGCGGATCAACATCCAGAAGCTGTTTAAGCCTTTAACATCGGCGAAGGTAAGTGCGTCCAAAAGTCGACCTAAAAAATACCGGAACGACTTCTCTTTTGGCTCCAACACCTTTTCGCCACACTGATGACAATAGCTGCCTTGTAGCTGGGCATGACAAGCGGCACAAAAGATAGTAGTTGAAGTGGTCATATTACTACGAACATAAGCTTTTTCAAGACATAAAAAAACCGCCCTGCCTCCCGGCAGGACGGTCAAACCGTGTCAAACATAACCGGAGTCACCCGGGTATTTTATCAGCGTTTTACCACGCGGACCACGCCTGTTTCGCTGCCCGACCGGATTTGCACGAAGTACATACCAGCAGGAAAATTGCTTAAATCGAGGCTGTGCTCAATAGAATTGTCGAAGGTAAAACGTGCCTGATAAAGTTGCTGTCCCTGCAAATTGCGAACTATAAGCTGGTCGATGCTTTTGTTGGCTGGCATTTGGATGTTGAGTTGTCCCTGAGTTGGGTTAGGGAAAATTTTCACGTCTTCCATGCTCAAACGGCCAACTGAGGCGGTTGCCGACGGGTAGTGGTATGTAATGCGTTCGTTGTTCAACCAACTAGCGGTAAGCACATCATAACTTTGGCTAACAATTTCGGTTACCCTGCCATAATTATCGAAGCTATAGTTAAACTGCTGAGCCCCAAGCACCGTCCATTGATTGTTTTGAAAAGTTTCCATAGATGAGCCGGTGTAATAAGCATTCAGGTAGCTATTGGTTTGCCGCTCCTGCGGCGTAAATCTGCCGGTCTGTGCATCAAATGGGGCGTATACAACCGAAGTGATTTTATTCTGAGCGTTGTAGCTGAAGTGCAACTCGTATTCAGCTAACCAGCCACTGCCGATTTCGTAGGATTCAAATTTGATAGCACCAACCAAGCTGGCTTGTATCAGAGAAGTTGAACGAAACAGTGGTGTTCCAGCCCGGTTAGTGACGATATAATCGGTGGGTTGCTGGGCTGGCAATGGACCCGGAATAAATGGCTCCAAGCCTTGGTTCAATGGTACTACCGAAGTGAATAAATCACTCCAATGGGTAAAACCAAAGCCCCATTTTACCCGATCAATTTTGTTTTCAGGCATCCAACTGTTGTTCTGCGCGTCAAATTCAGTTTGAACAAAGCCAGTTGGTTTACCAGCAGGGTCATAGTTGATGTGGTCGATAAGCACAACGGGTGTCCACACAATGGTTGTACCTATGGAAAAACCAATACTGTAACCCACACCTAGGATGGTTTGATTTAGGTAGCTATATTCGAGGGAGTCGCCAAAAAAGAACTGGAGATTACCTTGCTGATCCCAGATGGAGAAGGTGGTGGAGCTAAGGTTACCCTGGGCATCGTAACGGTAATCCAGCGCCATCTCCTGCTGCCAGCCGCCGGGGCGTGGGGTGAGTAAACCCTGGCGGTTTAGTTTGCCCTGGGTGTATGTCATTTCAAGCTTAGAAACGGGCTGGGTTGGACCTGCCATTGGGTCGTAGTTCACCACTTCGATAATTTGCTGTTGTGCATTACGTACTATTTTGCTATGCTGGAGGTCTGTCCAATTGCCGTTGTCCCAAAAGGCGAAACTTACACTGTCGTGAGCTTGGGTGGTACGTGCCTGTTGCAGGGACTGGGTATACAATTGGTAGAAGTTCTCCAACGCAGCCGGGGTAGGGCGGGTTTTGAAAAGTTGGTGAGCTGCAGTGGTTTGAGCCACAGTACTGAACGTCAAAAAGGACGCTAAAAGGGTAATGAATAAACGTGTCATTTGGATATAAGTTGGGTTTTAATTTCAATTCGTATAGTGAAGATTGTGCCGTTTTTGCAATGGATATATGTCTTGGCGCCAAATGTCAGTTAATGTCATGTGTCGCTGAATGTCAATGACTTTCGGGTGACAGAAACCGGCAATTTTAGGATGGGCCGCGGATTTTATATGATTTTTATGATTGACGCTGATCTGTGTTTATCATAATAATCCGCGTTATCCGCGGCCCATTAAAAAGCCCGTCCTTTAGGAATCCGTTAGGTGGTCAGGCTGTCGGTTTGGGCAGCTACGCTTGCCGAGAAACTCAGGCTGAGCAGGAGGGCGGTGAGGAGTTGGGTTTTCATGGTGAAGTTGGATGTTTAGTGGCTAGTTGGGTTGTTGCTCCCCACTTAACCAACTTCATACCAGGTTAAAAAATTACTCAGTATTGCCGGGCTTTCTAGCTAATTCTCCTTGTTTAGCTGCTAAATAGTTGAAGATTGGAATTATAAAAATGCCTAAAATGGGCCTATTTGGCCATTTTTTAGAGCAATTCTGCTATATTGTACAGTGGAGACGAATGAAAACCCAAAAGGTTTAATTTCTGTCTGAAATTTTGGACAATTTTTTAGATTTTCGGATGGCACGCAGATTTGATATGATTATTATGATTAACGTGGATCGGTGTAAATCATACCCATCCGCGTCATCCGCGACCCATAAAAATAGCCGACCCCAAAGGAACCGGCTCAAAATTATAGGATGATGCTGTTAGTCGTATAATTCCATTATCTACTGGTGGCACCAAGGTAGCGGCTTTCCAAATAATAGGTCTGTGAATAGAGTGTCACCAACAAGTAGTTTTTATAATGATGAATGTAAATCAAAATTCAGCGACGGATACACAGAAGAACGGTTAGGCGAAACTACCGAACTGATAACTTTGATTACAGAATACAACTCTCTGGAAACAGAATACGGTAATTTACTCCACAATTTGCACCAAATAATGGATGGCGGCAATACGCCCACTTTGTTGCAAGCTATTTACGAAACCTGGGAGCAGGAAGCCTGGGATTTGAGAGCAGAGTTGTTATCACATTCGCCTTATTTGAGCCAGGATGCCTTGCGAGAAGCAGGCCATAATGAAAACTTCCCGCGTGCCATGTTGCTTGAGGTTATGTTAGCCAACCCCGATGCCCATCGCAACGACCATGGATTTATTGACTTTTTACAGCATGAGTTGCAACCTGCTTTGCCTGCTTACATGATTGATTTAGTTATACTATCTTGGGAGGACATGACCATACGCACATTTTTGGAAGCCAAAATGGCTGGTAAAGCTGGTGATATGGCCTGGAGGTTGAACCAAATAGTGAACTATTACCTCACTGATTCTTTAAATCAGGATGTTCAAGTAGAATATTGGTTAAATCGCGCACTCGATGTACGTTCTTAATATCGATTAGCTTGGCAATATGCCCGTAAAAATCAATACGGCAACGCAAGCACTGTGATGAGCACTCTTTCATCAGACTTTAACTTAAATGAGCTCCAGTTAGCCGAAAAAAGCCGCTTTGAAAGTTTACTTACTTTTAAACAAAACTTACCGAATGCATCTTTAGGTCTTGCAGGTATAGATGAAGAAGGTGTTAACTGGTTAGAAAATTTTGTTTTATCCTCTGATGATACATTTGACTACAGCCTTGCCCTAGCCCAAAACGCTTTGCAAAATCAAGGCCAACTGCAAATTCATAAGGTATATTTACCACAGAGTGAGCCTCAAGGCCGCCAAGCGTTGAACAAAGAACAAGCCAAGCAGCAATTACGCGAAGAGCTCACCTTGCTTAAGTTATACCCCAATCCAGCCAGTGCCTTTACAACGCTTGTCTTTGAATTACCAACAGATTTGACAGAAGCCACCTTGGTCATTGCTGATTTGAGTGGCAAAGTGTTGAATCGAATTCCGTTATCCGGCTTAAAAGGTCACCAATTAATTGATACCCGTAACTTACCAGTGGGAATGTACATTAGCTCATTGGTAAGCAAAAATGGCATTTTGAAACGTGAAAAACTGGTAATTAGTCGCTAAATTCATGGCTGCTGCTATCCATGAATAGCAGCAGCCTATTTCTGTTTCAATGAGAACCATCTTATTAGTTAGTTTCTTTTTGTGGGGTAAGCTCAGCTTTGCTCAGCAGTACTTTACCGATACTACCACCAATGGGTCGTATGGTTCCCTATATGCTGGATTAGCATTAAAGAATGATTCAATCTTTTATATGTTAGGAATTTATGACGGATATGACCCAAGCCTGAGAGTTCAATTATTGGTGTCAAAACGGAAAAATCAGCAGATAATTAACCAATGGGTAAGAGGTGGAGCAGATAGATATTACTTGGTGAGAGATATCAAGCAATATGGCGAAATTTTATACATAACGGGCACTATTCCAATAAACTCACCTTTTCCGAGTCAGCCATTTTATAATGCTTACTTGTTAATAGTAAATACCAATGGGGATTCTTTGCTCTACAAAGAGTTCGATTCAGGATTATCCGACGTTACATTTTCAAGTCAAAGCATCGTTAAAGTAGGTGACGAAATTTGGATGGCTATTTCAAGTCGAAGAATCTCGTCAAATTCTGTGATTGATCGTAAGGTTTGTTTGTTACGTCTCGATAGTTTAGGCAATGAAAAAGCACGATATATTTACGGTAATCCTGCTCCGGGATTATTTCAAACTCCAGGCTACCTGCAAGTAAATGCAAACAACGAAATTGTAGTTGGAGCAGACAATTGTGAAGGATGCTCAAGCAGTGGAGTGCCCATTTGGCAATCTTGGATATTCAGTGTAGATACATCCGGTCAAATTTTACAACAATATTATACCCCCATAGGTAAAAACATTGCTAGTCCATTTAAAATCTCCACTACTCCCGATGGTGGTGCCGTTTTTAGTGCAGTTAAAATTCATAACTATCCTCAGCCCAATGGCACCACCAATTATCTTTACCAAGGTTCTGTTACTAAGCTCAATAGTCAATTGCAGCTCGAGTGGGACAGCATTTATGGTATAGAATCCTTGTCTACTAATTTAGCACATGTGGTGCCTGATCTGAGTGGGGGATATGTAGCTGTGGGCACCCATTCAGATAGTATGAACCCAAGGGTAGGTTGGATGACTAAACTCAATGCTCAGGGCGAAATGTTATGGCAGCGTTTCTTCTTGCCCTTTCCGAGCTTGCAAGATTACCAATGGGGGTATTTAGAGCATGTTGCAGTCACAGAACGAGGTAATATAGTAGCGGCTGGCCGTGGTGAAAACCATACCAGCGCCCTCGACCACGCCCAATACGCCTGGATCATTAAAACCGACAGCATGGGCTGCCTGGTGCCGGGTTGTGCCTTGAGTTTAGGTGAACTCACCACGGCGCCGGTTTACCTTAGAGTATATCCCAATCCGGCTACAGATGTGCTGAATGTGTTGTTGAAAGCCGACCAACCCTTGCCGGGGGCTGTTTTTAAGCTTACCGATATGTTAGGGCGTACCCGCCACAGCTGGAAGGCCGGCCCGGAAGATATTCAATACCAGATATCGCTGACCGACTTTGAACAAGGCATGTATGTGCTCCAGCTCTGGCGCAACGGGCAGTTGTTGGGTTGGGAGAAGGTGATTAAAAATTAACATTATGAAACAGCTGCTATTTGCATTCTGCCTAATGTGTTTGACATCAAAAACACAGGCGCAACAATATCAACCTTTAGCCGCCGACTCCACCTTATGGATTGAATATATTACTGGTAGTGGAAATGTTAATCGGATAGGCTATTTAATTTTGGGTGATACTTTACATCAAAATCAATCCTATTTAAAGCTCTTTAAACTTGCTTTTGTAGGCTATACAAAGGAGATAAGTAGTTATCAACTTATTGCTTTAATTCGGGAACAAAACAAAAAAGTATACCTGATACCGCTTAATCAGACCATTTGCAAATGTAATCCAGCTATCGAGTCACTCATTTACGATTTTGATGTTCTAGTGGGTGATTCAGTAAGAAGTCAGCTTATACACCCTTCTAGAAGTGAACAGTTTTACATCGTTCACCAGACCGATCAAATACAATTGCCTTGGGGACAACAAGTGTACGATAAGCATTCTAACAATACATTAATTTCAGAGGTAGTAATACATGGAATTGGACGTGTTTCGGGCTTGCTGAGTTGTTTTATGGATTTTGGGTCACCTGGGCATGTACTCACTAATTTTGAGCGCGGAGATTCAATCCGGAATTCGTATTTCCCACTTTCTATCGAACGTTTAGCTACCCGGTTAAACATGACGGTTTATCCCAACCCAACCAGCGATTTTGTTTATATAAAATATGAGGCTAAACCGGGCACAGCGCTGAAATTAGTATCCGTAACTGGTCAAATAATGCAAGAAATAGAGCTGGAAATAAACGAGCCCCAATACCAACTCGATCTCAGTGGACTTTCTTCAGGAATCTATTTGATTCAACTGTGGGAAAACGGCCAGTTGCTGGCCAACGAAAAACTTATCCGTCACTAATAAGTTGGCATGTGCATCTGTGTAAATCATAAAAATCCGCGTCATCCGCGACCCATAAAAAAAGCAGATTCGTGAGAACCGGCTTTTTCAATATTGAAGTATCAATTAGTCGTATAAAGGGAAACGTTTCATCAAGGTATTTACTTCCTGACGTACCGCCAACAGATTGGCTTCGTCTTCGGGTGCGGTTAATACGCGGTCGATGAGATCAACTACTTGCTCCATTTCACTTTCTTTCAAACCACGCGTGGTGATGGCTGCGGTGCCTACACGTATGCCACTGGTTACAAAAGGTGATTTATCGTCGAAAGGCACCATATTTTTGTTCACGGTGATATCGGCTTTCACCAAGGCGTTTTCGGCGAGTTTGCCGGTTACGTTTTTCGATCGGAGGTCGATGAGCATGAGGTGGTTATCGGTACCCCCCGAGATGATGTGGTAACCGCGTTTTACAAATGCTGCAGCCATGGCCTGGGCGTTTTTGATAAGCTGACCACAATAGGCTTTGTATTCAGGTGTAAGCGCCTCACCAAAAGCAATGGCTTTGGCAGCAATGATGTGCTCCAACGGACCACCCTGGGTACCCGGGAATACCGCACCATCGAGTATGGCCGACATCATTTTAGGCTCACCTTTAGGTGTGGTTAAACCCCACGGATTCGGAAAATCCTGGCCCATCATAATCAAACCACCCCGCGTACCGCGTAAGGTTTTATGGGTGGTGGTAGTGATGATGTGGCAATGCGGAACGGGGTTATTGAGGTAACCGGTGGCAATCAAACCGGCCGGATGCGAAATATCGGCCAACAATAAGGCACCTACAGCATCGGCAATTTTACGCAAGCGGGCATAATCCCAGTCGCGCGAATAGGCCGATGCACCACAGATGATGAGTTTGGGTTTGACTTCGTGGGCTTTGGTTTCTACCTTGCTCCAGTCGATAAGGCCGGTTTCACGTTCTACGCCGTAAAAATGAGGTTTGTAGAGTTTACCGCTGAAATTTACGGGTGAACCATGGGTCAAATGACCGCCATGACTGAGGTCGAAGCCTAATATGTCGTCGCCGGGTTGTAAAACGGCCAGCATCACCGCGGCATTGGCCTGGGCACCTGAATGGGGTTGTACATTGGCCCAAGCGGCACCAAAAAGTTGTTTGGCGCGGTCGATGGCAATTTGTTCTACCTGGTCAACCACCTCACATCCGCCATAATAACGTTTGCCGGGGAGGCCTTCGGCGTATTTGTTGGTCAGCACCGAGCCGGCGGCTTCCATCACCTGGCGGCTGACAAAATTTTCAGAGGCAATCAGTTCCAGCCCATGTTCCTGGCGCTGGCGTTCTGCTTCGATGAGGTCAAAAATTAGGGTATCACGCATGATTGAGTTGATCGGGTAAGACGGCGTTAAAGTTAATAGGTATTTAATATCTACTACCAAATTGTGTTTTAGATTTGAATAAAATCTATATTATGTTTGCAACACATATAAGAATATTTATGGGGGGGGGTAATGCTGCTTTTTGCCTTTTCCTGCACCAAAGATAAGGTTGATTTCCCCTCTGGGAATGGAAGTACGGGTTTAAATGGGCTCGTTTTTGGTACGGATGAAGCTATTTATTATGACTTCGAATCAGAACAAATAACGGTCCTTGGTGATCACCTCTGTAATCCTTATTCCGTTACTAACATGGCGCTTGCAGGAGCTTCGATAAGTTGGAATGGAGATATCGTTGAAACGCATAAATATGTTAGATTTCTGCCTAATAGCCCTCAAGATTTAAAAGTGCTGGATGATTCTGATTTAGAATTATTTGATACACCGTTTGATTATGAGGTTGTTACCCAAGGCACCTATTACCACGACCCTGTTTTAACAAGAGAGGATTACACCTGGTTATATACAGTTGTGCCGACTAATTTTCAGTCAAGTTCAATCATAGCGAATACAGGAATCAGTTATGAGGTCATTGAATCATTACATCTTCCCGATGACAATGATGACTCAGACCCTCTGGTCTATGCCGCTTTTGAGCGATGTGGATTGGAACATCAATTGGAAGAGGAAGATGAACCGCAAGGACGTTTGGCATTTCTAAGGCTCAAAAAACGTGATGTCATTGGCAATATTAATATTCACAATACTGAGTTTAATGGTAATGAACCATTACGAAATGTAGGGATAGTAGCAAGATCCTGGTTTAAGATTAGAGTAGGTTTTACTGATGCCAGTGGTAATTTTAATAGCAACGCGAAATTCCGAACACATGCACTTGTTAAAATGGTTTTTGAAAACAATCGGTTCAGCATTCGAGGACTTGCCACTGTAGGCATTTGGAGGATGTATAAACCTAATGAGAAAATGATAGGTCTTTTTGCTTTTAGAGGCATGACAAACATTCAATATACTGTTGATAAAACAAGTAATAGCAACCTGACGATTAGATCAAGAGACTGGGTACTGGCGACGATGTTAAATGGCGCTGAATACTTCAATGCTTATATGAACAATAATAGCATATATTATAATCAAGGTCGCATTTCAATATGGGCGACGGGCTTAGGTAATTATGCCTCTGCTCCTATGCTTAAAACTATGAATAGTCCTTTTCACGCCACTTATTTTGCGACTTACTTTTTATTGCGGGGTGATGTTTCTGCCGCTGCCTCTTCCTTAATCGTTAGTATGTACGGGACAATACTTGGTGATGTTTTAATTGGTTATGCCGAAAGGGTTAATTACTCCTCTTTCATTCATGAAGTGGTTTTTCATGAATTGGCTCATGCTTATCATTATGGTTTAGTAGGAACATGCTATTGGACCAATTATATTAATTATATTGTTGCAAACGGAGGCTACGGTGATGGAAACGGCCAGCATGCCGATAAGGTTGCTGTTGGCGAAGCTTTCGCTTATGATTTGGAAAAAATAGTGGGATTTAACAAATATCCAAATATAACCTTTGGAACCGGGAATAAAAATTATCATCAATTAGGTGAAGAAAGTAATGGACTAGTAGATCATCCTTGGATTCCTACAGGACTATTTTATGACATTTGGGATAATACCCCGTCAAATGGGATTCCGTCGAATGACATAGTTAGCTTGAATTTAGATGAAATATACACTTCTATAAACGTAACTAATCAATGGGAATGTTATTTGGATTTTTCGTTGATTAAGAATAGATATAATTCCGCCCATCCCACTTTACAGGGTTCAATTGATGCAATCTTCAACCATCATGGAAATTAGATTTTTCAAATTTCGAAACTATCTATTGATATTGTTTTCCCTTGTGTTAGTATTGGCTTGTGAAAAAGGTAAGAATAATTCAACAGAAACGAACTTAACGTATGAGCTGACAAAAGTAGCTGAAACAGACTCAACGGTTTCTTTGCGACTTCACCTTACAAAACCTATTAAAAATAATAGTTCAGACGGTAGGGAGTTTTCTCTGGCCATTACCGAATTACTTGTGTGTATTCTTCCAGTCATTGATTCAAGTCATATTTTTATAACTTTTCTACTTGCAGGAAACACCCAAAGTGCAATTGATAGCATCTTAACTGGTTCTCTTCATGGAAATAGTCCGAGAGGATTAATATTGTCGCCCTTGTTAGTGAATAA
Organism: Bacteroidota bacterium; assembly: GCA_036787895.1. Taxonomy (GTDB): domain Bacteria; phylum Bacteroidota; class Bacteroidia; order UBA7662; family UBA7662; genus UBA7662. The sequence continues at coordinate 43,689 of DAIQOK010000005.1, read as the reverse complement.
TACTTTTCTTTTAGAGTATAGTTTTACCATTAGAAGGGGAATTCCTTACTTATTTTATAATTCATTTATTAATGAGATTTGTACTCAGCAAGAAAACTCACCTGTGAGTTACACCACTATAAAATTGAATGAAACTATAGCGGGAAAAAATATTAGCAGTGAATATAATCAATTGACAAATTTGATGAATTTGTCATTTCCTTCAAGTAATAGCAAGGAAATAACGAATACTTGCGGTACCATAACTAGTAGCTACGAATTTTACCGTGACCGACCAGTAAAACTATTGTACTACCCGTTATAAACTTTCTTCCGCCAGCTTTTGCTCCCAGGCCCAGGCGGTACGCATCATATCGTCGAGTGTAAAGCGGGTTTCCCAGCCGAGTTGTTGGCGGGCTTTGGAGTTGTCGGCGTAAACGGCTACCACATCGCCGGGGCGGCGCGGACCAAAACGCCATTTGAGCGTAATTCCGGTCACTTTTTCGAAAGAAGTAATCATCTCCTGCACACTCTGGCCAATACCACTGCCGAAGTTAAATACCTCAAAATTACTGACTGCTTTGCCTGCTTCCAGGTATTGTAAGGCGTTTACATGGGGCGGGCTACATCACAAACGTGGATGTAATCGCGTATGCAGTTGCCGTCGCGGGTGGGGTAGGCGTTACCGAAAACAGGCGGCTTCCATCACCTGGCGGCTGACAAAATTTTCAGAGGCAATCAGTTCCAGGCCATGTTCCTGGCGCTGATGTTCTGCTTCGATGAGGTCAAAAATTAGGGTATCACGCATGATTTAGTTGATCGGGTAAGAAGTCGCTAAAGTTAATGGGTAATTAATATCTTTTCTATGAAAGTGTTTTAGATTCGATTTGTGCGGCAATGTGTTAAATTCAGTTGCTAAACCAAAAAAAGTGAATCCGTTTCCATATTCGTCAGGTTGTTTATGATACTTAAAAGCTTGAAATATCACTTATTCCTATTATCGTTCGGTCTCTTGTTTGTTTCTTGTGAAAAAGGAAAGGACGACAGCGTATTTGCTGAATTTATCTATAACCTTTCGCAATTGAATGAAACTGACTCTACTGTTACTTTAACCTTTGCATTTTCAACAGCTAAAAGTCTACCTACCAATTCGAATAAATTTCATACCCTCAACATGGGAGAAGCGCTAGTCAGCATAATCCCGATTGTTGATAGCACTTCAAACTTTCTCACAACCCTGCTAGCTGGTTCTTCCTTAACTGAAGTGCAGCCAATTGTTTCAGGCTCACTTCCTAGATTGGATACAAGAGGTATTTATATTAGAAGCAATGAAACGACCAATAATGTGGCTCTAGAATACCATTTTACCATAAAAAAAGGTGTTCCCTATTTGTTCTACCATACCTATGGTATAAAAACTTGCTATTTAACAGAAACTTCTGCAGTTAGTGAACGCACCATAGATATAAGGGAAAATATAGTGCCTAAAGACTTAACAATTGAATATTCTCAGCTTGAGCAGCTTATGGAGACAGATTTTCCAGCAACACCTGATAGAGAAATGCGTGGCTTTTGCGCGAGAAGTGAAAGTAGTTATAGTTTTTACCGTGACCGGCCGGTAAAACTATTGTACTACCCGCTATAAATTTTCTTCCGCCAGCTTTTGCTCCCAGGCCCAGGCGGTACGCATCATATCGTCGAGCGTGAAGCGGGTTTCCCAGCCGAGTTGCTGGCGGGCTTTGGCATTGTCGGCGTAAACGGCTACGACATCACCGGGGCGGCGCGGACCAAAACGCCATTTGAGCGTTATTCCGGTTACTTTTTCGAATGATGTAATCATCTCTCGCACACTCTGACCAATACCGCTGCCGAGGTTAAATACTTCAAAATTGCTGGTCGCCTTGCCTGCTTCCAGGTATTGTAAGGCGTTTACATGGGCGCGGGCTACATAACAAACGTGGATGTAATCGCGTATGCAGGTACCGTCGCGAGTGGGGTAGTCGTTACCGAAAACAGGCGGCTTCCATCACCTGGCGGCTGACAAAATTTTCAGAGGCAATCAGTTCCAGGCCATGTTCCTGGCGCTGGCGTTCTGCTTCTATAAGGTCAAAAATTAGGGTATCACGCATGATTGAGTTGATCGGGTAAGAAGACGCTAAAGTTAATGGGTAATTAATATCTTTTCTATGAAAGTGTTTTAGATTTAGAATGCGTTGTAATGTGTTAATCTTAGGTTACAGACTGCTTCAGATGATTTATATTGTGTTGGTATGCCATCGAAAGCCCCATTAATCATTACTACAGTTTTGGTTCTGAGTATGCTATTGGCATGTGAAAAACCCAAAGACGACAGTGCTACCTTGACATTCAATTACAATTTAAGCACTGTATCTCAAACTGATTCTGTGGTTGAATTAGCCTTTAGGTTTTCTACTCCAAAATTTCACTATACTAATAATAACGGTCAATTTTTAGTAAATCTTCGAGAGGCGATAGTGTCGATTATTCCTATAGAAGACTCTTCGATTAATTTTATTTCTCATCTACTTGAAGGTTTCGATAGCACGAAAATTGACCCACTCGTTTTAGCTCAATTCCCAAGTTCGATATCTCGGGGAGTTCAAATACGTTGTCTGGAAACTAGTGATAGCCTTATTATGCAGTACAATTTTCGAATTAAACGAAACAAGCCATACCTCTTTTACCACTCCTTCATCAACAATATTTGTTATCCTATTGGAAGCAATACGGTTGGCTTTACAACTGTGACTATTAATGAAAATATTTCTAACAAAAATATGGCTGTTGAATTTTTGGAGTTATCATCATTCCTTGATGTTTCATTTCCTTCTAGTACAAGTTGGGAAATCAGCAATGATTGTGGGACAATTACCAGTAGCTACGAGTTTTACCGCGACAGGCCAGTAAAACTGTTGTACTATCCTTTATAAACTTTCTTCCGCCAGCTTTTGCTCCCAGGCCCAGGCCGTACGCATCATATCGTCGAGCGTAAAGCGGGTTTCCCAGCCGAGTTGCTGGCGGGCTTTGGAGTTGTCGGCGTAAACGGCTACGACATCGCCGGGGCGGCGCGGACCAAAACGCCATTTGAGCGTTATTCCGGCTACTTTTTCGAATGATGTAATCATCTCTCGCACACTCTGACCAATACCGCTGCCGAGGTTAAATACTTCAAAATTGCTGGTCGCCTTGCCTGCTTCCAGGTATTGTAAGGCGTTTACATGGGCGCGGGCTACATCACAAACGTGGATGTAATCGCGTATGCAGGTGCCGTCGCGAGTGGGGTAATCGTTGCCGAAAACCACCAGCTCTTCGCGTTTGCCAATGGCAGTTTGGGTGATGTAGGGAATTAGATATGGTGGAACACCAATAATAAACTCACCAATTTGGTTAGATGGATGGGCACCTACCGGGTTAAAATAGCGGAGGGCGATGGTTTGGCAGGAGTTTACCTTGACAAAATCACGCAAAAAGGCTTCTCCCACTACTTTGGTACGACCATAAGGCGATTCGGCTTCCTGCAACGGACTGTTTTCGGTCACCGGCAATACTTCCGGGTTGCCGTAAACCGTACAACTCGAACTGAACACAAAATGCGGCACCTGAAACTGTTGCACACATTTGAGCAGGTTGATTTGCCCGAGTAGGTTGTTTTCGAAGTATAAAAGGGGTTCGCGTGAAGATTCTCCTACCGATTTATAGGCGGCAAAATGAATCACGCCACGGATGTCGGAATGGGCTTCGAAAACGGCGGTTAATGCGGGCAAATCGCAGAGATTAACCACATAATTGGTGATTGTTTGTCCGCATAAAGCACTCACTCGTTCAATAAAATCAACACCGGAGCGGGAATTATCATCTACACTGATCACTTCATAACCGGCCGCTACCAACTCTACCAGGGTGTGACTCCCGATATAACCACAGCCGCCGGTGACCAGTATTTTGCTCATTTGAGGAGGTTCAGGAGATACTGACCGTAACCGCTTTTGACCAGGGGCTGGGCAACTTTTTCAAGTTGTTCTTCATTGATGAAGCCCATATTAAAGGCAATTTCTTCGATACAGCCGATTTTCAAGCCCTGACGTTCTTCAATGACTTGCACAAACTGACCAGCCTGCATGAGAGAAGCGAAGGTGCCGGTATCTAACCAGGCAGTGCCGCGGTCGAGTACACCCACTTTGAGTTTGCCTGCTGCGAGATAATGTTTGTTCACATCGGTGATTTCATATTCACCCCGCGGACTAGGCTTTAAGTTTTTCGCGATTTGAACCACCTCATTGTCGTAGAAATACAAACCGGGAACGGCATAACTCGATTTTGGTTTGGCCGGCTTCTCCTCAATAGAAAGGGCTTTCATATTTTCATCGAATTCTACTACACCATAACGTTCGGGATCCGAAACATGGTAGGCAAAAACGACGGCACCATCGGGATCGTTGTTTTCCTGGAGCAAACGGCCCATACGTGAACCGTAAAATATATTATCTCCCAAAACCAAAGCGGCTTTATCGTTGCCGATGAAGTTTTCCCCCAAAACAAAGGCTTGCGCCAGTCCGTTGGGTACTTCCTGCACCTGATATTCGAAATTACAACCTAATAAACTGCCATCACCCAGCAATTTGCGGAAGTTAGGTAGGTCGTGGGGGGTAGAAATAATGAGAATATCGCGTATACCTGCCATCAGCAAAACCGAAAGCGGGTAATAAATCATCGGTTTATCGTAAACTGGCATGAGTTGTTTGCTCATGGCCAGCGTTAGTGGGTGTAGTCGGGTGCCGGAACCGCCCGCCAGTATAATTCCTTTCATGGGGGATTACTTAAACTTAATTGCCTCAATACGACAATTCGCAAGCGAAAATAAGGGCTTTGTTCCAGATAAGGCACTTAATGGTTATTTTGGCAGTCGAAAATTCTTGATAGTGGTATTAGGTGCTTTATTCAAACGTGGACTACAGTTGCGTATCAAACTGTCGGTAAAGGCTTTTGCCCCTGTTAAACAACAGGAGATAGTGCTGCGTAAGTTGCTCAATAAAGCCAAGGACACCGAAATCGGTCGTTATTATGGCTTTGGGTCCATGTTAAAAAGCCCGGATATCTTTGAAGAATATAGCCGACGGGTGGATTTATACGACTATAACAGCATCTACGAACGCTGGTGGAGCCGCAGTCGGGAAGGTTATCCCAATGTGGCCTGGCCGGGGAAAATAATGTATTTCGCATTGAGTTCGGGGACTTCTGAAGCCTCTTCGAAGTTTATTCCTGTCACCACCGAAATGATCAAAGCCATGCGCTCGGCGAGCGTAAAGCAGATATTTACACTGGCGCAATACAATTTCTCCAGCGATTATTACGAAAAAGGTATGCTGATGCTGGGTGGAAGCACCCACCTCAATTTCAGCGGTCGTTATTATTACGGCGATTTGAGCGGCATCAATACGGGTAAAATACCCTTCTGGTTCGAACGTTTTTACAAACCCGGTAAGGCCATCTCTAAACTCAAAGACTGGGACGCCAAAATCAATGATATTGTCAAACATGCCCCTGAATGGGACATTTGGGTCATAGCCGGTGTACCGGCCTGGTTGCAGATCATGATGGAGCGCATCATCGAACATTATCAACTCAACACCATACACGACATCTGGCCGAATCTCAAGGTATATGCAACAGGCGGCGTGGCTTTTGAGCCCTATAAAAAGAGCTTTGAAAAACTTTTGGCTCACCCGCTCATTTATTTCGAAACCTACCTGGCTTCCGAAGGATTTATTGCTTACGATGCCCGACCACATGATGTGCGCACTGGCATGCGTTTGATTTTGAACAATGGCATTTATTATGAATTTGTGCCCTTTAATCCCGAAAATTTTGATGAAGATGGTGGTCTGAAGCCAAATGCAGCCACCTACCATGTGGGTCAGGTGAAGGAAGGGGTCGATTATGCTTTGCTACTGTCGACGGTATCCGGGGCCTGGCGTTATCTTATTGGCGACACCATACGTTTCACCAGTTTGGAGCATATGGAAATTAAAATTACCGGTCGTACCAAACATTTCATCAGCCTCTGTGGCGAACATTTGTCGGTCGAAAATATGAATCAAGCCATCGCCCATGTGGCTGAGACGCTGAATATGGAGATCAAGGAGTTCACCCTCATAGGTGAACCTTATGAGTCGCTTTTTGCCCACCATTGGTATATAGGTTCCGATACAGTGGTTGACATTGCTAAAGTGAAAAAGCTGTTGGATGAGACGCTTTGCGCCATCAACGACGATTATGCCGTAGAGCGTCGTCATGCATTGAAAGAAGTGATTGTTGAGCAACTTCCTGCCCGGGTGTTTACCAATTGGCTGGCTGCCAAAGGCAAACTGGGTGGACAACATAAATTTCCGCGGGTTTTAAAGGGTGAACAAGCCGAAGCCTGGCGTAACTTCATCCTTCAACCCCACCAGTAAGTGCTCGAACTACCTATTGTTCAAGGCATTGGCTTTGGCCTGGTGCTGGCCGTTTTACTCGGACCGGTATTTTTTGCCTTGATACAAACCAGCATCACCAAAGGATTTACGGCAGGTGCTTATATGGCCATAGGCATAGTGCTAAGTGATGCCACCTGTATTCTCATCAGCTATTTTGGCTTGTTGCAGTTTATACAGCAGCCAGGCACACTGCGTATCATCGGCATTTTCGGGGGTTTGTTCATGCTCGGTTATGGCGCATTTTTGGTCTTTAATCGCAAGGTGGGGGTGTATTCGGCCGACAATCCCATCGAAAAAAACCTGAGACTGAAGGGTGGTAGCCTGATAAAAGGATTCGCTTTAAACATTCTCAATCCATTTGTCATCATTTACTGGCTAGGCGTTTCCTCCCTGGTTTCGGCCATACCCGATTTTGGGCGTATGGATAAAGGTTTATTTTTCGCCGGTACCCTGGGCACAGTACTGGTTACCGATTTATTGAAAGCCTATGGCGCCAAAAAACTCCGCCGCTTTGTTACCCGAACGGTAATTTTATGGCTCAACCGCATCTCGGGAGCAGTGTTGCTGGTGTTTGGTTTGAAAATATTGTACGATGTATTCGTACTGGAGAAGGCGTTTTTGTTGAACTGACCCGTTTATTAACGCAGCTTTCGCCGTGTTCATGGCGTTTCAAAGCGCCCACCCGGACTTCAAAGAACATGCGCTTAGGTGAAGGATTGAAGAAATCGGATTTTTCAAAGTCAGCTTACACGCATTTAAATAGTCCACTGAAGTCACAAATTCCAGCTAACTCTCTTTTCCAACCGTCGAACTCTGATCTTCTCAATGCGCATGCTACTCATTTCGCATATCTCGAGTCGAAGCCCTTGCCAAACGATGGCTTCACCTTGATTTGGAAAACGTGCCAGGGTATCTAAAATGAGACCGGCAACGGTATTAAAAGGGACTTCCTTTTCTATCGGGCCATCCAGTTCGAAATAATTGATGAACTCAAAAAATGGATATTGTGCATCCACCAGCCAACTGTTTTCGCCTTCGGCCACGATGCGGTATTCGTCATCGTCTGCTTCACTGATGTCGCCTACGAGAGCTTCCAATATGTCATTGATGGTAATCATACCTTGCAAAGCGCCATATTCATCGAGTACGAGAGCGTAGTGGATTTTATCCCGCCTGAAGTTTTCGAGTGCAGCATAAGCCGTGAGATTTTCAGGGAAATAATGGGGATTGCGGAGAATAGCACGGAGTTGCTCGATGCTCCAGACTCCTTTGACCATAAATAAATCTTTCAGCGCAATTATACCCTCAATTTCCTCTTTTTCTCCGCTTATCACCGGGTAAAAGGAGTGCAATTCTTGTTCAATGGTATTGCGTAAGGCGTCGGCACTCATCTCAAAATCAAGACTGATCAGGTCATTACGATGTGTCATCAGCGAACTTACCCTTAAGTCGCCAAGACCGAACGCGCGTTCAACGATGTCTTGTTCAATTTCTTGCAGCTCACCGGTCAGCACACTTTCCTGTATGATGGATTTGATTTCTTCTTCCGTCATATGCTGTTGACTGGAAACTTCTTTGCCAAATACACGAAGCAGTAATTCAGTCGAAAAAGTTAATAACCAGATGAAAGGTTTTGCCAGTATCGAAATCAAACGCATTGGTTGTGCGACGGCTTTCGCGATGGCTTCAGGACGACTCATGCCGAGTCGTTTAGGAACCAATTCTCCCAATATCAGGGAAAAATAAGTGACTACGACAACTACCACTGCTACAGCCAATTGATCACTGAAGGGCTGTAACAAAGCAAATTTGTCTAAAAAGGCCTTAAAATCATCTGTAATATTCTGGCCGCTGTAAATACCTGTAATGATGCCAATGACAGTGATACCAATCTGCACTGTAGATAAAAAGGTATTGGGCGACTTTGCCAATGCTAGCGCTGCTGCGGCTTTTTGGTTACCTCTGAGGGCTTCTGCTTCAAGTCGGGTTTTGCGCGCAGAAACCAAAGCTATTTCCGACATGGAAAAAACACCGTTGATGAGAATGAGAACGAATAAAATGAAAATTTCCATGCACGAATATCAGGCAGTAAAGTTCTTGTTTTACAAGGGATTCTTACTTAATGCTGAAACATTTATCTACTGTACTAAGCCTTTGTGCTGTTGGCATTTGTAAACCAGGGAAGTTAACGCCAAGTTCGGTGGTTGCTGAAGGTAAATCAGCGCATTTGCTGAAACCTTGTGACTCCATTACCTCCATTAAAAAGCCTCCAATGAGCACATGAGCACATTAAAGAGTAGGTTCAAACAGAAGACACACCATTACTGTTCCCCGCTGAAATAGCGCCGGATAAGCACTTTTTGTGCTTCCCGCCTTACAATCATGACCGCCAACTTCTCCGGAACGTTTTGTTCACCCTGCTCGTCCAATGCCTGGTGGATGTGGTGCTCGGCAATGTCGATGCGGTAGAGGAGGTTCATGAATCGACTGCGGTCGTTGGTGAGCAGCCAGTCGACCAAATCAGCGACTTCGGTGCAGATTTGCTCAAAGCCGGGATTGGTCGTTTCGTCGAGTTGTACCTCGAGACCGTTCCGCAGAAAATCTTTTTTGAGCTGAATGATGGTCTCCCTGCCTAAATCCGCTTGCTGATTAAAGGCTTCAGGCACATTTATGTTCGCGAGATCCATCAGCGGCTGTTGACGTCGGGGTCTATGAGTTGTTCAATTTTGAGCTCAGCCTCTTCCAGAAAAACGCGGCATTCCTGAAGCAGATTATCTGCCTCGGTGAACAATGCCATACTTTCGTCAAGGCCCAGTTCGTCGTGCTGGAGTTTATCGGCCAGCTGTTTGATGCGGGCGAGTTTTTCTTCGAAACCGGTGTCGACTTTCTTTTTGGCCATGGGGAAATGCTTGAATTGGATAGAAATAAGTGGTTTAGTCTACTTTTTAACTTCAGCGGCTACCGATCCATCGGTGAGCCAGGTGGTTATGCTATCGCCAGACTGGACTTGTTTTACCGAAGTAAGGCGCTTGCCAGCAATAGTGGTGATGGAGAAACCCCGGCGCAGTACCGAACGGTAATCGAGGGCTTTGAGCCGTTGTTCCTGACTGTCGAGCTGCTGACGCCGAAGCCGGACTTGCTGGCGCAGTCCAAATGCCGCTTTGTCCTGCAGCTCGTCGACATATTGGGCGTAACTCCATAGCACAGAGCGAAGACTTTTAGCCAGCCGGTCGCTAAAGTCATCGAGTTGAGAGAGGAGTTCGGTTCGGTCGGGTACCGACAGTTCAGCTGCAGCTGTGGGTGTTGGCGCGCGTAAATCAGCAACAAAATCAGCTATGGTGAAGTCGGTTTCATGGCCAACAGCGGAGATGACAGGCTTTTTTAGTTTAAAAATGGTCCTGGCGAGTTGTTCGTCATTAAAACACCACAAATCTTCGATGCTGCCACCGCCTCTTGCCAAAAGGATGAGATCCACATCCGCCCGGGCATCCAACAGCTTGAGGGCGGCTATAATTTCGGGAACGGCCTCGTGGCCTTGCACACGGGAAGGGGCGAGTAGTAATTGGACAGCAGGATAACGTCTGGTAAGCGTATTCTGAATATCGCGGATGACCGCGCCGGTGGGTGAGGTCACCACACCAATCTTCTTCGGGTAACGGGGCAAGGCCTTTTTATGTGAGCTATCGAATAACCCTTCAGCCTCAAGCCGGGCTTTGAGTTGTAAAAAACGCGCATACAAATCTCCCTGACCTTCTTTCTGCAATTCGGTGACCAAAAGTTGGTAGTTGCCGCGCGGCAAATACACACTGATATCTGCTATGGCAGTAACTTGGTCGCCGGCTTCGGGTTCAAAAGTGAGTCCGGCAGCTTGCGCCCTGAACAGCACACAACTTACCTGGGCATCGGCATCTTTCAGCGAAAAATAATAATGCCCGGAGCTGTGTCGGGTAAGATTGCTGATTTCACCTTTCACGGCAATTTGCCGCAGAAAAGGCGCCGACTCCAGCAGACTTTTAATCACTTGATTGAGCTGTTTGACGGTATATTGCTGCTGCTGTTTTTGCATGTCTAAAAATACATTGGCCACTGCGATTCACCGAGTCGAGTACTCCATTTTGACGCATTGTGAATAAATTTAAGCGGAGGGCCTGTCGGTCGACCGGAAAAATGACGCTAAGTCTTAGTTTTGAGGATATGCTCCTAAAACTACATCATATCGCCATCATCGCCTCTGATTTTGAACGCTCCAAGCGGTTTTACACAGAAGTACTTGGATTTGAGTTATTATCGGAGCATTTTCGAGCCGAACGCCAATCGTGGAAAGCCGATTTGGCCTTGCATGGCCACTACCTCATAGAGTTATTCTCGTTCCCTGAACCACCTGCACGTCTGAGTCAGCCCGAAGCCAGCGGATTACGCCACCTGGCCTTCTCTACCCCCGACATTTACGAAGAAAAAGCGCGATTGGAAATCATGGGTGTGCAAGTAGAACCTATACGGACAGACCCTTACACCCAAAAGTTGTTTACTTTTTTCCGCGATCCCGATAATTTGCCGCTGGAACTTTATCAGGATTAATATGGCCTATTTGCCTTGTAAGCGTTGCATTGGGTTGTCGCTTTCGTCGCGCTCCCTGGCACCGCCCTGTTTGGCTTTATAAAGCTGCAAACGACTTGGCTCCGGCATTTCTTCTTTCGGCCAACTGTGATTGCTTTCGTCAATATCGGCAGTTTCGCGCCAAGGATCAAGCTGAATTCTAGTCACTTGCTGGTTTTTGACGAAGGTTTTGACGATTTTATTTTCGTCTTTGCGCCAGATATATGCACTGATGTATTCATCTTCAAAAGTGCCATCGGCATAAGTCCAGCGAAGAATGACGGGCATTACCGTACCACCTTTATTACTTAGATGCAGCTCATAGTAGTGTTTGCCTGAATAAGGCTGAAAATCAGCATCAGATGGCACTTCCCAATTTTTGTAAGGATGAGTTGGTGGTGCTTGAAAGCTGTCGGCGTCAGCATTATAGTAATAGTAAAAATCGCGCAGGGTAGTGTCGGTATCGACTAAAAACGACATGCCTGCGGCTTTGTTCCGTGCCTGGCTGATGTGCACAAAATTATCGCGACGGTCGGGGCGGTTTCCACGTGCACGACTCGGTTTAGGCAGTGAATCGGGCTGGGCAGGAACGAGGTATTTTACGCTGTCGAGCGATATGTCGACAGGAGTGATGTCGTAAAACCAGGCGCGCCAGAACCAGTCGAGATCTACGGCAGAGGCGTCTTCCATGGTGCGGAAAAAGTCGGCCGGTGCGGGATGTTTAAAGGCCCAACGACGTGCGTATTCTTTGAAGGCGTAGTCGAATAATTCGCGGCCCATGATGGTTTCGCGTAGAATGTTCAGGGCAGTGGCTGGTTTGCCATAGGCATTAGCCCCGAAATTATTGATGTTTTCGCTGTTGGTCATGATGGGTTCCAACTCATCAGCCGGCAACTTCATATAGTCGACTATCTTATGGGCAGGTCCACGGCGCGAAGGGTAATTATTGTCGAATTCCTGTTCAGTCAAAAACTGCACAAAGGTGTTGAGTCCCTCGTCCATCCAGCTCCAGTTGCGTTCGTCGCTGTTGATAATCATGGGGAAGAAGTTGTGACCTACCTCGTGAATGATCACCCCAATCATACCGTATTTGGTTTGCTCAGAATAAGTGCCATCGGTATCGGTACGGCCAAAATTGAAACAAATCATGGGGTATTCCATGCCGTTTGAAGCTTCAACGCTGATCGCAACCGGGTAAGGGTAGGGGATGGTGTACCTGGAATAAACTTTCAGTGTATGTGCTACCACTTTGGTGCTGTATTTCCGGTAGAGGCCATAGGCTTCTTTCGGGTAGTAACTCATCGACATGACCGGCGCTTTTCGGCCATCAATGGAGGTGCCCATGGCATCCCAGACAAATTTGCGGCTGCTGCCCCAGGCAAAATCACGCACATTTTCTGCTTTGTAATGCCAGGTTTTGAATTGGTCGCGCACCGGTGCTTTTTCCCGGGCTTCGGCTTCGGCCAGCGTAACCACTTCCACCGGCTCGGTGCTCGAAATCGACTTTTTCCAACGGTCTAACTGCGCTTGGGTTAATACTTCCGGCAAATTTTGGGCAACGCCGGTACTCGCGATTACATGGTCGGCCGGCACCTTCATCTTCACCGAAAAATTGCCGAAAGCCAGGGCAAATTCGCCCCGACCGGTAAATTGTTTGTTGTTCCAGCCTTGGTAGTCGCTGTAAACACACATACGCGGATACCACTGACTCATGGTGAATACGGCATTGCCGTCGGCGAAATTTTCGTAGCCACCCCGACCACCAATACGACTGCGTTCCGGTATGCGGTAGTTCCAGCTGATGCGGAAGACCATCTTTCTGCCCGGCAACAGCACTTTGGGCAGGTCGATGCGCATCATGGTGTGGTTGATGTTGTACTTCAGCGGCTGACCGGCATCATCGGTGACAGCAAGTATGTTGACACCATGACCTGCCATGGCGGTTCTGAAGTCGAGATTATCGAGTTCGCGGGTGGTGAGGGGCGAACGCAGACTGCTTTCGTTGAAGTTATTGGCTTCGTTGTTCGGGTCGTGTTGGTTTTCGTCGAGCTGAAGCCACAAATAGCTGAGTACATCGGGGCTGTTGTTGTAATAGGTTACCCTTTCCTTGCCTTCCAGCTTCAGTTCGGCTTCGTTGAGGTAGGCTTCTATCTCATAATCGGCTCGTTGCTGCCAGTACAAATGCCCTGGCGCACCCGAAGCGGTTCGGAAACTGTTTGGATCGGCGAGTATGCTGCCAAGTTGCTCGAATTTATTGCCATGATTCGATTTGGGGTTGTTTTGAAGATTCTGTGCCGTGACCGAAACAGTCAGCAGACTTAAAAGCAGGGTATATATATTTTTCATAGGATCAATTCGGAAGTCGTTCGAGGGCCATCAGCAGGGCGATGCCAAATATGGCCGAGGAGAGGAAAAAGCGCCATTTGTAGTCGTTGACACTCAAAATTCGGGTCATGATGCCGCCCAAAATCAGCGTAGCCAAGACAATAATCAATTGCCCGGCTTCAATACCCAGATTAAAACCAAAGAGGGGCTCTAGCAGGGAGTTTTGGCTGCCTAACATGGATTTAAGCAAAAAAGAAAAGCCCAGGCCATGGATGAGGCCAAAAAACAACGCCATGCTGTAATGAACCCAGGGAGAGCTATTTGGTTTGTTCTTAGGTCGACTCAAATTCCAGAGACAGGTCAGTACTATAGTTACGGGGATGAAAAATTCAATCCAACTGCTACTAATCGCTACGACATCCAATACCGCAAGCGCGAGCGTCAAGGAATGGCCAATAGTGAAAGCAGTAACTAGCATAAGCAGTGCTTTCCAGTCCTGCACGCCATACATGCCACAAAGGGCGAGTAAAAAAAGGATGTGGTCATAGGCCTGCCAATCAGCAATATGTGCCAAGCCGGTTGTAAACCACAAGCCAAAGTCTTCCAAATCTCCTATTTTTGAAAAATGAGCAACCCGAATATGCGATTTTTTTCGATTGTCAGCGTATTGTCATGCTGCCTTTTGCTGTTTTTACCCCTCCGGAGTAGGCAACATCCTTATTATATCGGCGTATCGGAGCTTCGCGTAATTGCAGATGAAAAGCGTATCGAGCTAAGCGTCAGGCTCTTCACCGATGATTTGGAGTCGGCTTTGCAGCAGTCGTATAAGTCCTCTTCCGATTTGTTAAAAGGCGTGAAAGATAAAAAGGTGAACGACCGTTTATCGGCTTATTTGCTCAAAAATTTAGGCTTACAGCTCAACGAAATAACCATTCAACTTATTTACCTGGGTTATGAAATTGAGGCTGATGCCAGCTGGTGTCATTTTGAAGCCAGCTATGCCAACCCAGCAGAGGTTATCCGCTTTCAAAATCGCGCTTTATTTGATGTATTACCTGATCAGCAACATATTGTACACCTCAAAGCCGGCAACAAGAGCAAAAGCGCGCGGCTTAGTTTAGAAAAGGCTGAAGTAAGCTGGGCTTGGTAAGCTTTGTGCCTGGTGCTCAGATAAGTTGGTCGAACAGCTAATGGAGTCAAATAGCCAGTTGTTTTTTGTGATAATTTCAACAATAAAGGCTGGCTGTAAGTTTGTGGTAGCTCACGTCTTAAGCCATAGCTTTTAACTTGAAATGGCCTATCAGCCCCAAAACTTCCCTTGGTTATTTGGCAAAACAGGCTATTTCGGTAACTCGCCCAGCCAAGCGGCTACCACCTCCGGAAAATGAGCATATTCCAAAGCGTGAATTTTTGCTGCCAGACTTTCTACAGTTTCTCCCCGATCAATTGTTGTTTCGAATTGGGCTAAAATCCGGCCCTTGTCGTATGCTGCATTGACCAGGTGTATGGTAATGCCACTTTTGCTTTCCTGATTGGCAATGACGGCTGCATGCACTTTGTGGCCATACATGCCCTTACCACCATAGGCAGGTAAAAGGGCAGGATGTAGATTAACCATTTTGCCCTCAAATGCTGTAATCAGATATTCGGGTATCAACCACAAAAAACCGGCTAAAACAATGGCATCAACGCCTTCCTGTTTCAGCGTATACAGTAAGCTGTCGCTTTCATAAAACGAGCGTTTGCTGATTAAAACCAAAGGAATGCGCAAACGATGCGCCCTTGCAACTACGCCGGCATCGGGCTTGTTGCAAACTATCATCGTAACCTTGGCATCGGTTCGGGCTTTGAAAAACGCTGTAAGTCGTTCAGCGTTGGATCCCGAGCCACTGGCAAATACGGCTATTTTTTTCATTAAAGGCCGAATTCGCTGATGAGAATACGCTGTAAAAGCTGGTCCAGATTGCCATTATTGTTCAAACGGTGCAACTCCAGGGTACTTAGCACAAATTTACTACCATTGGTGGTATTGGTTCGCATGCCCATGATGTCGCGGTGCCCCTGGTACATACTGATTTGGAAGGTGGTATTGTTCCGGCTTAAAATATTGGCTCTGTAAAGAATGGTCGTACCTGTCACAAATCGAACAGGGCGAACGAGTGAGGCAAATCCTTTATGGCGGAGGGTTGGATATCCCGCTTGTACGGGTTGCACAGTTGAGGTATCAGTCATGAGGTTGCTGGTGCCTTCAGGAACCGGTAACAGACTGTCGATAGGCGAAAGTTCGAAGAAATTACTGACGACGGGTGATGCATCTCCTGCGGTGGTGCTGAGGAGTAATTTCCCCCCTTTATTCAGGAAACTGCCCATGGTGTTGCGGGTGAACACTATGCTGTAATCGAAGTCGGGACCGGCCCAGATAATCTGATCAAAAAAGTCGAAAACCATACTTTGGGTCCGGTTATCGGGCGATAAACGCGTAAAACGATTGTTTTCTCTCCTGAAAATCTGTACTTTGTCGTAAGCAGTTATGTTCAAACTGGCAAACTGGGCCTCATAAATGGCGTCGATGGCGTTGGCATTCTGGTCGGGATTGGGGTCGTTACCGTAGGCATTCACCAACAAAAAGCGACTGACCGGCTTTTTAATGTAGATGGGATTAGAGACTTCAAAAGCAGATTTGGCGCCACTCTGATCCACTGCTCTGATGTAGAGCCGGTTGGTGTCGTTGAGCAACATCCCGCTGATTCTGGCTGCAAGGGGGTTGGTATTGCTGCCGGCAAAAACCTGGGCTTCTGATACATTTCCGCTGAGGTCGGTGGCTTTCAGAATAACGGCATCAAAAACTTCAGCGAGTTCGTATGGTGCGGCATTGGTGTCGTTTAAAAAGAGCTCATATCCCGCCAGGGTATTCAGGCCGTCGGGGTCGTTGCCAAACCAACTGTAGCGAACAGCCGGGAAACTTACCACTGGATTGCCGCCTGCAAGTGGGTTACCACCATTGGGGGCATAGGTAAAAGCAACTACGGGTGGTGAGTTTTTGACTGGGTACTTCAGCCGGGCCGGGTTGGGGTCGCGCAAGCCTGCATTATCAATGGCACGGACATTGAAACTGAAGTCGAAAGTGTCGCTTCCTGCAGGTACTGCCAGGAGAAAGATGCTATCCAGCCGTGTGGTAAAAATCCAGTTGGTGGCCGGCGTGATGATATCGTCGAAGGTAAATTCATAGCCGGTGATATAGCCATCGGGATCGTCGCCCCACCATTGAATGGCTACTGTAGTGGTCAGACGATCGTCACCCGAACGGAATATGGTATCTACTACCGTATAAGTTCGGGGCGGTTGATTGCCTTTGAGTTCACCGGTAAAGTCGGTTTTGCGACAACTGCTTATCGACAAATACAGGGTAAAAAACAGCAGGAGGTATATCTGGATTTTCATGCGTTTGCAAAGCTAAGCATCTCACTGAAATAATCCTGCTTTGAGGACACCGAGCTGCTAACGAAGCTGAAAATTCATACTGGCTTAACAATATTCAGTATTTGCACGTATGTTTTTTGCCCGTTAACAATTAAAAGTGGAGAAGTATGTCCCTTAAAACGACTAATCTTTTGGCTACTAATTAACCTATGGTTAACTTGCGTCCCCTTATTGAAGGTTAACTTTGTAGCATCAAAATTTTAGATATGCGGTTGAATTTTATGAAAATCAATCTTACTGCCTTGGCAGTTTTGGTTTTAGGATTAACATCTTTAATAGCACAACCCTTTTCCGGGGTATTTAGCTTTACGGGTACTACGGCTCATGTAGCATCTTTTCCGTACAATGGCACTCCAATTACCGGACTTACTGTTGGTAACCTTGAAAAAGTTGGCATTGTATCTTCTTCCAGCACTGGAAATTCACGGGCAAATGCCTTTCCTCTCGACAATGCGGCGCTTGATCTGACAGGTACCATTGATACCTCTAAATATTTCGAGTTTAGCCTGGTAGCAGCATCTGGTATTACCTTTTCCAATTTGACAATCAATTTTGGTCTTGGTAGAAGCGGAACTGGTCCTCGTCAGTGGCAATGGCGCACCAGCCTTGACAATTTCGCCGCGCCGCTTACAAGCTACGGCACTTTAAATACCAGTGTTGTACATAGCGCCGGTGTTTTGACTATCCCAAATGCCAATGCCTCTTATGTCGGGAACGATGTAAATATTAACCAAACAGGCATGACGACCATAGTGATTCGATTGTACGGCTATAATGCTGCTGCAGCAACCGGCACCGGTGGTTTTCAAGGCTCACTCACTTTCTCTGGAACATTATCGGGCGGTACCCCACCTCCTGTAACCAATACCCCAATAGCGGCATTACGTGGTGTCAATGCCAACGGTGTACTCGATTCATTGGGTACAGTGCACACCATAAGTGGCACAGTAATCAGTCATAACATTCGTCCTGCTGGCATGCAATATGTAATCCAAGACAATACTGGTGGTTTTACTATTTTCCGTTCAACCGGTAATTTTGGTTTGGGGCAATTGGCTTTGGGTGACTCAGTTCAGGCCCGTGGAACAGTGACCCAGTTTAATGGTTTGGCCCAGTTGACGGTTGATACCGTAATTTCTTTGGCTAGCGGGCGCAGCCTTCCAAGTCCGCAGACTCGTATTAGCATCAAGGCTGAACAGCTTGAAAATACCTTGGTTCGCATCAATAATGTGCAGCTGGTAGGAACCAACTGGCCTATGAATACCACCTCCAATGGTACAACAGTTTTGGCTGTCAGTGCTATGGATACATTTGAGTTGCGGATTGTTAGTAACGGTACCAATTTAGGGAATAACCCACCTGCAGGAAGTTTTGATGTTATTGGCGTTGTAGGGCAGTTTGATGCAACCAGCCCATTCACCAGTGGTTATCAACTTTTCCCTCGTTCAACCAGTGATATTATTCAGCCAGCTACAGTTAGCGGTCCAACCGATACCGTCATTAACATCGGTAACATTCGTGGTGTTGATGCCAATGGCGTTCTTGATTCACTCAACCGCACTTACGCTATTCGCGGAACGGTTATCAGTCACAATATTCGTCCTGCCGGTATGCAATACGTTATCCACGATGGTACCGGAGGATTTACCATTTTCCGCAATACCGGAAATTTTGGACTCGGTCAGTTAAACATTGGCGATTCCGTTTGGGCACAAGGAACCATCGCCCAGTTTAACGGGCTTGGTCAACTGGCCCTTGATTCGGCCGGTATTTATGCCATCAACAGATCGGTACCCGCTGCTACTGTAGTGCCAACCATCAAAAATGAAATACTCGAAAATACCTTAGTTCGTGTGAACAATGTGGTACTCACCGGTACTGGCAATGCCTGGCCGCCAGTTGGCTCCACAAGTAATGGCACCACTGTCTTCGCAGTAAGCGGTAATGATACCTTCGACTTGCGCATTGTTGCTAATGGTACTAATCTGGGAGGAGCTGCACCAACCGGCAGTTTTGATATCATCGGTGTGGTGGGACAGTTTGATAATACAAGTCCTTTCACCAGTGGCTACCAACTTTTCCCGCGCTCTGCTGCAGATGTAATTCAATCACAAACCAGCGTACCTGTTCAGGTAACCGTACGTGTGGATATGGATACCCTGACTCCGGGTACCGGTGGCGTTCGTTTGGCCAGCAATACAACCGGTGCAACTTTAACAGCGCCTGGTGTAGCGATGAACCGGGTGGGTACAACCAGCATTTATACCCTGACACTTAACCTCAACTCTAACGACACCCTGCGTTACCGCTTCATGCGCGACAGCCTGACCACCGGCTTTGAAACAGTTGCCAGCGCTTGTGCTGTGAATGGTGTTCGTAGTTTAATAATTCCAAACGTCAATACTACATTGCCGGCTGTAATCTTTGGTACTTGTAATCCTGCTGTACCACCTGTAACCCAACGAACCATTGCCCAGGTTAAAGGGGTAAATGCTACCACAGGTGTACTTGATTCTTTAGGTACTCGCCAACGTTTGAGTGGAACTTTGCATGGGGTGAATCATTACCGCAGTTCAACAACACCATTGGGTATTCAATGGATCATGATCGACCACACTGCCGGAATAACGATTCGTCGCGCAGGTACTGATTTCGGGATCACCAACTTAACCGAGGGTGATTCGGTAATTGTAGAAGGTATCATGGAGCAGTTTAATGGCTTGTCGCAGATCAATGTCGATACTGTTATTCGTGTGGCTACCAATCGCACTTTGCGTCAGCCCTTGGTAGTTACTGCGCCAAGCGAAGCCACCGAAAATGAGCTCATTCGTATCAATAACCTCACTATCGTCAGTGGTACCTGGCCGGCTGCCGGTGTAAACGGCACTTTGACTGTTACCAATGGTACGGCTACTTTCCCAATGTTCCTGATTAGCATCACCAATGTTCCCGGCTCTACCCAGCCCACAGGTGCTTTCGATGTCATCGGTTTCGGTGCGCAAAATGATAACTCCAGTCCTTTCACTGATGTTTATCAACTCGTTCCATTGCGTGCTTCCGACATCATTCCGGTGGTAGTTACCCAGCCAACGGTTGAATTCCAACTTGCCGGCGATTCGGTAAATGTCTCCACCGGTCCAGGTGCATCTTCCATGCGAGTTAACATTGTGAATCCGGTAGCTCAGCCGACAGTAGTGAAAATTCTTCTTCAAAATATCGCACCTACCGTTTACGGAACCCAATACTCTTTAATCCCCGGCCCGGTAGGTGATACGCTGACTTTAAATTTTGCAGCAAGTGCTACCCAACAACTGGTGACAATAATTGTCAATCAGAATACACCACAAGGTCGCGTTGACAGCGCTCGTTTCACGATTGTCTCTGCTTCACCAGGATTGACTATCGGCGCAAGAAATACTTTCTTATTACGCATACTTAACCCCATACCGCCGGCCATTCCAACACGCACTATCGCACAATTGCGTGGTGCCAATACCAATGGTATTCCGGATTCTGTGGGTTTGAATGTTAGAACCACTGGTGTAGTTTATGGCTTTAACAAACGGCCTGCCGGTTTAGAGTTTACCATTTTCGATCGCACCTCGAACGCAGGTATAGGTGTGTTCCGCAGCAATAATGTAACTCCAGCCTATAATGTGCAGGAAGGCGATTCGATTCGTGTTATCGGAACCGTAGCTCATTTTAATGGTTTAGGACAGATAAACGTTGACTCAATCGTTGTACTGGCCACAAACCGCCCTTTGGTTGCTCCTGTAGTTGTAACCGCTTTGGGTGAAAATGAAGAATCTCGTTTGATTCGTATCAATAACCTGAGCATTATCAACCCAAGTCAATGGCCTACCCCTGGTACCACCGGTTCAGGAAATACTGTTCGTGTAACCAATGGGGTTGATAGTTTTGACTTACGTATCGATAACGACGTTGACTTGTTTGGTACACCGGTGCCAGCCAGTCCGTTTGCTGCCGTGGGTATTGGTGGCCAGTTTGATGCAAGCAGTCCATATACTTCCGGTTATCAGTTTGTGCCACGCTACCAGGCCGATATTATCCCAAGTGGCGGACCTGTAGATACCCTTCGCAACTTCAATTTGTTGAGTCCGGCTAACAACACTACGCTCACTGTGAATGGTGCAGCCAATCAAACAGTTAACATCAACTGGCAGTCGACGCGTTTAAATTCTGTGGTTGGTCACATTGTAAACTACACTTGGTTACTCGATTTGCCAAATGGAAACTTCAGTGCCCCATTGGCAAGTATCCCCTCCAACAATAGCGGATTGGATACGAACCTGACGTTAACCTATGGTGCTATCGATACTTTACTTATGAATAACGGCGTAAACGTTGGCGTTACAGTTCCATTGAAATGGACCATACGCGCAAACGTTCAAGGCGGTACCCAAACTAAATTGGCAAGTCCGTTCAACTTGACGATAGTTCGAGGAAATGTATTCCCAACATCCGTGGCCGAAAATAACCTCTTTGGTGCGGTACAGCTTTATCCGAACCCAACCAGCGAAAAGTTGTATATCCGGTATGATTTGAATCAGCACAGTAGCTTACAGGTGGAAGTAGTGAACATGATTGGCAAAGTCGTAAGCCAGGAACAAGTTCCTTCTACCAACAATGGTGTTCTCAGCATCGAAACTGCGCAACTCCCCGAAGGCGTTTATTTCGTGCGACTCACAGGTGCAAACAATCAACTGGTGAAACGATTTGTAGTAAAGCACTAAAAGATTAGTGGCAAAACAAAAGGGCTGTCTCGTTTGAGACAGCCCTTTTTTTGTTGATTCTAGCTTAAAATTTAGAGTGCATAACCAACAGAAATTGCGAAATAATTGTGTTTGGCCTCTTGTCCATTGAAGGTGCCAAAAGGTGTTAGGCCTTGGCTCACACGGAAATCAACCGAAAATAATTGGTTATTCGGGGCAAGAACTAAAACACCAAATCCATAAACTGCCGAAAAACTCGATGTCTTTAAATTAGTCATAGGCTGTTCCGGATAGCCATTATTGGCGTTGTAATTCGCATCTTCATAGGTGCGCGATGTTACACCAAATACGTTGAAGTTGATGGCAGGTCCGGCGAAGGCCTGAAAATAGAAGCCATTTTTACCAATGGTGAACCGAGGCAGAATGGGAATTTCTATATCGATGGTTCGGAAACGATCTGTATAATAATAATCGGTTCCGCTACCAGGGCCAATGATAGGTCCACCGGGGCTTGGTACAAATGTTTTATCCCGATTGATTGAGGCTTTGGAGGTACCTAAAAATTCGGCACTCAAACCGAAATAAGCGTTGAAGTTATAGCTGGCAGAAAAGCCACCCATTACTAGTAAACGGCCATTTACATCAGCTAAGCCTGCGCTGTTAAAAGTTGATTCTCCTATGCCGGCTTTTGCACCATAGTGAAAGCCGGTCAGTTCAGATTGGGCCATGGCGGTTGATACAACGAAGCACATGGCTGCATAAAGTAACTTTTTCATACTGTGGTTTTGGTGTATAATATAAACGGAATTTAAGTACGATTCGGTTTTAACTAAAAAATCAAAGCCCTTACACAAGGATGTGCAAGGGCTTCTAAAATTGAGTTGAATTTTACTTCACCTCTTCATAATCTACATCGGTTACATCGTCGGTTTTACCGGATGCAGAAGCTTCCTGACCGGCATTTCCACCGGCTTCGGCCTCCTGCGTAGCCTTATACATATCGGCCGATGCAGCTTCCCAGGCTGCATTTAAGGCTGCAAGATGGGTGTCAATGTCGGTGAGATTACGGGCAGCGTGTGCTTCCTTCAATTTCACCATTGCAGCCTCAATGGCTTCTTTTTTCTCAGCAGGAATTTTATCGCCAAACTCTTTCAGCTGCTTTTCGGTACTGAAGATGAGCGTATCGGCCTGGTTGATTTTTTCAGCTTCGGCCATACGCTGCTTGTCGGTTTCGGCATTGGCGGCGGCTTCCTGCTTCATCTTTTCAATGTCTTCCTTGCTTAAGCCGGAAGAAGCTTCGATGCGGATCTTCTGCTCTTTGCCGGTGGCCTTGTCTTTGGCCGATACATTCAGTATACCATTGGCATCGATGTCGAAGGTTACTTCAATTTGTGGGGTGCCACGCTGTGCGGGTGGTATGCCGTCGAGATGGAAACGACCGATGGTTTTGTTGTCGTTGGCCATAGGGCGTTCGCCTTGCAGCACGTGAATTTCAACCGAAGGCTGGTTGTCGGCAGCGGTACTGAAAATCTGACTCTTTTTAACCGGGATAGTGGTGTTCGACTCAATCAAACGGGTCATCACATTACCCATGGTTTCAATACCGAGCGAGAGCGGAGTAACGTCGAGCAGCAATACGCCTTCAACATCACCGCTGAGAACACCTCCCTGAATGGCGGCACCTACAGCTACAACTTCATCCGGATTTACTCCTTTAGAAGGTTTTTTGCCAAAAAATTGCTCGACTACTTCCTGGATTTTCGGAATGCGGGTAGATCCACCCACCAAAATCACCTCGTCGATGTCGGATACACTATAGCCCGAATCTTTCAATGCTTTTTTGCAAGGCTCCAGGGTGCGTTTAACCAGGCTGTCGGCAAGTTGCTCGAATTTGGCGCGACTCAATTTTTTAACGAGATGACGCGGCACACCGTCAACTACAGTGATGTAAGGCAGATTGATCTCGGTCTCAGAAGAGCTCGACAACTCGATTTTCGCTTTTTCAGCAGCTTCTTTCAAACGCTGTAAGGCCATTGGATCTTTGGATAAATCCATGCCTTCCTCTTTTTTGAACTCTTCGGCCATCCAATGAATGATCACCTGGTCGAAGTCGTCACCACCGAGGTGGGTATCGCCATTGGTCGATTTTACTTCAAATACGCCATCACCCAATTCGAGTATGGAGATGTCGAAAGTACCGCCACCTAAGTCGAAGACGGCGATTTTCATGTCGTGGTTCTTTTTGTCGAGACCGTAAGCCAAAGCAGCTGCGGTAGGCTCATTTACGATACGGGCAACTTTCAGACCGGCAATTTCACCGGCTTCTTTGGTGGCCTGACGCTGTGCATCGTTGAAGTAGGCAGGAACGGTAATGACCGCTTCAGTTACATCATGACCGAGATAATCTTCGGCAGTTTTTTTCATCTTCTGCAAAGTCATGGCCGAAATTTCCTGCGGCGTATACATTTTGCCGTCGATGTCAACACGTGGCGTGTCATTTTCGCCTTTTTTAACGTCATAGGCTACATATTTCAACTCTTCGCTTACCTCAGAGTGTTTGCGGCCCATAAAACGTTTGATGGATGCGATGGTTTTAGTGGGATTGGTAATGGCCTGACGTTTTGCCGGGTCACCTACCTTAATCTCACCGTTCGCTAAAAAAGCGACGATCGACGGGGTAGTGCGACGACCTTCGCTGTTCGGGATAACCACGTATTCGTTGCCTTCCATAACCGAAACGCAAGAGTTGGTGGTGCCTAAGTCAATACCTATAATTTTTTTCATGATGAAATAAGTTCTGTTCTGCGCCTTTTGAGTCAAGGAATATGCCATAGCGAAACACGGCTTCAAAAAGGGTCAATCTGGCAAAGGGCATGACAAGCCGGGCTAAAAAAGAAAGCCGCTTCGTGACTTTTTGTCAGAAGCGGCTTGCAAAAGATAGCGTTTACCCCTGGTTATGGGACAAAGTTCAATTGCGGGTAACGGGCACGCAAACTGTCGGTTCCCGACCCACCAGTAACTTGGCGATAAGAAAAGGCATCGTATGGACTATTGGCCATGCTGGCTGCACTGGGCAGCTGGTAGCTGGAGCCAAAAATTCCATAACCATTTTCAATATTGGTGTATTCCGGACGAATATCCGTGGCACTTTGCGATGAGGTATTTAAAGTGAGGAAGTCGGTGAGCGGCTCATCTGTAAAAGTTAAGATGAAAGAAGTGCCCCGCATCCGGCGTGTTTTGGTAGGGTCGACAGGTATTGAAGACGCCATAAATCCAAAAAGATCGCGGCCAAAAATACGGTAGTCGATAGATTCACCAATATTGTTCCCTGTATTCACAGTTCGAATCAAATTTCTTCGTACAATGGGCCAATCGACTGTTTTTACTACACTATCGGCAATGTTGCCGGTAGTTTCCCATTCATTGTAGATTATTCTAACAGTTAAATCCCAGCTTTTTGCATTACGCGGGGCACGAAACACAACCCGATGATTTCCTGAAGGGGCACTCCAGTTGATGCCGGTAAAAACAACAAAATTTGAAATATTAGGTGGGAAAATACGTTGTTCTGCATCTCTATTCGCAAACCCACCAACGGGGCTAAGTTGTGATTGTACAATTGCGCCGGAAGGACGTGTAATTTTAAGCTTAAATACACTGGAACTATCCATGCCGTTGGGCGTGTAAAACCGATAAATAACCTGATCGGGATGGGCAAAAATACCTGGTTGCAAGGCATTGGTATCAACCCGCTCGCAAACTATAGTGTTGACGAGATTGCCGTTATTAATCTCTTCAATCTGCACAGAGATATTCCCGTAGTATAATGAATCTTTTACAGTAGCTGCAGCCAAGGCGGATCGACTTGGGTCGAGATAAGCTTTGTGGATGCGGATATAATGAGCAGTATTGGCGCGATTGACGATGCTATAAACGACGGTATTTTCCTGCCAGTCAGCATTGATGTCTAATTCAGTAGAACAGGAAGAAAAAAGTGCTCCCATAACGAGGAGTACAAACCAGATTTTATTCATAAGCCATCAAAGATAACAGAATTCGATAAAAAGCACAGTGTAAGTTGATTTGAAGGTATTTTTTGAAATGACTGTGACATAAGGCTTATTCAGCATTATTTGCGACCTTTGTGCGTTCAAAACACGCCTATGTCGGTGACCAAAGAAATAAAACGGGTAACTACTCATTCCTTGCGGGAAATGAAGGAGCGGGGCGAAAAAATAGCCATGCTCACGGCTTATGATTTTTCGATGGCAGGGATACTCGATGATGCCGGCATCGATGTTTTGTTGGTGGGCGATTCCGCTTCAAATGTAATGGCAGGCCATGAAACCACACTGCCAATAACACTCGATCAAATGATTTATCATGCGGCATCGGTGGTTAGAGCAGTGAAAAGGGCCTTAATTACGGTCGATTTGCCTTTCGGTTCTTACCAGGGCAATTCCAAAGAAGCCCTCAATTCTACCATTCGAATCATGAAAGAGTCGGGTGCACATGCGGTGAAGCTCGAAGGGGGGAAGGAAGTTATCGAATCGGTGCAACGTATTTTGACCGCCGGTGTACCAGTAATGGGGCACCTGGGATTAACACCGCAGTCGATTTACAAATTCGGCACCTATACCGTACGTGCTAAAGAAGAAATGGAAGCTCAAAGGCTAAAAGAAGACGCGCTTTTGCTCGAAGAAGCCGGTTGTTTTGCCCTGGTGCTCGAAAAAATACCAGCCGGTCTGGCAGCTGAAGTGGCTGCATCGGTCAGCATACCGGTAATAGGCATAGGCGCCGGAAGCGGGGTAGATGGGCAGGTGTTGGTGATGCACGATATGCTGGGCATCAACAACGACTTCAGTCCACGCTTTTTACGCCGTTACCTCAATTTATACGAACAAATCAAAGGGGCAACTGCCCAATATATCGCCGATGTGAAATCGCGCGACTTTCCGAATGCTAAAGAACAATACTAGTGGCTAATCAATTACACGTCCTTTATGAGGACAATCACCTCATTGCTGTGAACAAACCTGCCGGTCTCCTAACCCAAGGCGACGATACCGGCGATGAATCTTTACTCGACTGGGTGCAGGACTACCTGGTAGTGAAATACAACAAACCGGGTGAAGCTTTTGTCGGGCTCATCCACCGCATCGACCGCCCTGTAAGCGGTTTGGTATTGCTTGCTAAAACCAGTAAAGGCCTGGAGCGTATGAACAAAATGTTTCACGACCGCACGGTGCAAAAAAAATACCTGGCAATCGTGCGTGAGAAGGTTATTCCTGAAGCCGGTGAGCTTGTACATTACCTAAAAAAGAATACCGACAAAAATCTGGTATTTGCTTACGATAAAGAGGTAAAGGAGTCGAAACGGGCCGAATTATCTTATCGTGCCCTGAAATACTATAATAAGTTCACCTTATTGGAAGTGATGCCGAAAACAGGTCGACCGCACCAGATCCGTTCGCAATTATCACATATGGGCCATCCTATTTTGGGTGATGTGAAATATGGCTATCCAAACGGAAACCCCGATCATAGTATCGGCCTGCACAGTCATAAGTTATCTTTTGAGCATCCGGTGACCAAGGAGTTTTTGACCATCGTTTGTCCAATTCCTAACCAGCCTTGGTGGCAGGAGAGTAAGTTCGGCTTCTGATTTTGGCTATATGCGGAAACTGCTTTTACTGCTTTGTATGAGTTTTATGTTCCTTTTAACAGGAATTAAATTCAGCGGGGCCCAGAGTGAGTCGGACGAAAGAGCCTTGATCAAAGTAAAAAACGGCATTAGCATCAGCCAGGATTCGCTGTTTTTGCTCAATCTCCGCTTTAGGATGCAAAATCGTATTGGATTGACCAGCGTTTCAGGCGACGACCTGCATATCAGTCAGGTAGAAGCTCGGGTAAGGCGTATGCGTTTGCGACTTGATGGTTATGTACTGAATCAACGGATGCAATATTATGTGCAATTGGCATTTAGTAAAGCCGATCAGGACCTGGAAACAGGTACCATCAGCCAAATCGTGCGGGATGCAATTTTATACTATCATTTTACGCCGCAGTTTTATGTCGGTTTCGGTCAGTCAAAATTGCCTGGGAACCGCCAGCGGGTCATTTCATCGGGCCAGCAGCAATTCGCCGATCGCTCAATTGTGAATGCCACGCTGACACTCGACAGGGATTTCGGCATATTTGCCTATTATACCTTACCGATAGCCGAAACGCGTATAATTTTTAAAGGAGCATTAACCAGTGGTGATGGTAGAAATGCTTCAACCATTAATGATGGTTTGGCGTATACTGGTCGACTTGAATTTCTACCTTTTGGCAATTTTACCAATGGTGGAGATTATTCTGAAGGCGATATCGAAAGAGAGCGTAGACCGAAAATTTCGCTGGCAGCAGGCTACAGCTTTAACCACAAAAGCAGTCGAACAGGTGGTCAATTAGGTTCGGAATTGTTTGCCTTTCGCGATTTTGGGACTTTCACGGCCGACTTCCTTTTTAAATATCTCGGCTGGGCGTATAGTGTAGAATTTATGGATCGTTCCGCTGAAAATCCGATAACAGTTAACAGTACAGGCTCAGTACGATATATCTATACCGGTGCCGGTTTGAATCAGCAATTGAGTTATTGTTTCCCAAATAAAGTTGAGTTAGCAGCGCGCTACAGTCAGTTGTGGCCGGGTGCTCAAATTCGCAGCTACGAAGGTCGTGCTGAAGAGGTCTGGTTGGGCGGCGGCAAATATTTTAATGGTCACCGGATAAAGGCCCAAATGCACCTCAGCTACCGCTGGCGCGATGGAATAGTGGCAAGCAGTCATGCCGGTAATCGCTGGGGTACGATTTTTCAGGTCGAGTTTGGGATTTGAATGCTGTTCCTAATCAAAGCGACTTTAATGCAGGTCGAATAGAAAGGCAGGCCTCATTTATTTTAAGTATTTTGATGTTCATTGAAATCTGAATTTCAATCCTCTTTTTTTTGTTTTTGGGGAATCGGGATATAAACCCGTTTATTAAGCATAATATCTAATGCTGTCATTACTCCATTCAGTATTTTGATTTTATTTTCATCACTCTCTTTTAGCGTATAATATTCTATTCCTGAGTGATAAAAAAGTCTACCCCCAAACTCGTAATGATAGGTTATACCAGTAGCACTCAGCCGGGGAATGATTTCGCCTTCATTATGTGAGTATATGTGTGCTTTTTTGCTTTCCAGACGATTTTCGACTAAAGATGGATAAAATATAAAATGATATTCGGCACATTTTAGTGTCTTTTTAGCACCGGAACCCCAGTCCTTAAGTAAGTATATCTTACGAATGTTACTCGGGTGAATCCGGAATGTATCTTTAGAAACAATGCTTAAATCCGTATCTCTTTTAGGGGAAATACCAATAAATACCAAAGTGTCAGGTAAAACATCAATCAGTCTTAATGTCAAATCCTTTTTATTCGATAATTGTAAATCGTAAAAACAGTTTTTGTAGAGGTAAAAGCCGGTAGGACTGTAGACCGCCATATTATCGTTGATTTCAGGCTGCAAACCTTTTTTTAAAACCAATACATTCCATGAACTATCCTGCTGCGCAATCACTTTGGGCTGATAGTGTAGCAGAATACATAAAGAAAGGAGCAAAATCAGCTTGGCTTTAAGCATAGTTTGGGACATCAGGCGCTATTTTTAGCCGACAAAGTCAGAAATACAACTCAATACAATAACACGATTTTAGTTTCTTCGGTGAAAAGTATAATAAGCGATGGTTTCAAGAATTGAGGTAAACCAAGGCAATTATATGGGCAAAGTTTGGCTTTCCATTGCAAGGTGAAATCTTACAATTAAGTCAGTTAAAATGGACATCAACATGTTTTTAGCTGTAGTTTCCATAAGCCAAAAACTATAATTCAATCACCCTATAAAACTCCCGGTTAAAAATCCTGAAATAAGTTTGGGCATCATAACTTTCAAATTCAGGTACAAAAAAGCCGAGTGTTTTTCTTTCTCGTTTGTTATACGACCGTAAATAGGCCATTTTCTCCTCAGCTTCACTTTCGATTTTTATTTGAATACTCGGTTCAGGCATGCCGCTAACACCGTAAATTCTTTTGGCATTGTCCCATTCATCACCTGGAAAACCCCAGCTTTTCATTCTTTTGGCATGCCGAGCCATGATGGTGTTCTCCATGTGGTCGGTATATACACTTTGATAGATGTATTTAGCTTGAATGCGTTTGGATAAGGCTAAGTCTAAAACCAGCTGACTAATCAATACATGCTCCGGATTCCCATAACCACCCATTTCATTGTCGAGTGAAAATAGAACGGTCGGATTAAAAGCTTGAATACTTTGAAGATAGGCTGCCTCAACCACCGACCGGTTAAAGATCAAATCGATACTATCTTTTGGAAAGGCATAATACCTGGCCCTTTCTGCTTCACTGTCATTTCTGATTTGTTCCGGACTCAAATCCACAAACATTACTGTGTCTAAAATCGACCGACAAGCCTTAATATGGGCGGCATCACGATCCGGTGATCGTTCTAAACTTAATACACCAATTTCCCAGCCTGCTTTATTTAAAAGCGATGCAGTACCGGCTATGGCACACATATCGTCATCGTGGGCAATGACGATCAAAGCCCTTTTGGAAGATATGATTCGTAATATAGTGTCGTTGGGATAAGACTCCGTAGCAGCGTATTGTTTGATGCTGTCAGCTGAATTGCAGCTAACTAACAGTCCAAAAAAGGCCAGAGAGATACATATTGCATAGATTTTCATTTCTTTGAATTTATCGAAACACATAAATTTTAATATGTTTGGTCAGGTGAATTTACCGCATTGCTGCTAACCTCAATATTTCAGCTTCTACCTGATGGCCTGGACCTTCGTCCAGCTTAATCCTGAGCTGCTCAATCACCCTGTTTCGCAAATGTTTAAAGTCGGTTTGCAGTATATCAATGTCGTACAACATATCGGTTGTTTGCGGTCCACCGCTGGCCAGACCGAGTTGTTTTTTGTCGAAGGCTTCTAACAAAAGCAGCCCGCCAATATCGAGTTTTGGTAGGATGCGGGAATGCAATTCTTTTCGGTTGTTTTCGGGTAGATGGGCGTAGAAGAGGCCCACCAAGTCATAATGCTGGTCTGGCCAGCTGAAGTCCCGGAAGTCGCAATCCAGATAGTTGATGGTTACGCCATGTTTTTGAACCAGTTGATCTGCCTTGTATTTGCCTGAGGTGCTGAAATCGAAGCAAGTCACCTCCCAGCCCAAAGTGGCAGCGTAAACAGCATTGCGGCCTTCGCCCTCGAAAGGAAGTAGCATTTTTCCGGGCTTGAGCCTTTCAGTCTGTGCTTTCAAAAACACATTTGGACTTTCGCTATAAACGTAGGTTCCGGTGGCATAACGTTGGTCCCAGAAGTCGGAATTGAAGGAGGGCTGCATAAATTTTGAAAAATTAGTTGACTACTATTTTACGGTAGTAGACTTGGCCACCTGACCGGCTAACAATTTTGAGCAAATACAGACCCGCTACCTGGGGAGATTTAATTTTTTGTTCGACAATGGGGTTTTCCTTTTGTAATGGACGACCTGTGCTGTGAAGCCATTGAAAGTTGAAGTCGCCGTCAGCTAAGCGCAAGTTGAGCCAGCTTGAAGTCGCTACCGGATTGGGAAAAAGGAGTAATTCTTCTTCTTTTAGACTATCGGCTAAAGAAGTAGATGCTGCAGGCAAGATAGGCGAGAGCAAAGGCCAGAATTCCCGGTCGAATACAATGGGGACTTCTGAACCGGAACCATTGCCCATGCGAATGATGACGATATTACTCGTAGGCAGCAAATAAAGTTTTTGGTCATTTTTGCCTAATCCCATGACCAATTCGGCAGGTGCCTGAGGGATGAGCGAACCCGGAATTTGGGCTTGTACATCGGGTAGCATAAAACTGCTCTGCCCGTTTAACCACCATAGATAACCATAGGCAGGGTTGATTGACTGATTCGGCCGCGTCATGGCATTCAAATAAGCCGTGTCGCCGAGTAAGGTGTCGCCATTCCAAATGCCCTTGTTCAGCATCAACAAACCAAAACGCGCCATCGCTCTTGGCCGACTAAACAGCACATGATTTACCCACAATCCATTAATGCCTGTTCGGGCGCTAATTTGCTGATTAAAATACTGCTGCCAACCCTGACTGCTTGCAGCCGCCACTACATCATGAAGTAAGGTATAGGGTGCATTGTGATAGGCCCATCGGCTAGCCGGTGTAGCCAGATAAGTAAGGCATGCCGGAGAACTACAGTTGTCGTCGGTCACGTTATCGTTCAAACCGCTGGTCATCGTAAGCTGATGCCAGACAGTAATTTGTTGTTCTTGCCCGCTGGTCAATGAAGTCCAGCCTGGCCCCAGATAGCGCGAAGTGGGGGAGTCGATTTTTAGGTGCCCCTGATTTTGAGCCATACCAACCGCGAAGGCCGTTATTGTTTTACCTGCCGATGCCCAATACCAATTACTGTCGCGGGTGAAAGTGCCGAAATAATGTTCATGCAATATTTTGCCATCTTTTAATACAATGAATGCTTTGGTGTCGTTCCGGCTTAAAAACGCCAATGCTGAATCGATAGCTGTCTGATGGATATTGTAGGTAGCCGGATGAATGGTATCCCAAACATTGCCCGTCAATGGAGGGAAATAGGATTGCCCGCGTGCGAGGCTACAAAAGCTCAATAGGAGCAAATAGATAAAGTATTTAGGCATAGATGGGCATGACAGCTAAGCTTGTTCCAAGTTAGTTGGTTTGAAGGAAAGCGGTGAGCTATGAAAAAAATTATTTGATGTCAGTGAACTTTAAAGTTTAAACTTCGTTTATATTTGCAAACGATGTTTAAACATCAATGTTAAAACGAAGTAAACAAATCAATTTTATAAACCTTATACCAATGAGCACACAAACATTAACCAAATGGGCCATCGATACTGCCCACAGTGAAATCACCTTCAAGGCGAAACACCTCATGATCACTACTGTGACCGGTACCTTCCAATCGTATGCCGTTGAAGTAGAAACCGAAGGGAACGACTTTAGCACAGCCAAGGTAAAATTCGAGGCAGATATTGCCTCTATAAACACCAACAACGAGCAGCGCGACGGCCATTTGAAATCTGACGACTTCTTCAATGCAGAAGCATATCCAAAACTCACTTTTGTGAGCAAAGCTGTTAAAAACGTGAAAGCGGACAGCTTTGAGCTGGTAGGCGATCTCACCATGCGTGATGTGACCCGCGAAATCAGCCTGATGGTTGAAATTGGCGGTGTAAAAGTGGATCCATGGGGTAATGCCAAAGCTGGCTTGAGCTTCAGTGGCAAGGTAAATCGCCAAGATTTCGGCCTCAAATTCCATGTGGTAACCGAGGCCGGCGACCTGCTCGTAAGCGACGAAATCAAATTATTGGGCGATATCCAGCTCTCAGCTGCCTAATAGCCCGATTGTAAATAAAAAAAGGTCGCCAGCAGTGGCGACCTTTTTTTATGTCAAAACAATTTACTATCCTAGAAATCGAGATCCATACCACCTCCACCGCCAGACTGACCACCGCGGCGCAAACGTTTGAGTAGTGATACATCCATCTCACCAAAACGGTAACTGGCAGTAAGCCGCAGAAAACGGGTATCGCGCCTGCGACTAAAGTCCTGGGTGAAGCTTGGTGTATCGTAAAACTGTCCAAAACGCCGGGTGTTGAAAATGTCCTGAACACTGACTGCCAACGACCAAACTTTTTTGATGTCCTTGCTCAAGCTCAAATCGGTGCTATATGAAGGAATGGTACGACCTTGAGGTATGATGCGCGGCGCCTCATAATCGGAATTGAGCTGCAAGTTAAATTGTTTGGGTAGCTTGTAGGTGGCGTTTATTTTTGCTGTCCAACTCAGGCCACTGTTGTTGAGGTTTAACCCGCCTACATTGGCCGCGATATTGGTGAAAAAGATGTTTCCGTTCAAGGTAACTTCCAATTTTTCGCTAAACGTATACTTCATCGTTTGTTCCGTACCAAAAGAAGATTGGCTGTTACCATTCGTAAAAGTGCTCACCAAAACGCTAGAGTCGGTAGGCAACACATATACAAAATTGGTTATCACATCCTGGGTATACCTGCCATAAACCGATCCCAGATAGCTACCCTTATTAAAACTATGGCTGTAGTTGGCCTCTGCCAGATTGATGAATTCTGGTGCCAATGCTGGATTACCAATAGTATAATTCTGTTTGTCGGCAAAAAAGATGAATGGGGTGATTTGCCTGAAACCCGGACGATTGATTTTGCGGGAGAAGTTAAGCTGAGCTTCTCGGCGTGCATCGATTTTCCGCGACAAATACAAACTGGGGAAAAAGGCTTTTCCTAAATTATTTAAGCCATTGGGGTAGAGGTAGGAGAAGGTCTGACTTTTACCAACGAGCTCCGCAACCAGATAGGTCTGCTCAAAACGTAAACCGGCCTGATAATTAAAACGTCCTCTAAAAGTGCTGGTATAAGTGACATAAGCCGCATTAACGATATCATCTACCCGGTATTCGTTGGTGAGAAATGTATCGGCCACATAAGTGCCAAGATTATAGTCGAACAGATTAACGTTCAAATCAGAACTGTTCAAGCGATAATTACTCCGTACACCCAATTCGAGTTTACTGGTTGCACTCAAGGGGTCTGTATAGTCGAATTGAAAAGTAGCTACATGGGTTTGACCACCTCCTGTATTCAGCTGTAATTCAGGTTGATTGGGCTTAGTTACTCCATTGGCGTCTTTCAGTAAGGTATTGAAAACAGCATCGGTTCCGTTACGTCCGATATTGTAGGTCAGATCGGCTGTCCATTCCTTGCCTTCTTTGGGGTAGGTTTGCCGCCACATGAATTGGGTGGTATAGTTTCGGAAATAATTTTCCTGGTCGTTGGTGCGGAAACCGCTTTCGAGTAGGTTTTTAGCCCCATCGTACGTTAAAAAGGTCTGCTCATCGTCGGTGCGGAAAGTACCTCCGCCTATATTTTGAGCCAGCGTAATTGTGCTCCGATTTGTTAATTGATAATCAAAATTAAGACGACCAAATTGGAAAGTACGACCGCCAAAATTAATGTTCGATTGGTCGAAAGAGCCGGTTTCCTTGTCGTTGAAAAAGTTGGTCCGGCGGTTATAACCTGCTGTTTCCACCATACGGCTGTTGATGTTGTAACTGAGCCCAACATTCAACTTTCCTTCTTTGATATTAATATTGCCACCGCCATTATAACGATTGAAAAAGCCATAACCGGCATTGACCATTCCATGATAACCTGGTTTGGTATTTTTCTTTAAAATCACATTGAGTATACCTCCGGTAGTGCTTGCATCAAATTTTGCACTGGGATTGGTGATAATCTCTACACGCTCAATCTGATCGGCTGGAATTTGTTCAAGGGTCATAGTGGATGGTCGGCCATCGATAAAAACAGTCGGGCTGCCATTGCGTAAATTGACATTGCCTTCAGCGTCTACACTAACACCGGGTAGATTTTTCATGACATCCAAACCAGTCCCGCCTC
Source organism: Bacteroidota bacterium (assembly GCA_036787895.1). Classification (GTDB taxonomy): domain Bacteria; phylum Bacteroidota; class Bacteroidia; order UBA7662; family UBA7662; genus UBA7662. The sequence goes on along the minus strand of DAIQOK010000005.1, from coordinate 8,503 downwards.
GTGCACTGATGTCTTTATCGACATTATACACTTTGCGGTCGATGCTCATGATTACCGTTGCCTTCTCAGCTTCAACTTCTACGGTGCCAAGCATGGCGGCATCTAATTTCAAGCGGAAATTACCCAGGTCTTGCTCCATTTTTTGAGGAGTAATCTCTACATTTTGTTCAAGCGTTTTGTAGCCAATAAAGCTGATTTTCAGTCGGAATTTTCCGAAGGGCAGCTTTTCGAGGCTGAAATCACCATTTTGCCTTACCAAAGCCCCGCTGATGATACTGTCTTTGCGTAACGCAAAAAGCGTAACGGTGGCAAATTCTACAGGCTTGCGGCTGTCGTTATCGATTACTTTACCGTAGATGCGGGAAATCGCCGGCATAACCCGGGTTGAACCACCTTGACCAGGCATTCCACCCGGCATTTGAGCCTGTGAGTTGGTTGCTATGCTGGTTAATACTAATAGTAAAAATGGTGTTACGGAACGAAAAAGTAGCTTCAAGAGGAAAGTCAAAAAAATTAAGAAAAGAAAATAGAAGAGCGTGGCTACAGCCAGAGTAAGACCAATCGACCCAAACTAAGTTTAACGGCCAATCTGACTTATTTTAACAGATCAATCGGGATTTCTACCGAAACTTTATCCCAGACCATGGTCATTTTCGCGCCACTGCCTTCTTTGTCCAACTTGATGGTAAAAGCCTCCCAGCTTTGGTCTACTTTAGTTACAGGAACATCAAAGCGCAATTGATCACATTTTGAATCGTATTCGTATTCACCCCATAGTCCCAAATCTTTGCTGAGAATTATTGTCCATTTATCGGCCTGGGGTATGCTAAATATGCTGTAGGTGCCGGGGGCAAGGGTTTTACCACCAATTTTAATTTTTTGGGTGAGCGTTATTTCAGTTGCCTCGTTGGCACCTGTACGCCACACTTTGCCATAAGGTACCAGGCTGCCAAATATTTCTCTTTCGTTTTTAAAGGGCTGACTGTAAACCACTTTAATATAAGTCTTGCCTGATTTTAGCATGGCAACGCTCATCGGACTTTTTCGAGCTTTAGGGGCTGCTTGTGCCTGTGTTTCCTGTAGGTTCATCACCGCGGTAAGTGTGAATACGATAAATCCGAGAAGGAGTTGTTTCATGACGATTTGCTTTGTCTTATTTTGTACGAAAATACAGATATTAAAAGTGTTTAAACGTTTCTTAACCGTTCTGGTTTCGGCCTTAGCATTTTTTGTGAATCCAATGGGGCATTTTGAACTGATGGCTCAAGACCCCTATGCCCATTGGAAAGCCGCTGTAAACTGGGATGGTGTTACTTCTTGGGAAAATTATATGATTCGCAGCTCCGGACGAATGGGGCCGAACGCCTTACCTGTGCCAATAAGTCGTTATCCATTGTTGGAGAACAATTGGGAAATAGAAAATGGCCTAGAGTTTCATCGGGCCACGGGCGATGTAACGAACAATTTGTTTCACTATCTAAGTATTCCCATGGCGAAAAACCGGGTGAGTCTTGCACTAAGCTACCGTTCGGTGGAATGGTACAGCATGTCACCGGAAGTACGCGATCATCGCCGGGCTCGTGATGCCTCCGGTTCAGGAAAAGGAGAGGGCGATGTTTGGATTACTTCAGCATTTCAATTGGTTCGGCAAAAAAACAGTCCAAATTGGCCCGATTTACAGCTTCAGGTGACTGTAAAAACAACTGCAGGCAAAAACTTCGAAAACGCCCGGCATACGAATAGTCCTGGCTACATCTTCGATTTGCATGCCGGTCGAACAATACAACGTGAAGGCCGCTGGTTGAATAAACTTCAGTTTTTTGGCCAGGCAGGTCTTTTTGTCTGGCAGGAGGGCATCAACAGCCAAAACGACGCCTTTAATTATGCCATTAACATGACTTTGCATGCGAAAAACTGGACATTAAGCCCGGCCCTGGCTGGTTATACGGGCTGGATCCAAAACGGCGATCGCCCAGTAGTTGCCCGACTACAACTGGGGCGGCAACAAGACGCTTTCCATGCATTTATGGGTTACCAATATGCTTTCCGCGATCTGACTACACATATGTTGCGTTTTGGTCTGAATTATCAATTCAACTGGTCGAAATGGCCAGCCTAATTTTTTAATATGTTCTTGTTTTTAAAACATTACCTCTGTTCGTTTATCTCAAGCCTGCTTTTTATTGGCTTGTTCAGTATAGCCTGTTCATCTTCCCCGAAAGAAACGGAAAAAGAAATAGCCCCCTTGGCCATCAGTTTGAACGACAGTGCCATGCAACTGGCCCGCAGCTACGATTCTCTGCAAATCGAAACAGCCCTGGACTTGTGGGAAGAAGCTCTTGAAATCCAGCCTGATTATGAAATTGCGCTCATGAACAAGCTCGTTTTTCTAAACCACCAGGGTCGCACCACCGAAGCGATGAAAACGCTCGAAAAACTCGAATTGCTGCAACCAGATAACAGTGAACTGAAGGTTTGGTCGGGCATATTTACCGAAATTCACCGGGATAGTCTGCATGCCAGACGTAAGTTCATCGAGGCCGACAAAAGCTACAAAAAACAGTTAAACAGCAGCAGCGGGGCCAGTCGGGCTTACCAATTGCTACTCATTAATTATGCGGTAAATCTCAAATTTCTGGGCATGGAATCAGATGCCAACAAGCTGCTCGAGGAGATCAAAAACCGCAAGGGTAATGAAGATTTGTATGATATGACCACAAATTTTCAGCTACTGAACAGGCAGGAACTCATCAAGCAGTTTCAGTCGGCCAAACCTTAATTTAACCTATTCGTCAGCCTGTGCCAGCTTTGAATTTATACGCCTTTCTAGGCCTACTCCTGGTTTTGCCGGCGAAATTTTTATTGGCCCAACAGCCCGACAGCTTAAATGTTGGTGTTGCCACTTCCATTCGGGCTTTGCAGCCAGTCAATGATAGTGTAGTGTGGTTTGGTGGCAACAAAGGTTGGTTGGGGAGAAGTAGCGACGGTGGCAAAAGCTGGAAACGTTGGCAACCCGCCGGTGAACAAGCTGAATTCCGCAGTCTTCATGCCATAGATGAATTAAACGCCATTGCAGCTACCACCTCACGACCAGCCAATGTAATCCGCACCCACGATGGTGGCAAAACCTGGAAGCTCGTCTTTCACAGCCGCGATACCACTGTATTCCTCGATGGCCTGGCTTTTTGGAACGCCACCGATGGGGTACTTTTTGGAGACCCCATCAATAACCGACTTTTCCTGATGCGCACCACCGATGGCGGCCACAGCTGGACACCCTTTCATTACGTAGAACAACCCCAATTCGAGCCCGGTGAATCCTGTTTTGCGGCCAGCGGAACTTCCATCCGGGCTATTGGTGATAGCACTTTGGTGATTGTGAGTGGTGGGAGTGTTTCGCGTTTGTGGTATTCGTTTGATCGGGGTCACAGTTGGCAAAATACCAAAACACCCATATTACAGGGTGAAGCCAGTCAAGGGGCTTTTGGCGTGAGTCTTGCACCCGACAGCCACTTGGTCATTGTAGGCGGAGATTACCTCAAGGCACAGGATACTATCGGCCACATTGCCAATCTATACGACAACTTCTGGTGGAAAAACCGTACTACTACTCGCGGCTACCGGGAATGTATATTAACTACCGACACCTTCAACTGGATGGCCACCGGCCCCTCCGGCAGCGACATCACTTACAACGGCGGTCTCGACTGGCACCCCCTCAACGATTTCCGCGGGATGCACACCGTCCAACAAGCTAAAAATGGTCAAGCCATCTATTTAGCAGGTAATGGAGGAGTGATTTGGCGGTATGCACAGATGCCGAAACCAACCTATCCTGATTGGAAGCCTAAAACCAAATATGGCAAAGCCTTGCAAGCTGGAAATGTAAAACCTATCGAAAAGAAAATCAAACGAATTGTTAGGAAGCAAGGAAAAGCGAAAAAACCAGGCTATGAAAATGATTTTCAAATTGCAGCTAAAAATGTCGCTGCAGAAATAGAAAAATTAGAAGGAATAGACAATGTTTATTTCACCGAAAATGTTCGTTTTGAATATTTTATTGACGGCTACAGGGTGAGGCATCCAGTAATAATTTACATGAAGCTCAGCATTGTCAATCGTGAAGTTAATTATTGTTTGGAGGTGGATAAGGGCGGATACCGACTGAAGTGGTTTCAAAAGTATGGCAATTGGAAAAGTAGACTGAGTTATCCGCGGTTTTATGCCTGCCCTGATTTTGAACGCAGGCAACACATCAAACGTCAGCGATTTAGTTGGGATGTGAAGGGCTCTCGACAATAGATTCAAAAAGAATATTTTCCGAATCCAAAATAACGCCTTCTCTGGGCCTGCACGCTTTATTTTTGCTCGCAACCTGCCCTCGTTCGCTCCTGTGTTTTCCTAGTTTTCAGCAATTACTCAATTCGACTCGTAGTTCGGCAGGACTCACTACAGGTCCTGACGGTTGCTTTGGTGTAAAAACCCCCTTTTATCCAAAACCCCCTTTAACTGAAGGTCGCACCTTTCGATAATCTCACGGCAGGCAAAAGTAAGTAGCTGTTGGCAAAACTGGCTGTTCGGGCCACTGTCTCAGCACCGCTGGCTACGGGAGCCTCGGGCACCGATTATTATGAACCACCGTTTAACCATAATCCCCCAAAGCCCCGTTTAACCGATGGCCGCACAAACACCAAATAAAATATCCACCACCTTTTCCCGTTCTCCCACACCCACACTATCTTTAAGCGTGCCAACAGATTTACTTTCACCTGAACAACTCGCCATACCCGGCAAACTGGAATTTCTGGCCAAGCAGGTCGTGGAGGGATTTATCACGGGTCTGCATAAAAGCCCGTACCACGGTTTTTCGGTCGAATTTTCGGAACACCGCCTCTACAACACCGGCGAAAGCACCAAAAACATCGACTGGAAACTCTACGCCCGCAGTGAAAAAGTATTTGTAAAACGCTACGAAGAAGAAACCAATCTCCGCTGTCAGCTTGTAATTGATGCCTCTGCCTCCATGTATTTCCCGCTCGACGGTCCTTCTAAACTCCAGTTTAGTGTGCTGGCTTCGGCGGCCATCATGAATTTACTGTACCGGCAACGGGATGCAGTTGGTTTGGCGATTTTCGACGATAATTTGGATACGCTCATCAAACCAAGAGGATCCGGGGCTCACCAGAAATTGCTCATGTTTGAACTTGAAGCCCTGCTTCAACGTCAGCGTAAGCAAAACCGTACGCGTGCGGTGGCTGCCTTACATACCATAGCCGAAGCTGTGCATCGCCGGTCGTTGGTGGTTATTTTTTCAGATATGTTTGATGCCGGAGCAGACAATGAGAAACTCTACGAAGCGCTCCAGCATTTACGCTACAATAAACATGAGGTCATTCTTTTTCATGTGGTGGACGAAAAGCATGAGCTTGATTTCGACTATGAAAACCGACCACATATTTTCGTTGATTTGGAAACAGGAGCAGAGCTAAAGCTAAATCCGGTGCAATTACAACAGGCATTTCAGTCATCTTCAGCTGCTTTTCGCAGAGAATTACAGCTCAAATGCGGTCAATTTGGGATCGATTTGGTTGAGGCAGACACCCGCAAGGGGTTCAAACAGGTATTAATGCCTTATCTGCTGAAAAGAGCCAAATTGCTTTAATCCGCTTTCGCCCCGTTTAGCGCCTTTCGTCTTTCGTGATTTTTGAAGAAGGCATTCACGAACAAGGTCGATAGTATAATGAGTGTGCCGATATAAAAAGGCGTGGTCATTTTTTCGCTGTCGCCGAAGATGAAAAAAGCCAGGATTATGCCATAAACAGGCTCCATATTGATGGAAAGCACGAAAGTATAGGGTGTAACATGCTTCATCAAGCGTATGCTGGCAATAAATGGATAGGCGGTACAAACAATGGCCAATAGCAGGATGTACCATAGATCGAAACCCTGAAACTGCATTTGGCTGGCCTCGAAAGTACCGGCAAAAAGCATAAAAATGCTCAATCCAACTATACCCCCCAACATCTCATACACTGTAACTACTGAAGCATCATGTTTTTGAGCAAACTGACCATTGATGACAGCAAAAAGGGCAGATAAAGCAGCCGATACAATGGCCGTGACCATACCTGCAACATAGGCACTTTCGAATGCAAAAATGAGGTAAAGTCCGGCTACCGACGCCAATCCCAATACCATTTCGTACCAAATGATCCGCCGCCGATAAAAAAGTGGTTCGAAAATAGAAGCAAAAAAAGCACCGGTAGAAATACAAGCCAGGGTTACTGAGACATTGGAAATTTTAATGGCATGATAAAAAGTTACCCAATGCGCTGCAATGATAAGTCCGGTGAGGCTCATGCGTATTTTTTCGGCCCGGTTGATACGTAAAGAGAGTTTTTTCGCCTTCACAAAAACATACACAGCCAATACGGCCAATACCATGCGGTACCACACAAGGGGCAAAGCTTCGAGCGATAGCAGTTTGCCAATGATAGCGGTAAAACCCCAGATGAAGACGACAAAATGGAGTTCGGCGAGGGTTTTCCGGTTATTTGGGTGCGACACGGTAGAAGTAAATACTTAAAGTTCCGAACAAAATATTGGGCGTCCAGGAGGCTATGATGGGTGGCAGGCTTCCTTTGGTAGCAAAGGTAAGTGCAAAACGCATCATCATAATGTAGACGAAACACAAGCCTACGCCTATGCCCAACTGTATACCAATGCCTCCCCTGACTTTTCGGGAAGATAAGGATGCGCCAATTAGTGTAAGTATAAAGGCGGAAAAAGGAATACTCACCCGATTATATTTTTCAATAAGGTAGGGTTCAATCCGCGCATTTCCTTTCAATTTCTCACGCTCAATGAGGTCGTCCAGCTCCCGGTTATTCAAGAGGGCGGCATCCTCCAGCAAGGGGCGGGCAAAGTCGTTCGGACTAAAACCCAAGGCGGTATCCAAGACAGTAAAAAATTCCAGGCTCTCTTCCAAATCCGACGCATTGGTACGCCTACTGCAGCCTTCGAGTCGCCATTGTTGGGTAGCGCTGTTCCATTGTATACGGTCGCACATCAATTTCGACAGCAGTTTACCTTCCTCAAAATGTTCAAGCGTAAAACGGAAACCGCTGCTGTCGGGGGAGCTGTAGGTTTCGAGATAGGCTTGTTTGCCGGGTAAGATCTGGAAATGAATATTCCTTTTGCTGAAGTAAAATTTGTCGCGTATGTATTTGTTTTCGAAGTCGATACGCTTCTTATTCGCCGGTGGAAGCACATATCCGCTAAGGTACCAATTGCCTACCGCAATGAGGGCTGCAGCTATGAGGTAGGGCCGCAGTAAACGAAAAAAGGTAGTTCCACTGCTTAGAATGGCTACAATTTCACTTTTTGCAGCCATTTTGGAGGTGAAAAATATGACAGCAATGAAGACGAAAAGGGGCGAAAACAGATTGGCGAAATAGGGGATGAAGTTGAGGTAATAATCGAATACAATCTCCTGCATGGGTGCATTACGCTGCAACATGCCATCAATTTTTTCGGTCAGATCAAATACCACTGCAATTGCAATGAAGATGGCAATGGCGTAGATAAAAGTTCCGAGAAACTTCCGGATGATATACCAGTCGAGGATTTTCACTTAAGCACAAAGATGCGATACTCCGGCGGCACTTCGGCCAGTAGAGAAATGCGAATTTTCTAACGTACTTTCTTCTCCCTTGTTGGAAAGGCAACAGTCTTCTCTATTTGACTTTCCAAAAATATAAAAGCGCCTCCTACAGTATTAGGAGGCGCTTTTCGACTAAAAGATGTAAAGACTAGCGCTGCACCAGCTTGCGAACCACTTTATAACCCTGGTGTTCGATGGTCATAAAATAGATGCCTGCTGCCTGAAGTCCGGTTTCAAATTCGAAACTTTTGTCCAATGCCTGGTGCTGCTGCTCGCGTATTAGTTTGCCTTCGGCAGAGCGGAGCTCAATGCGTATGGTCTTTCCGCTGAGTGCACCGGCTTCAATGCGTATTGCCTGACCACGATCGAGGAGGTTGGGATAAACTTTGAGGTCTTCAAAATGATCTTCAGCCACTGATGTAACGGTAAAATTCACTGTTGTAAAGTTGCCTCTGGCGCTGGTTGGATTGCCACACAAATCGGTTTCATTGTAGGCCGTAACCTCCCAACTGTAATTGCGATTGGCTTTTAACTTATTGTGGCCGTGAAAGTAAACGGTGTCGTAAAGAAGTGTATCTACATCAACTACAACACTATTCGATAGCGCCCGCAAACGATACATGGTGGCGCCGGGAACGGCGTTCCATTTAAATGTGGTAAAATCTGGGTGCCAGCCGGTACTGCCTTCCTCCGGTAGAGTTAGCGTAGGCGCCTGGGTTACGGGCTGCTGATTAGGCATAGGGAAAACCAGCAAATAACCCCGCTGTGGTATGTTCTCCAGAACACTGCGACAGGCAATCATTTGTTCTTCAGTGAGTCGGGTACGACAAGCATCGCCGG
>DAIQOK010000023.1:6242-47209 GCA_036787895.1 Bacteroidota bacterium | reverse complement strand
CGATTTTTACATAAATTCATTAACCCAAACTGTCAACCTATATCAGGACTAGACAGTCGACCGCTGCGCTGACCACAGGGATTCAAAATGGGAAAATTTCAAATTCAAAATTGGGTGGGTTGCCTTGCGGTCGTCAGTTTGCGCTTTGGTCGTCCATGGTCGATAGTCCATGGCGCTGTCACCGCTGCGCTGACCACAGGGGTTCAAAATTGGAAAATTTCAAATTCAAAGTCTAGCCAGTCTCTGCTGTAATTTTCACTGTTCAATAGTCGTATTTCAGCTGGATGGCGAAATCGTGATTGGTGGTGTCTTCTATGCTTATTAGGCGACCATGCGTATCGTATTGTAGCGTGTACTCACGTTCTTCGACTAGCCGGCCACTTACTTTGGTGATTACGCCCTTTATATTGTTGTTGTTTTGTGCGTAGCCGGTCCATTTTTCATAACACAAATTTTTAAAGGCATTTGGCTTTTGGTCATAGGTTTTATACTGTTCCACTAGTTGCAAGTTGCCATCAACCAGGCCTAGAAAGTGGCGATATACCTCATTACCCGCTGAATCGAACCGGGCATAATCAAAATTATTGTTTCCGAGATAAACCAGTCCAGAAGGTAGGTGATTGTATACGCGAAGCGGATAGGCTGTTTGAATAATTCGTCCGTCTTCCCGTCTGATGATGTGATAAAAGCTACGGCCACTGGTATCACCGGCGGGGGTCGCGAAATAGTATTTGTAGTCTAAGGGAGAGGTATAGTAAAACACCAAACGTTGGTTACTGTTAATATTCCCGAAACTTCGATTCGAAATATTTACCTGTGACACTTTACTGGATTGGTAATAAACAGTGTCGGTTGAATTGTTGATGTGATAACGCCACTCAATATACTTCACCCGATTGTCAACTGTCGGCTCAACAGCTATTGGGTTTTCATTCTCCTTTTTGCATGCTATAGTCAGGAGGAGGAGCAAGTGCCAAAAGTAGCTAGTTGTTGGTCTGATATGCTGCATATAAATTCCGGGGTTATCAGCTGGTTAAACCTTTGATACAATTTCTAATATCGGTCAAAATGAATTAATGGCAGTCTCTTTAGGTCATTTTTATTCGAGTTTGCCATCATCCCATTGGGTAATGTAGCCAGCTTCATTTTTTTGGCTATTCCACTGTCTTTGCCAGAAGAACTGGCCGCTTTCGGAAATCAATTCGTTTAGCAGCACATTTGTGGAAAGACCGAGAAATTCATGTGAATTATGCAGCATCCCTTTAAACGGATTGGGTGCTGAGTCAAAATGATTCACCGTGACCTCGTTTTGTCCGATTAGGCCGCGCTGATAGTGAATATTTCCACCAGCATTTTATATACACCGGAATTTGGCTCACATTCATCCGAATAATAAAATATAGCGAGTCATTAGTTGGTATTGATAAAACAACAAAATATAAATTAGCTAAAAACAACTCACATGCAGTCATTAATGTATGAAAGTTTGTTGAATTTATCCTTTTTTAATGCCATTCGGTAGCTTGAGCTCTTTTAAGCAAAAAATCAGGTTGTTCCCGGGTTTTTAATCAATTTGGCTTCAAGGGCAGGGGTAATAGCTCATTATTCGTACACTGAAGTTCTTGTTGAGCGTGTCGGTCATGCTGGCCAAACGACCTTGCGTGTCGTATTTTAGTTCGAAATGTTGCTCTTTGACGGTATTGCCATTGACTTTGATGACCATTTTCTGTAAATTATTCCTGCTCTGACCGAGGTAGAGCCAATAGTCGTAACCCAGCTGACCAAAAGGATTGGCCGAAGCATCGTAAGTCATAAAATGTTCCACAACGCTCCCTTGTCCGCTGCTATTGCTGACTTTTTTCCAATACGTTTCATTGCCCCGTGTATCGAAATAGGAAACTGCATCGGCTTGGCCGTTTATACTACTGTAGACGGAATCGTTGGGGTGATGGATGAAATGTTGGGTGTAGGATTGTTGCGGGTATGAGACGCGCAATAAACGTCCATTCGTTAATTTTTCCACCACCACATGCCTTTTGCCGGTAGTATCTGCGCCTGCCGGATACTGCAAATAGTAGCATTTGTATTTGAGGGGCGTATCGTAATAAAAGTGTAAGCCCATTTCGCTTAGTGAAAATACATTAGCTCGGCTTATGCCCGTACTATCGTAAAATAGCTGTTCAAAGGAGGTTTCTGTACCGGAATGGAATTGCAGGGATTGTATGCGGCAAGCAGGCGTTTGTTGTGTCACTGGGTTGCTCACCGGTGGGAGGGGTGGATTGACTTTCTTGCAAGCCAGCAGCAACAGTAGGAGTGGCAAGCAGCAGTAAATGGCTCTCATGGATGCTCTTTTAACGACATTCATACTTGAAGTCGAAGCGGAAGGCGCCCTCCATAAACGCCATGCTGCTTAACTGGTTGGATGCTGTGTAGCTGAGATTAAAATCCACCGTTTCGACCAATACTCCATTTTTATAAGTTGTATAACGCAGCTGATTGTTGCGAGAGAGGGCATAAAGCAAATTTCCGAAATGCAGTAAGGGTTTAAAAACATTGGCTTTTGTATCGTAAGTGTAATGAGACTCATGCAAGTCTCCCTCTATGACCGATCGGGCATAGGTAATATTGCCTTGTGTATTGCGGAAAAGTGTAGCGAAGGCTGATGGTTCTCCGGTCATACTTAAGCGTATGCTATCGCCTGCCGTACCAGCATTGGTGTATTGGAATTGCAGGGTTTGGCCGTTGGTTATATAGCGTATTTCTGTCAGTCGGCTGAGGGCATCAAAATAATAAACTGTGCTGAGGCTGCCGTTTTCGCTTATATGCACGGAGTCCTGTCCGTAATAGCTGTAATTGATGGTTTTGGTGGGGGCATTGGCGCTGTGTTGGGTTATCCGCACGACTTTGCCATCGGTATAATATACACTGTCTAAAGTTTCCATCCCCAAAACAGTGGAGGTAAACGCCTTCAAATCGCAGGAGCTATTTTCGATGGGGGGCGCTGGTGCGTCTTTTTCACAGCTAATTAGCAAGAGAAAAATACAATGAACGGCAATAATTCGACCGATTTGCTGCTTTATTAGCATGTCAAGTGTATAAGTTAAAACAAGATAACAAACATTGAAAGAAAAGAGAAATTCTACGGACACAAATCCGCAGCCCTATCAGCAGATGTTTTCACGCGATTAGCCAACCGCAACCAGCTTAGTACAGGCATAAATACCGTGCTCATCTCAACAATGGGTGGATAGTTACAGTGGACGGCCATGGACTATCGACGTCTGTAGGGCAAAACGTCCGACCGTGGTCAGCGCAGCGTGTCGTCATTGCGTAGCAATAAGTGGACAGCGCAGCAGTCGACCAGCGTATCATTTGCAGAAGTAACAATTCTCCATGCTACTTGCAGCCGTCAATTTGACCATGGACAAATGACCTCCGACTTCCAATCAGCAACACATGCATCAACCCCCCTCTACCCTTATCTTTGCACCCTATGCAACAAAAGGGCTTATCCGAATTAAAGCAACTGCTCGCTCAGCCGCGACGTATTGTTATTACCACCCACCACAAACCTGATGGCGATGCTATTGGCTCGTCGTTGGGTATGTACAACGCCTTAAAAAAGCACGGTCACCAACTTCAGGTCATCACGCCCAACGATTATGGTGAAAATCTGCAGTGGATGTCGGGCAACGAAAACGTTATTGAGTTTGAAAGTGCGCCGGATGAGGCAGCATCTTTTATTGCGGCAGCCGAGCTCATTATCTGCCTCGACTTTAACGACCTCAAACGCATCAACGAGATGGGGGAGCTGGTCAGCCAGAGCAGTGCCAAAACGTTGCTCATCGACCACCACCTCGACCCGCCCGGCTTCGAGGATTATACGTATCACCATACCGGTGCTTCGAGCACCTGTGAGCTGGTCTACGATTTCCTCCATTTTATGGGTTGGGGAGATACCATTGATGCGGCCGTAGCCAGTGCGTTATACACCGGCATCATGACCGACACCGGCTCTTTTCGGTTCCCATCAACCACCCCCAAAGTACACCGTGTGGTGGCCGATTTGATTGAACAGGGAGCAGATAATGGACTGATTCATCAGGCCGTTTTTGACCAGATGACTGAAAATACGCTGCGTTTTCTGGGGCATTGTTTTACCCAAAAGTTGCGGGTATTGCCTGAATTCAAAACAGCATATATTGTAGTAAGTGCCCAGGAATTGATCGACTATAACATCCAAACCGGTGAAACCGAAGGTTTGGTGAACTATGCCCTCAATTTGAAGGGGATGAAATTTGCTGCATTAATTATTGACCGCACCAAATTGGTAAAAATGTCGTTCCGGTCGAAAGGGCAGGTACCAGCCAACGAATTTGCCAAAAGCTGGTTCGAGGGTGGAGGTCACCGCAATGCCGCCGGCGGACAATCAGCACTTTCGCTCGAAGCGACTGAAGCACGTTTTCTCGAAGCACTGCTTACCTTTAAAAATCAAATTTTGCAAGAATGAAATTCCAATATGTCCTCATCGCCGTTTTGGCCTTACTCCTAAGCTGTAAGACTACCGACGAAAAACGCAGTTATACTACTACAGGTCTGGCTTATGTTTTTCATGAGAATGTGGCGCCCGTAAAAGCTGAAATTGGAGATATATTGGTTATTAATCTAAGTTATGGCACCAAAGACACCATCATCTTCGACTCCAAAGCCTTTCAGAAACCGGTCTATATTCAACTGACTAATCCTGCCTACAAAGGCAGTCTCGAAGAAGGTTTGGCCATGCTGGGCTCGGGTGATAGTGCTACTTTTTATCTGTCGGCCGACTCGGTTTATCAGCGGATTTTTAACCAACCCACCCCTGCTTTTTTAAAGGCTGGCGATGAACTTATTTTTCAGGTTGGAGTGCTGGCTGTAAAAAACGAAGACCGCGAATTGGCTGATTGGTTCATACGGGAAAAAATCAATATCGCACCGCGACCCTCCGGTTTGTATATATTGCCATTGAGTAGTGGTAAGGCCAATGCCAAAGCGGCTACGCCAGGGAAAAAGGCCAAGGTGCATTATACCGGTTATTTATTGGATGGTACCAAATTCGATTCAAGCGTTGATCGTGGTGAGCCTTTTCAGTTTCAAGTGGGCAAAGGTCAGGTAATACCCGGCTGGGATGAAGGAGTGTCGACCATGAAGGTAGGCGACAAGGTGAGACTGGTGATACCAAGTTATCTGGCATACGGTCCGCGGGGAGCTTCTAATGTGATTCCGCCATATGCACCGTTGGTGTTTGAGGTGGAGTTGTTGGATGTGTTAGAGATGCCGCAATAGGTTGTGCCCATCGATTATGGATTTGGCCTTTTCGGGGCTGGGAGCTTAGTTTAGCTTTGTAAGGCTGTGGAACTCTAGCTGTTTTTCATCGCCCATACGTAGTTGGTAATGCCCGGCCGGGAGGGTATGAATGGGTAATTGGATGATTTCATCTTCGCTAAAGTCGAGCGTTTTGGTAATTAGAAGTCTTCCGGTAAGGTCAAACAGTTGAAGTTGTTTTACTTCTCTGGCAGCATTTTTCAGCTTGATAGATACAAAATCGGTGGCTGGATTGGGGAAGATTTGCATCATCCGGTCGTTGCCTTGCAGAACCGGCACACCAACTGTTATACTCACATTGGTTTGTACGGTATCTTCATCACAGGCATTACTGTAAATCAGGCGCACCGTGAAGTTCCCATTTCCAGGGTAGGTGTGCACCGGACTGGGGTCGGTTGATGAATTGCCATCTCCGAAACTCCAGAGGTAGTTGTTTACCTGGCTGGCCCCTACGGCTGTAAAAGTATGGGTGCGTTCTACAGCAGTATAGCTAATGCCGGTCACTATTGGTTGCTGATTAACGGTAATGCTGGCGATGGCAGTGGTGTCGGACAGCCCACTGCTATCGCAGCTAACTATACAGCGAAAATCAGTGTTTACAGTCAGTAAATTAGCTTGATAGCTGGTGTTGGTTGCGCCAGTGATTGGGCTAAAATTGCCTCCAGTTGGTCGTGATAACCACTGGTAGCGTAATCCGGCGCCAATGCTTTGGCCATTGAGCCGGAGCAAGGTTGAGTCGCCCAAACAAATGCTCGGCGCTGTAGTCGTGATGTTGCCGGCAACAGGCTGACCGGAGCAAAATACGGCTGCCAATTCGTGGGCACCGCGGTAGGGAAAGACACGTACACTATTGTCGATATCTCTGTTTACAGCTGCCAAAGTCGTGCCTTGCAGACTGGGCAAGGCTATCATACCAGCTTGGAGTCTGAGATTGGTGGTTGATACGAAACTAGGTGAAAAATCATTTGAATTGAGGTCATTGCCGGCACCTGCTGCAGCCTGGTAGCTGATAAAATTTGGATACACAGTACCTCCTAACCTGGCCAGATCACCGGAAGTGGCGTTGTAACTATTAAAATCGGTGCTAAATGTTCCCGTTGTGTTGAGTAGCGAAAGTGCCAGATGTTGGGCTCCTGCCACTCCTCCGCTTCGTGTATTTACTAATAGATTATTTTTAACATTGAGCGCAAGTGCTCCGGTTGCTGCTTTGTGAAGTGCAGCTGAATATACACTGCCGGAACTACCTGCAGTTGCCAGGCCACTTATTCGCACACTGTTGTAAAAAACATCAATGGTAGAAGGATTAGAACCAACTGAACCAAAATCAATGCCGGTAACCAGCGAGCTGGCAGGGTTGTCGCTGTCGAGCGCGATGATGTTATTGGCAATCAGAGAATAAGTAGTGCCATTGGCATTAAATGAACGCAGGTTAATTGCCTTTACGGTGATGGTGCCACTTCCTACATTGAGTGAATAAAAATGGTTGCGTGTGATTATGAATGTATCTACCTGGCCATCAGAAACCAGCCCAAACAAACCTACACTGGTATTTATGCTGGGGACTAGCGAATAAATTTGATTCGAATCTATGGTTGTATAGCCGGTTCCTGCCTGGAGCCAAATACCTGCAAATCCTGGATTTTCGAGAGCACAGCCAAATACAACATTATGTGTATTTGAACTACCCGTAGTGCCACTTGAGTTGATTGTGTTGCGGCTGCCAGTGATATAACAATGTTCAATGCGGTTAAAAGAGTTCCCGGAACTATTGCCTGTGGATGTACCTAGGAAAATTCCTCTGGTGGAATTGGACCCCGTGAAAGTGCCGACAATATTACAATAACGGATGAGGTTGTGAGAGGCACCATTGGTCAGTGTAATAACCGTAGATGAAGAGGTGCCGGCCATATTTTGAAAGGTGAGTGCTTTAATGACGCCTTCTCCACCAGGTCGGCCATCAATGATTACATAATCAGCATCGCTGAGTTGAAACGTGGTAGCCCCGGAATTTGATGTACCTACAATTACATTGGTAGTATTGGAGGCAGGTCGCAGCGTGAGGGTATTCATGCTGCTCGCGCCGGGATTGGCGGTGAAATTGATGGGATACACCTCGTTGCTGCCGGTGTAATTATTGGTAAGTTCAATGATGTAGGCCTGGGTCATTGGTACTGGAACAGCAGCGAATGCTGTAGCTATGGAATTATGTGCACTTATTAGCGTGCCTGTACCACTTTTGAGCTCTACACTATTGGTTTGAGCAAGTAGTGAAGTATTTAATAGGAGTACAAAAAACAAGGTAGAGATGCGGTAAACAGCAGTCATAATTTGAGTTTATGTCCCAATATATTACAATTTTGGCCCAATGTAAATTAAAAGTAGCCTAAAGAAGCTGGGCATTTGTTGGTCTTTTGACGAATGGCCAGGTGATGGCTGAAAAAGAACCAGGCAGTAGATGCCTTTTCTTCGGACCGGGCAAGGGCTGAAAGCTATTCCACCCGGTCAAAGCTGGGCCGACCATGAAAGCTGAAACTTGTACCCGAGGAAGTTCGAAAACGGGGAAAGTAGCGCTACTGTTTCAAGTGAAGCAACCCAACCCGGCAAGGCACTTTAAAAAGAATACAAGGAAGTCAGTTACAGGCTAAATGTCAAAACAATTGTTCGGACGGTAGAAGATTGTTGTGCAGCTTTCACCGGGTGTAATGGCCACCATACCCCAGAAATGGAGGTGTTTGTAACCTTCTTTCTCCATTAAAAAATGTGATTCGGCATAGCCGGGAACTTCGCTGT
Source organism: Bacteroidota bacterium (assembly GCA_036787895.1). Classification (GTDB taxonomy): domain Bacteria; phylum Bacteroidota; class Bacteroidia; order UBA7662; family UBA7662; genus UBA7662. The sequence goes on along the minus strand of DAIQOK010000023.1, from coordinate 39,058 downwards.
TATCGAACAGGATAATGCCTTGCGGACTAACTTTTTGCAAGGCGGCACGCAGACAGGCATTACGCTGCCTACCATCGATGATGATGAGGTCGAATTCACCCTTTTGTTCCAAAATGGCTTCTGCATATCCTTGGTCTAGTCCGCGCTGCAAGAGTTGCACATGGGCTGGTAAACCCATATCCTGAACTATTTTGAACCAGGCAGCTTCATGCTCTACGCTAATTATTGTTTTGACGCGATCGGCATACCAGCGTGTTGATCCGCCCGAGCCATATTCAAATACCCGGTGTTCGGGATGAATTTTTTCGGCTACGAATTTTAAAGCTGGATAGGTAATCCATGGTATAGGGTTGCCTTGCTTATTAACCGATCGTTTGCTGTAATAACTGCGGAGCCAACCGGTTTGCAACATATACCCGGCAATAGCCAGTTGAATGGGGCCTCCAATTCTGAGCCAATTGAGCCCAGCCCAAATGATATTTTTCATAATTAACGCAACGAAAATAAGATATAATCGGAGCTTTAGCTAAAGCTATTCTGACCCTCCTGTTAGATCGATGGCATGGGTGGATTTTTGCGCCCATTTTTTTAGACGAGGATGAACAATAGCAAACCAAAGCGGTGGTAAAAGTGCCGGAAAAATCATGCTGGCATAGCCTCCGGGCAATTCAGGACTGTTCTCCTGGTGTTTGAGCAGATGATATGGCCGACCACCATACATATGATGGTCAGCATGCCGGCTCAGATCGTACAATAAAAATCGGCTGAAAAAACGGTCACTCTGCCAGCTGAGGCCGGGGTGTACACGCTCATTTTCGGCCCGACTCAACCCATAATGTTCGATGTAGTTGGTGTATTCCAGCAATACATTGGCCAACAGCGCTTGTGCCAACCAAGCCAGCCCCAGCAGCGGGTTGAGTTGATAGAGTAAACCGAGCAGTAACAAATGGCCAAGCGTGGATCTAACCACAAAGTTGTGCCAGCCATATGCAGCTTTTCTCTTTTTGCTAGCTTCGTTGGCCGAAATGCGGAGAGCAGCTTTAAATTGACCGAGTATACTTCGAACCAAAAAGTGGTAAAAATGCTCGCCGTAACGGGCTGTAGCGTGGTCGCTATTCGTACCAAGATAGCGGTGGTGAACACGCAGGTGGTCGATATAGAAATAGGCATTTAGCACGGTGAACAGCTGCAAATTGCCCAACCACACCCAGCGTTTGTCGTTGCGATGTATCATTTCATGGGCACTTACAATGGCCAGGGCACCTGAGTTCAGGCCGGTGCCTATGATGGCCCAGCTGAGCCAGTAACCGTGAAGTATTTCTTGCTGAATGCCGTAAAACAGGCTTCCCAAAGTACTTAGTTGGACAATTACTGTCAGGCCAAGCCAGATGTTGGGCAGGGTTTCGCTGCCGGTATCGTTATTATTCTCGTTGTTAGGCAGGAACCATTCGATAAACGCGAGGAAACCAAGCACGAATATTGGGTTGAGGAGCGTGTAGTAGTTGCCGAGTAAATTCCCGCTTATCACGAGCAGGGCGGGAAAAAAGCTAATGCTGTAGCGGAGGTTGCGTTGCATGGGGGAGATCTTGTCCTAATGTAGCAATTTTTCAGTTTCAGTGGTTTCGCCTGGGTTTTGACGGCTTTCGGCCTGGGTTTAGCCGCGCTAAAGCGCAAGGTTTAGCCGCTTCTCTGGTCGACGGGCTGCGCCCTTCGATGATGGCTGCTGCTAATGGGGGTGTCTTGTATGGCGATCGATGGGCTGCGCCCATCGGTATTGGATGGCGCCCTTTCAGGGCTGGGCTCGGCGTGGCTGGGGTGTTCGATGGGCTGCGCCCATCGATGAAATATGGCGCCCTTTCAGGGCTGGGTATGGTGGGGGCTTGGCTGGTCGATGGTGTTCTTTCGGGGGCTGGAATGGCTGCGAAGATATAATCTCGCGCCTTTGCGCATCTAAACCCAGAAGCGCAGCGACGCTAAACGGGAGGCGAAGCCGACCTACTCGTCGAAATAGAGGCGGACAACGATGCGGCGGTTTTTGTCCTGGATGTCGGGGAGGTAGCGGCCGGTGCTGTCGCGGTCGGCGGCGACGGGGAAGGTGTCGGCGTAGCCGGAGGCTTTGAGCTTTTTGGAAGAAATGCCCCCCTCCAGGAAATAGCTGAGCACATTGGCGGCGCGCGCGGTGGAAAGCTCCCAGTTGTCGTTGAAACGGGCAGTTTTGATGGGCGCACTGTCGGTATGCCCCTCTATATCTACCTTAAAGTCCTGGGGACTGAGCTTCGCAATCTGCTCAATGGTGCGTTGCACCATCGACCGCCCCTGGGGCAACAGGGTGGCTTCGCCTGATCGGAAAAAGCCATCACCGGCAAAAAGCAGCCGTATTTCGTAATATTTTTTGTCGAGTGTAAGCAGACCATCCCCAATTTCGGGAGCCAGGGCAGTTTTGAGCTGGCGGTTGAGGGCTTCGATGGGGAAAAAGAGACGTTTCTCTTTGGCCGGGTCGCGTTCCTGGTGAGTTTCGGGATTACGGGTACCTACCACAGTAATAATATCGACATTGGCGAGGCTGGCGAGGATGACGAAAAAGGCCAGCAAAATGGTAACAGTATCCATATAGGTCGTCTGCCAGTCGTTGCTGTTCTCTTGCCCCAGATCATCCAATTCATCGGGCTCGGTATGCCGGGGCATATGCGGCCTGGTCATGCGCCGAGATTAGATGCGCCCTCACGTGCCTGCAACATCGACGAAAGCTGGTCGATGATGTACAACTCAGGCTTATTCTCCATGGTGAGCAGTATGGCCTCGAGTTCCATCTCGCGTTTGAGCTGGTTGCTGAAAATATTCTGGGCAATTTTTTTGCTCACCGGCTGCCACACAAATTGGGTCAGCAACAGGCCGTAAAAGGTGGTCATGAGGGCAAGGGCCAATCCACTGGCCAAACCCTGAGCATTTTCAAAATTGCCCAACATTACGATGAGTCCCATGAGGGTACCCAACATGCCATAGGCCGGCGAGGAGCTTGATAATACATTCACCGCTTTCAACGGCCCCATCTCGGCCTGACGCATGGTATGGATTTTATGGTAACCCAATACCCGTATCTCCTCCGCACCGTAATTGGTCGATAACAATTCGGCCAGGTACAATCGGAAGCCCTTGGAGCTGCCGTCCATCAATTTGTTAATGGTTTCGTGGCGATCGGTACGCAAACCACGCGCAAGGTTCATGGTATAGCCAATCTGCGCTTCTTCGCGTTTGTTGTCGCTTTTCAACGTAAGTGTAGGCACCAGCTGTTTGATGGCCTCGGTAACATGCGGCGCCGGAAAACCGGCGTAGGCCTGGAAAAAAGAGCCACCGAGTATGACAAACAAACTAGGTAAATTGACCAATCCTTGAAGGAATTCAATGCGGTAAGTGCCAAAGGCGTCGGCTGCGCCGATTAAGAACAGGAGCATGGCCAAAGCCATATACATATAATTCCAGATCGTCCTTTTCATCCTTGCTGATTACTGGCCATCGGGTTTTGCCGGTGGGTTAGGTTTAGTTTCTTCCTGTCGTGGGAACTCAGTGATGCGGCTGTCGGCATTCGGATCGAGCCGGCGGGCTTCCTGCCAGCACGAATCGGCTGCACGGGCCTTACCCTGCACTTCGTACACACTGCCCAGCAACATGAGGGCGCCGGGGGTAGTGTGCCACTTCAGTGCTTGTAAAAGTAACTTTTCTGCTTCAGAAAAACGACCATCATAGGCAGCTTGCTGCGCACGCACCATATTGTTGATAATCAGGTTGGTGAGAAAGTTGAAATGCTCAGCCTTCAACTCCTGCACTTCTTTGCTTACGGTATCTACAGGCGCCACTTTGGGCACGGTATCTTTAGCAGCTTCCTTCAGGTTCTCCATCCGGTCCTTGTCTTTGTTAAGCGTGCGGATACGCATACTGGAACGCGACCGACAGGCGACAGCCAACCAGATGAGGGCGACCAATACGATTATCCAGCGGGTGTAACGCATGACTTAAGCGCTTTTTTCGAGTTCGGAAGTGGCTTGCACTAAGCGACGGGCAGCCTGTAGGAAACGTTTACGCTCTTCCTCGGTTTTGTCGGGATTGGGGGTGCCCTGGGTAACTAGGTTGCGGATGAGTACCTGCTCCCGCGCCGGACGCAAAGGCAATACGCGTGCCTGCAAAGCGGTATCATCGCCAATGAGGGCAGCCATTGCTTCGCTGTCGAAACCATTGACGGCATCGCGTAGGATGTCGTCGGGGAGATCGGCTACATCCGACCACAACATGATGCGTTTGTGCAGGTAGTCGTACATGTCGGGGTTGGTTGCGCGTATGTTCTCCATCATCTCAGCCTGCTGCGCCATAGGCTGCTGTTCAATGGTCACGAGTACGGCATCGTAGGCTTTGTCGTTGTTTTCGCCCGACTCACGTATTTTCTTGAGTTTGGCAAAAAGCTCGGTCGATAAATTAGCGTATTGCTCAAAGCGCATCTTCGGCAATTCGGCATAACTCGACAGTATCTGCGCGGTTTTTTCGACACCAAACATATTCAACAAACCCGATTTGCGGTTCGATGCCAATCCATCCAATACCATCAGGCATTTCAGCGGCGGTTCATCTTGCAGTAAATCAATTATCTCTTTGTCTTTGAGGTAAATGATAAAAGGGAAGTTGCCAAACTGCTCCTGATTGCGAACCGCGAGGGCCAGCTCGTCGAGTGCACGTTGACGCGTGCCCGAATCTATCAAATCGGGATTCCAGGTCGACCAAACCTTATCGACCTGCTCCATGGTACTTGGCTCAAGCAATTCCGACAACATATCGATGAAGTTCTGGCCATAAGGTTGCAGTAACATCACCATCTTCTGCACCCCTTTGCTGCCCTGATCGCGTATCCAGCGTTCAAAGGCAAAGGCAAGTATTTCGCGCTCATTAATCAACCAGTTGAGTAGCGGATCGCTCTCCTTAAGTTGATCACGCTGCGGATCATTATGCACTACCACATCGGTTTGGAACTGCATGCGGCCCTGGCCCTGAGGCTGACCATTGTATTGACCACTGTCGGCCAAATTGTTTTGCCCTTCACGGGTAGGTGTTGCTGCCGGAACCGGTGTGGGTTCGGCTTTGCGGCTGCGCCAGATGAGGCCAATGAAGACCAATAGGCCCAATCCGGCCAATCCGGCTCCTAATATCCAGGCGAATTCTTTGCCGAGTTTGCTTACCACGTTCACCATGCTGCTTTCGCCGGGAAGTGGAGGCGCCTGCTCCATACGGGCTTGTACGGTGATGTTCTGATTAGTACCACCGGCCATGGCTTCGGCCTGAGGCGGAAAGGCGGCCTGACTCACCACAATGTCGTCGCCACGTTTGGGGTCGAGACGAAGGGCAGAGCTGATGAGGCCTTTGTAGAAGGTGGTGGCGGTACCGTCGATGGCGGTATCAACCACAAAATATACACGGATGCGGTCGATATACGGACCACTGGATGGCTGACTGATGCCCGCACCGACATCACCTGTGGCCGGAGTTGTGCTTTCGGTGGCCTCCACATTGACAGGGGCACGTAGGCGGGAACTGAAGAAAGGCAGGGCGGGCAACATTTCCAACACCTTGTCTTCTTCGAGTTTGTCGGCTTGCCGGCCGGTAACTTCCATGGTGCGACCACTGCCAGCGCCGGCACTGATGCCCATATTGCTTACCATACGCCCGTCGACCTGCACACTGATGTGGAAAATCGAAGGGTTGAGGTAGCGACTCATCAGGTTTTGGAGCTGATTCGAGATCGCGGTTTCGTAGCTGAATCGTTCGTAAGTATTAAAAGGTCGCTCGGTAGGTGCCGCAGTTGCCTTTTGCTCGGTAGCATTGCTTGCAGAAGCATCATCGTTTTGGGCATATACCTGCCCGCCAGCCAGTAAAAGTAGGCTGAGGAGCAGGGTTTGCCAACGCAACCACCGCCAGTGGGAAGTATGATTAATTCGTGACTGGCTGTTTTTTGGCATTACGTTGTGATGTTTCTGTGATCGGTTTGATCATGCGGTCGAGTATTTCTGTATCAGGTAGGGTAATCAACGGATTACGGTATCTGGCCTCTTCCCAAAGGCGACGTGCTTCGGCTTTTTTGCCGGTGATATAGGCAATCGAACCTTTCAAGGCAAGACCGTGATCGGTAACGAATAAATTTAAGGAGCTGTCGACAGTCAAAGCGGCTTCGACAAACTGGCGGCGGTAGAAGTATTCCTGGGCTTCAACAAACAAACTCACTGATTGCTGGAGTTTGTCGGAGAGTTGGTTTTCTAGGCGGGCCAGGAATTCAGCTTTCACCTGTTCAGCACTGTCGAGCACTACCGGGAGCGGCAGTTTGGCAAGTTGTTCGTTGGGGGTAAACAAACTGTCTTTGCGTGGACGTATGCTGGTAGAATCGGGTATGACGATAAAGGGGTTTTTCTCGCGGGCCAGTTGCCAGTAGCGGCGACCGTCGTCTTTGTTGCCCAAGACGAATACGATGGAGCCTTTGAGCGCTAAGCCAAAATCCGACTCAAAAATGTTCAGTGAGCTATCTACCCGGCGCAGCGATTCTTTGTATTTGCCCTGGTAAAAATGCTCCTGGGCACTCACAAACGAACCCACTGCGGCTTTCAACTGCTCACCCAGCATATATTCGAGCTCGGCGAGGGTCATGCCTTCTTTTTTGGCAGAGTCGCCTTTAGCAGGCACCAGACGGAGCTCAATTCCTTCGATATAATCGCCTTCGGCCAGGGCTTGTATTTCGAAGAAAAAGGTGTCGGGTACCATTTGCACCCGCATATAGGCCATCTGACCCGAATCTACGACGAGTGAATATTTACCTGGCAATAAACCAAAAGCGTAAAAGCCACCGTCGGAGAAGGTGCGGATGGGCGCCATAGGGGCTTCATCACCGCTACGGTGGAGGTATAAGCGTAAACCGGGTTGTGGTTCTACCAGGCCGGATTTGCGTTCGCGGTAAACAGTTCCATCGATAGAGCCGGTGCGATATAGTGGTATGTCGATTTGTTTGAAGCGGTTGGGATCGGCCACAAACGAAAATTTAGTAACGGTTGGTGCCAGATTAGGATCAGGCAAGGCATTCACGTCTACGGTCAGGCGGAAGGTCCAATAACTTTGTAATTGGGTAAGCCGTAAAATGCCATCGCTGCCAATGAGCATATTGGCCGACTGGTCCAAACGTATGGCCTTGGCCGGTACTATTTCTTCGCCTTTGTCGTATTTGCCGTTGGCGTTATCATCTATAAACATACGCACCGAAGCACCTGCACGACCTACTTGGTCACGATTCGTAGGTACAACCACGCCGTTGCGTAAATCGGCACCAAACGAGCCACTGAAAGTTTGATTGAAGGTGGCTTCTACCCGTGGACCGACCTGGCGAATGGTTGACTGGGATGCTGTACGAACCGCATTGAAATCGTACAAAAAGCCTATCTGGAATTGATTGCCTTTTTGTAAAAAGTCGCGGTCATAGCCTAGAGTCAAACGACCTCTTTTGAATAAGGTTTGAGAAAATTGAACACTACCCAAAGCGGTTGCGTCGAATTTTTTCATATCGTGCCGGATTTGGGTCCGTAAAAACATACCACGTACAAAAACGGGAATACCCGGATTGCGAGGTACGGTATAGGTAAACGAGGCAGTAACGAGGCGTTTTGGCTCAGAAATGATATCACTCCGTTCGAGCAACTCTTCCCTGTAGTTCAAACGCGATACAATTTGACCAATACGGGTATTCAAATCGGCCTGGTAATTTAAGCCTACACCATCATTAAACTGAACATGTTCTGCACCAAGACGAAAACCGGAAGTACGTTTAAAAATGGTAAAGGGTATAAAAAAGTTGGCTGTAGAAGTTGACACCTGCCCGAGCCGGTTTAAAGCACCGAGGCCTATAAATGAGGTGTACTGTCCGTTAAGGCTCATATTATTGGCGTAAAATACACTACCGCTGGCTCGGATGAATTGATCTGGCAGTGCCTCTACATTAAAGAGATATTGGTCAAACAAACGCATATTCACACTGCCATAAGGCTGAATAGCTGTGCCTGTACTGTCGGCTCCACGGGTAGCGCCGGTTCTAACCGTAATGTTATTGGTTAAACCATAAGCCACATCAGCATGAGCTACTGGTTTTTCACCTAACTGGCCAAGTGCCAATTCACGGTAACCCATTTGTACATTATAGTTAACTACTCCACGCGGAACAAAGGTGAAAGGAATCTGCAACTGTCGGTCTTCGAATAATACTTCGCCTTGGGGAGTGTAAATACGTAATCCAATGCGAACCGTACCATAGGTGATGGGGGTAGAAAAGCGGTAATAACCTACATCATCGGCCCGGGTAAAGTCGACCAACTGGCCGCCTATGAGTAATTCAATCTCAGAATCAGGGGTGGTTACGCCTTCTATGGCAAATAAGTCCAATACCCGTCGAGGTACAAGAGGAGTATTACTGAAACTTACACCTCGAATACGACCGCCGAAAGGTCCGCCAAGACTAATTTGTCCGGCACTCACTTCGCTAATAACCGGATTACCCAAAGGGTCGAGCCCACCCCTGAATACATAGCGCCAGCGGAAACCAGTGGTTCCAAAGCTGCGATTTTCAGGATCGTTGGAGCTGCGAAATCCTAGAATACCGCCTTGCACGTCTCCTCCTAAAGCTTCTATACCCATATTGATGGTATAGTTAAGTTGGGTGTTACCAGGTGATTGGTTGATGCCCACATTGTAATCCAGCATTCCGGGCGCAAAAAAGGCGCGTTTACGTGGATACAACATGGGATAGGTTTTCAATATATTTTCGGGAGCCTGAGAACGCAAAATGGCACGTAACTCCTGACGTTTTTTTAATTCTTCAACAGGTAAGGGAACACTACTTTTTAAACTGAGCATTAAACCATAGGGATTTACAATCAGCTCAAAACCAAAAATGTCCTGAAATACATCAGGTGTTAAGTAGAGGTCGGTTTCCCCCAAATAAAATTTATCGGCACTTAAGGCCACCTTCTCGCCTCTGCGCAAGAGGGTGAGTTTTACCGGATCTACCTCCCACAAATCGGTTTTGTTGGGATAAGCGCCCTTCATACCAAAACTGTTGGCGGTTCGGTTGTAAGGTATATAAAGTAATCCTAATATTTCACCCACAGCCAACATGGGCTGGTTGCCCCGGAAAACCGCACTTACATACACCTGACCAATGGCCGGAAAACCAAAGGTGAGCGTCACTTCATCCACTTCCTGTGCACGTACCGGCAAAAAACCCGCTATCACGAGCAGGAGTCCGGTAAAGGGCGTACGAAGCAAACGATGCGACATGGTATGAGGAGGGCTAACCGCGTAGGCAGTCTTGATTTTTTGAAAATTGTTATTTGTACTGCTTAACTTAGCTAAATAGCTTTATTTAAGGCAGTTGTATATTCGTTTTGTAGACATAAGGCGGTGCCTGGATTAAATCCTCGGCCGCAATGTCAGTTCGTTGTGTTTCGTATTTAATTTCAAGTACGTAACGACCGGGTTTGGGTTTTTCAGTCAATTGAAATGCCGATACCCGGGTACCGGAAAAATACATGGCAATGGTCTGTGAGGCATCCAACAGTAAGTTGCCGTCTGGACCACGTAAACTGTATTTTACTTTGCCCAAATAAGGCGAATTGCCAAGGGTACGGTAATCCACTGCCAGTTTCATAAAGTTGCTGTCGACTTTGGCATCTACCTTATCGATATTGATGCCTGTACTAACATTGCCTTTTTTGAAAAAAGCAACTATCACCTGTTCAAAACGTACATTTACTAAGGTTGAAATGGCTTCGGGCGCACCACTGCTTGAACCTACATCGGTAACCTGACCGGAACTTCCCACTTTTAAGCGGGTGAAATAAGTGCCATCTGGTAAATCTTTCGGTGCTCTTACCTGTAAACGTACCAATTGTTGTTGTTTGGGCGGTAAATTGAAGGTGCGCGGAAATGCTTTCACCATTTTATCGAGACCATGGGTTTTGGCTTTGGCGCTGTCGTCGTATACCATAACCAACACCCCGTTTTTGTCGTTGGTGGAGTAACCAAATTGGAAATTGATGGTGATTTCCTGAGCGGTTTCCGAATTGTTGGTGACATACAAAGTGCCAATGCCGTTTTTATCAATATAAACTGCAGTAGGTGCCAAAGAAACTTGCGCTACCACTGCACTTAAGGGCAAGAGGCAAAGGAGAAACAGAAAAAATTTTTTCATATGCAGAGGTTTGGTAAAAAGAAGTCGGCGGCCCTATGCCGCCGACTTTTGATAAGCTGTTTCCGATTTACTTTATAGTCCGGAGTACAAAACGTTGAAGGTGAATGCACCTCTATACGTTCCGGTTGGTTGACTTGCACTAATATTAGTCGTGCCAGGGCCTGATTCATACAAATTACCACCAATAAACAGAGTAGCTTTTTCACTGCCTGACGCAGTGGTAATCAAACCAAAACCTGCATTGCTACGGCCATTACCGCCTGGTTCAGTTACTGCTAATCCTGGGCTTGTAATTGGCTGGTCGTTGATAAACACAGTAGTATCCTGAGTTCCGGCACCATAAGCAACTTCGCCACGACCGCATGTGATTAACAAACGAAATTTGATTGTTGTAGAGTCTGACAATCTGTATAAAGCAATAGTATCCGGGAATTCTACACGAACTGGCTCATCAGGCGTAGCATCGATCACCAAACGACCGGCACGGTTGGTAAAACCTACGTTGGTAGAACCTACACCGGTTGGCGACAGCAGGGTAGCACCACCACCCGCAGCGATTGTTCCGAACTGAATGGAGTCATTGGTGAGTGTGATTTGTTTCAGGATACGTGCCGTAGCAGTAACCGTACTTTGTGCACCTAATTGTGCGAAAGCGCTTGTTCCGATCACTGTGAACAGCACAGCTACGAAAAGGGATTTGAACATTGTTTTCATCTGTTACTTTTTAATTGTTTTAAGTGTTTGTTTTATACTTTTTAGATTTATGCGGTATTTCAAGGAAAGGTAAGGCTAATTCTCTGTATTTTAATCGTTTTAGCGCTTACGTTCCAGGCGTTTTATTTAAAGTGGGTGTGTTAATGCGCACCCAATCGCATTTTTAAATTCAGGGCCGTCGACTTGGTCGGCTTAGCCTGTTGAAGTACTTTGGCTTTCAGTCATTGTTTTTCGTTGGTTTAAGTTCTTTTTTAAGGATAAGTTATGGTTAAAACGCCTCCTTGTTTGGCCGGCATGCCGAGCCACGCACTGAGGTATTTGAGTTCGCCGGGAAGTTCTTTGATGGTTTTGTTGCCGTTGTGCATCAACCAGGAACTACTGCCTTTGGGTAAAATCTGAGCAGTCGAAAAATTGGTGGTGCCATCGTTGAGGAAGTAGCTCGTTGTGAGGCTACTGGCTGAGGTATTGTTGTACCTAATTTCGATGATGATGGCGATGTTTTCGGCTGTACGGATTTCCATCCAGCGTAAACCCGACATTTCGCTTACATTGCGACCGCCATCTACTGGTTCGAGTATCTGAGGTGGTGCTGCACGGTTAGTCAGTTCGAAAGAAGGGGGCAAATTGATCGAAAAACGAATGAATTGTGCCTCGACCTTTTGCAAAAACAAAAAGCAAACACCTGCCAGGAGCAGGGCGCGGAGCCGGTTCGACTTAATTGAGGTTGTCGGCATAATTCACTATTACTTCAATGTTACCACTGTAGTTACCTGAACTGGCATTGGAGGGTGCTCCGCTTAAAGTTCCGTAAATATAGAAATAGGCTTTGGCTTTTGGACGCACATAACCATCGTGTTCGGGTGTGGGCGGTGGTAGGGGTGGTCCGCCAGCCCTGCGGCGGCGAATGGGCAAGGTGAGGGTATGATACATTTCTGGTACTTCTACAGCACTCAAACGGCGCTCCATATCGGTCATTTCACCGGTATTGTTGTAGGCATACCGGAGGGTGAAGGGTACGGTTATACCGGTGTCGAGACCACCTAAACTCAAGTGTGGATTCCAGGTAAATTGCAGGGTAATGTCAAAATCGAGCGGTGCTTCCACTTCAAAAACCACCACCTGGTTATCCATCAAATTGATGTGCACCGGATTAGGGTCACCAATGACGATGATCGATTGTTTGGCGTTAAAATTCAATCCGGTGGGATTATTAGTTACCGTTAATGTCATGCCTTCGCCCTGTACAAAAGGTTTGAAGTTGATTCGCTGAGCATGAGACATCCCAGGCAGCAGAAGCAGCAAAAGCAGGCGATATAGGTGGTTTGCGCGCATCAGTTACCTTCCATCTCAATTAAAAATTCCGATACATAATTGCCCGGGGCTGCCTTGGTGAGATCAAGCACAGCACCTAACCAAAGGTAGTAGGTGCCATTGGGCCCGATTCGTATAGTAGCTTCTCCAATATCCAACAAAACAGAAGCTGCCTGATTGTCGGCTTCAAATCCACTGATCAGGTACTTGGCATTGATGAGTGCACCGCTACCCCCTTCTTCAATGAGGGTTTCAGAACTGAGGTAGGTAATACGCACCAAACGACCGGGGCGACCATTAATGCGCATACAACCGGCAAAAGCCGATTGTTGCGGGCCAAGATTTAATACGCCATCAACTGTAGCCGGACCGTTCAGGTTTACATCGCGTATGGTTATCAAACTTAAATTATCGACCAAGGTAGCCGTAGCGCCCATTTTTACACTGGCCTTGAAGGTTCCTGAGCCTGGTACTTGCGCCCGTGTAACGACCGACAACGTAAAAAGTAGCAATGTCATTATCCCCCTCATCTCAGCTTCACTCCTTTTTGTGTCGACACAAAATCGGACGTAATTAAACGGATGATATAAGTGCCTGGTTTGATGCGCGGGTCGTTCCAAATCATGTCGTGGGTGCCTGAGTCGTAGTATTCTGCCCCATAATTCAAAACCGTACGGCCAAACAAGTCGATGACTTCGATGCGGGCGGTTGTGGCTTCGGGCAGGTAAAAAGACAAACGGGTTTCATCCACAAATGGATTGGGCGAAGGCGGATATAAATAAGCGTGGTCGGGGCGATAGCTAATTGGTGTGCCGTCGTGATTAGGAATAATCACAATGGTAAACGGTCTAACCGGTTCGCGTTGCTGGCGGAAGAGGGGAACGCCGGTATTGTTGTTGGCGGCATCGTGTATCACTCCACGCAGTGGCCGGAAGCCGGCATCCTTGCCATCGGTACGTCCAACAGGTGTAGCTGGCGCGGCGGGTGCTTTGTAGGTGAAATTGTAGTTGGTGTACTGTTTCATTGGAATCACCTGCTGTTTGTGGTGATCCATGAGGGCTACTTCCCAGTCGGCCGGGAAATTATTGGTTAAATCCCAGCTCAGTTTAAAGCTACCCGACAAAGGCTCGCGGTTGCGGGCGGCTGCCAGATGGAGGGGTATGGCCAACTCCCGTGTTATGTTGGCCGGCAGATTGTTGATCACCAGCGGCTTGCGGTGTTGGGTAGAGCTTTGGGTGTAAAGCATCAACCAATCGTCGTTATAGGCCTCGAGCTGGTAGGCATCGCGGCGGTCGGGGCCGGTAATTCCTTCATAATCGAAACTCACATACGAATTCGCTTCCATACCTTCTCCTTTCAAAACGAAGGAGATGGACGGCGGAGTACCACTCGTTCGACCGATGTAGTTGGCAGTGGTATCGCTTTTTGCGTCGTTGTTAAATCTCAAGAGTGGGTTGGCCGCATTGGCATGTATCCAAAAGGCCTGGTAGGGAGCCAACAATCCCCGAGCCAAAGTTGTGTCATCAATATTTCCTATGTTTCCGTTCCAATAACGGTATCCGCCCGTTCCTCCACCGAAACTCGCGTCCCAAATATAGACGGTATTGTCAATATTGGAATAATCCCAGGCTCCGGAGCTGGCATCCCAGTTGAGGGTAGAGGCCGTTGGATTGCCCAATAGGTTCCAGCCGGCATCGGCCACATTTTCGTCGAGGAAGAGGCGATTGCCACCCACCGTATCTTCTACCGTACTTAAACTGCGCGGGGTAAAACTGAGCTCGTCGAAAGTGAAATAAGCGTTGTTGCCAAGCGCCGGTTCATAACCGGTGGCGGTGAGTGTAATGGGCAGGGTATCGCGGTAATTGCCGCCGCCACTTACCCGGGCAGGGTAGCCGGCGCCGTTAAATACATACACATAATGACCGCGACCGGGCACGATGCTGTCGGCGGCATTGGCAGGCATGCGCCAGCTTTGCAGACTGGTACCGGTATCGGTTTCGGCCCACCACAACATATTGGGCTGGAGGCTGTCGTATTTGGAGCCGGGATACCCCTGGGTTTCGAGGCTGTCGAGGAAGTCGGCATAAGTAGTAAGCACCGGCGAGCTCAACAGACGCCAGCCTTTTATACCGCGAAGTTGTTGGCGGACTTCGAGTCGTGGACTGCTGTTGCTGCGGTTGATGTAGCGGGCCTGAGGTTCGAGTATAATTCGGCTGTTACCTAAGGTGCTTACGGTGCTGCCATCGTTGAAGATGAGGCTGGGACCTTCGGCGGCGATGGTGCCGCTATCTACCCGCAAAACAGCATTGTCGTAAAGGGTAAGCGTTCCGGCGCTGGCAAGCAGGAAGCCGTTTTCGGCAGGCACTACCGACCGTTTGAGCAGCGGCTGATTGGGTCGGCTGGCGATGATGATGCGGGAGCTATCCAAGGGCACCCGGCGCGAACTCCAGTTGTTGGCGGTATACCAGTCGGTAGGATCGCCGCTGTCGCCACCTATCCAGCCTTCGTAAAACTGACCGTCTAAACCCCGGCTGAACAACAACTGACTGCTGTCGCCGCGACCTTCGCCGCCGCTGTATACGGCGTAAACGTCGAAGGCCGGCGTAACCGCAGAGTCAAGTGCATGGGTAAGGGGGGCAACGGGATCAATGCCCAATTGGTAGCCGAGGCCGCCACGGTTGATGTTGAGGTCGCTGAATACAGCCCGGCCGTTGGTGAAAGGCTGAGTTGTAGTACCACCCAGCGTAGCAGATCCGGGATTGGTGAAGAAAGATACCAGGCCTTCGGCAGCACCGAAGGGTACGATGCGGTCGTTGGCGGCACGTATGCTGGCCCGAAGTGCGATGTTGGTATTGGCCAATTGATCGCCGGGAACGCTATCGAACACAATTTTAACCGGTACGGCTTTCACACCATCGAGGAAGAGGGTGTCGCTTTGGGCCAAAATATCTCCCCGGCCACTACCCCCACGATGCGATTGCCCTAAAATATTCACCGTACCCACCGGGGCATTAAATAAGCTGAATATATATTCGCTGGTATCGGCACCGCCCAACAAAACAGTATCGATAACCACCCTTTTGTTTTCACCCACTGCGGGCGAAAGGAAAGTATAACTGACCGAATCGATGGTTACATCGGTAAGCAAAGGGTCCAAATCGGCAATGCTTAGGTTGCTCGATATAATACCGCCACTGCCCACATCGGTGGTGCCATCGTAATATTTGTCGCGGGCCACAAAATCGCCGGCAAGGGTTATCACATATTTACCGGCGAGGTTCTGTTTTCGGCCGCTGCCAAGCATATGCCCATCGCCATTGCCGCCGGTATAATAGTTTTCGATGATATCGAAGGCCAACGAGTTCACCGAAACAGTATCGCCATTGGGGTCAAGACACCAGGCCGTCATGATATAGGTGCCACCGCTGGGAATCGAAAGCAATGGAAATTCTGCTAAACCGCCCGTTTCTACCTTCGAACTGCCACCATCGATGAAGGTGAAGGGGAACAAACGCAGATTTACCACATTGGTGTCGGTCCACATGCGGTTATCGTTGGAGTCGAATATAGCTACCCGTATGGGCGGGAAAAAGACAGTATTGATTGGGGCAGAGTAGGGTTGGTTGAGGTAACTGAGCCTATGCGGCGGTCCGGGAATAAAGTATACCCGGGCCGAACCGGTAAAAGGAGCATCATCGCCGAAATTAATGACGGCAAAGTAGTCGATGGAGTCGGCTACGGTCGAACTCACCGCAAAACGCGCAAAGCCATTGGCATTGGAATAGCTGAAGTTTTCAGCCACGATGACGGATTGTTTGCCAGAATCCTGGGTGAGTGTAACCAGTTCGTTGGCGATCACATTGCTGTCGATGTCCATGAGGGTGGTACTCACGATTACCGAGTCGGTGCCGTTGGCGATAGCGGTATCTACACTAAACACCACGGCCGACAATACTGGGTCGATGGGCCCGGGTTGCACCGTGATATTGCCCGATTCGAGGGCCGGGGTTACCAGGCTGTCGATGATAAAGGCGATGCGGTAAATACTATCTACCCGACCACCTATGCGGAGACTGTCGAATGTGGCCCTATCGGTCACCATGAGTTCCAGCGAATCACCCCGCAAACGCCCGCGACCGGTGGCATCGGTACGACTTAAATAAGCAAGTACCGGAGAGGTATTCTGTACATTATTGATGAGCACCCCCAGCGAATCGCGCACTTGTACCACCGGCGGTGAAGCGAATAGTAAGCTGCTCCGGCCACTAATCGGCTGGGTGATAAATTCGAGATAACCTTTGAGGCCCAAACGACCGGCACTGCCTGGGGTGAAAAGCGTATCGCTCCGGAATTGAGCGGTAGAAGCCTGGCTGCCGTACAAACGGGGTGACTGCCTGGTGCCGTTAAAAAACAAGGATAAAGCATATGCCAACTCACTCGACGGATTAAAACGGCCGTTATTGTTGATGTTGAGGGTGCGGAAAGTTTGCGTATTTGTAGCCACACGCACTTCACCGCTGTCGATGGTTACCGGTCCCTGCAGGCTGTTCAAACCGCTAAACTCAATACTGCCGCTACCCAACTGATTGATGGTGGTCGTGATTGCTGTAGTGAGTACACTGCCACTGGTTTGTCCCAACTGGCCTGGGCCCCGGTTGTTGATGATAATATTGGCGCCAGTGGTGGTATAAGTTGGCCATTCTACCCGGGCATTCGCCTGGATATTATAACCATATGTGCGGTTGGCGGTATTTTGTATAAGTGAGGCTATTCCCAGCGTGCCTATGGCTGCACCTGTAATGTTGGCGCCTCTGCTTACATAAAGCTGGTAGGTATTGTCGGCTATGGGCCAGTTGAGTATGTTGATGCTATGTGTTTGGCTGGTGGCAGCTGCTGTAGCGCGGTCTACAACAATCAGAAGTTCCGGTGCACGTAAAAAGACATCGGTATTGTTGTAGGTGGTATTGGCATCGGCAGCCAGGACGAGCTGACCACCGTAAAAGTTAAAATCGGCTGTGGCGCTGGTGCCCATGGCATTGGCATTCCCCAAACGTATGCTGCCGGCATACATATTGGTCACGCTGGTACGTGCGCTGGCACCGGTGATACTGAATTCCCCGCCGCCGTATTTATTAATGATGCGGCTGGTACCTGCAAAACCGCTGGTTTGGAGCAGCGCCAGTGTATCAACATGAATGTTGGTGGTGGCAGGATGCGTAAGTGTACCGAAAGCCACCCCGGCTATGCCGCTGGTCACATTGTTGCCCACAATAACGCGCATACTATCCACTGTACCGGTGGTGCTGCTGTAGTTGCCTAAGGTGTGGGTAACACCGGCACCAGCAGTTGTGCGGTTACTAATGAAAGTTGGGTTAATGGTAGATATTACAGGATTGTTAAACGCCAGTGCTGTATTGTTACTCAAACTGAGTATACCACCGCTCATATATACCGTTGTGGCGCTACCTAGAGCACCGGCATTGGCGGTGGCAATTACTACCCCATTGCTGATGGTGAGCCGCTGCGTCATGGTATTGGCCTGATTGAGCGTAAGCGTACCAATACTTTGGAAATTGATGGCACTCTCCGTGGCCAGTGCGGGGGAGATGCTGAAGGCACCGGTTTGGATGACATTGCCGTCGCCATTAAAAATCACAGGGAAAGTCCCGCCGGTGAGTGCACCCAAGCTCAATTGGTTTACCCCGCCATTCACCGGGTTGTTGATGGTATAGGTGGTGTTGGCGCTGTGGGTAACTGCACCGAAAGTAATTCCAGCGGTGCCGCTGTTGATATTGGCACCTGCCGAAATGCTGAGTGCGCTGCTGTTTAGCGTTAATGCACCGAGGCTGTGGATGGCACCGGCACCGGTACTATTGTTATCGGTAATTATTTCGGCAGCCACACTTACGGTAATCGGACGGGCAAAATTGAGACCGGCACCGGCAGTATTGCTGAGCCGCAGCACCGGACTGGAACCGTTCATGATTAAACTGCCACTGCCCAGCGCATTTACATTGTTGCGGGCCAGCAACTCTCCACCTGATATAGTAATGCCACCACTAAATGTATTGTTACCTTCAAGCGCTTGCACCATACTGCCACTTTTGGTCAGGCCTACTGTGCCGGAGCCATTTTGTATGATACCGGCGAATGAACGATCAACATTTCCGTCGATTTCAATGATGACATTAAAAGGTTGACTGTTGGTGATGGTTCCCGGTCCGGCCAAACCGCCACAAATCAATCCTTTGCCGTTCAAATCGATGGTGTTGCCGGTATTGGTGATGAGGGCGCCGGTCATTTCAAAAGGTAGCGGCTGGTTCGACGACAAACGCAAGGTACCTGTACCGAAATACTGCAAATTGGCAAAAGGGCCAAAGGTGGGTCGGGTAATGACCTGGGTTACACCTGTCGATTTTCGGAAATTAACGGTGGAATTATTCGGGATGAAACTGCCATAATTCAGCCAATCGCCATATACATCCAGTACATTGGTGCCACTGATGGTGAGATTGGCATCAGGGAAAATTTCTATATCCCGACAAACTGCCGTTCCTGTAATGTTAGGTGCATGCAAGGCGATGTATTCGATCACGGCCTTGGTGGTATCGTTGGGGATGTGGTTGTTGTGCCAATTACTGGGAGTCAGCCAGTCGCTACTTGTATTGCCAAGCCAATAACCATTGGTGATGCCGTCGATGGCAATGAGTATACCGGTAGAAGCGGCAGTAAAAAAGCTGTTGGTTTTGTTGGTAGCTGCCGAGGCTGTCGAGCCCCAGGAGCCTGACACCTGGCGTAAGGCATCGAAAGAGATATAGAAAGAACTCGATTGAAAGCCATTACAATCGAATAAACCACCGGTATTGATAGATACCACTCCGTCGAATACCAAATCAGCTCCCGCGCGGAAAGTGCCGGCCGAGATGATGGTGAGCCCGGAATAGTCGGCGGTTCCGCTAAAGGTAAAGGTGCCGCTACCTACTTTTTGAACGCCACCGGTACCGGTTCCTGTTATGGTGCCCGCATATGTGGTGCTGCTGTTGTCGCTACCCAAACTCAAAGTGGCTGTACCAAGCAATACATTACCACCACTGCCGCCACCGCCGGCTAAACTTCCTATGCTATTGTTGAATCCCTGAATATCGAGGGTAGCTCCCGCGCTGTTACCAATAGTGAATGCCGACGAAGCACTGATTGCGGTAGCACTTACCGCCTTGAGTACGCCTGCATTGATGGTAGTACTGCCTGTATACGTATTATTTCCTCCCAAACGTTGGGTGTATGCCCCTGATTTTACGACCGACAATTGCCCGGTACCATTCAAAATTCGCCCCGAATAGGTCATGTCGCCTGCAGTATTGCTCAAAGTAATGCTGGCGGCGCTGGCTATATTGTTGCGTATCTCTGCAAGTGTATCTGTACCGATGATGCCGGCTACTGTAATGGTGTTACCGTTCAGATTGAGTATGGAAGTATTGTTCACAATACTACTGCTGGGGATGGCTGCTGCATTGCCCAGTGTAAGTGTTCCTTCAGTAATTATAGTATTGCCGGTATAGCTGTTGGCTACATTAAGTGTACATGTGCCTGCTCCTGTTTTGGTCAATGTGCCACTGCCCAGACTAATGGCACTGCTAACCACGATGGCCCGGTTGCTGCCACCTGTCGGATCCAGGGTAAGGTCGGCATTGGTGCCGGTAATGGCACCGGTAAGCGTTAGCGCATTGGTGGTATTCGCATTTCGTTGTATGGTTCCGCTACCAATAATCTGAAACGGACGGTTGGTGGTTCGGGCGGTAGTATTGGAATAGTTGAGAATGCCTCCGTTTTCAAGCGTAATGGTGGCGGTGGTATTACCTGTTCCTATGCTGCTGTTGGTGCCGCTGTTGGCAATGACTTGTGAGATGGTCAAGGTACCGCCCCCAATGTGTACCTGTCCACTAAAAGTGCTGGCGGTATTGCTAAGGGTTAAAGTAGCTGAACCAAGTTTGCTAAGATGCAAAGTACCGCTGCCGTTTTGCAGCAAGGCGGCCAGGGTGCGACTGGTGGTATGGTCGACAGTAAGTGTACAATTGCCGGCCCTGCTACTGGTAATTATTGAGCCGGTATTGGAGCCTGCAATGCCGTTGATGGTATGGTTATAACCATTTAAATCGACAGTAAGCACAGCATTGGCGAGATTCAAGAAGGTGGCGGTGTTCAGTGCATCGTTTTTGCCGAGCTTGAGTAACCCCAGGTTGTGGTTCAACTGACCGGCCGACGATCTGCCGTCATCGAGCACCAGACTGCCGCTGCCATCTTTGGTAAAGGTGGCTGTGGGGCCATGTTCCAGATCACCGGCCACCCGCATATGACCACTTCCTCCCATACTGAAAGTGCGGTTGGTACCATTATTACTCCGAATAGAAGTAGGAACCGCGGTAAAAATGAGGCTATCTGCATTGGCGTTAATTCGTGCTGTACCCGAAATAGAAACAATACCCGAGATGATATTGTTGCCATTTATATTGGTGATCGCTCCGGAATTAGCGGGCACACCGGTACTGGCAATGGTGAAATCCTGGATAAGCGTTATAATGCCAACGCCTGGCGCGATTTGCAACGATCCACCACTAATGGTAACAGCAGTACCCTGACCTAAGGCGCCGTTGGCGGTTACGCGAAGAATGCCGCCTCCAATAGTTGAACTGCCAAAATAGCCATTGCTACGGGATAAAATCCAGGTACCAGCGTCTTGTTTACTGAAGGCGGTAGTGCCTAAGCCCGTATTTTCCTGAATCTCACCTGAAAAGATATTGTCGTTGGTATTGGCACCTCTCAAAAAGAAAGTACTGGTGCCGGTAGCACTCGAAATGAGGTCGCCGCTGAGCAAAAGTGTACCCGACCCATTGTGCGTAAGGGTGCCGTTGCTGTTGTTGCCGCCGGCCAACTCAAAACGGCGGTCGGAACTCTGACCGCTACCGGTATAAATTAAAACCCCGGAATTTGTACCAATGCCAAAACGTATGGTGCCATTGGCCACATTGGTGGGCGCACCTAAGTTACTGCTCGGATTACCACCGACCACGCTATTCAGGCTACTCACGGAGATGGTGCCATTTTGTATCCATACCTGACCAGTAAAGGTATTGGCACCGGTGAGAGTGAGTGTGCCTGTACCGGTTTTGATTAAGCCCGAACTTCCGCCCAAAACAGAGCTGATGGTACCACCTGAAAAGCTGAAGTCTTCGGTTGAATAGAGGGTACCCGACCCGATGATACTACCACTCGAAACAGTGATAGTTCCTACAGTATCGGAAAACGCCCCGATATTTAAAGTGCCGCCGTTTACAGTTACATTACCAGAGGCGAGTATGTTATTGCCACCATAAATCAAGTTACCTGCAGTTACTGTAGTAGTTCCGGTAAAGGAATTAGGTACAGCCAGGGTGGCGTTGCCGCCACCATCTTTGGTGAGTCCGCCGGTGCCCTGGGTTAAGGTGCCACTGAAAGTGGTATTGCCGGCGCCGCCAACGACCAGGGTAAAGTTGGTGCCGGTAATGCTGTTGGCATTGGAGAGCGTCAGCGTGCCTGCATCGCTATTAATTCGGGCGTTGTTTCCGATGAGGGTTACTGTACTGGTTATGCTGTTGTTCCCACTAACATTGCGAATGCCGCCGAGTGCAGCGGTACTGCTGATGCTGATCGGACGGGCGAAGTTGACCGTGCCACTGATATGTAAGGAACCTGAGCCGGTTACCGAGATGGTGCCACTGGTTCCAAACGCATTGATGCTGGCAAAAGTGACGATACCGGCCGAGATGGTGGTGTTGCCGGTATAGGTACTGGCCACTGCAAGCGAGCAGGTCCCTGCACCGTCTTTGGTGAAGGTGCCGCTTCCGATGGTGAGTGCACCCGAAACAGCCAATATTCCAGCGGCGCCGCCTACTGTCAGATTTTGGTTGGTGGCACTTACTGAAGTGGCATTTGAAAGGGTAAGGGTACCGGCATCTACGTTAATCCTGCTCGCCGAACCCAGTTGTAATGTACTCGAAATGGTATTGGTACCACTAACACTGCGAATGGCGCCGGTAGTACTGCTGCCTACACCATTGATATTGAGCACCCGGCTCACGGTGATATTGTTTTCGAGTTGCAAGGTGCCACCCGAGTTTACGGTGATGGTGCCACTGGTGCCAAGCGAATTTGCATTGCGTATGTTGATGGCTCCGGCGGTAATGGTGGTGCCGCCGGTATAGGTATTGGCGGCTGTAAAAATGGCAGTACCGTTGTTTTCTTTAATCACAGCACCGGCAACCGTGCCTATCACGCCGGTTACAGTAACGGTGGCATTACCGCCAAAGGTGACGGTTTGCCCACTGCCATTGATGGCAGTGGCTGCAGTAAGACTGCAAATGCCGGCATCGGAGTGAATCCGACTGGCGCTTCCAAGCGTGATGGTGCCACTAAAAATATTGTCTCCACTGATGTTGCGGATGGCGCCTGTGCTCCCGCCGGCACCCACACCATTAATCGTGATGGGTCGGGCAAAAGTAATGCCCCCCTGTATCTGGAAACCGGCACCCGAATTTACGGTAATGCTTCCACTGGTTCCCAGGGCATTGGGTTGCTGCACATTGATGGCTCCGCCGGCTATAACTTTATTCCCCGAAAAGGTATTGCCATTATTCGTAAGGAAAAGCACCCCTGTACCTTCTTTGGTGAAGAGTCCCGACCCGGTAATAATGCCCGATACCGTGGTGGCAGCGGTACCTCCCAGGGTTAAGGCAAATGTGCTGCCTGCAATGGCGGTAGCACCACTCATGGCGAGGGTACCGCCGTTATTGACGATAGAACTGGCACTTGCCAGGGTAACGGTGCCGGTAAGTTCATTGGTGCCGCTATTGTTGCGAATAGCGCCATCGCTGCTGGGACCGGTGCCATTGATGGTGATATTGCGGTTAACGATAATACTACCCTCCAGTTGCAACTGTGCACCAGCCGTAACGGTGACGGCTCCTGTTGTGCCAAAGGCATTGGCACCAAGCATACGAATACTGCCGTTTTGGATGTTGGTATTGCCGGTATAAGTGTTGTCGGCCGACACCGAAAAGGTGCCTGTACCCGCCTTAATGAGGGTAATGGCGCCGGGGCCTATGATGCCACTAAAGGTAAAACTTCCGTTAGAAGCGCCAATAGTGAGTGTGGGAGTGCCCGATGCGGTTCGTATGGTGCCCGATCCGGTGATGGAACCGGCATCCAGATTAAAACCAGCCATGGCAAGGGTGCCTACTACACTGACCAGATTCGTGGAGCTGGTATTGGCTACCAGGGTAACAATATGTCCTGAATTGATATACACCTCATTGGTGCCATTGGGAACGATACCCCCTAGCCAGGTACCGGGTGCATTCCATGGTCCTGAGGTAATAGAATTGCTGCTCTGCGCTATGGCTGCTAACTGCAATAGTAGTGTTAGAGCCAGCAAAAAAAGCCTTCTCGGAACACTATTGTTCCTCCAAAGCAGGCGCGTCCAACCGACGTTTTTGTTCACGCCCGCTGCCAACGTGTTGCCACGAAGAGAATCAGTAGATATGCTGATCCCAGCTTTCAAATAGCCTCCGCTTTTGTCATCATACTTTCATACGCTCAGAGCCGGTACTTTGGATTGTATTTCTTTTTTTGCTTTGCTACACATTTCTTTAAAAAATCAGTCATTTTGTTTCGGATAAGCATAACAAACACTATTATTCCAATATAAAGAAAGGGTCTAATAAGCAGAAATCCTTCTTATTTCTTTGATCGTTATCAACAATGCGCATTGCTGTTAGAAAGTGTCAAGGGAAATCGCCGGTAGATTAGTCTTTATGGGAATTTTTCCAAAATTAAGATTAATATTCGATTTGGGAAATACCTGTTTGTTCTCGATCCGGTCAGCGGAAGCAGGTTTTTTAGTTGCGTCTAAACAGACTCCTTGTTGGGTAAACACACCACAGTCTCCGACGGCTGGACATGGTGAAACTTCATCTAAACAGCGCAGTCCAAACCTTCGTTGAATGCGAAGCTAATCAAGTCCGTCAGCTGACGAATGCTAAACCTCCACCGTCGCAGGAACTAAACCCCCGCCGCGAGCTAGAAGCTAATCGTTCTCGCCGTACCCGAGCCACAGCCATTCACCAGCATCACCCACAAGGTAGCCGGAGTTGCACCCGTTGTAACGTAGAGTGTTGCTGTGCCCTGCCCACTAATGATGCGCCAATCGCCCGGCACTACCCACAGATAACCCTCGTCGCCACTTGCGCCCGAACTGGTGAGCTCAAGCACATTCCCAAATTCTGCCAACGTATCTACACTAATTACAGCAGGCTGACTAACAGGAATAGCGCATATTTTTGTTCTAACCCCACGACCCCCATATGTTTCATTTCTCTCCGCACTGATGTTACCGGCTAATGCCCTATCGGCCAAACGTAGCCGCTGAGCGGCGCTGTTCCAACTGCCACCACGCAGGCCAATGCCATTGGCCGTTGCCGTAGGCCAGCCAATTTCGTCAGCAAAACCATCTGGTGTTAGTAAACCATTGCCATGAATGCCGCTATACAATCGACCAGAATCGCTGCCTACACTTACGGTATGCTCCCAAACATTACCGCTCATTTCAAGGGCACCATAGCGGGAAGCACTGGCGGTACTTCTGCCTGTACTGCCGGTGTCGGCGGCAAAAATGCCCACGCGTACAGGGCCTGAAACCGCTCGGGTAGCTGCATACCACGCATTTCCACCCAATGCTGCACTGCTGTAATTCGATGCTATGATTTCATCTTCAGCACCGGCATTGGCCAGCGTATAGGCATTGATAGCAATATCGCTGGTGCCCCAGGCATATTCGTTGGCGATACCGGTTCGTTCACCACGACATAATTTTTCGAACTCCAACTCAGTCATAGGGCGCAATGCCGACCAATCGAGATAAGCTGCCACATCAGCCCAGCTTAGATAATTACAAGCCATATTGGCATATTCCTCTGAGGGCAGCGTGGCATCGCCACTGGTCCAGCTAATGTTGTTTCGATTGATGAGGGCGTCGCTGTTTTTCCCGTTAAGGCCCGTGATGTCGCGGTTGACTTTTTGAGAATCGTAAAGGCTATTGAAAAAATCTACCCACTGCCGCTGTGTAATTTCGTATTTCATGGCATAAAAACCGGTATAGCCCTTGGGAAATTCGGCTACCAGTGAACCTGTGGCGCCAATGGTACTATCGCCACTACTGGATCTACCCCACAAATTACCGGCGGCAGTACCTATGGTGAGGGCCGAGTCGGAAGCGATACGCAGGGGAATCGTATTACCGCTTACCCAGGAACCATTGGTGAAAGAGCCGTTTTCCTGACCGCCGGTACCAACGAAAAATGCCCCACGTGGCGAATACACCATTTCGATGGCGGTAACCTGAATTTCGAGCAAGGCATTGTCGGCTACACCTTGTGCACCATAATTCCAGCGCAACTGCATATTGGTGGCAGCAAATGGTCCAGGTTCGGGATTAATGCTCGCATTAGAGACAAAAACTCCCATCACCGGATTGCTACTGGCATCATATACACCATTAGGATTTTGCAAGCCGGTTTCGATGAGGGCCGGACCGGCACCCTGACCGCCCCACACACCTGCACTGTGACCTGTTAGATTCAGAAAAGCATGCCGCCAGCTACCACCTAAAAGCCGATATTTCACAAATACCCAGGCAGCATCATTGTTATTCATGCCTATGGCATAATTCAGTCGCCAGGAGTTTTCCCAACTTAAATCAAAACGGACGAAAGTAAAATTATCGGGATGATTTACACCAGCAGAAACATCTGGATTAATGAGTCGGACATTGGTTACAGCGATATTATTGGCATGAACTTGTTGCATAGGCAACAAATAAAGCATGCTGATCAAGCTAGTACAAAACAAGTGCAAACCAAGGGTCATGGTCCGGATTTGAAAAGGAGAGAAGCTACTCATTCGGCGCTGAGGGTTATGGTTAGACTGGTAGACGAACCCGAGCCGCAATCATTAAATGGAGCAACCCGCAAAACGCCATTTTGGTTGGCGAAGACTTCGATGGTGGCTGCACCCTGACCGCTGATGATTTCCCAACCGGTTGGAACTACCCACCAATAAGCGCTACCTGCACCCGAAGCGGTATAAACGGCTCGGTTTGTGGCCACTAAATTCCCATCTCCGCTAATTATTGCGGTACCCACAGGCGCTGTGCATAGGATTGTTCTTGCACCCCGACCTCCGGCATGTGCGTCCCGGCCGGCAACGCTGTTAACCGCTTGGTAGCGGTCGGCAATTCGCAACAAACTAGCTGCATCTGCCCAACTACCGCCGCGTAAGCCATGACCTGTGCCTGTGGCTGGTGGCCAAAAATCTACATCGGCTTCACCAAGGGCAGTGAGACTCGTGCTGTCGCGCACCAGGAAACCATTGCCATGGTGGCCACTGAAAGCACGACCTTCGGGCCTACCGGTACTTACAACGCGTTCTGCAACATTGCCACTCAGTTCAAGCCCGGCCCAAAAGGCAGCACCTGCTTCGGTACGTGTGCTCGAATCTTTCGCGAAAACACCTACCCGCATAGGGCCGGGCACACTGCCACTATTACCATAAACAGCATTGGCAGCACTAGTATTGGTGTTTTCACCAGCTTCGCCACCAGCACTGATGTTGTTGGCTGCAGTGATAGTGGTTGTTTGCCAGGCATAGGCATTTGGAACAGGAATTATTGGTCCCCGGGCAGCTTTTTCGAATTCGAGCTCTGTCAAGGGGCGTAAAGCCGACCAATCCAAATATGCCGTTAAATCGGCCCAGCTCAGCCAGTTGGCAGCAATAAATTGACCGTCATCCGATTCGCCTCCTGTTCCATTGCTATTCAAATCACAATAAAATAGGATGGGCTGGTGTGCCGCCATGCTGGCGTTGCATCGAATGCCGTTTCGTGCCTGAACCGCAGTATTATTGCTCATCACAAAACGGTTGGTGACAGTAGTCAAACTGGCTTCGAGATCGGTGGCAGTGCGTGTATTTTGCTGGTGGCGGTTTAGGGTATTGAGGAAGTCGACATATTGTTGTTGGCTTACTTCATATTTCATGCTGTAGAACGCATTAAATCCTTTGGGGAAACTGGCCGAAAGCCCTGCCGTGCTGCTATTGTCATAATCATCGGCCGTGAGCATTCCGCTGGCATTGTTGTTGGCCAACTGACCTGCCAATGAACCTCCCAGGGTAATCGAATCTTCACTCAATACTTCAAAAGGGGTATTGTTGGCACCATCCCGGAAATGGCCCTGTATGGTTGTACCGCTGCCATCGCCCAGGAAAAAGGCACCTTGAGCTACATATACCATTTCTATTCCAAAAACACGGATTTCAACCACATCGTCGTTGCCAAGGCCTTGTGCCCGGTAATTCCAGCGGAGTTGAATGCCTGTAATATTGACATTGCCATAGCCTACATTATCCCGGTAAATAAATGCGCCGAGCCCCGGATTAGCGCTCGAATCGAAGCCTGATGCTGGGTTGAGCAAGCCGATTTCATACACACTCGATGTACCGCTACCCGCGGTAATATCTGCACTATTACCCAACCAGGCATGCTCCCAGATGCGACTGGCCCTAACCACAGCACCTGCCGACAAAGGAGTTGCCGGCGTTTCACTAACTTCAAATTGAGTGTCGTTAAGCACCGAGCGAACCACGGCTGCAGCCGTGAAGGCGCCTGTTCCGGCACTTATGCGTACGGGCATGCCCGGGCGTAAACCGGCGGTTGAATTTACAGTAACCGTAGTGCCGCTATTGGTGGCTCCGGCCGCCGATTGGTAATCCTGACCACCCACCCTGAACTTAACGAATACCCAGGCCGCATCCCAATTATTGATGTTGGCTGCTGTGCTGTAGCGCCAGGAGTTCTCCCAACTGAGGTCGAATTGTACTCGGGTGGCGCCAATGCTGGTATCCTGGCTGGTTAAACTAACATTACTTAGCTGAATATTACCTGCCGTTGCGTTGATTGTTAAAACAAGCAGAGACACCACCAAGAGGCTGTACTTTGTTTTTTGTCGGAAAGAGAGAAAGAAGTTTATTTGGCTCATGGTCCGACTTGAATGATAGCTGAAGTTCCGGGCAGTTGTCTTCCACCACGTCCGCCACTGTGGTTTTCTCTTCCTGCTATACTTGTTGCGGCTCTTTCGCGGTTGGCAACAGACAAGCTTGCTGGTAAATCCAACCAACTGCCACCACGAAAGCCGATGCCATCGCCATTGGCTGCCGGCCAGTTACTTACGTCGGCAAGGCCGTCAAAGCTCAGGCTGCCATTACCATGCAAGCCGGAAAAAGCCCGGCCATCGACCTGACCCAGGCTAATAATTCTCTCCCAAACATTGCCGCTTAATTCCAGTATGCCATAAAATCCGGCACCGCTCTGTGCTCTGGAACTATTGTCGTTGGCGAAAAGACCAACCCGCATAGGGCCTTGAACACTGCCCTGGTTATTGGCCACCACATTGGCAGTACTGTTGCTCGCCACTTCGGCCCGGCTACCCCCACTGTTGATGCCGCTGGCTTCAGTAATACTGCTGTTGCCCCAGGCATATTGGCCATCGCTGCCCGTGTTTGCACCCCGACAACTTTTTTCAAATTCCAATTCAGTTAGCGGCCGGAGGCCTGCCCAATCGAGCCAGGCGGCCAGATCGCCCCACGAGAGGTAATTGCAAGCGAGGTTGCGACCGTCGTCGGTATCATCACTGTTGCCGTTGCTATTGAGGTCGCAATAGAAGCTGATGGGGTCGAATTCAGCTATGGTGGCATCGCAACGTATGCCATTGCGATTGCTTACACTGCTTCCGCCCGAAAGCACAAAGCGGTTGGTGACACTGGTAATGCCACTAGCCAGATTGGTTTCGGTACGTGTATCTTGCTGCAAACGGCCGAGTGTATTTAAAAAATCGACATAAGCCTGTTGAGAGACTTCATGTTTCATGCTGTAAAAGCCTGTATAGCCTGTAGGGAAATCAGCGGCCAGATTAGCCGTAGCGGTTCCGGCGAGGTCCCAGGCGCCGCGCGCACTCAGGTTGCTGGCGTCTGAACCGGCATCGTTGCCTTGCAGGGTAGGAGCTACTGCACCGATAAGTAAGGCAGAAGTAGGTCCGGCTATGTTATCCGCCGCGGTAAAGCTATTGGTTTCTGTTCCGCCACTGCCTGCGTAAAAACTTCCTTCAGGTACAAAAACCATTTCTACGCCAAAAACCTGTACGTCTACTATGTCGTTGTCGTTTACACCTTGTAAGCGGTAGTTCCAACGTAAACCGAGTCCGTTCAACGATAAATTACCGCTTCCGGGAGTTGAACGATATACAAAAGCTCCAATTCCTGGGTTGGTGCTGGCATTAAACCCGCCCCCCCCGGCCGATTCGTCGGGCAGACCAACTTGCAGGGTACTGCCTGCTGGTACGGTATGGCCATCATCATTCAACCAGGCGGCTTCCCAAATGCGTTCAGCTTCGAAAGTAGCATTGGTAATGGCGCCTGTGGTAGCTGTACTCAAGCTGATTTGGCCTGCCGCTGTATCAATGGCGGTGATGCGGGTATTGCTGCCCAAACTGCCGGCTCCTGCCGTAATACGCAAGGGCATGCCCACTCGAAGCCCCAAGGTCGTACTGACATCGAGCGTACTCACGCCTGATCCGGCTGTTGCGACGCTAAATAGCGGGTTCACAAAACCTACCCTGAACTTAACAAATACCCAGACGGCATCCCAATTGGCCGGGGGCAAGGAGGGCGGTAAACGCCAACTATTGTTCCAGGCAAGGTCAAAACCTACCTGAACTATACCTAAGCTGGTATCCCGGTTTTCGAGTCGGGTATTGCTGATGCGGATGTCGTTGGCGGAAGTGGGAGAAAGGCCGATGAAGTAGCAAAGCAGTAGAAATGCCCATTTCTGCCTTAAGAAAGGCTTGTAGGCAGTTTTCGGCAGAAAGAATAAATACGCCTGCTTTGCAGTCATGGATGAATGGTAGAAAAAGATGTTATCCTGCAAGTTCGCAGCCTTATTGGAGAAACCAACGAAAATTCACGACTATCGGTTTGAAGGACTGCCAGAGTTGTGAAGTTTAGGTTACGTTATTCCAATTTTGAGAGACTGAAAACGAGGCTACTCTACAAAAATACAAAGCTTTTTTAAAGAAAATACATTAAAAAATGAAGTCTTCAGACCGGACCTAATCCTCCAAATTAATTGATCTCTGGAATCAGTGTAAAATTGGTTAAAAACGGATTGGCTAAGCTGGGTAATTTTTTTGTTTTTTTGGGTGCTATTCTGCGATTAATTGATGATTTTAAGTTGATAAGAAGGGAATATAAAAGGGTCATAGGCTCAAAATACGCAGGGCAACCGGCGGTTACTGTAACTTTTTTTTTGGAGCTAAAGTCAATTTTTTCAGGGCATTTAGACTTGAATATTTCTCAAGAATTGGAGTTGAAATAGCAGCTTTAAAATCTACTTATTGTTCTCATTTTGTCCCAGAATGAGAATGATTAGAGGAAAATAATCGTTTAATTGTCATGCAATAAGGAGGGTACTTCGCTCATCCATACCAGTTATTAAATCAGCCATAAGCGATTATTACATCTCCTTAGGGTTAAGACCGTCCAGCCGAAATATCCCGGGTTGAAGGCCTTGGGAGGCAATAAAGCCCTTCAAACCTCAAAGTGATTACAGCCCTGAAAGGGCGAAATCAATGAGTAATCCCCATAGTTAGCCATTTTTTCCCGTTAACATGATGCCCTTGTATTAAGACAATCCAAAAGGCCTGAACCCGTAAGCAATTCCAATTCAACCGCCAACGCCAGCAGCCATGCCTATACAATTCCTAATATTGAACTATTTACCCCATTTCAACCTAATCAAGAGGTAATTTCCCTTTATGCGGACAAAAACATTGCTGCTCTCACTCTTACTTGCCAGCACTTTTCTTGCGACCTATTTCTATACCGCCAATGGATTGGCCAGCCTTTTCCCAAGTCAAAGCAACACCGTTCAAGGCCTGTTTTGGCTATTTCATCTCTCACTCATTACCATTCTTTTTTTAGGTATCCGCCAAATCCGCCAGGGCAAAAAAGCACCCGTTTGGATGACCTTCACCGCCAATAGCCTGCTTGCTTTTTTTGTCGCTCAGCTCGTTTTTGTGCTGTTTTTATGCTTGGGCGACCTCACTATTTGGGCCAATCAATTTCTCGATTATTACCCCAATCCTAATCACCAACGAAATCGAAGCTTATTGTTGTTTGCCCTGACCAGCTCAGCGATACCCCTCCTAGCCTTTGCCTATGGCACCACCCGCGGCAAATACCGCTATACTGTCAAAAAACAGACATTACATTTCGAAGATTTGCCCGAAGCATTCGACGGTTTTACGCTTACCCAAATCTCAGATGTGCATGCCGGCAGTTTTACAAGTAAAGAAGACGTTGAACGAGGAATTGCCAAAATACAGGCCCTGAAAAGCGATTTATTCGTCTTTACCGGCGACTTGGTGAACAATACGGCTGATGAATTCGATCCCTGGGTAAACAGCTTCAACAAAATTAAAGCACCTTTCGGTCAGTTTTCGATATTGGGCAACCACGACTATGGCGATTATGCCCGCTGGTCATCGGCTCAGGCCAAACACAACAACCTGGAACGCCTTAAAAAGCAGCATGCCAACACAGGTTTCCGGCTCCTGCTTGACGAAAATGTTACCTTGGAAAAGTCCGGGCAAAAGTTGCATTTATTGGGCATTCAAAACTGGGGTCAGGGCTTTAGTCAGTATGGTAATTTCGATAAAACGCGTCTAGGAGTGCCCGAGGATGGCTTTAAAATCCTGCTTTCGCATGACCCCACTCATTTCGAAGCCCAGGTTAAAAATCATCCTTCGAAAGTACATTTAACGCTCTCGGGCCACACCCACGGCATGCAGTTCGGGATAGAAATTTTTGGTTTCAAATGGAGTCCGGTGCAATACCGTTACCGCCGCTGGGCTGGGCTCTACGAAGAAAATGGGCGTTACCTCTACATCAACCGCGGTTTTGGCTTCCTGGGTTTCTCGGGTCGTATAGGCATCTGGCCGGAAATTACACAAATCACGCTGCGTAGGAGAGAAGTTGGTTAATGTGCTCATGTGCTAATTGGAGGCTGCTATACTATTTAGATGTTGTCTCTTGGGTTTTGAGTAGGCTTTTAGTTTGCAGGCTCTATGTGCAGGAAACTTTTTGTGCCAGGGCGGAGTCCAATCAGCACATGAGCACATGCCCAAAGTTGAGCTCTGGGAAACGCCTCACTAGCACATTGTAATTGTCTCAAACGGCGCAAGTATTTTATTTTCAGTACATTATTTTCCAAATGCCTATATCGAGATCTTATTTTCGTACTAAGTATTACCAATGGCTGGTCTCATTCAGGAAAAAACTTTTGATTTTGCATTATTGGTAATGGATTATGTCGCGATTTTGGCAGAAAATCGAC
>DAIQOK010000023.1:0-6142 GCA_036787895.1 Bacteroidota bacterium | reverse complement strand
CTAATTGGAGGCTGCTATACTATTTAGATGTTGTCTCTTGGGTTTTGAGTAGGCTTTTAGTTTGCAGGCTCTATGTGCAGGAAACTTTTTGTGCCAGGGCGGAGTCCAATCAGCACATGAGCACATTCCCAAAGTTGAGCCCTGCGAAACGCCACATTAGCACATTAACTATATCATTCCAAAAAGCAGTAATACGGCATTTATGACAACGTTTACCTAGAAGTTATCCCCTCCTTAGCAAGTGGCTTCAAACCACGCCTCAATTTTCCTTGCCAGCACCTCCGATATTTTGCGAAATGATTCCACTGTCCAGCCTGCAACGTGGGGGGTGAAGAGGACTTTGCCACTGTTGACAAGTGCCTGGTGAAGTTCTTTTTCAGCAGGATGGAAGGAAGTCAGTTTTTCGTTTTCCAGCACGTCGAGGCAGGCGCCAAGGACCCGGCCGCGGTCGAGGGCTGTTTTTAAATCGGCCAGCTTCACCAGCTCGCCGCGTGCGGCATTAATCAGGTAGATGGGTTTTTCGAAACGGCCAAGGTAGTTGGCATCGACCAAACCCCGGCTTTCGGCGGTGAGGGGGAGATGCAGACTGAGGATGTCGCAGCTTTCGAACAACCGTTCCATGCCGGCTTCGTTGGTATATTGGTCGCCATAGCCACTCAGGTATTTGTCGTAGGCCAGCACTTTTACCCCAAAACCGGAAAGTTTTTTCGCCGTAGCCCGGCCGTTGTTACCATAGCCAATCAGGCCAACGGTTTTCCCCATAAGCTCAATGCCGCGATTGGTTTCACGCTGCCAAATACCTTTGCTGACTTCGGCATGGGCAGTGGTGAGTTTGTTAAAAAGACTCAGCAGCATGCCAATCACATGTTCGCCTACGGCATCGCGATTGCCTTCGGGAGCATTAAACAGCTGAATATCGAGGGCGGCGGCAGCGGCTTCGTCGATATTGTCGAGGCCGGCACCGGCACGGGCTACCCAGCGTAATTTGGGCGCTGCAGCGAGCATACTGCCGGAAATATGGGTTTTGGTGCGTATCACCAGACCATTCGCCTTTCGCATGGCCTCGGCAATTTGCTCGGCAGGAATTTGGGGTTGGAAGTCGATTACAATTTGTGGGAGCAGACTGAGCCGGTCCATGAGTATGGGGTGGACGTCATCGACAATCAATATGCGGAATTCCTCAGCGGCCATGGGGGTAAAGCAAGCGGGTGAGTTGGATGAATTGGTCGACCGACAACTGCTCGGCTCTTTTATTCAAAATGCCCATGGGGTCTTCAAAATCTTCGGGCAACAGCTGTTTGAGGGCATTGCTGAGCATTTTACGCCGCTGGTTGAAAGCGGTTTTTACAACCAGAAAGAGGGCTTTTTCATCACAATCTGGATCGCGAGGCAAACGCTGGAGGCGAATAACCCCCGACTTTACCTTGGGAGGCGGATTAAAGACGCCTTCGTTGACCGTAAATAGGTACTCGGCATGGTAAAAAGCCTGCACCAGCACGCTGATGATGCCGTATTCTTTATTGCCATGGGTAGAGCAAATACGTTGGGCCACCTCGCGCTGGAACATCCCCGTCATTTCGGGTACCAGATTGCGGTTTTCGAGTACTTTAAATACGATTTGGGTGGAGATATTGTAAGGATAATTGCCAATTACAGCCACCAAACCGCGAACATGGTAGGGGAGGTCGATCTGCAGAAAATCACCAATAAAATCAGTGTCTACATGGCCTTGTTTGTTGATGAGGTGATTGATCGACTCGGTATCTACCTCGCTTAGGAGCAGTTTATAGGGTTGTTCTTTAAGAAATTGGGTGAGCATACCTGTGCCCGGACCGACCTCAATCACGGTCTGGTAACCGCCATAACCGGTAAGCGTTGTGGCAATACGTTTGGCCGTGGGTTGGTCGGTCAGGAAGTGCTGACCCAGCCCTTTTTTCGGCCGTACTTTTTCGGGATCGTAAGCTTTTCTCATGAGAACAGCCCCAAAAATAGCAGAACTATCGCTTGCCGCGTTTTTCTATGCTATTTTGCCGGTCTTGTAGGCCGACTTCTTTCCCATCCGCCCGCGAAACCTTGTAACTTTGAAGCAAAATATTCCCATGATACAACTCAAAAGCACCGCTCAGGCCAAAAACCACATCTGCCTGATTTGGTATACCGATAGTGATTTAGATGCCACCGCTGCAGCTTTAAGTCCGGCAGAAGCTGATTTTGTCCAGAAACAGCTCGACAATAAAAAGCAAGTAGTCGAAATCAATCGCCTCGGCAGCTGGCTGATTGTGGTCAAGCCTACTGTAAAAGACGATACCACTACCGATCGCGAAGCTGCCCGCAAAGCCGGTCACAGCGTTTACCAGATCTTCAAAAAATACGAAATCTACGAAGCAGCAGTAATTGCACAGGCCGGTGCCAGCCGCACGGCCGACTTCATCGAAGGCCTGGCCCTATCTACCTACCAATTCCTGCGCTACAAAACCGGCGCCGACGATAAAAAGTATAGCTTCAACACCCTGCAAATCGATGCCCAAAGCTTGACGATAGATGTTATAAACCAACTTCAGAACCTGGTAACAGCCGTATTCCATGCCCGTAACCTCGTCAATGAGCCGGTATCTTATCTTACCGCCGAACAATTCAGCAGTGAAATGCAGCAGTTGGGCAGCGAAGCCGGCTTTAAAGTAGAAGTGCTGAATAAAACGAAAATCGAAGCCCTGAAAATGGGTGGTTTGCTGGCCGTAAACCGTGGCAGTCAGCGTCCGCCAACCTTTAATATACTTGAGTGGAAGCCGGAAAACGCCAAAAACAGCAAGCCACTGGTGTTAGTTGGTAAAGGCATCGTTTACGATACCGGTGGCCTGAGTCTCAAACCTACTGCGGGCAGCATGGACAGCATGAAATGTGATATGGCCGGTGGTGCAGCCGTTGTTGGAGCCTTTTATGCCATCGCCAAAAACAAGCTGCCGGTACACGTCATCGGCCTTGTTCCCGCTACCGACAATCGCCCCGGTGAAGACGCTTACACGCCCGGCGATGTGATAACCATGTTTAGCGGCAAAACGGTGGAAGTGTTGAATACCGATGCCGAAGGCCGTCTGATTTTGGGCGATGCCTTACATTATGCCAAAAAATACGAGCCGGAACTGGTCATTGATCTGGCTACACTTACCGGTGCAGCCGTCATGGCCATTGGGAGTCATGGCAGCGTAGTCATGGGCACAGCCGCCGAAGACTTAGCCGCCCTCAAAACCGCCGGCAATGCCGTTTACGAGCGCACTGCCGAAATGCCTTTTTGGGAAGAATATGGCGAGATGATCGTCTCGAAAGTCGCCGACATTAAAAACATCGGCGGTCGCGAAGGTGGTGCCATTACCGCAGGTAAATTCCTGGCCCACTTCATCGATTACCCCTGGATACACATCGACATTGCCGGTCCGGCCTTTTTAGATGCCGAAAGCAGTTACCGTGGCAAACATGGTACCGGGACAGGTGTGCGTTTGTTGTACAACTTCATTGAAAGCAGAATTCATGGATAAGCTGGCCAAAATCCGCCTCGGCATCACCGTTGGCGACTTGAACGGCATTGGCATGGAGGTGATCATCAAAACCTTCATGGAAGCCAAAATGACGAGTTTTTGTACGCCCATTGTGTATGGCTCAAGTCGTACTGCCGGATATCACCGCAAAGCATTGGGCGTTACCGACTGGAGTTTCAATTTTATCAACGGCGCCAGCGAGGCCCACACCAAAAGGGTGAATCTGGTCACGGTTTGGCAGGATGAAGTAAATCTGGAACTGGGTATAGCGAGCAAAGAAGTAGGGGCTTATGCCCTTAAATCGCTCGAAGCCGCCGTTGCCGACCTCAAAGCCGGTAAAATCGACGCCCTGGTCACCGCACCCATCAACAAAAACACCATACAGGCCGAAAACTTCAATTTTCCGGGCCATACTGAATACTTGCAGCAGGCTTTCGGCACCAAGGATGTGCTCATGTTCCTCATCAGCGACCGCCTGCGGGTAGGTACACTTACCGGTCATGTGCCGCTGAAAGACGTAGCCAATAAATTGGGCAAAGAAGCCATCATGGGCAAACTCCGCCTCATGCAACAATCTTTGCAGCTCGATTTCGGTATCCGCAAACCCCGCATCGCGGTACTATCGCTGAACCCCCATGCCGGCGATAACGGCCTGCTCGGCGACGAAGAACAGCGCATCATCAAACCCGCCATCGAAGCCGCCAGTCAGGATGGCATGCTCGTTTTTGGTCCCTACGGCGCCGACGGCTTTTTCGGTAGCAAACTGCTCACCCAGTTCGATGCTGTGCTAGGCATGTACCACGACCAGGTATTGACCCCGTTTAAAGCCCTCGCTTTCGAAGATGGGGTGAATTTTACCGCCGGTCTGCCCATCATCCGCACCTCACCCGACCACGGCACCGGTTACGACATCGCCGGCAAAAACATCGCCGACCCCAGCAGTTTCCGCCAGGCCGTCTTTGCCGCCATCGACATCGCCCGCACCCGCGCCGAAAACATCGCGCTCCAGGCCAACGCCATCAAACCCCAAAAGGTAAAATTCGAGGACGGGGATGCATAGGGGGCGGTCACGAACGTCCCCTAAGCATAGACCTTGACCCTCAGCGCGGAAACAAAACAGCAGCACGTTTAGCCAATAAGCCTGCATAGGCTTCCTGCATCTCCGGAGATAGAAGGCTACTTTCGATGAGTCCTTTGGCATCAGCTAGTTTGTTTTCAAAACGCTGAAAGGCTGCTTCGATTTGTCTGCTTGTCAGTTCCAGTTTTTGACCAAACTGTTCAAAATGTTCGCGTTTCAACTTTTTCTTTTTACCTAATAAGGTTAATGCCAGCTCTTCCTCAGCAGCAGTATTGGCAATGACTTCATTCAGTAAATCGTAAGCTGGTGCCATCACCCAACCAGAGGCATGTTCAATCATGGAGAAGTTTTTCAAATGCATATCATTGTTTCCGGTGAGAAAACAAAACAGCGTCAGTTCGAACAGCAATATACTGTCGAGCATGGGGTTGGCTGAGTAGCTGAGTAAGGCCTTTCCAACCTTTTCCATGGAGCTTTTGTATTTGTCAAATGCCTCGGTGATTTGATACATATCGAGCATATGAATTTTTTCGCCTTTTTTGGTGCGGTCAACTCTTCGGGTGAGATAAGCCAGTTCACCCGAAGCGAGTCGAATGAGGGTGGAAGGGACGACTCTTATGCCAAATATTTCGGCCAAACGCATCGTAAAATGTTCGTTTTGTGGGAGTTCAGGGTAGTGGCTACTAGGCGGCTTGAGTATAAATAGCCCGCCCATGGCTTCAGTTACTGTAAGTTGTTGGGTTGATCTGTCGAGTGTGTCTTTAACAGCAGTTAGTGACAATTTAGCCTGAACACCCGGCACAGCTACACTGCGTTCAATAACACTTTTGGCCAGTTCATTCATCTGGTCGAGCGAGTAAGGCAGTGACGGGGGTGTAGTTTGGCCAAAAAATGTTTTCGAACAGCCCGGGTGAAAATCCTGCCCGGCTTCCAGTGGTTGATAGCAGTACAAACAGTTATTCATCACCAGCATCATTTACAGGCAATACACTAACGGCGCCTATGCAGTTTTTGCAACAGGCCAATAACAACCCCATAGGATCTTCCCGGTCAATTTTCCAATGATTCGCAGCTATTTCGAGCAGCCAGCCTTCTGGTATTAAACCTTCGAAAAAGGGGAATAGCCGCGTCGATCGGAATTCCTCCTGCCTGACGGGCATACTAAAGCTGAGAAAGTCGTTGGGATGTGCTATGACATACAGTGTATCATATTGAAAAACGTATTCTCCATCAGCCGTCTCGGTCAAGATCCCCGCAAAATGCTCCTTGTAAAAAACCTGCGCACTTCTCATGACATACGTTGTTTGAGCGGCACGGGTGCCAGTTCATGTCCAAACATCCTCAGCACTAGGTTTACTTTGTCCAATTGAAGATTGGTTTTACCCTGCTCAAGTTTTCGGATAACGGTTAAGGCAACACCTGCCCGCTCAGCAAAAGCTTCCTGCGTAAGATTTACAGCTTTACGACGTGTTTTTATAAAATCGGCCAATGATAATGTATGCATTTGCATATATATTTATACGAATATAAT
>DAIQOK010000022.1:0-47884 GCA_036787895.1 Bacteroidota bacterium | reverse complement strand
AATTAGAACCGGTACCCTATTAGAACCGGTGCCCTATTAGAACGGGTACTTGAGCGAAGTCGAAGGTATCCGTTTCCAGACAAAGGCCCCGCTCATCGAACGATGAGGGAGTTCATCAACCTCATCAGCCGAGATGCATTAAAAGTTGAATTCCATGATTCTTCGATTGTGCGGTGTTTTTAAGGTAGATTTCGCGGCGCCAGCAGCTGGTGCAGGGCCTAAGCGCAGTTTTTCCTACGCCAATCCGGCTTCAGTCTTACGTCTTTAAAAGCCCACTTCATACATGATGAAAGCTACGCTACTTCTCCTCACAAAGTCGAAGTACCCCGTCTGAACAAGGCTCTCTTTCCAATAAAACCGGAAAGTATTGAAAAGTATATCTTTGTTCCCTTCTCATCAGTTGCTACAGGAAAGCAAATACAGCGATTTATTCATGCAAAAACTCCAAACCTATTTGACAAGTTTGTTGCCATTATCGACAGAAGCTTGGGCCGAGGGGTTGACTTATTTCAGTAAACAGAAGTTGAATAAAGGCGAAATTTTTATTCAGCAGCACGAGCTTTGCCGTCACATCGGTTTCGTAGCAGCGGGGAGCTTGAGGGTATTTTTTACCAACGAACAGGGCGAGGACATAACAAGCTGCTTTTGCACGGAAAATATGTTCACGACCTCTTTCAAAAGTTTTGTAGCGCAGCAACCATCCGCGTTAACAGTGATTGCTTTAGAGGATACGGAACTTTATGTTATTAGCTACGACAATTTACAGAAGTTATATTCGATCAGCACCGGTTGGCAAAACATTGGTCGAATTTTAACTGAAAAGGCGTATTTGTCCCTCGAGCAGCACAGCATCAGTTTGAATAAAGAATCAGCTCGCGACAAATATTTACGACTGCTAGAGGAGCAGCCAAAAGTATTGCTCACGGCTAAAATGGACGATATAGCCTCTTATCTGGGGGTGACACGCAGAACATTATCGAGAATTCGATCGACATTGGCAAAAGCATGATTTTGGGACAAATGTCCTCGATAGTTAGTTGATGGTAGTCGAATTTTGTGCAAACATTAAGATTTATGGGATTAGTTATTGTCACCATTTTATTGCTTGCTTTTGCCTTACTGGCACTTTATGATGGCTTTTATTTACATATTTTTAAATATGAACTGTTCAATCATCCTGAGAGTAAATTCGAACATTTAACGCATACTATTCGGGCTGTACTTTTTCCGTTTATTGTTTATTTTTTGTTTCTAATACAAAACAGCGAATTCAGCTTTTTTATTGGTATTTTTTTAGTGATTATCGATTTAATGGTATTGGGCATAGATGCCTATGTTGAAAAAGACAGTCGTCGGTATATGGGAGGTTTGCCTAGATCGGAATACATCCTCCATTTGTTCGTAAACGGCTTCCATTTTGCTTCCATAGCCGTTTTTTTGGCCATTAAACTATCTTTTACAGCTTCAGGGGTAGTTATCCTGCCCTCACTTTCTGGAGAAACTTATTTCGAAATTTTTCGTTTCGTCGCAATTAATTTATTGCCGGGTGCCATATTTATGGCGCTAATACATTTGGTAACGAGCTTTGAGTTTTCTAAGGGCACATGGAATGCCTGTAGAGCCAAAATTACTTGCTGTTAAAAAAGCCCGTCCCGTTCATGTGGCGGTTGGCGAGACCATTTTATAGCGGTTATCCTATTCGGACGAGAGCCAACGGCCGTCCTTAATGGTAAGTTTCCTGCCAATAACCGAAAGAACTATAGTGAGCCCCGTCGAAATTCGAGTCGATATGACTAATTAGTAGCTCAAAAGCAAAAATCAGCTCGTGTCGGAATGAACCAGGTACAAAACCAGGAAATCCTCACCCGAACGAGGCCAAGTTGCCGAGATGCTCAGCAATAGGTTTCCTATCAGTTTTCGAAAACACCGTATTTACTTCAACGCAGCGCAAATGAGCATTAAGCGTTTCGTCGAGGACTAGAAAGCTATTTTCTCGGCAGCCCCCATTTTTCTACCAACTCTTCATTTAAGCCGCCTTCTTTGGGGTTGGGCCTGCCGGTGCCGGTTTCAATCAAACTTTTTAAACTACCTTGAATGTAGCTATTCCAGGCATCTTCACATACGGTATAACAGGCGTGTTCCGGACTTAAACCTTCATGGGTAAATAACAGTGTTGTCTGATCGCCTGAAGTGGAAATATCGAAAACGAGCCTGCTGTTCACCCACTCTGTTTTATCAGCAATAAAATTGAATTCGTTTTCGATAACTTGATAAACCAACTTTTTGTCGGGTACCAACTCAATGAGCTTTACTTTGCAGAGATGAACATCTTTGTAGTGATAAAAGAAGGTTTCGTTTAATTTATCGGTGATGCCTTCGATTTCTTCCGACCACCACGAACGAAAATCCATGATGGCTTGAAATACCTTTTCAGGGCTTTGAGCAACGCTGAAGGTGGAACTGTAGTTTTTGCTTGGGTTCATGTTGATAGTTGTTTTTAATGGATCTGCTTCTTTTCCGGTTTTTTTAAGGTCGGATGAACAGCTTGTATGAATCGCTAAGATGAATAGGGTAAAAAGGAGGTTGATTTTCATTTGCATCAAAGGGTGAGTAAGGGCAACAATTTTGTTTGCATGTATTGGGTCCATGCAGGTGCACAGTTATCATAACATTCCGATGTAGGTAACAAACCTTGGTGCGTGAATTTCACCTCGTTTTTGTCGCCGGCTTCGCTGATTTCAAATATGAGTTGGGTCCCCACCCATTCCGCTGTGTTTTCGAGAAAAGTTAGATTGGCTGCAGTGACCAACCAGACAATCTTCTTATTGGCAACCAGCTCTACTAATTTTTGCTCAGTATAATGTGCGCCACCGCCTGCCTTAAAGCTGAAAACATCATTCAATTTTTCTGTCTGGCCAGTAAAACTTTCTTCATACAAACCCGACCACCAGGCACGCACATTCAACAAGATTTGATAAATGACTTCGGGCGATTTGTCGCTTAAGATGGTAAAAGAATAATCGGGTTTATCCATGTTGCACTTTTGTTTGTAGCAAAACTAGTGCGCATAAACGGGTGCCATGGCGTGTCATTTGGACTTCTTCACGGGTTGATTTGGACAAAATGTATACTTAGCTTTGAAGGCAATTCGGTTAATTATGCATATTTCAATACTGGTTCCACAAGGCGAGAATAATTTAAGCAGTATAGTAGGTGCTTATAAGATTTTGAGCCGGGCCAATAGTTACTGGCTGGAAAAAACCCGGAAAAACAAGTTCAGTATTGAATTGGTGGGTGGATCAGATCACGTAGATTTTCACCGGGGGTTGTTTTCAGTCAAACCACAAAAACGATTTTCTGAATTGGCTAAAACCAACCTAATAATTATACCTTCTTTAAATCACAATTATGAATACGCCATTCAAGGCAATTTACCGCTGATACAATGGATTAGGGAACAATATGAGACTGGGGCAGAGGTAGCCAGCATTTGTACCGGTGCTTTCCTGTTGGCCGCTACAGGCTTGCTTGATGGCAAAGTTTGTTCAACACATTGGGCTTTTGAAGGGAACTTAAAATTGTTGTTCCCGAAGATTAATGTCCAAACTGATAAGTTGATAACCGATGAAAATGGCATTTATACCAATGGTGGTGCTTATTCTTTTCTCAATTTGATTATTTATTTGGTTGAAAAATACTTCGACAGACAAACAGCCATCTTTTGTTCCAAAGTTTTTCAAATTGAAATGGACAGGCACAGTCAATCGGAGTTTATAATTTTTAAAGGACAAAAATTACATGGTGATGAAGTGGTCCGGCAAGCGCAGCTATACATTGAAATGAACCCGTCAACTAAAATTTCTGTCGCTGATTTGTCAGCTAAATTTGCCATTGGACGTAGAAATTTTGACCGCAGGTTTATCAAAGCTACGGGCAATACGCCTCTTGAATATGTACAGCGGGTTAAAATAGAAATGGCCAAAAAAGCCTTCGAAACCAGCCAAAAGTCAATTAATGCCGTGATGTACGAAGTGGGCTATAACGATGAAAAAGCGTTCCGGGAGGTTTTCAGAAAAATTACCGGTCTGTCGCCCCAGGAATACAGAAATAAATACAATAAACTCATCCAAAATTAATCAGACATGAAATATGTGATACTTCTATTTTTACTTATATCAAACGCGATGAATGTAACTGCACAACAAGAAAGCCCTTGGGCAATTTATATGACGCCAGCCGATGTGCATGCATTTTTAGCACAATACAGCGGTAGTTTTAGCTTAGAAATTTATATGGGTTCGGGTGAATCAAATGTAGCGAAAGCTGCAAGTATACAGTCGGAACACAATATGTTGTTGGGTGGTCGGTTTTTGGAACTGAAACAACAGGGTACAATGATGGGTATGGATTACCGGGCCATAACTACCCTGGGGTTTAATACCATCGATCATAAAATGGCGCTGACCACTTTAACAAATATGGGGACAGGAACATTGAGTTTGTTTGGGACATGGGATCATACGACAAAATCTGCGAATCTGTACGGAGAACTTACCAACCCGGTAAGCAAAAAAACAATACATGTCAGGCAATTTATCCAGTTTATTGATGCCGATACCTTGCTTATTGAGAGTTTCGACAAAGAAGGTAAGGAAGCCGAACAAAAAACAGTTACCTATAAGTTTGTGAGTATTAAATAGCTTCTATTCCGCCCTATTCCCAACTCAATACCCCTCATACCACGAAAATCTTTCCCTGATAATATTTTCTTTTTCTGCTTTAAGATAATTCAGAAAAGCCATGGCTACAGGGGAGTGATTTTTGCCTTTGAGCCAGATTAAATTCCAGACCGACGCAATCGGGAAACCTTTAACAGGTATGATGTGCAAGTCGCCGTTTAGTAATTCGTTTTTGATACCTATCAGCGGCATAATCGAACAACCTAAACCGGCAATTACTGATTGTTTGACTGCTTCGTTTGAAGTGAGTTCGAGCTTTTTGCGTACTGGCAGTTTATTTTTTTGAATATATCGCTCCATGGTTTGCCGAGTGCCGGAGCCTGCTTCACGGTAAATTAAGGGCAGTGTCTCGAATATTTTTTTGTCGTAAATTTTGTTTTTGTAGCCGTGTCGGGCATTGCCGACGACATACAATTTGTTTTGCAACAGTGTTGTTTTTTCGATAGCCAGTTTTTCGGGCAATACCGATACCAGAGAAAAGTCGACTTCATTCTGTTCCAGACTTTCAATCACTTTGAGCTTATTTGTCACATCCATCACCAATTCTATACCCTGATTTTGTTGCAGAAAATCAGCCAAAAAATAGGGCATCACATATTTACCGGTCGATACCACCGATATTTTTAAACGGCCCGTAAGCTGTCCGCGATGGGCGAGGGTTTTATAATTGATTTCATATACTTGATTGAGAATATTTTCGGCTGCTATGGCGATTTCTTTACCGAAATCGGTGATGAAAATTTGCCTGCCAATCAGCTCTGTCAAAGGAATA
Organism: Bacteroidota bacterium; assembly: GCA_036787895.1. Lineage (GTDB taxonomy): Bacteria > Bacteroidota > Bacteroidia > UBA7662 > UBA7662 > UBA7662. The sequence continues at coordinate 42,373 of DAIQOK010000022.1, read as the reverse complement.
TCGAACTGATCCTGGAAATTTTTGAGCTGTATGGATACCGCTGGTTGGGTAAGATGCAGCTCCTCGGCTGCCTTGGTAATGCTTTGTGTCTGTGTAATTTTTAGGAAAATCCGGAGCTGATTAATGGTGTAATTCATAAATAGTATTTATGCATTAGATTGTAAATATAAATGAATTTATATGAACTGCCCGACTCAAATTTGCAGCAACCAAAAGGCAATGTAAACCATGACGAGAATCACAATTGCAAAAGGGGATGGCATCGGTCCCGAAATTATGGAAGCAACCCTGGCCATTTTGTCGGCTGCAGGTGCTGCTATCGAAATTGACGAAATTGAGGTTGGTGAAAAGGTTTATCTCTCCGGCAACCCCTCCGGCATCTCCAAAGCAGCCTGGGACATCATCCGACGCAATAAAATTTTCCTGAAAGCTCCCATCACAACTCCCCAGGGTGGCGGTTACAAAAGCCTGAACGTTTCTACACGAAAATTCCTGGGCTTGTATGCCAATGTAAGGCCATGCGTGAGTCTGCATCCTTTCGTGCAAACCAAACATCCGGTCATGGATGTGGTCATTGTGCGCGAAAACGAAGAAGATCTCTATGCCGGTATCGAACACCAGCAAACCGACGAAGTGGTGCAATGCCTCAAGCTGATCAGTCGCCCGGGTTGCGAAAAAATTGTTCGTTACGCTTTCGAATATGCCCGTCAGCAGGGCCGCAAAAAGGTGAGTTGCTTTACCAAAGACAACATCATGAAACAAACCGACGGCCTCTTCCACAAGGTCTTCGACGAAATTGCCCGCGAATATCCCGATATCCAGAATGAACACTGGATAGTCGACATAGGCGCTGCTCGTCTCGCCGATACGCCCGAGGCATTCGATGTAATCGTTATGCCGAATTTGTATGGAGATGTATTGTCGGATGTGGCGGCGCAAATTACCGGCTCGGTAGGCTTGGCTGGTTCGGCCAACATAGGCGAAGAATGTGCCATGTTCGAAGCTATCCACGGTTCGGCGCCCCTCATTGCCGGTCAGGATGTAGCTAACCCCTCGGGTTTATTGCAGGGAGCCGTGATGATGCTGAACCACATTGGCCAGACCACCATAGCTGAAAAAATCCACAACGCCTGGCTTAAAACCATCGAAGACGGCATACATACCGCCGACATCTTTACTGAAGGACTGAGCAAACAAAAGGTAGGCACCCAGGCTTTTTCGGAAGCTGTAATCGCCAATCTGGGTCGGTCGCCGAAGCAGTTTAAAGCCATCTCTTACGCCCAAAGTGTGAGCCTGCAGTTGCCGCCTTACCAACGCAAATCGGCTGCCCGTAAAGATTTGGTTGGGGTAGATTTGTTTGTGCATTGGCGAGGTACCAACCCCGAAGAACTTGCTGTCCGGCTCAAAACACTCGAAAGGGCCGGCATACAGCTCTCCATGATCACCAACCGGGGCATAAAGGTATATCCCGATGGTTTTAAGGAGACTTTCTGCACCGACCACTGGCGCTGTCGTTTTCAATCATCCACCCCTTTTCCCATCACCAAGGAAGACATCGTCAAATTGCTGACAAAGGCCATACCCGAAAAAATTGATGTGATCAAAACCGAGAATCTCTACGCCTTCGACGGTGTAGCCGCCTACTCACTCGGACAAGGACAATAAATCTTTAAAAATGAACCTGCAATTCCCCCCATTTTCCATGCTTCCCAAGACAGAAAAGTTGTCTGTCAGCCGGATTCGTTCTTTCATTTTTATGGTCTTGTTACTGGCCTTTCTGCTGCTCGCCTTCATCACCACCGATCCAATGTTGGGTGAGTTGAGCGCTGCATTAAGTATCATCAGTGGAATGTTAGCCATCAGTCAACCGAATGCCTCATTTAAAAACAAAAGCGAATAATGGAAAAACTTACCTTAATCACCGGCGACTTTAGTCACGAAGAAGCCCGTGAAATATTGATGAATGTATTTTCGACCAAAATCAATTTTCATCAACGCAAAAATTTCAGTGCGCTTGAAAGGTTTGGAACAGAAGACGCAACTGCCCTGCAGCGTATTCCGGCACTTCGCGCCGAAGTAGAGCGACTGGAGAAAATACTCGCTAATGCAAAAAATAGTGGCAAACAACTGAAAATCCGGTCGGAGCTTATCATTGATTATATGAATGTGGTTCCAGCCATGAATTCATTGGAATTGGCAGGTGATGCGCCAATTATTGCCGATCAAGCTGCAGGAAAATGAAAAATAGTCTTTTTTTGGTTTGCCCCTTTTCTAATCTGGAGCAGTTTCTACGGCAGCAATACGGTCAGGAAGTTTTCTTCCTGACTGCCATGGCTGGTCAATCACAATTTCATGAGTTACCCTATGCCGAGGCCGTAATTGACTTGATTGAGCGGGAGCAGCTTAGCGAATTATATTTGGTCAACGATACCGCTTGCCGATTTATGAATGGGTTGTTGGATGAAGCACCTACACACGGCAGTATGGCAGAAGGCAAGTTGGAGCAATTACTCGTGGAAAATTACTGTGAAATTAAGTCGCAACCCACCCGAACGGCTCAGCTCAAAAAAATGGCTGCTTTTAACCTCCAGGCACAATTGCATGAAATAACGTCGAACAGCTTTTTGCAGACCTGGCTGACCCAAAATCGATTGGAAATCAAAGGATTGATAACGTCTAAAGCCGAAAACGAAGTCATAGAAATTCAGTTGGGTGTATATGAATTTTGATTTTTTACTTGATAATCTCACCAACCCGGCCTTTTTATTTTTTATACTGGGTATTGTTGCAGTTAAACTGAAAAGCGATCTAGAAATTCCGCCGAATTCTTCCAAGTTTATTTCGCTTTATTTACTGTTTTCAATTGGTTTTAAGGGTGGTCAGGAATTGGCACACAGTCATTTTACGATTGATATTTTGTGGTCGGTTTTATTTGGACTATTTATCGCATCAGTCATACCGATCTATACTTTTTTTATACTCAAACGTAGACTGAGTATCGAAAATTCAGGTGCCATAGCGGCGGCTTATGGCTCAGTAAGTGCTGTGACATTTGTAACAGCAGTTTCTTTTTTGGAGATGCAAAACAATCATTTTGGGGGCTATCTGGTGGCTATTATGGCATTGATGGAAGCACCGGCTATCATCATTGGTGTTATGCTGGTGCAACTGTACCGCAAACAAAAGGAGCGCCTCGTGAGCATGAAAACAGTAGTGGCTCATTCATTTACGAACGGCAGTGTGCTGCTGATTTTGGGCAGTCTGTTTATCGGCTTACTGGCCAGCGACAAACAGGCCCGCGGCATTGAACCTTTTACCACCGATATTTTTAAAGGGTTTTTGTCCATCTTCCTGCTTGATATGGGCATCACCAGCGGACGAAAACTGGGTGATTTTTTCAAAAATGGCTTGTTTACAGCCATTTTTGCCTTTCTCATTCCCTTAATCAATGGCTGTATAGTCGCCTACCTCAGTGGTTTTATCACCACCGAAACCGGCAATCGTTTTATTTTCGCCGTTCTGGCGGCCAGCGCATCTTACATCGCTGTGCCCGCTGCCATGAAAATGGCGGTACCTCAAGCCAATCCCGGTCTTTTTTTGCCCATGACCCTGGCGGTAACCTTTCCCTTCAACATCACCCTTGGCATGCCGGTGTATTATTTGGTGGTGCAAAATAGTTGAAGGAAACGATAAGTTTTACGGTCGAAGCATACTGCTTTTTTTGGAGTGGCTCCGATTGTTATAAGGTTCAAGGTTCAAGTGCGAATTGGAGTAAAATGAGTTTCGCTGAGGCTTTTAGAAACGGTGCCTGAGGCTCCCGAAGGTACCGGTTCCTTGATAGCACCCAGGTCATCGAGCGATGGGCGAGCTTGTCGCGTCTATCAGCCGAGATGCAAAGCACGATGATTCCCTGCAATCAATACAGAGGCAAAGAGTCTCTGGGTTTTCTTAGCGGTTTTTTGATAGCACTTCGACCATCGCGGTTCGTAACGGCGCCGGCCTTTGCACGGTTTGAAGTGGCGCAAAAAAAAACAGGCAGAGGAGTGCTTTGCTATAGAAATAAAGCCCCTCTAGATACTTAATACCTCTGTAAGTTATTCAGAAAACCGCAAAACCTCCAGCATTGGCTTGCTTAGGGAAGAAGGCAATATATCGTGGTGCTTTTTTTACCAGGGATCGTATGATAATTTTTAGAATGTGTAAATTCACCCAATGAAAACCACGCCCGAACACGACGCCCGAATCGCCAAGATAACTTTTGCCTCGGTTTACCCGCATTATGTAACCAAAGTAGTGAGTAAAGGTCGGACCAAAGCCGAGTTACTGGAAGTGATTGGCTGGCTGACGGGTTTCGACGAACAAAAATTGGAACAGCTCATCGCTGAAAAAGTGACTTTCGAATCCTTTTTTCAGCAAGCAAAACTTCACCCGAATGCTGCTTTGATTACCGGCGTGATCTGTGGCTTCCGGATAGAAGAAATTGAAAACCCGCTAAGCCGTCAAGTGCGTTATCTCGACAAATTGGTGGATGAATTGGCAAAGGGAAGGAAGATGGAGAAGATCCTCCGGAGTACCTGAACAGTCAAGCTTCGGGTGGGGATATTATTCCCTGGACAGTCTGTTTTTGGCTTATGTTTTTTGTTGGGGTCAGCATCGGATAAAAGTATATTTTGTGGCGTTGACCTTTCCAACTTAACACAGTATATAACAAAATGGATTTCTATTGCCAATACAGTTTTCGTATTGTCCTTACTTTGTTTGGGGTTGGTGTATAAAATAGGGAATGCCCAATCGAATGCTCAGTATAACTCGGCTATCAAAACGGGATTAGGCGTTGGCTTTCGGGATAAGGTTTCGGCTCAGTTTACGCAATCGGCTATCAAAAAACACTGGGTGAGACGCAAAGGTGGCGAATTAATCCTAACCGGACTTATGGTGGATTTTCGAACATAGCTGCAGAAAACACAAGAGATAAATTTTATCAGGTAAGTTCCCTGGTATGTAATTTACAATACGCCTTATTGCACAACGAAAAATGGGCCTTGATCCATCTGCGTTATGAACTTCGGCCGCTGGTTCTGCCTATTGGCAATCGTGACTTTATTTGGATTTATCTTAGGTTTGGTGTGATCATTCCATTCCAATAGCTGTTTTTATGCAAGAGTTTTAATCACTTAGAATTAGCTAATAGGAGCAGGTCGAAAGTAGGTACTACAAATAATGGCATATTGCATTAAAAAAATATACTTAATTTGAATTGTTAAGTTGACTGACCCTTTTGCCTACGCTTTATTATGCATGCCCAACTTCTTCAGCTTTTTAAACAAATTGCGCCCATCGACAAGATTGAGGAAGCTAAAATAGTTGCTGCATTCAAACCCTATCACTTGGCAAAAAGCAGTTATTTTTTAAAGACCGGAGAAGTAAACAAATATATCGGCTTCATCCGCTCCGGTCTGGTGCGCTATTTTGTTTATAAAAATGAAACTGAGGCTACCTTTGAATTTACCCGAGAGGGAGAATTTATTGCCGATTACCAAAGTTTTAGTCAGCACCAACCTTCTATCCAAAACATCCAGGCCATCGAAGATTGTGAGCTTTTGGTTATCAATTTTGAGGATGTACAAGATATTTTTTCTCATACGCCACATGGTAACCTATTAGGCAGGGTGGTTATCGAACATCGTTTTGATGTGATGGTCAAACAACTACTGTCGATATATATGCACAAGCCGGAGCAGCGGTATTTTCAATTTATGGCGAGTTATGCCGATCTGGCACAACGTATTCCACTCTATATGATAGCCTCCTATGTTGGCATTCAACCCGAATCCCTGAGTCGGATGCGCCGACGTCTTGCGAAGAGCAGTTCTTAACCCGGGTTAAGCAAATGACTTAAAAGGTAGCTTTAGTTTTGTTTTCGAATGGAGTTAAAATGAACTGGCCATTCAAATCCAACTAAATCCAAAGTCATGCAAAAAAATACTTTCACCCACTTCTGTTCCGCTGTTTTGTTCGGATGTGCAACGTTTTTGTCGGCCTGTAACCAAAAAACCATGAGCGTTTTTAAGGCAGATGAACAAGCTGGTTTTAACGGTAGTTTCGAATATAGTAAAGATGGTTTACCCGTGAATTGGCAGCTTTATACGGCACAAACCGTTCCTTGGGGCGATTTTGAAATATCGCTCGATACATCAAAAGTCAAAAGCGGCCGACAATCGCTGAAATTTGAAGTTCGGGCCTGCGATACTACTGGCGGTTGGTATTCACCGGGTATGGCCAGCCAAATACCGGCTAAGGCTGGAGAACAATACCGCATTAGCTTTTGGTTAATGAACGAAGGTGGCCGGTTTCGGGCAAAAGTTGCAGGTGTAGCTGCAACCAGCGGAGATTCACAAATAATGGTTGAAAGCAGTAAGAGTCATGCCAATTGGACTTACTATGAATATAGGTATACCATACCAGCAAAAATGAATACGCTTCGTTTTGAATTCAATGGTCTTAGTTTGGGCACCTTTTGGCTGGATGACGTACGCCTGGAAAAAATGCCATGATAACACAAGGTGGCAAAATACACGCCGGCAAAGTTTAGAAATCAAGGCAGCTTCCTACCTTTATAGCGTATAAAAGGACCATGCTTCAAATCACCCACCGCACCGCTTATTTAAAGGAAACCCGATTAGCAGGCTTATCGGCCAAGCTAAGTTTAGATGAAAATACTACCCCTGCCTTGTGGCAGCAGTTTATGCCCCGACTGGGCGAAATCGACGGTCGACTGAATGACGACTTACTTTCATTGGCCATCTATCCACCCCACTATTTTCGGGACTTTGATTTCGCCACATCTTTCGAAAAAATTGCGGCGGTGGAAATCGGTAAATCCGTAAACCTACCGGAAGGGCTCACCGAATTTATTGTTCCTGCAGGCTTGTATGTGGTGTTCGACTACCGGGGTAGCAGCAGTGACAACAACATATTCCAGTATATTTTCGCACATTGGCTGCCTAATTCACCCTATGAATTGGCCGATCGCCCGCATTTTGAAGTTCTTGGTGCCAATTATAAAAACGATGATCCCGATTCGGAAGAAGAAATCTGGATACCGGTCAGTCCGAAAGCACAAGGATGACACTCGATGACTTTTATTTTAAACAAAATGAGCCTAATCAAAGTTGTTTGCTGGTTTTGCGCCAAAATATATTAACTTCTGATAGCCGTTTTACCGAAACCATAAAATATGGTATGCCTTGTTTTTGCATAGGCAAAAGAGCGATTTGTTATTTGTGGACCAATAAAAAATCAGGATGGCCGTACGTACTTTTTGTAGATGGCAAGCTATTGAAGCACCCAGCGCTTTTGTCGGGCCAGCGTAAACGCATGCAGCTTTTGGAAATAGACCCGACCAGTGATATTCCGACTGATTGGCTGAAAGAAATACTTAGTGAGGCTGTTCGTCTCCTAAAAAAAGATAGTTGAGCTAAAAATATTTTAGCTAGTTGTCCCATACGAAACCTTGGTTAGCTTTGGGAAACTCAAACCATGAAAAAACTGCTACTCATTCTTTGGCTGGGACTATCTGTAAATGTGCTGTTTGCACAAATTGTACATTATCCTCAACCCGAATCCTACAGTGCAATGAGCATAGGTTTTTTGAATGGAGGCGGAGGTTTACTGGGTGCAGATTTAGAAATTTTATTGAACGACCGCGTGGGAATTCAGCTGGGTGCAGGTTTTATTTCTTACGGGGCAGCTATTAATTTTCACTTGAAACCAGGTATTCGGACTTCTTTTGTGTCGTTGCAGTATTTGAATCAAGGGACTGGGCAAAATTTTGCGCAAAATGCCATTGGTCCAAGTATTGGCTATAGGGGAAAAAGGTGGTTTACTTATCAACTCGGCTTGGCTAAAACCTTATCCAAAGGCCCGGCTTTCCCGGCCGACAGGGAACAACCATCGGTGATGTTTACTTATTCTATTGGCGCCTACTTTGCGCTGTAATTAGAAGTGTATTTTTCATTGTTAGGAACATCTGCACAAATTATAACCATGCTAATAATCTGTGTTCTATCACAGTGCACAAAAAATCCCGCCAGGCGAACACCAGGCAGGACAGTAAATGAATTGAGGTTTGGGCTTAGAAACGCTCCAGGTTCGAGAAGAAGAAGTTGCCTTCGATGGCTGCATTTTCGTCCGAATCTGAACCATGCACGGCATTTTCGCCTACATTTTTCGCGTACTTTTTGCGAATGGTACCTTCTGCAGCATCGGCAGGGTTGGTAGCACCAATGAGGGTACGGAAGTCGGCAACGGCATTGTCTTTTTCGAGTATAGCCGCAACGATCGGACCTGAGCTCATGAACTCAACCAATTCCCCATAAAATCCACGCTCTTTATGTACAGCGTAAAATTCACCGGCTTGGCTGGCGCTGAGGTGCATATATTTCATGGCCACGATACGGAAGCCTGCATTGTTGATCATGGCGAGTATGTTGCCAATGTTCCCGGCTTTCACAGCATCGGGTTTAATCATGGTAAACGTGCGATTGGTTGTCATCTGACTATTTAAATTTCCGCAAAGGTAGGTGTTAATCTGCATTATTTGTACGCTGACTCAGTTATGATTTTGTCTTTGGGTTGTGATGTGTCGGGTATAGACAGCCTTCGGCTTAGGCTTAGATGGCCTACGGCCACAGTTAAGTCAGCCTTCGGCATGGGTTTGGACAAGCTTCGGTCGACCCAGGCAAAACCAGCTGCTTCACAGCGCTACACCCAGGCCAAAGACCGCTAAACCGGCGTAGACCTAAACCAAAAAAGCAGCATTCCGTTGCCAGAATACTGCTTTTTGGAGAATGAATACTAACTATGGTTGCGCTTTCATCAGACGACCACGGTAGAATCGACTATTACTTTGAAGCACATATTGATACAAGCCCGTTGCCAAGCCCTCCAGTGTCATTTCGTAAGCTGAGCTCAAATCAATGGTGATTTCTCGCATCAACTTTCCTTGCAAATCGAAAAGCTGCAACTTGCCTTGTCCGCTCAATTCGCCAAAATCGAGGGTAACCCGGTCGTAAGCCGGGTTGGGGTAAAGTTTGATTGGATTTAGTCCCTCTTCAGCCACACTTGTTGCAGCATCGTAGGTGATTATCATACATATGGTATCGTTGGAACGAGTAATGTCCCCATTCATACTTACCCAAATACAGAGATTGCCGGTTTGAGTAATCGGGCTCGATAAGGGTACGCTGAAAGTATAATTCACCGAATCGCCGGGCTGAAGGGTATTGGGTGGTATGTTCTCGTTTACCGCCGGCATGCCAGCAAAACGGTAACTGATGGCTGTGACATTATTGACCAGGTTGCCGATGTTTTTAACTACCACCTGCGGACTGGTTGGTGTATTCAATGTGCTGCCAGGGGTAGGTTGAGTTACAGTTACCAACTCCAGGTCGCGAACCAGGAACTGCTGTGCCTGAACGCCAAAGAGAAAGTCCTCGGTGGAACGTGCCCGGTAACTTGACCAGCCACCACCAAGATATTCCATGGCGCGATAAGAAATGGGTAAATCGGTATCTCGCGCCAGCGTAAGGTTGGCACCGCCCGGCATCTCCCATAAAATGTAAAAGCCGCCGCTTTGAATAACCAGATTTGTATTGCGTAGCGGTATGGTACCATAACTCCCCAAAGGAAAGCTGCCCGGTGCTGCGAAAGTAGAGTCGAGCAGGGTGCCTGGCCCACCATTCGGACCATCATCATCAAATACTTTCAAAAAACAACCTGTGCCAGCTGCATCGGTTAGGATATACATCTGGTAAGCATTGATTTTAGCCGGATAAAAAGAAGGTTGGATGTAATAGCCAATACCTCCGCTTCCTCCCGACCAGCTGAGGCCTGCACCGTTGGCCATACCATCGGAATAATCAAACATGACAGCCGGAGAGGTGCTGTCGACAGCTATGATTTTCGTTCGAAGCGTATTGTTGGCAGGAACAAGGTCACCGGTAATGCCACTGATGGTGGTGAGCATATTGTAAATGCCATCATTAAGTGGGGTGAGTTGATTAGTCAACTCAATCAGGGTGTCACTGCCCATGGTCAACGCAGCAACGCCGCTGGTATTGGTCACGAGGGTGGTGCCGCCAAAACTTACTGTGCTGCTCACATTGATGTTGTTCAGAGGCTGATTACCGAAGTTGCGGATATTGGTTTTAAGCAGACTGGGGACGTTTTTATTCACAAATACAGCGCCATTGCCTTCGGCCATATTCCAGTTCACACCACCGTCGATGGCTTGATAAGTAACCGTTGTCGGATAATAAAATTTGACAGAACGCCCGGCCACAGGATAGATGTTTTTACTGTGCTGCAGACCTACGGCACCCGATACGTTTTCTATGCCTATGGTAATATCGTTGTTGTTAGTGGTGCCTGTTTGTGTCAGATAATTGTAGGTAATACTCTTATCGGCTTTATTCAAAATTACCTGAAAAGTATTCGAGCCGGTATGACCGGTAGTTACATTCCAGAAAGGAACATTTATCCAACTCACACAAATGGTGTCGCCATTAACATGGTAAAAAACCTGGGGAGTGGAGCCCGGCGAACCAAAAATCAAATCCGACATCATCACTGCCAGAAAATTATTCGGCGCAACCGTGCTGGGAATAGTTGGGAAAGGTGAAGCAATGTTGGCACTGGTAAAGCCGAGAAAACCGTTCGAACCTATCCATACCTGTTCAGTTTGGTACCAATAAAACTGGAAACCGGCAATAAATCCGAAAGGTCCAACTGTATTGTCGTCGAGTAAGCCAAAAACCTGGGTGCCAATGGTAGAAATGTCGTACCAGGCAAAGGTGGGACCATTGGGCTCGAGATTGTCGCGCCAATAATAGCCATAGGCATCCGGCCCACCGGAGCCTGCAAAAGTGCCCGTAAAACCGGCTGTAAGGAGTAACATACTGAGAAATAATTTCTTCATAGCAGTAGGGTTAAAATTTGAATTTAAGAAATTTTCACATCGTTTGTCAAGCTTATGTCAAATTATAGTAGGTTTAATGGGAGGAAACATCAAACCAAAGCCGGTGAAATGGGCCGTAACCGCAGGTAACGGTAGATAAAAAAGGGGAAAACTCTCTGCCTGAATCCACTGCCTTTCGGCTATTTTTGAGGGATGGATTATCTCGAAAAACTCAATCCCGAACAACGCAAAGCAGTTGAATGCACCGAAGGGCCTGTCATGATTATCGCCGGTGCCGGCTCGGGTAAAACGCGGGTGCTAACCTTCCGCATTGCCCACCTGCTGCAAAAAGGGGTGGATCCATTTAATGTGCTGGCGCTGACCTTCACCAACAAAGCAGCTCGCGAAATGCGCGACCGCATTGAAACCATGGTGGGCGCCGAAGCACGTAATCTGTGGATGGGGACTTTCCACTCGGTATTTGCCAAAATATTACGGGTGGAAGCGGATAAAATTGGCTACCCGAAAAATTTTACCATCTACGATACCGACGACAGCAAAAGTCTGCTCAAAGCCATCATAAGGGAAGAAGGTGTAGATGAAACCCTCTATAAACCCAACCAGGTATTTGGCCGCATCTCCAGCGCTAAAAACAATTTGCTCGGTCCGGCAGAGTATAAAAATAACCATGAGCTTATGGCCATGGACCAAAGTACCGGTCGGCCGAAAATTCAGCAGATCTACGAAAAATATGCCTCTCGCTGCTTTAAAGCCGGTGCCATGGACTTCGACGACCTCCTCTACAAAACCCACGAACTGCTAATTCGTTATCCGGAGGTGCTCAACAAATACCAGCACCGCTTCAAATACCTGCTTGTGGATGAGTACCAGGATACCAACTTCGCCCAGTACAAAATCGTAAAAATGCTGGCGGCTGCCAGTCGGAACATTGCTGTTGTCGGCGACGATGCCCAGAGTATTTACGCTTTCCGGGGTGCCAATATCCAGAACATCCTCTCCTTCGAAAAGGACTATCCTGAGCTGCACACCTTTCGGCTGGAGCAAAATTACCGGTCGACCCAAACCATTGTGAGCGCCGCTTCGAGCGTTATCTCCAAAAACCTGCACCAGTTCGAAAAGAACCTATGGACCCAAAATCCGGCAGGCAGTAAAATTAAGGTTGTTCGAGCCATGAGCGATAACGACGAAGGTCGCACCGTTGCCCACGACATCCAGGAAAAGCGACTCAAAAAGCAACTCAAAAACAGCGATTTTGTCATTCTTTATCGCACCAACGCCCAATCGCGCTCGTTGGAGGAAGGTTTACGCAAGCTCAATATTCCGTACAGGGTGTATGGCGGGCAGTCGTTTTACCAGCGCAAGGAAATTAAGGACATGATCGGCTACCTCCGGATGATCATCAACCCAAATGATGAAGAAGCGCTTAAACGTATCATCAATTACCCCACCCGGGGCATTGGCAAAACCAGTGTTGACAAGCTGATTGTGCTCGCCGACCAGCACAATACCACCATGTGGGAGGTTGTTACTAATATCAACAACTACAATTTCGGCGCAGGTGCACAGAAAATCCAGGAATTCGGCGTTTTGATTCAAAGTTTTCAAGCGCTGGAGAAGAAGCTGAATGCCTTCGATCTGGCTGTGCATGTGGGCAAACACAGCAATCTCCACAACGAACTGAACAGCGATAAATCCGTTGAAGGCATCAGCAGGCTGCAGAATTTGGAGGAACTGCTGAACGCCATCAAAGAGTTTGTGGAAGATGATGTGGTCATCGAGGGCGAGGAGTTGGCCAACGACAAAAGTTTGGGCGCCTTTTTACAAAATGTATCCTTACTTACCGATCGCGATACTACCGACGAAGACGGCGACAGCGATAAAGTTACCTTGATGACCGTTCACATGGCCAAAGGTCTGGAGTTCCCGCAGGTGTATATTGTAGGCATGGAAGAAAATCTTTTCCCCAGCCAAATGGCCATGAACAGCCGCACTGAGCTTGAAGAAGAACGCCGCCTTTTTTATGTGGCAATAACCCGAGCCGAACAGGAACTTACCATCACCTATGCACTCAGCCGGTTCAAACATGGCTCTCTTTTTAATTGCGAACCCAGCCGGTTTTTGCAGGAGATGGATCCGGAGACTTTGGAGCTGGTGGGCGAACGTACAGCAAGTTTTGACTTCAGTCAGGATAGGGCCCAAAACAACCAATGGAACAACGGTTGGCAACAATTTGAGAAAAATGGCCCACCGCAACGCAGTAGCTTTGGCAGTTCCCGACCTGCACCAGCCAATCCTGCAATAGCCAGTCGGACCTCGCCTTTGGGTGGCCGCTCACCTCAGCCAACCGGACTGGCGCAGCAACAGCAAGCCGTTCGGCTCACCCCTGAAAGCGAGTTTGTACCCGATGATGTGAGCCGTTTGGCTGTGGGTATGGAAGTCGAACACCAGCGTTTCGGCCTGGGCAAAGTGGTGCAATTAGATGGGCTTATGCCCGATACAAAAGCCACCATCTTTTTTCAAGGGCTTGGACAGAAGCAGATTTTGCTCAAATTTGCTAAAATCAAGATCATCTCCTAAGGATCATTATGGAATACAATACCCAGCGCGAACAACTTGTCATCAGTGAATATGGACGTAATGTGCACAATATGGCACGCCACATTCGAACGCTACCCACCCGGGAGGAGCGCAACAAAGCAGCCAGCAGTTTGGTCGATATCATGGCCATTCTCAATCCACAACCCAAAGACGTGGCCGATTACAAACATAAACTCTGGGATCATTTTTTCCTGATTGCTGGGCTGGACCTGGAGGTAGATTCGCCCTACCCCAAACCTTCGGCCGAAGTGTTGGAGCGCCGGCCGGAACGTTTGCCTTATCCTACCACCCACATCAAAATCCGTCATTACGGGAAAATTCTGGAACAATTGATTCAGGAAGCCGTAAGTATGGAAGAAGGTAGCGAACGCCAGGCTTTGTGTGAGTACATCGCCAACTTCATGAAGCTGAGCTATCGTAACTGGAACAAAAGTGTAATTAACGATGAGGACATTTTTCAAGACCTGAAAAAATTGTCGCAGGGTCGTATCATTTTGAGCAGTGAGAGTACGGTGTTGGAGCATTTTACCGGAAATCCGGCTGCCTTGGCGGCTAATCCGCGCCGGAATTTTAAAAACAATAAGAATAAACCCAATAACCGTTTCCACCGCAAAAACCGCTAATACGTGCAAAAGGATTCATTCGAAGTCATTGGTGGCAAACGCCTCAAAGGTGAGATAACCCCACAGGGCGCCAAAAACGAAGCGCTCCAGATACTGTCGGCTGTATTGCTCACCGCTGATCCGGTGACCATCCACAACATCCCCGACATACTCGATGTCAATAATCTCATTCAACTGCTGGGAGCCCTGGGTGTAAAAACCGAAAAGTTAGCGCCAGGAAGCTATCGTTTCGAAGCCCGCGACATCAATCTCGACTACCTCAACAGCGAAGAATTCCGAACCCGTGGTGCCGGTTTGCGTGGTTCCATCATGATTTTGGGGCCTTTGTTGGCACGTTTTGGCAAAGGATTTATTCCAAAACCAGGAGGAGATAAAATAGGTCGTCGCCGACTGGATACCCACTTTTTGGGTTTCCAAAAACTCGGTGCCGAGTTCATCTTCGATGCCAAAGAAGAGTTCTACCGCGTTCATGCCGATAAGCTGCAGGGCACCTTTATACTGCTCGACGAAGCCTCGGTAACCGGCACCGCCAATGTGGTGATGGCAGCCTGTATGGCCAAGGGTATCACAACCATCTACAATGCTGCTTGTGAACCTTACATTCAACAGCTGTGTAAGATGATCAACCGCATGGGTGGTAAAATCACGGGTATTGGCAGTAATATGCTCTTCATTGAAGGGGTAAAAGAACTCGGTGGCTGTGAACACAGCATGTTGCCCGATATGATTGAAATTGGCTCATTCATCGGTTTGGCGGCCATGACTCAGGGTGAAATTACCATCAAAAACGCCGGAATCGAGCATCTAGGTGTTATTCCAAACACCTTCCGTCGCCTGGGAATAGAGATGGAATTCAAGGGCGACGATATATTTATCCCGCAACAGGATTCCTACCAGATTGATACTTTTATCGATGGTTCTATTCTCACCATAGCCGATGCTCCCTGGCCCGGGTTTACACCCGATTTGCTGAGCATAGTGCTGGTGGTGGCCACCCAAGCCAAAGGTTCGGTACTGGTTCACCAGAAAATGTTTGAAAGCCGCCTGTTTTTCGTCGATAAACTCATCGATATGGGCGCTCAGATCATCCTCTGCGATCCACACCGGGCAACCGTTATCGGGCTCGACCGCCGCTACCCGCTGAGAGGTATCCGAATGACTTCTCCCGACATACGTGCCGGAGTGTCTATGCTCATCGCTGCCTTAAGCGCCGAAGGCAAGTCGGTCATCGACAATATCAACCAAATCGACCGCGGTTACCAGGACATTGAAAACAGACTCAAAGCCCTTGGTGCACAGCTCAAAAGGGTATAGGGGCTGCGAACTGAACTAAATTGCTGTTTTCTCCGTATCTTGTCTGGTCTGCAATTCGAAGTGAAAAGCAACGTTTGAACAACCTCAACAATCATCAACATGAAGAAAATCATTTTTACCGCATTTATACTGGTCACAGCCACTACCTTTTTCTTCAATCAACAGCAATCCTCGGTAAAGGCTCAGGCTGGCGGATTTAAGGTGGGTCAAAAAGCTCCCGATATCGAAATGGCCGGCATCGATGGCAAACCCATCAAGCTGAGCTCACTCAAAGGTAAAATGGTGCTTATCGACTTTTGGGCATCCTGGTGTGGCCCTTGTCGCCGTGAAAATCCATCGGTGGTGAATGCTTACAATACCTACAAAGACAAAACCTTCCGCAATGGTAAAGGATTTACTGTATTTGGTGTATCACTCGATACCAACAAAGACCGCTGGGAAAAAGGCATAGCCGACGATCAACTGAATTGGCCTTACCACGTAAGTGACTTGCAGGGTTGGAAAAATGCTGCCGCGCAACAGTATGGCGTTTATGGCATTCCCATGAGTTACCTAATCGATGGCGACGGCATTATCGTAGCCGTTAGTCCCCGCGGCGAAGCCCTCCACATGAAGCTCAAAGAGCTGCTGAAATAAAACATTGAAGATTAAATGTTCACGGCCATTCGTCCCAAGACGGATGGCTTTTTTTATCTGTGTAAAGCATATCAATCATAATAATCCGTGTTCCATCCAAGAGCTCATATCTTTTTCGGACTTTTGCAGCCGCAGCACACGCTGACAGATTGACATGAAAAACACCAATGGCAAAAATGTTGCATCCTGGTGGAGCAAAACGAAAAAACGTATGAGCAAGGATAAAGAAGCGCCTGAATTGGAACAAAACGAAGCCACTGCCGAAACGGCCGCTACAGCCGACAATATGACCGCCGAATCAACCGACGCAGCCGGTGAAATATCAGCAGCTTCGGAACTCGATAAATTGCGTGCAGAAAAAGAGGAGCTAAACCAAAAATTCCTCTACCTGATGTCGGAGTTTGAAAACTACAAACGCCGCACAGCCAAAGAAAGACTCGAGCTGTTCAAAACAGCCTCCAAGGACCTGATCATCGAACTGCTGCCGGTTTTAGACGACTTTGAAAGAGGGCTGCAGGTCATGGAAACTGCCCAGGATGTAGCCTCGGTGAAAACGGGTGTAGAACTGGTTTACAATAAATTCCGCTTAGTTATGGTTGGCAAAGGACTTAGCCCCATTGATGCTGCAGGCAATGAATTTGACCCGGAGCTTCATGAAGCCATTTCACAAGCACCAGCCGGCCCTGAGTCGGTGAATAAAGTTGTACAGGAAGTTGAAAGGGGTTATCGCCTCCACGATACCGTGGTGCGTTACGCCAAAGTGATTGTAGGAGTATAAAATGGCCAAACGCGACTATTACGAAATACTGGGCGTTGAACGCAATGCCGGTGACGACGAAATTAAAAAGGCCTACCGCAAAGCAGCTATCAAATTTCACCCCGACAAAAACCCGGGTGATCATACAGCTGAAGAAAAGTTCAAAGAAGCTGCTGAAGCCTACGAGGTGCTTAGCGACCGGGATAAACGTGCCCGCTACGACCGTTTTGGTCACCAAGGGGTAGGAGGTGGTTCGCACGGCCACGGCCCCTCGATGGAAGATATTTTCAGCCAGTTTGGTGATATTTTCGGTGAAGGTGGTAGTCCGTTCGACAGCTTTTTCGGCGGTGGACGCGGCGGTGGCAGTCGTAGTCGTGCTGCCCGGGGCACCAACCTTCGCATCCGTGTAAAACTTACGCTCGAAGAAATTGCCGCCGGTGTAGAGAAAAAAATTAAGGTCACCAAGGCTGTTCCTGCTGAAGGTGTAACCTTTAAAACCTGTTCGAGTTGTAATGGTCAAGGGCAGGTACATCGCATCACTAATACCATTTTGGGGCAAATGCGTACTACTCAAACCTGTCCAAGTTGTGAAGGTACCGGCCAGCTTATTGATAAACGTCCTGCCGGCGTTGATGCCGATGGATTAACGCGCAAGGAGGAAGTCATTACCATTCAAATTCCTGCAGGTGTAGCCGAAGGTATGCAGCTCACCGTTTCGGGCAAAGGTAATGCCGGTCGCAATGGCGGTCCTGCAGGCGATTTGATGGTTTTGGTAGAAGAGGAAGAACACGACCATTTCAAAAGAGATGGCAACAACATTCTTTTTGACCTGGAAATCAGCTTCTCAGACGCAGCACTCGGTGCTCAAATAGATGTGCCAACCTTGGAAGGTAAGGCGCGTATCAAACTTGAGCCGGGAACCCAGCCTGGAAAATTGCTGCGTTTGAAGGGTAAAGGTTTACCGAGCGTCAACAGTTATGGGCGGGGCGATCTGATCATTTATGTAAATGTATACGTGCCCAATCGTTTGAGTCGCGATGAAAAAGAAATAATTGAAAGGCTTAAAGATTCGCCGAATTTTCAGCCTGGCGCCGACAATGCGAAGAAGTCATCTTTCGTAGATCGAATGAAGGACTTTTTTCATGGTGAATAAAGCCTATTTCCACTCACTTTAGTCTCAGCCGTTGCAAGTGCAACGGCTTTTTTTTGGCCGGCAGTAGCTTAAGTGATCGGTCGTTTTCGGTAGATAAGATAGTTGCTGGCATTAACGATACGACATTGAATTGGGCGATGAGGGCCTGAATACCCGAAAAAACCCTTAGCTTGCTTCCTATTCCACTATTTTGAACCTTTGATGCAATTTTTTTCGAAAATGAAGCTTCGTTTGTTGTTGATGGGCTGTTGTTTGACGCTGGTTGTTCAGGCCCAGGATTTTGTCCGTATTCCTTACGATACCCTGGAGCTGCAAACCGATGCCGCGGGCTTTAACATACTCGATGCCTACAAAGTGGAAGGCTACGAATATCACATCCGCTCCAAAGACATCGACGATTCCACCAGTTATGTTTTGCGGATGATGGTCTATGATGAAAAGGGCGAATTGGTCTTCCGTTCACCGGCACTTCGGGAAAGTTATGTCCACCGGCTGACATTTTATAAATCGCCGCGTTTCCCGCATAAAACCATCATTTTGGGATTTAATCGCATTAATCATTCTCTCGGAAGCGATATCTACCTGCTCGAAGATGGTAAAATCCGCTACCTCGGCTTGTTCGACGCGGGCACCTATGCCGATGGAGATATCGCCTGGGACATTGCAAATTATATCGACATACAATCGGATGGTAAACAATTTGTGTTTCAAGTAAACTACAATCAACTTATGTTCAATCCGGGCGGGGAGCGAGAAAAAGTGCTCAGTCGGAATCAATTGAAATACAGCTACCGCGATGGGGTGTGGCTGGAAGAGGTTTTGCACGAATAGTTTAAAACGCTTAAAACGAGTTGAATAGGCGGTGATGTGGGTAGAAAATGTCTTTTTTTGACTGTTTTCTCGGCTTTTTATGACATATTTAGGAAGTAGAATGAACTATTTGTAGTATCAGTTCTGCCTTCAGTCGGCTGAAAGGCTGATTAAGGAAAGCGCAAAAAATTTAATTATGAGAACCCTTACAAAAGAAATGCAGGCAGCCATCACACCTGCTATGGCCCTGGAATTATTGGTTGAAGGCAATAAAAGGTTTGTGAACAACCTCAAAATAAACCGCAATTTATTGCAACAAGCCAATGAAACATCCGACGGACAGCACCCCTTTGCTGTAATTCTCAGTTGTATTGATAGTCGTACATCGGCCGAATTAATTTTTGACCAGGGTTTGGGCGATATTTTTAGCATACGCATTGCCGGTAATGTGGTGAATGAAGACATCATAGGCAGCATGGAATTTGGCTGTCGGGTAGCCGGAGCGAAAATGATAGTCGTACTTGGCCACTCCAAATGTGGTGCGGTGAAAGGTGCCTGCGATCATGTGGAAATGGGAAATCTTACAGCGCTTTTGACCAAAATCCGCCCAGCAGTTGATGATGAGCTGACCGAAAAGGCCAATCGCAGCTCAGCCAATCCTGAGTTTGTTGAAAAGGTGGCGGCCATCAATGTAAAGCGTACGGTAGAAGCCATCAAACAGCGCAGTCCGATATTGAAAGAAATGATTGATAAGGGAGAAATTGGCCTCATCGGCGGTAGCCACGACATCACCACAGGCATCGTCCACTTTTTTGACGACACCAAAACTTTTTAAAATACAAGGATGTAATAAGCTCGGGGAGCGTTTAAAGCCGCTTTCCGGGTTTTTTATTTGGCAGCTGCACGACGCAAACGGTCGTTGATGGCCAAACCCAAACCTGATTCCGGCACTTCTTCGGCCAAAATAAAGTCTACATCTAATTGACCAAGCTGTCGTAAGCCGGCAAAAAGTCGACTGGCTGCTGTCGTGATTTGACCATCCGGCGCCAGAACATACTGCCGCTCTACCGGAACAGCCGGTTGGTAACTATTGAAAGTCAAGAGTCCTGCTTTTTCAAGCGGGTAGTGGTGCAAAAGTTCCGGGAAATTCCCTAGAATGAGTTTTTTGCCAGGATTATAATGTTTGATCAGCATGCCCGGCGCCTGCGGATTTGAACTCGACAATTGAACTTCCGTTATGGTTTGTCCTGCAGCAGTTTCGAGTTGTTCGAGGCTTAATCCGCCCAGCCGAAGCACCTTGAGCTGATCGGTGCTGGCATCTAAAATGGTGCTTTCCAGACCCACGCGGCACGGACCACCATCGAGTATATAGGCAACTTCGTTACCCAACTGGTCGGCGACATGCCGGGCAGTAGTAGGGCTGGTAAATCCGAAAGGGTTAGCACTTGGCGCTGCCAATGGAAAATTGAGTTGAGTGAGTAAGTCTAAGGTGAGTGGGTGATCGGGTATGCGAATGCCAACGCTGGCATGACCGGATGTAACTAAGTCGGGTATAAGCTCCGATTTGGGAAGAATATAGGTAATAGGTCCCGGACCGAGTTGTTCATAGATCCGTACGACACGCTCGGGCAACACCTTCACATAAGGGAGCGCCGCTGTTAAACTGGCTACATGCACAATCAACGGGTCAAAGGCTGGCCGGTTTTTGATTCTGAATATTTCAGTAACTGCCGATTCCAATAACGCATTGGCAGCCAAACCATATACTGTTTCGGTAGGTATGGCTACGGTTTGTCCTTTTTCAAGACAAGTTTTGGCAAAGGCGACATCGGATCCTATGGTATACATTGGTCACAAAATTACAATTCAAGGCAGCCGTTGGATGTAAATGCGCTGAAATTCTGTACATTTAATTTCTATTGCTCATGGTCTTGACTTCATTTATGCGCTTGGGGTTGTTGTTGCTCCTGGCTTTACTTTCCTGTAGCCGGAGTAAACTCCCGCAAACTTTTGCTCCCCCCGAGGTTTGGCTGAACTTCAGCAATTCAAAACAGGGCAGTGTTAGTTTCCCGATTGAACAAATCAGTGCGGAATGGGTAGGCTGGGTGTTCAGCTTGGCCATAGCCTCGGCTGATGGGAGAATGGTGCAAATCCAACAGTTGCAGACAGATTCCCTGCCCGGATTTTATGAAGGTGGTACTTTCCGATTGGTGTATCTGCCCGGAAATTTTCAGCCACCTTGTATCTCACAGCACCCGAAAAAAAACAACCTAGAAATTGTAAAAACCGAAAAAGGCTATTTAATTAGGCTCAAAGGTGTTTTTGATTGTCCCGATTTTAAATTTGATGTCGACGGAGCACTGCCCATTTCACAGCCTGAGCGCCCGAACAGAACTACTAACCCTATTGCCCGATAACCGTTGTTAACTATATGAGATTATTGTCAATTGCCTTTTTGGCATTTTTTTTATGGTCAAATTACACTTCAGCACAGGAACAAGTGATCCGCTGCTATACCGTAGAAAATGAGCAGCAAATGCTGCAAAATGGTCAGCGTATAGAAACTGATGCCCAGTTTGAAAGCTGGATGGCGCAAAAATTAGCCGAATACAGGCGCACGGAACATCCCGAGCTGGAGGTGTATACCATACCGGTTGTTTTCCATATCCTTTGGCGCACTGAGGTAGAAAACATCAGCGAGCTGCAGATTTTGTCTCAAATGGATGTATTGAACGAAGATTTTGGACGCTATAATGCCGATACAGTAAATACGCCACTTGGCTTCCGGCCGGTAGCTTCCAATACCGGCATACAATTTTGTCTCGCCCGCCGCGATCCGCAAGGTCAGCCAACCAATGGCATCATACGTTACAACTATCCCACAGGAACGACTTTTAATACGAATTTCATCAACAATACGGTGAAACCGGCTACTTCGTGGAACCCCAACGATTACCTCAATATTTGGGTGGCACCTATGTCGGGTGGCATTTTAGGTTACGCCCAATTCCCTGTTGGATCCGGTTTGCCAGGATTGACTGGTAATGGTGCTGCGAATACCGATGGGGTAGTCTTATTACACACATCAGTGGGTCGACCGCCGGCTAATCCGTTTTCGGGCATTTACAATGGCGGACGTACCGCAACCCATGAAGTGGGGCATTACCTCGGCTTGCGTCACATTTGGGGTGATGGCGGATGTAGCGTAGATGATTTTTGCAGCGATACGCCTTTGAGCGATGCTGCCAATTACAATTGCCCAACTACCCATGTGTCTTGCACAACCGTGGATATGGTTCAGAATTATATGGACTATACCCAGGATAACTGTATGAATATCTTCACCCTCAACCAAACCGACCGAATGCGGGTGGTGATGGCAAACAGTCCACGCAGAACCACTTTACGCACTTCATTGGGCTGTTTATCACCGGTAATGCGTCCCGATGCCGGTTTTGTTGTCTCGGCTGATAGCCTATGTGCAGGTGGGGCATTGAGTTTTGCGGATACCAGTATCAATAATCCAACTGGCTGGAAATGGTATTTCCCTGGAGCGACACCGGATTCTTCAGAGCTCCAACAACCCACAGCTATTGTTTACAATACGCCGGGGAATTATACGGTTACCCTTATCGTAAGTAACTCAGCCGGTTCCGATACCTTGGTTCGTAGCAATATAATTCGGGTGGTGAGCAATAATATCACCGCTTCTCTAAATAATTTGCCAACCGTTTGTGTGAACGACAGCAGTTTTGTGCTGCGTGCAGGTATACCAGCCGGTGGTATTTATAGTGGAAATGGTATTTCCGGCACGTCTATCTTTAACCCGTCAGTGGCTGGAGTAGGTCAACATCTTATACAATACCGGGCAGCCGGCTGCACTGCCTTCGATACAGCCTTTATTACAGTAGTGGCGGCACCTAACATTCAGTTTAATCTTGCCGACACTGTATGTGTTTCGGCCCAACCAATTACCTTAAGTGCTACCCCGGCTGGTGGTAGTTTTTCGGGCGCCGGGGTCAACAACAATGGCCAGTTTGTTCCGGCCATTGCCGGTTCGGGTGTAACAGCTGTTTATTATACGTTTACTGCCCCTAACGGCTGTTCTGCTACCGATACCCAATGGGTACAGGTGTTAGCAGCGCCGACCGTCAATTTTAGTGGCCAGGAAAATCATTGTATTACTCTGGGGCAAATTCAATTGACGGCCAGCCCTTCAGGAGGAACCTTCAGTGGTCCGGGCGTATCAGCCAATGGGTAGATGAATCTGGCAACAGCCGGGTCTGGTGTACATACGGTTACTTACAGCTTCACCAATGCAGCAGGATGCGTGGGAAGCAGTAGCAAAACAGTGGTGGTAACAGCCTTGCCGAATATCAGTTTTAATGCGCCTGCTCCACTCTGCGTCACTTCTAATAACCTGGTCTTGAATTTCGCTTCGCCTCAAGGTGGAAGTTACAGTGGCAATGGCGTGCAATTTGGTTTGTTTAACCCAGCCATAGCTGGTGTTGGCCAGCATACAATACGTTACACGACAGGAGTAAGTGGCTGCCAATCGACAGATTCGATAGTCATTACTGTCTTTGCTGCACCCAAAGCTGAAATTGAAAGACGCACCGATACACTGATGGCCGTTCGTCCTGCTACTGCTTATCAGTGGTTCAACAATGCAATGCCCATTCCGGGTGAAAACAACCGCTATTTTGTCCCGACAGAGAATGGCGTATATCAATTAGTTATCGACAGCGCTTCCTGCAGTTCACCTATTTCTGACGGTTTCAACTTTTTCATGACAAGTCTGGATCAATTGCATATGCAGGCGCTTCGGGTTTATCCCAATCCTTCAGATGATGGTAGGTTTACACTGGTTCTGCGCGATGGCCAACAAACCGCCCAGCTCGAATTGACAGACCTACAAGGACGCCGCATCTACAGCGGAAGCACTCAGGCCCCGGAATCTCTGCTTGATTTGAGCAGTCAATCTTCCGGCATTTACCTGCTTCGTTGGATTTCAGCTGAACAAAGTGGTGTAATCAGGTTGGTGAGAAGATAATATCACCAATAAGCATGTATTCAAGAGCTGATGGCATGCGTGCTTTCAGCTTTTTTTATGACTCTAGGAAAGGGCATTTGTTTAGTGCAATCGTGCCGTCAATCGACATGGGGCCAATAAATTCATAGGCCAAAAACAACTGTCTTTTTAACTGCTCTTCTGTAGAAGAAGAGCATATTATACATCACTACGACATGCATGAGGTTGAGTGCCAATGCCATACCAATAGGTATACCCGGTAAGCTAAAAGGTGCAGCAAACGATAGAAATCCGAGCAACATTACACTAACGCTGAAAATAGTCAGGCCATTTTTCAGGTATTTCACCAGCAGCCAGCAAAAAATTCCCCCCACTAAGGTTGGTAGCACCGAACTTAAGATGACGGCCACCAAGGGATGAGTTGGGTCGGCCTGCATAAAAATAGCCGCATGTATGACACCCAGCTGTTGAAGTGAAATAAACAACAAAACATTGACGAGTGCGCTGTAAAGCGCAGTTTTGAAGACAATTTGAGCGAATTTTTGTAAAGCTGGATTTTTGGACGTCATAGAGAATTTTCTCGGTGATGGCTGGATGGGTGGGTTTGAAGTTGTAAGCGACAAGCCGGCTGCTAAGTTCCACATTGTAAAAAGAATGTCAGCACAAAAGTTTGATGAAGCGTAGCCGTTAGTGGCTCAAACTTCTTCCGGCTGTTGTCGGTTTCTCTCTGGCTTTAGGCTTTTGTTGCGAATTTCTGTCTTAATTGTTCAATGTACTGCCATGTCAACCCAATTAAAACCCCGCCTGCTTTACGACCGCAGTTTCTTTTTGCTGCTCGGACTTACACTCAGTTTAATGGTCATTTTAACCGCCTTTCGATGGTCGAGTCCAAAACAACTCGAACAGATTTGGCTGGATAAATATGAACAAGTAGATGTATTTCAATTTGTGGAACTTTCGAGAAACTTTGAGATAGAGGAGGAGCTCAAACAAAAACAGCGTCCAAAGCCCAATCCGCAAGTCATCGTTACCAGCCCCGATTCGGAACCTGAGCCAAAACCAACTCTTGAGCCTAAGCCGGTTGGAGACCATTACCCAATTGTTGTCACTACTGAAATACCCATCGATACGAGCTGGCAAGAGGAAATGCCGTTTGTTATTGTGGAGGAAATGCCAGTTTATCCGGGTGGGGAAAAGGCTTTGTTTGCAGATATCAACCGGAACTTTAGAATACCCGAAATCGACAGAAGGGCTGGATTGGAAGGGGTGGTTTACCTGAGTTATGTGGTGAATGCAGCTGGTGAAGTGACCAATGTCAAGGTAATACGCGGCATCAGTCCGGCGACCGATGCCGAAGCGGTTAAGGCCATCCAAAAGCTAAAACGCTATAGTCCCGGTAAACAACGTGGTCGGGCAGTTTCGGTAATTTATACGATACCGATACGGGTAATACTGCGCTAGCCGATTTTCCAGAAAGTCTTCCGTTTTGCTTTTTTGACTGAGAATTGCTCCTAAGCAATGGTAGTCCGCTATGGCGGTGAGACCTACTTCATGTAACGGTAACCCGGATAATAATTACATAATGTTATCAAACACAGGCTTTATATTGGCTTAAGTCAGACGTAATACGCAAGGGCGATCATTGTGGACTCAAACGTATGTTATGTCTACACAATTTACCCGCTTAATCGTAGCGCTGTTACTCCTCTTTGCGAGTTCGACCAGCCAGGCCCAGGTATTGGTGCATTATTGGAATTTCAATAACTCGAGCTCCTTAACGACTTTGCTGACGCCAACTCAAGGAAGCGGCAGCATTACTCATCTGGCAGGTGGAATTAGTGCCATTCCAATCACCAGTAATACCACTGGACAGGGCTTTGAAGTTACAAACCCCAATGCCCGGAATGGAGATGTGGCCGGTGCACACCTGAGATTCAACGATCCTATTGGTGGCCAACTTGAATTTGGTTTGTCTACTTCAGGTTTCGACAATGTAGTAGTTAAATACGCCACCCGTCGTTCAGGTTCAGGTGCCGGAACGCAATACATACATTATACTACCGATGGCACCAATTATTTGCTGTTCGATAGCATTTTCCCCATTGATGGTAATCCGACTTTACAGACTTTTAATTTTGGAAGTATCACAACAGTAAACAACAATGCCAACTTTAAAATCCGGATCTCCTTTGCGCAAGGTGGCGGAGGCACAGTAGGTAATAACCGTTTCGATAACTTCACCCTGGAAGGTAGCCCAATTGGCGGAATTGATACCTTCCCTCCGGCAGCCTCTTTTTTGCCGGCCAATAACAGTACCCAACAGCCGCTTAACCTACGTCCTCGCATTATTTTCAGTGAAGCCATGCGTCTTAGCGGGGGTGCCGCACTCACCGGTAGTATTGTCGATACAGTAATTCAATTGCTGGCACAACCTGCCAACAACCCGGTTGCTTTCACTTCGCAAATCAATGGCGATACCGTGACTATAATTCCTGCTGGATTGAATTACAGTACAACTTATTTGGTTCGGATAAAAGATGGGCGACTCAGCGATTTAGCTGGCAATGCCTTGGCTGCAGGTTATCAAAGTAGCTTTACTACAGCAGCCTTACAAACGGTTTTTCAAGCTGGAGATTTGTTGCCGGTAGCTTACCGCATGAATGCCACCGCTACGCCAGATGCCATTGCGCTTTTGACAAGAGTTAACATACTTCCAGGGACTGTAATTCAACTCACCGATGCCAAATACACCGACAACATTCCGGCACAATGTCCGGGTGGCTTGAGCTGGACAGCCCCGGCAGCAGGCGTTGCTTTAGGCACAGTTATCGTTATTGGAACTGATGATGGTACAGCCAATATTGGCAGCGTTAGTGGAAGCACATTCGGCTTGAGTTCTGGCGGTGACCAAGTGATTGTGTATACTGGCACGAATACCAATCCTACCTATATAACAGCTTTGAGTGCCAATGCCTGGGTAACCAACAATACCAGCTGCGGCGGAAGTTTTAGCAAAATACCAGCGGGACTAACTGATGGTCAAAACGCCATCAATCTCAGTACCGCTCCGGGCAATGTTAGCGGTTTGTCGGTTAATGCGTACTATAACGGTCCGCAAAGTGGGAGCAACCTTCGCGATAGCATATTAAACCCAGCTTATTGGGTGGTTGCCGGTTCAGGCACCGCAGCTCAACAATGGCCCAATTGGGCTTTCCCGGGTTCACCTGCGGTAACTGCAGTGGAGGTCATTAGTCAAACCCAGATCAGGGTGGTATTTAGTCAGGCCATGTTAGCGGCTTCTGCTACAAATCTGGCCCGATATACCCAAATCACTGGTTTGGTTAGCGCAAGCATGACCCAAAATGGCAATCTCCGCGATACAGTTACCTTGACTTTTAATCCCGGATTCAGTAACGGACAGGCGTATACCCTTCGCATTGATAGCGTGCAAAACGCCGAAGGTATAGCCATGTTCACTCCATTTAATTACGCCTTTACTTATGCTACCAGCCTGAGTTTTAATGGCAGATACCTTGTGGTGGACGAAAATGCCGGCAGTTTTAACCTGCCCTTGAATTTGCAGTTTCCTGCACAGGCAAGTTTTTATCTCCGCGTCAAACCACAGGGAACCGCCTCATCGGCTGATTATACTTTCGCCGCACAACGGGTTAATATAACAGCTGCAAGCTCAGTGGTTAATATCAACATACCTGTGATTGATGACCAAGCCGAGGAAGATGATGAATTTATCATTTTTGAAGTCGACAGTCTACATGGAGTTCAGTTACAGGGCCCCAATTTCTTCACCGTCTATATACGCGATAATGACCGCCGTATGCCGGCCAGAGATTCAGTCGTTACAATGAGTTTAGTAACCAGCTTCGATCCCTCGCCTACAGGCAGCACGACCGAAGTAGTGGTTTATGACCCATTAAGCCGTCGTTTATTCACAACGAGCGCGATTGAAAACCGTTTTGACATCATCAATTTCAGTAATCCCGCCAATCCGGTTACTGTACGTTCTGTATCAATGGCTCCTTATGGTGGCATTACCAGTATTGCTGTAAAACCGGGTTTGGTTGCCGTAGGCAGTCCGAATGTGAATGAGCAATTGCCGGGTTCAGTCATCTTCTTCGATACATTAGGTAACTATAAAGGTCAGGTTACTGTTGGTGCCTTGCCTGATATGTTGGTTTTCAGCCCGGATGGCAACCGGCTTTTGGTCGCCAATGAGGGACAGCCAAATACAACTTTTACTGTTGATCCGGAGGGTTCGGTGAGTATCATCAATACTTCTGATACCATCATTTCGCAGGCACAGGTAACTACACTGGATTTTACGTCATTTAATGCCCAGGAAGCTGCATTGGTAGCTGCTGGGGTGCGTAAAGGATCAAACATCGGTACGCTTTCGCAGAACCTGGAGCCGGAATATATAACAGTTGCTGACGATAACAGCAAAGCCTGGGTAACCCTGCAGGAAAACAACAGCATTGCCGAAATCAATCTGCTGAACAATACGATTACGGCTATTCGGCCCATGGGTCTCAAGGACAACAGTCAGCCAGGCTATGGTTTTGACGCCTCCGACAATATCCCGGAAGTATTGTTGGTGAACTGGCCTACCAAGATGTACTATATGCCCGATGCGATAGGACAGTACCAGGTAAATGGAACTACCTACCTGGTAACAGCGAATGAAGGAGATGAGCGGGAATATCAGGCACTAAATGAGCGCACAACTGTTGGCGCAGTTGCCCTGGATTCAACCCTTTTCCCGCATGCTGCCATGTTAAAGGAAAACCATGCGATAGGACGTTTGCGCATCACCAACCTAAACGGTGATTACAATAGCGATGGAAAATTCGATGATGTTATCAATGTGGGAGCACGTTCATTCAGCATTTGGAATGCCCAAACCGGCGCCTTGGTTTGGGATAGCAAAAACCAGTTTGAAGTAATTACCCAGCTCGATCCAACTTTCGGAACGCTCTTTAACGCCGACCATGAAAGCAACACCCGCAAAAATCGAAGTCGTTCAAAAGGCCCTGAGCCTGAAGGCCTGACCCTGGCCAAAATTGGCGGTCATACTTTTGCCTTCATCGGTTTGGAGCGCATCGGCGGCGTTATGGCATACGACATCACTAATCCTATGGCACCGGTATTTAATGGTTACCTTAATCCACGTTCGACTACTAGTGTCAGCGGCGACAGAGGTGCTGAAACCATGATCTACATTTCAGCCGATCAAAGCCCGACGGGATGGCCATATCTGGTGGTTGCCAATGAAATCAGCGGTACCCTAAGTATCATTCGATTGCAATTTGATCAGCAGCGCGTGAATACAAATTATACGCTACAAATCCTGCATGCTTCTGATATGGAAGGTGGTTTGGATGCCACCAAAGACGCACCAAATTTTGCTGCCGTAATCGATACCCTGGAAGGCACTTACGCCAATACTTTGATTTTATCGAGTGGCGATAACTTTATTCCAAGTCCGTTTTTAAGTGCAGGTGAAGACCCCAGCCTGCAAACACCCTTACGTACAGCTGTGAGTAAATTTTACCCCGGTACACATGCTGTACGGCCGGCTATTGGTCGCCCCGACATTGCCATTCTCAATTTAATTGGTTTTAATGCTTCAGTATTTGGCAACCACGAATTTGATTTGGGCACTGGCGAGTTGAATAGCCAGATTGGCGTAGATATTCGTAGCAATGGTGCCGATAAACGTTGGGTGGGTGCCCAATTCCCTTACCTAAGTGCCAATTTGAACTTCACTAACGACGTCAACCTGAGTTATTTGGTTACTGCCGATGGCCAGCGCGATACCGCCTTCCGGACACCAGCCAATATCACGACCAATAATGGCAAGAAAGGAATCGCCCGGTCAACGGTGATTGAAAGGGGCGGACAGAAAATTGGGATTGTAGGCGCAACCACCCAGGTTTTAGCTTCAATCAGCTCACCGGGTGCCACCACCATGGTTGGTCCATCGGTCAACGATATGCCTGCTTTGGCTGCCATACTTCAACCGGTTATCGACAGCCTCCGAATTGGTCAGGGCATCAACAAAATCATTGTGCTTTCGCACTTGCAGCAGCTGAGTCTGGAGCAAGCGCTTGCGCCGTTGCTTACCGGTGTCGACGTCATCATCGCCGGAGGCTCGCATAGCTTGCTGGCCGATGCCAACGACATTTTGCGTACCGGTGATGTAGCTGCGGGTACCTACCCTATACGCACCGTAAGCGCCGACAACAAACCATTGCTCATTGTTAATACTGCGGCTGAATACCGCTATGTAGGTAGGTTAGTACTTCAGTTTGATAGCCTTGGTGTTATTGATACTACTGTTTTGAATCCAACCATAAATGGTGCTTATGCTACCGATTCTGCCGGTGTAGCCCGCTTGTGGGGAAGCTACACAGCTGCGTTCGCACCCGGAACCAAAGGTGCAGATGTGAAAGCGCTGACCGATGCCGTTCAGGCGGTCATTGTGGCCAAAGACGGTAATGTATTTGGTAAAGCGAGCGTTTTCCTTGAGGGTCGTCGGGAGTTTACCCGTACCGAAGAAACCAATTTGGGTAATTTGAGTTCAGATGCGAATTTATGGATGGCTCGCCAGGTTGATCCTACAGTTACCTTGTCGTTGAAAAATGGCGGTGGTATTCGTCAGGCGATGGGTACGGTAAATGCCGTTGGTAGTCAGGTTACCCTTGGCCCAACTGCTGCCAATCCCGCTGCCAATAAACAAACGGGCGACATCAGCCAGTTGGACATCGAGAACTCCTTACGTTTTAACAATCGTTTGAGCATACTTACCATTCCTGTGAGCGGCATTAAAGCTTTGCTCGAACATGGCGTTGCTGAATCGGTTCCAGGAGCTACGCCGGGCCGTTTCCCACAAGTGGGAGGACTGGCCTTCAGCTTTGATCCAAGCTTGCCGGTAGGTAGCCGCATTCGTTCGGTGGTTCGCATCGACTCGGTCAACAATCGCATCGATACCCTGGTACGTAACGGCCGAATCCATGGAGATACCAGTCGCACTTACAAGATGGTTACCCTGAACTTCCTGGCCGGTGGTGGCGATGGATATCCGTTTGCACCTTATGCCAGCACCCGTCGTGATCTTGACACCATGATTACCACGCCTGGTACTGCTACTTTCACTGTTCCCGGTTCGGAACAAGATGCTTTTGCTGAATATATGTTGGCCAAATATCCAGCCGCTAACCCTTACGGTATTACGGAAGTTTCTGCTGCCAACGACTTCCGTATTCAGAATTTGAGTCGCCGGAACGAAGGTTTGTTGCCTTTCGATTTCGCCACCTTAATTGCACCGGCCAACAACACACGATTGGTGACGTCGCCAACCGACTTGACCCCGGTTCAAATCCGCTGGAATCCTGCCATCAACGCCCAAGCTTACAAATGGTCGTTAGATGTACCCGCTGGAAATTTTACTCCCGGTCTGGTTAATTTGTCATCGGCAAATAATGCTACAGATACTACACTCACCCTTAGCGTAGGTGCCATCGACAGTCTCCTGGCCGCTTTAGGTGTTGCGCCAGGTGATTCTATACAGACCAAATGGACAGTCAAGGCCTTCTATAACAGCGGTGCTGACAGTACACTGGCTGTTGCATTTAGTTTGAAATTAGTTCGTCAGCCTGTTCAGTTGGGAGCATTTACACTCCTTAGCCCGGCTAACAACACCCGATTGGTGACAGAGCCATTCAACAATACAGCAATCAACATCAGTTGGCATGCGGCTACGAATGCAACTACTTATGAGTGGGTGGCAGACTTGCCAGGGGGCAACTTCAGCAATCCAGTGCTGGCATTCCCGGCTCGTAACAATGGCACTGATACGGTATTGGTACTCCTGAATCGCTCCATCGACTCCTTGCTCAATATTTTCAACGTACTTCCTGGTGATTCTACAGAGTTGATCTGGTCGGTACGCGCCAGCAACGGTAACGTCAGTCTTCTGGCAACTACCCCATTTAACATCAAGTTGGTTCGCAGTGCACAATTGAGTAGCTTCAACCTCTTAAGCCCTGCGAACAACACCCGCCTTGAAGTTCGTGGCCCAGCCAATACCCCGGTGGTTATAAGCTGGCAGCCGACCACCTCAGCAGCAACGGCAGTGACCCGATACAGCTGGTTGGCCGATCCTGCAGGAAACTTCGCTTCTGCTGCTATTCGCTTACTTGCTGATTCAGCTGGTACAGGAGCTCGATTGAGTTTAACAACTGGAGCCATAGACACGCTTTTAGCCAATGCAGGTGTCGCTATTGGTGATAGTCTGAGTTTGCAGTGGACCATCGAAGCTAGTTCAGGTGTAAGTGCACGTTTGGCAGCAACGCCGTTTAACATTCGTTTGATTCGGGTAGGTTTGACCAGTAGTGTCGAGTTGCTCAGTCAGGCCAAGGTGAATATGTACCCTAACCCGGCCAACGAAGCCTTGAAATTGGTTGCGGTTGATGGACAGCTCATATGGGTTGCGATTTATGATATGTTGGGTGCCGAAGTAATGCGATCAACGGTTAACGGTGTAGAAACTACTTTCGAATTAAGCCATTTGAATCCAGGAACATACTTAGTTAAAGGGCAAACCAACCAAGGGATATTCACCAAACGTTTGCTGATTCAACGATAGTATAAATAAACCTTTCAAAGCAAAACCCCCGCTGGAAAGCTGGGGTTTTGCTTTTTAATTCGACTTTACTGGTTTAGGTAATGGCAGTTCCTTAGTAAGCTGCTATTCATTTTTTGGCTATCCCTGCCATTCATTTCTCAACAATCCCAGCCAACAACTGTCATAGTATTTGCCGTTGAAAAATCTGTTTTCTCTGAATAAGGCTTCTTGCTTAAATCCAAATCGGGCCAAGAGTTTTAAGGAAGCCACATTTTCGGAGTCCACATCAGCTTGGATTTTGTGCAACTTCATCTCCTCGAAGCCATAATTCAATACTGCCCGGAGCACTTCAGTGCCCAAACCTTGGTTGTGGTAGGGTGCGTCCAACATATATCCCACTTCAGCTCGCTGATGTTCAAGTTGCATTCGCCAGTAGCCTGCAATACCTAGGAGATTGTCGTTGAGATCGGCTACTGCCCAAACCACCATCGCACCGGCTTGTTCACCTTCCAATTGCTGGCGGATTTGTTCTTCGGCTTCTGCAGGCGATTGTGCGAGTGGCCGTTGAATATAATGCATGACCGCCTCCGAACTTCTGAGTTTGAAATAGGCTGCTGTATCGTCGAGGCGAAGTTTACGCAGGCGCAAACGAGGGGTGGCGAGGTAGCTCAATGATGCCATAGCTGGGTGATTTGTACGCGCGATTGCTGCTTATTTTGAGCCAAATTGCTCTGTATACTTTTTCCAGGCCAGAAATAGAAAAATAAGTACGGTGGCGAGACTCAGTAGTAACACCCCTTGAAGTGGTGCCAGTTGCGGGAAACTACTGCCAAAAAAGCTAGCCATTACCACCAGGGTCGAATCAATAACGCTTAGCGAAATCAAAAAGAAGAGCAGAAATTTATAGAGGGTTTTTTCCATCCTATTGTTTTTGCGGGCCATCGAGTAGCAACTGAATCTGACCAAATAATTGCATCAACCTAAGGTCTTTGCCGGCAGGAGTTTCTGCTTTGTAAGCTGCTTTTTCCGCAAAATTTTTCCGACTCTCTGTCATTGGATGCGTGCGTAGGAAAGCTGGAATGAAATTAGTTTTTTCGTCTTTCAGCGCTTCAAAAAGTTTTACCATTCCAATAGCTGCTACCTCATTTTTTTCCATTAATCGCAAACCCTCACTATCTGCCTCTGCTTCATAGGCCCGAGAATAGCTCAAACTTCGCAAAGTCTGAATATTATCTGCAAGGACGGCCATGACGCCATTTACATCATTCAAAGCTATTGACACAAAAAGATACCCTGATAAGTTTCTGCTAAGCATTTTCATACTATGCCGCTGATTAATATGCGCAACTTCATGACCCAATAGGGCAACCAATGCCTCATATTGCTCCATTTTTTCAAGTATGCCGCGATGAACGATGATGATGCCTCCAGGCAAAGCAAAGGCATTTACTGTTTTATCATTAATGACATAAAAGCGGAGGTTTTCATTTTCAAGCTCGAGCGCTGATGCAAAATTCGTGAGTGCTTTGCTCAGCTTAGGATCAATGCTACGCTGATCCACAACATTATCAAAATATTCCTCTCCAATACTTATGTCGTAAGAGGCGGGGAGTATCAGGACGGCTTTTTCAGCTATCCAAGGTAAAGTGTAGATATAGGCCAATGCTATGAGCAATAATGCCGAAACTCCGACTAATAGATGAGTTTTTAAGCCAGCTGCAATAAAACGGTCGTACCAGCCGGGACTCATAGTTTTTGGAAATTGTTGCCTGAGTAAATCAACAAATGTCTCATCAGAAATTCGAAGCAATTCAGCTCGATATTCGCCATATCGCAGTTCAAATCCCATGGGTGTCAGTCTGCTCTTAAGCAATGACAACGGCCAATGGTGTTCCACGCCTTCCAAGCTTATAAAGGTCAAACGCGACAATTGCAGGTCGAGTTGCAGTTGAACTGCTTGGGGTCGGGCGGATTTCCCGTCAAAAAAAAGTGCTTCGCAAGACTGCATCAGATAATGAAATCTATGTCGAGCAAATCACCAGCCTCATCACCAGTGGCATCCCGGAAATCTTCCTGTGCCTGCATGAGTGTGTCGAGATCAAAATCACCTTCTACCTTGATGTGTGTGGTCATAAACAGCATGGTTCGGTTAATGACCCACGCCGATCCCAATCCCAGAGTGAAGACAATGGTGAAAAAGTTAATGATAAGCAATTCAAAGAAGTCAGAAACTTTGGCCGTCGATTTCAAACGAATGACACCGTTATCATGTCGAATTTCCAAATTGTCGATATAAAACGAAAACAAGCTTTTCATCCACCAAAAACTATAGATTCCAAGTGTAATGAGGCTGAGAAAATACCCACCCAGGACAAGCACAAAGTATCGAGTGCCATTACCGTTGAATGAAAATTTTAAATGACCGAAACGGACATGGTCCCAAACATAGGTACGAATGTTATTTGTCAAAAATGGGCCGTAAAAGCCAAGTGTAATTATCGTAAGGAAGCTACCTTCGAGAAATTTTCGAAGCAAGGTATTCCGGTCGCCTCTATAACCAAAACGAATTCCTCGCCAGCTTGTACGCGACATGCGGTAACGGTAGCTGCCATGAATGGCTATCGGGATGATGAAGATGAGTGCCGCATAAAAGAAAAATATAGCCAAGCCACTTGAACCCTGGGAAATCAGGAAAAGGAAAATAGCGTAAACAGATCCCAGCAGTAATACAGCTTTTATGAATCCTTTGAACATTTCGTTGCCTGTTCCATGGAAGCTGAAATTCTCTTTGTTTAGCCTTGTCTGGCCGTAAATATATTGTAGTTGACGTGCTTTGGCCCAAGGATAATACAAGCCGAGTGTTAGTGCAGTGAGCAACCAATTCACGATGAGGACACCAAATAGCGTGCTTCCGTTTCCAACCCAACTCAAATGAAGTTTTTTGGGAGTTTGAGTTGGTGCAATATCCTGATCAGCTGTTTCCATGGGTAGAGATTTGGTTTGATTATCCTTTATATCTGCCCACAATATATAGAGTAGGGGTTGAAACTAATCGTTCAACTTCTGTTGAAGCCAAGATATTCAGGATAATTTTAGCTGAACGGACTTTTGGCAATTCACAATTTATGGTGAATTTCCTACCCCAAATCTACCGTTTCAAGTTTTTGAAATTGGCGACGACTGGCTGCGTCGGGCATTACTTTTAGCAATAGGTTACGCATTTGAATCAGCAGTGGGTTTTCGAGTTGTGCAATTTTCCCGAGTTGCCAGGAGGTGTTAACTATCCAATGGGTTCGTTTGATGCGGTGCTGCTCAAACTTTTGGAAGGCTACAACTGTATCTGATTGCTTTTTTAAACAATTGGCTAAAACTACAGCATCTTCAATCGCCTGGCAGGCACCCTGTGCCAGATTGGGTGTGGTAGCATGGGCTGCATCACCTATAAGAACCACCCGGTCGTAGGCAAAGCGAGATAGGGGCTGTAGATCCTGAATGGGACTAAAAATGAGCTTGTCGGAAGCTGTGTGTTGGAGTACCAGGTCGATAGGTGAATGGTAATTTTTGAATTGCTGTCGCAAGTTTTCAATCCCATAATTTTTGAATCTTTCATCGCCGTAGGCTGCATTTACACAGGCAAACCAGTATACCCGATTGTTTTTAAGGGGTATCATGCCGAAACGACCATTTTTTCCCCAACTTTCGGTGGGCTCCCAATTCGTCGTATCTATACCGTGGGCTACACCTCGCCAACTGCAATGGCCGGCATAGCGGATTTTGCAGTCAGGGACCAGCTGTTTTCTGATGTTGGAATGTATCCCGTCGGCCACCACCAAATAGTCGCTTTCAAATTGGCTGCCATCTTCAAAATGGAGCTCAATATATGCCGGGTGCTGTTCGAGCCGATGAACTCGTTTGCCGGTATGAAAGCTTCCCGGCTTGAGTTTGGACAATAATAGCGCATGCAATTCGGCCCGGTGAACCGCCAGGTTGCTACGGCCGTCGGTTGTCATGAGGCCCGAATGAGTTATTATTTTGCCGGTTTCGGTCAGCATCGAAAATTGTTTCATGGGCTGACCAATCTCATGTACTTCAGGCCCAAGTCCTAAACTGGCCAGCGCTTTTACGGCATTGGTGCCTAAGCCGAGCCCAGCACCCACCGGCTTGATTTCAGCGGCAGCTTCAAATAGTTGTACATGCATTCCAATTTGCTGAAGTGCGATGGCAGTGGTAAGCCCGGCTATACCACCGCCTACGATAGCGTAGGTTGTTGGTTTCATGCTGCAAAAGTAGCTGCCACTGACACCGGGCTTTTTTACCTATGTTAAAAACGGTTTGTCGTGCCGTTATTTTTGTCATTTATTCAGCTAATCGGCCGAGGAGCATACTTTTTCAAAAGGCAATAATGCATTCAGTGTTTTTACTCACATTGTTATCACCACACTCCCCATTTTGCTTTCGGTCTCCGCATGCCTATGTGCATCAGCTGTCTTTTCAAAAGGGAAACAGCTGTCGATGCTCGCTTTTATTTTACCAGCCTCAATGAGCTCTTTTATAAAAATCAAATCTTCCGGTTTGGGGATGGCGAATGCACAGACCACTTTTTTCTCTCCAATTATAGCTGTCAAAAGCATTTGAAGCAGTTTGATCAATTTAAAGCTTGCCAATAAGTACATCCCTTTTTTATTCAGCGATTTTTTGTATCGTGAAAAAGTGCCTTTCCCCAATACATCAAAGATGAGATCATAAGTCGATCCATTTTTAGTAAAGTCTTCTTGTTTATAATCTATGACTTCATCCGCTCCCAAACTTTTTACATAAGCGAATCCTTGCGCGCTACACACTCCCGTAACATCTGCTTCAAAATAGTGCTTGGCTAGCTGTACTGCTGCAGAACCAATTCCGCCGGAAGCACCAACGATGAGTACCCTTTGACCTTTTTCTATTTTAGCTTTTCTCAATAAATTTAACGCCATTATTGTTCCATATGGAATTGTGGCAGCTTCATCAAATGCTAGCCCGGTCGGTTTAAGAGCTATGATGCCTTTTTCAGGAAAACCAAGATATTCGGCATACGTTCCCATTTTTTCGCCTGTGTATCCAAAAACCTGATCACCTTTTTTAAATAATTTTACATCTTCTCCGATCATTTCAATTTCGCCAGCAAATGTGTTACCTAATATTTTTCTTTTAGGCGTATTGATGCCAAAACTTAGGCGAGCAAGCAGCCAAAAAAGCAAAGGCATATTAAATTCACGGGTAGAAATATTTTTGAAATTTCTGGCAATTAAATCGCCATAGTTTACTGAAACAGCGTGAACTCTTACAAGAACTTCGTTGCCTTTTGGAGCAGGTTTTTCAACGTCTTGTAAACGCAGAACATCAGGCCCTCCGTATTCCGTATAAACGATCGCTTTCATTTTCGTCAGTTTATTTCAAGTGCCTTTGATTCAGGGCTGAGTACATAGACGCATCTCTATTGTATTCCGGCTCTAATTCGACTAATACTCACCTGAGTAGTGCCTAAATAGGACGCAATATAATGTAAGGGACAGCGGTTCATAATTCCTGGATACTTTTTTTCAAGTAATTCGTAGCGTTCACGCATGCTGTAAAAGCGCAGGCTTTCAATACGTTCCTGTTCGTTTAGCATCCCGAATTGCGTTATTTTCCGGGCTAGATGTTCCAAATCATGATGTTGTGAACAGAGCTGTTCAAAATCGGCTACCTTGAAATAATAAAGCAACGAATCCTCAATGAGTTGAATACCCTTTTTGCTGGGTAATCCGGTAATGACACTGGGAACGGCTCCAATGAATTGCTGGTCGATGGCAAAATAGTCGGTTACATCTTTGTCGTCATGTAAATAAAATACGCGGGCGAGTCCGTTTGCTATAAAGTACATGGTATGGGCGAGTTGCCCTATTTTCAGCAGGATTTTGCCTTTTGCCAGCTGTTTTTCGCCGATAATGGCCTTAAAATCTGCTTCGGCTGCCGAAGATAAAGGTCCTACCAACTTAAATTGTGCAATGATGGGATGCGTTGCTGAAACGGGCGTCATGCTAGCTTAATTATTGTTTGAGCTGCGTTATAAATGCATTTTCCAAGGTGTTTTGTCCTCCTACAACTGGCAAAGTAAGTTTTGAATTATTCAAATCAATTGTTAAAACAGTTCCTGGTTTGGGATGCAGCGTAAATTCTTTATCACTTGAAAAGATCATCAGACCAATTTGTTGACCTTTTCGAATGACTTGATCATCGGGCATCAAGTCAAAACTGAGCTCATAAAATTGACCTGGTTGGAGCGGTTCACCTTTACTAAGAGATTGGTGGTTTTGCGGGTCTGCCCAGCCTCGGGTAATAATGTTGTCGTAAATTTTGGTGCTTTTCTCGGCTTCCCATGGCAATGAAACCAACCAAACACTCAGGTTTGCGGCGGGTTTACTGCTGGACAAATGTAAGCTTACCCTTGACACACCCGAGAGGCGGATATCTTGCTGAAGAACAGGCGTTACAAATAACAAACGGTGTTTGGCATTTTTTTCTGAGACCAGTTTTTCACCTTTCAAACGATAGTCGTCAACCAGGATTAGAGACGGTTGATTTTCAGTTTTGTTCGTGAACAACATGCCATTATGAGTACCCTTTGCTTGAGGATAAAGTATGACATTGGTTGCATCCGTATCGGGGTAGGCCAAATAGGGTGTAGTCGATTTGGCGTTTTCTCTTACTATTCGAACCGGAGCATCGTTTTCTACTTCATTTTCGACTCCATGCAAATAACGGGTAAACCACCGGTTCATCATGCTGAACGGTGGGTCACCTCCATGTCCACCCTGGTGGTAGAACAATTGGGTGGGCAACCCCTTGGCTTTGGCAGCCAAATAAAAACGGAAACTGTGCTCTGGCATCACATTCCAATCATTAAAACCGTGAGCCATCAGCATGGCTGCTTTCATTGAGGCGATTTTAGTTACATAATCCCGACTGGCCCAAA
Organism: Bacteroidota bacterium; assembly: GCA_036787895.1. Taxonomy (GTDB): domain Bacteria; phylum Bacteroidota; class Bacteroidia; order UBA7662; family UBA7662; genus UBA7662. The sequence goes on along the minus strand of DAIQOK010000022.1, from coordinate 2,834 downwards.
AATCGTTGTAGTCACCGGTAATTCTATCCTGATTTTTAACCAGTACATCATCCCTTACGCGTTTATTGTTGGCTTTTCTTTTGGATTTATCCCCCGAATTAATCAGGTCGTACAAAACATCCATATCTTCTCCCAAATAGCCACCTGGCGAGCGTACAAGGCCATTGGAGCGGTAATAATTATAAAAGGAAGTTACAGGCGCAACAGGTATGATTGCTTTTAGTCCCTCAACACCGGTTGTCGCGGCGGCAATGCATAAAGTGCCGTCGTAAGAGGTTCCGGTCATACCCACCTGCCCGCTGCTCCAGTAAGCTGTAACTTCTGTGGTTCCGGTGCGGGTGGTATATCCTTTGGCACGGCCACACAGCCAGTCTATAACCGCTTTTGGTGCCAATGACTCATTCTCACCACCTATGGTTGGAACGCCGTCGGATAAGCCGGTGCCCGGTGAGGAGGAATATACCATGATATAGCCTCGAGGAAGCCAGGTATGATCTAAGGAAGCAGCGAATAATGGTCTTTTTTCTCTGGTTCGCAGCTTGGCATGTTTATGCGATTTGGGCGTAGCACCCAGCTCATGTTTAACGTTCCAAAAGTTTTTTTTAGTACCTACTCCCAAAAGAGCTAGTAATTTGAGTCCGTAATAAGGACTGGAACAATATATTACCGGGAGACGCAATGGGAATGAATCGGTATGTGCTTGGCGGGTTACAAATACGTGCATGCGGTCGGGTCTGCCATCCAAATCGGAATCAAATTCGGTTTCTACCCAGAGCTCTTGTTTGATCCAGGTCTTGGGGTCACTGAATGCCTCAACTATCTGGGCTTCGCCATTTTTGAAAACGGGCTGAATGGCTGATGGAAGTTGCGCCGGGCTAGTTGACTGTGCCAAGGTCGACTGGAAGTCAGCACAACTCAAAAATATTAGAATACCGAAAGAAAGACTTTTGATCATATGAAGTCAATTGAATTGGCTAAAAATATCAAACATTGTGTTAGTCGGCACCATATCATACTGCTTTTCCCGAACATTTGGCTGGCCGAATTATGCATATCTGCAACAATTTCGGTTTGGAACAAGTAATCGAGTAAAGTTTACTTTTAGGACAGTAACGTTTTGCGGGTAGGCGACATTGGCTTTAATGAAGCTGCTTTGGAACCTAAACACAACCCAGTTTACGTAAAACTTTGATAAGAAGCAGAATTTATCCTTCTTGCTGTTTTGAACACGCATTTTAGCGCTATCGCCAGCAAGCAGTTTTTCGCCAATCTGGTCGAATCGTTTGCTCAGCTTCACTGTTGCTCTGAATACGTAGCGTATGGCTTCAGGATTGTCTTTTTTGAAATTGTTCAGGGTGTTATGATCGGGTACCAACCCCTTCAAGAATCGGTGAACTTCAAGATTACGCCTATGTTCTGTCTCCAGCAAACGAGTTGGACTCACCCGATTTAAATAGTTATGCAAATAGTGTTTCAATAAATCAGCGGGGTGGTAAGCCTGTCGACCGTTTTCGATGTGGTCGAGTTTAAAACCGAAATTGGCCAATGGTAATACATTAACAAAAGCATCTATTAGCCTGACTTCATTTTCCGATTCAATGACTTCCTCCAAAAAGTACACAAAAAGAGTGATTTGACTGCAGTCAGTTTCAGTGAGGTATTTCATAAATAAAAATACCCATAACAAAAATTCCCGTCTAAATATAGCAACATTCGATATTCACAAATTCAGGAGGTTTTTAGACTGTTTGATGTTCCCGCGCTTGGCGCAGTGGGGGATTTCGGAGTACAAAACTGTCCAAACACCACAAAAGTTGATGCGAGGTAGAATGTTCAATTAACCACGTCACCCGCCATTGAGCCAAACGCCTGTTAGCGGTTGTCGTTCTATAATTCTCCTGTAAACCAGTCATAACCTTCAATGTTTTTATACTCAGTCGGAACTGAATTTAAAATCTTTAATTTTTTGAATTTGCCACCATAAGGCATTTCTATTGAGATTAAAATTTTCCCAGTTTTCCCATTTTCATCTCTTTCGTATGATACAAATTCTAATGTGTCCACTTTTTCGCCATTCCATTTGTATTTATACATTTCTGTCTCGCCTGGATGTCCATAACATACTCCCCTAATTATTTTTTCTTGTGGTGAAAAGGTTGGATTAATAAATTTAAAATTCTCTGAAAATGCTTTTTTATCTTGTCTTAATAGATAAACATTACTAAATGCTTTCAAGCAGCAACCTGTCGAGCCATACCAGTTTACAACAAAGTCGTTAAGCCCGTCACCGTTAATGTCTCGGATTGTGTCGTTCTCATAAGTCATAGCCCACTGTTCGTGAGAAACTACCTTTTCAAATTTACTCTCATGTTTTGAATAAATGTCGATATAAATTGCACCTAGCTCGTTTCTCCTTATAATAAGATGGGGATTTGTCTTTGTAAAATGGTAATCTAAATTGATTTCTACGCTCACTGGAATATCGTCAGGCGAAACTACATATTCCTTAATAAATTTATTTTTGTTAAAATTTTGGTTCGCTATTTTAAGTGCATCTTGTAATACTTTATAAAGTCGTAAGCTGTCTTCATCGCCTTCTTCTTCGATTGGTTTTTTATTTTCTAATAGCTCTTTATCTTTTTTGTCAATATTTGTCTGTAAAGTGTCAGTTATAACCATGGGAATATTCTTCTTGTTGTTCTGTTGTACACACGAAACAAGAGTTGATAAAAGCACTAACTTCAATATACATAGTGTTGTCCTCATAAGGTTACCGCTTACGTTCTGCGGGTAAGCGCCGGCGGCCTCGCTGAAGCTAACCCAGAACTTAAACC
>DAIQOK010000030.1:0-11171 GCA_036787895.1 Bacteroidota bacterium | reverse complement strand
ATGCTGGTGCCCTGGGTGAAAAAGTAGTGAAGTGGTTCGGCGTTATGCGTCCGGTCGACCTTGACACATTCTAACATTATTCAAGCTACAAATCGATGAAAAGAACTATCATAAAACGAATCGGCTTGGCATCTATCGCAATGGTGTGTACAGCAGCGACTGTGTACGCCGGCAACCCTGACCGTCGCGGTCAGGCCGGTGCTACAGAATTGCTCATACAGCCATGGGCACAGAGTGGTGGATGGGCAGGCATCAATAGTGCGAATGTGCGTGGTATTGAAGCAGAACGTATGAATGTCGCGGGTTTGGCCTTTCTTTCGAAGACCGAACTCAATTTTACCCGGACAACCTGGTTGAGCGGTAGCGATATTTTTATCAATGCCTTTGGTATTGGTCAGCGCTTGAATGAGTCGAGTGTACTCGGTCTTTCGGTGATGTCGATCGATGCCGGAAGTATTGAAATTACCCGTGTTGATAATCCTGATGGGGGCTTGGGCGTATTTAAGCCAAGTTTTGTGAACCTGGGTGTGTCTTATGCCCGTTCTTTTTCCGACCGTATTCATGGTGGTATTACCTTGCGGGTTATTTCGCAGGCCACTACCGACGTAAGTTCGCAAGGGGCTGCATTTGATGCAGGTATACAGTATATCACGGGTGAAAAAGACCGCATTAAGTTTGGCATAGCCTTGCGTAACGTAGGTACTCCTATGGCTTTTGGCGGCGATGGTTTGGCCGCACGTGGAACCATGCAAGGTTCTTCTGTGGCACTAACCCTTGCACAGCGTTCACAATTGTTTGAATTGCCTTCATTGATGAATATCGGCGGTTCGTACGATTTTTGGCTGGCGGGAAGCGACGACTACAAATTGACTGTTGCAGCTAACTTCACCTCAAATTCGTTTACGAACGATCAGTTTGGTGTTGGTGGCGAGTTTAATTGGCGAAATATGTTTGCTGTTCGTGCTGGTTACCAGTATGAAGATGGAATTCGGGATTATACTGTTCGTCAGAATGTACATGATTTCATTAACGCAGGTTTTTCAATCAATGCTCCTTTTGGTGCGAGTCGTTTTTCGCTCGACTATGCCTATCGTTCAACAAGTCCGTTTAACGGAACGCATATGTATGGTGTGAGAATTTCGCTCTGATTTTCTTAAATTTGTTTTCAGAAACGCCCTAATCTGGATTAGGGCGTTTCTTTTTTTTCAAACAAACAAGCATATCCCATGAGTCAGGTCTCTTATTTTACCAAAGAAGGATTAGAAAAGCTTAAAAATGAGCTGAATGATTTGCGCACCCGTGGCCGTTCTGAAATGGCTAAAGCCATTCAGGAGGCGCGAGATAAAGGCGATCTTTCGGAGAATGCAGAATATGATGCTGCCAAGGAAGCCCAGGGGTTGCTGGAACTGAAAATTGCTAAGCTGGAGGCTTTATTAGGCAACGCTCGTCTAATTGATGAGTCGCAAATTGACACGAGTAAGGTTCAGGCGTTGACAAGTGTTCAACTCAAAAACCTTAAAAATGGGGCTACAGTAACCTATACCCTGGTTTCAGAAAAGGAGGCCGATTTGAAGGCCGGTCGCATTTCCGTGAACAGTCCGATAGGCAGTGGCTTATTGGGCAAAAAGGTGGGAGAAATTGCCGAAATCCAAGTGCCGTCGGGTGTAGTGAAATTTGAAGTTTTAGCAATTACTGTATAATGGCTACACTTTTTACCCGCATCATACAGGGTGAAATTCCTTGTCATAAAATAGCGGAAGACGAAGATTATTTTGCTTTTCTGGACATATCTCCGCTTGCAACAGGCCATACGCTTGTGATTCCTAAGGTGGAGGTTGATTACATTTTTCGTCTCGATGATGATACATTAAGTGGCCTAATGCTTTTTGCCAAAAAAATTGCACCTGCTATACAGGCTGCTGTGCCATGTGCCCGTTTAGGGGTGTCGGTTATTGGCCTCGAAGTACCGCATGTACATATTCATTTAATTCCTATGAATAAGGTAGCAGACATGAATTTTGCCAATCCAAAATTAAGTCCGACAGCTGAAGAACTGGCCGCAACAGCCTCTGCTATCAGGACCTACTTATAAGTTTGTCGGGATTATCCGCTAAGAAGCCTTTCCAGCCTTTTTTATTTCCACTTCCAGTAGTTTTGTTGTTTGTTTGAAAAAAGTGGCAAACGGCTGCGGCGAGCGCATCGGTGGCATCCAGCTCTTCGGCGGCTAATGGGGAGTTTAATAAGTTATCCAACATGGCCGCCACCTGTTCTTTCGAAGCATTGCCATTACCAGTGATAGATTGTTTTATTTTTTTCGGATAGTATTCTGTAATTGGTAGCTGACGCGAGAGTGCAGCAGAGATGGCCACCCCTTGCGCCCGACCGAGTTTGAGCATCGATTGCACGTTTTTCCCAAAAAAAGGGGCTTCGATGGCCAATTCATCCGGATGATGCTGGTCGATTAAGGCAATCATTTTTTCAAATATGGTCTTGAGTTTGGTATAAGGGTCTTCTATTTTTCCCAGTTTTAAAATGCCCAGTTCAATCAACGACATTTTTTTATCCAACACCCGAATGATGCCAAACCCCATAATGGTTGTGCCCGGGTCGATTCCGAGTATGATTCTTTCCCTGGATGGCATAGTTACAGACAAAATGTTTTGCGTTCTTTGAGGTCGTTACATGAAACGTAAAGGTACTTATCCCCCGTGGTTATCTGTCGCCTTCAAATTGGGTTTTGGCTTACTCTTTTTTGGATTTATTTACATAGAGTTGGCTCAGGAGGAAAATTTGAGGGCGCGATGGCAACATTTGCAGTTGCGTTGGACAGGCGTTAGTGTGAAGTATTTTTTGCTGGCTTTGATGTTTATGCCCCTGAACATCGGCTTAGAAGCACAGAAATGGCGCCGCTTAATGGTGCCAATGGTGACATTCAAAGCGTTTTTGGGTATCAGAGCGATTTGTACAGGCTTAACAGTGAGTTTGTTTACACCGAACAGAATAGGGGAGTTTGCTGGTCGGATTTTATATCTCCAAGGTCGTTACCGGGTTGCTGGTATTTTTGCCACCTTTATTGGCAGTCTGGCTCAATACATTGTGTATTGGCTAGTTGCTGTGCTGGCCTTGTATTGGGGTTCGGCTGGTTTACCTTGGCTGACTAGTTGGCGTTTGGTTTTGGTGCTGCTGGGAAGTAGTGGTGTGATTATATTATTAACTTTTTATTTCGGAGCTAATCGTATTTTATTCTGGCTGCGCCAGAAGAAATGGAAAGCTCCTTTCATGCGTTTTTTGGTTATAAGCGGGCGTTATCCACGAAAAATTCTGCTGACGGTATTGCTCCTGGCCTGCTGCCGCTTTTTAATTTTTTGCGTTCAATTGTATGCGCTGATGTTGTTTGTGGGTTTCCCAGTCAATCACCATCTGGCGTTTTCACTCATTCCACTCTTATTTATTGCACAAACCCTTATACCCAGTTTTGTACTTACAGATCTTGGCGTGAGGGGCGGTCTTGCGCTCTTTTTATTTGAGCCCTGGGCAGGTTCAGCTATGCTGGCCTTATTGCCTTCCTATATGCTTTGGCTGATCAACATTATTTTCCCATCCTTCTTAGGCTGGCTGAGTTTGTTGCAATGGCGGGCATCAACCAAAAAGTAAATGCTTAAATTGAAAGTAGGCCGACGAAAAGCAGTCACCATAATCAGAGCCGAATCCCTATTTTTGATTGCAGTTGACTGAATCAACAGAAGTATTGAAGCAGCGCGTTCAAAGTAGGTCCTCTTATGTGTCGAATCTGTTGTTTGGCGGATTAAATTCGCTGGGTGTGGTTTCGACAGTCGCTTTGGTTAATAGAACAAACCTATGAGCCAACAAATCAGTAGTCCGGCCACCCTGGTTTGGCGTCGTTTCAAACAGAATAAACCTGCCCTACTTTCAGCTGTATTTCTGCTTTTGGTGGTATTTATTGCCTTGTTGGGGTATTTAATTGTACCTGATCAGTCGGCCGATGCCAACGACCAGCAGTTGCCATTGGTTGCGCAGCCACCGGGCAGTCGGGCCAAGCTGTTGATGCGTGAAGATTACTCGCAGCCAGCGCCTTCAATTTGGTCGTTATGGCTTCATGGCGATAGCCGGCCTAACCAAAGCGTCTTAATTGCCTATGGTGTTTATGCGGGCGACAGCATCCGTTATCTTCCTTATATAGAAGCCGATTCAGGCCAGGCCGATACGCTGACAGTGCCCTTGAAGCTGGGCAATAATGGTTACCGTTTGATGGAACGGCATTATTGGTTAGGTACCGATGTTTTAGGCCGGGATTTGTTGAGTCGGCTTATCATTGGGCTGCGTGTTTCGCTGGCTGTGGGGCTGATGGCTGTTCTCATAAGTATAGCCTTAGGCACCTTTTTGGGTTTATTAGCCGGCTATTACAGGGGTTGGGTAGATCAGCTCATACAGTTTTTGATTAATGTCACCTGGTCTATTCCATCCTTGCTGTTGGTCATTGCCTTTTCATTGGCTTTAGGTAAGGGATTCTGGCAGGTGTTTCTAGCCGTTGGACTCACCATGTGGGTGGAGGTAGCGCGTATTGTTCGGGGGCAGATATTGTCATTACGTGAAAAGGAGTATGTAGAAGCTGCTCGCGCCATGGGCTACCGCGACAGTCGGATTATGTTTAAGCATCTTTTACCCAATATGGTGGGGCCTGTTATTATCATGGCAGCGTCAAACTTTGCATCGGCTATCCTGGTTGAGTCGGGCCTGAGTTTCCTGGGCATCGGGGTACAACCACCGGTACCAACTTTGGGTTTAATGATCAAAGAGCACTATCCTTACATCATTATGGACGCTGCCTACCTCGCCTTGGTGCCCGGTGCAGTCATACTTTTATTGGTGCTGGCCTTCAACCTGATGGGCAATGGCCTGAGCGATGCCTTTGACAGTAAGGTAAAGATGAACTAACTTAAGGGAAATTGTTCTGCCCAACTTCAGCTTCATGTATATGAAAATCTGTTTCCCAACTACTGTTTTGTTTTGTTTAGGTTTGGTTAGCATGGTAAAGGCTCAACCGGCCAGGGAGCCGCTGGGAATGACTAATTTCCAGGGACGTATTGCATCGACTTGCACGCCCGCTGCCGCCCGCACCAATCTCGACATCAATAATGTGCGTGCACTCATACTGAATGGCGGCGATATGTGGTGGGACCTTGCCAACAACATCGCCCGCTATGAAATCCCCAAAAATGATGATCCGGCACAACCGAAAAAATACTCTCTTTTTGCCGGCTCGGTTTGGATAGGCGGTAAGGATGCTGGTGCTACACTCAAAGTAGCGGCACAAACCTATCGCCAGACCAGTGTGTTGGGTGTAGGTTTTTGGCCTGGCCCACTGAGTACAGTTGATGCCACCATTAGTCGGGATGAATGCCGTCGTTGGGACAGGCAGTGGAAAGTAAGCCGGCGAGAAGTGCAGGATCATATTGCGGCTACCAGCGCCCAGGATCCGAATTACGTCATGCCCGCTGCCATACGCGACTGGCCCTGGCAAGGCGATGTATCCTTAAATCAGGATGCGCAGCTGGCACCTTGGGTAGATGTTGGGCCTACTTTTGGCAGCTATAACCCTGCTGAAGGTGACTACCCCGATATTTTTGGCGATCAGAGTATTTGGTGGGTGCTCAATGATAAAGGCAACACCCCTGGCTCAGGTTCGGTACCTATTGGCATGGAGATTCAGACCCAGGCCTTCGCTTATCAAGCCAATGATGAGCTGAATAATATGACCTTTTATACCAATAAAATCATTAATCGCTCCAATACGGTATTACAGGAAGCTTATATGGCCCAATGGATTGACCCCGCCCTCGGAAATCCGGTGGATGACTTTGTAGGATGTGATGTGCCACGCGGTTTGGGCATTGTATACAATGGCGACGACGACGATGAAGGCATACAAGGCTATGGCACCAATCCACCCTCGGTAGGTGTCGATTTTTTTGAAGGACCATTTTCAGATCCCGGAGATGGCATTGATAACGACAGAGACGGCATAATCGATGAAGTGGAGCCTTTTGGCTGTGATCCAGATCCGGTAACAGAGCGCATCATCATGGCGAAATTTCTTTATTTCAACAACGATGCAACTGTGAATGGTAACCCTACCACAGCTGAGCATGCCTACAATTATATGATTGGCCGCTGGAAGGACAATACACAGATGGTGTATGGCGGTAATGGATATCCCGGATCAACCGGCAGCACCAATATTCCCAGTGGCATTATGTATCCCGATGCCTCAGATCCGGTGGGTTGGGGCATTGGTGGTTCTTTTCAAAACCCGATTGCACCGCCTTTTAATTGGTCGGAACGCAACCCCGGGCCGGGTGCTGCCCCTAATGTACCTGCCGACCGGCGTTTTGTACAGTCGGCCGGTCCATTCACCTTGCAGCCCGGAGCGGTGAATTATATCACCATTGGCGTGGTATGGGCACGAGCTACAAGTGGAGGGGCTACCGGTTCATTTAATTTGCTTTTGCGTGCAGATTCAAAAGCGCAGGCCTTGTTTGAAAACTGTTTCCAGGCCATGAATGGCCCCGATGCTCCGGATGTGGAGTTGGTGGAACTTGACCAAGAGATTATCCTTAATTTCAGCTATAAGCCGACTTCCAATAATTTCCGCTTGTCATATGTGGAAGAAGATCCATTTATCACTGCTCAGAACCAGGATTTGCCACCAGGAACACCGGCATTTGATAGCTTATACCGTTTCGAGGGATTTATAGTTTATCAGCTTTCCAATTCCGATGTATCGCTGGGAGAGTTGAACAACCTCAACAAAGCCAGGGTCGTCTACCAAGGCGATGTTCAGAACAACATTGCAATGATCATCAATTGGGATTTTGATGCTGATATGGGGAAAGATGTACCCTATATTGCTGTGAATGGCGAAAACCAAGGTGTTCGGATGTCGTTAAGGTTGACGCGCGACGCCTTTGCCGAAGGAAGCGACCGACTCGTAAATTTCAAACGCTATTATTATACGGTGGTGGCTTATGGTTTCAATAATTATGCACCGTTTGATCCGCAGTTGAAGTCGGGCCAGACCAAAGCTTATCTCGAAGGCAGGAACAATGTGCGTACTTATACCGCCATCCCCCATAAATGGGAGCCAACCTTTAATGGCATGACCTTGAATGCCACCTATGGCGATGTGCCCGAAATTACCCGCCTGGCTGGTCAGGGCAATGGTGGCAATGTGCTGGAGCTGACCGATGCCAGTGTTGCGGAAATACTCGCCAATAACTTTGCGCCTTTCCCGGTTTATCGCAAAGGCGCTGGGCCATTGAACCTACAGGTCATCGACCCTATTGCCATTCCAAAGGGTAGTTTTACCTTAAGTATGTATAGTGGCAATGTAAACGACAGCGCAGCCATCACCAACAACAGCCGCTGGTATGTGCTTTATAACAATGATACCATTCATTCCGATACCACCATTGCCTTAGGTAATGAACAGCCTCTCGGTTATTATGAATCCAATATGGTTTTTCGCAAACTGGGCTTTTCGGCCAGCATACGAAATGGCGAAAATCCGGGAGATTCGATTGCGCCAACCAACGGCGTGCTTACTTCTACGCTGACCTTTCCTTCTGCACAAAATCAATGGTTGTCGTGGTTGCCTGATATCGACGGCCCAGCAGCACTTGATTGGATACAGGCTGGGGTTTGGACTGAAAATCCGGGCAATGTCATACCCAAAGGTGATCCGCTTAAACATTTCCAGACCATTGTTCAGACCAATTTGCCAGGGACTGAGCTTCGAGGTGGTAGTTTTTCCCCCATGCGATTTGCAGCACCAACCGCCATACACCCTGGAATTTTTGCCTCGGTTGTACCCCAGGGTGTCATGTCGCCAGCGACACGTGAAAGCTGGTTTTCCATACAAAATCTGGGCAGTGTTGATTTGGTAATCACCCCCGATAAATCGAAATGGACGAGAGCGGTGGTTATTGAGTCGGGTGAAGACAATAGCCAAAATGAAGGTAATCAGCGACGCAATGCCATCCGAAAGGCAGCATCTGTGAATCAGGAAGGTGTGGCTGATGGCAGTGCCCGTGCCGGTTTAGGTTGGTTTCCGGGTTATGCTATAAATCTCGAAACAGGCGAAAGATTAAATATTTGTTTTGCCGAGGATAGTCGACTTGTGGGCGAAAATGGCCGGGATATGTTATGGAATCCGACCGAAAACATTCAAAATGTTGTCAACGGCAGTCCGGAGGTGGTGATGGGCGGTAAACATTTTGTGTATGTGATGCGGAGCAGGTATGATCAAGCCGACAGGCTTTGGCGTTTACTCAATAACCAATTAAATGAAGGCAATCCAATTAATAATCCCGATGGTGTAACTACCAATTTGTTGCGTGCTTTTTATACCGATGTGATGTATACGGCCATTCCATTTAAAGCAGATGGTAAAAGCTGGCTTTCCACTGAATGCAAAGTGAGTATACGAATGGCCCGGCAGTACAGTAGGCTGAATACTGAACTTCCAACACAAGCCAATAGCGGCAATCCCCGTTATTTAATTGATGCCGGTAGTTTAGCACCCGTCAAAAACGATAAAAATGTCGCCGAAAATGCGCTCGATTTGATTCGGGTGGTACCGAATCCTTACTATGCTGCCTCAGGCTATGAAGTGAGTCAAATCGATAACCGCGTAAAAATCACCAATCTGCCTCCAAACTGTGTGGTGCGTATTTACAATATGAGTGGCACTTTGGTGCGCACCTTGCGAAAAAGTGATGCCAGCACATTTCTTGACTGGGATTTACTCAACCAACAGCGCGTTCCTATTGCCAGTGGATTGTATATTATACATGTAGATGCCGGTTATTTGGGAGAGAAGGTGGTAAAATGGTTTGGGGTTTTGCGCCCTGTAGATTTGGATACATTTTAGATGGGTATTTCATTAGTACTTTTTAGTCTAGTGCGGTAGTTGGTTTGGTAGCGCGGTGACCATCCTCGACATCCTAATATAAAATGACCCCACATTTAACTCAGCCCCGAAGGGGCGGAATCTGAATGGTACCATATCATTGAATTACCTATGGAAAAGATCAGCATGGTTAGAGTCTTGTTTTAAACATCCTTTCCAGCCTATAGCAGGATATATAAGCGATGCTACCGTATAATATTTCAATTTGCAGCCTAAAATGCGCCAAACAAAGCGCGTATGTTTTAACTTACGCCACCTACTGCCAGTCCGTCTGGTGGCGAAAGCGAAACTGATCTATGTGCTTACGACTGAAATGTTTGTCGCTGGCAAGCGTGCTGGTTACTTTATGCGTGCAAGTTCATGCCCGGGAGGACCTAAGTCCGCAGCCCAGTAATTCTAACCCGGCCATGTTGCAGCAGCGGGTAGCAGCCAATTGTGCAGCAGCCACCGCGCGTACAAACCTCGATATCAACAATGTTCGTGCCCTCATACTGAATGGCGGCGATATGTGGTGGGACCAGGGTTCGAGTGGAACTGCCCGTTATGAAATACCTAAAAACGATGATCCGGCCCAGCCCAAAAAGCACTCACTTTTCGCTGGTTCGATTTGGATAGGCGGCAAAGATGCCGGGGCAACATTAAAAGTGGCAGCACAGATTTATCGACAGACTTCGGTATTAGGCATTGGCTTTTGGCCCGGACCCTTAAGTACTGTCGATGCGACTATCGATAGAGATGAGTGTCGCCGCTGGGACCGGCAATGGAAGGTAACACGGAAAGAAGTTCAAGAACATATCCTCGCCACACAAATTGGCGACCCCAATTACGTCATGCCGGCTACCATACGCGATTGGCCCTGGCAGGGCGATCTTAGCCGAAATCAGGATGCCAATATGGCACCTTGGGTAGATGTAGGGCCTTCTTTTGGTACTTACAACCCAACAGAAGGGGATTATCCGGATGTTTTCGGCGACCAAAGCATCTGGTTTGTGACCAACGATAAAGGCAATACCCCAGGCTCTGGCTCTGTACCCATAGGTATGGAGATTCAAACGCAAGCGTTCGCTTATCAGTCGAACGACGAGCTGAATAACATGACTTTTTACACCAATAAAATCATCAACCGCTCCAGTACTGTACTACAGGAAGCTTATATGGCGCAATGGGTCGACTGCGACATTGGTAATTATATAGATGATTTTGTGGGCTGTGACGTTCCGCGTGGATTAGGTATTTGTTACAATGGCGATGACGATGATGAGGGCATTCTAGGCTATGGTCAAAATCCACCTTCGATTGGGGTAGATTTTTTTGAAGGGCCTTTTTCTGATGCCGGCGATGGCGTTGACAACGACCGGGATGGTGTTATTGATGAAATTGAGCCGTTTGGTTGTGATCCAGATCCGGTTACCGAGCGCATTATCATGGCGAAGTTTCTTTACTTCAACAATGATGGAACCGTCATAGGCAACCCAACCAATGCCGAGCATGCGTACAACTATATGATAGGTCGTTGGAAAGACAATACCCAAATGGTTTACGGTGGCAATGGCTACCCGGGTTCTACCGGCTCGTTGAATTTACCTACAACCATTATGTTTCCCGGAGCCTCTGATCCGGTTGGTTGGGGTATAGGTGGATCCTTCCAAAATCCTGTCGCACCACCTTTTCCCTGGTCGGAGACCAATCCAGGCCCTGGCGCCAACCCCAATGTTCCTGCCGACAGACGATTTGTTCAATCAGCCGGCCCCTTCACTTTGTTGCCTGGCGCGGTGAATTATATCACTATTGGCGTGGTGTGGGCCAGAGCCTCATCCGGCGGGGCAACGGGCTCTTTTAATCTGCTTTTGCGCGCCGACTCTAAAGCGCAATCGCTCTTCGAAAATTGTTTTCAAACCCTTGATGGCCCGGATGCGCCCGATATCGACATCGTGGAGCTCGACAAAGAACTCATACTTAATTTTACCTATAAGCCTACTTCCAATAATGTAGGTCTCGGTTACCGCGAGCTTGACCCTGCTATTGTAGCCCAAAACCAGGATCTACCACCGGGGACACCGCCTTTTGATCCGGCTTATGTGTTCGAAGGCTTTAAGGTTTACCAATTGGTTAATTCCAGTGTGTCGCTGGGCGAGTTAAACGATCTGAACAAGGCACGTATAGTTTACCAGGGCGACATCAA
>DAIQOK010000004.1:111603-165523 GCA_036787895.1 Bacteroidota bacterium | reverse complement strand
TCTTATGGGTGGGGAGGGGGAAAGCAAATGGTATCCAACTCCAGCTTTAATCAGCGTAATTCGGTCGGAAAGTCGACTGTTCCACCCAAAAAAATAGATAATTGTTGATGCACTTCTGTCAACCTATTACGTTTGTTTCCTGGTTAACCTGCCATCCCATGCCCAAAATCAACCCCGCCGACATACCCACCATCACCCCAACAAGCTGCGAAGACTGGCACAACTGGCTCGAAGTGAATCATGCCAGCGTACCGGCAGTTTGGGTGGTGTATTATAAAAAGGCGGCTAACAAACCCACTGTGGCTTACAGCGATGCAGTAGATGAGGCCCTGTGTTATGGCTGGATCGACAGCAAAGCGCAAACGATAGATGAATATCAGTACCGCCAGTATTTTTGTCCCCGCCGACCAAAAAGTGTATGGTCGAAGGTGAATAAAGCTAAAATTGAGCGTCTCATTGCACAAAATCGCATGCAGCCCGCTGGTTACGCCTGTATAGCTGCAGCTAAAGCCAATGGTAGCTGGACCACACTCGATGATATTGAAGAGGGCCTACTGCCCACTCCATTGGCTGCAGCTTTTGCGGCCACACCGGCTGCTGAAGCAACTTACCAGAAGCTCAGCCGGAGCGACCAGCGGATTTTGCTTGCCCACCTGGTACTCACAGGCACTGAAGCCACCCGCCAGCGAAAAATTGCCGAACTGGTAGCGCATTTAGCGCGTGGCGAAAAACCGCCACAGCTTACCACCCAACGCAAAGAGGCTTGAACGATTAAGGATAAACAGCCAATGATTGCTGATAACCCCAAAAGCTCATGTGTGCTTCCTGCTCAAGCAGCGCTTCCGAATTTTTCGATTAATCAGGCTACTCATTTCCCGCTTCTTCCCAAATAAACGCGTATAGCCTGGGCTTTAGAGCTCACATGTAATTTGCGGTAGATGTTCACGATGTGATTACGTATGGTATTGGGGCTAACTTCCATGCGGGCACCAATTTCTTTGTACTCCAAACCTTCGACCAATAACTCTAACACCGATTTTTCACGCTGACTGAGGTTATAAGCTTCCTGACTTTCGGCAGTTGTAAATCCTTCAAGCCGGGCTTGCATGAGCAGATGGAGAGTTTTGCGGGCAATACTCGGCGACATAGGTGCGCCTTTATCCTCAATCAAATCGTTGATTGCATCTTTTATTTTCTCCAACGGCTCCTCTTTTAATAAGTAGCCATTGGCGCCTGCTTTGATAGCGTTGAAAATTTTGTCGTCATCGTCAAAAACGGTCAGCATCAGGATTTTGATTGCCGGATAACGGTCTTTCGCCTGGGCTACCGCTTCAATGCCATCCATTACAGGCATATCAATATCCATCAGCACCAGGTCAGGTAATACCGACTTCCGAGCTTCTACCATTTTTTCGAGGAAGTCGAGCCCGTTCTCAGCTGTAAACAACACCTCATACGCTCCATCCGCACTCAATCGCTGCTGGAGTGAGAGTCGTATGGTTCTTTTATCGTCGACGATGGCAAGGTATTTCATGGAGCTGACTTAGCATTGGCAAACATTAGACTTTAAAGGTGGCAGGACAATAGTACACTTATACTACCGTCAGTATATACTGTGTACCCTGACCGGCTTGACTGCTTAAATGCACTTCAATCCCATTTTCAGCAGCCCTTTCCCTAATATTTCGCAGACCATGGCCCTGGTTTTCCTGACCTGCCATCCCTTTTCCATTGTCGGAAATTATAACTTCAAATACGGCCGATTCGGAATTAAAAGCCAGCTTAAGCTCAGTTGCTTGGGCATGTTTAAAAGTATTCGTGAGTATTTCCTGGCAAATGCGGAATAAATTCAGCGCCACCATCGAAGGTAAACAGGCCTGGTGAGGCAGTCGCTCTTCATAATGTATTTTCAGATTACTGTGCCTAAAAAGACTGTTGGCAAACACTTTCAATTTGTCGGCAAATTCGGCATGGCTTACTTCTTCCTGGTGGATGGCCCAAATGGTTTCCCGAAGTTTGCCCATCACATCGCGCATGGCCATATTAATACTGTCGGCCAGCTCCTTCTTATTGTTAGTTTCCGGACCATTTAAATCATCGAGTGAATGTAAAAGGAAAGAAAGCTGTCCACCGACATTGTCGTGCAGATCGCGCGAAATGCGTTCTTTTTCACGTTGTAGCTGCTGTAGGTGGTCTAGTTCGAGTTTTTTCTCTTTGAGTTTGGCTACGTTTGTTCGCCACAAAAAAGCCAGCAGGCCTACAAATCCCAGGCCCATGCCCAAAGCTATCCAGGCATTGCGATTGGCCAGCGCCTTTTCGTGTCGCAATTCTTCGGTTTCAATCTTTTGTTTCAACAGCAGATTTTCCTGCTGTTGCTGTTCTGTTTCATATTTGGTTTGCATCTCTGCCACCTGGGCAGCTGTTGTGGTTCGGTAAAGTGAATCGGTGAGCTCGGTAAAAATGATAAATGCTTTGCGGGCTTTAGGGGCATCGCCCAAGGCCAAATAAGATTCAGTTAAGGTGCGCATGGCGTTTTTATGCACGCTCAGTTCTTTCGATAGCTGCACAGCTTCTACCGCTTTATCTGAATACCGAATCGCACTGGAATAGTCTTTCATCCGGAAATACAGATTGGCCATATTCCCATAAGTGCCGGCCGTAAAGCCATCCAATTCATTTTCTTGCCTAAACCGCATTTCCTGTTGCATAAAATCGAGCGCCAATGACCATTTTCCCTGGCGGGAATAAACAGTCCCCATATTACTAAGTGCCGAAGCAAAGTGATCGGCACTAAGCTTGGGATTGATGAGCGTCAGGGCCTTTTGAAAACAGATCAGGGCTGTATCAAGCTCTTCCAGATTCAGGTAATAGGCACCCCTATTTAAAAAGGCACTTCCAACACCGGAAGAATCGCCTAACGATCGGCGAATTTCTATCACCTTGTCATTGTATTTGAGTGCGCCCCGGTAGTCGGTTTTGTCGTCAAGTGTATTCGCCAGATTGTTGTAACAAACAGCTATGCCTCTCCTGTCGCCCAGCAATTCGGCCAGCCGAAGGGCCTTAAAAAAGTAAGCCACCGCCTCATCGTGTTTGTCGCTACGCTGACTGATGGCACCCATATTCACTGTTAGCATAAATAATTGCAGACTATCATTAAGCATTTCAAAGGTTTTGAGCGACTGCTTATAATAATGCAGCGCACTGTCGGTGGCACCTTGAAAAAAATATACTGTACCAATCTTTTTGAATAAATCGGCTCTTTCAAAAGCCAACGATTTATCACCCGCAAATCCTAATGCCTTTTTAGCATAAAATTGGGCCGAATCGAGCTGGTTGTTGTAACGATAGTAAACGCTAATAGCTGTATAGGCATACAATTGTCCTTTACGAAAACCTAGCTGCTCAGCCAGCTTCAGTTTTTCCCTCGCCAGCTGCACTGCTTCCTGACTGCGGTCGGTTTTGGCTAACAACTCTGCCGCCTCCAAAGCACGGAGTATTCCGGCTGTATCGGTTGGGCTTTTAGAACGACTAATTTGCCATAAACTATCCGCTTTCGACGCTAAAACAGGCGTTGCGGCACCAAAAAAAGATAACAAACAAAAGAAAATAAGTTTCCGGGCCATAGGAGTTAGTTTGTCTGTAAACCTATTACAATTTCAGTTTTGAAAAAACTGCTGGCACACAGTACATATGCACTATTAGTGGCCTTGGCTAAGCCAGCTAGTTTTGACATCAATCTAAACCAAATTCCTATGAAAAAACTATACACCCTGATTTTTAGCTTGTGCCTAAGCAGCAGCTGGGCGCAATGGACACCCATTACCGGCGTAAGTGGCACCATTTACGACTTAAGTGTTTCGGGATCCAATTTAATAGTCACCAACGGTAGCATTTTCAGCAGCAGTGATGGCCAAAGCTTCACCGCCAGCAACACCGGTATCACAGGAAGCTGCCGTACCCTCGCGCAATTTAACGGAAACGCCTGGGCCGGTACTTCAGGCAGCGACATCTTCAAAAGCACCGACAACGGCGCTAACTGGACTCGGGTAGGCGGTCGCAATGGCCTGGCCAGTGTACGCGCTACTTCTATTTTTGTGGATGGAAATAATATTATCTACGGCACCGATGGCAATGGTGGCAGTCATTATTCAACCAATGCCGGAAGCAGCTTCAGCGGAAGCGAATTCCCATTTGGTGCCAACATCAACAAATCGGTGGCGAAAAACATCGTCAAGGTAGGCAATGATTTATACTGCAGTTCGCTGCAAAATGTGTTTAAATCTACTGATGGCGGTCAAATTTGGACAGCACTGGCCAATGCACCCGCCATTTCAGGGTCATCTACTTCCTTATGCGCAGTCGATGGTGGCTTACTGCTGAGTATTTATGGTGGCGGTGTTTACAGAAGTGTAGATGCAGGCGCCAGCTGGACCCAGGTTCTCGGGGGTAGCGCAGGCAATACCAGCAACAACATTACGCGCGTTCAACATATTAATGGCGTGGCTTTCGCAGGAGGTGCACTGGGGCAATTGCACTTCAGTGCCGACAATGGAGCAAGTTGGACCCAAATCAACGATGCCGGCATAGGCACGGGCGAAGTTGTTCAGGCCGTAGCTGTTTTCAACGGACAACTTTTTGTGGGCACCAACATCGGTTTTTACCGCAAACCCTTTGGTGCAACCGGAATTGCAGAACTCAAACGCCTTGCCATCCAGGTATATCCGGTACCCAGTGTAGATTTTATTCAACTCGAGGGCCTAGAAGCAGGCAGCGAACTGCGCATCACCACCCTAACTGGACAAACAGTTATGCAGGCAGCACTCAACGACGACAAGCGCATATCAATCTCGCAGCTCCATGCAGGCACCTACCTGCTGTTAAGTAGTGGGCGTGTTGCCAAATTTATCAAGCATTAATAAATACCAACCAAACTAAACCACAGCTTGATGTAGTCCGGGCCGAAAGGCTCGGGCTTTTGTACGTAAAATTTCAGGCCTAACGAATTGACATAGGGTATGTACTTCGTATTTGGGCCTATCCACTTGATGACAAAGCCTGATTTTGGTCGAAAGCCAGGGGTAATGAATGGTCGTCACCCACCAAGCTGATTCCACTTTAAATAGCACAACGTCAACTTGAAACTTTATTCTGCCTCTCGCTTTCAACTGCTCACCAACTTCTGCGCTCTTCATGCTTTTCATTTAACGCTATTTACTTAATCAAGGCAGCATACTACTTAATATTTCATTAAAAAACTTAAACTAGCAGCATCAATATTTAAGATTATAGAAAAATACTTAACTTAATTATGCGTTAGTTAAGGGAAATCATGAAAAACTTTAAGGCAGGTAACTACATCAATCAGGGCTTTTACAAGGCCTTTGTGCCTGAGCCTATTCACCGCGACTGGCAAATCGATGATATGGCATTGGTGCAACTGCTCAGTCGTGCCGATCAGTCACTGGGCCGATTGGATATGTATTCCCGTTATGTCAATATTGATTTGTACATCTCCATTCACCTCGCCAAAGAAGCTACCCAAAGCTCCCGCATCGAGGGGACCCAAACCCGTATTGAAGAAAGTTTCATGCGCGAGAGCGACCTGGCAGCCGAAAAGCGCGACGATTGGGCCGAAGTACAAAACTACATTCAGGCGATGAATGAGGCCATTGCCCTTTTCGATAAACTGCCGTTTTCGAGTCGTTTGATCCGGGAAACCCACCAAGTGTTGATGCAAGGGGTGCGTGGCGCTCACAAATATCCAGGCCAATTCCGCAGCAGCCAAAACTGGATTGGTGGTGCCACCATCAGCGATGCCCGTTTTGTGCCACCTCCGCCCACTGAAATTGCGGCTTTGATGAGCGATCTCGAAAAATTCGCCAACGATTTCGACCAGCCCCTACCCGCATTGCTCAAAATTGCGCTGCTGCATTACCAGTTCGAGACCATCCACCCCTTTCTGGATGGCAACGGACGCGTAGGTCGACTGCTGATTTCTCTCTATCTGGTGCACACTGGCATATTGCGCCAGCCGATACTCTATTTGTCAGATTTTTTCGAGCGTCACCGGACATTGTATTACGACAATCTCATGGCTGTGCGCACACAGAACGATCTGCTGGGCTGGTTCAAGTTTTTCCTGGTAGGCGTGCGTGAAACTGCCGATCTGGGCCTGCGTACTTTCGACGGTATCATGCAACTCGAAAAATCCATGGATAGTCGGCTGAAATTCCTGGGTAGTCGCGCCGAAATGGCACGGAAACTCGTCGAAAGCCTGTTTCGCAAGCCAGTGACCGATATTCATCTGGTTAAAAATTGCATCGGTAAATCGAATGTAACCGCCTATAAGCTCATCAATGACCTTCAAGCAGCCGGCATACTGCAAGAAATAACCGGCATGCAGCGGAACCGCATATATGTATTCAGAGAATATCTTGATTTGTTTGAGGGTAGATAGACCGTCTCCCTTTTTCCAGGCATAAACCCATCTTTTTAAATCAGAGGTGGGTTTTTAATGTACTCCCAAACTAGAGCAAATCTCTTTAATAGTCAAGCATACTATTTCAGAATTTTGCCTAAAACTTAACTATCTCTTTTCGTTAATTAAGAAAATATCGAAACTCTTAATTACCCGCACGAACTATTTAAGTAATTGCCTAAAATATCAGTTTGTAGTGTAAGCCCACAGGCAATAAGCGGTTAGGTTTCCATAAAATACAAAGAAGGTTATAAATGACCCCTATATTATACATCTTCCGAAATAACCGCTACCTCACCCTTATTCGCCAACTGACCACAGGCAGCGTCGATATCTTTCCCCCGGCTACGGCGTACTACAGCCACTATGCCAGCAGCGCCTAAGGCCCGTATGTAGGCATCTACAGCTTCCGGGCTAGCTTGTTGGTAAATGCCATCGTCGATGGGATTGTATTCGATGATGTTGACTTTGCAGACGAGTTTGCGGCATAGTTTTACCAGTGCGCGTATGTCCTCATTGGTATCGTTGATGCCTTTCCAAACCACATACTCAAAAGTGATGCGGCTTTTGGTCTTTTCATACCAATATTGCAAGGCCGAAGTAAGCTCTTCAATGCTGTTGCTTTCATTGATGGGCATGAGTTTGGAGCGTTTTTCATCGATGGCGGAATGCAGGCTTACGGCCAGCTTAAATTTCACCTCATCGTCGGCCATTTTGCGAATCATTTTGGTGATGCCGACTGTGCTTAGGGTGATCCGCTTCGGCGACATGCCCAAACCTGCCGGGGCGGGCTGGGTTATCTTTTCGATGGCAGCAAGCACATTATTGTAGTTCAACAGCGGTTCACCCATGCCCATGAGCACAATGTTGGTCAACGGCCGTTGAAAATAGCTTTCGGCTTGCTCGCGTATGGCTATCACCTGATCGTAAATCTCATCGGCATTGAGGTTGCGCATACGTTTGAGTCGGGCGGTGGCACAAAAAGTACAGTCCAAACTGCAGCCTACCTGACTCGATATGCAGGCGGTAATGCGGCTTTCAGTAGGAATCAGCACCGACTCAACCACACGTCCGTCGAACAACTTGACGGCATTTTTAACAGTACCATCCGACGATTTCTGCTCCACATCGATATGGATATGGTTGATCACAAAATGCTCCTCCAACATGGCCCGCAAACCCACCGACAAATTGGTCATCTGCCCGAATGTTTTGGCGCCTTTCACCCACAACCATTCATGCACCTGTTTGGCTCGAAACCCCTTTTCTCCCAAAGCCACCAGGGCATCGGTTAAAGCTTCGAGCGAAAGGGAACGTATGTCGCGTTTGGGTTGGCTCATAGGCTGCAAAGCTACACAATCGACCGCGAAAGCTGGAATATGTTAAGGTATGATGCCCCGTTTACGTGACCTTGGTAATAAATAAAGCCGTCTCCGGTGAGGGAGACAGCTCATTATTAGCAAAGGTTGCTCTTATTTCACTACCACTTTGATGGTTGTGCTGAGGGCTTCACCATAACTCAAGTGGGCACCGTTGGCGAACTGCAAAGTCAAGGTATGTACACCGGCAGCCAGGCTGTCGAGCTTGTGTTCCGTTTGTCCTTTACCGAAGTGAATATTGGTAGCATCAAATGGCACCGATTTTCCTTTAGCCAGGGCCTGACCATCGATGATGAGGTGGTGATGACCTTTACCATAATTCAAAGCGCCGGCAGGCTCTACTTCCATACCTTCTACACCCATTTGCAGGGTAAAAGGAAGTTTAATTTCCTGACCGTCTGTTAAGTTGGCAAAAAATACGCGGGCACCTTCCGGATGATTGAGCACCAAGCTATCGTTATCCGCACCATGAGCCGCATGATCATGACCTGCGTGGTCGTGTCCGGCATGGTCATGTCCGGCATGCTCGTGTTCGGCTTCTTCGTTGCTATTGTTACAGGCTACGGTAAAACTCAGGGCAGCCGCTGCGAGTAAAAACATTACTTTTTTCATCTTTATCTCTATTTAGGTATAAAAACAAACCCCGGTCGATAGGCTGGGCTACTTTCCGGGGTTTGCACAAATCTGTTATTAATTAGTAGCGGTAGGAATCCGTTTTGAACGGGCCCTGTACGCTTACACCGATATAATCGGCTTGCTCGTTGTCGAGTATCTCCAACTCCACGCCAATTTTGGCAAGGTGAAGGGCGGCTACTTTTTCATCGAGATGTTTAGGCAGAACGTAAACTTCATTTTTGTATTTACCGGCGCTGTTCCACAACTCCATCTGTGCGAGGGTTTGGTTGGTGAATGAGTTCGACATTACGAAGCTCGGGTGGCCCATGGCACAACCCAGGTTCACCAAACGACCTTCGGCCAGTACGATGATTTCATTGCCTTCAACATTGTAAACATCAACTTGTGGCTTTACAGTGTATTTGGTGCTACCATAAGCTTTGTTGATCCATGCCATATCGATTTCGTTGTCGAAGTGACCAATGTTGCAGACGATGGTTTTGTCTTTCATCCTGCGGAAATGTTTTTCGCTTACGATGTTGCAATTACCGGTTGCAGTACAAACGATGTCTACTTTGTCGATAACGCTGTCGAGGCGTTTTACTTCATAACCTTCCATGGCTGCCTGCAGTGCACAGATGGGGTCGATTTCGGTTACAATAACCCGGGCACCGGCACCGCGGAACGATTCTGCAGTACCTTTACCTACATCGCCATAACCACAAACAACCACTACTTTACCGGCCATCATTACGTCGGTAGCACGGCGAACCGCATCTACTGCTGATTCACGGCAGCCGTATTTGTTGTCGAATTTCGACTTGGTAACTGAATCATTTACATTAATGGCAGGTACTGGCAAAGTGCCTTTACGCATGCGGCCATACAAACGAGCAACACCGGTAGTGGTTTCTTCGGAGATACCACGGATTTCAGCTACCAGTTCAGGATGATGGTCGAGTACTACGTTGGTGAGGTCACCCCCGTCGTCGAGTATCATATTGAGTGGCTTGCCACCTTCGAATGCATAAAGGGTTTGGTCGATACACCACTCATACTCCTCTTCGGTCATGCCTTTCCAGGCGTAAACCGGAATACCGGCAGCCGCGATGGCCGCAGCAGCGTGATCCTGGGTAGAGAAAATGTTACAGCTCGACCAGCTCACTTCGGCACCCAGTTCAACCAGGGTTTCGATGAGCACGGCGGTTTGAATGGTCATGTGCAGACAACCTGCGATACGGGCACCTTTCAAAGGTTTACTGGCACCAAATTCTTCGCGAAGAGCCATCAAGCCGGGCATTTCTGCTTCAGCCAATTTAATTTCTTTGCGGCCCCAATCGGCGAGGGTGATGTCTTTGACCTTGTACTTGGTTGTGGTTTCGATCATGATATATTGATTTTCAAATGTTTGATTCAAATTCAAGCGGTGCAAAGTTAAGTAATTTTTGCCCAACTTGGTTTTAGGCGTGAAGGACTTAACTTAGTCTTATGGTTAAAACTGCGTTTTTGCTGCTTTGTTTTTGGGTGATGGTTTTTGATCTGTTTGCACAACCGACTCTCCCAGCGGAAAAGGCGCTTCATATTGCTTGTAAACACCCTAGCCAACAACAGCGACTTTTCAATCAGCTGCGCCATTCACAATCGACCACCAATTTGTTCAAGGGCCATATTTTAAAGCAGAAACTACACCTCAACCTTGATCCGACCATTCGTTACATCAGCGGCTTTGTAGATTACAGTTTGTTATGGGCCAATCAAGTACCGGTATTCCGGATAGATATTGGCGATGCCATCAAAGACAGCAGCCGCCTGGCCGGTAATACAGCCGTTGTTTTGTTGAACCGACCTGGTACCCCAACAGTTGTTTCTTTCCCCAATCAATTGGAGATCAGTTTGCCCTTTGCGCTCAACCCCAACGATACCCTGCAATTCAGGATATATTTTCAGGGAGAGCCTTACGACGACGGCAACAGCTTCGGCAGTTTTCGAACGGCCACCCATGGGCCAAATAATAGCCCTGTATTATGGACATTGTCCCAACCCTACGGTGCCAAGGACTGGTGGCCCAACTTTCAGGTTTTGGGACAAAAGGCCGATACTACCGAAATGATTATCACTACCCCACCGGGTTATTATGCCGGGGGTATGGGCCTGCTGCAAAACATCGATTCCAGTGGCAGTAGTTGGATTCACCATTGGCAGCACAATTATCCCTGTCCGCCTTATTTGATTGGCACAGCGGTCAGTGATTATTGGGTGTATGATCAGAAAATCGCCGTAAACAATGGTCTTGATAGCATAGCCGTGCTCAATTACCTCTATGCCGAAGATTCGGTGAGCTGGAAAATTATGCTTGATGGCAATCTGCCACCCATGCTCCAGCTTTTTACCGAATTGTTCGGCGAATATCCTTTCATCAACGAAAAATACGGCCATATGCAAATCAGTAATGGCGATGGCGGCATGGAGCACAACACCATGAGTTCGATGGGCAGCTACGATTATTCGTTGATGGCACATGAGCTGGCGCATATGTGGTTTGGTAATAAAATCACCTGTTTGAGCTGGCAGGACATCTGGATTAACGAAGGTTTTGCGAGTTGGATGACTGGTCTCACCCTCGAACGTTTACTTGATAATGGCTATTGGTGGGAACCCTGGAAACGCTTACAGCGGGAAAGTGCCCTTTCAAGTCAGAATCATAAGGTATTTAAACAGGATACCAACAACGTAGCTGCTCTTTTTCAGAACCGCTCCACCTACCACAAAGCCTCTATGGTTATCCACCAACTACGTTACCAATTGGGCGATTCCGCGCTTTTTGCCGGCGTATACAATTACATTACTGATCCGAATCTGGCCTATGGTTTTGCCACCACTCAGAGCATTAAAAATCACCTGGAATTTGCCTGTAATTGTAACCTGACCACCTATTTCGACCAATGGATCTATAATTCGGCGCATCCCGAATACCGCATCAGTTGGTCGGCCAAAAATCAAGGCATAAGCCTGTTTATTGAAGATCTCGGCGCCTTGTCACCCGCTGGGGGTTTCGATCTCGATTTGCCTTTCCGGGTATTTAGTGCCAATGGTGACAGTGTCGAGCTGCGGATTACCGAAAGAGGCAATACCATTTACGCTTTCCGGGAGTTGCCCTTTGTGCCTGTACGTGTAGTTTTTGATCCTGAAATTCAGGTTTTGGCTGAATTAATCAGTCTGGAGCGTGCCGCAGAAACGTTGCAGGTACAACATATTTCGGGTGCAACAAGTGCACGTGTTGTTTTTCCGGCCGATTGGGAAGGTAAATTAAACCGGCTGGAACTCTACGACCTGCTTGGTCGCCGTTTATATGTGGTAGAGGGAGAAAAGCCCCTGTTTTCCCTTGATTTGCCCTATTATTTATTGGGTGGAAGTTTAAGCGGATTGCTGCATGCCCGCCACCCGGATGGACGGGTAGCTGTGGCTCGTTTCCACGATATGCGGAGCCGTTGAACCATACTGCCTCACTTTTGTTTAATTTTGCAGTCTGAATCAACAGCGCAAAACAAAACAACATGGCATATCCTGAATTTATGGTCGCTCCCATGCGGAAAGACCTCACCGAAGTAGGTTTCACCGAGCTCAAAACCCCTGAAGAGGTAGATGCCCTGATGGCCCAAAAACAAGGTACCGCCCTGGTTGTGGTCAATTCTGTATGCGGTTGTGCGGCAGCCAATGCCCGTCCGGCGGTTAAAAAAGCCATTCAAAACGCTAAAAAACCAACTACACTTGCAACAGTATTCGCCGGCATGGAAGTAGAAGCCGTGGCCACCGCCCGTGCGCATATGTTGCCCTATCCGCCCTCCAGCCCAAGCATCGCCTTGTTTAAAGACGGTCAGTTGGTACATATGTTAGAGCGTCATCACATCGAGGGTCGTTCGGCGGATATGATCGCCGCCAACCTCATCGACGCATTTGACCAATACTGCTAAACAGCATGAATTACGCAAAAAAGGGCTTTCCAAATTGGAAAGCCCTTTTTTGCGTAAGTGTTTTTCGACCATCAACTTATCGAATCCCTTACCCTTTGGGCAAAGGCCCTGAAGGCCTCTTTAAATTCCATACCACCGGCCATTTGTTCGCGTATCCAGATGGCACCAAGGAGGTGGGTGAGCTGTTCTCCTTCATCGTCGCCACCAACTTCAAAAGCCGGTTTTTCTTCTTCGAGTATGGCATTTTCGGCTAGGTGTAACTCATCCAGGCTGTGCTGCTCGGCCAATTGGCGGATTATGGGAAGTTTCATGCGAACAATTTGGATTGAACCAGCTCTTGCACAAATTCAATTTTAGAAGCTGCACTACCAGCAACCAGCTCGCCATTTTTAAATACAGCGAAATACGGCAGATTATCTACCCCGGCAAGTTTGCGTATGGCCGGGTTTTCTTCGGCATTGATGTCGAGTACAGTGAGACCAGCAAACTGCTCGTCTTCACTTAATCTCCGTACTTTGGGTGCAATCAATTTACAATTGCCACACCAGTCGGCGTAAAACTTGATTAATACCTTGTCGTTCTCTTGCAATAATTGCGCGTAATTCTGATCGTTAGCACTGATAAGAGCCATGTAAAAAAGTTTTGTTTGACTCAACAACCCACCCCTTTTGCAAAAAGTTCGGTCAAGGGCGTTCTGCCTCGTATTTATCTGAAAAACGTTTATACAGGTCTTTTTGGCTGTTGTTTAAGTCTACTTTACGACCATCGATAAAGGCTGCTTCCAGCACACAAGTCCGCATATCCAGTGCATCTCCGGCCGAGATAAAAAGTGTGGCGCTTTTACCGGCTTCGAGGCTGCCGTAATTTTTATCTATTCCCATTATGCGGGCTGTGTTCAAGGTGATGGTTTGTAAGGCCTGTGCTTGACTGAGGCCATAACCCGCCAGGGTACCGGCATGGAAGGGCAGGTTGCGGATTTGCCAAAAGCCATCCACCATCAGACCAAAAGGAATGCCGGCCGACCACAAAGTAGCTGGCAAGGTATAAGGTGCATCTATCGCTTCGCCGGCACGGGCCGGTAAACGGTGGGTTTGTTCCAGGAGCAGGGAAATGCCCTCGGCTTTAAGGAAATCGGTAATAAAACCGGCCTCTTCGGCACCTACCAATACAGGTTTGATGTTGTATTGTTTGAAAAAATTGACAGCCGAAACCATACCTTTTGCTTGACTCACCCGCACATATACCCGGCTTTTACCCTCGAAAACAGCGCGTAAAGCTTCCAATTTAAGGTTGAGGGTAGGTTTGGCTTGCTCGAAATAAGCTTTGGCTTCGCCAAAAAAGTTTTCTATCGCCTTGAGCTGCTCTCCGGTACGTTTTTCCTGCTCTTCAGCCGATGGCGCCCACCAGGCATCTACCACCCGCATCGACGGCCAGTTGACATACAAGCCTTCATCGGCGCTTACCGCGGCATCTTCCCAATTCCAGGCATCGAGCTGCACCACACTCGAGCGGCCACTGATTACACCGCCCTGAGGCGCCAATTGTGTCAACAATATACCATTGCTGCGCACGGTAGGAATTACTTTTGAATCGGTATTATAGGCAACCAGCGCACGGACATTTGGATTCAACTCGCCACTTTCGCGATAATCCAGGGTAGCCCGAACTGCTTCCACTTCACTTAGACCCAAGATGCTGTTGGGAGCGATAAAACCCGGATAGACGTGTTTACCAGCTGCATCAATTATGATGCTGTTGGCACCGTCAATGCGAATTTCAGCCCCGGTGCCCACATAGGTAATTTTGCCCATGGCGAGTCCGATTACACCACCGTCAATGACTTCACCATTGCCCAAATGTAAAGTAGCACCAACGATGAAAACCGGCTTTTCAGGAATTTTACCTGGAACCGGCTGTGCCCAAGTGGCAACTGCACACAAACACAAAAGGGCAAAAACAAACAATTTTTTCATCATAAGGCAAAAGCTCTAGCTTACGAAGCTAGTAAAAACAAACAAATGCTTGTTAGCCAGCTCAAATTTATGGGTTAGCTTACCCAATCTTTGGCCGAACGGTAACCCCACAGCATATCGCCACCATCCGATTTTACGGTATAACCCTGACTTTTCAACCAGGCTGCCATGGCCTCCCTATTCTCCTTTTCTCCGGGGCCTTGATGGGTTTCAAGCGCAATGTTATTCACCCGTTTGAAAATATCCTGGGGGCTGTTATATAGTATATTGTATTCAGCACCTTCGCAATCGAGTTTTAATAGATCAATATGATCCAGCTCATAATTTTTCATCACCGCTTCGAGTGAGGTACAGGAAACCAATTCTTCGTCGGCGCCGTGTTTATTGTCGAACAAGCTAGCAGAAGTGGTAATATCCTGCGCACTGTTGAATTTCAGCACCAGCTCGCCTTCCCGGTCGTTCAGGGCCTGATGTAGAAAGGTAAAGCGATCAGCCGGCAAACGACCGGCATTTTTTTGTAAAAAGACGAAATTCCGCGCAATGGGCTCAAAAGCAATGACGCGGGGATTGTTTAACCGGCAATGACAACTGATGCTAAAAAAGCCCACATTGGCACCGACATCAAGCACCACAGGTTGTTGCATATTCAACAATTTGGCAGGCAGTCGACTCCAGTAAACTTCTTCAAACAAACTTTCTTTAAACTCAGGGATGACCTGCCTGGGCACCGATACCTTATAGCCATCTCGCAGTTGGAAGGTAAAATCAGGGCCTTTTTTACCCTTTAATTTATATAACAAATACGCATCCCAATTTTGCAGATTGCGTATCATATTCACTGTGCGGCCAAAACGCATAAGTTTAGTTTAGTGGCCGAAAGATATTCATTTTATGTCGCGAAAAGCCAAACCCAAGGCCTTACATCTACCAAAAACGCATTTTCAAACCTAATATGGCATAGGTATTCCCCAATGGCGTCATAAGTTTGCGATCGAAGCCATAAGGCACATAATGAACAGCCGCGCTTAAACCGAGGCTTTTACGCTTGCCTAAATGCCGTGCCAAATCAGCAGTTAGCCCCAAATCAACGGCATTAATACCATAATTCCCGCTATCGTATTCCACATCGGTTAACGGGCGTTTTTGGTTGGTGCTGATGTAATTGAAGGCCAAATCGCCGGCAATATCCAGCCGCCATTTTTGTGAAAGCCGGAACCGTTGACCAATACCGGCGCCCAGCTGAAGTCCCAGTCGTGTTTTGGCAGCTACAACGGTGTCTGCTGTTAAAATCCGGACATCTTGTTTTTGTTGCAACACCGTAAAACCCATGCCAATGTGCCCACGCGTTTGCCCGGTTATGGGCAAGCTCAGTTGAAATCCAAGTTGAGGAGACGGGTGATACATATCGGCCATACGTCCTTGAGGTTGCCAACTTCCAAAAAGTACGGTAGTTTCAATTTCCCAGGCGTAAATCAAACCGTATTTGTCTTTAAAATAATGACTGGTGTGACTCTCTCTATAGGCCCAGCTGCTACGATTGCGGGCAAAACCACCGTAATCTCCCGAAAAAAGCAGGCACAACAAACGGGCATCGCTGCCTTCGGGTTGACTGTCGAGCAAGGCTTTGGCAGTAGCTGTGATCCAACGATCGAAACGGCCATTTAAAGGAATAAACTCCCAATAACCTTTGTGTTTTTCGTAATACTCCAGTTGATTGTCGAAGCGGGCAAAATTGCGGCGGTCGTAAAATTTGTTGAGATACAGCTCGTAATAGGCTGAAACCGCCTTTGATTGGAGACTTTTTTCAGCAATAGCGAGTAATAAATCTAAACGTGCGCTGGTTTCGCCGGTGCCGCATTGATGCTCCCAGCTCACCAAAAGAGCGGCGAGACTATCGCGCTGCTCTATAGTAAGCTGGCTAATTTGCTGACTGACCCGATTGGCGGCGTTTTCGCAGGCAGCGTAGGGCGAAGGTGCGTCAAAAATGGTGGAATCTGTCTGGGCGTATATTGAGCTACTCCCCAAAAAACCTATCAGCCAAAGACCTAAAATTCTACCCATAGCGCCTTGTTTAAACACAGCCCCATTAGCTAAAATCGTGCCTTTTTTGTTGGCTTGGCACCCCGATTTTACGCCTCGTATTTTTGACGGATACGGGCAGCTACCTGCTCAGGTAAAAAGCCGAATTTTTCAGCCAAAACTTCGCCGGGAGCCGAATAACCAAATTGATCGATGCCGATGTTGATGCCGTCGAATCCTGTGAATTTTTCCCAACCGGTGGTTACGCCAGCCTCTACCGAAACCCGCAAACGGGCTTCTTTACTCATTACATTATTGCGATAAGCAGCATCCTGTTCAAAAAAGAGTTCCCAACATGGTAACGAAACCACCCGAATATTCCCTTTTACCGTGTCCACAAGCAATTTCGCAGCATCAATGGCTACCCAAACCTCCGAACCGCTGGCAAAAATGACGACTTCAGCCGGCTGACCGGGCTGGGTTTCGAATTTGATGTAGCCACCTTTGTCGACCAAGACAGGTCCATCAAGTGTAGGGATATTCTGGCGCGTAAGGGCGATGAGGCTCGGGCGATGGCGCTCCTTGAGCCATTGTTGCATGCTGGCCACGGTTTCGCGGGCATCGGCAGGACGGAATACCAGCAGGTCAGGGATCAGGCGCAGACTCATCACATGTTCGATACTTTGGTGGGTAGGGCCGTCTTCGCCGAGGAAGATGCTATCGTGCGTGAATACGTGCAATACCTGCAATTGCTGAATGGCACTCATACGAATGGCATTGCGACTGTAGTCACTGAAAGTAAGGAAGGTTGCGCCAAAGGGAAGCATGCCGCCATACAGGGCCATACCATTACAAATGGCAGCCATTGGGAATTCACGAACGCCAAAGGCGATGTTACGACCGGCTCGGTTGGTAGCGTCAAATTCCTGCACCAAAGCTGCAAAACCGGCGGTATTGTTGGATGGCTCGAGGTCGGCACTGCCGCCCATCACGCCATTTAATTCGGTACCAACATATTCCAATATTTTACCAAAGGCAGCTCGGGTAGCGAGTTTACTGCCGACTTCAAACTCAGGATAATTGGAAAGGGCAGGCAATTTTTCGAAAAGCTGGCTGTAGAGGAGGTCGAAATGGCTGTCGGCTTTACGCTTGGCAGCAACAGTTGCTTCCCAGCTTTTAGCAGCGGTATTATGGCCGGTCATTTTATGGGTGAAGTAGCTATAAGTGCTTTCACTCACTTGGAAAAAGGCTTCGGGATCGAGTCCGAGCAGCTTTTTAGTGGCAGCAATTTCATCCGGCTTCAGGGGTTCGCCATGGGTTTTGTGACTGCCGCTCATGGTAGCGGTACCGTTGGCTATGATGGTTTGACCGATGATTAGCAGCGGCTTTTTCCGCGCTTGTTTGCTATAATCGAGCGCCCGGCGGATGGCAGCGTGATCATGGCCATCAATTTCAAGTACTTCCCACTGCATAGCTTCGAAGGTGCCGCGGAAATCAACCGAACTCACCCGGCTGGTTTTGCCGCTGATCTGGATATCGTTTTTGTCGTAATACACCACCAGGTTGTCGAGCGCCAGGTGACCGGCAATCTGGCAACTGCCCAGGGCTACATCTTCCTGCAAATCACCATCACCGACCAGGGTATATACCTGGTGGTTCAGCAAATCGCTACCGATTTGGCTTTGCAGCTGTTTTTCGGCCACCGCCATACCCACCGCCATGCTGATGCCCTGACCCAAAGGTCCGGTTGTTGCTTCCACACCCGGGGTGAGGTGATTTTCGGGATGTCCGGGCGTGAGGCTGCCGAGTTGGCGGAAATTTTTGATTTCTTCCAGTTCCAATAAACCCATGAAGTGGAGCAAACTGTAAATCAGCATCGACTCATGGCCCGCAGAAAGCACAAAACGGTCGCGATTGAGCCATTTCGGTGACTCCGGGGCAAACTGGAGGTAGTCTTTGAACAAAATCACCGCAAAATCGCTCGACGAAAACGCCCCTCCAGGGTGGCCGGAATTGGCTTTGCGGGTGGCATCCATTACCAGGCCTTTGAGTTCGGCGATGATTTGTTGGTCGGGCGTACGGGTCATTGCTTAAAATTTTCGCAAAGATACAGTTTTCATTCCGCTGGGGTGGATGTACAAAATTTCAAATTCAAAAATTCAGTAGCATCGTCCGTTGCCGAAGTTCAATATTCAGCTAAGCTGGCTGGATGAGCCTTTTCTACCCTCATCCAGCTTAAGTCAAAACCAGCTTTTTACAAATATTGCCCTTTTCAAATCCGAATAGGAGCGCTTGTCGTATGTGCCTCTAAACAACTTAAAACCTTACGACATGAACAAAAAACTACGCATTTTCACGCTACTGCTGGCTTTTGCTGGACTAACCAGCCAAAGCCAGGCACAGAAAATTTTTGTGCTCACCACCTCCGATATGTTTTACTGGATCGATGCCAGCAATCCAGCGGCCATGTCGACACCTATAGCGGTAACCGGCCTGGCCAGTGGAAGTACGCTGGTGGGATTAGATGTTCGTCCCGCAACTGGTCAGTTATACGCATTGGGTTATGATGCCGCCCAACAAAAGGGACAGATTTACACCCTCGATACAGGCAGCGCCATGTTAACGCCTGTGGGTACTGGTATAAATTCATTTATACTTAGCGGCCAGGTTGGCTTCGATTTCAACCCAACCGTTGACCGGATTCGGGTAGTTTCGAGCGATGCACATGACTACCGCTTGCATCCTGTTACAGGCGGTTTGGTCGCTACAGATGGTATGCTGATGTATGCAACGGGAGATGTTAATGCAGGCAAAAACCCGAACATTGGCAGCGGTGCCTATACGAATAGTTATATCGGCTCAACGTCAACTACGCTATATAATTACGACGATTCGCTGAATGTGCTGACCATTCAAAACCCACCAAACAACGGCACTCAGAACACCGTAGGCAGTTCGGGTTTGATGCAAAATTTAATGGATGCCACTTCAGATCTTGATATCTACTTCAACCCAATTACCGGTCAGAATGTCGCTTATTTTGTTGCCAATACCGGCTCTAATATCAACGACAGCTTATACACGATCAACCTGAGCACAGGTTTAGCTACTACGATACGCGCATTAAATATGCCCGTTAAGGATATCGCATGTATGATTAGTCGCACGCCGCCAGTTTTGAATGGTATTGAAATTTATGCTTTATCTGCCAATGATAATTTGCTGCGCTTGAATACAGCTGCACCTACCCACCTCATCAGTGCTACACCAGTGAGTGGTTTAACCGCTGGTCAGGTATTGGTCGGCATGGATGTCCGTCCCGTCGATTTGAAACTTTACGGCATTGGCTACAACGCAGCTACCATGGTCGCCCGCATTTACACCCTTGATCCCGTTACCGGCATGGCCACCCCGGTGAGTGCCGATTCAATTACCAATATCGATTTAAGCGGTCGTGTAGGTGTTGACTTTAACCCAGTAGCCGACCGCATTCGTGTAGTGACCTCGAACAATAAAAACTACCGCTTTAATCAACTTACCGGACTTTTGGCTGCCAACGACTCTAGTCTGAGATACAAAAGTGGCGACGCTAATTTTGGTATTGACCCAGATGTATCTACAGCTGCTTATACCAACAGCTTCGTTGCTCCCGGCTCAACTTTAATGTATACTTACGATGATTCACTGAATGTTCTTTTAACCCAAGACCCACCCAATGACGGCATGTTAAACACCATTGGTTCAAGCGGCTTGATGGTCAACACCATGGACAAAACAAGTGATATAGACATCTATTACGACCACAGCACCCAAACCAATATGGCCTTTTTTGCTGCAAATGTGAGTGGTTCTTTCGATAAACTTTACAGCATGAACCTGAGCACCGGCACAACTCTGGAAATTGGCGGTATTGGAATGGGCGTAGCGGTAAAAGATATTGCCGTAAAACTGGCAGCAACTCCTCCGGCTACCTCAGTTGCAAAAATCGACAACACTATCAGTTCGCTTACAGCATATCCCAACCCAATGACCACGTCGGTGACGATACGGTATGAGATGAATAGCACTAGTTCAGTTCATATTTCGCTTTTCAATTTAACGGGACAACAACTTTCTGAGCTAAGTGTAGTTGCAAGTGCCGGTGAAAATGAATTACAGTTCAATACCGAAGATTTACCCAAGGGCTTTTACTTATTCCGTATCCAAAGTAATGGCCAAAGTCGAATGCTGAAATTGATGAAATAAAAATATTGATCTTTTCTACAAGCAATTCTAAAACAGCCCGGTTTTACCGGGCTGTTTCAATTTTAGACAATTCAAATGAATAAAAATTAAGAGCATCACAGCATAGATTCCTGGTCAATGCTTTGAATTTCAGTCAAAATTCTCAACATTAGTGATATGAAACCCATTGCTATTTTACTGATAGTCTTAGTTGGATGCTTTCAGTTCACCAGCACCCACGCCCAAATCACCCTCGACCAAACCACTGTCGATACCACCACCATCATCGGTGGTCTTGACATTCCTTGGGAAATAATTTGGGGGCCGGATGACCACATTTGGATGACAGAACGTTATGGCCGCATCAGCCGGGTGAATCCGGTGACCGGGGTGCAGGAAACGCTGATCACGCTCAGCGATGTGCGGGCTACAGGCGAGTCGGGCTTATTGGGCATGGTTTTGCATCCAAATTTTATTGATACACCCTGGGTTTTTGTGGCCTATACCTATCTACAGGGTTCGGCCATTCGTGAACGCATATTGCGCCTACAATTTTCGCCAACAGCCGGCACACTGGCACGGGCCGATACGCTGCTCGAAGGTATACCCGGTGCTTCTACCCACAACGGTTGCCGCTTGCTGATTACACCCGACCGCAAACTAATCTTCAGCACAGGCGATGCACAAAACCAGGCTGCAGCCCAAAACCGGGCCTCTTTAAGCGGAAAAATGCTGCGCTTAAATCTCGACGGCAGCATCCCTACCGATAATCCTGACGCCGGTTCACCACTTTGGAGTTTAGGTCACCGCAATGTACAGGGCCTGTTGCTGCATCCGAACGGTAAAATCTACCTCAGCGAACATGGCCCAAATACCGACGATGAGATTAGCATACTCCACCGCAACCGCAACTACGGCTGGCCCGATGTGGTTGGCCCCTGTGATGCTCAAAATGAACAGTTTTTCTGCTTCACCAACGAGGTGGTTGAGCCTATTGCCTGGTGGACCCCGACCATCGCACCATCCGACCTATTGTGGTATGATCATCCGGCCATACCAGAATTACAAAACCGTTTGTTGGTCTCCACACTTAAAAACAAACGTATCTATAGTCTTGAACTTGATGCATCGGGAGATAGTGTGATTAGTCAGCGACAGTGGTTCAACAACGCTTTCGAACGTATACGGGATATCTGCACCGATGGGCAGGGCAATTTGTATGTAGCTACTAATGGGCAAAATTGGAGTAATGACTCCCCTTTTACCCACCGCATTGTCAAAATCAGCAATCCCGCCTATGTGCCAACCAGCTTGGCTCCGTCATCCCAAAATTTGGCGGTACGTATTTATGGCAATCAACTCAGCCCGGCAAGCCGCTTAGTGGCTGATGAAAGTGTTTTAGGCGCAGACTTACGCCTATATGACACGCAAGGTCGATTAGTCAGACAACTTATCTTATCGGCAACCGAGTTGAACCTGGGCGAATGGACATTGAATGGCGGCATTTATCAGTTGGTCGTTTCCAAAGGCGCACAGCGCTCGGTATTCCGACTGATTGCGCCTTAATTCAGTCGTTTGAACCGGAAATTTGTCAGTTTTTCGGAGCCGGTAATGGCACTAATGCTGGCAACTAAGGAATCGCTGCCCACAAAGGCATAAACTATGCGTTGGGGATAGTCGTGGGCAGGATTTTCGAACACCCATCTATCCAAACTGTAACTCACCAGCTCAAATTTCACCGGCTGTTGATCATTCTGGCCAGCAGTGGTTGCCTCATAATAGTATTTGCCGTTGATCTGAAGTAAGCGGATGGTTTCGGCTGTAGTCGTATCATTAGTACGGATGATATACATGGCACCTGTAAAGCCGTCGGTGCTTTTCTCCCACTTTTCGAGAAAGACCATCCTAGGCGTTTGCATGAGCCAGCTGCCGGTCAGTCGGTCGAAGCTTGGCTTCTCCCGGCCGGGTTGAGCGGCTGACAGGCAAAGGAGCAGCATGAGCAATAACAAACGCATGTTTGAAGCTACTTAAAAGTTGGAATTCGACCTCCAATCGCGCTAACTTTAACACTTCTTTGCTTAAAACGACATTAAACCCATCCAAACAGGTCACCTTAAATTCATATTTTACTATATTTCAACTTCAATTGAGAAGCATGAAAAAAGCACTGGGCTTGGTCGCGCTGATTTGTTTAATGGTCGGAACCGTTGTAGGACAGGCATTTGAAGGTCAGGTCATTTATGAACGTTTGATGAAAAGCAAAAGTGGCGAACTTCGGGAAACCCGGCGTACCGAATATCTGATTAAGGGCAATGCCGTGCGTATGGATCATTTTGAAAATATGCAGGCGACTACGCCGTTGAACACCTATATCGCCGATAAAAACGGAAAACTGCTAGCGGTTGCCGGCGGCGAAAAAGACCGAACAGCCACAGAAACCCGCTTAGAAGCAATTCCAGCCAGCATTTGGGCACAAGCTAATATCGAAAAGACCGGAAATACCAAAAAACTACTTGGCCAAACGGTGTACGAGCTGGTGGTTTCTATCAATCATATCAAAATTACCGCCTGGGTAACTGCCATCGATTTCGATTACAACCTGCTGCTGGCGCCTTTAAATTCGGCCTATGAAGGCTTGTTGCCTGAAAATAGTCGAGGCCTTCCATTGGAGGTAAAAGTGGAAAATAACGGGGTCGAAGTGTATACACTCCGCGCCGTGAGATTTACGCCAAAAGTGGTAGATGCCGGCTTGTTTCGCTTACCGGCAGGCTTAGCTGTGCAGAAATACTAAACGATTTCCTGACACAATTCTACGAGCACTCCCGAAGTATTTTTCGGGTGGACGAAACAAACCAATTTGTTGTCGGCACCTTTTTTAGGCTGCTCATTGAGGAGCACAAACCCGGCGGCGCGTAAACGTTCCATTTCGGCCAGGATATCGCTCACCTCAAAAGCTACATGGTGAATCCCTTCTCCTCTTTTTTCGATGAATTTGCCAATAGGTCCTGCCGGATCGGTACTTTCGAGCAATTCAATTTTATTGTCACCCACGCTGAAAAATGAAGTATTTACATGTTCCGAGGCTACGGTTTCAGTTTTGTAGGGAGCCACACCTAAAAGGCGGGTGTAGATGTCGTTGGCAGCCGACAAATCCTTAACAGCTATGCCGAGATGTTCAATTTTGAGCATGGGCTTTTGTTTATTTGTGTAAAAATACGCGTTGACCGCTAAAGTCCTTTATCTCGACCACAATGCCACCACGCCGGTTGCGCCTGAGGTGCTTGCACAGATGCTGCCCTGGTTCACCTCAAATTTTGGCAATGCTTCGAGCAAAACCCATGCTTATGGATGGGAAGCCGCCCATGCCGTCAAAAAAGCAAGGCAGCAATTGGCGGAGCTCATTCAGGCTGAGCCGGAGCAACTCACCTTTACCTCAGGCGCTACAGAAGCATTAAATATGGTTATACGCGGCCTGGCTGAAAGCTGGCAGCACAAAAAGAACCACCTCATCTGTTGGGAAACCGAACATAAAGCTGTGCTCGATCCTTTAAAACGGCTTGAAAAACAAGGTTTTTCGCTTACTTATTTACCGGTACAGCGCCATGGATTGCCTGATATAGAACAGTTCAATGCTGCTTTGCGCCCGGAAACACTTTTGGTTTGTGGTATGCTGGCCAACAACGAAAGCGGTGTTATTTTTCCCATACAAGAGCTGGTTACCCGCTGTCACGCGGCTGGCGCCTGGTTTTGTTGTGATGCCACCCAGGCGGTCGGAAAAATAGATGTAGCAGTGCATTCATTGGGTGTTGATTTTCTGGTGGGTTCGGCACATAAACTCTACGGCCCCAAAGGTGTGGGATTTTTGTATCAAAAACCACTCAAACACGGCCCGAAATTACAGCCACTTCTACTCGGCGGAGGGCATGAAAACGGCCTTCGGTCGGGCACGCTTAATGTACCGGGGATAGTAGGTTTAGGGGCGGCGGCTATTTTAGCGAAATCGGTATTAGCTGAGGAAATAGATCGTCAACGCAACTTATGCCTTCTACTGGAAAAAACATTGACCGAAAAGTTGCCGGATATACGCGTTTTGGGAGCAGAAGTGGCTCGTTTGCCGAACACCACCTTGCTCCACCTCGCCCATGTAGCTGCGGCTGATCTGATCAAAAATCTCCGAAACTATGCCCTGGCCACGGGTTCAGCCTGCAGTTCTGCGGAGGCAACTCCTTCGCATGTACTGCTGGCCATGGGGTTGTCGGAAAGTGAAGCCGGTTGCTGTCTCCGAATAAGCATAGGCAGGGAAACGCAAGCCGACGAACTTTTGATTTTTTGTCGGGAGCTTGTGGCTGCCGCGACCAGGATAAGGGAAGTAAGTCCGGCCTGGAAATACCGATGATTTTGCCCTATGAAAGAGCTGCAATTAACGCATAGCTTTTCCGACAGCCCGGTGAGCCTAGCATATGTTCATGAGGGCGAAAGTAGCACAGAAACCGGCATCACCTTGCCGCTAGTGCAAGCCGAGCTGATGTTCTGCCTGCATGGAGACTTTAAGCTGCTACCACCCACCACGAGCGAGACTACTCCTAAAACCACATTTTTCGGCCTGTTTACCCAACCCATGTTGGCCACAGTTGCCGGGCCTTTTTCCATGGCAGGGGTGTTTTTACACCCACAGGGCTTTTATCAGCTCACCGGTCAATCGGTAGCTGCCTATAAAAACCAGGCGGTGGATGCCCAACTCATTTGGGGAAAATCCATACAACAGCTATATGAAAAATTGCGCCTGGCCACAGCTTCCGAGAGGATCGGCCTCTTAGAAAATTTCATCTCCCAACAACCCCGCTATCCCTTACACCCACGGGTGATGGTCGCACTCGACTGGTTAAAACAGGCTGAAGGTGGACAAGACCTGGTATTTCGCTTGGCGAAAACGCTGAAAGTCAGCGAAAAGACAGTCCATGCCGATTTCAAACGAGAGATTGGCTTGAGTCCCGTTATCTACCAGCTGCTACAACGTTTTCAACGTAGTTTGGGTCAACTTCAAACGTCCGATCTCAACCTCAGTACCCTGGCCCATGAGTTGGACTATTACGACCAGGCACATTTTATTAAACGATTCAGTGCATTTGCACAAATGACCCCTGGGGAATACCGTAAATCGATGCAGGAAATGACCAAAAACCAAAACCCGCATTATCTGACACAGCGGTAAGTTGCTTACAATTTAGTCTGGCCCGGATGCAGTTGTTTTGTAGGCGATAAGCATTCAACCCAACCTTATGCGACAAACCATCCTCTACATCGCAAGCTCACTCGACGGCTATATTGCCGGTCCACAAAACCAGCTCGACTTTTTGTTTCACGACCAGGATTTTGGCTATGAACAATTTATTTCCACCATCGATACTACGCTAATGGGCTATAAAACCTATGAAGAAGTTTTAAGTTTCGATGTTCCTTACCCTTATCCGGATAAAACCAATTATGTTTTCAGCCGGCAGTTCCGTAAAGCCGATGCCAACCCGGTTCAATTTATCCGGGAAGAACCTGCCGTTTTTGTGAAGAAGCTAAAAAACAGTCCAGGCGGAAAAATTTGGTTGGTAGGTGGTAGTCAGCTCAACGGCCTGTTGCTCGCCACCGGACTCATCGATGAAATTCAGCTCTTTATACATCCCATTGCTCTGGGACAAGGCATACCGCTATTCCAATCCGGCTATTTTCCCGTTGGTTTTGACCTCCAAAATTGCCAAGTACATCCAAGTGGGGTAATCATGGCGACTTATCTTAAACAAAAAACGAAAGCGAAGGGTAAGGAGTGAATTAAGCCCGAAGTGAACCTAATTGACCGCGCTTGTGTACTTTTGTGGTAAGTTATCCCCATGATTACAATCAGTACATCAGCCGCCGATAAAGTAAAATCGTTGCTTGCCAGCGAATACGCCGGTCGTGAAATGGCCATACGTGTTTCGGTGACCAGCGGTGGCTGTTCGGGTTTGAGTTATAAGATGGATTTCGACGATCAGATAGCAACTACGGATGAAACTTTTGAAGATAAAGGCTTGAAGCTCGTTTGCGACAAAAAAAGTTTTTTCTATCTCATCGGAACGGAATTAGACTATAGCGACGGTCTCCATGGCAAAGGATTCCACTTCATCAATCCCAACGCCAGTCGTACCTGTGCTTGCGGAGAGAGTTTTTCGCTCTGAGTAGCTGTCGTTTTTCACAGTTTAACTTCGGCGCTTATCTTGCCGAAAAAATCCATGCGACTTCTACTTATAATTTGTGCGTTATTAGCTTTTCATCCTGTCTTCGCTCAGGAAAATGATGGGATCAAACAGTTCGCCATCCATCTCAGCTTAAATGAGCGTTACCGCGACACCTTAAATTGGGACGAACGTATTCAGCAGGCGGTTATGACACATGAACAATTGCTAAAAAAAATGGAAAAAGATGGCAAAATCATATTGGCAGGAACAGTCGATTTGCCTCCGAGGGCACCCGAGCGTTTTGAAATCATTGTGCTTCAACCCATGACCATAGATGACGCCAAAGGCATCTTACAGCAACTGCCTGTAGTCACTTCAGGTATGATGCGGGCACGGTTGTTTCCTTTCGACCTCAAAACCGTCCTGCCGGCTCAACCATAAACGCAGGACAATTTGTCGTTAAAAGCTTGTTAAGCTTCTTATTCTAATTATTGCTATTCAAACTAAAAGAGCATCTTTGCGCGCTATGAAAAAATGGATACAAGCCATTAAAGATGCCCTCGACGGCACAGAGCGGGATTATACCTCGGGCAGTATACGACGTGCCATCTTTTTATTGGCCATTCCCATGATGCTGGAAATGGTAATGGAATCACTATTTGCAGTGGTCGACATCTTTTTCGTCGGTAAAATCGGCGTTGAGGCTGTTGCCGCAGTTGGCTTGACGGAGTCGGTAATCACCATCGTCTATTCCGTATCGATCGGGCTAAGCATGGCAGCCACAGCCATTGTAGCACGACGGATTGGAGAAAAAAACAATAAAGCCGCTGGCGATGCTGCCTTCCAGGCTATCGTTTTATCGGCGGGTATTTCTTTGCTCATTGGCATTGCTGGTTTTATTTATGCCGAAGATATGTTGCGCCTCATGGGAGCCGACGACCGGGTAATTGAACTCGGACAGGGCTATACGCGCATCATCTTTTTGGGCAATCCAGCCATCATGTTGTTGTTCATGATTAATGGAATATTTCGGGGAGCAGGTAATGCAGCCATCGCAATGAAATCGTTGTGGCTGGCCAACGGTCTGAATATTCTCCTCGATCCATTATTTATATTCGGCCTGGGACCGATTCCGGCTATGGGCATTGAAGGTGCCGCCCTCGCCACCACGCTCGGACGTGCTGTAGGTGTTGGATACCAGGTTTACCACCTGCTCAAAGGCAATACCACTATCCAGCTGGGCATTAAAAATATGGTGCTCGAAGCCAAAACTGTTTGGAACCTCATCAAGGTAGGCAGTGGTGGCATGGGGCAATTCCTGATTGAATCGGCCAGCTGGATATTTCTGACCCGAATTATTGCCGAGTCGGGTAGCATTGCGCTTGCCGGGTATACAGTAGCCATTCGTATTGTCATTTTTACACTTTTGCCGGCCATGGGATTGGCCAATGCGGCCACTACTTTAGTCGGTCAAAACCTGGGAGCCGGGCATCCGGAGCGGGCTGAGTCGTCGGTTTGGCGGGCGGCCTTATACAATGCCATTTTTCTGGGCAGCGTATCCATTATCTTTTTGATTTTCGGCGATTTCTTCATCGGATTTTTTAATGAGGATGCCGGTGTTATTTTGATCGGCAAACAAGCTTTAGCCATACTCTGTCTTGGTTATGTGTTTTTCGCGTATGGCATGGTCATCAGCCAAAGTTTTAACGGCGCCGGCGATACCTTTACGCCTACTTTGATCAACATTGTTCTGTTCTGGGCCTTTGAAATACCCCTGGCCTGGTACCTGGCCCATCCTGTGGGTATGGGTGCAAGTGGGGTATTTTGGGCCATAACGGCTGCGCATAGTTTGCATGCAGTTGTCAGCGTGATTATCTTCCGTCGGGGTAAATGGAAAAAAGTGCAAGTGTAAGCTTTTGCCAATTTTCAATTGCCGACCTTGAGGCAAATTGACCTATGCAACTTAATCTTTGGCTTATCGTCGCCCTGTTTTTGGTATTGGCTGCCTTTGGAAGCGTGGTTTTTGGCCGCAAACCGGTTGCAGGTCTAAAAGTTATGAGCTGGAACATCCGTTACGACAATCCGGCTGATGGCGTTCATCGGTGGGAAAATCGAAAAGAACGCGTCTTACAGTTTCTGAGGCAACAAAATTCAGATGTGATTGGCCTGCAAGAAGTACTGCATCACCAACTCAACACACTAAAATCAGCAACCGCAGATCGTTACAGCTGGCTGGGTGTTGGTCGCGATGACGGCCAAACTGCTGGCGAATACAGCCCCATTGCCTATAATCACCACCGGTTGGAATTGTTGCAATATGGCGTATTGTGGCTGTCGGAAACACCGGGGCAGCCGTCGGTGGGCTGGGATGCTCATTTACCCCGTATTTGCAGCTGGGCAAAGTTTCTGCACAAAGAAAAAAACACTGAATTCTGGGTTTTTAACACCCATTTCGACCATGCCGGCGAAACTGCTCGCCGGGAAAGTGCCCGATTACTGGCCGATAGTATACAAAGCTGGACCAATGATCAAGCTGTAATTTTGATGGGCGACTTCAACGAAGGTCCTGAAGGTGCTGTGCTACGAACAATTTTGCTGTCGGGTTTGCAGGATAGCCGGCTGCATGCTGATCAAAGTTCCGGCAGCACAGCTACTTTTCACGGTTTCACCGAAAAAGACCCACGGTCGAAACGCATCGACTTTGTCTTTTACCGTAAGTGGCGCGGGGTGAGTAATTATTTTGTCCCCTTGCTTGCCGATGAAAAAGGACATTTTGCCTCAGACCATGCCCCGGTTGTGGTGACTTTAACATGGTAAAGCTGCAATAGCCGTTTTTAAACGCTTATAGTCGGGTACAAACGTTTGTACACCGACTGTCCCGCCAGCAGCAACGGAATTTTGGGTCATGATACGCCTCACGTCCCAACAACAAGCCATACTCGATCAAAGCGGCGATATGAAAATTTCAGCCGTGGCCGGATCTGGAAAAACCGCTACTTTGCTCGCCTATGCGCAGGCCCACGGGAAGCACAAAAAAGTACTTTATCTCGCCTTTAACCGCTCGGTAAAACTCGAGGCTGAGCAGAAATTCAAAGCTGCCGGCCTCCCCCATGTAAAAGTGGAAACCGCCCATTCACTCGCTTTTAAGCAGTTGCGCATGCGTTCTCCCAATATCGTCAATACCTTCAAATTTCATGAGCTGGCCGATGCGCTGCGTATCCGCAAAAGTGGCGATGCCGCCTTGCGGTATGCCCTTACCAGTCATGTGATACGTTATGTTTCGTTGTATTGCAATCATCCCAGTGTAAGTCTGCGCCAGCTCAACTACCTCCATTATCTTGATGATAAAAGCAGTCGTGATTTTGCCGATCGTCACCTGGAAGAAATTTTGCGATTAAGTCAGCGTTTGTTGGATCAGATGCAGTCGGGCAGATTACCGATTACGCACGACTACTACCTCAAGCAGTTTCAACTTAAGGAGTTTGCCTTGCCTTACGACTACCTGCTATTCGACGAAGCCCAGGATGCCTCATCGGTGATGTTGGATGTATTCAGGCGGCAACGGGGCATTAAATTGTTGGTAGGTGACCCGCATCAGCAAATCTATCGCTGGCGATATGCGATCAACGCCATGAACAGCCTGCCTTATCCTACGCTCGCCTTAAGTACCAGCTTCCGGTTCCCGGCCAGCATTGCTGAATTGGCCAATGAAGCTTTACAATGGAAAAACAAATTGGGTAAGTCGGCTGCCGGTGTTCAACTTATCGGGGTAGGTAAACTACCCGAACAAGTTGGCAGTCGGGCAATTTTGGCACGCACCAATATGAGTCTCATTGCCGCTGCACTCGACCAGCTTGAGGAGCATGCAGCCGAAAAAATCTGGTTTGAAGGCGGTTTTCAGGCCTATTCCT
Source organism: Bacteroidota bacterium (assembly GCA_036787895.1). Lineage (GTDB taxonomy): Bacteria > Bacteroidota > Bacteroidia > UBA7662 > UBA7662 > UBA7662. Next base: position 134,747 of record DAIQOK010000004.1, on the reverse strand, counting down.
TTGCTTCTAATGGTTATTCTTTGCATGAAATCCTGCAATTGCGCTTTGGCAGTCTATCTAAGTTGAAAGACCCTTTGCTCCAGGCTTTGGGCAGTTATGACGCCTTACAGCGTTATGTAGAGCAAACCGGAGATCCGGAGCTGGCCATCTTTTTACAGTTAATTGAGTTATACGGTGCCGAATTGCCAAATCAATTGAGCCGATTGCGTAAACATGCCGAACAATGTAGCGATGCCCGGGAGGCAGCCCTCATTTTCAGCACTGTACATCGCGCTAAGGGCATGGAATACGACGCTGTAAAACTGCTGCCCGACTTTATCACAGCCAAAAAAATAGACAAACAGCTCGAGGAAACCAGAACACTCGATCGGGAGAGATTAATAGAAGAAATTAATTTACTTTATGTAGCCATCAGCAGAAGCCGGGGTTGGCTGGAACTTCCCCATGGCTGGCTTAACCAAACTCAGGCGAAAGGCATTCAGACGTATGAAATAGCTGGAAATCCATTTATCGATGAACCCGAATCTATCAATGTAACCGCTGAGAACGACACTTAATTTTCGGCTTCAAGTCAAATTCGAGTCGGTTTCGCTTGTCGAAGTGAAATTTTTATTTAGTTTTAATGTACAATCATCCATGGATCGCTTTTCGTTGGTGCCTATGCTCCTCTGGATATATTGAGGAATGTTTTGGAGGCGCCTTTACCAACGATTAAACAAGCAGGCGTAAAGCAGCGCCCCCATCCTGCTTATCATGAAAAAACCCGGATTCGACCCGGGTTTTTCAACTTTTGTGAGGCTAAAAATCAGCTCTTAACTTCTCCGATAACCACCATGGCCGAAAGGGTTGGATTAACACTTCCCCCTCTTGGTTCAAGCGTTACTGCAAAAGCTTGTGCTGTACTGAAGTTTTTCATTTCGAGCATAGCCATTGTTTCGGGTTGGACATCGAAAACGCCGGCATCTACCGGTTTACCATCCACTATGGCCCAAAGCTGGTATTGTTTATCCGTTTCGTTAGCAGGCATGGCTTGTGCCCATAATTTCACGGAACCCGTTTCCTTGTTCCAAGCCACAACAGCACTTGCCTCCGGCGAAGAAGCGGTACCACCCAAACGGATAATCTGGTTATCGGCATTATTCAAGGCGCTGTTTAAATCGGCCAGGGCATTATAACCTGCCTTGGCTACTTCAAACTGTTCGGCCAATTGTGTTTTTTCGGCTAAGAGGCCTTGATAGCCCTTTTCAGCCGATTGCCATTTGTTGTAGAAAAATAGTGCCGCGCCAAAACTCACTACAAATAACGCCCAGGCAGCGGCCAGGCTGTAGCTAAAACGTACCGGGCTGGCCAGCTGACGCACAGTAATTTCGGAAGCCCCACTGGTTTTCTCAGCGGTAGTTTGAGTCATGGCCTTCAATACTTTCTCGCGCATCGCGGCCGGCGGCTCAACGGCATGCATTGAGGCAAAATGCTCGAATCCGGCCTCTATGGCACGTAATTCCTGCTGTAATTCCGGGTAAGAAGCCAGTAATCGCTCTGTTTCCCGCCTTTCAGCTTCGGAGCCCAAGCCCAAAGCATAACTTTCGAGGGCACCACTTTCTATGTATTCCTGGATATTCACTGTGTATCCTTTTCTTTTAACATTCCACGTAAAACCATCACCGCTGTCCGTACCCGGGTTTTAACCGTCCCCAAAGGTAAACCCAACAGCTCAGCGGCTTGCTCATGGGTATGTCCTTTGAAGTACAACAAATCAAGCACCTGCTGTTGATCAGGTTTGAGCCGGGCAACTACTTCCCGTAAGCCGATGGTATCGGTTTGATCAGGGGTTGACCAATCTGCTGATGACATGCTTACGTCAATTGAATCTGTTTGGATTTCAGCGCGGTATTGTTTCGACCGCAAATAATCGATACCAGTATTCCGGGCGATGTTCAGCATCCAGGTAAATAAGCTTCCTTTGCTCGCATCGTAACGCTCGCCATTCCGCCAAATTTTGACAAAAGCATCCTGCAGTACATCCTGCGCAATGGCCTCATCCTTAACAATCCGCAGTAATATACCGTAGAGTGCTGCTGAATATTGGTCGTATAAGGCTGTCATAATCGCCTCCGACCTATTGATCAGGCCGGCAACCAGTTCATTTTCGGGTATTATTTTTTTCCGTGGTGGCATATGGGGCGTTAAACTACTGAGTAATTGTGAGCATTCACAATACTGAGATGACTTAAAGCTGTCGGACAGCAAAAAGTGCTAAGGTGACACCAAATTTGGCCTGCTGTTTTTACTTATCCAAAGGTGGTTTTCTTTTTTCTATTTGCAGTTATCGATGTAGGGTTAAAACATTATCTTTGCCCACTCAATTTCACGCCGAAGTGGTGAAACTGGTAGACACGCACGTTTCAGGGGCGTGTGTCGCACAGACATGCGGGTTCGAGTCCCGCCTTCGGCACCAAAAGCCATTCGTTGTTTAGCGGGTGGCTTTTTTATTTATGAGCAACTGTGCCGGCAGCTAAAAATTAACAAGGACTTACATCTTCAAAAAGAAACTATTCTGCCAGCACAGCCGGTAGCACTTGCTCCTAGGTATTTATTATCTTTACAGCTTTCTATGTTGTCTTTCCGCCTGTTTTTGGTGTTCCTGCTTGCTGGTGCAACGCTGCTACTGTCGTTTCGCGCGCCTGCAGCACCAACCATGCGCCAAATATTGGTCCCCTTTTCGACACTACTACATGATTTTGAACAAGCTCCCGAGGATTGTTCTGATGCTGAAGAGCGCAGCAGTACCAGCCAACAAGGCCCGCTGGAAGAGATACACGATTTAAGCTGCTCGGTAGACCGCCAGCAGTTTTTATTTTGGCTGCAGGACGACAGCTCCTGCAGTGGCTTACACCCGCTTTTGTGGATGAGGATACCACTGATGTCCTGCTTCCAGCCTCCTGAACGGGGATAACTCCTTGTTTTCAGCCAGTTGCTTGTTGAAGCTGGCCTTTTTTTATTTTTACTCATAATTTTTTTTATTCCATGAAATCTTTCAAGGAACAATACCTGCCCTATTTGCGGGGAGATATTTCTGCGGCTCTCGTCGTTTTTTTGGTGGCATTGCCACTCTGTTTAGGTATTGCCCTGGCCTCAGGTGCACCACTACTTTCGGGCATTATTGCGGGAGTTGTTGGCGCCTTGGTCATTGCCCCATTGAGTGGTTCCCAGCTTTCGGTCAGTGGACCCGCTGCCGGCTTAACAGTAATCATTCTCAGCGCTATCCAAACTTTAGGCTCTTTTGAGGCTTTATTGGCAGCAGTAGTGGTTGCCGGCATTTTACAAGTTATTTTTGGATACCTCAAGGCAGGTATCATCGGCTACTATTTTCCTTCTTCGGTTATCAAGGGGATGTTGGCAGCCATTGGGGTCATCCTCATCTTAAAACAAATACCCCATGCGCTGGGCTACGACGTGGTAGCCATGGGTGATGAGGCTTTTGATCAGGCCGATAAGCACAATACTTTCACCGAGCTTATTTATGCTTTTCGTTATTCCTCACCCGGCGCGATTGTCATTAGCATCGGTGCCCTCGGCCTAATGTTATTGTGGGAATTAAAAGCACTCAAACGTTTCGCCTTTTTCCGATTTGTACCTGGTGCCTTGGTGGCGGTTGTTTTTGGTGCAGCTCTCAATACCTATTTCATTCAACAAATGCCCGATTGGGCAATGGGAGCCAGCCACCGGGTAAATCTGCCAGCACTGACGGGTGCCTCAGTAAGTGAAATTTTTACCCTGCCCGACTTCGCTATCCTCCAAAATCACCAAGGCTGGATAGTAGCGGTGACCATAGCCATTGTGGCCAGCCTCGAGAGTTTATTGAGTGTTGAAGCTGCCGACAAAATTGATCCCTGGAAACGAAACACCCCTACCAACCGGGAGCTTAAAGCGCAGGGTGTGGGCAACATTGTGAGTGGATTAATAGGTGGTTTACCCATGACAGCCGTAATCGTACGCAGTTCGGCCAATGTCAATGCCGGAGCACGAACCAAATTGTCGGCCATGTTACACGGGGTTTATCTCCTCTGTTTTGTGGTGCTTATTCCCGACTTGTTGAACCAGATTCCTCTGGCTGCTCTGGCCATGGTACTGATTTTTGTAGGTTATAAGCTTGCCAAGGTTCAGCTCTTTAAAAGCATGTTTAAATTGGGCTGGGAGCAGTTTTTACCCTTCATCGCTACCATTGTAGCCGTTGTTTTAACCGATTTGCTGAAAGGTATAGCCGTCGGCTTATTTTTTGCAGCCTTTTACATTCTCAAAAACAACTTTCGCAATGCCTACTTCGCGAAAAAATCGGAAGGTACCGACGGTCATCATTTCACCATTACCCTGGCCGAAGAAGTTTCCTTCCTCAATAAAGGCAGCATACTGAAAATGCTTGAAGAAATCCCTAACAATAGCAGTGTGCTCATTGATGGTTCTCAGTCGGCCTATATCGACTACGACGTGCTTGAACTGGTTTCTGATTTTATTGAAACCTCTTCTCGGCGTAATATCAGCGTGGAAGTACGGGGCATTAAAAGTGTGGCTCCTTCTTCCCATTAAATACTAAAATGTATGGAAAATAGCTATCAACAACTGCTTAAAAACAATGCCGAATGGGCAGCTCAAAAATTAAATATTAACCCGGATTATTTCAAAAACCTCTCGCTTAAACAAAGTCCTGAGTTTTTGTGGGTAGGTTGCTCCGACAGTCGCGTACCTGCCAATGAAATTACGGGCACCGACCCGGGTGAAATTTTTGTGCATCGTAACATTGCCAATATGGTGGTGAGTACCGATCTCAATTTTTTGTCGGTTTTGCAATATGCGGTTGAGGTATTACACGTCAAACACATTATCGTTTGCGGACATTATGGCTGTGGTGGAGTTTTGGCCGCCATGGGCAACAGCAGCAACGGCCTGGTAGATAAATGGCTGCGCAACATCAAGGAGGTGTATGAAAAACACCGGCACGAACTGGAAGCTATTGCTGATCAAAAAGCACGCGGTAAGCGGTTGGTGGAATTAAATGTGATAGAGCAGGTACACAACCTAGCCAAAACCGTGATTGTTCAGAAAGCCTGGAAAAACAGGGCGCTTAAAATCCACGGCTGGGTTTATGGTTTAGATACCGGCCTGGTGCACGATTTGAAGGTGATGATGCACGAAATTGATGACCTGGAACCCATCTTCCGATATAATTTATAAACTGAAAACCGGCAATTAGCCGGTTTTTTTCTGACTTCTAATTGTGGGCTTTTTCAAAGCAAGGAATAAACAAAGTGCCCGGCAATTTAACCTTGGCAGTAATTCAATAGCTTCGTGCATCAATCTGTGCTTATGATTTTTCCTCCTGATCTCCAGCCAAACGATACTGTCGCCATTGTAGCCACAGCCCGTAAAATCACATTGGAGGAGCTACAACCGGCTATTTCCCTGCTCCAAAATGCCGGTTACCGCGTGAAGTTAGGCAGCAGCATAGGTTTGGTGAACCATCAGTTGGCCGGTAGCGATGCTCAAAGGGCTGCAGATTTTCAGGCGCAGCTCAACGACCCCGAAGTAAAGGCCATTTTTTGTGCCCGGGGTGGTTATGGTACGGTGCGTATGGTAGATCAAATCGACTGGCAACCCTGGCAGGTTACTCCCAAATGGATCATAGGCTTCAGTGACATTACCGTACTACATAGTCACCTCAACCAAAACTTCAAAATACCCACCATTCATGGTGAAATGCCCTTTAATTTCGGCAAAAGCGACAAAGACCCCCGTTCGGTAGCTGCTTTGCTGGCCATGTTGCAAGGACAGGCCGTTAACTATCCGGTACAAACCCACCCCTTGAACCGGCCCGGTAAAATGAGTGGTCGATTGGTTGGAGGCAATTTGAGCGTGATTTATAGCCTGATGGGCGCGGTTTCGCAGCTCGATACGACCAACACAATATTGTTTTTGGAAGACCTCGACGAATACCTTTACCACATCGACCGCATGATGATGTGTCTGAAACGCGCTAATATGTTGAGCAACTTAAATGGACTCATCGTTGGTGGCATGACCCAGATGAACGACAATGCCGTAGCCTTCGGCCGTTCTGCCGAACAAATCATACGCGATGTTGTAGAAGAATATGATTATCCGGTGCAGTTTGGTTTTCCTGCCGGACATACGGCACTGAATTTACCCCTCATGCTGGGTGCTCCTTTTAGTTGGGAAGTGAAATAGCAGGTTTTAGCTGATAATATTGACTTCCGGCTCCAATTGGATGCCGAATTTGTCGAAAACAGAACCGATGATTTCTTTCGCCAAGGCCCAAATTTCCGGTCCGCTGGCTCCACCGTGATTCACCAGTACCAACGCATGCTTCGCATAAGTACCCGTATGGCCTACTACCTTTCCTTTCCAGCCACATTGTTCGATAAGCCAGGCCGCTGAAATTTTGGTAAAGCCCGTCTTGGCCGGATAAGCCGGCATATCGGGAAAGCTTATTTTGAGTCGGGCATACGCCTCTTCCTCCACCTCCGGATTTTTGAAAAAACTTCCTGCATTACCGATGGTACTTGGATCGGGCAACTTACTTTGTCGGATGCGACAAACTACCTCCGAAATATCAGCGATGGTATAATCGCTTTTACCCAGTTTTTCGAGTTCTTCCTGAATGGCACCGTAGGTAGTTTTGAGCGATGGCTTTTTCTGCAAACGAAAAAAAACGGCGCTCACCAGAAACTTGCCTTTGAGTTCGCTTTTGAATATGCTTTGTCGATAGCCAAAACCACAAGCTATGGCATCAAACTCCATAAAACCTTTGTCGAAATGGTAACCACGAAGTTTGTGAAAAACGTCTTTCAACTCCACGCCATAGGCACCAATGTTTTGAATAGGTGACGCTCCTACCGTTCCCGGTATCAACGAAAGATTCTCCAATCCGCCATAACCTTTGGCTACTGCCCAAAGCACAAGTTCATGCCACACCACACCGGCACCGGCCTCGACAATAACTTCATCTTCGTTTTCACTATAGATTTCGATACCGGGTATGGCCATATGTAATACCGTACCATCATAATCGCGGGTAAAAAGCATATTGCTCCCGCCGCCCAATACCAGCATAGGTTTGCCGAGATGGGTAGCCATATCGACTGCTTGCGGAATTTCTGTAGCGTCGTCGATACGCACGAAATAGGCACAGCGGGCCGCGAGTCCAAAGCTGTTGTGATGGCGGAGATCGAAATCTTTAAAAACTTGCATAGGCGGAAGAGGAAGTGCGTCAAAGATAAAGTTTGCTGCATCTAAATTCTATGCGGAGTTACTCGCGGGGGCACAAACAGTACAATCAATTTAGCAGGGGGCAAAAAAAGAGGACAGGACAGGCAATCCAACCTCTAGACCAAGTTGAGCACAAAAAATGCATTCAGGCTAAGCTTGCGATACTCACAAGAAATCCCGCTTTATCAAATGTCTTTTTAACTTGCGAAAATTATCACCCATTCAAACATCCCTTGTCGAGTTTACGCGCTTTAGCCGGACAAACGGCCGCCTATGGACTGAGTACCATTATTGGTCGCACCCTCAATTATTTGCTGGTTCCCCTGTATACCCGGCTGTTTTTACCCGAGGCTTATGGGGTAGTAACCGACTTATACGCGCTGGTGGCCTTCCTGAATGTGGTGTATAGTTATGGCATGGAGACAGCCTTTTTCAGGCGTGCCAGCGAAAAAGGGGAGCAGGCTTATGGTACTGCATTTTGGTCGTTGACCTTGAGCAGTATCGTTTTTACAGCACTACTCATCGCCGGAGCCAATCCCCTTGCCGCTGCTTTACGTTATCCAGAGCACCAGGAATATGTGGTTTGGTTTGCGTTTATTCTGGGTCTCGATGCCTTGGCTGTAATTCCCTTTGCCCGACTTCGCCAGCAAGAAAAAGCCTTGCGTTTTGCTTCGCTCAAACTGATTAATATTGGGTTGAATGTCGGTCTGAACCTCTTTTTTCTGTTGGTTTTGCCCCATTGGTCGGAAACTCGGCAGTTTTTATCCTTGGTAGATGCGGTGTACGATCCAACATTGGGTGTTGGCTATATCTTTTTGTCGAATCTCCTGGCCAATGGCATCACTTTGCTGCTTTTGGTACCAACCTTCCCGCGTTTTCGAGGCCGTTTTGACCCCCAATTATGGCGGGAAATGTTCGTTTACGGGCTGCCGTTGCTTCCAGCCGGATTGGCAGGCATGGTCAATGAAACCTTCGACCGGATTTTGCTTAAATACCTGCTCCCTGGCGAGGTTTCCGAAAATTTGTATCAGGTAGGTGTTTATGGAGCAGTTTACAAGCTGGCCATGCTCATGAGTTTGTTTACCCAGGCTTTTCGTACCGCTGCCGAACCCTTTTTCTTCCAACAAGCCAAACAACTCGGAGCACCACAGCTATATGCCCGCATCATGAATTATTTTGTATTTGCCGGCAGTTTGATTTTGGTGGGCGTTGTGCTCTTTTTGGATATCGTGAAAGCATTTATTGGCGCTGCCTATCACGAAGGTTTGGGTGTGGTACCCATTTTATTGGTAGCTAATTTGATGCTGGGGATTTATTATAACCAGTCGGTTTGGTATAAACTGGCCGACAAAACCCGCTATGGTATGTGGTTTTCGCTTTTTGGTGCCGCACTGACCATCGGATTAAATGTACTACTTATCCCCATTTTAGGCTATTATGGCGCTGCCTGGACTACTTTGGCAGCCTATTCCGCCATGGTGCTAGTAAGTTATGTTTACGGTCAGCGCCATTATCCGGTGCCTTATGCCTTAGCGCGTTTGGCCAGTTATATCGGGCTGGCTTTGGTTTTGGTTGCCATTGAACTTGTTTTGTTAAGTCGGCATACCGGCTATTGGGTATGGGCCATGAGAATTGGCTTATGTTTAGCGTATGTGATGTTTGGTTGGTGGCGGGAGAAGCCTATCAAATCCGTAACTTAGACCCTTCTAAATACCTATCCCTGCTATGAAGATTATCGTCCCTATGGCCGGCCTTGGCAAACGTATGCGGCCACATACTCTTACTGTGCCTAAACCTTTGGTACCCATTGCCGGCAAACCCATCGTACAACGACTGGTTGAAGATATCGTCAAAGTTTGTGGCGAAGCAGTTGATGAGGTGGCTTATATTATTGCACCATCTTTTGGGAAAACGGTTGAAGACAACCTCAAAGCCATTGCAGCCACCCAGGGTGCCATCGGAACCATTCATTATCAGGAAGAAGCACTGGGAACAGCCCATGCTATCCTTTGCGCGCAATCGGCGCTTGAAGGCAAAGTTGTGGTGGCCTTTGCCGACACCTTGTTCAAAGCCGACTTCACCCTCGACACCAGCCACGAAGGCATCATTTGGGTAAATAAAGTGGAAGACCCGCGTCCTTTCGGCGTGGTGAAAATCGCAGGAGATGGCCACATCAGCGACTTTTACGAAAAGCCAGCTGAATTCATCAGCGACTTAGCCATCATTGGCATTTATTATTTCCGGGATGGCGGCTACCTGAAAAAGGAACTGCAGTACCTGCTCGACAACGACATCCGCGACAAAGGCGAATACCAGCTCACCAATGCGTTGGAAAATATGAAGCAAAAAGGCACACGTTTTTATCCCGGAACCGTTACCGAATGGCTGGACTGCGGCAATAAAGACGCCACCGTTTATACCAATCAGCGTTATCTGGAGTTTATTCGTGGCAACACACTGCGCGCTTCTTCTGCTAAAATTGTGAACTCCACCATTATCGAACCTTGTTATTTGGGTGAAAATGTGGTGATCGAAAACAGTGTGGTTGGTCCACATGTTTCAGTTGGCGACAACAGCAGCATCAGCAATAGCGTAGTAAGCAATAGCATCGTTCAAACCCATGCCCGCATCGACAAAGCAATCGTGACCAACAGCATGCTCGGCAATTATGCCGGAATCGCAGGTCAGGCTGCCGACCTCAGCGTTGGCGATTACAATCAAATCAAAGCATGAAAAACAACATCAACCTAAGCATACTACTTCTCGCCTTCGCCCTGGCCTCCTGTGCCAGTAAAAAGGAGACCGGCAGTGCAGCGGCCAAAGACAAAGTCGTTTACCGCACCCTGACCGAAAATGAGCGTATGGAGGTTGATTTCCTTTTTTTTAATGCCCAAAAAGAGAAGCTCATCGGGAATTTCGGCGTAGCTGAAAATCTTTTCCTTGAAATCATCAAACGTGATCCGGGCAATGCGTTGGCTTATTATGAGGTAGGTCGTACGTCCATAGCTCGTCAGCAGTTTGACCGGGCATTGGAGTACAGCAGCAAGGCCGCGCAAATGGACCCTAAAAACGAGTGGTATTTGCGTTTGAAAGTCGATTTGTTGCGGCAAACCGGTCGCCTTGAAGAAGCCATTCCGGTACTTCGTCAACTTGTGCTATTGGTAGAGGATAAAGAAAGCGTGCTTTTTGACCTTGCCAGTGTTCAGGCTGAGGCTAAACAATATAGTGAAGCCATCAAAACCTTCAACCAGCTTGAAGCGCGCACCGGGCCAAGTCCGGAACTAGCCGATCAAAAGCGGCAGTTGTGGATGAAACTCGGCAAAACCGACAAGGCCATCGAGGAAATTCGCAAATTGGTGGATCTGAACCCGCAAAACACCGAGTTCAGATTATATCTGGGTCAGCTTTATTTTGAAAAAGGGGATTACGAAAGTGCCCGCAAACATTTTGAGGAGGCCTTACGCGTAGAGCCCGAAAACGGCAAAATTTTACTCGCACTCGCCGATGTATATCGCGCCCAGAAAAATACCGACAAGGCCTTTAGCTACCTACAGTCAGCTTTCACCAAAACTGAGCTGGATGTTGACCTGAAAATTCAGGTCCTGCTCACCCTCTTTGGAGAGATGGAAAAAAACCCCACGGCCAAAGCACAGGCGTTGGCGCTCGGCCAGGAAGCCACCCGTTTACATCCCGAAGAGCCCAAAACCTGGGCCATGTACGCCGATTTGTTGTACCACAGCGGCAATACTGCCGAAGCAAAAAATGCCTACAAACAAGCCATCACTACCGACAAAGGCAACCAGAAATATACCGTATGGCAACAATATTTGTTGGCATTGCTTGATGTGCAGGACTTTGAAGGATTAAGTACAGAAGCCGATAAGGCTGTATCGCTTTTCCCGAACCAGGCGCTGCCCTATTTTTTATCCGGACTTGCCAAAAATCAACTTAAAGCCCATGGCGCAGCAGTAGAGGTTCTCCGCACCGGCGTATTTTACGTAGGCAGTAACCGCGAACTGGAAGCCAGCTTTTACACCGCCTTGGGCGATGCCTACAATGAGTTGGGTCGCTTTGAAGAATCGGATGAGAATTATTCTAAAACCCTCAAAATCCAACCCGATAACGCCCTGGTTCTCAACAACTGGAGCTATTATCTCTCTTTGCGAAAGTCCAAACTTGATTTGGCTGAGGAGATGATCAAAAAAGCGGTGAAAATTGAACCCAAAAACCCTTCTTATCTCGACACCTATGCCTGGGTAATGTATCAGCAGGGCAAATACAAAGAAGCGCTCGAATGGATGGAATTGGCGCTGGCACAGGCCGGCGACGACAAAGCCACTTTGTACGAGCATTATGGCGACATCCTCTATCGCCTCGGCAACGAAATCAAAGCCCTGGAATACTGGCGCAAAGCCAAAGCTGCCGGCATGCAAAGTGATTTTATTGACCGCAAAATTGCTGAAGGCAAACTGTACGAATAAGTGCCGATGACCCGAAAAACCACTGACATCCACCACTATGCCGGCAGTAAAGCCGGTATATGGCTTATTGGCTGTCTGCTTGTGATAATAGGTGCCAGCAGTTGCAAAAGCAAAAAGAAGCTGGTTGAAACCGAAAAAGTAGCTGTAAGCAATGATATGGTCGCTTGGGAACAGGCCCTAGCCAACGACCTTGAGTTGGCTGAGCTGAGTCTCAGTGGCGACTTAAGTGCAAGTATCAATGGTGAAAATCAGAGTTCTGCTTTTAATATCCGCATTGAACGTGGCAAACAAATCTGGCTTGTCCTCCGCCCTATGCTCGGTATTGAGGTTTTTCGGGTTTTGATTACACCCGACAGTTTGCGCATGGTAGATCGCATCAATAAACAGTATTACGAAAAACCCTTTAGCTACCTCAACCAACTGGCCGGGACGCAAATCGATTATCAGACACTCGAAAATCTATTACTCAATAATTTAGGACACCTGAGTTCTACTGAAATCCGCAAGTCGACCATAGTGGGTTATGACTATCTGGCTCAGCGGGGCGATATGCGTTTCAACATTGCCTTGCGAGCTGAATTGCCCAAATGCAAGACCGTTCTGGCCGAAAGCGGGGATAAAAATGTGCGTATAGATTATCAGCTTCCGAGCCAGGTTGACGGAAACTGGGCACCTGCTTCGCTAAAAGCCATACTAAATGGCAATGAAAACAATGGTATCAGCCTGAATTTTACCAAATTTGCGGTAGAAAATGGCCAAACCTATCCTTACAGCGTTCCCAAAAACTACAGTCGTGCGGATTAAAACAATCGTCCTGTTGTTGTTTTTGGCAGGCAGCGCCCATGCTCAAACTAAAAAACAACTCGAAGAGCAACGCAATAAGCTCATGGAGCAGATCAGCTTTACCAAAAAGCAGATCGAGGAAGTACAGAAGAAAAAATCGACCAGTCTGAATCAGCTGGTTACGCTGAAAAAACAAATACAAGTCCGCGAGCGACTTATCGAAAACTACGGTTATGAGGTAAGCCTCACCCAACAACAAATCGACAATCTGAGCATGGTCATTGAGTCGTTGGAACGGGATTTAGTTAAGTTGAAAGAGGAATACGCCCGAATGTTACAGGTAGCTTACCGCAACCGCAGCAATTACAACAGCCTTTTGCTCGTCCTTTCTGCCAGCGATTTTAACCAGGCTTATTTGCGTTTGCGTTATCTCCAGCAGTACAATGATTTTCGCCAGACACAGGTCCGCTTAATCAACCAAACCCAGGCATCGCTCAACAAACGCAAAGCTCAGCTCGTGCAAAAAAAGGCTGAAAAAGAAGGCTTGCTTCGGGAAGAAGAAAATCAAAAAACGCTACTCAGCTACGAAAGCGACAAAACCAATCAATTGGTCAGTTCGCTTTCACAAAATGAAAAACAGCTGCGTAAGGATTTGCAGGACAAAGAATCGGCTCGGCAAAGGTTGAATAAAGCCATCGAAGACATTATTCAAAGGGAAATTGAAGCTGCCCGTAAAAAAGAAGAAGAACGATTACGTGCACTCGGTCAGAAACAGCCTGCCACAACTACCCGACCGAAAGACGGTGAATTCGAACTAACGCCGGAGGCCAAGGCTTTGGGCAATGATTTTGCTGCCAATCAGGGCAAACTTCCCTGGCCGGTTGAGAAAGGCTTTATCAGTGCCACTTTTGGTGAACATCCGCACCCGGTACTCAAAAATGTAAAAGAACGCAACGATGGCGTGAACATACGTACCGCCCAAGGCAGCGCGGTGAAGGCCATCTTCCGTGGCGAAGTAACCGCAGTGGTAAACATCCCGGGCATGCAACGTGCGGTGATTATCCGACATGGTCAGTATCTCACGGTTTACGCCCACCTGGCCTCGGTGAATGTAGCCAAAGGCGATAAAATCACCACCGGTCAGCAAATCGGCACGGTTTATTTCGACGACGAAGAGAACAAAGCCGAAGTACATCTGCAAGTGTGGAAAGGCACGACTAAGGTTGACCCGCAGGGGTGGATTGCAAGGAAATAATGTGCCGATGTGGTGGGTCGCGGGGCTCCCCTTTCATGTGCTGATGTGCTAATTATAGGTTAGTTGGGCAGTAATGCCAAGGGTTATGCAGTTTATTTATTTACTAATCAAGCCGAGGTATTATCTTTTGACAACTAACACATCTTATCAAAAAGTGAATAGTACGAAGATCGATCATTTTTCTTCATCAATAGTTTCATCAATTTTATTCAAATAGGATTGAAGGTTGATTGCTGGAACCTTACCAATAGCTTGTTGTAAGTATCTGGTCAGTTGCATGAAGAAAGTCACCAGTGAGTTTTCATATATGCTAAATCGTAATTCACGAAAAGCTCTGTAATCATAGAATTCGAGCTAGTTGATTTACAATTATTTATGGTTTAAATCTTGAGAATATTACATTAAATGACAGCCTCACCACATTTAGCTGCCTTTCATTAGCACATCAGCGTATAGCCAAGCAAGCGAAGCGCCGCGCCACGTAAGCACATTAAGGGGTGCTGATCTAAAATAAAAAAGCCCCGAATTGGGGCCTTTTCAATCGCTATACTTAATGTGTTATTCTCAATCCTACTCGTAAGAGTTCAGCATTACGGGCATGATGAGCATCAGAGTGTCCTCGTTCTCTTCCTGCTCCGTGGGGTGCATTACGCCGGGACGGCTCGGCTGGCTCAACTCAAAGCGAACCATGGCGCTGCTGAGGTTGCTTAGCATTTCGATGAGGAAACGGGCGTTAAAGCCAATTTCGATGTCAGTACCGCTGTATTCTGCTGCCAGGGTTTCATCGGCCTGGTTCGAAAAGTCGAGGTCTTCGGCCGAAATCTGCAGCTCGCTGCCTTTCAGCTTGAGACGCACCTGGTAGGTGGTTTTGTTGGAGTAGATAGATATACGTTTCAGTGAATTCAGCAATTCTGTACGCGAAATGATGAGCTGATTAGTATTGTCTTTCGGGATAACGGCGGTATAATCCGGGAATTTCTGATCGATCAGGCGACATACCAAATGGATGTCCTTGAAAGAGAAAAACACATTGGTGGTGTTATATTCTACTTTGACCAGGGTATCGTCGCCGGGTAAAGATGCTTTGAGAAGGTTCAAGGCCTTGCGCGGAACGATGAATGAACCTGTTTCAGGTATGGCAATTTTTTTCACCGAATGCAGCACGAGTTTGTGTGCGTCGGTGGCGACAAAATTCATTTGATTGGCTTCGAGCTCAAACTTCACCCCTGTCATGGCCTGACGAAGTTCATCGGTACCTACGGCGAAAAGGGTGGTGCTCACGGCATTCAGGAGCGCACTCGAGGGCAGGCTAAAATCGTTGGCCTTGCTCACCTCCGGGATAGCCGGGAAATCTTCGCCGTTTTCACCGCTGAGTTTGTATTTGCCCTTATCGGTATTGATTTCGATGGCGAAAGTGGCCTCATCAAACGAGAAGGTGATGGGCATATCGGGCAAGGATTTCAGCGTTTCAAGTAAGATTTTACTGGGAACGGCTATACGGGCTTTGCCTTTACCCTCAATGGCGAGGGTGGTTTTCATGGTGGTATTGAGGTCGGTGGTACACACCAGCAGCTCTTTGTCGTTGATGTCGAAGAGGAAATTTTCGAGTATGGGCAGAACCGAGCTGCTATTTATCACGCCCTGAACGGCCTGGAGGTGCTTGAGCAGGGTGCTGGTGGAGACGATAAATTTCATAGAGATGCTTTTGCTGTAAAGATAGTTTTTTGGGTCATATGGGAAGCGCCTTTTATCGATTGGCGCGATCGAGTAGCTGTGCCTTATTCATAAAAAACCAAGGGGTAACCAAATGTTGCATCACGCCAAATTCCCGGCCTTCGCGATAATAAAAATAATTGCGGTCGAGATCGGGAAATCCCTGCATCAATACCACATCGATGGTATTCAGCTGACTTTTGAAAAAAGTACTAATTGTATGCGTTTTGCCATTGCGTTCGGTGATAGTGGCATTAAAAACCGGCGGAACCATATTGATAACGGAATCGCGTATGGGTACTTCATTCTCAAAACCTTCTACCCGAAATACCGCAAAATCTTTCCAGATGGCATTGCCGGCAGCCGGGTTAAATGGTCGGCGACTGTTCGATACAGGATCCAACAACACATAGCTGCTGTCAGGCAAACGTTCAATCACAAAATCATGCCCCGGGGTATCGGGATATTGTACGGCAAAACGAACCACCTCATCGGGATTCAAACGAAACAAAATCCGCTCCCGCCATTGCTCCTCACTGGTGAAAAAACGTGGCGTTAGGTAGCCTTCCCAACCGGGCATATACAAAACATAGGGCAGCTCGGCACCTTCTTTTATCATATAAGTGCCCCGGGTATCCACCGTAGAACTGCCGACATAAAATACCAGCTCTTGTTTTGATTTCGGGCCGCTGTAAATCTCTACTTTGATGCCGGCTGTAGCCATATTCGTTTTCACTGTATTGATAGCACCTTTAGGAACAGGGGTTTTCACCTCCATGCGGATTAGGGTCTCCATCAAAACCTTCATCATATCGGGACGGGCGATGTATTTGTTGTTCACCAACCAGTTGCCATCGGCCTGCCGGGTTAGCAATACCTTGCTGCCTTTGCGATCGGCCATAAATATGCGGTTCACGGCAGCCGAATCGGCCACCCGGAAACTAATTTCCTTAGGATCGAGGGTTACATTCCGATCGCGGCTAATCAACCAGCCGGCTATGGCCAGTAACAACACGAAAAGTATGAGGTATATCAGGTTTTTTTTCATGCACTACGTTTTGCGTATTTGCGGCGGCGCCAGATGTGACGGGCGACACCAAAAGTGAGAATCAAGAGTATGGGAACAGCTGTATTGAGCAATTGCCAACGCAATTTCTCGGCTTTGATTTTTTTCTGATCGAGCATCCGCAGCGTAATCTGTTTCGATCGCACATTAATCAAACCGGTTTCGTCGAGCAGATAGTCTACGGCATTCAGCAAAAAGGTCTTGTTGCCATACATCTGATTGGTGTACCGATCGAAGCCTAGCGGATAAACCTCACCGGTGCTCTGGCGCACATTGTTGCGGATAAGATCACCGTCGGCTATGACGATCATGCGACTGCTTTTGGGCTGGTCGGCCAGGTTCATGGCTAACGAATCGACTGCATTACGGGCGAATTCATTCAAAAAACGGCTTTTGTATAAACTGGGAAACTGACCCTCGAGCAAAACCGCCAGTGGCTGACCGCCTTTATTGAACATCTCCTCTTTACTTGATTCCGTTGCCAGTGTCAAATTCACCCGAAAAGGGGCATACACCACACGCGACAGGGCCGAACTTCGCAAAAGCACTGCCGATCGTATGCCCGGCGCACTCACCAAATCGATGCTATTCGCGAACCGGAACTGTATGGGGTCCAATTTGCGAACGATGGGGTGGTCGGTATCGGCCTGTACCAGCGGATAATAAAACCAAGGATACAAACGCTGTTGCGGCTGACCGCCCGAGCTGCCATAAACGATGGGAATTTGCGTGGCCCGGGTATCCTGTACCAGGAAGGGATTTACACGCACACCGTATTTGAACAGTAGGTCTTCGATTTCCAATTCCCGGCTTTCGGCCATGAAGAAGTTATCGGGGCCCATGCTGTCCATTTCGGCTTTCACGGCATCAATCAACCACAAAATCCGGCCACCACGGTTCACAAAATGATCGAGTTTGTATTTGTCCCAGTCGCTGAATTTTTCGGTGGGTTTGGCGATCACAAGCAGGTTGATATCGGCCGGAACCGGTTCGATGGTGCCTAAATCGTAGCGTACCAGGCTGTAAAATTCGTTTAGCGCACGGGCAATGTCGCTGGTGGCCACTTTATCGAGTTCACCATTGCCCTCGGTGAAGGCGATACGTGGTTTGATGAGGGTTGCAGCCTTTTTAATGCTATTGGCTATGGTGTATTCGAGTGCTTCTTCGGAGGCGTTGATGATTTCGAGTGGCGAATTGCCGGCACCGGCGCCCAGCAAAAAGTTCATGGCCACCTCTTTGTTGCGATAATACACCATGGCACCCGGCCAGATGATTTTACGCTGCACCCCATCGTCGCTGCGCGAGTGTAGGTCGGTGGGCTGCAGACCGGCCTTATACAACTGCTGGTACAGCTCATTGGTGCTCCGCTCATCACCCAAATTAGCAGGGTTAATAAACTCAAACTCCAGATTGCCCCCGGCATAACGACGCATTTCACCTAGTTGATCGCGTATGCCTTGCTGCAGCTTCTGAAAACCGGGTGGGAAATCACCATCAAGATAAACTTTGACATAAACCACATCTTCAAGTGATGCCAGCAGGTTTTTGGTGCTTTTCGAGAGGGTAAACCGACCTTCGCGCGTGAGGTCAAAGCGGGTATAAGCCAGGTTGCCAATGATGTTTACCAATACCAAAATGCCCAGCAACAAGCCCAGGCGGATAAACGACTGGCGTTTTTTAGTAGATGACGTCGCCTTTACCATTTCCTGGCCTCCAATACTGTTTTGGTGAGCATCAAAAACAAGGCAATCAAACTGCCGAAATACAACATATCACGGGTATCGAGCACCCCTTTGCTGAGCGATTCAAAGTGAGCGCTCATGCCGAGTTGTTCAAGTATCAACAAGCTTTTGTTGGGCAGATTTAGAAGTCGAAGAGAATCGAAAGCGGTATAAAAGAAAAAGCAGAGGAACAGGCCCAATATGAAGGCTACAATCTGATTTTCGGTAATGGAAGAAGCGAACAAACCAATGGCGACAAAAGCAGCCCCCAACAATAATAGCCCGATATAAGAACCAATAATGCCACCGGTATCGACATTGCCCACCGGGTCGGCGAGCAAATACACCGATAAAAAGTAAAGCAGCGTAGGCAAAATGCTGAACAACACCAGTGCAAATCCGGCCAGGTATTTTCCGCCTATGATCTGCATATCGGTCACAGGTTTGGTAAACAACAGCTCAATGGTGCCGGTACGTTTTTCCTCGCTGAAAAACCGCATGGTGATGGCCGGTATCAGGAACATAAATACCCAAGGGCCGATGATAAAGAGCTGGTCGAGGGTGGCATAGCCGAATTCGAGCAGGCTGTAATCGGGGAAAACCCACATGAACAAAGCTGTTACGAGCAAAAATACCACGATAACGATGTAGGCGATGAGTGAACTCAAAAAACTGTAAATCTCCCGGCGAAATATGGTCAGCATCTTATTTCTTTTTGGTAGTGAGATTACGGAATACCTCTTCGAGGCTGTTTTCTTTTTTACTCATATTCAAAACGCTTACGCCCTGACCTACGGCAAAATCGAAGAGAATTTTCCGCAAATCGTCCTTGCCGGTAGCGCGTACTTCGTAGCTGTTTTCGCCGGTTTTACGCAAACTGCTCACATGGCCCAGTTGACGTAATACCGCTTCATTAATGGCCTGACTGAATTCCACTTCCACCACACTTTCGCCCTGCACACGCTGCTGCAGTTTTTTTACGGCATCGTCGGCCACCAGTTCACCGCGGTTGATGATAATGACCCGCTGGCACATGGCTTCCACTTCCTGCATGATGTGGGTGCTGAGGATGATGGTTTTTGACTTGCCAATTTCCTGAATGAGGGCACGGATATCGGCCAATTGGTTGGGATCGAGTCCGGAAGTGGGCTCATCGAGTATGAGTACCTTGGGTTCGTGTATCATGGCCTGAGCCAATCCCACCCGTTGGCGGTAACCTTTCGACAGCTGACCGATTTTTTTGTGTTGCTCCAATCCCAGGCCGGTAATCTCGATCATGCGGGCGATTTGTTTGTCGACTGCACTTAACTTGTAAAAGCCTGCCACATAGGCGAGATATTCTTTCACATACATATCGAGATACAAGGGATTGCTCTCGGGCAAATAGCCAATGATACGGCGAATGGCCAGCGAATCGGTTTCGGTATCGCGTCCATGCACCCAGGCTTTACCGCTGCTTTGCGGCAAAAAACCGGTCAGAATTTTCATGGTGGTGCTTTTTCCGGCACCATTGGGGCCGAGCAGACCAACAATCTGCCCTTCCTCGATGTCGAAGTTGAGCTGATTAATGGCCTTTTGCTCGCCATACAGCTTGGTAAGCGCTTGTACTTTAACCGACATAGTTCATGTAAATGCCCCATGAAGGGGCTTATTGCAAGGGCCTAAAAATAGACAAAAAACCACTCGGTTGAGGCTTGCAGCTTATTTTTGATTGTCGTTCTCCGGTAATTTTTCTTGAGGTGGGGCTGGTAGTTCATGCGTTCGCTGGCACGAGCAGTCTATGGTCCATGGCCGATTTGCTCCATGGCGGGTGTTGTCCATAATTTATGATAGATATAATCACTGGCGGGAGTCGTCCACGGCCCACTGCTTCGCTGTAGATGGCCCTTGAACTTCGCTGCGCAATGAGGTGCTGTAAGCTCATGGTCGCGCGGGCTTACGCCCGCTTGTCGTCAGTTTCGCTCTGCAGACCGTGTGGTCAGCGCAGCGGTCGACCTGCCAACCAAGTGCAAAAATCCAACATCGAAGCAGTAATCTTCTACAGCAGCAGCGCATTATGTATCTTTGCCCGTCATGAAAAAACGCCACCTCATTACCGCAGCCCTGCCTTATGCCAATGGACCCGTGCATATTGGCCATTTGGCAGGATGTTATTTGCCCGCCGATACTTATGTGCGTTATCTGCAAGCCAAGGGCGAAGAGGTGTTGTTTATTTGTGGCACCGACGAACATGGCGTGGCCATTACACTCAAGGCACGTAAAGAGGGGAAAAGTCCACAGGCGGTGGTAGATGAATATTATACCCTCATCCGCGACAGTTTCGCCGATTTTGGCATCAACTTCTCCCACTTTTCGCGCACTTCACGGGCCATCCACCACGAAACCGCCCAGGATTTTTTCCTGGCTTTGTATAAAAAAGGGCAATTCGACGAGATAGAAACCGAGCAGTTTTACGATGAAGAAGCCGGTCAGTTTTTGGCCGACCGCTACATCATCGGCACTTGCCCGCGCTGTAGCTTCGACAAAGCCTATGGCGACCAATGCGAAAACTGCGGCAGTTCGCTCAGTCCCGATGAGCTGATTGCGCCCAAATCGGCCTTAAGCGGCCATGCCCCTATCAAAAAGAAAACGCTCAACTGGTTTTTGCCCATGGACCGCATGGCCGAAAAACCCGAGTTCAAAAAATACCAGAAGCGCATCGAGCATTGGAAACCCAATGTGAAAGGGCAGTTTAACTCCTGGTTGCAACAGGGTTTGCAGCCCCGCTCCATGACCCGCGACCTCGACTGGGGCATACCTGTCCCCCTCGATGCCGCTAAAGGCAAGGTGTTGTATGTGTGGTTCGATGCCCCCATCGGCTACATCTCTGCCACCAAGGAATATTTCATCGAAAAAGGTGAGCCCAACGCCTGGAAAGACTATTGGCAGGACGACAGCACCCGCCTTGTTCATTTTATTGGCAAAGACAATATCGTTTTCCATACCCTCATCTTCCCCATGATGTTGCTGGAGCATGGCGGTTTGGTGTTGCCCGATGAAGTGCCCGCCAACGAATTCCTGAACCTCGAAGGCGACAAACTCTCCACTTCCCGCAATTGGGCCATCTGGCTGCACGAATATTTGCGTGAATTCCCCGGCAAGCAGGACGAGTTGCGGTATACGCTCACCGCCATTGCGCCCGAGACCAAAGACAGCGACTTCAGCTGGAAAGACTACCAGCTCCGCGTCAATAGCGAGTTGGTCGCCATCTTCGGCAATTTTGTGAACCGCGTCATGGTGCTCGTCCACAAATACTTCGACGGCGCCCTGCCCGATGGCCGCATCAAACCCGACACCGCCCCCCGCGCTGCCGTGCTCGACGCCATCCGTGCCCACCAGGAAGAAGTGCTTGCGCAGCAACTCGAGCTCTACAAAGCCCTCAACGAATTCCGCTTCCGCGACGCCCAGGCGGCCATGATGGGCATTGCCCGCTCCGGCAATAAATTCCTGGCCGAAACCGAACCCTGGAAACTCATCAAAACCGACGA
Source organism: Bacteroidota bacterium (assembly GCA_036787895.1). Classification (GTDB taxonomy): domain Bacteria; phylum Bacteroidota; class Bacteroidia; order UBA7662; family UBA7662; genus UBA7662. The sequence continues at coordinate 112,920 of DAIQOK010000004.1, read as the reverse complement.
AGAAGCTGTAGCCGCCGTACTCGTGCAAGCCTTGCAGGATTGTGCTACCCTCGCCATCGCCTGCGAACCCTTTTTGCCGTTTACTTCCGCCAAACTGCAGCAGCAGCTCAACTGGGAAGCCGACGAATTGATGAAACTTGCTTTCTGGAAAGAAAAAATGCTGATTCAGCCCCTCGAAACCGGCCACAAACTTGGTCTGCCCGAGCTGCTTTTCCGCAATATCGAAGACGAACAAATGGATGCCCAGCGCGCCAAACTCATTAAAACCACCGACGTGACCGAAAAGAAAGTCGAAACACCCGCCACCGAACCTACCACGCCGGCCCTCAAAGCCGAAATCCAATACGACGACTTCGCCAAACTCGACCTGCGTGTGGGCACCATCACCGCTGCCGAAAAAGTAGCCGGTGCCTATAAATTGTTGAAGCTGACGGTTGATCTCGGCATCGAAACCCGCACGGTAGTGAGCGGCATTGCTTTACATTTTGCTCCGGAGGCTATTGTGGGTACCCAGGTAACCCTCCTCGCCAATTTAGCGCCGCGCAAACTGCGGGGCATTGAATCGCAGGGGATGATTTTGATGGCCGAAAACAGCGACGGGAAGTTGGTGTTTATGTCGCCGGCGGAGGTTGTTGCTCCTGGCTCTGGCATCAGTTGATGGGCCGCGGATTGTTATGATTTTTAGGATGAGCGCGGATTTGAGACAGTTGAGCGAGTTGGGGCAGTGAGGGAGTTGAGACAATTACCCAAACAGCCAATTTCGCCAAACAGCCAGTGGCTTTTGTGCGGAAGTCGGTGTCGGGGATTTGGGTTAAACGGAAAAAAGAAAGCTGTCATGGTGAGGTCCTCGAACCATGCACTTCAGTTAATTCAAAATTACGCGTTAGCGGAATCCCGTTCGTACGGGATTGCCAATTCAAAATTGGGGCGCAACACGACTAAATCCCGCTCGTGCGGGATTCAAAATTGGGTTTGTGCGGTGGTGGTTCGACTTGGCTCACCATGACCTTTGGTTTTAAACTTCGCGCTCTGTGGAACTCCGCGAAAGCTGCGTTAAAAATCCAAAAACCTGAACTCCTTTAATCCATGCAACAGGATTCGGCGTGCTTTGCATCTCGGCTACACCAATCGGCTCTTGTTCGGCAGGGCTCACCATGACTTTTGGTAGTATACTTCGCTCTGTGCAACTCCTCGAACTCCGCGAAATCTGCGTTGAAAAATTCAACCGGCTGAGCTTCTCTGAACAAGTCAATAGGGTACGTCGTGCTTTGCATCTCGGCTACACCAATCGGCTCTTGGTTCGGCAGGGCTCATCAA
>DAIQOK010000004.1:57457-111503 GCA_036787895.1 Bacteroidota bacterium | reverse complement strand
CGTGCTTTGCATCTCGGCTACACCAATCGGCTCTTGGTTCGGCAGGGCTCATCAACCGCTCTTGGTGCGCTCGATGACCGGGCACTTTTGGTAAAAAGGCCATGGTTCGACTAGGCTCACCATGACCTTTGGTTTTAAACTTTGTTCTCTATGCAACTCCTTGAACTCCTCGAAATCTGCGTTAAAAATCCAACTCCTTCAACTAACGAAGTACATGTCCACCTCTCCCTTGCCTTTGGCGGTGATTTTGCCGCGGTGGGTGGTGGTGAATTTGGCTTTGACGAGCGCGTAGGTGGTGCCGCTGATGTTTACTTTGCCCACCTCGCCACTGCTTTCCATGCGGCTGGCGGTGTTTACGGTGTCGCCCCAGATGTCGTAGGAGAATTTTTTGATACCGACTATGCCCGCTACCACCGGTCCGGTGTGGATGCCGATGCGGATCTCGAAATAGGGCTGGTTGGCCGCACTTTTGCGGGTTTTGTAGTCGGCCATAAAATCCCGTATTTCCAGGGCGGCGTTGACGACATCGGTGGCATGGGTTTCGTTGGGACTGGGCAAACCGCCGGCGGCCATATAGGCATCGCCTATGGTTTTGATTTTTTCCATGCCGTGTTTTTGGATGATGCGGTCGAAGGCGGTGAAACATTCGTTCAGACTGCTCACCAGGGCCTCGGGTGCCAGGGTTTCGCTTAAGGCGGTAAATCCTTTAAAATCGGTAAATAAAACGGTGGCTTCTTTGATCAGTTTGGCCTGGGCACTGCCTTTGGCTTTTAATTCCTCCGCGACTTCTTCGGGCAAAATATTCAACAGCAATTCCTCGCTGCGGGCTTTTTCGATTTCTACATTCTTCTTTTCCCGCTTTACCTTGTTCCGCTGCCGCATAACGAGGCCCGAAAACACCACCACCAGGGCAAAGCCGCCCATAAACATATTGCGAATGCCTTTTTGTTTTTCGACTTCGATTTGCTGGATTTTTTTGTCCTTGACGAGCAGCGCGATTTCATTTTTTTGCTTTTCCAGGTCGAAATTGAAGAGGAGTTTGTTGGTCTTTTTATCCGACTCCAGGTTGTAAATGCTGTCCTGGGCGGCCTTGTAAATTTCCTGGTTTTCGAAGGCGCGTTTGTAATCTCCCTGCGCGGCATACAATTTTACCAAACCCTGGGCAGCGATGATGATTTCAAAATCGGCTTGGGCAGCTTGCGCCAGGACTTTAGCACGTTCGAAAGTTTGGATGGCTTTGGGCACATTGTTGCTTGCCTCATAGAGCCTTCCCAGGGTATTGACGGTGCGTATGACTTCAAATTGATCGCCGGTGTTTTGCGCCTGGCGGTAAGCCGAATCGAGATAAAATAAGCCGGCACTCAAATGGCCCTGACTCATTTCGATGTCGCCCATGGTGCGCAGCGCGGTGGTATAGTAGTTGGTGTTTTGCAGATAAGTCAGCGCCTGTTTTATGTTCAGCAAGGCTAGCTCGAAATTTTGCTCTCCCCGGTAACCTTCGCCCATGTTGAGGTAGGCCAAGCCAATACCTTCGGCATTGTTCACGGCTTTAAAAAGGGGCAGAGCTTTTTCGAAGGCTTGGATGGCACGGGGGAAGTCGCGCTTTTCGTTGTGTACGGCTCCGATGTTTTGCCAAACGGAAGCTATGCGGAGGGTATCTTTTACCTTTTCGGCAATTTTAAGCGCCTGCAGATACAATTGTATGGCTTCGGGATAGTCGCTCTGGTTAAAATAAATGGCGCCCATATTGCTCAGTATATTGGCCACACCCCGCATTTCCCCCATTTTTTCATACAGCTGTTTCGCTTCCCGCCAACTGATGATGGCCTCCGAATAATTACCCTGAAAATAATGCCCGATGCCCATGCCATTCAAAGCCTTGGCCATGCCGGCGGTATAGCCAATTTTTTTGGAGAGCACATAGGCCTGCGAATCGGTGGCGATGGCCTGGGCTAGCTGCTCGTTACGGAGTTGTGCCGACAGCTTAAACAGCAGCTTCACCCGGTTGCTGTCGGGCGGGGCGGTGGTGATGGCTTGTTGGAGGGAGTCTGTGGGCTTGGTGTTTGCCGCCAGCGCTGGACTCAGCCAGCCACACAGCCAGCCGAGCAAAAGAAATAGTGCCGCTTTCATGGGAATAGGTTTAGTAGGCAGCCTGAGCTCCTGAGCGCCCTGGTTTTCAGCTTATTTCATTCAAGCTAACAGAATAAACCCATTTGGCAAACGAAAGACCAGTATTGCATGCGAATTTGATAGGAAATGGGGGGAAAGTGGGAAACATCTGGCTAAATGGTGTTCGAAGGTTGAAAGATGCTAAAGTTCAAGGTGGGGTTTTCAACGCAGAGTAAGCGAGTTAGGGGAGTATCACGGAGAGGAGGGGTGGCTGATTTTGGGGAAGGATTCAGAAGCACTGCACTTAAATTAACCCCTTCAGCCTTATTGCAGCAAGCGGTTGTTGGCAGTAGTTTTACCCTCTTTTTTCATCTGTAAGATACTTTGTCAAGTTGTCCACCTATTACTGTAAATGATAAAACTTGATAGCAATCTACATTTTCTCCGTTGACTGTGGCCGCTTTCCAATTCTGCGGCATATTGTTTACTCTGGCTAAAACCTGGTTGGCAAAAGTTTCTGCAAGCCCTTTTCCTTTTGATATAACCATAAAATTCCCCGCTTTACCATTACAATCAACAACAAATGCAATAACTACCCTAAAAACTGCATCTTTAATTCGTTCATCTGTCAATGGCTTCTCAGCAAAATACTTTTTTAACTCCTCAAGTCCGCCATCAAAGTCAGGATTTGTATCAGGTTCTGGTTTTTCTCCTATTTTTTCTTTTAGTAAGAATTCCTTACCTACTGTATAGTGTGTCTGTTCATTGCAAAAGCTAACTTTAATTATACTGTCAGCTGGATAGATTATTGATTTTTCTATTTTGTCGGCTGTAACAAATGTAAAGCCAAACGGTGCTTTTGGATTTTCATAGTCATAACCATTTAGATATAAAATAACGGGCGCTTTCAGTCCTTGATAAAAAACTTCATATTTGTCCAATAGTCCCTGACCAAAAACTGCCGATTTACTTTTGAATCCACAACAACTTGACACTCGTCTAAATTGAACAGCTTCACCATTAGGTCCACGTAATGCTTTCAAATAAGCTTGTTCATTTTCAATTTTTCCGACTTTAATTGAGGTCTTAGGGTTAGGTTCGTAACCATATTTCTTGTTAGTAGAAACCTCTGTTAACTTTAGACTTCCATCTTCCAAAAATTCTTGTCCATTTACGGTTGTTATCCATAATGTCAGGATGAATATAATTCCGGATAGTTTAATGATCACTTTCATTATTGTCTGTTTTTTTTAATTACCTGCATCGTCAGTTTGTTTCAAAACCGCTATTTCTATAAAATAAAGGCCAAATACAGCATTAATATGTGATATTTTATTCATTTCCCGGGTTATTAGACAGTCTGACGGTGCTCAGCTATACACAGGCAAGGCTTTTAACCGCTGAACTACCTACGAAGAACTGAACTTCAATTTTACCACTTTTCTGTCCTACGAAGCACGAAACTCCTGTTTGCGTATAGGAGATATTGTGAGTAGTGGTTCTTCTTTCGTCCGTATATATCTTGCTGTATGTCAGTTGTATTATCGCTTTTATTGTCAAGTTGTTTTGGTCAGTCGGTTCGTTTATCGGCAGATTTAATTTTTGCGAAGCAGTGGAAATTTTTTTGTTTTCGTTTTGGGTGGGCATGGCTAGCTCTTTGACAAAGCGTTGGCTTTAGCGTTGGCTTTAGAGTTGACTAATTACATTTATTCTTGTTTGTAGTTCTGAAATTCTTTTTACTAATCTTTCAAAAGTTAACACCTCACCATAAATCATAAACTTGGTCATTTCTGAATAGTCACTCTCGTATTCTTGTATAACCGAATCAGGTGGTATGATTTTGATTTTATCGGGAGTATGGTTACTATAGTCAAGCCCCCTCAACGGATTGAATTTTTCTCTATGAGCAACAATATTGTTGTATAGTTCTTTGTCTTGAAGTGCTGTTACACCGTATTGAGTGTCCATTAACCTCTCCAAATCATACAAATGCCTTGAAAGGCGGTCTGTACGAATTTTTTCAGGCTCTTGCGAAAATTCTTCGTGGAGCAAGAATATCTTTTCCAGGAAAGTTCGTTGGGGTAGAACTGTAGAAATTGTAAAAGTATCTGTTGTGAAATCCAACTTTGGATAATTCACGCTTAGAATGGAGTTGATTTCACGCTTCTCTGTCGGCTCCATCAAGGAACGAGAACTAACTTCAATCAAAACTCTTTGAGGTAGATATTTCAAAGTATCCACTACCGAATTGTATTGAATTTCAATAATCTGTGGGTCTTTGTCTGAATCGTTAGCGGGTTGTGCAAATAGCCCACATTCTGCTATAGCTCCCCAATCTGTCATTGTTTGTGTTAAGTCTTGGAGAAATTCTGTTGAAATGAATTCACAAGATTGCTTTCTAAGCTTTCTTATTTGTGTTTTACTAATGTCTCCTTCAAATCCGAAAAACTTGCGGTCAATTGCCAAGTCTATATCTTCTGAAAATCGCGCTATTAAATCCCATCCCTTGCTCAAAGAAGTTCCTCCTTTAAATACAATGTGCTCGCTGTAGGGCAATGAAAATGAAGCTTTCAAACATAATGATACCCACCAATCTTTCTCAATGGCTATGGCTGGCAAACCTGTCAATTCTGTTGCCTGATTGAGGATTTCAATCCTTCTTTCCTTCGATAATGTGAGCCAAAGGGTGTTCATCAAATCGCTTGCATTAATATTTTGTTAATCCAAGCAGGGGAGAGTTTTGCATCATTGATGATGTTCTCTTTCTTCTCATTCTTTAGAATAGCTAGGATTTTTTCTATTGTTTTATCATCTGCCTTATTTTGACCAATGGTCTTGAGTGCCTGAATTGCCAAACCGCTTATTTCCCCTTTTACTGAAAGGTTCTTTGGACTTGTCTTTTTAAATGTGATAGTTCGTTTGCCAACTTTTACGGTTCTTGCAGCCCCATCGGTGAGGTAAACCACTTTCATAAGAACTTGCGTAGATAGCCCCAATTTATTTAAGGCTTGAACGCCTGTAGGAATAATTCTCGCTTTATCCCGTCTTGCAATGGCTTTGGCTATTTCTTCCGTAGATGGAAAGAGAACTCCAAGTTCTATGTCAACTTTAGGATAGAGATAAATTCCGTGAGCCAAACGGACAAGTATTGCCTTTTCTTTCAGGCGCAACAAGGCTTTCTTTACGCTTTCAGGATTGCCATAGTCTAAAAAGTCGTCAACAAAGAGGATACTACCCTTGGGGTAGGTTTTCACTGCTTCTGCAATTCTATTTTCTACTTGTGGTCTTTCCATTGATTTTATTTCGTCCCAAATTTAGTAAATATTTGGGACAGGGCTTGCTTTTTTATGCGCTTGCTGTCCGCTTGATTTTAGCTACTTCTGCTTCAAAGTCATAAGTAAGGGTTAAATCCTTGAACTGGTCTTCTTTAATCAGTCTGTCAAAATAGTGTTTGGTCTTTTTGTAGTTTAAATCTTTCTCTTTTACATCTTTCACGTCCTCTCGTTTGATAGTGTAGTGTTTCAGTAATTCAAGGATTTTCTTATTCTTAGTTTTTGATTGATTGTCAGAAAAGTCGTTTGATTCGATAAGTTCAAAGGCAAATTTTTTCTCCTTTTCTGTAAGAGAGTAATAAACTTTTCTCCATTCATCTGTCATTCCTAGACCCTCAAAGAAGTATCTGTAAACAATATATGTTTCAGGCATATGAAGAATTTCTTGAAACTCCGTTAAGTCTTTTCCAAATGCTTTCTCAAAGAAACTTCTCCCTGGTGCAACAATGCCTTTTGTTACATTTAAAACTGATTGTATAGCTCGAATGTATTTCCTATTCCATTTTTTACCGATATAGTTTCTATCTTTTGCTTCTTCGCCAAAAAGAGGAATATATTTCATTGGGAAAGAAAAAATGTGAATGTCCAATTCTTCACCCAAATCAACATTAAGTTTAAGCCGGTTGTAAAGTTCTTCAGGAGTGTCTTTAAAGTTATATAAGATATAGTTCGAAAGTTCCTTGATTTCATATTTTGCAGCAAGACGAACAGCATTTTCATATTGTTTTTTCATTCCCCAATAATCAAAGGCAATTCTTAATGGGCGAATAGGAATTTCACTCATTAGTTTCATTAGCTCGTCCGTCACATATCTGGCGTCTGTTCCCTGATTGAAATCAACAAATCTTTGCTTAGGCACTTTAGGTCTATATCGCTCATAGGTTTCTTTGACTTCATCATACGCTTGTAAAATCCCTTCTTTGGTTGTGGTTTCGATTTTGATTAAACCATAGGCATCTAAAACATCATAAAAATTTTGTTGCCGTTCGCCTCTTAATCTTTTTAATAAATCGTGAAGCAAGCGGTAACTTCTTTTTACATACGATTTGTCATTCAGCCCCTTGTTGAGATTATTAACCGTAATTTCAAGCTGATTTGGCTCAATGTAAGTTGCTCCTTTGTAAAAGCCCATATCTTTAATTTCCTGAATTATTTCAGGAAATTTAGGAGAAGCCAAAACATTGTTGTCCATTAAAAGTAAATGCTGTTGCTCTCCGTATATTTCTTTGATTTCAGCAAACTTGTCAATAGTGTCTATTTTTGGTTTGTATGTAGGTTCTAAAATTGGAACTGAACAAAAAGCACATTTTCTTGTGCATCCTTTTGTCATAAAAGTAAAATAGGCACTTCCTGTTGGATAAACATAATCTATCTCATCAAGTATAGAGTAATCAAGAGGTAAGTTGTCAACGATAAGTTTTTTGGCTTTTGGTAAATCAGGGTCTAACATTCCGGGTTTATCCAAAAGTCCTTCGTGTGGCTTTATGCCTGTTTCTTCTTCTACTTCCTTATGTAATAATGAAGCCAATACACCTCCAACCATTATTTGGTCTTGGCTTTTTACAAGATGCTTTGCATAGTGAATAGCTTCAATAGTTATTTTCCAATAAAAGGTAAATAATGTAGTAACATAAATTCTATCCCACTTCGGGAAATTTTTGTAATCCTTCTTACGATATGTGTCAGCAAAAGATCTAATTACGTTCTCTAATAAGCTTGAATATCTTTGTATATACTCATTGTTTTCATCTTTTGGTATAAGAATATCCAAAAACTCTGTCTTCCTAGTTTTAATAAAATTTCGTATTGTAACAAATTCCAATTTCCAATCTCGCTCTTTATCAATTTTATAAAACTTCGCAATACAATCCTCCGTCATTTGGTCAAGAACCAAATCCTTTAAATCACCTTTAAAGAACTTCACATTGTCACCTAACATTTTATGATAGGTAGCAATTTTCATAAGGCCAATGGGTGGGTATTTATTGCGGTATTTGGGTTCTATTAATAAAATATTTCTTTTCATAACCACATTTTTTTATAACTCTTAGAATTTTTGAATAATGCTAGAGAATTAATTGAGCCATTAAGTTTGCTATCATTCTCTAAAAATAAATCTTCATTTACTTCAAACAATTCGTTTTTACCAATAGAAATAAACGGTGTATTAAGTAAGTTTTTGATTTTTTCTGGTGGCGAAGGCAGAACACTACGATTTTCAACTTGAGTGCCAACTATCGTAAAAAATAATAGTGGATGACCATTATCACCTCTATAATAAATCGTAGGTAAAAATTCTGGAGCAAAATAATTTTGAGTAAAAAATCTGGTCAATTGTTCATAGACAAATGCTTTAACATAATAAGGAGATTTTTTGCCCTTTGATAAACTAGCAACTTGATTTAGATAATTTTCAAAGTCAGAAGAAGGTAAATTTGATGTGAAATTTGAAAATTCTTGACCATTATAACTACTATGTAATGTCAGAAACATTACAAACTTTTTACTGGGGAATTCAATATTTTGTTGAAAATTTAAAAGTCTATCAACTGCATTAAATTTATAGGCTTTTTTCCAATTACCATCCTTATCAACATATTCAATTGGAGATGTTACTTGACCACAGAAATCCAAATTATATATTGTAATGGTTTCGTCTTGACAATATTCCTTTACAGTTGGAGTGTTATCATACCCTCTGACTAAAACTTCTTCTATGTAACCATCAAAAACATCAAAATTTGAAATTAAACGTTTTCTTTCAAGAGACCTCAATGTATTTTCAAGTTCTAGGACATTATCTCTAGGTTGGTCAGGAAGAGACGGGTTTGGATAATCTCTACATTGAAAAGCATAAACTATATCAATAAAATCGATCCATTCATTAATGTCAAGTGCTTGTACGTCTGGCAATCCAAGATAAATTAACTTTTTTTCATAAACAATGCTTAAGTATTCTATTAAAGGTTTCGCCCAATTTTTTCTAATAATTTGCTTAGGCACTGAATTAAATTTTGTATCAATCATTTTCAAAATCTTCTTTTAAATCATTAATAAATTGATAATATTCAGCCTTCGTTTTTGCAATGCCTTTAATGTACTTTTCATCGATCAAATCCATTAATTTTTTTTGTGAAGGATTCAAATCAATTCCAAGTTCATTAATTAAATCTAATAGTGAATCAAAACTTTTAGGACTCTTTGAGATGGTTTTAGATATAGTTGAAATGTTTTTTGCAATCTCAGTTTTAGTGCTTTCCGTTGGATTTATTTTCTGTTTATCACTTCCTTTTTTCTTTAATATATCGAACTTGTCAGTAATTTCTACTTTTAGTTTTTTAGCCTGTCCAATAATCAACTCGGCTTCCTTTTTTCTTTCATCAGGTAGCTTCTTTAACTTTTTCTCAATCTTTGTAATAACCTCATTTAAAATGCCAATTTGTTGAATATAGTTATTATAATTGTCGTCATAAGGATTATATTCACTCAAAGTTTTCTTGAATTCATTAGTCCAGTTATGGAGTTCGAGTAACGCACGATTTTTGTCCTGCCTATTTGAAGCTAGTTTCGTATAATATGGGGCAACTTTATTTTGAATCTGAAGAAACAAGACCTTTTTTAGTTCTGATGTTTCAAAATCATTCCTTGAAGCATTAGGCAAAATACTTTTATTGACAATGACAATCTCACCTGTATATCTGTGATAATACGTATTTGAAGCCCCAAAATATTTTGACAAGAATGTTCTATCATTAATTGAAAACCCTTGTTTTTTTAATTGAAACCCTCTTAATCCTCTATAATCTTTACCAATCTTTATTAAACTGTCATTAATTCTATCATTTGTGGAATTGTGACAACCCCAAGCTATACCAAAAAAAACATTGCCTGATCGAATTTCAACAAAATCTGGTTCCAGTGGTGAATTATCTGAAAATGCAGCATCTAGATATGGCCTAAACAAATCTTCTGAGCGAGTACCGACTTGTAATTTTAAATTTATTAAATCTACTTTTTCTTTATGCTTTTCTGCAATTTCAATCAGTCTTTCTTCAATTAATTCTGCCCATTTAAACTTTTCTTTATTAAACTTGAGGGGTACGACATCTTGAAGATAATTAGATAGTTCATCATAATTATTTAATAAATCGTCTAATATTGGATTTAAACCTACCAATTCCACTCTTGTGCCTGAATCTTCAATTGGATATTCAGCTAAAGGTAGTTCGCCTTCATTTGCCAATTTTACGAATGATTCAAGTAGAGATTGAAGATCTACCAATTGGTCAGAATTTATTTTGTCATTAAGCCTATTAATTTTCTGTTGTTCCAATAACTCTCTCATCCCTTTGAAATCAATAAACAAGGATTGAGGCAAGATGTCTTGTTTTTTTGTGTAAATTACAAGGGTGTCACAAAGATGGAATGAGCTGTATATACCTATTCCCATAAAGCCAATATCTTTGCCTGGCTTTTTATCAGATACACCTACCCTAATTGCATTTCTTAGCGTTTTATAATCCATTCCAATCCCGTCATCTTCAATTACGACTGAGTTTTGTCTAACTTTAATATCTACATTTTTCGCTCCTGCATCTATTGCGTTTTGAATATACTCTCTAATAGCATCTCGAGGGTCTGGATACATCCCTTTAGTGAGAATCGAAATTATCTCTGCTCCAATATCAAATTTTTCTATTTTCATTTTAGCTCTTCTTCAATTTTAAGTATTAAATTCTCTGCTGTTTCCTGTGGCAGTACATTTCTAATAATTGTAAATATTCGCCCTGCAAATTTACGTTGTTCTTTGTTCAAGCTACTCAAATTATCAGTTCTGAATTTGGGTTTTTCTGTTTCAGGTTCTGCAACATCAACATCTGACGAAGAAACTGGCTGGGCTACACGGTTCAAAATTTTCTGAATTGGAATAGCTGAACTATTTGTTGCTTCTTGCTCTATCTTTTCAATCTTCTTCTTTGCTTTTAAAGCATCCTCTTTCTTTTTATCATAACGCTCCTTGTATTCCTGATGCTCTTCTTTATCTGTAAATCCTTGTGACTGCTTTTTCTTATATTCTTCTTCAAAGGTTTTAAGTTCCTCTATCTTTCTAACTGAACTGTTGATTTCAGAAGCTGTATAGCAAAGCTTGTAAATATGTGTATGAAAATAGTTTTTGAGATTTTTCTCAAATTCAAAATATGTGTCGTTTTCAGTAAAATAATCCCGTCTTGAGTTTGGAATTAAATCGGGGTGCGCTCCGTGAACTTCACCAAAAAAATAGAAGTGAAAACGTCTATCTCTTTGAAGTTTTAACAAGGTGTATTCATCACCTACTTGAATGTTTGCTTTTCTAAGTCTAAAACCTCTTGTATAATTAACCTGATTTAGAGATTGGTTTTTTTCGGAAACACTATGCCAACCCCAAAAAAGTAGTTTCCCATCACTGGCATATTCTTTAAAAAAAACAATGTCTATGACTTCATCTTCTTTTTTTTTATCATTTTCATCGCCTTTGTATATAATGGTTGAATAGCCTTTAAAAATTTGCTCAGAATTAAGATAGATACGATATTCATCAAGCGAAAAATTATCATTCTTTAGTTCTTTGATAATTTCCGATTTGTAAATGAATCGGGTAGGGAATGGCAAAGGTGCTACCATTGCCAAATATTTTTCAATTTCTTTCCTATCCAATAAGTCATCATTCGTAACATCTTCAAGTATAACTTTGAAATAGTGAACATCTTCTGATTCTTGTGAAGTTTCTAAAGTTGTTACATTTCTAATTACAGAAATAGCATCTTCTTTTTCACCTCTGTTATTTATGATGTTCTTTAGTTCAGCAGCATTCCAAACCAATCTTGATTTTGTGTTCTCTCCTGCAAATGAGGTCTCAAAAATTAATTTATCGCAATATGCCAAACCTCCAAGTCTTCCAATACCTCTAAACCCTTTGTCAACACCTCTTTGTTTGGTTGATTGGGCGATGTTTTGCAGAATAGGCTGAACTTGACTTTTTGCAATCCCCGTTGCGTTATCTTCTATCGTTATGGTTCTTTTTTCGGAATCAATATTTATATGAATTTCTCCTTCATTCGCGGTAATTAAGTTTTCTCTTACTGCTTTGTCTATTTGGTCGGCTGAGTTTTGAATATACTCACGGAATATAAATCGGGAATCCTCATACATCCCAATCGTAAGCGATTCAATTACATCCTTACCAATAACCGGTGTAAACTGTTTATCCATTTTTAAATTGCTTATAAATTGGTCTTGGGAATTTTATATTCAATAGCGACCTGAAAACAGGGTTTTGAACTACATACTCACCTTGTTTTAATCTTGTTAGCATTGATTTATAAACTGGTGGGACATATTGATAATCTGGTTTGGAAACTTCTATAGCATTTGTTCTTCCGTATGCGTGTGTAGCACAGTTTCCTTTTACACGGTCGTGAATATCACTTTTGAATTGTTCAGCAGAAAATAAGATAATACCAAGTGAACGACCTCTTTCAGTTATATCAAGTAACTGTCTCAAAATAGGTGAACTTTTAGGAACCTCCTTTGATGCGTATTTATTCAATTCATCAATGAATATTACAATCTTTGAAGGAATATCTGCTTCGCTTCTATCATATGCCTGTCCAAGTTTTAATTCGTAAATCGAACGCATTACGTCTCCAAAAACAAAGCCTTGTGTTTCTTCGTCAAGTTTTGCCACATCAATTACATAAACATCATTTTTCTTAATGTTTAATATTGAATCTTTAAGCCTAGTTTCATTGTCCTTTGGTTTACTACTCAGTGAATTTGAAAATATGGTTGTCTTTTCTATGGTCTTTCTGAAAAGTCGATAGAATTTTCTCCAACTCAATACGGTAATTTCTTTGTCTTTTCCTGTTGCTCCTGCTTTTGTATGCTCGTAAACTTCATTCAGAAGTTCATTCCAATTTGTAATTCCGTTGAAACCTCCTTGACCTGTTGCAATATAATTCACAATAGATTCCATAGTTTGATTAGGGTCCTCAACATTGGAAAAAAGTAAGTCAATGCTTTCTTTGTCATCTTCGAAGATGTATTTATAGAGTTCTGCCTTACCAAGTTCCATTTGACTTTTTACATCTCTGCCATAGGTCGAGGAAACTATATCTTTTGAGTAAGGGTAGAAATATTTTACATTTTGAAAAGGTGTAGTGCTCAAGTCAAGCATTTTATAAATGCTCTTATCATCTTTTGTGAGTTCGTCATTTGGTTCATCTATAGCCAATAAATCACGTCCTTTCACATTCAATAAAACATATGCAACAGATTCACCATCGTCTTTTCCAAGATATTGGTCTTGAATGGCTTTGAGCAAAAACATTGCATAGGATGTTTTTGAAGCTAAACCTGAAATCCCTGAAATATTCAAATGCGCTCCTTCTGGACCAATTAGGAATTGAGAATTAAGATGAACTGGAATTGTGATTTGGTCGGGTTCTTCATACATTTCTATGTAGCCTGAAGGTAGTGGGTTTTTGATGTCTTTTAGTCCAAGAGCTTCTTTTACATCATCTTCACTAGCAAGACTTACAGAAGAGCCATCTAAAACTGGTGTGTAAATGCCTTGTGAATTTCCAACTACTTTTGCCCTAACATAATTCATCCCAATTCGTTGAGTGTATTGTTGATAGTTCACATCTCCGAAATCACTCGAAATATATCCTGCTAAAAAACTGGAATTATCAGTTAAATGAGAAATTTCCTCAACTACACCAAAGGTGATAGAGTTTTTAATGTGGTTTACCTTAATTACATCAAAGGGTTTTATGATGAGTTCTTTATCTGTCCAAAAGAAAAACTCATCCACAGTTGTTGGGACTTTTTCAGTGGCTATTATTTTTCCTATTTGTTTCATTCTGTTATTAAAATAAGTTTAAGAAGTGGATGTCGCTCATATATTTGCTTTTCAAAAAGAGTTCAGTCAGGTAAACAGGATAAAGATGGTTTGCCCACCTACTATCTTTCCCATAGCAAACAGGATTTCTTTCATTGATTATGTTTGCCGTAATCACATCAACAAGGTCGGATTCTAAACCGTATTCATTCTCATTTTCTGTGATTAATATCTTTTCAATTTTTACAATCCCCGCAAAAGGGCTTTCCGTATGTTTAGAATCTCTAATTCTCACATACCAAACACTGTATTTGTAATCGCCCAAATAAGACCATTTATCTCGGTCGTGTTGAAACATAAAAGCAGGGGTTCTGTGATATAAAGGCAATTTTGCCAATGCTGCTGCATTGCTTTTTCCACTTCTGTCTTTGCTAAATTCAGGATTGAAAAGTTTTGAAACACCAATAACCCAACGGTAATTATTCTTGATTTTGGAAAGTTCTTTATACTCTCCTGTTTTCATAGGTTTATATTGTAAGGAACCGTCTTTTAATAAATAGCTGTTTTCATTGAGCAGGTTTTTACTAGTCAGACTTGACACAATTTTCTTTTCACTATCCAACATTTCGTCTTGAATTGCAGCAATTCCCAAATGCTCATA
Source organism: Bacteroidota bacterium (assembly GCA_036787895.1). Taxonomy (GTDB): domain Bacteria; phylum Bacteroidota; class Bacteroidia; order UBA7662; family UBA7662; genus UBA7662. The sequence goes on along the minus strand of DAIQOK010000004.1, from coordinate 97,522 downwards.
TTTCAATTCTTTCGTGTCTTGATTTGCCTTTGAGGAATAACTTAGAACATTTGAAAACTTAATTCCTGCTCTTTTTACTCGTTCAACGTTGTTTATTTTTTCTTTTAAATTATTGAAGAACAACTCCGTATTTCTTGTTTCGGGGTTTGCTTCTGTAGGAAGTGAAATAACAAGATTGTTTTCTAATTCTTTACATTTAAATTGATTTGGAGATTGTCTTTCACAACAGGCAACCCCAATTTGTCCTGCCATAATTGGGAAAATTCGTTTGTTGATTTCAATGTCATCAACTTTATATGTTCGCCTTGACCCGTCAAGAAAGTAATTGAACAAAGGCTCTGCATTCGAAAGCTGTTTTGTCTTCTGGGTAATGTCTTTTGTTTGCTTTAATGAGGTGTCGGTTTCACCGTAACGGTCTTTAAGTAAAGTAAAATTTTGAGATTCTTCGTAGTTGATGGTAGGAACTCGCAATTCCTCATCAGCACAATACCTGTAGGAATCGTAACAAATTCCGTTTGTAGCATCTTCTAATAGTTTTCGAATATTTCTCATCAAATTAAAATCTTCAAATAGAGTTAATAGTCTCTGTTAGTGGGGCAAAAAATTGGCTCTTTTGGCTTTGTGAAGCGTAGGCTTGAGTGTCGAACAAAGCCAAATGTGCCAATTGAGCATAGGCAGAAAAACAAAAAAAAGCGGGTCGGGCAAAAAATTAAATCTTTTCTTGTCAGTTCGTTTTTCAGTCTTTATTATTCTTGTCATTGTTCGTTATTTTGTTTTATGTCGATTTCTTTCTACCATTACCCACAACGTTTTGGCGCTTGGCGCAGTGGCGGATTTCGGAGCACTAAACTGTCAATACACCACAAAAATTGATGCGAGGTAGAAGGTTCAATTAACCACGTCACCCGCCATTGAGCCAAACGCCTGTTATATGCCGTTTTTCTATGGAAATGAAATAAATGATTCTACAACTTTTACGTGAGAATGAGACTTAATTTCGTTTGACCTATCTAAAAGTGACTTCTTGTACTTCTTCAATATTTCTAAAACTAGATAAATTGAACGAATTTTGATTATCGCAGAACTGACAATACCAACACTGTTTAAAAGTTGTCTATTTACATTTTCAAGTTGGTTATTCCATGCAGTATCAGGTACTTGAACGTCATTGCAAATAGTAATTGAGCCGTTGCAAGCACCACAAGGCATATCATAACAGTCCTTGTATGTCCTTGTCTTTTTGTCAGCAATAACCCAAGTTGCCCAAGGCTCAGCATCTAATAAAGCCCCTTTTTTTACATAGCCAGTTTTGATAAGTCTTTCTATTTCATTAACGTTTGGTTGTAATATGTCTTCTTTCTCAACTTTTAAAGAATTTTCCAGCAAATTGATTTTTGAATCAACACCATTTAAGACTACTTCAAAGAATTGTCCATTGGTAACAAGCAATAAGAATTCGCCATACTTTGGTAACCTTGATAATTTATCAAGATTAGATTCTGTATCAATAACAATTTTCCAATTTGCAAGTAAACCTGCCATTGTACTATGTCCAATAGTATTATTCCATTGTGGTAGTCTAATGTAGGTCTCATAATTAGATTCAATGTTGTTATGAGCATGATATAACTTTTCTTTTTCTAGAATGCCAATAATTACATTTGGTAAGTCTTGAACTAGAGTATAGGTAGCCTTTGAATAGTGTAAAATTTCATCGACTTTCAGATTAAGTTGTTTTAACATATTCCTTATATCTGCCATGTCGTCTGATTTGCCAAATATGCCGTTAGCGATTTCATCACCTATTCGACTACCTAATTTTTCTGCAGCTTTTGAAATAATAATTGCACCTATAGCTGATGCTGTTGTTGGTTCTGCCATAATTATCTGTTTTTTATTTTATTGTTATTTATTTGTCATTTCGTTTTTTGTCAATACTTTATTTTTGCTGATAACTCCAATGTATGGATGTATTTGTAATTTGGATTGTCATTCCCATATTTATGAGATAGGCCGATAAATGTATTCTTAAAAATTTGTCTGTCGATTGATGACTTTATTAGTCCAGCAAAATTGTCAGTCGTTAATAGTTGGACATCTGAAACTATGTAATAATAATTTCCTGTCAATTTGAAGACCCATGTATCTTCATTTTTAGAGTTCAAAATTCTGGTTTTGTAATCGAATAATATACCAGCAGTTGAATACAAATCGTCAGAGTCATAGGTTTTACTATATCTATAACCAAGATTTGAAAACCCACCAAAAGCGATTGAATGTACAGATTGAATATATGTGTTTTCAGACGCGTCTTTATGCTTTTGAGATATTAGATTGACTAACAACTTTAATTGTCCAAATGCTAATTTTTCTTGATAAAGCTTATCAGAATTATAAGATGGATTAAATTCGATTGCTTTGTTCCACGCAGATGTTCTTAAATTGTCTTTACTTTTCCATTTCTCGCCATAAAATGCTTTGCCCATATTAATTTGAAACAGAATATTGTTTTCAGATGAAGTTACACCGTCACCAATATTTACATCTGAGGTAGGAAGTATGTAAAAATTATTATGGTCAAAAAGCAGAAATCTTCCTTTCTTTTCATCAATTTTTTCAGTCCTGTTGAAGTCAAATGAAAAAGTTTGAACAACTTTATTTTTTTGAAAGTCGTGTGCTGCTCCAATTCTAATAAAGTCTTGTCCTAAAACTTTATTACTTAAAATTGTCGAGAGAGAAATAAAAAGCAGAGTGATTTTTAACTTCATAGCAAAACGTATTTTAGGATTTTTATAATATCTTCTCCAGTTTTTAGCTTTACGAACATATCATTTCGTAATTGTGTCGCATTGATATTTCGCCAAGTAATGCATATGTCATCGCAAAAATTGTCTTTGAACTCAGCAGCAATGTAGTTGTCCTTTATTGTCCTTTTAAGGTCAATTTTTGTGTAGTCCAATGGTGTGTAAGCAGCAATAATTTTCTGCAATTTTTCTTCGTTTGTCATCTTGATACTGTTTTGGTTGTTTCTTTAAAATGGCATCTAACTCATTCATACCCCCAATTTATCACGCATATCTCCCTTCGAATAAGCGCATTAAATTGCTCTTATCAAGCAAGCTAAACAAACCCCACCACACCCGCAAAAAATTTAACAACATCACCCGCATTTTTTCAAAGCCACCAAAAACCCTTAGCTTGCGGTTTGGTTAACTCATTATGAAAAAACTACTACTGCTCACGTTTTGGATTGGTTTTGCCCTGGCGGCTACAGCGCAAACCCGCTATTTAGATGAGGTGTTTAGCCAGGTAGACAGCACCACCGGCATTGTTTATGGCCAAAATACAGGCTGGGATAACCAGCCGGTTAGCCTGGCACTAGATGTGTACCGCCCGGCGGGAGATAGCCTCAGCAACCGGCCTTTGCTGGTGTTTGTACATGGCGGCTCCTTTATTGGCGGGGTGCGCAATGATCCATTTATGCGAGATTTGTGCATCAGTTTTGCCAAAAGGGGTTTTGTTACGGCCACAGTGAGTTACCGATTGGGCGTGGATATGGCCAATTTCACCAACCTCAACATCGAGTTCATCAAAGCTACCCTACGCAGCATGCAGGATCTGAAGGGCGCGCTGCGGTTTATGCGCAAGTCGGTAGCCGAAAATGGCAACCCTTACGGCATCGATACCACCAAAATACTGCTGGGCGGTTATTCGGCCGGGGCCATTTCGGCCATACACGTGACCTTGCTCCAGGATACTAGTCAGGCTACCCTGCTGGTGCGTGATCTCATCCGGGAAGTCGGCGGACTGGAAGGCGCGAGCGGCAGTCCGGGTTACGGCAGCTCGGTGGCTGGCCTGTTTAATATGGCCGGTGCGGTGTTGGATACCCTCCTGGTGGGGCCGGGCGCTGTGCCTTCACTCCACATCCACGGCACAGCCGATAATGTGGTGCCTTATGCCCGGGGTTATGCCTCGGCCAGCGGTTTTCCCATATTAGAGGTGTACGGCAGCTCCCTACTGCATGCCCGTTTGCAGCAACAGGGTGCCCAGTCGGAATTGGTCACGCTACAGGGGGTAGGTCACGATATCGTGAGCAATACCGCCACCCGCAATACGGTAAAAAGCAGCCTCGTGAACTTCGCCTGGGGTTTTATGTCGAATACGCTGAGCGTGTCTGCCAACCAACTGAGCGGTTACCGCATCTATCCCAACCCCGCCACCGACCAGCTTTATTTCAGCGGTTTGCCCGAAAACACCCGCCTCCGCATTAGCGATATGCAGGGCAGAACTATCTACGACCAGATATTGCCCGACAACAACAGTCTCGACCTACAAGGCTGGCCGGCAGGACTTTATGTGGTACAGTTGCAAAGTGGTCAAAGCCTAAGCACCGAAAGACTGATTGTCCGTTAGTCACTGTTTTCGCGATAAAAACGTACTTTTGTGCCGCTTCCCGAATATTTCGGGACATAGCTGCCTCGGCAGCGGCAGCGGCCCTGTAGTTCAACGGATAGAATAGGCGTTTCCTAAACGCTAGATAGCAGTTCGATTCTGCTCGGGGCTACTAGTATTATCTTATTGGAAAGGGGATTCTTTAAGGGGAGTTCCCTTTTTCTTTGGTGCGGGCTTCGGTTATAAGCGTTATAAGGTTCTAAAGGGTTGGACGGGGATTTTCAAGGTAACCGGTGCCTGAGCAACATAATAACCACTTGTTTCCCTGCGATGCTTCGATCATCGAGCCAAATCAGAGCTTGCCAAAAAATTAAGCCGAGATGGAAAAGGAAACCGTTCTAGTTTCTCCAATCGGTCTCTCAGTAAAATTCAAGCGACTGCCAACTTGATGTTAAGAGGAGGCGTATAAACCCGTATTTATCGCGTGATTTCCCTACCCTTTAGCAGGTATTTTTCAGGTTTCACGGCAATTTTTGGCTAGAATTTGGGCAAGGCGGAGAACAAATCTAATTTTGCGGCATCTTGTATACTTTCGGCGTGACCTTTTCTGCATATCGCACCCATTTGCTGCTGTTTTTCAGCCTGGTTGTTCTAACCGGTTCGCATTTGTTGGCGCAAGACAAAGGCCGCAACATTCCCCTTCCTCAGCCGAATATCAAGGTGGCCAATATCGTTGGGCCGGAGTTTGTCATCAAAGGCCAGGTGGTGGATGGCGGCAACGGCATGCCCATCCCCTTTGCCGGGGTGTATTTTAAGGGCACCACCGTAGGAACAACCACCGATGCAGATGGCAAATATGTGCTCAAAACCCGGCGAGCAGGCGATTCGTTGACAGTAAAAGTGGTGGGTTATTTGGAGCGTTCGGTTTATATCCGCAAGTCGGAAAACCAGCAAATCGACTTCAAATTAGAGCCCAACGTCGCCCAATTGGGTGAGGTGGTGATACGTGCCGGCGAAAATCCGGCCTTTCGCATTTTACGTGGGGTTTGGCGGAAAAAAGATGTAAACGACCGCCGCCAATTGAGTGCTTTTGAATACGAAAGTTATACCAAGCTGGAGGTAGATATGGACAAAGTCAGCGATCGTGTGCGCGATAAAAAGCTGATGAAACCTTTTGTAACCCTCTTCGATAGCCTCAAGATGATGCATGAGGGAGAGCAGCGTTATTTGTTACCGCTGTTTTTTTCTGAATCAATATCTGATTTTTACTATAATGCTAATCCATATCGCCGAAAAGAACATATTAGAGCTTCTCGTTTGGATGGTGTAGGCCTGGAAGACGGGGAGTTCGTTGCCCAAATGATGGGCTCGAGCTTCCGTGACTTCAATTTTTACCAGGATTGGGTGCCTATTTTCGATAAGCTTTTCGTTTCACCATTGGCGGGCGAGGGCCGCCTTTATTATGAGTATTATTTGGTCGACAGCAGTTATGGCGACCGCGGTGAAAAAATCTACACCATCAAAATCAAGCCCAAACGCGCTAAAGACCTCGCCTTTTCCGGGGTAATGTATATCGAAGATGAGGTGTTTGCATTGCGTAGCATCGAGATTGAAACGCCGGATGAAGCCAACATCAATTATATCGATAAACTCAGCATCAAACAAGAGCTGGTGCAAACGGCAGCCGGCCCTTGGTTGCCGTCGAAATTGGAGATGTATATCGACTTTGGTGACATCACAGAAATCATCTTTGGTGCTGTGGCTTATGTGCAAATGACCAACCGGAATATGGTGGTGAACCAGCCTAAGTCGGGCTATTTTTTCGACAAACCCATTGATTTGGCCGTAGATGCCTTTGATATGGACGATGATTTCTGGGACAAAAACAGACATACACCACCCACGGAACGTGAAAAGCGCATGTCGGAAGTGGTGGATTCGGTGAAACGTTATGGCCCCATTAAGGGTATGGCAGAGTTGGCGAAACTCGCTTTTTCGGGATTTTATCGGGCGGGTAAAGTTGATTTTGGGCCTTATCTTTTCCTTTTTGGTCAGAACCCGGTTGAGGGCAGTCGTTTTCGTCTGGGAGTTAAAACCAACCAATACTTCAGCAAACGGTATATCTGGCAGGGTTATCTGGCTTATGGGGTGCGTGATGACCGGTTGAAGCAGTTTTTCCAGGTCGAACATTTTCTCGACCGGAAGAAATGGGCAATCGTAGGTTATCAATACAAAAACGACCTCGAAGCCATGGGCATCGACCAGTCGTTTTTGGCCGACAACAAGGTTATGAGCGTTTCTACCCAAGCCTTTGCTGCTACCGCGCAATTGGGTTTGCTCGATCGTTTTTTAGCTACCCGCATGCACAGTGTGTGGTTGTCGGGCGATATCCGGAAATACCTGACTGCTTCGGTGAGTTTCAACCACAAAGTGAGCGAGGCTGTCGGCAATTTTGTGTTTGCCTACAAAACCCAGCCCGAGCTGCCCGTGAGTCCATTGGCCAATGGCTGGACGCTGACTTCGCTGCAAACTTCCTTGCGCTGGGCGCCGGGTGAAGAATTGCTCATCAATGGCAACGACAGGGGAACAGTACGTAGAAATTACCGGGCGGTTTATGTGTTGAACTTCGAAAATGGTTTCCGCAATGTGTTGGGCGGGAGTTTTAATTTTCAGAAAGTAGGTTTTAACATCTCCAAAAACCTCAAAACCGGTTTTTTGGGCTGGGGCGAATACAATATCTCAGGCAGTGCCGTTTTGGGTCGGCTGCCATATCCCCTGCTCGATGTTGCACCGGGCAACGAAACCCTGTTTAAGTACAAGCAACTGTTCAATATGCTCAACTTCTTTGAGATTGTGACCGACCAATCGGTTTCGTTGCGTGGTGTGCAACATTTCGAAGGTTTGATTTTGAACAGCATTCCCGGTATAAAGCAGCTCGACCTACGTTTGGTTGCCGGTGGGGGGTTGATTTTTGGCAAGTTTTCGAATAAAAATAAGGCCTTTATCCCCGAAGGCGATATCGATGGCAAAGCACAAACCCCTTTTTATACGCTGCGCCCCAATGTGCCTTATGCAGAAGTATCCTATGGGCTGGAGAATATTTTTAAAGTTGGCCGGATAGAGCTTTTTCACCGACTTACCTACCGCCATTTGCCGAATGCACCCAAGACCATGGTGAAGGTGTCGGCTTATTTCGCCTTTTAGACGCGCAATGGACGCAAGTTTGGCTCGGCGTTGAGGGCGCGGGGCAGGTGTGCGGCGTGGGGTAAGTACGCGGAGGCGCGGAGGTCGCAGAGCAAAAATCGCGGAGAAACAGACTTTTTTTGCAATCCTGATCTCTGAACAAACGTTTGCGCCTCGCGAAAACAAAATGCTGTCCGGCGAACCGTTGCCTTCGGGTCCCTTCCCGAATAACTCGGGACTACGCAGCAGGCACCGGTTCTGCGTAACTCCCCCAACTCCGTGAAATCTGTGTTAAAAAACTGGCTAGCTCCCTCAACTGTCTCATTTACCTCAACTTATTGCGTCCCTGAGGGTAGTGCAAAAATTAGCGCCCTTGCGGGAAATAACGGATGCCGACATCCAGTATTCGTTGGAAAACCCTATATTTGCAAAAATTTTTGCCATGGCCTGGAACGCGAAACCTTATGCAACGATTAAAGCCGAAGTTTTGTCGGCCCTGGAACATAACCACAATTACCGCCAGCATGCCGTTTTGGGTTTACCGGCTTCTTATCTCGACCCGGAGGTTTTTCCGCCTGATGCACCATTTTTAGATGATGCCCCCTTTGCCCGGGTGTTTATGGAAAACCCGAATCACATAGGCTGTCATACGCTGCATGCCTCCGAATCGGCTTTTTCGGGTACCCACGCCCTTGAGCGCGACCTGATTCGCATTTGTGCCGAAGAAATAATGGGAGCTCCCGAAGCCGGTTACGACGGTTATGTGGCTTCGGGAGGTACCGAAGCCAATTTACAGGCCGCCTGGATTTACCGCAACTACTTCATGGAGCACTTCCACAGCAGTTCGCATCAAGTGGGGATATTGTATAGCGAAGACAGTCATTACAGCTTTTACAAAGCTGCCAATGTATTGCAGATAACGCCCATTCAGGTAGCAGTAGATGCCGAAACGCGGCAAATGACCACCGAAAGTTATGCCAATGCCATACGTTTGGCCCAGGCCGAAGGGGTGCGCCATATCATCGCTATCTTCAATATGGGCACCACCATGTTTGGTTCGGTAGATGATATTGACCGCCTCATTCCCTTGCTCAAAAGTTCGGGCATGCCATACAAAGTACATGTGGACGGGGCTTTTGGTGGTTTTGTGTATCCTTTCAGTTCACCGGGCAATGCGCTTACCTTTCACAATCCCGAAGTAGGCTCTATTACTATCGATGCCCACAAAATGCTGCAGGCACCTTATGGTACGGGCATTTTTCTGGCGCGTAAAGGCTGGATGAACTATACTCATACCGACCATGCAAGTTATGTGCAGGGCGGCGACAGCACCTTGTGTGGCAGTCGTTCGGGGGCCAATCTGGTAGCCGCCTGGATGATTTTGCAACAATATGGCCGCATTGGCTGGGAGCAGAAAATTCAGACTTTGCTCGACCGAACAAATCGCATTTGTGCCACTTTGGATTTGCACGAAATAACCTATTACCGCAATCCTGCAATGAACCTGATTACCATCCAAGCCTCGGCACTGCCTGTTGAACTGGCCGATGCCTTTATGCTGGTGCCCGATGTGCACGACCATGCGAGCTGGTATAAAATTGTGGTGATGGATCATGTGACAGATGCCCGGGTAGACGAGTTTCTGACTGCCCTGGAAGCTGCGCTGGCGATTTAGGGAGCCGCTTAACCGGGAATTATTTCGGAGCACTGGTTTGGGTAGGTCGGCCGGACTTTTATTTAGCAGAGGTAGGCAGTAGATGGCCGATCGTTCATGGCCGGTTTTTTCTGGAAGGCAAGTCTATTGTCATGATGAAGCTGCATCAGCCCACTCCCGTAGCTGCAGCTATCTGGGGAGTCAACAGCCTGCCGTCTGACAAAATCTGCCTTGACCTTAGGCCGCTTCAATTTTCAAGGCAGCTCCCTATATTTGAAAAACACATGCATAAGCTCATGAAAACCAAAAAGATTTGTGCTGCCGGACATCTATTTTACAAAAGCAGCGATTGCCCTGTTTGCCCGATTTGTGATGCTTCAGGCAAATCGACGGATCTGTTTTTGAGTCGATTGGTAGCGCCTGCCCGTCGTGCACTGGAAAACGAGGGAATTACAAGCGTCGAAAAGCTGGCATTAAAAACTGAAAAGGAATTACTCCGGCTTCATGGTATGGGTAAGGCATCGTTACCCCTATTGCGGCTAATACTCCAGGAAAACGGTTTACAGTTCAAATCAAACTAAGTCATGCAAACCCAAATACATAGTTACCACCTTACACTCCAGGCTACCGACCAGGCCATATGCGACCGTTTATGCCACCTAATCTCCACCTATCTGCCCCAAGCGGAAGGCAAGGTTTGGCATGCCCATCCGGTTTGGTTTATAGCCGATAATCCCATTGTAGGTTATAGCAAACAAAAAGCCGGCATCCGCCTGATGTTCTGGAGCGGTGCCGATTTTGATGAAGCCGGACTAACGGTACGCGGTAAGAAGTTTAAAGACGCCTCGTGTTTTTACCAAACCGTGGATGAAATCGACGAAGTTTTGCTGAAAAACTGGTTGGCCAAAGCCGTCGACATTCAATGGGATTACAAAAATCTAATTAAACGTAAAGGTGTTTTAGAAAGACTCCGTTGACTTTGGTTTTTAGCGGGTTTTTGTCTTAGCGGTTGACTTTTCTGGCATTGTTGAGCTGTTAGAAGTCCAGGGCCATTTTGTTGTTTGTCTAAACGGAAGGCATCGTGGTTCTTGTTGATTTTCACCCGGTTTTCCGCTGCACTGACCGCTTTTTTCGCTGAGCGAAAAAGTCTACTCGCTGCGCTGTCCACAACTAGGCACAGCGTGGTCAGCGTAGCGTTTGGACAGCACCGCAAGATGCAAGTGGCTACCGCATCTGTGGGAATAAACAAGTTGTCGTAAGTTCGCACGACGGCTGATTGCCGTGAAATAAATTGGCCATTGCCCAAAGTCTGCTGTTGCCCGGGATTTCCACGGAAGGGCACTCAACTACCTGCAAAAGGCGTCCCGAAAACACCAACTGCCAGTTCGGCCCAGACCAATGCCAGCACGAAGAGCAGTAAACCGCAAAGCACAAGCCGTGACTTTTGGGTTGGAACACGGCGCATCACCAATTCGCAAAGTAAGCCGGTGCCGAATAACAAGATAGCTGCAATCACAAAGTCAAAAGGCGACCAGTTTACTTCTGTGGTGAATTGCATGGCAACGAATGGGATCAGGAGCAATACAGCTATGCCACTGACGATGCTTAGGAGGCGTTTGTTGGATTGAACAGTCATTTTTTTAAGTTTAGATGAATTGATAAAAGTACTTTGAGATTCAAAGCTACAAATTTGTGCTTTGCATTTCAAAGTAAACGGGACTATTTTTTTAGGAACAACTCACAATTCTATGTCCTCACATTAAACCAATCTTCACAGGCATAAAAAAAGGGCTGTTTCCAGCCCTTCTCTGTTTTATTTTATTCGGTTATGCTAATTCAAAACGATCCAGCATCATGACCTTATGCCAGGCAGCTACAAAATCGCTCACGAATTTATCGGCACCATCGGCACAGCCGTATACTTCGGCCAAGGCACGAAGTTCGGAATTGGAGCCAAAGATGAGATCGACCCGGCTCCCGGTCCATTTTACTGCGCCGGTTGTACGGTCGCGGCCTTCGAATATTTCCTGTTTCTCATCTATCGCCTTCCAGCTGGTACTCAAGTCGAGCAAGTTGACAAAAAAGTCGTTGCTCAACACCTCGGGCCGATGTGTAAATACACCGAGTTTCGATTCATCGTAATTGGCGTTGAGGACCCGTAAACCACCTACCAAAACAGTCATTTCAGGAGCAGTGAGGGTGAGTAATTGCGCTTTATCGATCAGCATCTGCTCGGCAGCAACCGGGTGTTTGTCTTTTTTGTAATTCCGGAAACCATCGGCTATGGGTTCCAGCACCGCGAAGGATTCTACATCGGTTTGTGCCTGACTGGCATCGGTACGGCCGGGTACAAAAGGTACGCTGATATTTTTGCCGGCTGCTTTGGCAGCAGATTCAATGGCAGCACAACCCCCCAGGACGATTAAATCGGCCAGTGAAACCTGTTTTCCCTTATTTTGACTGCTGTTGAATTGTTGTTGTATACCTTCAAGCACTTCCAACACATGACGCAATCGGGCTGGGTTGTTGGCTTTCCAATATAGCTGTGGCGACAAACGAATACGAGCACCATTGGCGCCTCCGCGTTTATCTGAACCCCTAAAGGTGGCTGCCGAAGCCCAGGCGGTGGCCACCAATGCCGATACCGACAAGCCGGAAGCGAGCAACTTTGACTTTAGTGCCGCTATATCCTGACTATCGATGAGGGGGTGATTAACGGTCGGAACGGGATCCTGCCAGATGAGCTCTTCTCGGGGCACTTCTGGGCCAAGATATCGGGCAATAGGGCCCATATCGCGGTGGGTGAGTTTGAACCAGGCACGGGCAAAGGCATCAGCAAAGGCGTCGGGATTGGCGTAAAAGTAACGGGAGATTTTTTCATAAGCCGGATCAAAACGAAGCGCCAGGTCAGCTGTGGTCATCATGGGTGCATGTTTTTTCGCCGGGTCATGGGCATCCGGCACCGTAGCTGCGCCGGCACCTCCTTTCGGACGCCACTGTTGGGCCCCTGCCGGACTTTTGGTCAGCTCCCACTCATAACCAAAAAGTGTTTCGAAATAATTGTTGCTCCACTTTGTAGGCGTGGTAGTCCAGGCTCCTTCGATGCCACTCGTGATGGTATCGCCACCCCGACCGCTGCCATAACTATTGATCCAACCCTGTCCTTGTGCTTCGATACCCGCAGCAGCCGGTTCCGGACCAACGTATTTGCCGGGATCGGCAGCACCATGGGCCTTGCCAAAGGTGTGACCCCCGGCCACCAGGGCTACGGTTTCTTCATCATTCATGGCCATGCGGCCAAAAGTTTCCCGAATGTCGCGGGCCGATGCGAGCGGATCGGGATTGCCGTTAGGGCCTTCGGGATTGACGTAGATGAGCCCCATCTGTACAGCTGCCAAAGGGCTTTCGAGCTCTCTGTCTCCGCTGTAGCGTTTGTCGTCGAGCCATTTTTGTTCCGGGCCCCAGTAAATATCTTCTTCCGGCTCCCATACATCTTCGCGGCCACCGCCGAAACCAAAGGTTTGGAAGCCCATCGATTCGAGGGCGCAGTTACCGGCGAGTATCATCAAATCGGCCCAGGATAAACTGCGACCATATTTTTGTTTGATAGGCCACAGGAGCAGCCGGGCTTTGTCGAGATTGCCGTTGTCGGGCCAGCTGTTGAGCGGGGCAAAACGCTGGGTACCCGAACCACCGCCACCACGACCGTCGGAAATGCGGTAAGTGCCGGCACTGTGCCAGGCCATGCGGATGAAAAAGGGGCCATAATGCCCGTAATCGGCAGGCCACCAATCCTGCGACTGGGTCATCAAGTCGACAATATCCTTTTTCACGGCTTTCAAATCAAGTGTTTTGAAGGCTTCGGCATAGTTAAAATCTTCGCCCATAGGGTTGGATAATGCCGAATTCTGGCGAAGAATATTCAGCTTCAGCTGGTTGGGCCACCAATCGCGATTGGCAGGGCCTGCGCCTGCGCCTTGTTTGTGCAGGCCTCCGGTAAAGGGACATTTGCCTTCGCCTTTCATTTGATCGGGATGATGATGCGGGTTGTTTTCCATGTGCTATTTTTAATTTATTTGTTTTTTTAGTCTTATCGCGCATTTCCAACACAGTATACTCGCTGTAATGCGGTTAATTTCAGCTTTCAATTTAGCTGAAAATCTGCAGCATTAAAAGCTTAAAACCAGTGAATTTGTTTGCCGGTTGCGGGATTTTTGGGACATTGGCTCAGCTGTAGGTTAAACGGACTTTTGTTAGGCAATCGGTTAAATGGCGGCTCGACGGAGCTTGCCATGACGGGAGAATTGGGCAGGCGAATCAGATATCGTCCTGTTGTTCCGCTAACGAACTTCAGTGGGATGATATATAGGCCGTGCAATGCCTGGACAGTTGAGATAGCTATAAAGTTGAATGCGTGGGCAACGCCTTGACTGTTCCTCAAATGCATTCCACAGGGGTGAAATAGTCCTGGAAAATTCGATTTCACCCACTTCTAAACCCCGTAGGGGCGAGATTCACGCGTTTCCTTGGCTAAACAGAGGATTTGTACGGCTTGGGCTGTTCAAGGTTTATGATTTGAATGGAACCGCTGCCTTCGACTTGGCTAAACTGGTCTTTAACCGCTCACCGAGGCAATGCACTAAATACTCGTTTAACCGCCCGCCGAGCAGAAAACCCCAAATCCCCGTCTAACCGTATTCGCATCTCACCGGCTTGACATGCAAACAGCCTAACCCATCAATTCACCCAACAACAAAGCCCCGCTGCTGTGACTGATCTCTACCCAACCGTCCTCCACTACCTGGTTGCTGGTCCCAATGCGGTTGCCGATTTCAAGCCAATCATTGGCCAAGGGATACAATAAATTACTGGTATGTATGCCTTCCACCCGACCCACCGGCATCAGCGACAAAATGGTACCTGCCGCATACCATTTCCGGAAATGTGGAGGGAGTTGGTAAACGCGGCTGTGGTCGTCGATGAGGCTGAGTTGAATGCGCCCGGCATATTTTACCAGATTGCTGAAATTGGCGTAAGTATGGTCAAAGCGCAGACCAGTGGCCCAGACGATGTTCGCGGAAGTGTGCCCTTCTTCCAGCAAATAATCGATGCCCTTTTCCAGGTCGGTTTTTTCCTGATCGGGCCGGTGCAGCACCAACAGCGGCTGTTGGGTAGCGGCATGCTGCTCGAGCCGGTCGGTTGAATCAAAATCGCCCAAAACCGCATCTACCTTAATGCCCCGCAATACCAGGCGGTCGATGGCCCCATCCAAGGCCAGCACAAAAGGGCTCCATTCCAACAACTGCCCCAGTAACTCTTCACTGCAAGCGGCGCCATTGGCCACAATGAGGGCAGGTTCTTGTTTGTCGCGGACGATGTGGTGGCTTGACATGGTTAATTCAAAATTACGCGTTAGCGGAATCCCGTTCATACGGGATTGCAAATTCAAAATTGGGATTTTCGGGCTTATAAAGTTAGCAGGTTCATGGTTTAAGATTGGTATACAGGATTGTGTAGCTTTGGCTATCGTTTGGAAGGTCGAAAATTCGGCCGTTGTTCGCCGTGAGAAAATGTAGTATTCCTCTGTGCCTTTCATCTCGGCTCAAGTCGTCGGCGGGGCTCCAACTTGGCTCGATGACCGGGGCTTTTATTTAAACAGTTTCGACAGGCTCAACCTAAACCGGGCTGAGTTTGCCGATGCCCTGGGTTTTTACCCATGTCCGGGCATCGAGCGCGGCTTGAGCAGCAGTGAGCTTCCCGAAGATCTCGGGACACGCGCCGAATGGTGGGCCAAAGGATGCAGTCGAGATGGGCTGGCAGGCGGTTATCAGGTTGGTAGGTTCAAGGTTCAAAGTTGGGGGAGTGGATTGTGTAGCCTTGGCTTTCGTTAGGCAGGTCGAAAATTCGGCCGTTGTTCGCCGTGAGAAAATGTAGTATTCCTCTGTGCCTTTCATCTCGGCTCAAGTCGTCGGCGGGGCTCCGACTTGGCTCGATGAGCCTATCGGCTGTTATAAGGTTAACCGGTTATAAAGTTCAAAGTTGGGAGTGTGGATTATGTAAACCTGGATATCATTAGGTCCGAGCAATTTTTTAGTCGAAATACCCTGCGGGAAATGTAGTATTCCTCCTGCTTTTCATCTCGGCTCAAGTCGTCGGCGGGGCTCCGACTTGGCTCGATGACCGGGGCTTTTATTTAAACAGTTTCGACAGGCTCAACCTAAACCGGGCTGAGTTTGCCGATGCCCTGGGTTTTTACCCATGTCCGGGCATCGAGCGCGGCTTGAGCAGCAGTGAGCTTCCCGAAGATCTCGGGACACGCGCCGAAGGGTGGGCCAAAGGATGCAGTCGAGATGGGCTGGCAGGCGGTTATACCGTTATAACGGTGTGTGGCTTGCTTTAGCCAGGCTGAGCTTGCCGAAGCCTTGGGTTTTACCCTAAGGCCCAGTCATCGAGCGCACCAAGCTCAAATTCGCCATTGAGATCGACGATTCAGCCACCGAATTAGACCCTCAAAATCCCAATCCATGCTCGGCGCACAAGGCCGAAGAAGAAAAGGACCCCTTAGATGAAATCATCAAATCGTTCAATGAAAGGTGGTTCCATAGCTGGGATGCTACGCCTAAAGACCAGCGGGTGAAATTCATTTCCATCAGCAAGCACATCCAAGCTCACCCCGATTCCAAAACCTAAATTGCCGATAACAATGACGCTCAAAACCACGATTTGGCCTTCAAAAAAATACTCGAAGAAGTGTTGGGTCAACAACGCAAAAAGGAACTCGAAGTATACCATCTTTATGCTAAAGCCGAGTCCTTTTATCAGGCATTGTTTGAAACGATGAAACGGATGATTGAGGTGCCGAGGATGGGACGGTAATTTTTCTCCAGCAAACAAAGCGTGAAAGGCTAGCTAATAGTTCCTGATAAGAGCATCCTTCGCTAATATGGCTGGCCTACCAGATATGGGAAGCCAATTTCGATGAACAGCGTCTTCTGCTTTCAGGCGTAAAAAACAGGGGCTACCATTTGGTCGAACTGTTAGCGGAAGAACTCAGGCAGATCAGCCCTATAACTGTATAGGTTACTTACATCCGCATGAACAAGACCTATCCGGAGCACGACGATATCACCACGAGCCTCGACCCTGCTGCCTGGCAAGATGCTGCATTGTGGTGGAAGACGATATTACCCATACCGGACGCACCCCACTCTATGCTCTGAAGCCATCTATGGGTGAGCTTTACAAAAAGCTTCAAATTGCCATTATGGTCGATCGCGCACACAAAGCCTATATTGTACATGCCGATTACAAGAGCCTCTCCCTCGCCACTACCTGCAAAACAATGTGAAAATCGAGATATTAGGCTGAGAGGTGAAAGTTTATTTGCATTGATGTAGTTTAAGAGCTATATTAAGACCATATAAACCAAATTAACCATGAATAAAATTAGACTTCTAGTTTGCTTTCATTTATTGTTCACACTTTCATTGGTAAGCTTTTGGAGCAAAGGTCAAACGGCTCTTTCTGATTCAACAACGCTTTCATTTTTTATTAGTACAGCGAATGTGATGCAAAATGGAGATAATATAGCAACTTTGGCTTCTTTTGTTGGTATAACAAGGGATTCAAATATCAGTTTTAATTTTAGTCCGCAGATCAAAAATTTACCTGGCATTAAGTTTTCCACAAGGATTTCTGCCAGAAAAATTGCATACATTCCTAATTACATAAGTACTCAAATAGTAATTGTCGATTTGTTAAATACGCAGAATAAAATTCCATCAGATAATTTACCATATGTTCCATCCGGCTTAACGAGTGATGGTGATCGTATTTTTGTATATTCCAGTGCCAGCAATCAAATTATTAAATTGAATGATCAAGGTAAGATAGATAAAGATTTCAACAGCACCATACCAAGTAATTGGGGGTGTATTGGACTCCAGTGTTCCGGAGAAGTGTTGTACGCTTTGTTTGTGGACAATTTAAAAGGTAATAGTTCCAATGCCAAGCTCTACGCAATAAATACACTATTGGGAACAATAATGGGTTCAGTTTCAGTTGATCGGGGAAGCCAATTTTCGGTTAGTGGTTTGAATGTTGTTTTAAGTCAAACGGATCGGGTCGGCAGAAATCCTGAAATAGATAGTACTACAATTAAAATATTTAAGCTAACTAATAATGGAAATACGGTGATTTTTGAAAAAGTCGGAAATGACATAACTCAAACTTTACTTGGAGTCACCCATTATAGTATGAGGGATACGCTCCTTTATGCTATCTACCGCCAAGGTAAAATGGCCAAAATAAATTTAAATACTGCGTCCATCGATACAATTGTTGACCTCCGGGCTGGACTGCCCCAATTCTCAAGGCCACATCGTATTAATGTGTATAACAATTATGCTATAATAATTATGAACGATGACGCGGATAATCCAAATAGTCAAATTGTGTTGACTGATTTAAGAAATTTATCTTCACCAATTAATGTACTTCAATCTCACAACCTTGGGAGAATTAGAAGTATATTAATGCTGAGACCATATCAATAAATGACTAACTCTCTGCGATTGAAAGATATGCGAGGGATTAGAATGGAAAGAATCAAAATACAGGATGTTGCCTTCCTCAATCATGCCTTATATGCTTTCAAAATAGGTTGGTACAATGCCAATTTCTCCGAGTCGTGCGTTACCAAACTACTCATATCTACTTCATAAGACGTGTGGGTGATTTGTTCGCTTTCAAGCAACAAAACCAGTCGAGCTATTTAAACAGTTAGGAACAGTTTCATATAGCTATGAGGACGAATTTGCGAGGAAATTAATTCAGGTATACTCTTTTAATCCAGGATTACACTTTTTGTTTATCCATTATAGAAAAGGGGTAATTACAAAATATATACTCTTTCAATATCCTTGATGCCCTAAATATTCACTTTGATTGTTCGTCTTTTACCTTGGCTGATGAAATAGTATGCATTAGCTCATATAAAACAATTCCCCATACAAACAGTTATATATCCCGGAACGAACGGTTAAGCGTAGCTCAAACGCGCGATAACAAGTTCATCCACGGCTTTTAACTACCTTTGCACTAAGTTTTTTTATTATGCAGCCCATCAAAGGATTCAGCAAACTCTCGAAAGAAGGGAAAATCGAGTGGATTGCAGCCCAATTTTTTAACGACCCGGAAGCGGCTTACGAAACGCTGTCGGGCTACTGGCATGCCGATGCTACCGTGCAGAAACAGCACGACGAATTCATCGAAAATACGCTCACCAACTTCTATATGCCCTATGGGGTGTCGCCGAACTTTTTGATCAACGGCCGTTTGTATGCCGTGCCCATGGTCATCGAAGAGTCGAGCGTGGTGGCGGCGGCGAGCAAAAGTGCAGCTTTCTGGCTCACCCGTGGTGGCTTCAAAACTACCGTGCTCTCTACCAAAAAAATCGGTCAGGTGCACTTCATCTGGCAGGGCGATGGCGATAAACTCCGCGCCTTCATGCCCGAATTGGAAGCCAAACTGATCGCCGGCACCGAAGCGCTTACGGCCAATATGCGGGCCCGGGGCGGAGGGATAGTCGACATACAACTGCGCGACAAAACCCTCGACGAACCGGGCTACTACCAGCTCCACGCCACTTTCGAGACCATGGATGCCATGGGGGCCAACTTCATCAACTCCAATCTCGAAGAATTCGCACGCATACTCCGCCACGAACTGGCTACCGATGCCCGTTTTACACCTGAAGAGCGGGAAGTGACTATCGTCATGTGCATCTTAAGCAACTATACGCCCGAATGTCTGGTGCGATGTGAAGTGAGCTGCCCGGTGGACCAACTGGCCGATGGCGACGATTATACCAACGAAGAGTTTATCGAAAAATTCACCCGCGCCATCCGCATCGCCACCATCGAACCTTACCGGGCTACTACCCACAATAAGGGCATCATGAATGGCATCGACTCGGTGGTTTTGGCAACCGGCAACGATTTCCGCGCCGTGGAAGCCTGTGCACATACTTATGCTGCCCGCGATGGTCAGTACCGCTCGTTAACCCGGGTAGATGTCAGCAACGGCATCTTCCGCTTTTGGCTGGATATTCCTTTGGCATTGGGCACGGTAGGCGGGCTTACCGGTCTCCACCCCATGGTCAAATTTTCGCACGAACTGTTGGGCAACCCCAATGCCGAAGAGCTCATGCAAATCACCGCAGCCGTAGGTTTGGCGCAGAATTTTGCAGCTGTGAAGTCGCTGGTCACCACCGGCATACAGAAAGGCCACATGAAAATGCACCTGCTCAACATCCTCAACCAATACCTGGCTACCGACGATGAAAAAGAGCGGGCCAAAGTTTATTTCAGCGATAAAGTCATCTCCCACCAATCGGTTGGCGAATATTTAAATAAATTGCGTGGTGTAAAAACCAACGTCGTCACACCTAAACCGGGTGCTGCCGGCGTATAAAAAACAGATGTCGCCCTACTTCGCCCACGGCAAACTCCTCCTCAGCGGAGAATACCTCGTTATGGATGGTGCCAAAGCCCTCGCTTTGCCCACCAGCATGGGACAATCCTTACATGTGCAGGAATACGAAGGCCACAGCATCCGTTGGCAGGCGTTGGATTGCCACGGCAAAATCTGGCTCGAAGCCTATTTTACGCCCGACACACTGGATATGATCAGCAGCGACGATGTGCGTAAGGCGCAAAGTTTGCAAAAAATGTTGCGTAACGCCAAGGTGCTGGCCCCGGGTTTCCTCAAACAAGGAGGCATACGCATTACAACGCAACTGCATTTCGAACGCAGCTGGGGACTGGGCAGCAGCTCCACTTTGGTCGCTCTCATCGCTCAATGGGCGGGCATCGATCCTTTTGCCTTATTCGATACCAGCCTCACCGGCAGCGGTTATGATGTGGCCTGTGCATTGCAGCAAAAACCCATCTTTTACCAACGTATCGATGGCAAACGCCAGGTCGAGGCCATCACTTTCAAACCGCCATTTGCCCGACAATTACGTTTTGTTTATCTCGGCGAAAAACAGATTTCGAGCGACGAAGTACGGCACTACAAAAGCCGGCCAAAGCCCAGTCAGGAGCAAATCAACCGCATCACAGCCATCAGCGAAGCCCTGGTAAACAGCAGCCAGCTCGACGAATTTGCGGCCCTCATTCAGGAGCATGAAAACATACTGAGCACCGTATTGCAACGCAAAGCTGTGGCAACTACACGTTTTGCCACTTATCCGGGCGCGGTAAAATCGCTGGGCGCCTGGGGTGGTGATTTTGTGCTGGCCACCGCGGCCGACGAAAAAGCAGCCGATGCCTGGCTGGCTGAAAATGGCTACACCACGGTTTTACATTACGATCAACTTTTTGCATGAAATTCGTCGCAGATTATAAAAGCTGGGAGAAAAAAGCAGGTCAGCAACGCTGGCAAAGCCCATCCAATATTGCCCTCGTGAAATACTGGGGGAAAACCGGCTTTCAGATTCCGGCCAACCCATCGCTGAGTTTTACGCTGAAAAATTGCGCTACCGATACCGAATTGCGCTGGTCGCCCCGAAAGGGAAACACCGCCGAACTGGCCCTTTATCTCGATGGCCAACGTACTCCCAAATTCGAGGAGAAAGTCAGCAAATTTCTGACAGCTATCGGTGAATACCTGCCTTTTTTGACCGATTTCGACCTGCAAATCTATACTTCGAACAGTTTCCCGCACTCCAGCGGCATAGCTTCTTCGGCTTCGGGCATGAGTGCGTTGGCGCTCAATTTATGCAGCATGGAAGCGCAAATCACCGGAAAAGCAGGAGATGGGGCCGATTTTTTGCAAAAAGCGTCGTTTTTGAGCCGGATTGGCTCGGGCAGTGCCTGTCGCTCGGTCTATGGCGGCTTGGTCAGCTGGGGCGCACACCCGGAACTGGCGGGTTCGTCCGATTTATTTGGCAGTCCATATACCACCAACGTCCACCCTGTTTTCCATACACTGCGCGATGCGGTTTTGCTGGTACATGCCGGGGAGAAGTCGGTGAGCAGCACCGTTGGCCACGGCCTGATGCACAACAATCCTTTTGCCACCAAACGTTTTGAGGTGGCCAACCAAAATATCTCCGTCCTTTTGCCCCTGCTCGCCAGCGGCGATGTGCAGACTTTTGGCGAGCTGGTAGAGCGGGAAGCACTGATGCTGCATGCGCTCATGATGACTTCGCAGCCCTATTTTCTGCTCTTTAAGCCTGAATCGGTGGCGGTTATCGAAAAAATATGGGCCTTTCGCAAACAAACAGGCCTCCCCGTTTATTTTACTTTAGACGCCGGAGCTAATGTGCATCTCATCTACTTCGGTGCCGACCACGAAGCTGTTAAAAACTTCATCGACAGCGACTTGCTTGTGCACTGTTCGGAAAAGGGTTACATTTGCGATGAAATTGGCTTCGGTCCACAGATCATCAGCCACTGAGTATGATAAAGGAATCGCTCTACTACGCCAAAATTCTGCTCTTCGGAGAATATGGCATCATCGAAGATGCTATGGGCTTGAGTATTCCCTACAGTCATTATAAAGCCACCTTTTCTTTCGAATCGCCGGAGAGCGATAAAGCCCGGAAATCGAACGGTCATCTGCGCAATTACCTCAACTTTTTGCGTGGACAGGAAAAGGAAGGCACTTTGCCTACCCCGCTTAATCTCAATGCTTTCGAAGCCGACATCAACAACGGCATGTTTTTCGACTCCAGCATCCCCCAGGGATTTGGTGTGGGCAGCTCAGGCGCTTTGGTGGCAGCGACTTACGCTCGTTATGCCCTCGAAAAAATCGACAGTGGCGACAACCTGGCGCCAGGTGATATCGTCAAGCTGAAGGGCATTTTGGGTCAGCTAGAGGCCTATTTCCACGGCCGTTCCTCCGGCATGGATCCGCTGATTTGTTATCTGAAGATTCCGATTCTCATCAACAGCAAAACCGATTTGGGCAAGGTGAACCTGCCTGCCGAGCAGCTCGAAGGTGCCGGCGCCATCTTTTTGCTGAATACCGGCAAACCCGGCGAAACCCAACCGCTAGTGAACCTCTTCCTGGAGCGCCTCAAACACGAAGGCTTCCGGTCGATGATACGCAACGAGTTTGTGAAATACAACGACGAGTGTATCAAAGCTTTTGTGAAGGGAGATGTGAAGCCGCTTTTCCGCAATCTGCGCAAACTTTCTCAGCTGGCCCTCGACAACTTCAAACCCATGATACCCGATTTGTTCCATGCTTTATGGAAGCAGGGCATCGATACCCGCGCCTATTACCTCAAATTATGCGGTTCGGGTGGCGGAGGCTACATTTTGGGCTTCACCCAGGATTACGAAAAAGCCAAAAGTTTGCTGAAGGATTACGAACTCGAAGTGATTTATCGCTTCTGATTCGTGGCTAAAACCCTGCATATTTTTTCCGAAACGCAAAGGCGCAGTCTCATTCGTTTTTTGGTGTTTTTATCCCTGGTGCGCTGGTATAACCTGCTGGTGGTGGCCATAGCCCAATATCTCGCGGCTTATTTCATCCTGCATCATGATGCCATTTGGTACCATATATTACTCGACTGGCGTTTATTCCTGGTAGTAAGCTCCACGGGGCTCATCATCGCCGGAGGCTACATCATCAATGCTTTTTATGATGTAGAGAAAGACCTCGCCAACCGGCCGCAGGAAGTGATTGTAGGTCGGGTACTGACCAAAGTATTCGCTATTCGAGGCTATTTGATAGTGAATGGCCTCGCATTAATGTTAAGCCTTTTGATTCAAAAGGAGCTGTTTTTGTTCAACGGACTTTTTGCTTTCGGGCTCTGGTTTTATTCCCACAAGCTCAAAAAGAAGCCACTATTAGGCAATTTTGCTGCGGCTTCCCTCACTGTTGCTGCCTTTTTTGCCGTTTGTGTGTATTACGGCTTCGTAAATCAGGTCATCCTGGTTTATGCCATCTTCATCATGCTCATCACGCTGATACGGGAAATCGTGAAAGATCTGGAAGCCATGAAGGGCGACCTGATATATGGTTACCAGACTTTTCCGGTGGTTTATGGCATAAAAAAGACCAAAAAGCTGCTCTATACACTGGTACTTAGCAGCATCCTTCCGTTTTGGCTGCTGTATATCGCTATGCCACTCGAAGGTTTATTGTGGTATTTCGGATTTTGTGCGCTTATGCTGACTTACACCGCTTATCGCATACAGCGGGCGGTAAAACCAAGTCAGTTTACACACATCAATACCGGCTTAAAACTATTGATTTTAACAGGTGTAGCCAGCATTATGCTGATGTAAGCTACATCTTCCCCGTCAACTGTGCTACGGTGTTTTTGTAAGTTACCCCCACCGGCACCTGGGTATTGGCTATAAATAAAGTATCGCTGCTGAAGGAAGATACATTGTGGATGTTCACGATGTACGAGCGATGTACACGCACAAAATTTTCCCCTATCAATTTCTTCTCCACCGCTTTCATGGTCGAATGAATGACGTAACGTTTGATGTCGTTACCGGCTTTGGCGAAAATACAGACATAATCGGCCAGGGCTTGCACATACAGCACATCGCTTAGTTGAAGTTTTAACCAACTGGCATCCACTTTCAAAAAAATGTATTGCAGCTCTTTGGGCTTGCCGCCATTGGGTTTGAGCTTTTGCTCCTCCTGCAATTGATAGGCTTTCTGGCAAGCCTTCAGAAAACGGGCATAAGTCACCGGTTTGACCAGATAATCGATAGCATCGTTGTCGAATGCATCTACCGCATATTCTTTTTTGCTGGAAACGAGGATGATCTGAGGTTTGTCGCGCAGTATGCTGATGAGCTCCAGGCCGGTCATACCGGGCATTTCTACGTCCAAAAAAAGCAGGTCGGTGCTGTTGCTCATCAGGTATTTATTGGCTTCGATGGCACTGCCGCATTCTTTGCTGGAAGTCAGGAAGTCGGTTTGCTCAATAAATCGTTTGAGCACTTTGCGGGCGAGTATGTCATCATCGACAATCAGGCAATCCATTGGGCTTAACGGGGGTTTGTAAAAACCAAATTACACATTTTTTCTGAGTACGAGAGAGAAAGACACCAAGCTTAATGGCCAACGGAACCAATACAGCTCACAGCAGTTGTATTCGCACGAACTATAGTTTATCGACTTATCTTTGGGGCGATGACCGACCACCAGCAACTCACCCTTAGCAACGGGCTGCACATCATTTACAAACAAATTCAGGGCAGTGAAATTTCGCATTGCGGCTTTATTGTGAATGCGGGTACCCGCGACGAGCGGCCCGAAGAAGCCGGCATGGCGCATTTTCTGGAACATATGATGTTCAAGGGCACGCCCAAACGCCGGTCTTTTCACATCCTTTCCCGATTAGATGTGGTGGGTGGCGACCTCAACGCCTATACCACTAAAGAACGCACCTGCGTACATGCGGCTTTTCGCAACCCCTGGTTCGGTCGGGCTTTTGAGCTCATGTGCGACATATTATTCAATGCCAATTTCCCGGAAAAGGAGTTGGAGAAAGAAAAGCAGGTCGTCATCGACGAAATCAAGCAGTACCAGGACTATCACGATGAAAGTCTGCTCGACGATTTTGAAGCTGCTCTTTTTGGCACTCAACCGCTGTCCCATCCTATACTCGGCACCGTTGAGTCGGTGAACAGTTTTAACCGGGAGAAGGTCATCGCTTTCCGCGAGCGACTGTATGGCGCCAGCAATGTAGCCTTCAGTTATGTAGGACCTTTAAGTTGGAAACAGTTGCTCCGTAAAGTACAGCCCGTACTCGAAAAATACCCTCGCCAGTCTGTGCCACCGCTACGCACAGCTCAATACGTTTACAAGCCCTTTGTACTCAGCCAGGAAAAAAATGCCACCCAGGCTTATGTGGCGCTGGGCAACCAGGCCTATCCCGCCAACGACCTGAAAAGGGCCGGCATGCTGTTACTCAATAATTTGCTGGGCGGCGACGGCATGAACTCCCGCCTCAACCTCAGCATACGCGAGCGCAACGGTTTGGTGTATAATATCGAATCGAACTACACCCCCTATTCCGATACCGGCTTGTGGTATGTGTACTTCAGCTGCGACCCGGAATACACCGCGCGGGTACTGCGATTGGTCAAAAAAGAACTCAGCCGTTTGCGCGACTACAAACTCGGCAAAATGCAGCTTCATCTGGCCAAACAACAATTTATTTCCCGCATCGTGATGGCCGAAGAAAGCCGCACCAACCTCATGCTTGCCCTCGGCAACAGCCTCTTCGACTACGGCCGCATCGATACGCTCAGCGAAATTATTCAACGCATCGAAGCTGTTACCGCCGAAGAACTGCAGGACATCGCCCGCGAAATATTCGACCCTACCCAACTCAGTCTACTTCAATATCTCCCCAAAAACTAATGGACTTTTTCCCCGACATACTCACCCGCTACATCGAAAGCCACAGCACGCCCGAAGACCCGCAGCTCGCCGCACTGAACCGCGAAACCCACCTCAAACACCAGCTACCACAGATGGTGAGCGGTCACCAGCAAGGGCTACTCCTTGAACTCATCAGTAGTATGTTGCAGCCGCAACAAATCCTGGAGATAGGCACCTTCACCGGTTATTCCGCCATTTGTCTGGCCAAAGGTTTAGCTCCGGACGGTCGGCTCCACACCATCGACATCAACAACGAGCTCGAAGACATTACCTCAAAATATTATGGGCTTACGGGCGTTTCTGACCGTATTGTGCAATACTTCGGCAACGCTGTGGACATTATACCCACCATAAAAGGTACTTTTGAACTGGTGTTTATCGACGCCGACAAGCAGAATTACGCCCGGTATTTCGATCTCGTCATCGATCGGGTGCCGACCGGCGGCTTCATCGTAGCCGATAATGTATTGTGGAGCGGGCGTGTGGCCGAAACCAAACACGACAAAGACACCGCCGCATTACATGCCTTTAATGAAAAGGTGCAGGCCGATGATCGGGTGACAAATTTGCTGCTTTCGGTGAGAGATGGCCTCATGTTGATGCGAAAAAAATAAAAATGATGATCAGGAATCTCCTTTGTTTGCTGCTCTTTCCAGCGCTTGTGTTCGCGCAACCCACGCCCGAAAAAAAGGCCTATGTTGAGCAGTATAAATATTTTGCCATTGAAAATATGCACCGTACCGGTGTTCCCGCCAGCATTACCCTGGCCCAGGGCTTATTGGAATCGGGCGTAGGTAAAAGTCCGCTAGCCACCGAAGCCAACAACCATTTCGGCATCAAATGCCACAAAGAATGGACCGGCCCCACCTTCATCATGGACGATGATGAAAAAAACGAGTGTTTCCGCAAATATGCTCAGGTACTCGACAGCTATCTCGACCATGCCGCTTTTCTGAAGTCCCGTCCCCGCTACGGCGACTTATTCAAACTCGACATTACCGACTATGCCGGCTGGGCCCATGGTCTCAAAGCTGCCGGTTATGCGACCAACCCCAATTATGCGCCATTATTGATTAAACAGATTGAAGAGCTGGGTTTAAGTGCTTTCGATCGGGTTACCGTAGCCGAATTGGAACTGCTGCGCAACAACCAACCCGGTGTACCACAGCCACCTGTTACCACCTTTGCTCAGTTGCCTGCCAAACCTAAAACCGACGATTGTAAACCCGGTATCTTCAAATACAACGGCATCAAAACCATCTGCGCTAAAGCTGGCGAAAGTCCGCTGGCCATAGCCGAAAGAGCGGGCGTATACCCCTGGCAGATATTGAAGTACAACGACATTGAAACCGATATCCGCTTTTCAGCAGGCGACAAGGTTTATCTCGCCGCCAAGAAAAAAAGCGCGAAAGTGGCTGAACATGAGGTGGGCGAATTTGAAAGTCTGCGCGACATCTCCCAGCAATACGGCATCAGCATGGTGGCTTTACGGCGCAAAAACCAATTGCGTATTGGTGAAGAGCTCGCTGCCGGTGAAATCGCTCTGCTTAAAAACAAACGTGCCGACCGCCCGAAAGTACGCAGCAGCGAAGAATTGCAGGCATTGATTGCCGAACGCGACCGCAAAGCAGCTGCATTACAGAAGCCGGAAGCACCGGTAGTAGTTAAAAAACCTGCTCCTCAAATTCCGGTAAGCCAACATAAAGCCAGCACAAGCCTGAATGTAGCTGCACCGGTAACGCCTGCTCCACCTAAAGTTGACAGTCCGGCTGTTGCCACCAAAAAACCGGAAACAGCCCTGCCCGAAGCAGCGAAACCCGATTTAAAACCCGGGACAGAGGTCGTTTTCCCCGACCAACCCAAAGAAGCAGTGGCCAAGGATGTTCCGGAAGCCAAAACGCCGGCTCAGGTAACCCCCAAAAAACATACGGTGGTTAAAGGCGATACTATGTTCAACATTTCGAGACGTTACGGCATCAGTGTCGACAAACTCAAGCAGTTGAATAAGCTCGAAGGCAACGACATTAAACTGGGCATGGAGCTCATCGTTTCGGAATGAGACCCCGCGTTTACGTTCACGGCAAAACCTTTGTGCCTTTTCTCGATGTCGCCACCATCGATGCCCGGCTCGCTGTTCTTGGCGAGCAGCTCGACCGCGATTTCGATGGTCGGGATCCGCTTTTTCTGGCGGTGCTGAATGGCTCGTTTATGTTTGCCAGCGATTTGCTGAAAAAGGTGACCATACCCTGCGAAATCAGCTTCGTGAAATTGGCCAGTTACAGCGGCATGCAAAGCAGTGGCGCGGTTACCAGTCTGATTGGTCTAAGCGAAAGTCTGAAAAACCGCCATGTGGTTGTATTGGAAGACATCGTAGATACCGGCAACACCATGGTTAAACTGCTGCCGGCCATCGAAGCACTCAACCCGGCATCGGTTTCATTGTGCACCTTTTTGCTCAAACGGGATGCACTGCAGCATGCCATCGAACCTGAATACATCGCCTTTGAAGTGCCGGAGATTTTCTTTTTGGGTTATGGCCTGGATTACGATGGCCGGGGTAGGAATTTGCCTTGTTTGTATCGGTTGGCGGAAGGGTGATTATTGCCGAATCCGAACGGCAAAAGAGTCATTTTGAAATCAGGAAATCGAAATTTTGCCGAATAGAAACGACCTAATTAATACGTGCTTCTCACCAAGATATTCAGCGATGATTTTTTAGTAAGATTTGTCCGTGGGTAAAGTCACGCTTCCAACCAAAGTCCGAAGTCAAGGGGATAATTCTAAATCGGCCGTGTCAGTTACTGATGGGCATATTGTTTCAAAATAGTCTTCAACGAGTTTGGATGCACTTGTCCCATTCGCTTTAGCGTAAACTTTCGCCTTGGCTATAAGCTCACTTTTAATGCTCAGCGTTAATTGGGTAATCATGTGTACGCTTTTCATAAAGTCAATTATTCAATGCTGAAGAACAAATCCAACTGATTCCTATTAAGTCCGGTGTTTCAAATGCGCTATCCGCCGGTTTTTGGCCAAATTATCGTACTTTTGCGCTTTCATTACCAATTCGTTATGCTGAATATCGTACTTTTTGGCCCTCCAGGCGCGGGAAAAGGCACTCAGTCGCAAAAGCTGATTGAGCAATATAAGCTGGTTCACCTCTCCACCGGCGATTTGCTCCGGTCGGAAATCACCGGCGGCACCGCCCTCGGACTCGAAGCCAAAAAATTGATGGATCAGGGTATTTTGGTGCCTGATGAAGTAGTCATCGGCATGATCGACAGCAAGC
The DNA here is from genome assembly GCA_036787895.1 of Bacteroidota bacterium. GTDB lineage: Bacteria > Bacteroidota > Bacteroidia > UBA7662 > UBA7662 > UBA7662. The sequence goes on along the minus strand of DAIQOK010000004.1, from coordinate 68,582 downwards.
TGAACGCCAATAAATCGGCCGCCGGATTTATTTTCGATGGTTTTCCGCGTACCATAGCCCAAGCAGAAGCTCTTGATAAGCTTTTGGCCGGTCATAGTGAAAAAATCAGCTGTATGTTGTCGCTCAAGGTAACTGAAGAAGAACTCACCAAGCGTTTGTTATTGCGCGGCGCAGAGTCTGGTCGCCCGGATGACGCCAATGAGGAAGTGATTCGCAAACGTATACACGAATACGAAAACAAAACAGCTCCCGTAGCCGGCTATTATGCGGCTCAGGGCAAACTCACCGAAATAAATGGCATTGGTGCCATCGACAGCATTTTCGGCGCCCTCTGCGACGCCATTGCTGCCACCCGTTAAGCAATACACCCCATGGCCGAGAGTAATTTTGTGGACTATGTTAAAATCTGCTGCCGTTCCGGTAAGGGCGGAGCCGGTTTTATGCATTTCCACCGCGACAAAATCACGGCCAAAGGTGGTCCCGATGGGGGCGATGGTGCCCGTGGGGGCAACATCGTACTTCGTGGCAACAACCAGTTGTGGACCTTGCTTCACCTGAAGTTCCGCAAACACGTCATTGCTGCAGATGGACAAGGAGGTTCGTCGGGACTCAAAACCGGCGCCATGGGCAAAGACGAAATACTCGAAGTACCCATCGGTACCGTGGCGAGAGATGCAGAAACGGGCGAAATCGCCTTCGAAATCACCGAACACGGCCAGGAACAAATACTCGTACATGGCGGTCGTGGCGGCTTGGGCAACCACCATTTCAAATCGCCCACCAACCAAACGCCCCATTATGCCCAACCCGGTGAACCCGGCAGGGAGGAGTGGAAAATACTCGAGCTCAAATTACTGGCCGATGTGGGCCTCGTTGGTTTCCCCAATGCCGGCAAAAGCACCTTGCTCGCCAGCATCACCGCCGCCAAACCCGAAATTGCCGACTACCCCTTTACCACCCTGGTGCCTAATCTGGGCATCGTACCCTATCGCGATTACCGCTCTTTTGTGATGGCCGATATACCGGGTATTATCGAAGGTGCCCACGAAGGTCGCGGCCTCGGACATCGTTTTTTACGCCACATTGAGCGGAACAGCGTACTGCTGTTTATGATTCCCGCCGATACCAACGACATACAGGAGCAATATGAAATCCTGCTCAACGAACTGGAGCAGTTTAATCCCGAGCTCATCCACAAACAACGCCTGCTCGCCATCACCAAAGCCGATATGCTCGACGAGGAATTGATGGAAGAAATGAAATTGACTGTACCGGCCGGCGTGCCTTCCATCTTCATTTCCTCGGTATCGGGTTACAACCTGATGCAATTGAAAGACATGCTGTGGAAAGCGATTAATGGTTAAGAGATTTTTTTTGCTGTGTATCATCATTTCGGTAGCTTGCTGAAAGCAAATTACCCTGTATGTCTACATCAACACAAGTCCGTAAAGGACAAGATCAACTCATCTCAAATCTGGCGCTACGAAATCTGATTGGCGTTAGTGGCATACTGCTTCCTATTTTGGTTTTTTTGGCCGATGCCTGGTTAAATCATGCGCAAAACTTTCAGCCATCCATCAGCGATTATTATTATGCTAATGGTCTACCCTCCGACCTATTTGTAGGTATTTTGTTTGCGCTGTCTTTTTTTCTGCTCAGCTATAGGGGCTATGAAAAAAGTGACAATCGGGCGGCTACGCTCGCAGGATTTTTTGCCTTGGGTGTAGCCTTACTCCCCTGCAATGAAACTGCTTATGCTATCGACAAAATACATTTATTAGCTGCAGCAAGTATGCTCTTGGTCTTCGCTTATATGTCGTTAATTGAATTTCCAAAATTTACCAAAGGTGCTGCATTTTCAACCTTATCCTTAACCAATAAATTCCGCAAAGGCATTTTCATTCTTTGTGGCTGCATTATGTTATTGGCCCTGGCCGCATGTTTATATGTAGTATTAACCACCACCGACGTCGAAAGAAAGGAAATGACCATCATCTACAAACTGGAAACCATTTGTTTATGGGCTTTTGGACTCTCTTGGTTGGTAAAAGGAGAATTCTATAGGCAATCAATACAAATTATTCGCCCCGCCTCAACTCAATTAAAGCAGTAATTTCTTGCGCTAGTTTACCGGTGGCATGAACGGCATAATAAGCTAAAGCTGAATCGATTTCTTGGACTACATAGGCTCGACCAACACTTTCGTGCAGGTAATAATGTTCGTAATCTTTAAGCCAGTCGACTAAAGGATAAGTAGATTCAATCAATTTTTCGAGCACCTCCAGCTTTCGCTCTCTGGTTGTTTCGCGCCACTCGGCAGAGAGTGGATCAAAAAAAGTACGCAAAGTGCGGTGACTCCATGACCCATTTTTACCGAAAAGGACGTCGGCACGATAGTGATAATGTAACTTATGCATGGCGAATAGATTTATTAGCTAAAATATTCCGCGCTCACGACAGCTTTTGTCAAAGCTAATTGGGCTCTTAAATCTGCTTACTATCGCTTCTTTCCACCAATTACAAAACCGACTATGTATTTTTGGGCTTACACTACCCATGAACCCACGTGAATTACGCATAGCTGATTTTAACTATGCCCTGCCCGAAGAACGCATTGCGCAACATCCTCTTGAAAAACGAGATGCTTCCCGTATGCTCGTATACAACGATGGCAAAATCACCGATGAACACTTTCAGCGCTTGCCCGATTTACTACCGAAAAACAGTCTGCTGCTGTTCAACAACACCCGGGTAGTGCGAGCTCGCCTGCTTTTTCCTAAAAAGAGTGGCGCTACAGTAGAGCTGTTTTGTCTGGAGCCCCTCTCTCCAAGTGCTGAAATTCAGCAGGCCATGTTACAAACCGGTGAATCGAATTGGTTATGTTTAATAGGCAACAATCGGCGATGGAAGGAAGGGGTTCTCATGGTCAATGCGAATGGCATCCAACTTACTGCCGAGCGTCTTGAACAAAGGGGAGATGCCTATGTCATTCGATTTACCTGGTCGCCCTGCCGCCTCAGTTTCGTTGAATTGCTTGAAAAATTAGGACATATTCCACTTCCACCCTATATGAAACGGTCCGACACAGCAACTGACGCGACGCGCTACCAGACTGTTTTCGCCCGTTATGATGGCTCGGTAGCTGCACCAACAGCCAGTTTACATTTTAGCCGGGAAATTCTCGACCAATTAGCAGCCAATGGCATACAAAGTCAGGAACTTACACTGCATGTGGGCGCCGGCACCTTTAAACCGGTAAAAGCTGAAGCTATGGCTGGACACAATATGCACCGGGAAGAAATGGTGATAGATAGTGCATTGGTTGCGCGTATTCTCAACCACAATGGTCCGATTATTCCGGTCGGCACCACTGCTTTGCGTTGTCTGGAAAGCCTTTATTGGCTGGGTGTTTTGCTCCAAAAAACGCCCGATGCCGAAGTGCTTCCGGAAATCAACCAGTTCACTCCCTACGATATTCCGGAAACACCAAACACTCATGCAGCATTGTTGTCGCTGCAACAATATCTACAAAAAACTAAACAAGGCGCTTTGCCGGCCTATACAGCTTTGATGATTGCCCCAGCTTATCGGTTTCGTTTGGCAGAGGCGGTGATTACCAACTTTCACCAACCCCAGAGTACCCTTTTACTATTGGTGGCCGCAGCCATTGGCGCCGACTGGAAAAAAGTTTATGAACACGCCTTGGCAGGTCCGTACCGTTTTTTGAGTTATGGCGACAGCTCCTTACTCTGGATAAACCGGGAAAACCGCCTATAATGATGCTTCCTGAAAAAATTAGGGTCATTGAGCTGGCCTCTGTTTTAGCCGGGCCCAGTGTGGGCATGTTTCTGGCAGAACTCGGCGCTGAAGTTTTCAAGGTCGAAAACCCAATTGGAGGAGATGTAACCCGAAGCTGGAAGCTAGCCGGCGAAAGTGCCGAAAACCAACGCCCGGCTTATTTCTGCTCGGTAAACTGGGGCAAAAAAAGCATTTGTCTCGACCTGAATCTGGCTGAATCGCGCCGCCAATTGTTTGATTTATTGGCTACCGCCGATGTACTGCTTACCAGCTTTAAACCCGGAGATGGCGTAAAATTCGGTCTCGACTGGGAAAATCTGCATAACCGTTTTCCCACTTTAGTGGTGGGTGAGATCAGTGGTTACGGCCCCAACGATAGCCGGGTTGGCTATGATGCCATTATTCAGGCAGAAGCAGGCTTTACTGCCATGAATGGCGAGCCTGGTCGAACCTACAAAATGCCAGTGGCTTTGGTAGATGTTTTGGCGGCACATCAGCTAAAAAGTGGCTTACTGCTCGCCTTGTGGAACAGAAGTAGAGACGGGCGAGGGCGGCTGGTGCATGTTTCTTTGATACAAGCCGCCATTGCCGCCTTGGTGAATCAGGGGGCAAATTACCTCGTCGGCAATCAGCTGCCCCAACCCATGGGGAACGAGCACCCGAATATTGTGCCTTACGGCCGGCCATTCAGGTGTGCCGATGGCATAACTCTGGTTCTGGCTGTTGGAACCGACAAACAATTCACCGCCCTTTGTAACCTCTTGGATTTAAGCTCCTGGGCAACACAAAGCGGGTTCAGCACCAATGCCGCCCGGGTGAGAAACCGGGAAGAAGTGTATACCCAACTCGATCAGGCTTTCGGTAACCGATCCTCTTCCGAGCTTATTGCTCAACTGAGTGAACTGCATATCCCGTTCGGCAGCATGAATACCCTGGCTGAGGTAGCAGATTTACCCGCAGCTCAAGCCCTGTTGGTAGAAGGACAACAGATGAAGGCCTGGCGATCGGCTGTTTTTCAGTCCGGACAAGCGCTATTGAGCCCGCCACCCCTGCTTGGGGAGCATCAACACCTCTTGAAAGCCCAAATACGCTAAGCCGGTGATTCAGCAGCTTAGAACGATTTAACGTTTGCAGTTGGCCATAAAACCGCCAAAAATCCCTATTATTGAGCTTCCAAATGAACAATCAGGCTTCACCCCTCGCCGAACCGGAAGTTATACTGGTCGACGAAAACGACAACCCTCTCGGCACAGCCCCCAAGCTGCAAGCCCATATCGACGGCGTACTTCACCGGGCATTTTCGGTGTTTGTATTTAATCGTGATGGCCAGCTTTTATTGCAAAGACGTGCCCTGCACAAATACCACAGTGGTGGCTTGTGGACCAACAGCTGTTGCAGTCACCCTGCTCCTGGTGAAAGTACCCACGACGCCTGCCAACGCCGTTTACAGGAAGAAATGGGGTTTGTTTGTGAAGTAACACCTGCTTTTTCATTCGTTTACCGCACCGATTTCGAAAATGGCCTCATCGAACATGAGTATGATCATGTTTATGTTGGCCAGTATGACGGTAGTGTTGCACCTGATCCGGAAGAGGTGCACGAATACCGCTGGGTATCGTTTGCAGGAATCGACCAAATGTTGGTCAACGACCCGAAACAATTTACCTATTGGTTCAAACACGTTTACGACCGCGTGAAAAATTACCGCGCCCAAGCAGGAGGGCATGAGATTTAGGTTCATCGGCATCATACTCGGACTGATTTTCGGCTTTCAAGGCTGTAAATACGCGACCAACGAGCAAACGGAAACCCCTGTTATGGAGCCTACGCGGCTGTACGGCATTATCATCGACTCGCTACAACTTACAAAAAGCCAGATTAAAAGCGGGCAAAACCTCAGTGTATTGCTGACAAAAGAAGGCCTAAGTAGCACACAGATACACCAGTTGGTAACAGCTTCCCGCGACATATTCGACACCCGCAGTATACGCGTTGGTAACACCTACACCCTGCTGCGCGACAGCAACCGGGTATTGTACTGGATATATGAGCACAACCCCATTACTTACTACATCTGCGATTTCAGGGATAGTCTGCCGAAAGTCACCCGACACGATCGGCCGGTGACCGTAATTCACCGAAAAATGGGCGGGATAATCAACAGTTCACTTTTTCAAACCGTCATCGACAACGGTGGTAGTCAGGAAGTCGCCGTGAGTCTGGCAGGGGTTTTCGACTGGACAGTTGACTTCTTTTCTGTTCAAAAAGGCGACCATTTCAAAATGGTGTATGAAGAGAAGCAGGTAGATGGCAAACCTTATGGCATGGGTCGCATATTAGCCGCTGAATTCAACCATCGGGGCAAAAACAACCTGGCGATTCTCTTCGATAATGGCAAGCCCTTGCAGTATTACAACGAAAACGGAGAGAGTATGCGGAAACGATACCTCAAAGCCCCGTTGGAGTTTTCACGCATCAGTTCCCGCTTTTCCATGCGTCGTTTTCATCCGGTACTTAAGAGCTACAAAGCCCATTTGGGTACCGATTATGCCGCTCCTACCGGCACACCTATCAGGAGTATAGGCGATGGTACCGTGCTTGAAGCTGGTTATCGGGGCGGAAACGGCAATTTTGTCAAAATCAAACACAATAAAACGCATACAACAGGCTACCTCCACATGAGTCGTATCGCTTCGGGCATCCACAGTGGCGCCCGGGTAAGCCAAGGCCAGGTTATCGGTTATGTGGGTAGTACTGGACTCGCAACCGGGCCGCATTTGTGCTTCAGGTTCTGGGAAAATGGCACCCAGGTCGATCCCCGACGTATCCAAACACCAGCCGCCGATCCACTGCCAGCCGCACAAAAACCAGCTTATTTCGCCGTTCGCGACAGCATGCTGGCTCAATTAACGGCCATTACATTGCCGGAAAACTAAATCGGCCGCACCGCACGAGCTTTTACTCACAAATTTCACCGGCCATTTTTGTGGAATCACCTCAATTGTGTAGTTTGCCCATATGAAATGTATCAATTGCTCCACAGAAATTGAGGCGCGCTACTGCCCGGCCTGTGGTCAGCCTGCCGATGTCAAACGCATCTCCTTTCGCCAGGTTTTTGATGATATACAATCTAAATTTCTTGGGCTCGACAATGCGTTGATGCGTACCGTTATAGATGCCACAATACGTCCTGCCCAGCTTTTTCAGGCGGTGCTTGATGGCAATCGCAGGCGCTATATCGGCGCAGGTGGTTACCTCTTTTTAATGCTTTCCTTGATGATTTTGTTGTTTGACATTGGTGATGTTGACTCCAAAGCATTTTTTGGCGCTTCCTATGAGCTGGAAATAGGTAGTGACCAAAGCAAAACCCGGCAACAACAGTTTTCAGATAACATCATGACATTCATCACCGACTACATCCGGTTGATTTCTTTTCTCATGCTGCCTGTTTACGCCTTATTCTCCCGCTATATTTTTCGCAAGTCCGGGCTCAATTTTATAGAGCACATTGCCCTGTTTTGTTATTGCCATGCCCATCCCTTGTGGTTATCCATTGGTGGGGGCCTGCTCTTTGCCGCCACCGGCCATTCCATCGCGGGTATTTTGTTCCCGGTTTCTATTGCCTACAGCGTTTGGTTTATGATGAACTATTTCCGCAGCTATCGTCCATTGCGCAGATTAATCAAAAGTATTTTGGTTCAGCTATATTCTTTGTTCATGCTTGGCCTAATCGGTGGTATAACGGCAATTATCTATGTTTTAGCAACCCAACGCTGAATAGTTTTCGGCTTTTTTCCAACTCCCGCAAACAATTCCGTTACGGGAATCGTCTTTAAGAGGTGACAATTTTTTTTCATTCGTGATTACCGGCGAAACTTCCATTTGTGATGTGCTCCAAGCATCTCCCTTAGCCTTGGAAATATTGAAAGAGGCAGGATTGCAACAGATGCACATCGACCGTTGTACCAGGCTCGACGAAGCGGCTCAAACTGCCGGCATTTCTTTATCTGCTCTTTTACTCGCACTAAACCGAGAATTGCATCCCACCTCATTCGATGGTGGCGCTTATCTCAACCTTGACACCCGCATTCTTCTGGATTTGTTGCGCATGCAACATCACGACTTCATCGACAAGCGACTTCCCCGTCTCGAGCTGCTCGCCCGCCGTTTACAAAAGGAGGTGCTCAGTCAACAAGCCTTGCTGTCGGAAATTTTACGCCGACTGATGCACTTGAAAGCCAGTTTATCGCAGCATATCCTGGAGGAACAGGATGAGCTTTTCAGTTATGTAGAGCTGATGTTGAATTATCTACAAAAAAACCAAGGCAAAAAAGAACTCATGACCGCCCTTTCAAAGGAATCGCCGGTACATCACCTCATCCGCAGCGATGAAGACGACCTCATTTTTGAGGAAATAAGGCGACTTACCCTTAACTACCAGCCGCCAGCCGGTGCGAGTTTAATGTTGCGTCACTTTTTTGCAGAGCTTGAACGCTTTGAGCACGAACTGCAAAAGCATGAAAATGCAGAGTTTGAAGTCCTGCTCGGCCAGGTACTGTCGCTCGAAAATGCTGTATTGGCCCGACTGGCCAGTTGAAAAACGAGGTTTCGCTTATTTGACTCAGGACCAAAGGCCCCGGTGAACATTATCGCTTCTTCTCCCGATTCATGCCCCCTGCCCGCAAAAAAAACTTATTTTTGCCCTGCACAAGCTTAATAAAATGGAAGAATTGTTGGCTCGCTTTGAGCACAAAGCCCCCGAAATTGTATTTGAATGGAAAGATGCCGAAACCGATGCCGAAGGCTGGGTAGTGATTAACTCACTGCGTGGTGGCGCGGCAGGTGGCGGCACACGTATGCGGAAAGGACTCGACCGTCGCGAAGTGGAGTCGCTGGCAAAAACCATGGAGGTGAAATTTACTGTTTCCGGTCCCGCCATTGGTGGCGCGAAGTCGGGCATCAATTTCGACCCGGCCGATCCACGCAAAAAGGCGGTGCTGCAACGTTGGTACAAAGCTGTGATGCCGCTGCTCAAAAATTATTATGGAACCGGAGGCGACCTCAATGTAGACGAAATACATGAAGTCATCCCCATCACCGAAGCCTATGGCCTCTGGCACCCGCAGGAAGGTGTGGTAAACGGCCACCTTCATGTACCGGAGGGTGAAAAAATCAAACGTATCGGTCAGCTCCGTCTCGGCGTTTCCAAGGTGGTAGAAGATGCCCATTACAGTCCCGACCTCAGTCGCAAATATGTGGTAGCCGATATGATTACCGGCTATGGCGTTGCGGAGGCCGTACGTCACTATTATGTGAACAAAGGCAGCTCGATGGCCGGTAAAAAGGCGTTGATTCAAGGCTGGGGTAATGTGGGCGCAGCAGCAGCCTGGTACCTGGCACAGCAAGGGGCAGTCATTACCGGTATCATCGATCGTGAAGGTGGACTAATTGACCCCAATGGCCTCGATTTGAAAGCCATAACCCAGCTTTTTCTTGATAAAGACGGTAACAAACTCCAAGCCGACGGCATCATTCCATTTGCCGACATCAACAACCGCATCTGGGATATGCCATGCGACATTTTTATTCCGGCTGCCGCCTCTCGATTGGTAACCCAAGACCAGGCCGAGCGCCTTATCCGGGGCGGACTCGAAGTGGTGAGCTGTGGCGCCAATGTACCTTTTGCAGATAAAGAAATCTTTTTTGGCCCCATAGCTCGCCTGGTGGATAGCCAAGTGGCCTTAATCCCCGATTTTATTGCCAATTGTGGTATGGCGCGTGTATTTGGCTACCTCATGCAAAAAGACATTGAGGTGAGCGATGCCGCCATTTTCGGAGATGTGAGCGACACTATTGGTAAGGCCCTTAAAAGTGTATTTGAGCTGAATAGCGGCAAAACCGGACTTACCCGAACCGCCTTCGAAATCTCGCTTAAACAATTGGTATAATGCTGGAAGAAGTACAACACTATAAGATACTTGGTCAGGAAGTAGAACAATGGGTAATAGTAGGCCTGTTGTTAACCGTCGCCTTTTTATTCCGCAAATGGGGGGCTAAAATAGTAAACCGGATACTGTATCGGATTGTGGCCAAAAAAGGCAGTGCTTCGGTCGAAAAAAGCCTACGATTCAACGAGCTGGTAGGCAAACCCATGCAGTTTCTGGGCATTATGGTTGCCATTTATATCAGCTTTACCCTGCTTACCATACCTGAAACCCTCGAGCTATTCGATGAAAAAATCCGCTTAAGCATGTATCTCAGCGTGATTCTTAAGCTGTTGATTACGCTCGCCATCACGCGCATATTGATAAAAATCACCGAGTTTATCGGGGAATTGTGGATAGAAAAAGCCGAAGCCACGGAATCGAAACTCGACGACCAACTGGTGCCCTTCCTGAAAGATGCCATCAAAGTGTTGATTGTCATTTTCTCCATCCTCATTGTACTGGGAATGGTTTTCAAAGTAAATGTGAGCGCCCTGATTGGCGGCTTGGGTATTGGTGGTTTGGCTATCGCTTTGGCAGCGCAGGAAAGCCTGGCGAATTTATTGGGTTCCTTCACCATTTTCCTCGACAAACCCTTCACCGTTGGCGATACCATCGATTTTAATGGCATAATTGGCACGGTTGAAAAGGTTGGCTTCCGGTCTACCCGCATACGTACACTCGATAAAAGTTTTGTGACCGTTCCCAATAAAAGCCTTGTCGGGGCTCCCTTAAACAATATCACGGAAAGCACCCACCGTAGGGCGCGATTTACCATAGGCGTGCTTTATTCTACCCCACCCGATGTGCTCAAAAACATCATTGCCGAGATACACGATGTGCTATTGCGGCACGAACAAACCAACGATGAACCGCAGGTTTTCTTTTTTGAATATGGCGAGTCGTCCTTGAACATACTGGTTACTTTTTTGGTGAATACCAACCAGTTTGCTCTTTTTGCCAAAGTCAAGGAAGAGATCAATTATAAAATCTACGAGATCGTACTGCGTAACGGCAGCGATTTTGCCTTCCCTACCCGCACTGTTCATATGCATCAGGACAGCCCCGCCAAAACTTCGGAAGGCTCTAATGCAGCTCGATAACCGAGACCTCGCAGGGAAATATGTGGTTTCGACTACGCTCAACCACCCCTTAAACGACCGCCGTTGGATAAACTCACGGCATGAAACCTCGTTTATCCAACTGATTTTCACGGGAATATGCATACGTCTTTCTTTTCATCTCGACTCAAATCTTCGGCATGCTCTGATTTGGCTCGATGACCGAAACCTCGCAGGGAAATATGTGGTTTCGACTACGCTCAACCACCCCTTAAACGACCG
>DAIQOK010000004.1:0-57357 GCA_036787895.1 Bacteroidota bacterium | reverse complement strand
TCGCAGGGAAATATGTGGTTTCGACTACGCTCAACCACCCCTTAAACGACCGCCGCACAAAAGCCCAAAACCCCCAGCCAAAGTTCGATTGAGCCACCTTGCCAATTTTGTTTTAGCTTAGCACTACAACAACCCGCTAGTCATGAAATCACGTTATTCAATCGCCCTGGTTCTCATTTTATTGGGTACATTATTTTTGCTGAATAATCTCTTCTACCTCAATCTCAGCGTAGTTAAAATTTTACTCGCTATAGGCTTTATAAGCTTTGGCATTATACTCCTTAGTGGCCGTAAAATCTCTGGGTTTGGAGATGGTACGCTCGACAATGCCGAAACCATCATGTTTGGTTCGGCTAAAAGTCATGCTCGGGCAGGCAAAATGCAAGAAACATTCACCACCATTTTTGGTGAACGTACCATCCTTATGGAAAGAATCGACACCACAGAAAAACATCTTTTTGTAAACAGCTATTTCGCCGAATGTACCCTGCTCATTCCGAAAGACATGCCAATAACCATCCATGGTAAAGCTGTTTTTGGTGAAGTAAATATGCCTGATGGCAATGAAGTTAATTTTGGCGACAGAAAATACAGCAACCAGGCCGAGCCAAATGCACCATCGGTAACTATACATGCCGTTGCTGTTTTTGCAGCGCTGAAATGCCGTTTAATATGACCCTTGAATTCCGCAAAGTGGCTCATCACAGCCCGGCTTATGCGCTGACTGTTGCCTTACGTGACCGCATTTTACGCCGACCGCTGGGCTTGTACTTCAGCGAACAGCAGCTCGCCGCCGAAGCTGATGAATTCCATCTCACCGCCTGGGAAGCAGACCGGCTTTTGGCATGTTTGTGTCTGAAACCCGTTGATGCATTTACTTTGCAAATGCGCCAGGTTGCCGTAGTGGAAGAAAAACAAGGGCAAGGTATCGGTCAGCAACTCATCCGATATGCAGAAGATTTTGCCCTTGAGCACCTCTTCCAAAAAATCATACTTCATGCCCGCGATACGGCTATACCATTTTACCATAAACTGGGCTATACCGCATTGGGGGAACCATTTATTGAAGTTACTATTCCCCATCAGGCTTTCGAAAAAACGCTCCTGAGCTAAGATGTTGCACAACCTCCTATATGCGCTTTTACCTGCCCGGCTGGGTTCTACCCGTTTTCCGGAAAAAATGCTGGCCGATCTGGCAGGCAAACCGCTCATCGTGCGTAGCTGTGAGGCCGTGGTAAAGACGGGTTTGTTTCATGGGGTCATGGTGGTGACCGACCATCTACGCATACGCGATGCCGTAAAAACACACGGTTATGAAGCTGTAATGAGCCGGGAAGACCATCCAAGTGGTAGCGACCGTATCGCCGAAATTGCCAAAAATTTACCGGCAGGCGCTATCATAGTCAATGTGCAGGGCGACGAACCTTTCACCCAAAAAGCACCGCTCGAAGCGTTAATCGAGGCATTTACTGACCCGGCCGTGCAAGTGGCCAGTTTGATGACGGCGCTTACCTCGGCCGAAGCCCTGGCCAACCCCAATGTGGTGAAAGTTGCGCTAAACGCGAAAAACGATGCCTTGTACTTTAGTCGTGCTCCCTTGCCTTACGACCGTGATAGCCAGGGGGAGGACCTGGTAAACGGTCAGCATTTCCAGCACATTGGTATTTACGCTTACCGTCGTGAAGCGCTGTTACACTTCACCGGTTTACCCCCATGCGAACTCGAACTTACCGAAAAACTCGAACAACTTCGCCTGCTGTACAATGGTATCCCCGTTCGTATGGTTAAAACTGATGCTCGGTTTATTGGAGTAGATACAGAAGAGGATTTGGAGGGGGCACGTCAGTACTTTGAGCGCTGAGCTTTGGACAAGTATCGCTGGATAGATGAACGCCTTTAACTACTCCAACAAAACCTTCCTCACCAACACGCCTTGCGGTAAATCCACCAACATTAAATACAAACCCCGGGGTAAATCGACCACACTAATCGTCTTTACAGTGCCGCTTGACCGATAGGCAATACGTCCCTGTAAATCGAAAAGCTGTACATCATAGCCCGGCTCTCCTTCCAGGTAAACAATGTCGCGGGCCGGATTGGGCCAAAAACGAAAAGAAGCTGGTGCTAAATCGGCTACTGAGCTCATGAAATAGGGGAAAACGGCAGAAGTATCCCTACAGCCGGCACTGTTGCTGACCAGCACCCGGTAATCGCCACTTTGAGTAGGTTTAAACCTTTGTTGATTGGCGCCAACCAAAACGCTGTTATTTCTTAACCACTGATAGCTGCTGAAAGAGCCGGTTACTAAAGTGTCATTTTGTTGGGTAATAACGGGAACTGGTGCCGCTAAAGTGGTAACCACCATGGTTTCGCTGCTGTCTTTGCAGCTGGCGTTGGTATATACTTCCAATTGATAGGTACCGCCCTGACTTGCCACATAGGTGTTTTGGGTGGCGCCGGCGATAGGCGTGCCATTTCTTAGCCACTGGTAGCCAAAACCGGCTGAAAGCTGGGCGTTAAGTGTGGCACTGCCACCGACACAAAAAGTCAGGCTATCGTTGGTACTTACGTTTGTAAAACCGGCACCTCCCACCGCAAAATGGTGACTTCCACTGCGCTGAAAGTTAATTTGTCGATTATTTGACAACATCAAAGAAGCACTGGTAAAAACGCTATCTGCAGCAGAAGTACGCCAAAACAAATGGGATGCACAGCGGTGCAAACCATTCGACCTTATTAACTCTAAAGTGGCCGTATAATTCGCTGTATCTGCACCTACCACAAAAACTCCCCACTCCCGCTTTTGGTCGAGTGCATCCACACTGGCTGCGGGTACAGCGCCTGGCAATAGCGGATTCTTTATCCGGTAAAGATGCAAATGAGCCGGATTAGTGGAAAAAGCGCCAATATTAAATCGGTCCTGGTTGACCAACAACAACTCAGCCTGAAATGGCGCTGAACTAACGACAACAGACGTATCCCCCAAGGGAGCTCCCGATCGTTTCCAATAAGGGTCGTTAATCAGGGCGGCAGTGTTCTGGAAAAAGCTTCGATCTGCAGCTAGTTGACCCTGACCTTCGTCAAATGTCCAGTGGCCCAATAAGCCCGGGAAATAATTGTGATGGGAAGCTAACGAACGACACATCCACTGCCGCAATTCTACTGCCGGCAAGGCAAATTCCCAGATTCTCACCTCATCAATCCAACCTGTAAAAGGCCTGCTGCTCACTGTATGATAAGCCGATTGCCCGATATTCATAGCGAAAGTAGAGGGATTAATGCTGCCCGTAAAAGTAAAACTGGCCTTCTCTACGCCATCTACAAACACCTTGATGACCGTGCCATCGAAAGTACCGGCTACGTGCTGCCAGCGGTTTAGTTGCAGACTATTGGCAGGACTAACCGCTTCACGCCAGCCTACCGAAGTGCCAAGATTAAAGGATAGGGTGCCGTTCGCCCCACAACGCAGCACAAAACCCCGGGTTCCAACACTCCAATCGTCTTTACTCACAATACTATTCGTCCAAAAATTTACACCCCAGGCTGTCGGAAATACCCAGGCCTCCACCGTAATGGCCGAAATCGGATTCAGGCTGGCGCTGTTGGGCACCGAAACATATCGCGCCGTTTCCGACATGTCGAGGGCATAACCCGGCCCTTGTGCCAATGCCACAGAATGCATTAAAAACCATATGCTGCTGATAAAAAGTAGACCTTGCTTCATCTTGGGTGGATTTTTGTCTACAATTTAAGAGAATACTATTATTAAAGCAATTATATGTCAGCCACTTAGCCATACCAAAACCCGGTGACCATCACCTATGGCTAGCTGGCTATTTTAGGACAGAAAGGCGTATCAACCACAGCCTTCACGAAGCAGTAAATCCAAATCAACAGCTTCAATGGCTGTTAAGGATTGGATGAATAGCAACCACTCCGCTTCGAAAGCACTGAGTGGCTGGTCATATATTTTTTCAAAGTCGGCAAATCCAAGCTGCCACAAGGCTTTCATTTTATCCGGACCATGGCGTTCAAAAAGATATTTGAAAATCGCTGCACTTTGCAAATAAGCCACCACATCACTTTGCAGGGCCTGCTCGTCGAAACGATGAATGAGCGCTTCCAGGGGCACCAATTTACCGGCTTGCATTAAATGTGCATTGATAGGGAAGATGGGATTTTCGATATAACACTGATCATCGGCATACACAGCACTGCCTTCGTTTAATAAACGGGAGTTGGTTTGTCCCCAATAATCATTGGTCAAAAGATGAAAAAACTCGTGCCTGAATTGTGGTCGGCGTTCCGGTCGATAGGGTAACACCATCAAATCGTGCCCTACCAGTGCCACGCCCCCTTGAACGCGCAAACCGGACACCTGAGCCATTTCGTCCAAGGAATTTACCAAGAGTACATGATACCCTTTATTCCATTGGGCTATCCCCAGGACTGTTTTTGCCCTTTCAAAAGCATCGTCGAGTTCAATTTTAATGTGATAAAGCTGTGTGGCAGCATAACTATCTGCGGCATAATACAACCTGAAATTAGCATGATTGATGCTGAGGAAGGGCAAGGAATCCTGCTCAAGCATACTTTGTGCAAAATCGCTCAAAGGTTGAAAAACAATTTCATCCAGCTTAGAATCAACCAATAATCGCCTCTTACGCGTTATTTCCCGAGCTTCTTTATTCCGCTGATTAAGTCTGGCGCCGGCAACCAGGGTGGCCCAGTTTTTATATTGGCGAAGTTTTATGAAGTCAGCTTCATTTTCGAGCAGCTCGGTATCACTAAAATCATGTTCATACACCAGCTTTTCGAGCCTTTGCATGGCTGCTGCCGAATTCCCAGCCAGCGCATAGGCACAGGCGGCATTGTAATACAATATCGCCGGATTGTAATCGATGGCCTTTTCGAGCCGGATACTGGCTGCCTCTTCATAGCGCAAAGCAGCCAATTTGAATTTACGGGCTGCATACAATGAATCGCCCTGTGCCGCCAATGCAGCCAAGCGATAGTATTGTGGGAAACCCTGCTGCCCCCGAACATGGGAACTGAGCACAATTAAAAGGCAAATAATAATTCTGACCATAAGGAAGGGAAAAAGTGGATGTAACGACAATATATCGAGAAGCTGATTAGCAAATCGGAAGCTTTCACGGAAATTAACGTTTGCTGTAAGCAGCTGAACTGTTTTTCTCTCATCTTGCTATTCACTTTCAATGCGCGCTGCTCTTTATTATAACTATGGTACCCCCAATGTGCTCCAGCTGGGCGAAGCACCTTTGCCTACTATTGGCCGGGGAGAACTGCTGGTTCGGGTAGCTGCCACAACGGTAAATAGAACCGATTGCGCGATGTTGTCGGCCAAACCCTTTGTGAACCGTTTGG
This sequence comes from Bacteroidota bacterium, assembly GCA_036787895.1. Classification (GTDB taxonomy): domain Bacteria; phylum Bacteroidota; class Bacteroidia; order UBA7662; family UBA7662; genus UBA7662. Next base: position 51,969 of record DAIQOK010000004.1, on the reverse strand, counting down.
TTACCGGTATTTTCAGACCAACTCACCCAATTCCCGGCACCGACTTTGCCGGCGAAGTGGTTGCTGTAGCCGATGAAAATAGCGCATATAAGGTTGGCGACCGCCTTTTTGGACTTAACGACGCCGGATTACATTCACAGGCCGAATATTTACGCCTTTCCGAAAAAGCAGCTATTGCGCTGATGCCAGTAAATGCCAGCTTCGAAGAGGCTGTGAGCTGCCTGGAAGGAGCCCATTATGCCTTAAATTTCCTGAACAAAATCAAACTTCGGCCCGGAGATCAGGTATTGGTGAATGGAGCAAGCGGTGGTATAGGCTCGGCCCTGGTGCAGCTATTGGCCTTAAATGACGTAAAAATTACTGCTGTTTGCCGGCGTCAACACTTTCCCCTGGCTAAATCACTGGGGGCACACGAATTCATTGATTATGAAAGCACCGACTTCACCCAAACATCCGGGAAGTACAACTTTATATTCGATGCTGTGGGAAAAAGTACCTTTGGTGCTTGTAAATCCCTGATTTTACCTGGTGGGGTTTATATTTCGTCGGAATTAGGGCCTTGGTGCCAGAACATCTTTTTTGCTCTGCTGTCACCAATCACAGCGCTTTTGCCTGGCCGGAAACATCGGGTGATATTTCCGGTGCCTACCGGCAAAAAACAAACGGTGAGTCAGATGAAATCATTATTCGAAGCTGGCCATTTTAAAGCCGTCATCGACAAAATTTATCCCTTTTCCGAAATCCGGGAAGCCTACTTCCATGCCGGAAGCGGTCAGAAAGTCGGCCAAGTGGTCGTCCGTATTCGTGACAATTAAAGCCCGAGTTCCTGACGTTGTCTGGCGTCGATTGCAGATGGGGCATCTATCATGGTGTCGCGACCGGAATTGTTTTTAGGGAAGGCAATGAAGTCGCGTATGCTTTCGCTGCCTCCAAATAGCGAACACAAGCGGTCGAAACCAAAAGCGATACCACCGTGCGGCGGTGCACCATATTCAAAAGCACTGAGCAAAAAGCCGAATTTCGCCTCCGCTTCTTCCGGACCAAAACCTAATACCTCAAACATCTTGGCCTGCATGGCCCGGTCATGTATGCGAATTGATCCACCACCGATTTCGGTGCCGTTCAGTACCATATCGTAGGCATTGGCTTTTACTGCGCCCGGGTCGGTAGCGAGTTTGTCGAGATCTTCGGGTCGGGGAGAGGTGAAAGGATGGTGCATGGCATTCCAGCGTTTTTCCTCTTCATCCCACTCTAGCAACGGAAAATCGAGCACCCACAAGGCTTTATATTCATCTTTTTTACGTAATCCAAGCCGCTTACCCATTTCGAGGCGCAGCTCACTCATGGCTTTGCGGGTGAGGGCTTCGTCGCCGGCCAATACCAGCATCAAATCGCCGGTTTGTGCACCGCTAGCTTTAGCCCAGCTTTGCAAAGCCTCCTGATCATAAAACTTGTCGACACTCGATTTGATGCTGCCATCGGCTTCCACGCGTGCATATACGAGCCCTTTCATGCCAAGCTGCGGGCGTTTTACCCAATCGGTAAGCTCATCGAGCTGTTTGCGGGTATAAACAGCACTGCCGGTAGCAGCGATGGCCAATACGGTCTCGGCTCCATCAAAAACAGGGAAGTTTTTACCGCTTGTCAAGTCGGTTTTGGGGCCTTTCAGCGTAGCGATGCGCATATCAAAACGGATATCAGGTTTGTCGTTTCCATAATACAACATGGCATCGTCGTAACTCATGCGGATGATTTCGCCGATATCGTAGCCTTTCACCTGCTGAAATAGATGCCTGATAAGACCTTCAAAGGTGTGAAGTATATCTTCGCGCTCAATAAAAGCCATTTCACAGTCGATTTGCGTAAACTCCGGCTGGCGGTCGGCACGCAAATCTTCATCACGGAAACATTTTACCAGCTGAAAGTAGCGGTCGATGCCGCTGACCATCAACAGCTGTTTAAAGGTCTGTGGCGACTGTGGCAAGGCATAAAACTCACCGGGGTTCATACGCGAAGGCACCACAAAGTCGCGGGCACCTTCAGGTGTACTTTTGATCAGAACAGGTGTTTCAACCTCCATAAATTGTTGGGCATCGAGGTATTTGCGGGTTTCCTGGGCAAGTTTATGGCGCAATTCAAGATTAGCGCGCACCGGATTCCGACGCAAATCGAGATAGCGGTATTTCATGCGCAAGTCGTCGCCGCCATCGGTTTCATCTTCGATGAGGAAAGGAGGCAACTTGGCCGCATTCAACAGCTCGAGTCCGGTTACGAGCACTTCTATGGCGCCGGTGGCCATCTTATCGTTTTTGGCTTCCCGCTCGATGACTTTACCGGTAGCCGCAATCACATACTCGCGGCCGAAGGTACGGACCTGCTCGAGCAGCGCCTTGCTGGTCCGGCTTTCATCAAACATCAGCTGAGTAACCCCATACCGGTCGCGTAAATCTACCCACACCATCCCACCCTTATCGCGGATGCGACTCACCCAGCCGCAGAGTTTAACCTCTTGGTTCAAATGTGTTATTCTTAATTCGCCGTTATGGTGGGTACGTAACATAGTCGCCTTTTTCAAGGCGCAAAGATAAGCAGCCTAAGGCGCTTGCGCTACCGATGCCGCAGCATCCTTGTATCTTTAACCACAGAAAACCGAGAAATATGAGCCTTTCCATCCAAAGCGACAGCTATTTCATGCAACAAGCCCTCAACGAGGCAAAGACGGCTGCAGAAAAAGGAGAGGTGCCGGTTGGCGCCGTGGTCACGGTAAATGGTCGCATCATCGCTCGAGGTCACAACCTGACCGAAACATTAAACGATGTAACAGCGCATGCCGAAATGCAGTTGATTACCGCAGCAGCCCATGAACTGGGCGGAAAATACCTGCCAGAATGTACCCTTTATGTAACACTGGAACCCTGCCCGATGTGTGCCGGAGCTTTGTATTGGAGTCAGATTGGCCGCATTGTTATCGGCGCTAAAGATGAAAAAAGAGGCTTTACTACCATCTCCCACCAAATGTTGCATCCTAAAACAGCACTCAGCTGGGGCGTGCTTGAAGCCGAATGCCGTGACATTTTGGTTAGCTTTTTTAAAAAATTGCGAAAAGCCGGGCATTAACGATTTTGACGCCAAAATTTTCAATTAAGCTCTTTATCTTAGACGCGCTCCCCTACACCAAAACCACAGGTGTCGGCGGCAGCAAGACTGAAACTAAGCTATGACTGAGCTGAAAAAATGGCGGATCATGCTGGTCGACGACCACAAAATCCTGCTAGACGGCATTAAACAATTGCTTTCGGCCGAACCCGACCTGGAGGTGGTTGCCGAAGCTACCGATGCACGGATGGGCTTAAATCTGTTGTCGTACTTACAAGCAGATATATTAGTGACCGATTTAAGTCTGCCCGACGTTACCCATACCAGCTTTATCACAGATGTCCGCAAAAAATTCCCGGAGCTAAAAATTTTGGTTTTAAGCATGCACGACGAATCGGAATTGCTGCGCGATGTGCTCAAAACCGGCGTAAACGGTTATGTGCTCAAAAGCAATAGCCGGGAAGAGCTGGTCAGGGCCATCCGCAATGTCATACTGGGCGAATACTATGTCAGTCCCGATGTCTCGCTCAAGCTGATGGAGCAGGAACAGCGAAAAAACAGTTCAGCGCTAACCGAACGAGAAATAGAGATTGTTAAGCTGATCGCCAAAGAATTTAGCAACAAACAAATTGCAGACGCTTTGTTTATCAGTGAGCGCACTGTTGAATCACACCGGAAAAACATCTTCCGCAAATCAGAAACCCATACCGTGGTAGGGCTGATTAAATATGCCATGCAGCACAAATTGCTCTAATACCCACTTCAGGGTACACCAAAATACCTATAATGTGGTATTGATAGCTCAACCTATTGCATATAGCTTTGAAATGAACTAAACCTATTAAGCATGCAGGTACTCACGAAAAAACAGCGCGAGATCCTGAATCTTATTTTTAATGAGTATAGTAACCGGCAAATTGCCGACTCCTTAAAAATCAGCGTTCGGACCGTAGAGACCCACCGCAAGAACATTTACCGTAAAACAGGCACGAGTGGCATCGTTAGTTTGATTAAATATGCCCTGCATCATAAAATCCTGGAGTAAATTCTAAAATTTACCCGGTACAGAAGTCAAAAATTCTGCTGACATTACATCTACCAACCAAACCAATCCGAAAAACCCGCTCTGCTCATCGCTTGGCGGGTTTTTTATTTGTCGCTTTTCGCTAGCAAATAGTAGCAGCTGGTGGTCAAAAAATCACGAAACCAGGGCAACGCCTGAATGAATCCCAACTGTTTGCGCGGCTTCAGCTTAAATTTATATTCATAAATCGGGTTGATGAGATAATGTAGCTCCTCTACCATCTTAAAGCCGGTTTGTTTGTACAAACGATTCATTTGGTTAATGCTCACCCTATAATCATGAATTTCAGCCAACTCATCCACAGCAGCCTTTCCTTCCCCGGCCAATTTCAATATGCCTACATAGAACGATTTAGGCAAAAGATGTAACCAGGGGAATACCTTAATGAGTTTATTGTCGGCTATTTGCTGGTGACCCCCAAAGGGCATACGCCAGGGCGGCCAGCCGATATATAAAAGTCCGTCTTCCTTTAAAAAGAGCCGCATTTGCAACAAAGCCTTGTCTTTGTTGGGAATATGCTCGATAACATCTTTCAGTATTATCAAATCGAACTGTCCGGTAAATTGGCTGGTGATTTCGGGATTAAAAATGTCTTCGGCATATAGCTCCATCCGCCCGGCAGCTACCCAATCGTGCATCAATACCTTGCCTTCTTCTATTTTGAGCTTGTTCAAATCAATGCCCGTACAATGTGCCCCTGCTTCGGCAAAGGGCAGTAAGTTGCCTCCTTCGCCGCAACCCAACTCCAAAACCCGCCAGGCTGCAGGGTCGGCTGGCAAATGGGATGCAACGAACGGCAAGATGCTGCGTCGCGCATTTTCCGATAAAAACTGCAGATAATACGCCGAATCGCTGTGAAAATCGTAGGCCAAGTGTAATAGTTTGTCTGCGAAAATAAGCGATAAGTGGGGAGATTGGCCTATCTTAGGGTGAAAAGAGCACCATAAATGCGTTGACTATGAAAAAACTATGCTTTGCTTTTGTTTTAATTGTACTGCTGGCAGCATGCAATCAGTCTACTCCTTCTAGCTTGCTCGCACCCTTGGCCTATGCAGAATTGATGCAGCAAGAAAGTGGCGTGTTGCTGGATGTGCGTACGGTTGAAGAATTTAACGAGGCCCATCTCGAAGGGGCAATACAACTCGACTATTATGAAACAGAGTCGTTTTCAGCTGCGCTTGATCAAATGGATAAGTCGAAAACCTATTATATCTATTGCCGCAGTGGCTCTAGAAGCAGCAATGCGCAAAGCATGATGGCAGAAAAAGGTTTCAAAAAGGTGTATAATCTGGATGGTGGTATACTCGCCTGGCGCAAGGCACAATTGCCGGTGGTTACGCCTTAAGAACGAGCCAACAGCATCGAAATACGGTTTTTAATCGCGTCGGCCAGCGAGCTGCTGATACATTTACGTTCACATCGCTCCCGAACCACATCTTTAAACGTCCGCTCCGAATCATATTTGTCCATACACTTGGAACAATATTTCACATGTTCCAGGAAGATGGGTACTTCGTTCTCCGGCATCTCGCCGTCGAGATAAAGGGGTATTTTATCTACCACCTTTTGGCATGTATTGTCCTTCATGCTTCATCCACTTTATAACCCATACGCTGGGCATAACCTTTAATCATCTCTTTCAACATATTCCGCGCCCTGTGTAAGCGCGAACGCACCGTTCCGATGGGTATGCCGATGATTTTCGACATCTCCTCGTAGGTAAAGCCTTCAATATCGCTCAACAGTATGATCAACCTGAAATCGACAGGTATGCTGTTGAGTGCTGTGCTGAGTTCGTCGCCTAAAACGCCGGAGAAAACTTCCGAGCGTAAATCGACGGTGGCGCTATAGTGGGCGTCTTCCGAATTGTAAATCTGCTCCACTTCATCGTAATCCGTTTTGTCGGGCTCTTTGCTCTTCTTGCGGAAATCGTTGATGAAGCTGTTTTTCAAGATGCGAAACAACCAGGCTTTGGCATTGGTGCCTACCTGGTAGGTTTCGATAAAACGAAAGGCCTTGAGGTAGGTTTCCTGTACCAGGTCGTTGGCATCGTCTTCGTTCAGCGTAAGCCGGAAGGCGAAGTTGTACAGCGCATCCATCACGGGGTAAAACTCCGTTTCAAAAATGCGGTTCTTTTGACTGGCGGTCAGGGAACTCAAGGTGTTGTTTCGGGTGGTTGTTGTCTCGGACATCCGTTACCTCCTGGTAAACGGCTGGGCAAATATAACCATTCGGCTTTGCTTTACCCAGTCGGCTATGGATTAACAGCCACCGCTGCATTAAGTTCCTTTCGCCTTACACAATTAACTGATTCGCCAGCTTCTTACGCCAGATAAACAGCCCCTGGGTGGCCAAAATAGTAAATACCACAAATTGCAGGGCTGTAACGGGCATGTCTTTATATAAATAAAGGGGTACCGATATCACATCTACTAGCAGCCAGGCATACCAGTGTTCGATGCGTTTTTCAGCCATCCAATACATGCCGGTGATGGCTACAGCTGTGGTGAATGAATCGATAAAGGGCACATCACTGTCGGTATAAGTGCGCAGCAAAAAGTAGAGCAGCGGCAGTGCCAGGCCAAACATCCCCAAGCCAATTATTAATGGTTTTTGGTCGAGTCGCCTTACAGGAAGCTCCAATTCCGCTACGGGCCGCAGCCAACGCCACCAGCCGTAAACACTCAGCAAAAAATACCAGGCGTTAATCCCTGCATCGGCATATAATTTTACCTCCAGGCAGAGATAAACGTATAAAAGCACGCTTATTATGCCAAAAGGATAGGTGAGTATGCTCAGCTTACGGGAATACCATACGCTTAAAATGCCGGTAATGGCGGCTATGGCTTCGAGTATGGGGAATAGAACTGGCATGGTACCGAAGGCGAAGATACTCGGCTTTTTTAACACGGATACGCAAAGGTTTGGAGTTTCACAAAGCTCAAGCTCTGCGAAACTCATTTAACTCCGTGCGCTCCGCGTTAAAAATTCAAGAAGCAAACCAGAGACTGTATCTCCAGCCTCCTCCTGCGGGAAATGCCCCACGCCTTCCAAAGTTTCAAAACGCGCCTCCGGAAATACGGCTTTCCACTTATCCCGCTGATGTAATGCAATCACCGGATCGGCAGCGCCCCAGATGATTAAGGCCGGTAAATGTGCTAGCTTTTCTCTGTCCTGCCACAACCGGTCGAACCAGGGCTGGTCGTGGAGCAAGGCACGGGCAAAAGCCAGCGCGCCTTCGCGTTCTTTACTATTGGCGAAGGGTTTGCGGTAGTGCTTTTTGATGTGTTTTGACGGTTTTTGATTGCCAAAAGAGGCTGGCAATATAAAACGAGGCGAAAAATTAAACCGGCGGTATAAGAAGGGGAGCAGCGGGCTTTTGAGCACTTTTCGGAGCTTTTCATAATCTGGATCACCCACACTGCTCCACAACCAGGAATTGAGCACCACTACCCGCTTTACCATGTGAATATGGCGTTGTGCCCAGGCTAAACCTATGGGGCCACCAAAATCGTGGACGATGAGGGTGATATTATCCAGTTCGAGTTGGTTGATCAAGGCATCGAGGCGTGAAATATGTGCTTCGAGGCTGTAATCGCCTGAAAAAGGTTTGTCGGAGAGACCAAAACCCAACAAATCAGGAGCAATACAACGGTATTGGCCAGATAGGGCCTTGATTTGTGCCCGCCAGTCGAACGACCAGGACGGCGTACCGTGTACAAAAAGCAAGACTTCGCCGTTGCCTTCGTCAACATAATGTAAGCGGTGACCGGCTAGGTTTAAAAAATGAGGCGCGAAGGGGTATTCTTCGCGGTCAAGCCAGTTGGGATGGGTGTAAGGCGTATTTTGCATGACGTTAGTTTTCGACAAAACTCGCCTGCTATACGCAAAGCCAACTTGGTGCAGACCAAGTTCAGATTTTAACCCGGTTGTAGAGTTTGCTGAAGTTGGTTGGGTCGATGCCTAGATAAGAGGCGATGTATTTATGCGGCACCTTCTGCAATAAATGCCCGCTCCGGCGACAAAAAAGCAGGTAACGGTCCTCCATATCAAGGGTTTGCCATTCGATATGTCGCTGAATGAGTCCGGCCAGCACCTGCTCGGTGGCCTGACGTAAAAAACGCTCGAGACCGGGCACCTCAGCCAATAAAGTCTGAAGTTGAGCATAAGTGAGCGCATGCAACACACTGTCGGTTACACATTCGAGTCGGCTGTTGGCGGGTTGTTGCAGACTAAACGAATCGGGCAAGGCACAAAAACCCGGCGCATAACTAAACGCCAGCACCAACGGCCGCCCCCCTTCCTCATACACCGACATCTGCACCCCGCTCTCCACTAAATACATCTCCTGCTGCACCTCGCCGGGCTGCACCAGCACATGGCCTTTCGGGAATTCCTTTTTGCGGGCGGATTGAAGGAGGAGGGCAGAAACTTCGGAAGGCAACATTTCTATTCAATCCTTTCTAATACTATTCTTTTAATAAACATATGTGCTTCTGCCATATCACAAACTATTCCTGGTCGAAGCAACCCTTCCATATCGGTTAAAAAATCGCTGTCTTTTAGCTTCCTTTCCATGTTATCCAGAAATTCTTTTTGTGTCACCTTATGGCCTTCTGCCTCCATATAAAAACGCCATGAAGCAATAATTCTGCTGGGATCAAGCTTCTTTTGTGTAATGGCAAACCACAAATCAAACAAATCCCGCCCTTTTCGCCGTTGGTAAAGCGCCCGCATTTTTGTTCCCAACAATTCAGCTAATTCGTAAGTAGCAATAAATACTTCTCCTGTAAACCAAGCCGACGCCATCCCATATTTTACTTGCTGTACACCAAAAATCGTTTGGTGCTCCCGACAATTCACCTCAATTTTTAACCTCAACGGAATCCCGCCCTCTGAATCAAATCTGTACAACAAGGTGTTATTGTGCTGTTTTTGCTTACGGGCAGGATGATCACCTAAAAAGGATAAAACTTCACGAAGCCTGTCTATAATTGGTCCAAATGGTTCGGCCGTTATTTGTACCAGATCAATGTCTTCCGAATACCTGGCTGCAGGTGCCAGATATAGTTTGTGTAATGCTATTCCGCCTCTAAATGCCAATTTTTCCCTTAGATATTCGTCGCTATAGATGGCCATTAATGCCCTCTCGATAACCATATCCTGTTCCACCTGAAAGTCCTCCTGCCAGGGAGCCTGCTTTCGCCAAGCGGTTATATATGCCTGTGGAATCATAAATCGGTTTCTATTTCCAAATTTTGAACCACTTTCCAAGCATTACCACTTATCATTTCCTGCCTTTCTGATTGCGGTTTTAATAAAATCGGGTAAATATTCACTGTTTTTAAATAGCGCTTTATAGGATCGCTTAAGTTTCTTTTTTGCAAAATCTGCTCAAGTAAAAATCCCAATCGCTGTACGGCAGATTTGGGAGCGTATACTTTAACAAGCGCCAACAATTTGTCGGCATCCATACTTTCACAGAGTTCGTCCAATACAGTTACCACCCTGTTCATCCCACCCACATGTTCAAAATAATACACCAAATCTATTGCAGTTAATTCAGGTGAGGAGATGTTTATATATCCGGTGTCGACCTTCTTTTGTATTATAAAGTCTGTCTGCCATTCCTTTTTTAAGTAGAAGTTAAGCTTCAGTTTATCATTATGAATGTCTCTTAAACCCGGTTTGCCTATGATCACCGAAAAAGATTGGGGTTGTTGGTGGGCAGCACCGTGATATGCTGCTGCATTCAACAGCCCGACGTAATACTTTTTCTCTAAAAATTTCATCAACGCATCAATAAACAAAGAAGGCGGCAATATGCCTTTACTGCGGTACTCCGGGCTAATCACCACATAAAACTCCTTTCGTATAGCGGCCAGTTCTCCTTTATTTTTTAGCCGCTGCAGGGCCTTCTTAATTGCTTCATCCGACTGGTCAAATTTGTTGCGCAGCTCGGATAAAGAAAAGGCATACCTACCCGATGAACGTAAGTCATTCATAAAGGCTTCCAAATAACCATATTTTGCCATCACCACAGGTTTTGCACGAGTAAAGGGATGCATTTCGTCCCCTTATGCGTTTATAAACTTAGTTAATATTATTAAACCCAACAACTTTGCGATTGGAATACGCAACTATTGCCTGCTCATGAGTAGAAGTTTATGAAGTGGGGTTGCGTGGGGTCAAACTAACACAACTCCAGGATTATTGCCAAATTGTTCTTTGCCTCTTTCGATTTATACGGCATTTTTAACACAGAGGTCAAAGGGCTAAAGTTTCACAGAGTTAAGCTCTGTGAAACTCATTTAACTCCGTGGGCTCAGCGTTAAAAATAAAGCAGCATAAGCAAAAATGTTTACATCTGCAGTGTGATACAGTTGTATTAAAAATATAAAGTACAACCCGGGCTAATACTTGACCGGGAGCTAAAAAAATGACTTATTTCGCAACGTTCTTTTGCTTTGGCTATGGATGAACACCCGCAAACGTTTAATGCCATAACCAAAGGGAAAAGAGGAGTTAGCACCTCATTAGCATTAAAAATCGAAAGCGCATTTGGCTGAGAGGAGGGCACTTTGGTCTTTTTGCAGGCTTATTACGATATCCAAAAAATCAAGGAAAAAGAGCCTCAAAAAACGCCTGATTTAACGCTAATCCGTAAATCGTTGTTTTGGGATACAGCTATCGAACAAATAAACTGGGAACGGCAGTATAAGGCTATTATACAACGTGTTTTTGAACGTGGCAATGCGCAGGAAAAAGCAGAAATCAAGCGGTTTTATGGTGATGAAAAAACAAACCTGGCATTAGAAGAGGCCAATCAAAGGAGCCCATATACGATTTACCGCACGAATTAACCAACTGATAAAATGGTGTATTATAATGCCGTAAGCGATTTGCTCAAAGCAACCCTGACCACTTAAAATTGCTCGCCGGTATTTGGATTCTTCCGCTTGGTCTATTCCTATTAAGGGAGAAAATAATATCAGGTATTCATTCGCCTACTTAAATGACCACACAAATGTTCGGAAGCCCTACCATTCAAATTTTTCCTCATACACCTTCGGGGTATGCCCGCCATACATCGCGTTCTCAATAATCCCATAATCAACCAAAATTGACCTGTATAGCTCATGCTCGTGAGAAGCTACCGGACTCATTGTGTTTAGCTTATCTAAGCTACGGAACAAGGCTATCGCAGTTGTATCTCTTTGTAGAGCAGCACGAACTAGAATATATTCTATTTGAGCAATTTGCTCTTCACTTAATTGAGTTTCTGCCTTTCTAAATTTAATAATTGTTTCCTGTTGGTTCTTGTCTGATACTGCATTCCATAGTTTTGATGAGGTATCGGCTCTAATAATAAAACAATTCGCATTGAAAATTAAATGATATTTAATTGCTACAAAATCAACTCCTCCTAAAGGACTAGGAATCTTTTTTATTATCTCTATAATTGAGTCATTACTTCTATTTATCTCCACAATAAAGCCATAGCCATTAAATATTAACCGCTGTTTTTTGTCAACAATTATAAGCTCCCTCAAATCATTTAGCTCGCTGGTTGAATCAAGCATTGAAATAATATCTGGAGAAAAGTACCCGTGAGGCACTTTTTGTGCCAATGTCGAGTGTCCTATCATTTCAAAACACAGAATAAACAGAGTTCTCATGATATTTATTTTTGAATTTCCGTTACTTTAATCCTTGGCATTAACTCAATAATTACTGGTTCCCTTGTTGTTAGCTGAAATCCAAAATTTCCTTCTACAGAGTTCAAGCTTTTTGCCGAATTATATAAAAGTCCAATTGAATTTAACATGCTTTTGCTAACCAAGTCTCTCCCAAAATTTTGCTCTGTTGAAGTGTTGATATAACCATTCGTTCCTGTATTTGGATTTCCTGAAACGTTTCTAATAGTTTCGTCAACTGGGAATATTCCAGGTATTAAGCACCCAGCTGACCCCTCATAAAATGCACCAGGATGAATAAATTGACCCCTACCAACACCCTGAATAAAAATTGTATTCGCATTCCATTCCTCACTATAACTTCTTGAAAAAGAACCTCCTTTCCGAAAAGAAACATCATATATTCCCTTTGGAATTGCATTAGACCCAACAAAGTTTGCGCGCGGAAACCCAAAATAAATTTCATTCGAACCTGAAAGGTTCATAGGGGCCTCTACAAGCTTCTCTACCCCATTTTGAATTAGTGAAAAGCCAACTTTAAAAATTATTAAATGCTGAGCATTTGTGAATACCTGTTGAAGGCGCATTCTAAGTGTATCTCTCCCGTCGTAATCAACAAACCAAATGGGGCTGTTTCCTAACACTGCATATGAACTCTCATGCGGCTTCACAACCGGATCCCTATTCCACCTCCGCCAAATCCTACTATCATACTCCCAAAACTCCGCCGTATAAAAATTACCCGGGCCGTAAATTTCATCCGAACGTTCCTGGGTGTTGTAACCATAGCGGTAAAGCGTATTCTCCCACGTCATACCGGGTTGTAGTTGGCCGCCGGGGTAGTAGTTGAGCAGGCTGAGTACATCGGCACAGGTGGTTCGACTGCGCTCACCACAGGCGCCGGTAACACTACTATCTTCCTCGCTAAAGGTGGTTATCGCGCGGTCGTTTACTATTACCCGGGTACTGCCCAGGCCTCGGCTCCGCTCAGCCCAGGGGTGATCTGTAATTTCATATTGCTTGCGGTTGATGAAACGCGTATAAACCGGCCAGGGGTTGTTGAGTTTGTCGTAGGGGGTGCCCCATTCTCGTACTTCTCGGCGGTATAGGCCTAGCCGGCTGCCGCCGTAAAGGGTTAATTCCTGCTGCGTTTCCTCTACCTCATCCGTACGGGTGTAGGTGCTGATGTTGCGGCCACCAGCATCAAGTATGTACCAGGTGGTGGTTGGCGTGCCACTTCCCGTCTCCACGCGTTTTCTTACTCTGCGGCCTAAGCCGTCGTATAAGTAGTAAATGTTGGCATCATTCGTCTTTACTTGAGTTACTTTCCCATAGGGATTCCATACAATCTCAATTATGTCCGAACCAACATCTTTCAACGTATTACCAATAGAATCATAAAGGTAATTGTCTGCGCTTTGGTCGGTGATCTCATAGGGATAACAACTACTACTCACAGCATCTCTAATATAGTTCAGCTGGTTCATGTCTGCATTGTAGTTGTATGTCAGCTGGTGTCTTCTCACATGCTTGGTATCAATAACACTAATCTATGGAATCCTAATGGAACAGGCCGTGTTCTGAACCCATATGCACTTTTGGACATTACCGTTTGGGCGGAAGGCGTTTTCGAGAGTTCTCGCAATGACATTTTGGTTGCAAGAGTGCAATGGATCTAAAAAATATAACCCCTTAAAACAATATTCGATAAGTATTATTCTCTAGAAGAATGATGGTTTTGGATTTAAAAATCCCTTCTGTTCGGCTCTTGGGAATATCACATTTAATAACTATATCATAATAATTGGTTGGTAATTCCCAATGATAAGGAATAATAATTCCCTCATTATGTAAATGATTAACCCAAAAAGAGTCTACCATGTGGCTCACAATAAACATTGTATCTGAACTTTTAAAATAGTGTTCCTTTTTCCCAATCCTCAACAGTTTTAAATCATTACTATTTGACTGAATACGAAATTTAGACCTCAATTTCTCCGAAATATCAAAATCACAGCTGCAGTCTTTAAAAGTTTTCAACAAAATTGTGTCCCCTCTATTTATAAATGCCCCTTCGGATAATATGTAATAATCGTATTGATGGTTATACTCCTTTAAATAAAAAGTGCCACGCTCATAATTGAGCTTAATATTCCCCATTTTGTTGCCATATTCGTTATTAAAATCTTTGGTTTTTAACTTATTAGAACAACTCGAAAGTACGATCAAAAAAACGATTAAATATTTCATAAGAATCTAGGAGATTTAATTATAATATTTGGTTTGTCTGTTTTTAAATTTATAATCGTTTTAAATACAGAATGCTTTCTTAAATCGGAGCTAGTATAAATTTTTCTACCACTATTACTCTCTATTACCCTTTTTGCTTCTTCATTGACATTCGTACCAGTAAACGCATCATATTGTCCATCATTTGTATATTGTTGAACCTTTTCTTCAACATTAATTTTTTCACCTACAAGTTGTTGTAGAGTATAACTTTCTCGCTCTTCTTGGTCATCGTACCAATAACCACCAACTATCAATCCTTCCCGATTTTTTGGCCCCCAAAGCCCGAATCTATAATTTAAAAATTGATATCCATGAACGATTTCATGCGTCAATTTCTCGGTAATTGATGAATTATTTAGCGGAGCAGTTCCATTAATCCAATCATATACAGAGACAACAAGCCTATTATTCACAGGGTCAAAACCAACATACCCGCCTATAGTTTCTCCTTCATACTTTTTCCTAATTGCATTCAAATTAAACTCATGGGGAGAACTATCTAAGGATTCTATAATTTCTACAAGTTTTTGAGCATCCATATCGCCTAAAGCGGCTTTTTCCTTTGCTATACCATATATTTTGTTTACTTCTTTTAATAGCCAAGAAGGCCCTGTGAAAAAGTCTCCATTTTTATCAAAGTATAGAATCGGGTTATTTCCTAATGTACTATAGGGCGACAAGTGGGCATAATAACTCAAAGTTATATCCCTATTCCACCTCCGCCAAATCCGCGTATCATACTCCCAAAACTCCGCTGTATAAAAATTACCCGGGCCGAAAATTTCATCGGAACGTTCCTGGGTGTTGTAACCGTAGCGGTAGCCAGTATTTTCCCAGGTCATGCCCGGTTGTAGTTGGCCGCCGGGGTAGTAATTCAGCAGGCTGAGTACATCGGCACAGGTGGTTCGACTGCGCTCACCACAGGCGCCGGTAACACTACTATCTTCCTCGCTAAAGGTGGTTATCGCGCGGTCGTTTACTATTACCCGGGTACTGCCCAGGCCTCGGCTCCGCTCAGCCCAGGGGTGATCTGTAATTTCATATTGCTTGCGGTTGATGAACCGCGTGTATTCCGGCCAGGGGTTGTAGGAAATACGATATTGATTAATGACCTGATTAACCATATTTATCTTCCGGTGCTGTCAAACACTTTGTACTACTCAATCTAAGCAAACACATGTGTTTCTCCAAAAACAAAGGGATTACGTTAATCCATCTGTACTTAGCTTTTTTGAAATGATAATTGAATCCGTCTTTCTATACATCTCGGCTCATGTCGTCGACTGGGCTCTGACATGGCTCGATGACCGAGGCGTGGTGTAAAAACGGTGGTTTCGGCTACGCTTCCCGAATAGCTCGGGACTGCTGCGCAGCAACACCGGTTTTATATACTCCTGTTTAGCCCTGGTTCGATGAACTTAACATGACCGTAATTCACAATAAAATTATTTAGTCATGATGAGTTCATCGAACCACCGTTTAACCGCCCACCGCACCATTCGATAAACTCAGGGCAATTTTATCCGGAAGCAAAAAGGCCCGACCAAACAGCCGAACCTTGTAAATATGCTATTGAATATGATGTCTTTCTCCCAAGACACCACCCCAACTTTATAACCCCCGCATGGGCGGGGTCCCGATATATCGTGACTTAGACCGTTAGAACCGCTTAAGTGAGTTTCGTCTTCACCTCAACACGCTCGTAACCTTCGATGATGTCGCCTACCTGGATGTCGTTGAAGCCTGCTATGTTCAGACCACATTCGTAGCCCGTCAACACTTCTTTTACATCGTCTTTGAAACGTTTCAGCGACTCGAGCTCGCCGGTATGGATCACCACGCCGTCGCGGAGTACGCGGACTTTGGTATTGCGGTTGATTTTGCCATCCAAAACCATACAACCGGCGATGGTGCCGACTTTGCTGATTTTAAAGGTCTCGCGTATCTCTACATTACATACCACTTTCTCTTCGAAGGTCGGTGCCAACATACCCTCCATCGCGAGTTTGATCTCTTCGATGGCGTCGTAAATGATGCTGTAGGTGCGGATGTCGATTTCTTCCTGTTCGGCCAAACGGCGTACAGAGGCCAGCGGACGAACCTGGAAGCCAATGATGATGGCATCCGAAGCGGAGGCGAGCATAACGTCGGTTTCGGAGATCTGACCTACACCTTTGTGGATGACGTTCACCTGAATCTGGTCTTTCGACAGCTTCATAAGTGAGTCGCTGAGGGCTTCTACCGAACCATCCACGTCGCCTTTAACGATGAGGTTAAGTTCGCGGAAGTTGCCAATCGCCAAACGACGACCGATTTCATCCAGCGTAATATGTTTTTTGGTGCGCATGCCCTGCTCACGGATGAGCTGCTGGCGGCGGGTAGCGATATCCTTGGCTACGGCATCGTTTTCGGTCACGTAGAACTTATCACCGGCAGTAGGCGAGGTGTTGAAACCCAATATCTGGACGGGTTGTGATGGTCCGGCTTTGGTAACCCGTTGTCCGCGCTCATTTTGCATGGCTTTCACCTTACCAAAATGTGCGCCGGCTAAGATTGGATCACCCATGCGGATGGTACCACTCTGTATGAGTACGGTAGCTACCACACCACGGCCTTTATCCAACGATGACTCTACCACTGTTCCGGTAGCACGACGGGTTGGATCGGCTTTGAGCTCGAGCAATTCGGCTTCTAACAATACTTTTTCGAGCAACAGGTCGATATTCAGCCCTTTTTTGGCTGAAATTTCCTGCTCCTGGTATTTACCACCCCAGCTCTCTACGAGTATGTTCATCATCGAGAGTTGTTCGCGGATTTTATCGGCATTGGCTTCCGGGCGGTCGATTTTGTTGTAAGCAAAAATGATAGGCGCACCGGCAGCCTGAGCATGACTGATGGCTTCTTTGGTTTGCGGCATCACGCTATCATCGGCAGCGATAACTACCACGACGATATCGGTAACCTTGGCACCCCTGGCGCGCATGGCGGTAAACGCTTCGTGACCCGGTGTGTCGAGGAAAGTGATGCTTTTGCCGTCTTTCAACTGCACCTCGTAGGCACCTATGTGCTGGGTAATACCCCCGGCTTCACCGGCAATCACATTGGTGTTGCGGATATAGTCGAGCAAAGAGGTTTTACCGTGGTCTACGTGTCCCATGATGGTCACGATAGGTGAACGGTGCACCAATTTGTCCGGATCTTCCTCTTCTTCAAGCTGTGGCTCGTTTTCTTCGGCAGAGATAAAGCTGATATCGTAACCAAACTCATCGGCCACGAGGGTGATGGTTTCGGCATCGAGACGCTGGTTGATGGTAACCACCAGGCCAAGCGAAAAACAGTTCATGATCACATCACTCACGGCTACGTCCATCAACTGGGCGAGCTCACCGGTAGTCAGGAATTCCGTTACCTGCAATTTGATTTTTTCACCCTCCGGTAAATCTGCGCCGCCTTCGGCATTGCGCTCATTACGCCCTTTTTTGGCGAATTTACCGCGTCCACGGGTGTTGCCACCTTGCAAACGGGCCATGGTGGCCTTGATCTGATCTTGGATTTCCTTTTCGGTGGGCTCTGCTTTGGCGGCAGGAACACCGGTATTCGGCCCACGATCGTTGCGGCGATTGCCACCACCGGGACCTCCGGGGCCACGGTTTGGTCCACCCGGACCACGGTTGCCTCCCTGGCCTTGACCGGCAGGGCGGTTATTATCGCGATTTCCTCCACCGGCAGCAGGAGCACCCGTGCCAGCTGTTGTTGACCCGGGCGTAGTGCCATCTTTCCGCTTCCGTTTGCGGCGGCTCACTGCATCATCGCTTGAGCTGGCAACCGGTTTGCGTTTTTCGAATTGGGTAAGATCTATTTTTCCGAGGACAGTCGTTCCTTTCAGGCGGTCGGCAGAAGCACGAACAACCTCTTCGTCTTCCGGAGTAACCGCTGCGGTAGCCGGGACTTCGGTTTTTGGCGTCTCTTTTGGTGCGGGCGGTGTAACTTTAGGCGCCTCGGGTTTTTCAGCTGCAGCTGCAGCTTTTTTCGGTGCTTCTGCTTTAGGTTGTTGGCCTTTTGGCGGTCGTGATTGCCCGATGGCACCCAAATCGATGGTCCGCAACACTTTGCTGGCAGGCTTTACTTCAGCAGCGGGGGCCGGTGTTTCTTTCGGGCTTTCAGGAGTTGTCTCGGTAACCTCTTGAGCAACCGGAGCTGGTTTTTCAACTGCTTCAGTTTCTGCTTTTTTCTCTTCAGCGGCAGCTGGAACAGCCGTAGTTTCCGGCTTTGGCACTGGAGCTGGTTTGGGCGGCTCTACTGGTGCTGGCGCCGGCTTTTCAACAGGAGCAGGGGGAGCTTCGGCAGCAGCGGCAGCCTTAACGGCAGGAGTCATGCCTTTAATCAGCACTTCTTCCTGCTCCTTTTCTACGGGAGCTGCTGCAGCAAAGTCTTTGTTGTCGAGGACCACATCGGCTTTGGTCTGGCGTCCGATCGAGATCTGGGCCGCCTGCTCCTTGATCTTTTTGTCCTGACCGAAATCGCGCATCAACACCGCGTACATCTCATCCGTGATTTTGGCATTGGGGTTGTTGTCCACGTCGAAGCCTTTCTTCGAGAGGTGCTCTGCCACATGCCCTACACTGATGTTGAACTCGGTTGCCGCTTTTTTGATCCTGATACTACCTTCTGACATTCCTGTTAATTACTAATTGACAAATTTCGCTTTTTCCCTGCGATTATTCGAACTCGGCTTTGATGATGTCGAGGATCTCCTGAACGGTCTCCTCCTCGAGCTCCGTGCGACGCACCAGCTCTTCTTTGCCAAGCTCCAATACCGACCGGGCCGTGTCGCAGCCAATGCCTTTCAACTCGTCGAGTATCCAGGTATCTATTTCATCTGCAAACTCGTCGAGGTCGATATCACTGTCGCTGTCTTCCACATCACGGAACACATCGATTTCATAACCGGTGAGTTTGGCCGCGAGGCGGATGTTGTGCCCGCCTTTACCGATGGCCAGGGAAACCTGATCGGGCTTCAGGAAGACATGTGCTTTTTTATGCTCAGCATCCAACTCCATATTGCTGATTTTCGCCGGGCTCAAAGCACGTTGGATATACAGCTGGAGGTTGTTGGTGAAGTTGATAACGTCGATGCTTTCGTTACGCAACTCACGAACAATGCCGTGAATACGCGAACCTTTCATGCCCACACAGGCACCAACCGGGTCAATGCGGTCGTCGTAGCTTTCAACAGCTACTTTGGCGCGCTCACCGGGCTCACGCACGATGTTTTTGATGGTGATTAAACCATCGAATATCTCAGGTACCTCGAGCTCCATCAATCGGGCGAGGAAAGCAGGGGCACAGCGGCTGATGATAATACGCGGACTGGCGCCCTGTATCTCCACGCCCTGCACCACGGCACGGATGGCATCGCCTTTTTTGAAGAAATCGGCCGGAATCTGTTCGGTTTTAGGCAGAATAAGTTCATTGCCTTCGTCGTCGAGCACCAGAATTTCCTTTTTCCAAATCTGATATACTTCGCCGGTGATGATTTCACCCACGCGGTCGATGTATTTTTTGTAGATATTGTCCTTCTCCAGCTCCAAAATCCGCTGTACGAGCGTTTGACGGGCGGCTAAGATGGCACGACGACCGAAATCCTCGAGTTTAATTTCTTCCGATACCTCTTCACCCACTTCAAAATCGGGCTCAATCAAACGGGCTTCGCTGAGGCGCACCTTGTCAAATTGATCTGCGTCTTCGGCATCATCTTCAACAATCTCGCGGTTACGCCAGATTTCGAGGTCTCCCTTTTCCGTGTTCAGGATGATGTCGAAATTTTCGTCGGTGCCGTATTTACGACGCACCATGGAACGGAATACGTCCTCGAGGACGCGCATCATGGTGGCACGGTCGATATTCTTCAGTTCCTTGAACTCTGCAAAGGAGTCGATGAGTTCGCTGCTGTTCATGGTAAGCGTTTATTTAAAAGAGATAATAACATTAGCGGTTTTGATATCGGCAAAAGACAGCGTACGTTCCCGTTGCTCGGCCTTTTTGCCTTTTTCTTTGTGACTGTAGGCCAGACTAAGCTGGTCGCCTGTCACAGCGGTGAGTGTGGCCTCCAAAGCGGTACCGTCGCGAAGTTCGAACTTCAACTTACGACCCACATGTTTGGGGTATTGCCGCAACAAACGCAGGGGTGCATCGGCGCCGGGTGAGGATACTTCAAGCACATATTTGCCGAGTTCCTCCATTTCATCGAGTTTTTCGCCCAACGCCCTGCTCAGCTGCGCACAATAATCGATGCTCACACCACTATCACCATCGAGTAAAACGGTGAGTAACCCATTATTGGGACTCAACTTCAACTCCACCAAGAAGTGATGGTCATCGGTTAAGATGGCCTCAAGCTGCTGTAATATGCGATTCTGTAACGGATTCATGGTAGCTTAATAAAAGAGGGGACTGCTGGGTCCCCTCTCTCTTTTGCGCTGCAAATGTAATATGAAATCAGATAAAAAACAACTTATCCACGGGAGTATGGTGGATAATTCGCGACTTATTTCAAATTGGTAAGTGCCGCTTCCAGTTTTTTGCGGTTCTCAAGGGCTGCTCTTTTCTGCCAACCACTCAAATTCGCATCCTGAGCGCTGTAGAAGCTGATAACGCGACCTAGAAATTCTCTTTCGTTGATGCGCAAAGCCAATTTGGTGTAGTTGTTCATTAACTGAAAACGCTGGTTGCCACCAAATGCCCAGTTGCGCTCAAAAAAGTCGGCTTTGGAAGCATCTCCATAATTGCCGTAAACCTCATAAACCACCCCTCTCACATAACGTACATCCTCAAAACCTAAGGCCATTTCGAGCGCAGCTACACTATCTACCTTCGACAAGGCCAACAGTGCTGCGCCATTCACACGGTAAGAGCTGTCGTTGCTGATGCTGTTTACATAAACCGCCGATTGCCCTTTGGCCCGGGTTTCAGCCAGCTTCTCCATAGCTGCCGCCCGCACCCGGCTATCCGGATCGGTTTGTATAAAGGATACTAGCTGTTCAGCAAACAAAGGGTCATTTTTCCAGCCGTCAAAGTTCCACTTTTCGATGGCATAAGTGCGAATTTGCCAGTGATTAAAGCCGAAGGCTTCCATAAAGACGGTTTTTGCCTGTTCATTGTTGGTTTCGGTCTGCAACTTTTGTAAAGCTTCCAGCTTATCGAGATAACGCGCTGCTCTTTTCCATTGTTCCAGGTAAGCTGCTGTACTTTTATTCTCTTTCTTTTCGGCCAGCAACACCTTTTGGGCATCTACATTGACCAAAACAGGCTGCACAGCACTTTTCAGCCGGAAAGTTTCGTTCACGCCAGTCAATACAATTTTGTGGGTGGTTTTGCTGCTGCCAGTATACACATCAACCTCCATGGGCAGGCGGTATTGGGGGGTAGTCGTCAAATCCTGCTGTTGACTGATGGTTACCACCACCTCAGCGGTAGTGGCATCGTAAGTGGTTTGGATGTCAAGCACCGGATGGCCTTTGGCATAAAACCACTGGTTAAAAAACCAGTTCATGTCTCGACCGGTCACCTCTTCGAAGGCCAGGCGCAACTGATGAATTTCTACGGCTTGGTAGGCATGACGGGTGAGGAACAATTTGAGGGCAGCAAAAAACGCCTCGTCACCCACTTCCGTACGCAGCATATGTAAAATGCGACTGCCTTTAGCATAGCTATGACTGTCGAAAACCTCTTCTTTATCGCCATAATAAAAGCGCACCAGGTCTTCCTGCTTGCGTTTCGACTCATTCAGATAACTCAATAAATTACCATGTAAACCGCGGTCGGCTTCAAAACGGCCGTATTTGTGTTCATCCCACAAATAGCTGCCATAGGTTGCGAAAGATTCATTGACCGAAATGTTACTCCACGACTCACAGGTCACCAAATCACCGAACCAGTGGTGAAACATTTCATGGGCCACCGTACTTTCGCTACTGCCGTCGATTAACTCTCGCTCCGTGCGCTGAGCCCATTCGCCAAAAATTACTGCGGTGGTGTTTTCCATCGCGCCACTCACATAGTCGCGCACACTTATCTGGGCGTACTTATGCCAAGGGTAAGGCACGCCAAGCTGTTTAGAATAAAACTCGAGCATTTCCACCGTATTGGGATAAGTAGCTTTGGCAGTAGCTGCAAACTCCGGCTCTACGTAATAGCTTACCTCTTTGCCACGCCAACTTTCGCGTTCCACATGGAATTTTCCTACGGCCAACATGGTAAGATAAGGGGCATGAGGCAAATCTTGCTTCCAGTAATCGGTGCGCGTACCATCGCCATTGTCGGTGCTATACACCAGCTCTCCATTCGATAGCGTTACAAACGAAGTGTCGACGGTGAGATAAACTTCCTGGGTGGTTTTTTGATTGGGTGCATCGATGGTTGGATACCAGCAAGAATTTGATTCTGTTTCACCCTGTGTCCACAGCTGAGTGGGCTTATTGGGGTCGCTACCATCACCATTGATGAAATACAAACCCTTGGCGCCCTGAATGGCCGCGCTGCCACCGACACCTTTAAGTTCGTTGGGCTTGGCGATGTATTCCACCAGAATTTCAAAATTGGTTTTGGCACTATGGGCAAACTCCAGGAAAATGCGGATTTGCTGACCGTCATAACTGTATGGCAGACTTTTAAAATAATCATCTCCCACATATTCCAGACGCGTGATTGTAAAACCTTTGGCGTCGAGTATGAGGCTGTCGCCTGCATAAAAATGAGGCTGAACAGTTAAAAATGCGGTGCCGTACATCCAGGCATTTTTAAAGTCGGGCCGGAGATACAACTTTGTATGCACCACCTTCATATCGAGTGAACGGGCAGCCCGGTAGTCCTTTACCGGGTCAAAAACCCGGACTTTCGGCGCGACTGTTGCCGGTGCGGCAGGTGTTTTTCCCGTTTTACTGCTGCCACATGCCGAGAGAAGTAAAGCTGTGACAGTTATAGATAAAAGAAATCGTAACATGAATAAAATTTGATTGAACAAATATGGTGAACAGGTGCTGCCTGTCGCCAAACAACAAGGATAAGCTCAAAGTTTATCATTTTGCTTAGTTTTGACAACCAAAATATTGCCCCATGTACGAGATTACGGTCAATGGCCAAACCCATCAGTTGCATCGCGAAAACGAAACCCTTTTTCTCGACGGTAAAGCGTTGAAACTTGACCTGGCCCGTCTCGACGAAAACCGCCTCCATTTATTGCTGAATCACCGGTCGTATACCGTAGAACTGATGAATAAAGAAGAAAAAAGCCTGGTGGTTCGCGTGAATGGTCATCATTTTGAATTAAGTGTCCGCAATGAGCTCGACCTTATGTTACAAAAATTAGGGCTGAACCAGCTCACTGAATCCAAGGTGAATGAAATCAAGGCACCTATGCCCGGCTTGGTGCTGCGCCTTTTGGTTGACGCCGGTCAGGAAGTAAAAAAAGGTGATCCTTTGCTCGTACTAGAGAGCATGAAGATGGAGAACGTGCTTAAATCGCCCGGAGCCGGCAAAGTAGATAAAGTACTGGTTTCGGCCGGGAATGCGGTAGAAAAGGGCCAGACGCTCGTTCGGTTTGCGTAAGACGACCGCATTTATAGGCTTTGACGCTATAAACGACTTCAACATTACGCTTGTCATAAACCAAAGAAGGGCCCTGTGCCATTGAAGTTGGGTTGATGCCGAATTACTCCTCCTGGGCAGCAACAGGGCCCCGACTACAAAGCTAGCCGCACTAAAGCTGCCAAAAGCGACAATCACACCAGCTAAGACGACAATTCCAACATCAAACTGCCATCGGCCCGGCGTTGCTGAACCGGTGTAAGCGGATGAAACAGATATTGTTTTCCGGTGCCCTTTTCAGCACATAGGAAGCGGGTGCGCCGTTTTTCGCCTTTGATGTAAAAACGGCGTTGGCGTGTGATAAAAACAGCACCTTCGGGTAATTCTTCCAGAAACTGATATCGATTTCGTCCTTGGTCAAATTGTGACAAGCTGCGCATCAGCTCTGGGTCGGCGCAACTCGACGCCCGGGGATTTTCGAAATAATCGTGGAGAACTGGCAGCAATTCGTCGGGGAAAACCTGCTCCTTTAAATAGGGCTTCATGAGCGATGTAAAAGCATTTTTCCACTCGCCACCGTGTGGTTTTACCCGATTTTGATGTTGTTCCCACACCAGCAGATGAGCAAACTCATGAATGAGTGTAACCAAAAAAGCATAGGGGTTCAAAGTGCCATTCACCGTTATTCGGTGGCCCTTGCCTTGAAAAGGATGACGATAGTCACCCAGTTTGGTCGCACGATTGCCGGTTACAGTGAGCTGCACTTTTTTCTCAATAATAAAAGTTACTGCCGGCACCAAGGCTGCTGCAGGTAAAAAAGGTTGCAGTGCAGTACATAGTCGCTGTTCCAGCAAAGCTTCTTTATTTAAGCCATTGATAAACCAGCAGACTGCTCAAATAAGCCAGTCCTGTCATATAAAAAAACTGCAAAGCCGGCCATTTCCAGCTACGTGTTTCTTTGTAGGTAATGGCCAGTGTACTCATACATTGCATGGCAAAAGCGTAGAAGAGGAGCAAAGAAAAAGTGGTTGCCAAACTATAAACCGGCGCACCCGTATCGGCATGGGTATCGGCCAACATTTTTTCTTTGAGCGTAGTTTCTTCAAAATCGGCAGCGCCCAGACTATAAATGGTTGCCATAGTACCTACAAAAACTTCCCGGGCAGCAAAGCTGGTAATGATAGAAATGCCAATTTTCCAGTCGAATCCCAAGGGCGCAATGGCCGGTTCAATAAATTTCCCCAACATTCCGGCATAACTGGCTGCGAGTTTATCGCGTTCAAGCTGGTTATCCAGCTCCTGCTGCTGACCATTCAGGGCTACTGCTTCGGAATATTGTTTTTCCAGCTTATCGAAACTATCGCCAGGACCAAAACTTGAAAGTGCCCACAACACGATAGAAACCGCCAAAATTACTTTACCGGCTCCAAAAACGAACGCCTTGGCCCGATCAACGAGGGTTAAACCAATATTTCCCCAGCGCGGCAACTGGTAGGCCGGCATCTCCAATAAGAAGTAGGACGATGACCGCTCCCGTATAAACCACTTCATCGCCATGGCTACACCTATAGCTGCAAAAAAACTCAGCAGATAAAAAGCCATGAGCACCAAACCCTGCATATTAAACAGGCCCAATACCCTATCGTCGGGCACACTTATGCCAATAAGCAGTGTATATACGGGCAAGCGGGCACTGCAACTCATTAAAGGCAGCACCATAATGGTCAGAATACGTTCTTTCCAGGAATTAATTGTTCTGGTGGCCATGATACTGGGTACAGCACAGGCGTACCCGCCAATCAGAGGTACGATAGATTTTCCATTCAGACCAAACTTACGCATCAATTGGTCCATCAAAAAGCTGACCCTGGCCATATAGCCGGTTTCTTCGAGCAAGGCCAGAAAAAAGAACAAAAGCACTATCTGTGGAACAAAAACCACTACGCCCCCTAAACCGGGTATTACCCCGTTTACCAGCATATCGCTCAACAAACTTTCCGGCAAATAGTCGTTGGCCAGACCGCCAAGCCCGTTAAAAAGCTTTTCTATCCACTCCATGGGCCAACTCGCCCAGGCAAAAATGGCCTGAAACATGACAAAAAGTATCCCCAAAAAGATGGTATACCCCCATACAGGATGGAGCAAAATTTTATCTATGCGTTCGGAGCGCTGGTCTTCACTTTGGCGGGTTTTTCGCTCAATTTGTGTCAATAATGCAGCTATCTGCTGATAACGCTCTACCGTCTCCCGCGCCTGCAACTGCTGTATGTCGATATCGTTTTTCTGAATAAGTGCATCAATGCGTGCATGTTGCGCTGCTTTCAGTTTGTGCAGATGATCGTGATTACAGAGATAGATAAATGAGCGATAACCTACTGGTTCTCCGCTTAATACAGCAACTTCTTCAAGTACTGTTTTAACCTCGGAGCTGGGCAGATAAAAGGGCAGACTAACGCTGTTCAACTGACCTGCCAATACCGATTTAAGCTCCTCCAAGCCAGCTCCCGCGCGAGCATTGGTCGCAACTACCGGTATGCCCAGCAAACGCGATAGCTCCTCCGTATTTTGTTCTATGCCCCGCTTTTCAGCCATGTCGATTTTATTCAACACCAAAACCGAAGGCATACCTAAATCGATAATCTGGGTAATAAAAAGCAGGTGACGCCGCAAATTCGTGGCATCTGCCACTATCATCACCAAATCGGGATGGGCTGGATTTTCGGCATCCAAGAGCACATTAAACGTTACTTTTTCGTCCTCCGAACGAGGATACAAACTGTAGGTCCCCGGTAAGTCAATGAGCTCAGCACTAAGTTGACTGCTCAGCGCTACTTTTCCTGTCTTTTTGTCGACGGTCACACCGGGAAAATTCCCGACTTTTTGATGCAAACCTGTCAGCGCATTAAAAAGGGAGGATTTACCGCTATTGGGGTTGCCCACCAGGGCTATTTTAATTTGTTTTTTCACAGAAAAGGCGATTTCGGTAATAATTCCACGTCAATAGCCTCTGCTTCATCCTTCCGCAGCGCCAACTCATAACCCAAAATATGTATTGCCATGGGGTCGCCAAAAGGGGCAATTCGTCTCACCTTAAGCCTTTCTCCAGGTAAACAGCCCATCTCCAGTAATTTGTTGGCGATAGGATGATTTCCTAAAGACTTGATCTGGGCATCATCGCCGGATTTGAGTTGACTCAGCTTCACGCCTATTTAGATTGTTTATAAACAGCGCAAAGTTAGCCCAAGTTCGCGATATCCGAAATGCTATCAGACTTTTTTGTCCGTTTTTTCAATTACTGGCTTTGCTTGTCCGAATGAAGGGCAGTCACAGCCTCTTTTAGAGGCGCAGGAAGCCAGAAATAAACACAATAAGGCAAAAAGGATGGTAGTTTTACAACGCTGTAACATGGGCATAAAGCTAAGGAATAAGTAAATGCTGGGAAGAAAGGTTCGATGAATACGAACGAAAAAAGTAAAACCATCTTATTTGGTGCCCTTGACTGGGGGCTGGGTCATGCTACCCGCTCCATGCCACTTATCGATGCGTTGATTGGTCTCGGTCATGAAGTGGTATTAGCCAGCAGTGGTGATGCTGCCAGCTTATGGCGGCTGCACTACCCCCAGCTGAAGTTGCTTTCCTTGGCAGAAAACGAGGTGGTTTATGGTAAAAACGCGAGTTGGTCGGCACTTTGGCAAAGTCCGCGTTTTTTAAAAAACATCCACCACGAAAACCAACTCATCAGGCGTTATACGGCTAATAACAAGGTTGATCTTATTGTCAGCGACAACCGTTATGGGTTGTATCATCCAAAAATCCCTTCGATCTTAATCACCCACCAACTCCGGCTAATGCCGCCACAAAGCTGGCTTTTGCTGCAAAAACTATGGGAAAACAGCTGGAAAACCTTCCGTAAACCGCTTTTTGCTCCTTTCCAGGAAATATGGGTGCCCGATTTCGCCTCACCAACCGACAACCTGGCCGGTGCGCTTTCTCACGATGGCGACAAACTGCCTTTGCGGTATATTGGCCCTTTATCCCGACTTCGGCCTGGCATTAAAAATCCAGCACAAAACAGCTTATTGTTGCTTTTATCCGGCCCCGAGCCACAACGCAGCCTGCTGGAAGCGCTACTACTACAACAATTGGCTGGCACTACTTATCGCATCACATTGGTACGCGGTTTAGTTGGAAAAAACCTGTCTTTACCGGCTATAAGCGGCTCCATTCCGGATTTCCAATGTTATGATTACCTGGAGCCGGAGGCGTTGAGTCACGAAATTAATCGTCATGAATTGATCATATCGAGATCGGGCTACAGCACCATCATGGATTTACAACATTTGAGTGCCAGGGCTGTTTTTGTGCCTACGCCAGGCCAGGCCGAACAGGAATACCTGGCCCAAAGGCTGATGGAGCGAAAAATCGCTGCTTTCCAGCCTCAAAATGCGTTAAATCTGACTGCTTTAATCGCTACTACCAGCCATTTCAGCGGTTTTCTGCCGCGCTCTTTTCCAGATTACGACCAATTGTGGCGCGAAACCCTATCTTCGTTAAAGGCATGATTCTTATTTATTCCGACCGCTATTCGAGCCGACTGCGCTACAGTCTCGATCTCGTCTTTCATACGCTGTTGGGCACTTCTTACCAGCTTACCCAAGACGAAACCGCTTTTCGGGAAGCAAGCGGGCCTCGATTGATCTATGCAGCTAACCCTATTGCAGTGGATGGCGCTTTAACCGTTCGCGCCGTTGAGTTATTGTTTGAAAAGGGCTTAAAAGACCAACAAATAGCTATTGGTCAGCATAATGACCTCAAAACGCTTTTCCGTACTAGCAAACGTTATAGTTTGCCCTATGACATTTTTGCGGCTGTTTTTTACCTGGTTTCACGTTACGAAGAGTACCTGCCTCATCGCAGCGATGAACACGACCGCTTTTTACATACCGAAAGTATTGCCTGGCGGGAAGGTTTTTTAGAAACAGCTATCGTCGACCGCTGGGTGGGGCAATTACGAGAGATTTTACAACAAAAATGGCCCGAGCTTAGTCTGGCACCGAATAAATATAGTTTTCAGCCCACCGTTGATATCGACCAATTGTATGCCTATCGCCAAAAAAGCTGGGTGCGTCAGCTCGGGGGGCTACTGAAAGAGCTACAATTCGGTCGTTGGAATGCCTTCCGCTGCCGATTACGCGTTTTGTCAGGTGGTGAAATTGACCCTTTCGACACCTACGATTGGCTCAATACGCAGCACCAAAAATTTGGCGTGTCGCCCATTTATTTTATCCTCATGGGAGATTATGGCTTACATGACAATGCGCATAATCCACATAACGACCACTTCAGGGAGCACATCCGTACTTTGGCCGACAGAAATATTATTGGCCTCCACCCCAGTGTGCGTTCTACTCAGGATCAGCGGTTAATCGACCGGGAAAAAAAACTTTTGGAGCAGGTATTAAACCGCCCTGTAGAGCTTAGCCGGCAGCATTTTCTAAAACTTCGACTCCCTCAGACCTATCAGCAGCTTGTTAAAAGAGATTTCACTGCTGATTTCAGCATGGCTTATGCCGCCGCGCCCGGCTTTCGCTCAGGTACTGCAACACCTCATTTTTTTTATGATTTAGACCATGAAAGTCCCATCCGACTCAAAATTTATCCCACTGTTTTGATGGATGTAAGTTTGAAACAGTATCTCCAGCTCAATCCTGACCAGGCTATTCAAAAGTCACAACAACTCATCTCAGAATGTAAAGCCGTGGGAGGAACATTTGTGAGCTTATGGCACAACAGCAGCTTTTCCACTCCCGATGGCTGGGCCGGCTGGCAACGGGTTTATGCCGAACTTTTAGCTGCCGCCAAAGTATGAAAAACGGCAATATCCAGCACTACCTTAGCTTGTTGGCGCATCAACCCGGGCACAGCCCATACCTGCTGCCCGACTACCTGACCATCGTCCATCCCGGCTGGACGCTATTTTCATCTGGAAATTTTCTTTTTCCGTTGACCCCCCGCCGACTAGCTTGGTATCGACTTTTGGAGCAGCCATTACTCACCCAGCATTTCGCTTTGATTGGAGAGAAAAAGCCGCAAAAAGTAGATTATGATCAGCTACTTACTTCCCTTCAACAACAATTTCATCAACTCGATTTTTGTCTCGACACCACCGGTTTTGAGCCCCCCAGGGGCTGGAAAAGCCAGGAAAGGCTAACCTATCGCCTGAACTTGCCCGAAAACCCACTGTTGCTACGGGAAAATTACAGTCAACACCTGAAGCGCCTCCTCAAAAAGCCCGCAAGTCTACTGTTGCGCAATAACCTTGCAGTCGATGAGTTTTTACCCTTTTTGAGGACGCATCTACCAAATAAAACCCGCTTACCGAAGCGATTTTATGCACAAGCCGAGACGCTTCTTCGGCATCCCGGGCTAGGCTGGCAAATTTATGGCGCTTATGCCAATGAAAAACTCGTTGCAGCATGTGCGATTTTACATCATGGAAATCAGCGGTATTATCAGTTGGCCGTAAACGCACCGGCTGGCAAAAATTTAAATGCCATGCACCAGCTCGTCGATCATTTACTGATTAACTATTGTGGACAGGGGCTTGTTTTTGACTTTGAAGGTTCAATGATTGCCGGATTGCAGCGTTTTTACAGCGGTTTCGGTGCAAAACCTTATATTTATACGAGGGTGAGTTACAGCAGGCTTCCCTGGCCACTAAGCCTTTGGAAACATGGTATATGATCTGAACAAACAAACTTCGGTACTCCGTCATTTTGTAGCTGAAATACGCGACAAAAACATTCAACAAGACCGCATGCGCTTCCGGCGTAATCTGGAGCGCATAGGGGAAGTGTGTGGTTATGAGCTGAGCAAACTGTTGACGTATAAAAGTAGCTCCGTAAAAACGCCATTAGGCGAAGCCGATGAAATGTTGCTGCCGGAACAGCCCGTTTTAGCTACAATTTTGCGTGCCGGCCTGCCCTTGCATCAAGGCTTACTCAATTATTTCGATGGTGCCGATAACGCCTTTATTTCAGCCTATCGCTATCACCATAAAGACCATTCGTTTGAAGTTAAGGTCGAATACGCTTCCTGTCCCCCACTCGAAGGCCGTATTCTCATTCTAAGTGACCCCATGCTTGCCACGGGCACTTCGCTGGTGTTGAGTTTCAAAGAACTGCTAAAATTCGGTAAGCCATCAGATGTGTATGTGGTGACTGCCATTGCCTCCGAGCAGGGCGTAAATTATGTGCGTAAACACATGCCCCAAGCCAAAATATTCGCCGCTGCCATCGACAAGGAGCTTACCGCCAAAGCTTATATCGTGCCCGGACTGGGAGATGCCGGCGATCTGGCTTTTGGAGAGAAAAAATAATTGAATAATTCCAGCAAGCGTTTAAAAGAAACCGCCAACCTGAATACAGATTGGCGGTTCATCAAAATACGCTGTAAAATTCTCTTAACTCAGCGAAATCTGTGTTAAAAGTACGCTTAATCCTTTTTCTCAGTAGGCTTGGCTGTTTCTGTTGCGGGCTTTTTGCTGCAGCAGGATTTAGCTTCGGAACAGCCTTCC
Organism: Bacteroidota bacterium; assembly: GCA_036787895.1. Taxonomy (GTDB): domain Bacteria; phylum Bacteroidota; class Bacteroidia; order UBA7662; family UBA7662; genus UBA7662. The sequence continues at coordinate 20,639 of DAIQOK010000004.1, read as the reverse complement.
TTTTTGTCGGTTTGTTCCGTTTTCGCCTTCTCTTTCGATTTTTTCTTTTTATCGCCCACACTAGCGTTGGCAACAGCAGTTACAGTAGCAAAAAGAGCGAGGGTAAGCAATATTTTTTTCATGACAGTCGGTACATTACAAAATTAATTACACGAATATAAGAAAGCTTTAGAACTTTGGATGCAAGTGTCCGTTTTATTTGTCATGCAAGAAAAGTTTGATTTCATCGTCGTGGGCTCGGGTATAGCGGGTTTAAGTTTTGGACTAAAAGCCGCACAAATTGGAAAAGTGTGCATTATCACCAAAAGTGATGAGGACGAATCGAACACCAAATATGCCCAAGGCGGCGTAGCTGTAGTCACTGATTTGCTCAAAGACAGTTTCGAAAAACATATCGATGATACCCTCAACTGCGGTGATGGTGGCTGTGATGAAGCTGTAGTAGATTTCGTCATCAAAGAGGGCCCGGCGAGGATACGTGAAATCATAGACATGGGTGCGCGTTTCGACCAAAATGAAGCGGGTTATTATGATCTGGCGCGAGAAGGCGGTCACAGCGTTCATCGGGTACTACATCACAAAGACATGACCGGCTTTGAAATTGAACGCGCACTGCTTGAGCAGATATATGGCAATCCCAACATTACCCTTTACAGTCATAAATTTGCGGTCGACTTGATTACACAACACCACCTGGGTCAAGAGGTCAACAAAAAAACCCGGGACATTTGCTGTTATGGTGTATATGTACTTAATACAGCAACTAATCAGATTGAAACCATACTGGCAAAATCGGTTGTTTTGGCCACCGGTGGTGCGGGGCACGTCTACCAAACGACCACTAACCCCGTTATTGCCACAGGTGATGGTATAGCCATGGCTTACAGGGCCAAAGCGAAACTCCGCAATATGGAGTTCATCCAATTTCATCCAACGGCTCTGTATAATCCGGGTGAACATCCCGCTTTCCTTATCAGTGAAGCTGTACGCGGCTATGGTGGCGTGCTCAAAAACCAGGATGGCAGAGAGTTCATGCACAATTACGACAAACGCAAGTCGCTCGCACCTCGCGATATAACCGCACGCGCCATCGACAGTGAGCTTAAAAAAACAGGTAATGATTATGTTTTGCTTGATTGCCGACATATTCCGGAAGATATCATGCTGTCGCATTTCCCGAACATTTATCAAAAATGCCTGAGCATAGGCATTAATATGCGTAAAGAAGCCGTGCCGGTAGCCCCTGCTATGCACTATCTCGTGGGAGGCATTCAAGTCGATCATTACGGCCGCACCAATATTCAGCAACTGTACGCCTGCGGTGAATGCGCATCGACCGGGCTCCATGGAGCAAACCGACTGGCTTCCAACAGTTTACTTGAAGCTACTGTTTTTGCAGATCGTATTTTTCAAGCGGTACGCGAAACTCACACAGCGTTAAACTGGCAGGAACAAATACCCGACTGGAATGACTCGGGCACTTCTGAGCCGGACGAACTGGTACTAATAAGTCAGAATTTGAAAGAAACCCAGGCCATCATGAATTCGTATGTCGGCATTGTTCGCAATAAAAAACGCTTGTCGCGTGCTTGGGAGCGTTTGGAAATTTTACATAAAGAAACAGAGCGTCTCTATACTGAAACCAAATTGTCGGTTAGGCTGCTGGAGCAACGTAACATCCTAAAAGTGGCTTATACCATTGTAAAGTGTGCTAAAATGCGGGAAGAAAGTCGTGGCTTGCATTATACCACAGATTATCCTAAAAAAGCTTCTTCTTTTAGCGATACCATTATTTAATCAAGCCTGCCAAACTCAATTCGAGTTCCCAGTTTGATCGTAATCTAATCAGATCAGGAACATGCCATAACATTTCAGGTTGTCGGCGGAGGATAAAACTTCCGTTATCAAAGCGGCCATTTTTGTTTGCATCACGTACTACCCGCAACTTATAGCCAATTGCCCTTAAACGCTCAAACTTCAAACTACTTTCTCCTTGCCAAACGGCCTGTAATTTCAATTTACCTTGTTCATCAAACAGTTGAATTAAATCGCCTAACTGTAAACTATCTAGATCGTTAAGGATAAGGGTTCCGAATAATTCAGCGTTGCCACTGTTCAGCAAAATTCGAAAAGTGTCGGAGGCTTGTCCATATATATCTACCAAGGCAGCACTATCGATAAACAACTCATAACGGCTATCAGCTACAAATTCTGGCTGTATAGTCAAGCTGGTCCCCTGTTGGTTAATCTTAAAGGGCAAATTAACCACGGTTGAATCCATTTTCCACGTGAAACCCGTAGTGTCTATCCGCTCAATTGGATGATTCAGAACCAATTCTAATGGCTCATAAATTGAAGGTGTATTACTTGCCCGCTTTTGGACGGTTAATCTGCCATAGCCCCTTTCACCCGGCTTGCGGTTCACAACCTTGATGGTATCGGTAGTATTCGGCTTAACTACCAAAAAACGCAGGGTATCAACTTCCTGGTCGAGATGGTAAAGCATCAAACTATCTCCTTGTACCTCCCAACTAAATTTTGCCTGGCTGTTCAGCAAAACAACCTTTAAAGCGGTATCCAAAGGAAAGGCATATTTCACCCGAATCAGTCCGGGTGATGTATTCCGCACTTCTTTAGGCTTTCGATCCGCTTCCTGGTCCATGAATAATGGCATTTTAAACGAAATCGGTAAGGTATCTATCGCTATAACGGTATCCAAATACGCCATGGGCTCTGTTGGCTGGAAGGTCAGGTTGTTATTATCGTCTTTAAAAGCGAATAAGCGGAATCGTCCATATTTTAAGTTTTCCAGACTAAAGCTTCCTTCGGCATTCGTTCGTGCGAAATAAAACGGCTTGTGTTTATACAAGGCAGAATCGCCCCATGCCTCGGGATAGAGGCCGACAATAACATCGGATTCAGGTGTCCTTTTTTCGGCAGAAATAACCTGACCTGTTATTTTTAGCGAATCAAGGTAATCGCCGGTGCTGAATACATAACGAAAATTTGTTTGCTTGTTGTTTTCGTTAATATCGACGATAGAACTGGCAAAATTGATGGTATAAGTGGTATTTTCACTGAGTGTCTGCCCCTTTAAATCTACATAAACAGACCTGTATCTTTCTTTAATTTCGGGTTTAATTTCCAGGCTGGGAGAAATCAGAATGTTTTTGGGGTTTTGGATTTTGATGTATTCGTCAAAATCGATACGAATAGGTTTACCCTTATAGCCGATGGTATAATTGGGCGGTGAGGCCTGTACAAACTCCGGTGGCGATTTATCTGGTTCCCCACCTGTGGGAGGAACTACGTTGGCACAGGAATACAAAAGGCCCATAACCACCAAAATGGCCAACAACCTCATACTTTCCGGAAAATATAAATTTGGCTGGAACAGCTGTCTTTCCGCAACAAACTATTGAACCAGGATACAAAACCAAACCAAGCTCCCCGGAGCAATTGTGGCTTACCCGCTTTGTATTGTTCGCTTAACAAGGCAATGTAAAAAGGATCAAAGGGCATCCAGTGTGTTTTTTCACTGATAAACCCTTGTTTTTCAAACAATTGACGAATAGAAGTCGGTGTAAAATGATATAAATGACGAGGAACGTCATACGCCGCCCAAAAGGGACCATAACGCAGGGCATCATCACTCTCCGGATTAGGCACTGCAATCACCGCTATACCCCCTGGCGACAATAAACGATAAAGTGTGGCAACCCTTTCCTGTAATTCATGTACATGTTCGAGCACATGCCACATGGTAATCACATCAACGGAAGGGTGTTGAAGCAAGTCCGATTCATCACCCGTTTTAAGTCCCCGTTCGGCAGCCATTTTACGTGCACCGGCATCAGGTTCGATAGCCATGACCTCCCAGCCAAAATGTAGCATATGCGCTGCGAAAGCTCCTGTTCCAGCGCCTATGTCCATTAATTTATTGCCCTTGGCATATCTTGCAACCAGTCCTGCCTTATTTCTCAAGGTAATTTTCCGCACCTCGCGATAAATGCGATTAATTAATCCCGGCGCGGCTTCGTCGCTGTGCGAGACATAGGTGTCGGACTTATAATACGGCCAAATGGCTTCGGCATCCGGTCGTGGATCAGTAAAAATTAAACTGCAATTGTTGCAGCGTTTCAACTGAAAGGTTTCGCCACTTACCGTATAATCCTTACATGCCAGAAAGGCTTTGGTATCAGTGTTGTTACAGGCCGGACAGCCCTTTAAAACTTCCATCCTGTTTATTTATTGAGATAAACCATTAAAATTGAAATATCGGCCGGCGAAATTCCACTAATGCGCGAAGCCTGTCCTAAAGAAATTGGTTTTAATCGGCTTAACTTCTCCCTGGCTTCTTTCGACATGGCTGTGATTTGATGATAATCAAAATCTTCCCGCATACGTATATCGTCTAAATGACCCATTTTCTGGGCCAATTCATGTTCCTTCTCAATGTAAGGCGCATATTTTAACTGAATTTCGGCTTCCTCGACAACATCTGACGGAAAGTCGGCCAAAAAACTATCCAATAACTCGCTGCCTTTTCGAAGGTCGTTTAAGCCTAACTGTGGTCGCATCAACAAGCCATCCAATTTTACTTTTTGCGTCAGAACGGGCGTTTCCATCGCTTCGAGTACCGGGTTCATTTCTTCGGGTAAAACAGATAACTTTTGAAGGTAGTTGGTTATGGCAGCGGTTTGTTTCAATTTTTCCTGAACATCTACCCAGCGCTTTTCGGGCAATAATCCCATGGCATATCCCATTTCACTGAGGCGCAAATCGGCATTGTCTTGCCGCAACAGTATACGGTACTCAGCGCGTGAAGTAAACATACGGTAAGGTTCGTCGGTGCCCTTGTTTACTAAATCGTCGATCAATACGCCAATGTAGGCATCCGATCGTTTGAGTAGAAAAGGAACTTTGCCGAATACCCGGTTGTGCGCATTGATACCTGCCATTAAACCCTGGCAAGCTGCTTCTTCATAACCGGTGGTACCATTGATCTGGCCTGCAAAAAAAAGATTGGGGAAAATTTTGGTTTGTAACGTGGGAAAAAGCTGTGTAGGTGGAAAATAATCGTATTCGATGGCATAACCGGGCCGGAACATTTTAGCCTGTTCAAAACCCGGTATACTATTCAATGCTTGTTGTTGTACTTCTTCAGGTAAAGATGTCGAAAATCCATTCACATAGACCTCTACTGTTGTCCAACCCTCGGGTTCTACAAAAATCTGATGTCGGTCTCTTTCAGCAAAACGATTGATTTTATCTTCTATCGAAGGACAATAACGCGGACCCAATCCTTGAATGCGGCCAGCATACATGGGCGATTTGTCGAAGCCTGTTTTGAGAATTTCATGAACTTCAGTATTTGTATAGGTAATCCAACAGGAGCGTTGCTTGCTGAGCGCTTTGGTCTCGCGGCTGTAAGAAAACTTACCCGGCTGCGTATCTCCGGGTTGTTCTTCCATTTTAGTATAATCCAAAGAGCGACCATCAATTCGAGGTGGTGTTCCGGTTTTCATACGGCCTGCTTCAAAACCCAATTCCACTAACTGTTCCGTGATTCCGGTAGCCGCCTTTTCACCACTTCTTCCCCCTCCAAACCGTTTTTCTCCAATATGAATTACACCATTCAAAAAAGTACCATTGGTAAGTACCACTGCTCGACATGGAAAATAAATTCCCATGGCGGTATAAACCCCGCTGATCTCGTTGTTTTTAAGGTCGAGTTTTACTACAGTATCTTGCCAAAAATCGACATTTGGTGTTTGTTCCAACATACTTCGCCACTCCTGTGCAAACAACATGCGGTCGTTTTGAGTGCGTGGACTCCACATAGCCGGACCTTTAGAGCGGTTCAGCATTCGAAATTGAATCGCCGACCTATCACTTACAATACCTGAGTAGCCGCCAAGCGCATCAATTTCTCTAACTATCTGTCCTTTGGCCACCCCCCCCATGGCTGGGTTGCACGACATCTGGGCGATGGTTTGCATATTCATGGTAATAAGCAAAACCTTGGAGCCCATATTGGCTGCTGCAGCTGCCGCCTCACAACCTGCATGACCGGCCCCAACTACAATAATATCGTAAACTTGTTTGTTCAATTTCTTAAGGTTTCACGTGGAACATGCCCGTCGGGAAGCTACACCTGTTATGTTCGGCTGTATTGTTTCACGTGGAACTTACGCGCCTTAAGCGCTTCATTCTCTAAGTGTCGCATCTCCCTGGCTTCCGACTCGGTTTTGTCGCCATAACCCAACAAATGCAAAACGCCATGAATCATTACCCGGTGTAATTCCTCTGCAAAACTAACATGATTTTCGATGGCATTGTCGCGAATTCGGTCAATAGAGATATAAAACTCGGCATGGAGTAACTTGGCTGTTTCGCTATAATCAAAGGTGATGATATCTGTATAATAGTCGTGTTGTAGATGTTCTTTGTTCATTTCCAGCAAAAACTCATCGCTACAAAAAACGTAGCTAAGTTCACCACAATTAAACCCCGCAGTTTCACTTTGCTGAATTATCCAGGATTTCAAGTCTCGCTGATTTAACAGCCGAAAATCTACTTCATGCGTATAAAAACGAATCATTTTGGTTCGTTCATTTTTAAACTGAATTTTATAGCCTTGGCTTCATTACAATACGACAAACCATTTGTAAACGCTTGCAGGAAGTAAACACCGCGTCCGCCCTCCTTTTCCCTATTTTCAACGGCAGTAGGGTCAACCAGCGTACTCAAATCAAAACCTGGTCCCTGATCACTGATACAAAAAAACAATTCTGATTTAACCTCATCATAGCGATAATCTATAATTACCGTCTTTTCAGGGTCATTGTGATTTCCATGGATAATAGCATTCTGTATAGCCTCAGACAATACCAGCCGCGTTTTAAAAATATCATCCTCATTCAACTTCATACACAATTGTAGTCTATCAATGAGTTCATCAATCACTAACAGATTGCGGCTCTCCGAACGAATAACGATGCGACCTTCCATGATCAGCGATTAATTTGCAAGAAATAAGTGTCGACTTTCTCCTTGTAGAAACTATTCAGTTCAGGTGTAAGGGTGCGGTACAAATCAACAGAGCGACTTTTTTGTCGGCGGTATGCCTCAAATCCCGGCGGTATGCCTTTTGGTTTCTCTTCTGCAGACTTGCTCTCTCTTCTTTCCTCTTCATCCCGCTCGCGCTCTGCCCGTTCCGATTCCAACAAGCGTGTCATTATTTCTTGCTGCCGGCGTAAGGTTTGTTGGCTAAGCATTTTATTGACCAATTCCTTTTCCGTCTTCTCCATTTCCTTGGCCAAACGGTCGAGATCACCAAGCGGCTTTTTTCCATCCTTATTATACTCCTCATTCAGCTTCTGCAATTCTCTGCGGATGGCTTCCTGTCTGGCTGCTGCTTCTGAAAATTCTTTACTCTGATTACCTCGTTGTCCTGACTTTCCTTGTTGCCCTTGTTCTCCAGGTTTTTGTCCGGATTTCATTTGTTGCATTTGCTGATTGAGTTCCTGCTGCAACTGCGACAATTTCGACATGCTTGACTTTCCGCTTTTACCGGGCTTCATACACTGAGACTCACTACCGCTTTTCTGCGATTCCATTTCGGCCATTTCCTGTTGCATTTGCTTCAGAATTTCGGCTAGCATTACAGCTAAATTATTTGCCGATGTCATAGCATACTGCTGTCGCGCCCTGGCTTGAGGCGTTTGGCGATTCGACAGATGATCTACTGTTTTCTGCAAATGATCATTCAGATCACCAATTTCCTTATTTACAAAACTCTGAATTTGCATTACCCGCTTACTCAATGCCAATAAACTGTCTTCAATTAAACTTGCATCCTCGCGAAGTTTAAATTGTTCTTTAGCTATTTCAACATAGGCCTGACTGTAATTGGTATTCTCCTTTAACCTATCCATGAGTGCCTCTTGCGCGAAACTGAATTTCACCAGGTTCTCCAGCAATTGACGAAGTGCACGAATATCCAATTCCAGCTGTTCTTTCTGACCCGACTGCATTTGCATTCGCATTTTTTTGGCCAGTTCTTCCATTTTTTTAGCTGCTTCTTTCTGTTTTTTAGCCGCTTGTTGTTGTTTCTTTTGCTTCAAATCACCTGAAGATGATTTCATTTCCTCACTTATTTCCTGGCTTTCTTCCTTTAAGCCATTCAAGTCTAGTGGTTGCTCCAGCGCTTCGTTTTTCTCTTCCAGTTCACGCATTTCCTCCTTTAGTGTGTCGAATTTATCATTCAGTTCCTGCTGTTTCTGAGCCGCATTTTCCGGATTGGTAGCCTGCTTTTCATTCTCCTGTGCTAGCTTCTTTTGCTCTTCTGCCAATTTATCCAGGGCTTTCATAGTTTGTTCTGCCTTTTGCTCCACCTCCATGGCCTTAAAAAAAGCGAGCATCCTGTCCAACTCTTTGGCGATGTCTTTATTATCCATTTTCAAGGCATCAAGCTTCTCCTGCAACTGTGGTTGTTTATCCTGTTGCATCATCTGTTTGAGTTCTTCCAGGAGCTTTTTCAGATCATCATTCAGTAGCTTTTCAACCATTTCTTTCAGGGCATCCTGCTTTTGGAGCAAGTCGGCAGCATCCGGTTCCAACTCCTTTTTAAGCTCGGTTTGTTCCTGCAGCTGATTACGTACCTCCTTGAGTTGTTCTTCAATATTCGATTCACGCTTTTGAATCTGCTCCAATAGTTTTTTATCTTCCCATCCCAGATTTTTTTGTTCTTGTAACTTGCGTTTTAACTTTTCAGCATCCTGTTGAAGTTGCTGTACTTCCTTTAAAGCAGACTTCAATTTGTTGACGATAGCATCTGATTGTTTATTGATTTCAACCTGCGTTTCCTGCTCAGATAGCTGACGATAGGTAAAAACCGTTGATTTACGCTTTTTAGAACCATGAATTTGGTCGTTATCCCCAACTTCAAAATAATAGGTGAGTTGTTCACCAGCTTTTAGATCCAATTGCCGGAGATCGAAATAGTGATAAAATGAATGACGTAATCCACTTGGTACAGTTAATGCCTGCTCAAAATTTCGCTGATTACCTCCCTTTTCATCTGTAATCTCGGTCTTAAATTTCAGTGATGAAAAACCATAGTCATCTGAAATTTCACCGGAGAAATATAATAATTTCTGATCATTAGAATCACGCGCAGCTTCCAATTGGATATCCGGAAATGCATCCGGGATAACATTCAGCTTATACCGCATAATCTCGGCACCCGGATTACTGTTATTATATGCCTTAATGGTATAATCGCTACTCGTACGTGCGATTTTCTGCAGGGTATAATTCAGTCCTGTCCTTTTACCGGCTACCGAGGATGAATCGCTATCGTAAAACAGTTCAACGCCGTCCACAGATTTTACCTGAAATTCCCAGCGAATTTGGGTGCCCTCGGGCACGAGTAAGTCCCCGGTATTGGTTAGTCTTTCATCCCTTTTACCTACATAGGCCGGATAATCCAACACAACCTCAAACTTATTAATGATGGGTTTCGGCAAAACCTTAACCGCATAAGGCATGGAATAGAACTTATTGGCCGCAAATCGAAAAGACAAATCCTGCTGAATTTCTCTAAATACAAAACGGAAGCTGTTTGGACTTAATTTTTCAAGCTTAAAACGACCTTTGGCTGTTTCTACGAATACTTCGGCAGGAAATTCTGTGCCACTCAATTTTAAATTCAGGGTGTAATCTGAGTACTGAACTACTTCGAGTGTATCGTTTACCAATTCAAAATTGAAAGGAGCTATAGGCACAAAAGCCTCATTGTACCTCAATACCCGCTGACCGGCATCAGTTATAATGGTAGGAGCTGCGAAAAGGACAAGTACAAATACAACAAGCACAGGTAACAGAAAGCGGAAATACCTTCTATTTTGACTAAGATCAATGACCTGATTGAAGGGTAAAGGACGCAATTGACTGGTACGTTGTTCAATGCTTGCCAGTAAAAGCTCATTATTAGGTAATTCTTTAGCTTCCCGATGTAATTGAATGGTATTCAATAGTTTATCGGAAACATCAGGAAAAAACCGGCCAATAATCAAGGCCGCCTCTTCGTGTGAAATTCGCTGACCTAAACGATTAAGCTTTGCATAAGGTAAAAACAGGTATTTAATTAATAACCAAATGTTTATAGCTATGAAAGCTACAAACAAAAGTGTCCGACCTGTACGATCGAATTGACCATAAAATTCTGTCGTAGATACCAACAAATAACTCAGTAACAACCAACTCAGAAACAATAAACTTCCCTTAACTATCTGATTGAGATAATATTTACGGATGAAACCGTCAAGTTTGTCGATCAGTTGCTGATAAGCATTCATGGTCAAATGGCTAATTCCACTACAACGGGACAATGATCAGAATGATGCGCCTCAGGTAAAATGCTGGCCGATTTTAATACCGATTTAAGTGGTTCAGAGATAATAGTATAATCAATGCGCCAACCTTTATTATTGGCCCGGGCGTTCATCCGATACGACCACCAGGAATACTGGTTTTTACGTTCAGGATGAAGGGTACGGAAACTATCTACCAATCCCCTGCTCAGGTACTGACTAAACCATTCCCGTTCTTCAGGTAAAAAACCCGACATGGTCGCATTCCTTACCGGATCGTGTATATCAATGGCCTGGTGACAAATATTGTAATCTCCACATATCACCAGTTTCGGAAAACGTTGACGCAGTTCAAATATGTAATCGTCAAAAAAAGCCAGCACCTTCATTTTAAAGGCCTGACGTTCGTCGCCACTCGAACCTGAAGGCAGGTAGACACTAATCACGCTAAAGTCGTTGTAATCGGCTCTCAACACCCTTCCTTCATTATCAATCCAGTCGGTACCTGTACCCACTTCGACATGGGTTGGTTTTTCTTTACTTAGAATACCCACACCACTGTATCCCTTTTTTTCGGCAGGGTGCCAATAACAATAATAGCCCAGGCTTTCGTACAGGGCTATATTAATTTGATCGGCCTGGGCTTTCAATTCCTGCAAACAGAGGATATCTGGATTTTCGGTTTTCAGCCATTCCGATAAACCTTTGTTTTCAGCAGCTCTTATACCGTTTACATTGTATGAAATGATCTTTTTCATTTCAGTACTTTCACAGAAAGTATGCGTACATCTTCTAATGGGCGATCGCCAGGTGCTGTAGGCACTTGTCCTATAGCATCGAGTACATCCAAACCTTCAACTACACGACCATAAACGGTGTATGCGCCATCCAAATGAGGTGTTCCGCCTATCGTTTTATAGGCTTCCCGGGCTTCTTCACTGTATTTTTTTCCGCTCCGCATTTCCAGACTGTTCAACTCAGCATCTGTAAATTTTCGTCCCTGAACAATATAAAACTGGCTACCACTCGACGCCTTCTGAGGATTTACCATATCACCTGTACGCGCCGCTGCTAAAGCTCCTTTCAAATGAATAAGGCTATCAATAAACTCGGCAGGTACAGTATAGCCCGGTCCACCTTGCCCCAATTGTTTTCCCTTTGGCGCATTTTTCGAATCCGGGTCTCCGCCTTGTATCATAAATTCCCGAATTACCCTGTGAAACAGCAGACTATCATAATAACCCTCTTCTGCCAATTTGATAAAGTTGTCGCGATGTAACGGAGTTTCATCGTAAAGTTGCAGGAGCATACGACCTGCGGTGGTTTGCATTTCAATCATGGTTACTTTTTTCTGGTTCTTTTTTGATTTCTGAGCCACGCTCTGCAGGCTGATAAACACTAAAAATGCAAAGGGTATAAGCTTTTTCATAAGAGTAAATTCAGGCTTCAGTTGCTATAAATTCTATTTCTTCAAAATAATAAAGGGCATGAGCGATGAGTAAATCTTCCTGTTCCAACAAATTAATGCCAGGTACCTTTTTCACGGCTTTAAAATGTGGCCAGCCTTCCTCGTCATTCCCAACATGCTCATAATAACCGGAAAACATCAACAAACGACAAACGGCAATATGCATCAAATCTTGTTTTTCCTCTTTGGTAAACTTACGGAACCCTTGTCCCAAAACATCTACGCCAATCAGATACAATACACTTTGTAAATCCGGTTTTTTACCAAATTCAGCTTCAAGTTTAACGGTTAATTGCTCCCAACGAGCATGTAATTCCTTTTTCATTTGAATTCAAAATTATCTCTATCCCGTAGAAAAGGCAACTTTTCTCTGGTTTCAAGTAAATAGTCAGCCGACAACTCAACCGACTTCACTGTAACTTCCTCCCCAGCTTGCCAAATTAGTTCACCCATAGGACCAACTACACAAGACTCACCGGTATGTAAAATATCATGACCATCTTTTCCAATACGATTAACCCCAATTACATAACTCTGGTTTTCGATTGCCCTGGCGATCAGCAGCTGATTCCAGGCATAGATCCTTCTCGCTGGCCAATTGGCGATATTAATTAGCAGATCGTAGTTATCCTGGTTCCTGGCCCAAACCGGAAATCGCAAATCATAACAAATTTGAAAATGGATCCGCCATCCCGCGACTGGACAAATTAAAATTTCATTACCCGCAGTAAAAACTTTGTTTTCACCAGCTAAACTAAATAAATGTCTTTTATCATACTGGGCTTGAACGCCATCTTCCGACACCAGCAATAAACGATTGTAATATTTATTTGCCTCCGTAATTGCCAAACTTCCTACAACCATACAACGATAGTTTGTAGCCAAACTTTGCATCCAACCAACCACATCACCATCCATGGTAGTCGCTGTTTTATCGGCTTGCATACTGAAACCGGAACTAAACATTTCGGGCAAAACAATCAAATCTGTATCAATAGCAATACTTTTAATTAATTGCTCTATCTTATTTATATTCTGAACTTTATCTTCCCAGATTAAGTCGGTTTGAACCAATACTACTTTCAAATTCCGCATATTACCTCCGCCGCTTTTTTTAATGTATCTTCATTTTTTGCAAAGCAGAATCGAACCAAGGAAACTACTTTATTGCCTTGTACAAAAGGCGAGAGCGGAATAAGTGCCAATCCTTTTTCTTTTACCAGCCATTCAGTAAAAACCATATCATTTTGTTCACTAATGCCATGATAACTGGCCAACTGAAAATAAGTAGAGGCCGTAGGAACAAAATTAAAACGACTTCCTGCTAGCTGCTTTAGAAAATAATCTCTCTTTTGCTGGTAAAAATCAGCAAGTTTCTCATAGCTCTTATCCACCTTCATAAATTCAGCATATGCCCATTGCATTGGTGTATTTACTGAAAACACATTAAACTGATGAACCTTTCTGAACTCCCTGCTTAATTTCTCAGTAGCCATGACATAGCCAATTTTCCAACCTGTACTGTGGTAGGTTTTACCGAAAGAAGAAACAACAACTGTCCTTTCTCTTAACTCCGGATGGGTCAACATAGAAAGATGTGTTTTTTTGTCAAAAACCATATGTTCATAGACTTCATCCGCTAGTACTACGATTTCAGTATTTCGCAGTAAATCAGCTAACTTATCCAAGTCGGATTGAAGTAAAACTACGCCTGTTGGGTTGTGAGGATTGTTTAAAATTACCATACGAGTTCGGGTATTTATCCTTGCCCGCAATTGATCCCAATCATATTTGAATAGCTTACCATCCCAGTACATAGGGATATGAATGGGTCTCGCACTTTGAACCTTAATGGCCGGAGCATAACAATCATATGCCGGATCGAAACAAATGACCTCTTGATCGGGTGCTACAAATGCGGCTATTGCTGTGAATATCCCCTGAGTTGCCCCCGCTGTAATGGTAATTTCTGCTTCTGGATCAAGTTTTTGTTTATAGCAGGTACGCGTTTTTACTGCAATTTGTTCCCGCAGTGATAATAAACCCGGCATAGGCGCATACTGATTCTGTCCTGATTTCATTCCTTCACTTACTAATTCCATTAATGCAGGGTCAGGTTGAAAATCAGGAAAACCCTGAGCCAGATTAATAGCCTTGTGCGCATGAGCCAAACGCGTCATGACAGAAAAAATACTGTCGCCGGTATTAGGTAGTTTGGTAAGGAACATAACTCCAATATCTGAATTAAAGTCCGAAACTTGCCGATAAGTCTAGCATACGTTGAATAGGCTTCAAAGCCCGTAACCGTAAATTTTCTTCCATCAACAACTCCGGTTGCTCATATTTAAGCGCCAGATAAACTTTTTCGAGTGTATTCTTTTTCATATGCGGACAATCATTACACGCACAATGATTATTCGGAGGAGCAGGAATAAAGGTTTTTCCAGGTGCTGCTTTTTCCATTTGATGCAGAATTCCTGCTTCGGTGGCTACAATAAAAGTTGATTTGTCACTTTTTACGGCATAATTCAATAAAGCAGTTGTTGATCCAATAAAATCTGCCATTTGCAAAATTTCTGCTTCACATTCAGGATGAGCAATAAACGAGGCTTCAGGATGATCCAGGCGCAGTTGAAGAATTTTTTCCATCGAAAAAATCTCATGAACCATACAGGAGCCATTCCAAAGTACCATAGCTCTCCCGGTTTTTTTGGAGATATAAGCACCCAGATTTTTATCCGGAGCAAAAATAATCTGCTGATTTAATGGTAGACTTTCAACGATTTGAACGGCATTACTTGATGTACAAATAATATCGGAGAGCGCCTTGATTTCAGCACTGCAGTTGACATAGGTAATAACAATATGATCGGGATGGTCGGCTTTAAATTTCCGAAATAAATCAGCCGGGGTACTGTCGGCCAACGAACAGCCTGCTTTCAAGTCGGGCAACAACACCTTTTTTTGAGGAGATAAAATTTTGGCTGTTTCGGCCATGAAGTGTACCCCTGCAAAAAGGATAATATCTGCTTGAGTTGCTGCTGCTTGCTGCGATAAACCAAGACTGTCGCCAATATAATCTGCAACATCCTGTATATCGCCGGTTTGATAATAATGTGCCAGCAGCACGGCATTCTTTTCTTTTTTCAGTCGATTGATTTCCTCTACCAAATGCAAAGTAGGGTCAACCTCTACATCCAGATATCCTAAAAGAGGCAGCTTATCCACAGCTTTTTCAAGCATTTCGTTCAACATCTTTTTCCTTTTAATAAAGTATTTAAAATATTGGTTGTTATGGTTAGGGCTGTGCAAAGGTGGATATTCTTCTGAAATACGACTTGCGTATATCGATGTTCACTTGCAAAGCCTAATTGTCAACAGCCATTTAAAGGCAAAGTTCCTCTTTTTTGGCGGTATTGCGTCTCTTATCCACAAATGTGGACGAGGCTTGTACACCAGTGTTTTTTAGAAATTTCTGTGAATGAAATGTGTACATCAAACGGCTTGTTCACTTTTTACGATTTAAAAAGGCATAAATATTTGGTTGTTTTCCAAAAATCAAGGAAAGAGCAGCTTTATGCACGGCTTATACAGCGCAATACACAGCTTTTAAGCTGCACTGTATAAAAATGTGGATAAGAGAATTAACGATAAAATTGCTCGCTAACCACATAATCGTGTATACTCTCAGGAAGCAGATAACGAACTGAGCTGCCTGATTTGAGTAACTCGCGAATATTGCTTGAAGAGATTTCCAAACGTGGTGCATCCACCAGCTTAACGGATGGGTGTTGAAGTAAAGCGGCTTTTTCCTGGATGATACGAGGATAGACCAGAATCTTGTGGTTGTCTAAGAGATATTCGTAATTCTTCCATTTTTGAAGACTTGACAAATTATCCTCGCCCATAATGATTGAAAATCGATGATCAGAAAATTTCTCCTGCAAATGAATCAGTGTATTTACCGTATAGTGAGGTGCGCTAAGTTTGAATTCTATATCACTGGCTCGTAAACGATCGTTGCCTGCAATGGCCCTGTGAACTAAGTCGAGTCGATGATATTGATCAAGCAGGGTGTTTCTGGTTTTGAAAGGACTTTGTGGTGTCACTACCAACCAAACCTCATCTAAACCAGCCCGATATGCAAAGTGATTGGCCAGTATAAGATGACCGGTGTGGATGGGATTAAAAGTCCCGAAATAAAGCCCGATTTCCCGCATTTAGCTCCTTAAAAATTGGCTGATGAGTTGAACGGCTTCTTTTTTTGCCGCTTCCAGTTCATTATTCACGATGACCACATCAAAGGCGTTTTCGTAACGCATTTCTTCTTCTGCCTTAGCTAATCGCATGGCCAGTTTTTCGGGGCTTTCTGTATTCCTGCCAATGAGTCGTTCACGGAGAATTTCAATGGAGGCCACTTTTACAAAAACCGCGAGGGCCTTCGGCCCATATTGTTTTTTGATGTTTAATCCACCTTGTACGTCTATATCAAAAATTACAGCATTGCCTTGTTCCAGTATACGATTAACTTCACTTTTTAAGGTACCATAATAAGTGCCGGGATAAACCTCTTCCCACTCCACAAAGTCACCCGCGGCTATTTTTTGGCGAAAGCGTTCAGTACTTAGAAAATAGTAGTCTTTACCATCGGTTTCGTAAGCCCTTCTTTCCCGACTGGTAGCGCTGATGCTAAACTGAATATTGGGAAACTGACGCAGCAGATGGTGAACCAGGGTAGTCTTGCCCGATCCAGAAGGTGCTGAAAATATGAGTAAACGACCTGCCACGAATTATAAAACGTTCAAAACCTGTTCTTTGATTTTTTCGAGTTCATTTTTCATATCGACGACCAATTTCTGGATTTCGACATGATTACATTTTGAGCCGAGCGTATTGATTTCACGGCCCATTTCCTGGGCGATGAATCCAAGCTTTTTCCCACCAGCTTTGTCGGAAAGGCTGTTTTTGAAAAAATCGCAATGCTGTCGCAGACGTTGTTTTTCTTCAGAAACATCTAATTTTTCGAGGTAAAAGATAAGCTCTTGCTCAAAACGGTTCTGGTCAATTTTTTCTTCTTCGATGAAGGTCTCCAAACCATTTTTGATTCGCTTTCGAATCGCATCGATGCGTTCTTGTTCAAAGGGGTCGATTTTGGCGAGCGCGCTAAGAATCCGGTCGGTGGAAATCAGCATATCTGCACCTGTTTGCTGGCCTTCGGTTTGCCTGAACAGATCAAACGCCAATAATGCGTCCTGAACCAATTTCTCCATGGCCGGCCACCAGTCTTCGTTGGCCGTGTTATCTCCCCCGGTAATTTCCGGGAGTTTTAAAATGCTGCTTAATAAAATATCTGTTGGCTGATTTAGCTCTTTCGCCAAGCCTTCGAGTTCTTTAAAATAAGCTTTTATCAGGTTTTGATTGAGTAATCCACCTTTTTCAGCACCAATTTTTTCGATATTAACGCTAAATGTTACTTTTCCCCGCTCAATGGTGCTGTTGATGAGCTGCCGGAATTGGTACTCCCGATCTTGTACCGGTTTGGCCAGGCGCATGGTCAAATCGAGGAATTTGCTGTTTAACGAGCGGATTTCGACAGTGACTTGTCCGATGGGCAGTTGCGCGGTGGCTTTTCCGAAGCCAGTCATTGATTTGATCATGGGTGCAAAAGTAAGACTAATTCCGGGCCTCGCTCACGAGATATACGCCCGCAAAAATCATAAAAGCAAAAATGACCTGTTCGAGTAGTAAAACATCCCTGCCCCAAATCATGGCAATGAGGGTGGCAAGTACCGGTTGCAAGTAAATATATGTACCTACCACCGAAGCATTGACGAACTTCAGTGCCCAGGCATTAAGCCAGTAGGCCAGTATAGAAATGCCAATAATTATATAGGTAAAAGCCGACCATTGGGTAGTTCCAAAATCTGCCCACTTTACTGCAAGTGCTTCTGATAAACCAAAGGGCAGCACCATCATACTCCCGAATAAAAACACCCATTTAACAACAGTAAAGGTGGAATAGCGGGCCATGAGGGGCCGGACTAAAACGAGATAAGTCGCAAAAAGGATGGCATTTATCAAAACCATCAAATTACCCCAGGCGCTATTGGCGGTTATATTGCTTAGATGTTGAGGGGTGGCCACGATGAGTAAAATGGCGCCGGCGGTACCAAGTGCTATACCAAGGAGTTTGCGCCAACTAATTTTTTCGGATTTGTAAAAAGCCGCAACTACCAAAATAAAGATGGGAGAAGTAACCATAATCACCGAAGCATTTATGGGAGAGCTGCTGGCTAGTCCTTTGAAAAAGAGCAACATATTACCGGCAACCCCAAAAAAAGCACAAATGGCCAGTAAACCCAAATCTTGTCGGCTCGGCACTTCTCTGTGTTTTCGGATAAATGGGTCGACCAGCCAGAAAAAGGCGGTCGCTATCCAGACACGCAAAAGAATAAAACCAAAAGGCTCAATCCATGCCGGCATTAGTTCTTTGGCAATGGTATAAGAACCTCCATACAACAATGCGGTTAAAAACAACGACCCATGTACCAGCACTTTTTGATTCATCGTGCGAAGGTAAGAGGTCGTTGCTTACAAATAGGTATAATGGTTCCGGGATCTAAAATAGACGCCAGCCAACTGAAAGAATAAACTGACTGGGTCGGGTACTTGCTGCAAAATTTTGTCCTTGAATGGTAACGCTGTTGCTCAGGGCACTAAAACTACCCTCGTATTTTAAATCGGCAGTCAACTTCCATAAGTCTACACCAACGCCAAATTGAAAGCCCACAGAAGCGCTTTTGTATTGACTTGAAACATCTTCTGTAATATTGCCCTGGCGTACATCGGCCTTTAGCAGCGTAGAAAAAACCGGACCGGCATTCACCCGTGCAATACGGAAAAAACGCTTTCCAACCATGACGGGCACATCTAACTTCGCAAAATTCATTTGCGAAACTGTTGTTCCGCTGGCCGAACTGATAGCAATTTCTGAACTTGTGGAGCTAAAGAGCATTTCCGGCTGAACATAAAAGCCCAAAACCATTATTCTACTGTATACTCCGGCATGAAATCCCAGCCGGGCATCCGATTGACTGATGGTTTGCAGGTTAGCGTTGGTAACCTGGTCGACTTTCAGATTGGAGGAACTAACACCAAAGCGTGGACCGAGCTGAAAAATTTGACCTTGACTGAAAGTGCTGCTCAATAAAAGCAGCAAGAAAATAGAGACTTTTTTCATAACCGGGAACTTGAAATTCAAGGTGAAAATAAGCATCGAAGCCAGAGTAAGTGGCACTATTTCAAAAAAAGAGCGTTATTTGTATACTAAGATGTTGTCGCTGAAACATATACTATTTACTACTTTGGCCGCCGCTTATCTTTTGGCGTCGACAGGACTGGTTGTCAACCTGCATTACTGTCTTGGTCGTGTGAAAGCGGTAAGTCTGGCTCTACAGCAAGAGGCACATTGTATATGTCCGGAGCCGACGACAGAAAAAGATTGCTGCCGTTCAGAGCAACAATTACTTGAAACACAATCGACACATCTTCTCACGGCAACCTTCGTTTTTCAAGCGTTCTTTCATACGGTGATTCAGATTGAACCGATGACGTTGATCAGAACCCGGCAATTTATTATGGCTGAAACGCTGGAAAACCGGGGGCCACCGGAAAAGCCATACAAACGAAATCAGGTTTTCAGATTATAGGCCGGCGATAAATTCTTCGTCATTATACGCTAATTTTTAAAAATGAAAACCATGAAAATTTTAATAAAAACACAACATATTTTAGTTACTCTAGGTCTTTTACTGACCATTTCCTGGGCTGCATCGGCCCAAAAACCACCCAAAAAAGCAGAGGTAAAATTTATTGTTTACGGCAATTGTGGCATGTGTGAAAAGCGCATCGAAAAGGCACTTGACGTAAAGGGCATCAGTTTTTCTGATTGGGATAGATATACCAAAGAGGTTTATATAAAATACAATCCCCGTATCCTAAGCGAAGAGGAATTGCACAAATTAATAGCTGCTGTGGGTCATGATACCGATAAAGCCAAAGCCGATACTGCGGTTTATAGCAAACTGCCGGGCTGCTGCCTTTACCGAGAAAATCCCAATACACATAGCGATTAAATTTTTTAGTCGTGAGATTTATTTGTTTCCTCAGCATATTCATGTTGGGGTTGTTGCTGCTACACCGAGAAGCAGTAGCACAAACTCAGTTGCAGGGTTTTGTTCTGGAAGAGGATGACAAGGGCCGCTTGAAGCCGCTTGAAGCTGCTAATGTTTATTGGTTAGGAAGCACAAGCGGGACCACTACCGATGCCAAAGGATTTTTTAGTTTGCCGGTTTTAGTGGGTAGTTCCAAATTGGTAATTAGTTATATAGGTTATAAAAACGACACTATTATCATTTCCCGGCAGCAGGAAGTAAAGGTTATCCTGAAAAATGCCCGGAATTTATCTGTAGTCGAAATTAGCGGGGAAAGAGCAAGCACTTTTATCTCTTCCATTAACCCGATTAAAACACAGATTATGACGGAACAAGAGCTTTTTAAAGCAGCTTGTTGTAATCTGAGTGAAAGTTTCGAAACCAATCCTGCGGTTGATGTAAGTTATACCGATGCAGTTACCGGTGTGAAACAAATTCAAATGCTGGGCTTATCGGGGAGCTATATCCAGCTACAGCGCGAAAATATGCCGGATGTGCGGGGCTTGTCGGGTTATTATGGCCTGAATTTTACGCCGGGTAGCTGGATAGAATCTATTCAGCTGACCAAAGGTGTAGGCT
>DAIQOK010000029.1:0-12206 GCA_036787895.1 Bacteroidota bacterium | reverse complement strand
TGCTGTAAATGATGCTGTAAATGATGCTGTAAAAAAAGGTCAAATTGATGCTGTAAGTGATGCTGTAAGTGATGCTCTTATTGATGCTATAAATACAATAACAAAGCTGAATGATGGAGCTTCAATAAAAGACATTATGGATGCTACAGGAAAATCAAATGCAACAGTAAAAAGGTATTTACAAGTATTAAGAGAAATAAAGCTTATTGAATTTAAAGGTGCTGCAAAAACAGGTAGATATTATCTTACCAATCAGGCTACAAAGAAAATAAAGAAAAAAAAATGAACGAAGCAGAAACAAGAGCAGAACTCATAGACCCAAAGCTAAAGGCTTGTGGTTGGGGCGTTGTGGAAGGCTCTAAAGTCCTTCGTGAATACAACATAACGGCAGGTAAAATTCAAACAGGCGGTGGCAGGGGTAAAAGAGAAATTGCCGATTATGTGTTGGTTTACAAAGGCATCAAGTTGGCTGTGGTAGAAGCCAAAGCTGATGAATTGGAAGTGGGTGAAGGCGTAATGCAAGCCAAGAAATATGCAGAAAAATTAAAATTAGAAACCACATACAGTACCAACGGAAAAGCCATTTACCAAATCTGTATGAAATCAGGCGAAGAAAGTTTGGTAACCCATTTTCTAAGCCCTGACGAACTTTGGAGTAAAACCTTTCCGAAAGGCAGTCACACTGAGCCTGTCGAAGTGTGGAGAGAAAAATTTGCCAATGTTCCGTTTGAAGACAAAAGCGGAAGTTGGCAGTTAAGATACTACCAGGAAATAGCCGTTCAGCGAACCGTTGAAGCCATTGCACAAAACAAGGACAGAATTTTGCTCACCCTTGCCACAGGCACAGGAAAAACGGCTATCGCTTTTCAAACAGCCTGGAAACTGTTTCAAACCCGTTGGAACCTAAAGCGAGACGGCAACCGCAGACCACGAATTTTATTTTTAGCAGACAGAAACATCTTAGCCGACCAGGCTTACAATTCATTTTCTGCATTTCCCGAAGATGCGTTGGTGCGGATAAAACCCAATGAGATAAAGAAAAGCGGAAAAGTGCCCACCAACGGCAGCATTTTCTTTACCATCTTTCAAACCTTTATGAGTGGCACGGATGCAGAAGGAAAACCTGCACCATACTTTGGCGAATATCCGGCCGACTATTTTGATTTCATCATCATTGACGAGTGTCACCGTGGCGGAGCTAATGACGAAAGCAATTGGCGAAGCATTTTAGAATATTTCAGTCCGGCAGTGCAATTGGGTTTAACCGCCACTCCCAAGTGAAAAGACAATGTGGACACTTACAAATACTTTGGCGAACCTGTTTACATCTATTCGCTCAAGGAAGGAATCAATGATGGTTTCTTAACGCCTTTCAAAGTAAAACGCATCAAAACCACTTTAGATGATTACCGCTACACTTCGGATGATACGATTGTAGAAGGCGAAATTGAAGAAGGAAAGCTGTATGAAGAAAAAGACTTTAACCGCACGATTGAAATTGTAGAACGGGAAGCCAAGCGGATAAACATCTTCTTAGATGAAGCCAACCAAAACGAAAAGGCAATTATCTTTTGTGCCAATCAAGGACACGCAGCATTGATTCGGGATTTGGTAAACCAAAACGCCAAAAGTAAAGACCCATTTTATTGCGTTCGTGTTACAGCCAATGACGGAGAAGAAGGCGAAAGACTCTTGCGAGAATTTCAGGACAATGAAAAAACAATCCCAACAATACTGACCACTTCGCAAAAACTATCCACGGGAGTGGATGCAAGGAACATTCGCAATATCGTTTTGCTTCGTCCAGTCAATTCAATGATTGAGTTTAAACAAATCGTTGGTCGTGGCACAAGATTATTTGACGGCAAAGAGTTTTTTACCATTTACGACTTTGTAGATGCTTACAAACACTTTTCAGACCCTGAATGGGACGGAGAACCTTTGGAAGAAGAACCAAGTGGAGTAAAAGAACCAAAAGGCGAATACAAACCGAGAGAGCCAAAAGAACCAACAGAAACAGAACGCAAGCAGAAAATTAAAATCAAATTGCGAAACGGAAAAGAAAGAGAAATACAAGCAATGATTTCAACCTCGTTTTGGAGTGCAGACGGCAAACCCATTTCAGCAGAAGAATTTTTAAATAACCTGTTTGGTGAGTTGCCTAAACTTTTCAAAGACGAAGAAGAATTGCGGAAACTTTGGAGCAATCCAATTACCCGAAAAGTTTTGTTGGAGAATTTGGAATCAGCAGGTTTCCCGAAAGACGATTTACTGACGTTGCAAAAGTTGGTGGATTTGGAAAAAAGTGACTTGTATGATGTGTTGGAATATGTTTTCAATGGCGACTATATCGCAATGACCCGAGAGGCGCGTGTAAAAGCTGCTGAAGCTACTATTTTAACCTTTTTCAATGATAAACAACGTGAGTTTATTAGTTTCGTTTTAAGCAAATATGTTGAAACTGGTGTTGACGAACTTGATCAGGAAAAACTCCCTATTTTACTCACCAACAAATATCAATCGCTCGAAGATGCCAAGGTCGTTCTAGGTGAAGTAGAAAAAATAAGTAAGCTCTTTATAGAGTTTCAAGCGTACTTATATAATCAATCAGCCGCTTAATCTAATCAATCAATCATGAGTAAAAAAGATATCTATCAAGCAGTACTTTCCATAATTCCTTTTAGAATAAAAGAATATATTTCGTTTGAAAAGGCTGTATCTGCAGACTGTTTATTTGTTATTCGAAAAATTTTTAATGCAAAACATACAACATCAAGCAAGAACGATTACTTGATTTACAACTACCAATTCATAAATACCGATCAAAAAACATACGAACTCTCCATAAATGATTGGAAAATTGAAGAAATCGAAGAAGGCTATTTTGCCCTTGAAAAAATCAAACTTAGCTCTTTTTGGGGTGATAAATGGGGTGTTTGGAATACCTACCTAATTTCTGACCCAGCAGGCGAGCTTAGAAGAAAATCATTTGAACTTCCTGAAGTAGCTATCCATGCTTTGGTGAACTTCAGTAAATTCTCAAGCTGGAATGATTTTGAAATCAATGAACAAATCAATGATCTTTTAAAAGAATAACCGTATATGATTTTGCCACTTTAAAACCCTTTACAAGTACTAATTTTTTTGCTACAGATTATTAGAGGGAAGGCTTCAATTTGTCCTTGACGAGTTTGAATCAGTCCTGAAATTACAATTTTGAAAGCCATTCACAACTTTGCCTGCAGGAGCTGGCCGGATCGGATGGGTGTGAATCAGTCCTGAAATTACCATTCAGTATCCCTCCAAAAACCAACACAAAATGCGCTACCCACCAACTTGCACCGCACAAACTGGCCACTTATCTTGCAACATGCATACGTTCAACCCCGCCTTCCATTTTTCAATACCATGAAACAGCTCCTTATTGTGGTAGTCGCACTTTTATATGGCCTGTTGGGAATGGCTTCCGGCAGTAAAACTGCCTATGCAAGTTCTCCCGACAGCAGCTTATATAGCTCGACCTACGAAAGGGAGTTGTTCGAAAAGCTGAACCGACAGGAAACGGTATCGGACATGGCTTTCTTCTTGGCGCTCGACTTTAAACCAAGTTACGCCGGTATAGAAAGTCGACTAAAAACCGATTTTGAGGAACTCAAAGTGCTGGTGGAAAAACAAAGTAAAGTCAACAAAAAAATACAGCGTATCTATAGCTGGGTACACAAAAAATACTTCAATCGCTACAAGGAAAGGGCCTTTTTCGCTGATATTTTCGACAATGGCGATTACAACTGTGTAACGGCTACTGCCCTGTACGCCCTGGCTTTCGAGGCCTGTGGCCTGCCGTACACCATTAAAGCCAGCCAAAACCATGTGTATTTAGTGGCTGATCCCGGCAGCACCAGTTTTGTGATTGAGACCACCACGCCCATTCAAGGGGTGACCGCTTTTAATCAGGATTTCAAAAGCCGTTATGTCAAACACCTGCGCGACAGCAAAATTATCAGTCAGGAAGAATTTCAACAGCAAAGCGTGGATGCCCTTTTTGCCAAACATTACCTCACCCATACGGATATTCCCCTGCGTGAACTCGCCGGTTTGCATTATTACAACCAATCGGTTTTTGCTGTACAAGATGAGCAGTTGGCACCTGCACTGCAGAGCATCGAAAAAGCCGTTTTACTTACCCAACACGCTGCTGTAGGTTTTTTGCACAAAGCCATCCTAATCGATTTATTATCGGCCTAGGAAAAGCAGAAAACCTATAATGGTCGAATGCTGGCCCGCATGATGCAGCTTAATTTAGCGAACGATGAGGGATTTGAAATGGCTGTCGATCATTACCGTTCTGTTTCAGAAAAACTGATTATTGAAAAAAGCGACTTAACAACCTACGAAAACTACAGTCAGGATGTGCTGCGTGGTCTGACCGACTCGGCCCAGAGAGAAAACATCCTCCTGCATTACTACGCCTATTCCGGGGTGTATTTTGCTGAAAATCACGACTATGCCCAAGGGCTAACCCGATTGCAGCAAGCCTTGCTCCGTGCGCCGGATAATTTACGCCTCAAATCAAATACCACCTCTGTAGTGCAGCGCCACTGGATGCAACTGTTTCCCTTTACCAAACGGATAGATTCGATAGACGTACATTTGGCCAGCCTGCCTCATCTGATTCGCGAGCCACAGATACGCGAAATGGTATTGCTTGCTTACGGCCGGGTGATTATACCGGCATTTGATGAGAACCGCAACCCGGAAGCCATGAAATATTTCAACCGTTTGGAGACTATGTTGAGCAAATACCCCGAATTGGCCGACAACGGCGAAATAATCGGCGGTATTTACGGACAAGTAGCAGCACATTTTGTGCGGGCTGGTAATTATGGTAAAGCCAAAGAAACCTTAAACCGGGGCTTGATGCTTTCGCCTAACGCCCAGGAGTTGAGTAACCGTTTACGCACCATTCGTGAAGCCGGGAAATAAAATATTAGCACATTCGCATGCAGTTGGTTTTTTTTTCAGCATTTGATCAGCAATTGATGACGATGGCCCATGGCGCATAACTTAAATCGCCGTTTAACACTCACCATCTTCCGTCATAGAGCCCGGTCGAACCACCGTTAACCGACCAACCAACTCATGCCACTGGCTATTTCTACCAAAAGTTTATTGCATGGCTTCTCAACTAAAATCAACGGTGCTGATCCAGCAAAATCACATTTCCATCCGGGTCGCTCAACATTAAACTGGCCGGACCGCTATTATTTTCGTCTGCTTCGGCACTCAGCGGCAATCCATTGGCTTTCAGTTGTTTTTGAATCACACGTATATCATCAAATTCAGTGAGGTTTTGGGCGTTTTCGTCCCAACCGGGATTAAAGGTGAGTATATTGCCCTGAAACATTCCCTGAAAAAGGCCTATAAGCGCATTTTCATTTTTCATAATGAGGTAGTTTTGTTTCATTGAGCCGGCAAAAACGCTGAAACCCAGTTTTTCATAAAATACTTTGGAAGCCTCCAGGTCCTTGACGCTCAAGCTGACCGAAAATGCACCTAATTTCATTTTTGTATTTGGTTTGGACGAATAAATATAGTCGACAAGAGACTGACTGGTGGTTTCGGCACGAATAAAGAAACCAAAACTAAATGCTGTAAGTGCCAACGCCAAAATGAGGATAATCCTTTTCATAGTTACACCTTAATATAAACAATTGAATTTCAGCACACTAAATCAATTTTGAATTTAAAATTTTGAACTTCTAATTAAAGACAATTTCCGCCATTCTTCCTAAATTAACCCATTCAAACCACTACCTCATGAAAAGTTACCTGCTCTTCTTCGCCTTGCTGCTATGTAATTTCACCGGCTTTGCCCAGGAAAATGCCCTCGATTTCGATGGCTTCGACGATTATGCCAATGTTCCATCAGCTTCGGCTTTAATCGCCAATCAAGCAGCTTTCTCCATGTCGTGTTGGGTGTTTCCTACTAATCCCAATCCAGCATTTCCCAATTTCGATGGGGTAATTGGCTTTCGAAATGAAAGTAATGCCGACTTCTACATTCTACATTTGGGCACCACCACCTGGGAATGTCGGCTTCGTAACAGTGCCAATCAGGTGTTTACACTTACTTCGGCCACAGTGCAACTTAACAGCTGGCAACATGTGGCACTGGTTTATACCGGCAGTGCTTTGCAATTCTATCACAATGGCACCTTGGCAAGCAGCATTCCTGCAAGTGGCAGCATAACAAATACCGGAGTAGATTTTAATATTGGACGTATTCCTTTCCAGTCTACTCCTTTTTATCTTACTGGTAAAATCGACGATGCTGCGCTTTGGTCGAAAGCACTCTCAGCCGCAGAAGTGAATTGCATCTACCGTCAAGCCATACCGGCCACTGCTTCAGGTTTGGCAGCCCATTACCCCATGAATCAGGGCATAGCAGGCGGAAACAACAGCACCCAATTTTACCTGGACGACGTTTTAGGCGTTACCTATGATGGTTATCTTAACGGATTGGCATTAATAGGCGCAACCTCCAATTTTATTGGCGGCGTTCTGCAAATGGGTCTTCGAAACGACACCATCTGCGCTGGCGATAGTGTGGTTTTGGGCGGACAAAGCTTTAAAACAGCTGGCAGTTATCGCATTGTGGTGAATGGTCCGGAAGGTTGCGACTCGACTGTATTGTTGAATCTCAGTGTGGATCAGGTCAATAATGGTATAAGTCAGCTCGGTCCAATATTTACGGCAACCGATTCTACAGCTGCAGCTTACCAATGGGTGAATTGTGCCGGCTTCACCCCCATTGCAGGCGCCAACGGCCGGAATTTTACAGCAACTGCCAACGGACAATATGCCGTCATCGTCACCAACAACAGGGGCTGCTCCGATACTTCTGTGTGTTTAAGCATAGCCACCATAGGCATAGCAGAAAACGAATTAGCACGCCAAACCCGGGTTTATCCGAATCCAGGACGGGAACTTGAATTAGTTATAGGCGGAGAAACAGCCGTAAAATTAGAAATACGAAATCTCACCGGACAGCTCCTGCAAACTGAAAATCTCGAGCCTGGCGATCACCAAATAAAAGCCGACCAACTCGCTGCCGGCGTTTATTTACTCAGTTTTACAAAAGGCCAAACCGTTTACACCACACGTTGGATAAAACAACCCTGAAACATCGGCTAAATTTTACCTGAATGTGATAATTTCCTGCCCGATATAACACTAACTTACCGTTATGTTTCGTGCAGTTATACTGATAGGATTGCTCGGTTGTACTATGTGCTCGTATGCACAAAGCAGCTTTTTTAGGACATATAGCGCGCCTGCAACAGCCATCACCCAACGACCGATTTGGACCCAGCTTCCCAACGAACAAGCTGTTGTTGCTACAGCAATATTTAGAGCAGGAAAATCAAATCCGTATGAATTGTTATTACTTGCCTTCGATAAACTTGGCAACATTCGATGGCAGGCCGCCTACCAGTCGGAGCACAGAGATATAGTGGTTAGCGACATACAAACCGGCGCTGACGGTGGCTTGTATGTAGCGGGCATGTGGGGATTACAAATGAGTAGTTTACCCCAACCATTTCTGGCGGCATTCGATCAGGAGGGCCGTTTTCGCTGGAGCAAAACTATCCCGCTCGAATTAGTCAGCAGTCGGGTAAAACTGGCTTGTCGGGCTAATGAAATTGGATTAGCCTTTACGTCGATTCAAAATTTGTACGATGTGTTTTTGTATAGATTCGACTATAATGGTACTCCAAGGGCCGGTTTAAATATAGGCGGGAATAACAGTGAAGATATACTAGCTGATTTACAATTGTTACCCAATGGCAACTTCATTGCTTTAGTAGAAACCAATTCCCAGGATCCCGGTCGTCGTAGTGCTGGCATTATTACTTTCAATAACCTAAGCGGCATTGCCAGCAGCTTTTTAATTAGAGGAAGTGATCAGCTCTATCCACACCAACTGGCTGTTTCAGCTTCGGGTGAGCTTAATTTCGGACTAAGTGATGCGCAAAATTTTCTTTGGCTGAGCAGCAATTCCAATGGCCAAAATATTCAACATCGCTTTACCATTGATAGTTTACAAGCCTATCAACATTATCAAGCTGCCATGATAGGCGATCATTTTATCGCCCAGGGGCCTATAAATAATAGTGAAGGTAAACTCGAATTGTTAGCCCGTGGAAATGCCGCTTCCTCCTGGAGTTTATTCAACAATACACAGTTGTTCAGTAGCCAGACTGCCCCGTTAAGCGATGAGAACGGCAACATTTATGTTCTCGCGACTGCTTCATCCGCTGGGCCCGACTTCAGTGAACAATTGGTTTACATCAAAACGGACTCCAGTCTTGAAATGTGTTACGATCAAAAGGCGAGCATAAGTAAAACAGGGCAGCTACAAAACTTCAGCCGTCTCAACTACCCACTAATAGCAGGAAATCAGAATTTAACGGTCTTAAACATGCCTTGGACGGCACAAAGTATTCGCTTTTCACCTGAGCCGGCTGCCTGTAATGCCATCAACAATTCACCCTTATTTCCTACGGCTTTCACACCCAATGGGGATGGCTTAAATGAAACCTTTGGTCCTATGTTTGCCGAATTTCCGGAATATACACTGCGTATTTACGACCGCTGGGGCAAACTCATTTTTCAAGGTCAAAACCAACATTGGGATGGCAAAATTGCCTCAGAATATGCTACCAATGGCAGTTATCCATTTGTATTTGATTATCTGGATACACGCGGTCGGGTGAGCCGGATTAGTGGTCAACTTAGTTTGATTCGCTAATTAAAGAATAAAAAGCAGGCCCAAAGCCAAGGTTTCACTCCATTGTACAGCCTTGTCCTGATTTTTGTCGTAAAGCATGACGGCTGTAAAATTGGTGTTTATATATTTGGTAATTTTCGCCGAAAGCACCAAATCCACCCGATGATTGGTATTACTGAAATCGGTATATTGACCGAACGAAATATAACGTAATTTGAGATTCAGGTTTTCAGCCAGGTTTTTATCAAAATCAGCCATTAATTGAAATCCAACATCATTTTGGATATTTTTCCCAATCGGCACGCCAAAATTTTCCGGTACAGCTAAAAAGAGACTATCATCCATAACAAATGTCTGTCTTAGCGCCAATACCCCTACCCTTGCCCAGAAATAAGGTACTGGCTGATATCTCACTCCCAATGCCTGTGTCAAATAGCCCGGTGCTAAAAAATTCGAAATTGTAGTTCTCGTTTCAATACCATTGGCATCCTTGCCAAATTTATAGCCCTCAGAGAACTGCGACATAAAATTCAACGCTCCGAAGGCATCCAACTTTTCCGTAAATCGGTAGCCAACTTTGGAATCGACAAAAATGAGGTCATTTAATTTACGCTGTGACTGGCCTTTGTTTTTCAAAATACCGTATTGTAACTGCAAATCATTTGTCCAACTCAACTTACCCTTAGTATAGGCAGCATTACCCTTAACTAGCGATCCGAATGCTGTTGAACTCACGCCACCACCACTCCAGTTTTCGGTAAAAAACGACTGGTTAAAATTTAGTCCAATTTCTAATTTGGTCTTCCAGGCTTTCGCTGGTTCCTCTGCTGCTTTCTCAATTGCTGTTTCTTGCGCTTGCGCAAAACCTACAAATAGCAGACTACTTACAAATACTAACTTTTTCATAAGGTCTATTTTTTAAATGCCCAAAGTAAAAAATCGGGGAATACCTGTGACCAGGTCGAACTATGATGTTTACCATCCACTACCTCCACATATCGAATGTCGGCATTCAATTGGTAGCCTTTTAATATTAGTTCAGTGATCAAATCCTTGGTGTCGTCGATGCTATCGATTATTCCATTGTTGTTTCTATCCGACGTTTCGTCTTGGGTACCGGTTTGCAACCAGAATTTTAGTCCCGGCTTGAAAGTACCCATACGAATTCGTTGGTGAACGATGCGGTCATTGTCGGTATAGCCGGCATTTAACGCTCTTTTCCGCCACCAAAATGAGCCGGAAAAAACTCCTGTTTTTTGAAAATACTGGGGATAATTCCAACAAATATCCAGGGCACTAACCCCTCCAAGCGATAAGCCTGCAAATACATTATCGGCTGGCGCAGCAGAAATTGGATAGTGTTTACGGACATAAGGCACCAACTCATGTACAATAAATTCGGCATAAGCCCTGGCTTTTGCACCTCGTTTTTTATAATCGGTGACATCCATCGTTCCAAATTCTGCTAAGCGATCCCCAGCTTCAATGGCGACGGTGAAAACTGGTTTGATTTTACCGTTAACCAGTAATTTTTTTAAGCTGGTTCTCACCTCTAACGATTCAATATCTTGTCCATCGTTAAGCCAAAGTACAGAAAGCGGCTGGGACAAATCAGCCATATTTGATGGATAAAGCAAATGAATGGTAACCACCCTGTTCAATTGACCTGACGGTAATTTCAGGGTAGTTTGTTTCACTGTAGCTGCTGAAACACTGATTTCTTTCAAAATAAGGGCGATGGCGTTAGGCCGCTTGGATGCGGCTTTGGCCAACAAACATAAGTGACAGTTATCAAACTAAATACTTAACATTTCCACATATTAACCAGGCTGGACGAATGAAAAGAAATCAATATAATTAAATACACAAGCTAATTCAAACGCTTTCAAGGGATTGAAATTAAAAATATTCAACTTAATTTTATTAATTCCTTTTATTGTAGCGCACAATTTTTAATTTTGTTCAGAATTAAGTAATTCGCTTGAAAGCAACATTGCATTCTACAAAGCTAAATCACCTGAAAATCAAACTTTCTACTGCTCTGATTTTCATTTTAAGCCAAATTCCTATACGGGAGTTGGCCAAAAAAATGATTCAAAAGCAGCTTCTATTCTTTCCTTATAAATCTTGTTTGGGTCAAGACTCACTCGCGACTCTTCGACCAGAATATGGCTTTTTGAGCTTTAATCTAATAAAACACAACTATATTCCTCAATTTCGAGGCTATGCTAAAATTTCTAAAAAATAAAATATAAACGCTACAATGAAAAAAATTGGTATTCTCTACGGACAGGAAAATACTTTTCCTTTCGCATTAATCGACAAAATCAACAGCATGAATGTGCCCGGTATCAAGGCTGAGGCTGTTCAACTCGACAAAGTTCAACAAGGTGCTGCCTCTGGTTATGCGGTAATCATCGACCGCATTTCTCAGGACGTTCCTTTTTACAGAGCATTTTTGAAAACCGCTGCCATTACCGGCACTGCAGTAATCAACAATCCTTTTTGGTGGAGTGCCGATGAAAAGTTCTTCAACAATTCTTTGGCCATGGCAGTAGGCGTGCCAGTACCTAAAACCTATTTATTGCCATCTAACCAGATGCCTACCGATACCAACGCCAATTCTTTCCGTAACCTCAAATATCCTATGGACTGGAATGGTATAGTAGCAGATATCGGCTTCCCGGCTTATATGAAACCTCATGCTGGTGGTGGCTGGAAAAGCGTTTATAAGGTAGAAAGTCTCGATGATTTGTTTGCCAAACACAATGAAACAGAGCAGCTCGTGATGATGCTGCAGGAAGAAATTGTATTTGAAGAATATTACCGTTGTTACTGCATTGGAGGAAAATATGTGAAGATCATGCAGTATGAGCCACGCAACCCACACCACCTCCGGTATAAAGTGGATACACCGCCATCCTCCCAAAAATTACTTGATACCATTCATGACTATGTACTGCGTTTGAACCACGCTTTGGGTTATGATTTTAATACTGTTGAATTTGCTGTTCGCGATGGTGTGCCCTATGCCATCGATTTTTGTAACCCAGCGCCTGATGCCGACAAAGCAAGTGTTGGCCAGGAAAATTTCGATTGGGTAGTTGAAACTTCTGCGCGTTACGCCATTGAACGGGCTTTGGCACAGAAACCTGGTCAAGACAATCTCACTTGGGGAGAATTTGTTCGCCGGAGCGCCTTGGGTCAGACATTGACCGCCGAGCCCAAAAAGGCAAACACCGAAAAAGCTGCCCCTGCCAAACGTGGTCGTAAAGCTGCTGCTAAAACAGTTGCCGCT
Organism: Bacteroidota bacterium; assembly: GCA_036787895.1. GTDB lineage: Bacteria > Bacteroidota > Bacteroidia > UBA7662 > UBA7662 > UBA7662. Next base: position 117 of record DAIQOK010000029.1, on the reverse strand, counting down.
GCCATTGCTGCCACACCCAAACGTCGTGGCAGGCCAGCTAAGGAGAAAGTTGAAGGCGAAGAAGTAGTGACTGGTCATGCAACAGTAGCCAAACGCCGCGGACGCCCGGCCAAGGAA
>DAIQOK010000003.1:165776-174474 GCA_036787895.1 Bacteroidota bacterium | reverse complement strand
CTAATCTACGGCTTTGAACTGCATTTTTTTTAAGCAAAAAGTTTAAACAGCTTCATTACATTAGGTAATGCTGCCTTACTTGAGTTAAGCGGAAAAACTACCTTTTATAATAGTGTTACGGATCGGATTCAAAGTGGACAAAAACCAATAGGTGTTCGAGTATACGCTTTGGCCGGATCTAGTTTTAGTGGCGCCTGGTTTTATAATAGTGTCATTGGCCTGGATGTGAATTTGGTTTATAGCTCCGGTAACCCGAGTTTTACCGCTTGCAAATACATCAGCAATGATGTTGGGTTAAAAATTCATGGTAAAGGGGCTACTATATCCGGCTGTACTTTTACGAGCAATGCAAAAATTGATCTAGAACTAGATGCCAACAGCATGATTGTAAATGTAAACAATTGTACTTTTAACGGGAACGGAAGCCTTGGCGCAAACCTGAAAGGTAGTGCTTATACACATAAATACAATTTTGCCAATTGTACATTTACAGGCCGAACTATGGGCCTCCAGCATGAGTGGGGAAGTACTTCTTTGTCAGATTGTAGCTTTACCGGCCTTGAAACCGGAGTTCATGTTGTTGCCGGAACCGTAGTCTCTACTTGCACAGAATTTACATCATGTGATTATGGAATCACTCTTGATGAATTCGGACGATTTAGTGCCTATACGCAAGCCCGAAATATTTTTGATGGAAATATTATAGGAATTTGGCTCTGGAAAGGAAATATAAATATTGGGGGTGGTGAGAATCAATTCATTAATAATTATTATGATATTTTTGGGGATGTAAAACCTACACAAAATTTACATTGGAGGAACGAAACCCACAGTGGAGGTACGTACGAATTTTACCGTTGGCCAATTAGTAGAAATAAATTCAATTCAATAACATATCCTCATATCTTCAATAATGTACTCTACGGTGTTTATGGAAACCCTGATCTGATTCAAACGCCTTACTTTACGGTCTCGGGGTCAACAGTTGAAGTGCCCGACCAATACGATGTACGCCCTGTATATATTGATTGTGTTAACTGCGGTTTTGAATTTGTTAGTTGTGGCTCTGGTGGTCCTGGAGTGCCAATTTATGCCGACTATAGCGTGCTTGATGATGAAAGTCCAGCAACTAGCGTAGAACTTAATAGTACTTATTTCAATAATGTTGAATTAAAAGAAGCCATTCGAATTGCTTCCGGAAATATATCTGTAACATTAGAATATCCCAACAATGATTCCTTGGCTCTTATTCATTTCAAAGATATCCTTTCTCAAACTTATGCTACTGGTGAAACTGAAATTAGAGATGCCCTCTATGCTGCACAACATTTGATGGGTAGAGCACTTTCCAATGCGTATAGTTTGGAAATTTTGCCACTCAAATACGAAGCCGTTCCTGTACCGCTGAATATATACGCTATTGAGCTTATTGATCAATTAACTGAATATATAGCAAGTTTATCACCTTCAGAGGATGCAGAGGAAATTGGGAATGCTACCATTGAATTGGCATTGGTATATCGGTTGGCAGCACATTATACAGAAGCAATTGACCTGCTTAGTACTTCAGAAGCATATAATGCCACTTCTGGTCGTCGTGATTATTGGGATTGTGTATGTAAGGCAGAATATGATTTGATTACTGAAACCTATTCGCTCGAAGATTTTCAGAATCAATTGAATAATAGTTGTATTGAGTTTATAAATTATCGAAAACAAAATCCCTTTTCGAAAGATAAGATTGATGCGTTACTTGCGTCAAGGCAAAAAGGAAAGATTAACCCCATACGCCCAAATCCCACTTATTTGAATTCACGGGTTCGTTTAGATGTAAAAGGGAGTGCCGGAGCCGTTGTTATTACCGATATGTTTGGCCGTACCGTGCAACGTATTGAGGCCAAAAAAGGTATAAACGATATTGAGCTGAATGCTTCGACCTTGGATAACGGCGTATACTTCGTTTTGTTTTTCGATGATAACAAACATCTTGAAACTCAAAAGTGGGTAGTAAGTAGATAATACCACCACACACTAAGGGAGAAGAATTGAATTCAGCTTATTTCCGGATGAGTTAGTTGAGTTTAGTGGAGTTCCTTCCGTTAAACTCAATTATTTTCCCGCATTATATGCCCGTCGCGCCAATATTTGAACCTTAAATCGTCCAGGTCGCCCCTTCTTTCCCATCCTTAATCTGTATCCCGAGTGCAGCAAGCTGGTCGCGGATTTGGTCGGAAGTCGCGAAATCTTTGTTCGATTTGGCCTGCTGACGTAGGGATAAGAGTAAATCCATCACCCCTTCGAGTTGGTTACCACCGCCGGATTGTTCGTCGCGTATGCCGAGTATGTCGAACAACATGAGTTTGGCTTTTTCCTGCAGCAGTTGGAGGTCGGCAGCGCTGATTTTTTCGGCGCCGGTAGCCACCAGATTGCCTAAACGTACGGTTTCGTACAAATGGGCAATGAGGATGGGGGTATTCAAATCGTCGTTCAGGGCATCGTAATATTTCTGTACCAAAGCGGCTACATCAAAGCTGCTGCTGTCGGCATTGGCTTTGAGTTTATCCAGGTTTTTGATGCCTTCTATCAGTCGTTTTAGGCCTTTTTCTACGCCTTGCAGGGCCTCGTTGCCGAAGTCGAGCGTGCTGCGGTATTGGGCCTGCAAGATGAAAAAACGCACTGTCATCGGACTAAACGCCTGGCTGAGTTTGGGGTGGTTACCGCTAAACATCTCCCCCAAGGTGATGAAGTTGCCGAGCGATTTGCCCATCTTCTGCCCATTAATGGTAATCATATTGTTGTGCACCCAGTATTTTACGGGGTGGTGACCACAACTGCCCTGCGATTGAGCAATCTCACTTTCGTGGTGGGGAAACAGCAAATCCATACCGCCGCCATGGATGTCGAAGGTTTCGCCGAGGTATTTTTTGCTCATGGCTGAACATTCGATGTGCCAGCCCGGAAAACCATCACCCCAGGGCGATGGCCAGCGCATGATGTGTTCGGGTTGGGCTTTTTTCCAGAGGGCGAAATCGGCGGGGTTGCGTTTTTCGTCCTGACCTTCGAGTGATCGGCGTTCGTTACCGGCACCGGCGATGAGGTCTTCCAATACCCGGCCGCTGAGTTTGCCGTAGTCGTGGTCTTTGGCGTAAGCGCTTACATCAAAATACACCGAGCCGTTTACCTCATAAGCAAAACCATTGGCAATGAGCTGTCGTACCATCTCAATTTGCTCAATGATGTGGCCCGATGCCCGCGGTTCAATGGAGGGCGGCCGGTTGTTGAGCAAAGCCATGGCCTCGTGAAAACTCTCCGTATATTGCTGCACCACTTCCATGGGCTCCAGCTGCTCGAGACGTGCTTTTTTGGCGATTTTATCGTCACCGGCATCGCCATCGTTTTCGAGATGACCCACATCGGTAATATTGCGCACATAACGCACCTTATAACCCAAATGCGTCATATAACGCACCAGCACATCGAAAGTGGTATAGGGCCGGGCGTGACCCAAATGCGGGTCGCCATACACCGTTGGCCCGCACACATACAAACCCACAAAAGGTTCGGCAAGGGGCACAAAGTTTTCTTTTTGGCGACTGAGCGTATTGTATAGCTGGATGGGATGGTGCATGTAGCAAAGATATAAGGTAAAACGGGCTTATTCGGCCTTGTCGGCGAGGCGCAGCCGGCTCACCACGGCATAGTGATCGGAATATTTTTCGCGCCCCACCTGGTGGCTGAGAAACTCAAAATGATCGGAAGCAAAAATGTGGTCGATGCGGAAGGACGGGAAAATTCCGGCATAGGTATTACCAATGCCATTGCCTTTGCGGATGAAGCTGTCCTGCAAATCGCCCCGCACTTTCTGGTAGGCATAGGAGGAGGGCAGGTCGTTAAAATCGCCACATAAAATGACGGGATAGGGTGAACCTAAAATCTGCTCTTCTACCAACAAGGTTTGTACGGTGCGCTCCCTGGCGGCATCGCGGAGTTTGCCGAGGACTCTCAAAATGCCGCGGCGGTTTTCTTCAGTATTTTCAGGTATACCGGCTACATATTCGTACTCTGCGCTGCCCAGGCGGTTACTTTGCAAGTGTATATTAATGACACGTACGGTGTCGCTACCGATAAGCAAGTCGGCAAAAATGAGGGCATTAGTGGTTTTGGTGCTTTTGAAAGGGATAAAACGCTTCTGCAACATGGGGTACTTGCTGAAAATGGCCATACCTGCAAAACCTTCGTGCCGCAAATCTCTGATTTTTTCGAAATAACCAGCTTTATAGCCAAGGCTGTCGAGCAGGAAATCGGTGAAATCGCCGCGACCTCGCGACTGGCTACTGTACTCCTGAAAACAAAGAATATCGGGTTGTATGTCGCGGATCAACTGCCCTACACCACTTTTGGTACTGCCAATTTCACGGGTTTTACGACCATTTTCGATGAAATTGCCGACATTATAACTCACTACCGTCAGCTGGTCGGCACTACTCCTTGTTTGGCTGAACTGCACCAGTCTGCTGTTTAGTCCATAGCTGAAAATGAGGGTTAGCAGAGAGATGAGCACATTTTTATGTCTTCTCAAGGACCACCAAATCACAAATCCCAGATGTATAAACATCAAGGGCAAGGCCGCATAGGTCAGAAAAAAAAGATACCAGAATTCCTCCGGACTGATGTACGAAGCGGCATAGGTAAGTACCGATGCGAGCATGGCGCCAACATTGCCGAAAAGCAGCAAATGGTGAAAACCTTTGGCCAGCAGTTTCATGGTTTATTGTTTGCTCGCTTTGAGGAGGATGTCTTTTTCTTCCTTACTCAGACTGTCGTAGCCCTGGTGCGCGATTTTATCGAGCAGCCGGTCGATGACCTCTTGAGGTACCCGATCAACCAGCGGCGCGGTGCCGGCTTTTTTGGGTGCGGCCTTGGGTGTAGCGCGGTAGCTGACGCTGAGTTTACCTTTGCCAGGCCGCAAGAAGGTTACCAGCCAGTCGATCAGGCGGTTGAAACCCTTGGCCAGATCGCGACCGGCTTGCAGTTGTTTGATGTAGATGAAGCCGAAGGCAGCTCCACCCAAATGGGCAAAATGCCCACCCGCATTGCTGCCGCTCACCTGCAGAAGGTCGAGGATAACCATGACGAGGGCCAGGTATTTAAGGGCCACATCGCCAAACAAAAACAAACGTATGGTATAGTTGGGCAGCAGGGTTGCCGTACCTACTACCACCGCCAAAACACTGGCCGAAGCTCCTAAAGCAAAGGATTGCGGCATGATGCCCCGGAAGAGGGGAAATACATTAAAGGCAATGATGTAAACCGCTGCACCGGCCAAACCTCCGAGTAGATAGGTGCTGACCAACTTTTTGTTGCCCAGATATTCCTGAAAAATGCGGCCTATCCAGTACAACCACAACATATTAAACAGGATATGGAAGAAGCCGGTATGCAAAAACATATAGCTAAACAGCGTCCACGGCCGGTAGAGCAGGGTGGAGAGGGAGGCGGGAACCATGAGCCAGCGACTGATATCGGCATACCAGCCAGACTTCAGCTGGAAAAGCGCCAGCAAAACTGCCAGCAGATTAATGACCAGAAAAACCAGCAAATTGATACCAATAAGGCGGTTCAGGCTGTTTCCGGTGGTCAGCATCTGATCTTTCAACTCCTGAAAAATCGACTTGGCCATGTTTAATAGAAGTTTGTTCTGTCTTTATTGTACCACAGCCGCACGATCAGAAAGCCGAACAACATGCCACCCAAATGGGCAAAGTGAGCCACATTATCGCGCGGATCAAATTGAACAGCTTGGTACAGTTCATAGATAACGTAAAAGGCAGCGAGGTATTTGGCTTTAACCGGAAAGGCGAAAAACAAATACAGCGTGGAGTTCGGGAAAAGATAAGCAAAAGCCATCCAAACCCCGGCAACCGCACCGCTGGCCCCAATGATGTTGGGCAGATTGAGGAGCTGCATCCGCTGACTTTCGTAAAAGGCAACCGCGCTGCCATCGGCAGTGAGCAAGGCCAGATCAATCTGGTCGAGTACAGGTTTGAGGTCGATGAAATAAACGAGCAGATAGTGCAGAAATGCCGCCCCAAAGCCGGTGATGAGGTAGAAGTTCAGGAAACGTTTGGGCCCCCAGATGTTTTCGAGCACGCTGCCGAACATCCAGAAGGAGAACATATTAAAAAACAAATGCCCCAAACTGCCATGCATAAACAAATGGGTAACCGGCTGCCAGAGTTTGAACTCACTCGCGCCGGGGAAACGTAGGCCGAACATATCGACCAGATCGAGACGGTAGGCATTGGCCATGGCGATGGTGCCCAAAAAAAACAGCCCGTTGATGATGAGGATGTTTTTGACGATGACCGGCAGCATTTCAAAACGACCGGGACTAAATTCTGTGCGCATAGGCTTTAAATATAGCCGATTCAGACAAATCGGCGGGCAATTTCTTCGAGTGTAAGTTTAACGAGGGTATGCCGGCCATCTGGGGTGAAGTGCGGCTGCTCACAGGCAAACAACTGGTCGATAATAAGGTTCATTTCCACTTTTTCGAGCAATTTGCCTGGGGCGATGGCGCCATATCTCGCCAAAACCCTGGCGAGTTGGTCGCGACTGCGCAGACTGGCCTTCTCCTGTTGGTTGCGCAATTGCTCCAGCAGCTCTTCCAAAACGCCAGCCAGTTGGGCCAGGGGCAAATCGCCGGGTAAACCCAGTACCTGCAATCCGTTTTCGGCTACTTCCAAGTCGAATCCCAATTTACGAATCTCGGCCAGCACCGGCAACAACAACTGCAGATCGGCCGGGGCCAAAGGGAGTTGTTCTGGGAACAAGAGCCGCTGACTATTGCCCGACTGCTGCTGGAGCAGATAACGTTCGTATAAAATACGTTCGTGGGCCGCTTGTTGGTCGATGAGCAATATCCCGCTTTTGATTTGTGCGCAGATATACCGCTGGTGCAGTTGAAAGACGTTTTGCTCGGGCAACAATTCCGCTTCATCTTCCACCACCTTTTCCGGGAAAATATTGCCTTGTTTGGCGGTCGACCCGATTTGGTAAAAATCCTGCCAGCCATCCGGCAGCCGGGCAGCCGGGCGGGGATTGCTGAAAGGGTTGTAGTCGGGGTTTACGGTAATCTGTGGTGGTCGAACATGTTCAGGCGATTTGGGATACAAATCGAGTCCGTCTAAACCCGTTTCCCGCTCAAAATCGAGGCTGGGCGCTACATGGTATTGCGATAAAGCCCGACGGATGGCCGACTGCAAAATGGCATAAATGGCTTGTTCTTCTTCGAATTTGATCTCGGTTTTGGTGGGATGCACATTAATGTCGATACGCTGGGGATCGAGTTCGAGAAAGAGGAAGTAGGCCGGGTGACTCCCCTCGGGGAGCAGGCCTTCGAATGCGCCCATCACGGCGTGGTGGAGATAACCATCGCGTATGAAGCGGTTGTTTACAAAAAAGTATTGTTGCCCCTTGGTTTTGCGTGCGTGGGTAGGTTTGCCGATAAAGCCGCCTACCTGGAGCATATGGGTTTTTTCCTCGACCGGCACCAGGGCGCTGTTGATTTGTTCGCCCATGATAGCCACAATACGCTGTCGCAGATTGCCGGGACGCAGACGGTAGATGTCGGCACCGTTGTGGCTCAAGCGCATACTCAGCTGTGGCTGGGCCAGGGCAACCCGCACAAACTCTTCGCTGATGTTGCGGAATTCGGTTTCGTTTTTTTTCAGGAAACTCCGCCGGGCCGGTACGTTGAAGAAGAGGTTTTTGACCAAAAATTGTGTACCCGCCGGGCATTGCACCGGCTCTTGTGCCTGAATTTCGCTGGCCTCGATATGTATACTTGTTCCAAGCTCATCGTCCTGACGTTTGCTGCGCAGTTCTACCTGAGCAATGGCCGCGATTGACGCAAGGGCTTCGCCCCGGAAACCAAAACTCCGGATGGCAAATAAATCGTTGATGTCGCGGATTTTGGAGGTGGCGTGGCGCTCAAAGGCCATACGCGCATCCGTCGGCGACATGCCACAGCCGTTGTCGATGACCTGAATGAGGGTTTTGCCGGCATCTTTAATCACTACCTGTATGTCGGTAGCGCCTGCATCCACGGCATTTTCGATGAGCTCCTTCACCGCCGAAGCCGGACGTTGAACCACCTCACCGGCCGCAATTTGATTGGCCAGGGCATCGGGTAACAGCCGAATAATGTCGCTCATGCCTGGTGGTGGTCGGTTTTTCGTCCGAATAAACGCTGAAATACCCCCAGTCGCCAGCCCAAATAGCCGCCCATGAGTAGCAGGGCAGTGGTGAGATCTAGATAACCCTGGACCAGCATATAAAACATGCCGCCAAGTAAAACTACCAGCACCAAAACATTGCGGTTGCTGCGTTGATTCGCTGCCCGGAGCTGTGTTGGTCGCCGGAAACTGATGTTTTTCCGACCTTCTCCTTCAATAGTTTCGCCCCGTAATGCTTTATAACGGGCTTCTTTTTCTTCCTGCTCGGGATTGTAATAGCGCGGCTGGAAGTCGAATTGACGGTTTTTACGGGTTTTGAAAAACGAAAAGAGCATCCACAAAGATAGGAAATTGAGTTGAGGGAGTAGAGCGAGTTTAGGGAGCTAGCCAGTGGTATTTATAACGCTGAGAGTATACGTAGTTTGCATGCTTATGCGGAACCGGTGGTTGAGCGGAGCCGA
>DAIQOK010000003.1:122074-165676 GCA_036787895.1 Bacteroidota bacterium | reverse complement strand
GAGCGCACGAGGAGCTTGTCGAGTTGAGCAGCCGAGATGTACAGGACGCCGAACCTTAAGATCCTCCTAAAAACCTGAAATTATCATATGACCGCAGTCCTGAGTTATTCGGGAAGGGACCCGAAGGCAATGGTTCGCGAGACAGGATTTTCGCTAATCTTTGCTCCAACCGCCTGGGCGTTTAATAAGTTGAGGTAAATAAGAAAGTTTAGGGAGCTAGCCAGTGGTATTTATAACGTTGAGAGTATACGTAGTTTGCATGCTTATGCGGAACCGGTGGTTGAGCGGAGCCGAAACCATCGGTTTTAAGAGAACGAGCCTGGTCATCGAGCGCACGAGGAGCTTGTCGAGTTGAGCAGCCGAGATGTACAGGACGCCGAACCGGTGGTTGAGCGGAGCCGAACTAAAAAAGGGTTGGTGAGCGGAGCCGAACCAAACCTATAGCCGCTCCGCCCATAGAGCTATAAAAACAAAAAAGCATGCTGATCTCTGCCGAGCCATGACCTTTGTATCATTGGTGCCCGGAACGCGTCCCACTCAGGCAGGAAGCGGGGCCGAACCAGCAGTTGAACGCTAACGCCGGGATGCCCAACCTAATTGACCCCCACCAGCCACCTACGGAAGTCAAAAGCCACATCTCTCGCCGCCGGTCGTGTTTTAGGCAGAACAACTTTAGTTTTTATGCAGAATTTTTAAACTTAATTTTTTTAGTCCCACCGATGATTTTACCCAACTAAAATAAAAAACCAAAAAAATCAAAGTTGTTAAAATTTATTTGGTAGCTGCGTATTCATTGTTTAGCTTGCTTTATAAGCGCAATTTTACGCCGTTAAACTATTGGCTATAGGTGCATGAAATTGGGGTTATAAATGAGTTAGGCGTAAGTTAAAAACATAAAATACGATGAGATACCTAAGAATATTTATTACATTATCAATAGTATTATACTCTACAAATGGATTTTGTCAATTCGAAAAAAAGCATTTAGAAAAAATTCCAGACGAATTTTCGAAAGAATATTTGATAACGTATGAATTTGAATCAGGCCGAAGATTAAGCTATTCATCATTTAAAAATGGAGATTTCGTATGTGCCTCAGAGAATGAAATAAATAATTTTATGAATACAATGCTCTTAGGTAGTGCAACTTATTTATTTGACTACTTAAAGAGCAAATACCCTACTTTTTCTCCTGAAGTTGTGAAAGCTAATGGATTTACTTCAACTACATTTTATATTAAATATAAGTTTGATAAAGGAGAAATATTCATAATTAGAATTATGACTAAAAACAAATTCCTATCTGATCCTTTAGCAGCTGAAAACCCTGGAAATTATTCATTGCTTTATGCGTATAAGTTTGAAAAGCAAGATGATCAGAAGGAAATTGAAGATTTTATTAAAAATTATGCTTTTGAAAATCAAATGAAAATCGAAAATTTAAACAAATAACACCTACGCCTAACACGCGTTTGGCTGCAATTGGGGTTTTAGTGCTAAATTGAAACCTTTTCGTACTTTAGTACATCCTGCTGGCAATCAAGTGTGGTGCTCTTAATTCCCCCACTGCGCCAAGCGCCAAAACGTGGAGATATAATTATTTTTTAAGCAATAGTGTCTGCTGGTTTACCTCTTGCTGAACCCGAGTTGGGCGCGGCTTTCGTACCCGACTAATAACCATTTCCTTACTTTTAGAATTGCTTTACCTTGTTTTGTATGCTACTTTTTATCGTAAATACAGTTATTGGCAAATTCCACAAATTAGCCTGTGGTATAATGATCCTGTATGTTCTGCTGATGGCTGTTTTGGTCTATTTGCCGCGTACCATGGGACACGAATTGGGAATAGAAAATAGGACTGTCGATCTGATGCAGTAAGTAGAACGGGAAACGCTTAGCTTTTTCAGAAATCTCATGATCAATGGTGCGCTGCTCGGCTACGTCATATTTATAGCGAAAGCTATGGGCACTTTTGCTTAGTTTCTCCTGTGCTTTATAGAGAAGTTGGAACAATTTTGATCCGACTTTTTTGTATTCTTTTTTTTATTCGCAGAATGAGGTTCACTGCCTATATTTCATTTGTTTAATGCTTTCAGAAATCACTTTTGTAAACTTTCAAAACAAGCTATATTGGATGAAGTAAAGCAGCTTTTAAAGCTGACCAAATATGTCTAAAATATTAATAAGTTAGATGGAGCAAATCAGTGCAGTAATGCGACAAATGATGGGTGTTTCGGAAGCTGAACTTAAGCGTTTTCTGGCTCAACTCACCACCAGAACATTTAAACGGCAGGAAATCATCAGCAGTCCGGATATGGTGCCCAACGACATATTTTTTATCAATAAAGGTATTATCAGGGTTTTTATTAGCGACAGGGCTGGGAATGAGCACACCATACATTTTGCCTTGGAAAATGAGTTTATTGCCGATTATTCTCATTTCATTCAACAACAAGCTGCTATTTATAGTCTGCAGGCGCTGGAAGAAACGGAAGTGGTTATTTTGCCACGTACGGCCATCGAATGGGGTTATCAAAACCTGGGCGATGGCCAGAAGATGGGGCGATTAATTGCTGAATATTACTTCATCTACCAGGACAACCGAATTAAAAACCTGTATGTGCGCACGCCCAAGGAGCGTTACGATAAAATCACCGAAGTTTTTCCGAATATCCACAACCGAGTACCGCAGCACATGATTGCCTCATATTTGGGAATCACAGCCATTCATTTAAGCCGATTAAAAAAGAGTGCGATGACTAAACTATAAACATTTGTTATCGTTTCAAACAACTTAGCTAACCGACTTTTGCCCCAAGCATTTAATAAATTCATCATGGCAAAAGTAATTTTCAGTACATTTTTTTTATTGTTTAGCCTGGGGGCTACACTTTTTGCGCAAAACAAAAGCAACGGATCAGTGAAGACAAAAAAGTACGACCCAACAAATAACCTGGTCGTATGGCCAGCGGCTTTTCATCCCGATAGGGCGCAATGGTATGTCTACAATGAAATTGAAATATATGCCTCACCGGAAGTAGTTTGGCAAATTCTCATCGACGCTAAAAAGTGGCATACCTTTTATAAAGGGGTGGAAAGTCCGGTGGTGTTTTTGGATACTACAGCCAATACCTTACAAAATGGACTGGCCTTTAAGATGCATACTATGGGGCAACGACTGGTGCCGGTGATGCGAGAATTTGTACCCAATGAGCGTATGGCCTGGGAAGTTCAGAATGGAAATTTATCAGCCTACCACGCCTGGGTAATTGTACCAACCACCAGGGGTTGTCGCTTAATCACGCCTGAGTCTCAGAACGGCTTTTTGACAGTGATGCAAAAGTTATTTGTGCCCAATAAATTGTTGAACCTGCATGAACATTGGCTCGAAGTGATCAAAGCCAGGGCCGAGGAAACAACACCAACCTTATCTGCCCTGGAAAGGGATAAAATGAAAACAGTACTACTGGCTTCCCAAACGAAATTAATGGAGGCGGTTCAGCATTTGTCGGACACCCAATTGAATTTCAAAAATGCTACCAATGCCTGGTCCATTGCAGCCTGTTTGGAGCATATCACTTTAGCCGAGTTGGAATTTCCTAAAATTTTAGAGAAAGCTTTGCAGCAGCCGGCCAATCCTAAAATGCGCTCTAAAATCAGGATTAAAGATGAAGAAATTCAATCCAGGATGACAAGCAGTAGCTGGAAGGCCAAAAGTCCTAAAAGATTCAGGCCTAACAAACAATTTACAGATGCCGCACAATGTCTGGCTACTTTTCGAGCGCAGCGAAGTTCAACCCTACAATTTATTGAAACCACCAAAGCTGATATGCGCAATCATTATTGGCGACACCCATTAACCGGCACCATTGATTTGTACCAAACTTTACTGTTATTGTCGGCACACCTCGACAGACATATAACACAAATTGAAAACATCAAGTCGTCAGTAGGTTTTCCGCAAGTATAAAAAAAATGAAATCGTATACATTAATCACAGGCGCAAGCTCAGGTATTGGTTATGAAATGGCCAAACAGTTAGCTGCAAACAACCATAATCTGATTTTGGTTGCCAGAAGTGAGGAAAAACTCAAAACCCTTCAGCAGGATCTACAAAGGCAATTTAAGGTGGAGGTCGATTATTTGCTATATGATTTAGCCGAGCCAAATGCAGCCACCGATTTGTACAAAGAGCTGAAAGAGTCTGACTATTTAATTACAGGTTTAATCAATAATGCAGGCTTTGGCGATTACGGTTTTTTTGTAGACATGCCCTTAAAAAAGGATGAAGAAATGATAGCCGTGAACATTACCGCCATGGTTGGGTTGAGCAAATTATTTGGTGCCGATATGGTTAAGGCAGGACAGGGGAGTATTATGAATGTCGCCTCCCTGCTCTCTTTTTTACCTTTCCCTTATTATTCGATTTATTCGGCTACCAAATGTTTTGTGTTGGCATTTACCGAAACCCTGGCTGCCGAAATGCAAGGTAAAGGTGTAAGCGTCACTGCGCTGTGCCCGGGAACGGTGGAAACGTCTTTTCATACAGTGGCTATGCGAAAAACCATGGCCATGCGGGCCAACAAACCGATGTCGGCGGAAGTGGTAGCCAAAGCCGGAGTGGACTTATTTCTGCGCGGGAAAGGCAAAAAGATAGTCGGTTATCAGAATTGGTTTTTGAGCAATGTACCTCGGGTAATGCCGGATTTTCTATTGATGAAAATCAAAAAGAAATTGGCAAGCAGCGTGTGAGAAGGTGGGAATTAGGTAGCGAATATTGTTATTGGTTGCGCGGATGTAAAACTTACAGCTAGTTGTCTGCGATTTTGTGTTTATTGGTTGGGTAAACTTTATATCCACCAAAACCAGCTAAATTGTTTGCGTTAAAGGGCATCTGGGCTTGGCTCGCCCGGCCGTGAAATGTTGCAATACTTGTAATTACCTGCTAAAATGAAAAGTCTGCTTCTTTTGTTCCTCTTGCTCTTGTCAGGCACAATCAGTTGGGCGCAAGAGGCTAAAACTTCGATCCTGTATAAAACCATACTGGAAAAGGATAGTCTGCTTTTTAAGGTGGCTTTTAACCATTGCGATTTGCAGTAGTTTGAAAGTTTAGTCAGTGATAATTTTGAGTTTTATCACGATCAGGAGGGTATTAAGCTTACCAAAGCGGCCTTTATAGCCAGCATTAAAAGTGGAATTTGTGCCTTAAGTTACCAGCCGAAAAGAGAGTTGATTGAAGAAAGTATGGAGGTTTATCCGCTCACCAATAAGGGGGAAGTGTACGGTGTCATTCAGAACGGCAATCACTTCTTTTATTCGGATGAAAAGAATAAATCAGGCACATGGAGCAGTCGGGCGAAGTTTATGCATCTGTGGCTTGTAGAAAAGGGGGAATTTAAGTTGGCCAAAGGCCTGAGTTACGACCACCAAACTGCGGCATTGTCCTGGAATCAGGAGCTGCTGTTCACTGATAAAGTCGAAACCGAAAAGTGGTTGAAACACCTAAACATCCCGGCCATTATCGCATGGCCTTGCTCGATGATGAAAACAAGGATGGCAACATGAATTTTGTGGTGAAACCCAGCGAATAAAAAGTGCCTATTAAAATGCGCTATTTGTAAGTGAACTGTTTGAGAGATTTTTGCTTTGGAAGAAGAAGTCAGGCCACGATTCACAAACAGCACCCACCTCATGGACAAACAACAGGAAACCCAAAACACCTGGAATAACATTGCCGCCATTTACAATGACAAATTTTTGGATTTGCCCCTGTATAACGACACTTATGATTTTATCTGCGAAGCGATTACCCGGCAAAACGCCAAAATACTAGATGTAGGTTGTGGTCCGGGTAATATCACCAAATACCTGCTCCATAAACGCCCCGATTTGGATGTCTTGGGCATCGACCTGGCACCGAAAATGATTGAGTTCGCCCGGAAAAACAATCCTACAGCCCGCTTTAAGGTCATGGACAGTAGGGATATCCATTTACTCGATTCCAAATTTGACGCCATAGTTGTTGGTTTTTGTTTGCCTTATTTATCGCCGGAAGAGGCCATTGCCTTTATAAAAAGTGCTTATGGGCAATTGAACGATCAGGGTTTGTTGTATCTGAGTTTTGTGGAGGGAGATCCGGCTCAATCCGATTTTAAAGTCGGCAGCGGTGGTCGGGTTTATTTTTATTATCATTTGCTTGAGGAGCTTAAACTAAACCTACAGCATGCCCATTTTTCTCAATTGGCCTTGTTTAAAGTAGCATACAAAGTTTCGGAAAGCAGTTCTGATGTCCATACCATCTTGATACTGCGAAAGGATGGGGTGCAATTATAAGCTTAGGCTAGAGGATAGTCGTAAAATATCCGGGGTGGCGTGGCGCCTAAAGCCAAAAAGTACATTGGTCTGTCACGGTATAATGTTTAGTTTTACCCCACTACTAATTTGGCTCAGACTTTGGGTAAGAATAACAAAACATTGCACGACGCACTCTTTGATTTTATCTCGAAATATATTACGCTAACGCCGGAGGAAAAAAACGCCATTACTTCGCTGAATATATTCCGCACCGTAAAAAAGGGAACTGTTTTACTCAGGGAGGGACAAAAGTCAAATGAAAGCTACTTTGTTCTCCAGGGCTGTATCCGGGCCTATTATATTATCGACGGAGAAGAAAAAACAACGGCATTTTACACCGAATTAGATGCACTAACTCCAAATTGTGTGATTTCAAAAACACCTTCCGCTTATTATGTGTCCTGTGTCGAAGATTGTATAATTTCGGTTTCAAATCAAGACATGGAGGTGGAGATGAATGCCAAATTCCCCAAGTTCGATATCATGTGCCGGATGCTGTCGGAAGAATTGTTAGCCAAACAGCGTATTGATTTCGACGAGTTCAAAAACTCCTCTCCGGAGCAGCGATATCTTGATTTGTTGCAAAAAAGGCCCGATTTGATTCAACGCGTGCCCCAGCACCAATTGGCCAGTTATTTGGGCATCAAACCACAATCATTAAGCAGACTGAGGGCAAGGATACTTACCAAAAAGAGCTAAGGGCATTTCTTAACTTTAGTGAACGTTTGCCGGCAACAGGCCAAACTACTTTTGCATTAACATCTATTTAAATAAACAGAACAATGCAAAAGCGATTTTTTTGGCTGTGTATACTAGTATTTACCAGCAGTGTGTTCCAGCTAAAGGCACAATATGAAGTAATGGATACCGATTATAAAAAGTGGTTCGTGGGTACCTCTTTATTTGTCTTTTTAGGCAATTTGGATACCGAAAATCCACCCAATTTTGCTCAACTAGATATTGGCTACCGTTTAACCGGCAAGGACATTATCCGACTTTCGCCTAAAACCTGGAAATATGCCTGGCCAAATGGAATTCATCCATTTTTGAACAAAGCCTATAAAGATCCTAACGAAAAATTCCCGGGCTATATCCGCGAAATAGGTGTTACAGCGTCTTATCAGCGCTTTTTTTGGAAAGGTTTGTATGCCCAGCTAGATGTGATGCCCACCTGGCAAATCTTCGTAAATGATCAGGGCAAAAAAATCGAAGATGGGTTTCAGCTATTTAACTCTTATCGGGTTGGTTATCACTTTAAGTTTTATAACGATAAATTTTTCTTTCAACCTTCTGTGTGTGTGACTCACCGAGCCTATCACACTACTTTGCCCGATGGTTTCAAACAGCTGGACGATAAATGGTCGAAATTTATCTTTCCGGAGCCCGGTTTGAATATTGGATTTAATTTTTAAGCATATTCAAGTGGATGTTCGGAATAATTATGAGTAGTTTAAAGTCAATGTAAAAGTTAAGCTTGCCACGCTTTGGGCAAGCTTAATGTTTTTATACATCTACCTTGATTATTTCCATTTTTTCATGCCCGGCAAATTGCAAGAAATACTGAAAGCAAGTCTAATGGGGATGGAGAAAGGACGGGCATTTTTAACTGGAACTTTGATGTCTTTAAGTTTTCCGGCCTTGATGATTTTTTTGTCGGTGGCACTCGGGGCAAAAATCAATCGTTGCTTAAATATGAAAATTGCTGCGATTTACATTCCCTATTTTTTGCTAATCTGATTGGAGCGCTTTAGATACACCTGGTTTTCGGGGCTGTAATTGAATTTGGCCTGCTTGTTTTGATTATACATCATGCCTGGTTATGGCCACGGATTGAAAATTAGTCCCGAAGTCCAATTGCGCTAGTAAAAGCCGATACAAGCATGAATGTTCAAGGGTTACTGGAAAAACTTTTATTTTTCATTTCATTAGCTTTGCTCAAGCCGAATTGAGAATTTAGTCGTGATTTGCCTAAAGTTAAGTAAGCTTCGATAGCAACTTGCGCCAAACATAGGGTAGGCAAAAAGAAGGATACGACTTAGCTCCATGAGCTTTTTAATCCTGTCGTCAGGCCAATTAAACCAGTTTTTTAAGGTCGGCAACCTATTTGTCCAAAACCCATGTAGCCTCTGACTTAAAATGCCTCAGCTACCGATATATACAATGCCGGCCCTTCCCGGCCAAAACCTATATCCAATCGTGCATTGAGTTTTTCTTCCTTGTTCAGGGCGTAACGCAGACCAGTTCCTACTGAATATTTGATACGTTGCAAGGACCAATCGTCGGCTTGTGCAAAAACATCTCCTAAACCTGCAAATGCCACACCACCAAATCGTTTGTAGATGGAGAAACGCAATTCAGTTTGTGCCGCTAAATAATGTCGGTCGCGGAAACGGTTGCTGGGGTAACCCCTTAAAATATCGTCGTTGCCCACTTTGGCCAAATCGAGAAAAGGAACATCACCAAAATTAGCCCTGGCCACTGTATGATTGGCCCAAATCATGCCGTTGGGCAGCTTCCGATACTGACTGTAGGAGGCATTCAGACTGGTGAAAGTAAACGTGCTGCCCCAGCTCGGGTGGTAACGGTAGGAGGAAAATTCAAAAAAATGCCCCTGACTGGCATTCACAATATTATCGCGGCTGTCGTAGCTAATTACTACACCCAGGGCAGAGCCGGTGCCATTGGATGCACCTGTAACCAGTCCCGCACTAAGATCGCCTGCTGTGAAATAGTTGAAATTGAATTGATGGCGGAGGGAGTAGTCGAAACCGGCAAACCAATATTTGTCGAAACGTTTCATGGCCAACAATTTGAAGCTGAACAAATCGTAGGCATAACGCTCCTCCTGGGTCTGGCTGGTGGCATTACCTATGCCAAAATAGCGATCCGGGAAATTGCGGAAGCGCATCTCGCCCCGAATGAGGTATTTTTCGCCTTGGGTGAATACCGACCACAACGACCAAACATCCAGCTGTCGGTTTTGCGTATAATCGCCGAGCAATTGCACATACGACAAACGGGGTTCCGGTACCGAGTCGTTGCCTTTGGCGGTGCGGAAATAATAAACCCCCGCAGCTCCGGCAGCCAGTCGGGTATCAGGGGTGTAATACAGTAGGGGCAGAACCACAAACCCCTCCCTTTTGGTGGAATCGGCGGGACCGCTGGCTACAACGGCTTTAGCCAAGAGCAAAGTCAGACAAAAACTTAAGAATTTTAGTTGGGTAGCCAATTGGGGTGTTTTAAGCAGTTTCGGCTATTTAAGCGCCGCCAAGCAACAATAACGCCTGTAGTGTATTTTGGTTGCGAGTGGTTGCTTTACATTTCAATAATTTTTCCACCATATTGTTACTCAATTTGGTGCGTGCCGCATTGCCTGGAATATACAAATACACCATCCTGTCTACCACCGCTACTACTTCAGGTTCTTCTGCCAAATCCCATAAAGCAATCAAACCGTCCGGATCGGGTAGTTTGTCGAGCAGACAATAAAAACGACGTTTAGGATCATATTTTTCGTCGTCGCCAAAAGGATCATGCTGCAAATAAAAGGTGATCTCCTCAGTCGTAATCACCCAAACCGGTACTTCAAAGCCGTAATGCACTTGAATGGCTTCGGCAATACGACTTTCCAGTTCTCGTCGGTTGCTTATTTCCGACCTAAAGACAATATTTCCGCTTTGGATGTAAGTTTCTACCTCGTATAAGCCTATTTTTTCGCAGAGGTCGCGTAAATCCTGCATACGAATGATTTTCTGACCGCTTACATTAATTCCACGAAGTAAGGCTATCCAGTTTTTCATCTTAGATTATACTTTCTAGCCAGGCGCCAACTACATAACTCAAAGCAGCTGCGGCCGAACCGAGAGCAAGGGTTTCGAGCATGCCCTTCCAACGACTGGTTTGGGTAACATAAGTTTTTAACCATCCGATTAAGAGAAACGCGGCTGAAGTCATCACAGACGAAACCAGAAATGGATTGGCACCGATGGGCGACAGATAGTCGTATACATAAACCAGCAATGGAATGAGGCCTATGGTAACAAAAGAGGCAAAAGTCACTGCGCCCATGGCGAGGGGTGAACGTTGCTCTTCCATCATCTCCAGCTCTTCCTTCATCATTACATCCACCCAACGATCTTTGTCGGCGGTGATGGTGGCTACAACCTGCTCCAGCAGTTCGCCTTCAAAACCTTTGTTGCGATAAATTTCCCGTATTTCTTCTTTTTCTTTTTCAGGGAGATGCTCGACCTCCCAATACTCTACTTTTTTGTGTTTATCGTAGTTCTGCTGCTCGCTTTTTTTGCTGAGGTAACTTCCCACACTCATGGCAAAACCATCGGCCAGTAAGTTGGCGAAGCCCAGAATAATGACCACACTCGACTCCAAACCGGCACCGGCAGCACCGGCCACCACAGCAAAAGTAGTTACGCTACCATCGATACCGCCATAAACAAACTCGCCCAAATAATCGGAAAAGGTGCCAAAAGCGGAGTCGTTGCGGTGGAGTTTGTCTTCGTATTTGCGCGACATAATACTTCTTTGCATCGAAGATAAGCAAGGCAAACGAATGCCTGCCTTATCTCCAACTCGAATTTTAATGGCCCGCTTCGTCGGTGGCAAAGGCACTTTGATATTTACCTTCGAGATACAGTACACCTTTTATTGCCACTAGCTGGTTTTCAGCGAGTCCTTCCAATACCGCAATACGACCGTTGGCTGTAATGCCGGTTTTTATGTTTTTGCGCAAATACTGACTTTCAGACAATTGAATGTATACAAAATGAGTATCATCAATCGTCACTACCGCCTGTTCATCCACGGTCAGTGTATTTTGGACATCGGTTTTGATTTGGGCTTTCACATACATGCCCGGACGTAAAAAGTCATGATGTCCATCAATATGTGCATGAATATTACTCGTGCGTTTTTCCAAATCAATGGTAGGAGCTATGAGGAAAACATCACCGGTATAGCTTTTTGAACCGGCATTTAGTACTGTAAAAGTAAGTTGCTGACCAATTTTAACCCGCTCCAGATCTTGTTCAAACAACTGCAATTCAAGATGCAGATGTTCCTTATTGACCAATTGAACCAAGGGCCTGTCGCTACCCACAAAACGTCCAATAGCTCCATCTACACTTACCACATAACCGTTAAACGGGGCAATAAGACTGATGGTTTGCTGAAGGCTACCGGCATCCAGCTGTTCCGGTTTTATGCCAAGTCGCTTAAGTTGAGCCCCCAGAGCGGCCACGGCGGTTTGTTGCAATTGGTAGTCTGCGCGGGCCTTTTCGAAACTTTTGGTGGCGGTGGCGTCGGCTTTCAGCAATTCTTGCTGGCGGTTGAAGTCGGCTTGAACGAATTTCAGCTGGCTATTTGCCTCGAGGAAACGTCGTTGCAATTCGATATAATCAGGATGTTCGAGTGTGGCCAAAACTTGTCCCTTCCGAACAGTTTCACCTCCTTTGACTCGAATTTCGGTAATATAGCCGGGCAAAGGTGGGCTCAAATCGGCCAGGTATTGCGGTGGAACATCAATTACACCATTACAGCTGATGCTGCCGCTGATTTGTTCGCGCACTACCAATGTTGTAGCCACGCCGGTTTGTGTCCTTTGTTCTTTCGAAAGCGTGAGCGTATCGCTTATGGTTTGACCGTTGGATTCATTTTGTGGTTCTGCTTCAGGCGAACTGCAGGAGCCTAACAAAAGGAGGGAACTATATACTAGGATATTTTTCATGACTTAGAATTTATCAAGGTTGAGTAGCTGACGGTATTGATAAACCGCTAACTGGTATTGATACTGGCTTTCGTAGGTGTTCAACTGAATCTGTAGTACAGCATCGAGTGCTTGCAGGTATTCTACATACTCAATTTCACCCTGGCGGAACGCGACTTCGGCATTGGCAGCCATGAGCTGGGCTCTTTTGGCAGCAGTTTCGCGATAATACGTCAGGCGTTGCTGGTGATTCAAGGCTTTGCGGTAGGCTGATTCCTGTGCTAACCGGTGGCTAGTAAATGCATAATCGCGGGCAATGTCGAGGCTTTCGCGTTGCATTCGTGCTGCCTGAATTTCGCCTGAACGTGGTCTGAACCAAAGGGGAATACCCACGGTGAGTTGTACACCCTGAAAACCACCTACATTTTCGAGTTCTTGATTAAAGTAACCCAAGGATAACGAAGGTGTCAACTTATTTTGTTGTACCCGCAACTGTTGAGCTGCCAAACCTACCTCCAATTGGCGCAGTCGCAAGGCTGGAGTAAGAGTTGCCGATGCATTGGTGGGCAGCTCGAGCAGGACCACTACCGGCGCAAGAGGCTCTGCCGGCGTTGATTCTCCGAGCAACAGCAGCAATGCGGCCAAGGCATCTTTTTCGGTGTTGGTGGCAGTGGCCAGTTGAAGTTGCATCTCTTCGTAATTATGCTCTGCCACCGTTTTGGCGAGTAAACTGATGGCACCCTGGGCATAACGGGCAGCGGCAATACGGCTGAAGGTAGCGTGTTTGTCGAGCTGCGTTTCGAGGGCATTTTTTCGCCAATAAGCGAGGGCCCAATTTTGCCAGGCTTCGAATACCTGAGTTGCCAGGAGTTGTTCGCGGTTTTTGAGCCGGGTGGCCCGTATGGTCACATCCAGCTTGCCATATTGCCGCTGGGCTACGGCCAAAGCTGGCTGACCGAGCGACTGACGAAAGGTGAAGAAATTGTCGATGGGTGTGGCGTTCAACTGACCGCGTTGCCAGTCGAATTCGAACATACCCGGGTCCCAGCTCGTTTTGAGGAGTTTTTCGCCCTGTTCTACTTCTAAACGTGCCTGTTTGATGTCGGGGTGGTTGCGTAAAGCCTGCTGAATGGCCGCCTCCGGTGTCGACCAGCTCTTTTGTGCCAGACTTGGGAAGGACATGCAGCAGCACAGCAACACCAGAGCGGGAACCGCTATTTTACCGCGTTTTCGGCCAGATTTTCTGTTTTCGACCAATAAATACAGCGCCGGCAAAACCACCAGGGTGAGGAAGGTTGCCGTAATCAAACCGCCAATGACCACAGTAGCCAGCGGGCGCTGAACTTCACCTCCATTGCTGGTAGATAAGGCCATGGGTAAAAAACCCAAAGAAGCGACAGCAGCTGTCATCACTACCGGTCGTAAACGTACGAGACTGCCGGTGCGTATTCTTTCCATAACGTCGGTCATACCTTCGGCTTTGAGTTGGTTGAAATAGGCAATAAGCACGATGCCATTGAGCACGGCCACGCCAAATAAAGCGATAAAGCCCACGCCAGCGCTGATGCTGAAGGGTAAATCACGTAACCAAAGGGCCACGATGCCACCAATGGCGGAGAGCGGAATGGCGGTGAAAATCAAAATGGCCTGAACCACCGAGCCAAAGGTGAAATAGAGGAGGAGGAAGATGAGAAAAAGCGCCACTGGGACGGCAAAAGCGAGGCGGCGACTGGCTTCTTCGAGTTGCTCAAATTGTCCGCCATAGCTGATGTAATAACCTGCCGGTAATTTAAGTGTTTGTTTGAGTTTGACCTCCAATTCCTGCACAAACGATTCGTAATCGCGGTCGCGTACATTAATCAGCACGGATACCAGGCGTTTGGTATTTTCACGGGAGATGAGCATGGGGCCCGGTTCGAGCCGAATGTCGGCCATGGTGCTGAGTTGCACCAATAGTCCCGACGAAGCGCGTACCATGAGTTGTTGAACCGAAGTCAGGCTGTTCCTTTCCTCGGTGTTTAGTCTGACAACCAAGTCGAAATGTGCTTCGCCTTCATATACTTTTCCGGCTAATTTGCCTGCATAGGCGGTTTGGACCGCTTCGTTGAGTTCCAGAACAGTTAAACCATAGGCTGCAATTTTATCTCTGTCCCAGCGAATCATGAGCTGAGGCAGACCTTCTGTTTGCTGTACCAGCACATCAGCGGCACCTTGCACTTCATTAATTACCCCTGCTGCCTGTTCGGCCAAAGCGGCCAGTTTACCGAGGTCGTCGCCATAAATTTTCACGGCGATATCAGACTTTACACCGGTGAGCAATTCATTAAAGCGCAACTGAATGGGTTGGGTAAATTCAAAAGAAACCCCGGGCAGATCTTCCAGCTTGGCTTTCATCAGTGCAACGAGGGTTTCGCGGTCGCGGGCAGATGTCCATTCCTCTTTGGGTTTCATCAATATCATAATGTCGGCATCTTCCACCGCCATGGGATCGGTGGGGATTTCGGCTGTGCCTATTTTGCTGACAACTCCTTTCACTTCCGGGAAGTTGGCCAGCAGTATGGTTTCAGCCTTGGTGCTGGCGGCTATACTCTGACTCAGCGAACTTCCTGCAGGAACTGTCATTTGCATGGCTAAATCGCCTTCTTCGAGATTGGGTATAAATACGGCTCCCAGCCGGGTAAAGAGCAAAAGTGATAACAATAAAGCCAACAGAGCACTGCCAATGACCAATTTTGGTCGGGCCAATGCCCTATCCAAAACGGGTTGGTACAGGCGTCCTAAGTGGGTCATGATATGGTCCGACCAGTTCTTTTTGTCCTGCCGCTTCCGACTCAGGAAAAGTGCACTCATCATGGGTACATAGGTCATGGAGAGTATCAGCGCTCCCAGTATGGCAAAACCAACAGTCATGGCCATGGGCCGGAACATCTTTCCTTCTACACCTACCAAAGCCAGTATGGGGAGATAGACAATGAGGATGATAATCTCCCCAAACGCCGCAGAAGAGCGGATTTTCGCGGAGGATTGGTAGACAAGTTTTTCCATTTGTTCCCGACTCAGCAGCCCGGCTTCGTGGCGATTGTGCAAACGATGAACGATACTTTCAACGATAATTACGGCGCCATCGACTATGAGGCCGAAGTCGATGGCTCCCAAACTCATCAAATTAGCCGACACATTAAATTGCCGCATCATGGCCAGTGCAAACAACATCGCCAGCGGTATGACCGAAGCCACAATGAGGCCTGCACGCAGATTGCCAAGGAGCAGGATGAGTATAAGCACCACAATTAATCCGCCCTCGAGCAGGTTTTTACCTACAGTGCCGATGACCTTGCTAACCAGCTCGGAGCGGTCGAGATAAGGCACGAGTTTTACTCCTTCGGGCAGTGTAGTTTGGAGTTCAGCCACCCTTTTGTGTACTTCTTTCAGCGTTTCGTTCGCATTGGCACCTTTCATCATCAGCACTATGCCGCCTACTGCTTCTCCTTCACCATTTTTGGTCATGGCGCCGTAACGCATGGCGTGTCCAAAGCGGATTTCGGCCAGCTGACCGAGAGTAATGGGTGTGCCGCCCACATTTTTGACCACCACCTTTTTTAGGTCGTCGAAATCGCGGATGAGGCCTTCACTCCGCACATAATAAGCGTTGGCTCCTTTTTCTATGTAACTTCCGCCGGCATTGCCATTGTTTTTTTCGACCGCAGCAAAAACTTCGGCTATAGTAAGATTAAAACTCCGCAGGCGATCGTGATTGACGGCTAGCTCGTATTGCTTGAGGTAACCGCCGAAGCTGCTTACTTCAATCACCCCGGGTAAACCTGCTAATCGGCGTTTGACTATCCAATCGTGTATGGACCGCAATTCCATGGTGTTGTATTTGCTCGCAAAAGCCGGGTCTACTTCCAGGGTATATTGGTAAATCTCTCCCAAACCGGTAGTGATGGGCATCATATAAGGCAAACCGAGCTTAGGATCGAGTTCGGTTTGTAATAAAGCCAGCTTTTCACCTACCAATTGTCTGGCGCGCATGGTCTCCATCTCCTCTTTAAAAACGATGGTTACCACGCTCAAACCATAACGCGATATGCTGCGGACGAGCTCAACTTCCGGTAAGTTGGCCATGGCTACTTCAACCGGGTAGGTAATAAATCGCTCCACTTCCTGGGGTGCAAGCGCCGGTGAAACGGTAACCAATTGCACCTGATTATTGGTAATGTCGGGTACAGCATCGAGTGGGAGATGGGTAGCCGAATATATCCCCCAGGCGGCCAATAAGGCGACCATCAGGGCCACAATGAGCTTATTGTGTATGCTAAAATGAATGATTTTGTCGATCATAGTATTGCTTTACGGCCAAAAAGGCCAGGAAAAGGCATGCCCGAACAGACATGCTCAGCGGCAAATACTAAGATTTTGGGGGACCTCGTTCACCTGAAGCAGCGGTGAGCAGAAGTTGAACGAGTGAATCGTTTTGTTGGATTAAACCAGGCCGTGCCGGAATGGGGTGAATATCGGGCAGGGTGAGATAGGTCGCAGCCAGGCCGAGTTCTGCATCATTTTGCAATTGAATAGCAAGCTCCTGATCAAATTCATTCAGGCGCATTTCCTCCAGGTGGTTGTTGCCCAGATTAACCTGGAATAAATCGGCAAAAATACCACCCAACCCCTGCTGTACCTCGCCTATGTAAGCGTGTTCCTCCATCACCTCATGATGGTGAGGAACCAGGCTGTGTCCGAGTAAAAGAAACAGCGCGGTGAAAAGAGCTATTTTAGTGAGCTTATGCACTTTACAAAGCTAACAAAAGAAATGAATTATCTGCAAGGCTTCTTGCGCGACTTGATTACCAGCCCGATATCTCCTTTAACATAAGTTTTTGGAATAGCCAGTAATTGTACCGGATAAGTAATCATATCTGCTACCATACAATTATTGCCAGGCTCATGCAAGGTGGCTAAAACTTCCATTTCCTTGCCTTTTTGGATGATGGTATCGGTTTGGATATGGTAACCGCTGGACGGTCGGGTGCCACCATACACCAACAACAAACTGTATTTCTCCCAGTATTCACCGTATTCATCCCGATCCTGCTGTCGCATTTTGAGCTCCTTCAACAGTTTGTAATAATCCTCCTGGTCGTTGATCAAATAAGCTTTGGCCTCCTTCTCGGCATATTCATGTTCGAATACCGCCGGGAGATATTCAAAACTCAACAAATGGGCTTTGCTGGCAACACAACTGATGCCAAAAATGAGAAGCAGACTAAACAGTATGTAAAGCGAGCGTTCGTTGGTAAAGAGCTTCATAAAGGGGCAGAATATGGGTGATATCAAACTTTTTAGCCTGTGCCAACGCATTTTTACGGAACTCAGCCAGGCGGGCATCGTCTTTTAAAATGTCGACAGCAAAGCCGGTCATGGCCTCAATATCGTCATAGTGTGCCACATATCCTGTGATGCCGTGCAAATTCACTTCTGTCAGCCCGCCGGCATCGCTCGAGATCACCGGCACCTGACAGGCCATGGCCTCGAGGGCAGCCAGACCAAAACTTTCAGTTTCGGAAGGCATCACAAACAAATCACTGATTGAAAGCAGCTCTTCTACTGCTTCTTGTTTGCCCAAAAAGCGGACTTCATCACACATATCAAGTTCTCGGCAAAGGTTTTCGGCTTTCTGGCGCTCCGGGCCGTCGCCAACGAGTAACAAGCGTGCAGCTAATACTTTTCGGATGCCGTTAAAAACGTGTATCACATTATCTATCCGCTTCACTTTGCGGAAATTGGAAATGTGGGTGACAATGCGCTCACCATTGGGTGCAATGGCCATCTTAAAATGGCTTTTTGCCCGGTGGCTGAAGCGGTTGAGGTCAACAAAATTGGGGATGACTTCGATCTCCTTTTCCACATGAAAGTGGCGGTAGGTATCGGCTTTGAGGAAGTCGGAAACGGCGGTTACCGAGTCGCTTTGGTTGATGGCGAAACTCACCACCGGTTCAAAGGTCGGGTCTTTACCCACCAGGGTAACATCGGTGCCATGTAGTGTAGTAACTATGGCCACGCGTATGCCTTGGGCAGCCAGTATTTGTTGGGCAAGATGGGCAGCGGTAGCATGGGGAATGGCGTAATGCACATGGAGAATGTCGAGTTTTTCGTATTTCACCACATCTACCAATTTGCCGGTCAGCGCCAACACATAAGGTGAATGTTCGAAAAGCGGATAATGCACCATGGCTACTTCATGGTAAAAGATATTCTCGAGAAAAATATCGAGGCGAGCCGGCTGGGTATAACTGATAAAATGCACCTGGTGGCCTCTGCCAGCCAGGGCTTTACCCAATTCGGTGGCGATAACGCCGCTGCCACCATAGGTGGGATAACATACTATGCCTATGTTCATGTTGGAAACTTAACCCAAAGTACAACGTCTTGCACTTAAAAAAGTGCCATGAGGCGGAGAATTAATACGCCCGCCAATTTTCTAAGCCAGCGTGTTTTTGACTTATCTTCGTCGCCCATGAAAGTTTGGTTGTTTGTATTGCTGTTCAGCAGTTGGCTGGTCGGCCATAGCTTGCCCCTTTTTGCCCAGGAGGGTAACCGCATGCAAGCCGTTTACACCAACGAAAACATCCGCATCGATGGCCTGCTCGATGAAGACATCTGGCAACAAGCGGTGCGCATCACCCAATTCACCCAGCGGGAGCTGGTACTCGGCCAGGCCGCTACCGAACGCACCGAAGTCGCGATTGCCTACGACGACCAGAAAATCTACATCGCCGTATGGTGTTACGACAGCCAGCCCGACAAACTCATCGCCCGCGAGCTGCGCCGCGACTTCGACTATACACTCGATGATAACTTTATGGTGATACTCGATACCTATCACGATAAACGTAATGGTTTTCAGTTTGTGACCAACCCCAATGGTGCCCGCGCTGATTTACAGGTATTCAACAACGGAGGTTCAACCAATGCCTTCTGGAATGGGGTATGGGATGTACGTACCAAAGTCACTGCCGAAGGTTGGTTTGCCGAATTTGAGATACCCTTTTATACGCTCAAATACCGGGTAGGCGATAAAGAACAATTGTGGGGAGTAAATTTCGAACGTAATATTCGTCGCAAACGCGAACAGCTGCGCTGGCAGGGATGGGGTCGCGATAACCGGCTGGAACAAGTGAGTGTAGCCGGCGAATTACACGGCATGCGCGACCTCACCCAAAAGCAGTTTGTGGAGATTAAACCCTACGGCATTGGTGGCGGTGAAATTACCCCGGGCACCACCCGGGCAACCGGCAATGTGGGTGGAGATGTTAACTACCTTATCTCTCCCACTTACCGACTGAATCTCACTTTTAACACTGATTTTGCCCAGGTGGAGGCCGACCAACAGCAGATTAATCTCACCCGTTTTCCCCTCTTTTTTCCGGAGCTGCGTGAGTTTTTCCTGGAAGGCGACGACTTCTTTAATTTCGGCTTTGGCGGCAATCGGGTTTATCCTTTCTATACACGAACCATAGGTCTCGATGCCAACCGCAATGCCGTGCCCATCATTGCCGGCGCCCGTTTGTTGGGGAAAGAAGACGACCGGACCCTCGGTTTTATGAGCCTTCAAACCGCTGCTACACCCAGCCAGGCTTCAACCAATTATACCGCAGCTTCCTGGCGACAGGATGTGGGCGAACAGAGTGTAGTAGGAGCCATGACCACCCACAAAATCACCGGCGACCGTTGGCATACCACCAATGGCATTAATGGTCGGTATGGGACCAATCGTTTCCTCAGCAACAAAAACCTCGATTTAGGTGGTGCCCTACTTCATACCCACCATTCCGACAGCGGTTTTCGGCCTGAGGCTTTGGCGTGGCGGTTTTTTGTGAGTTATCCCAACGATAAATTTAGCCTCTTCGCTTCCGCCCAGCGTGCACCGGCAGCGTTTGAACCGGAATTGGGTTTGATGGTCAGAAGGGCGTTCCGCGAGCAGTTTATGGGCGTAAACATTAAACCTCGCCCCAAAGGCCGACTGCAATGGATACGCCAGTTCGACTTCAGCCCCGCCAATATCACTCATACCCAATACGACGATACCGGCGACATCCAGTCATTCAGTTACAGCATTCAGTACCTCGGTTTTGATACCCGAAAAGGGGAGCGATTGACGCTCGATCATGCCCTGGTCGCTGAGGGATTGCGTAACAATTTTACCATTGCACCCGGCATTGTTATCCCGGCAGGA
Source organism: Bacteroidota bacterium (assembly GCA_036787895.1). Taxonomy (GTDB): domain Bacteria; phylum Bacteroidota; class Bacteroidia; order UBA7662; family UBA7662; genus UBA7662. The sequence continues at coordinate 145,370 of DAIQOK010000003.1, read as the reverse complement.
TTTTACCAATGGCGGCAGTCAAATATGCGGTTTACTACTTTCCGGGGTCGCATTTTTTCATTTAACGGGCAAATGAGCTGGGGTGAGTTTTACAACGGCAACAGCAATCAGTTGCGGGCTGATATTTTGTGGCGGGCCAGCAAATACGGTAATTTAAGTCTGCGTTATGAAAAAAATCAGGTGTATTTGCCAGAAGGAGCCTTCCAAACCGACCTCATAGGCGCACGCTTGGCGTATGCCATCAATCCCAATATTTTTGGTTCTGTTTTAAGTCAATGGAACTCTGCGCAGGAAGAACTTAATCTCAATGTCAGGCTGCAGTTGATTCCTCGTATCGGAACCGACTTTTTCCTCATCGTCAACCAGGTTTTTGATACAAATACCGGACAGCTCGACCCTACAAGGGGGACTGTTTTGGGGAAACTGATCTGGCGTTTTGTGGTTTAGCTGGTAATTTAGCTAAATAAACCGCCTCTTGAAGACTGGTTCTGATATTTAAATCGGCCAGTTTGGTATTGGTAGCCAAAGGATAGATGCGGTTGGATACAAATACAAAAATGAGCTCACTTTTGGGGTCAATCCAAACAGCAGTACCGGTAAAGCCGCTGTGCCCAAAAGTCTGACCGGAGGCCGAAGGCGCGGTGGGCGTCGCTTTGCCTCTTTCCACTTCCGGTTTATCGAAACCCAAACCACGTCTGTTACCAACATATTGCGGGCTGGTAAATAAATCCAGGGTGGCTGATGACCATTGCAGTTTTTTTGCTCCATGATTTTGTGGCAGAAAATGCACGAAAAACCGGGTTAAATCGGCTGCTGTGCCGAATAAACCGGCATGGCCGGCAACACCACCCAACATGGCTGCCTGCTGGTCGTGTACATAACCACGTAGCAGCTGGTTGCGGAAGCCATCGTCCTTTTCGGTGGGTGCGATACGGTTAACGGGATAATATCGCAAAGGCTGGTAACCCAAAGAATAAGCGTGGGTAGGCTGATAAAAATGCTGCACAAGTTGTTCTTCTACCTTGCCTTGACTGTGTTTTTCCAGAATACGCCAGATAAAAACATAGCCGAGGTCGCTGTACCGATAGCTTCCGCGTCCTTGCAAAGGAGCTTCGAGCGTCCATTTGTATAGACTGTCTTTCAGGTCGGCCCGCAAATACTGATTTTCGGCCAGTTGGAATGGAAAACTATCAGAGGGAGTGGTTCGGTACCAGGTGGTAAGGAGTCCTTTTTTACCGGTAATTTTTTTCCAAAGCGGCAAAAAGGCAGGTAAGCCGGCTTGATGGGCCAGGAGTTCCCGAAGTTTCAGACTACCCTTTTCGTTTCCCTTAAGTTCAGGTAAAAAAAAAGCGAGGCTGGAGTCGATGGGCAATTTACCCTGTTCATACATACGCATTAAGCCCGGAACCGAAGCCGTAATTTTGGTTACCGAGGCCAGGTCGTATAAATTAGTCAGACTGGCTTTGGCCTGACCATCGAGTGTGCCGAATGCCTTGGCGTAGATCAGTTGATTGCCTTTGCTTACTACCAACTGCCCGCCCGGCGTTGCACCTGACTTGAGGGCATAATTCAATATGCTATCGATGGCTTTTAGCTTTTTGCTGTTGTAGCCCAACGATTCGGGTTGCGTCCACCGCAGGTTCCAGCCGGCATCCGACCTTAAGCCACTGCCGAATTTCAGGCTGTCATTAACATTCACCGGTAGTCGCCCTTTAAACCGGCCACTGCCGAAAAGGGCGTTGGCTGTGGCTTGAAAAGCCAGTGGATGTTCTTCGTAGCCGCAAACCACTACAGCGCCGAAATCGAGGTATTTCAGGCTGTATGGATTGCCGTAAATGAGTTGAATCAGTTTTTTATCACCTATCAACGATTTCAATTGTTGCACTGTAGGTGTATCTAACCCAAATACTACACCTGCTTTTTGGGAAGGCAGGTGCCAGGCCATGACCACCTCATCGGCGGCGGCGAGTTGACTTTGCAGACCTGCCAAGCTGGCAGCATCTATTTTGAGTGGGAGATTCAAATACTCGGTAGAGGCAAATACTGCGAAACTTTCGAACGCTTCGCGGGCTACAGTGGCCTGGCCAATACCGATATAGAGTGTTTTTGGCGATAAACTTTTGATCGGAATACGTTTGTCGCTATCCCGGACAAGGGTGGTTGCCTGTTCGTAAATGGTTTGTTGCAATATGGCTGCATTTTCCGGCTGCAGTTTGGCCATCAGGCTATCAGTTTGTACGGGCTGGTAGCCAGCTAAACCTGCCCAATATTTCGCTGCAAGTACCTTCTTTACACGCTTTTCAAGCTCTTTCCAACTGATGCGATCTTCAGCAATGGCTTTGCGGATGCGGGCTATGGCAGTGGGCACATCCATAGAGTACAATAAAATGTCGTTGCCGGCGAGTAAGGCGAGGGCGTCGACTTCGCCGGGGGGATACAAATCGGCGACTCCTTTCATATTGAGCGCATCGGTAAATATGAGGCCTTGAAAGCCGAGCTTTTTGCGGAGCAGATCGGTAACTATGGGTTTGGATAAGGTAGAAGCCTGCTTTGGCGTTGGATCTAAAGCCGGAACCGACAAATGTGCCACCATCACGCTGGCTACGCCTTCCTGGATGATGTGGCGGAAGGGGTATAATTCGAGGCTGTCGAGTCGTTTTTTGTCGGAATGTATGGTTGGCAAATCGTAGTGCGAATCCAGGTCTGTATCACCATGACCGGGGAAATGTTTAGCGCAGGCGATTACCTTATTGTCTTGTAAGCCGCGCATATAAGTTGCTGCCCGGTTGGCCACCACATATTTCGAAGAGCCAAAGGAGCGGTGTCCGATGACCGGATTATCGGCATTGTTGTTTACATCTACTACCGGAGAAAAACTCACATGTACACCGAGAGCATTACATTGCAAGGCAATTTGTTGACCCATTTCGTAAATAAGCCGGTCATCAGTAATGGCGCCGAGCGTCATCTGATACGGATATCGAAGGGTAGAATCGAGTCGCATGGCGAGTCCCCATTCGGCATCCATGGCAATGAGCAGGGGGGTGGTAGCCAACGATTGGTAGTGATTGGTAAGCCGGGCCTGCCGCAGTGGACTTCCCTTCATAAAAATTAATCCACCCAGGTTGTAGTTGCGGATAAGCGCTTCCAGCTTAGGGTCGGGCTTATCGACATTGGAAAAGGCGGCGACCATAAATAGTTGGGCCAGCCGCTGACTGTCGGCCAGGACGTCATAAACCGAATCTACCCAGTCGTTGTCGCGGAAGCGCATTCTTTTGTCCTGAATACTGGCCTTGGGTTCGGAAATGGAAGTAGTTTCGGTACTTATTGGGGTAATGCTATTGCCCGGTGCATGACCTGCCGTTGAGAATACGGCTACAAAACACGACAACCAAACAAAAGCCCAAAGGGTAAAACGCATATATATTCGGTAAAAGGCGGGAACAGGCGCTAAATTAGGGCATTAACGGTTGGGAAGCTGAAAAATTTTGTAAGAGTTATGCCTGATAGGTAAACGAAGCTATACGGACAAAAAAGCGGGGAGCTGAGGGTGCACAACTGATGGATATGTAGTAACTGTGTGCTTGAATTATTTAAGCTAAAGTTTTGATAAGGTATTTGTTTCGTTATAAGCGCGAGAAGGTTTAGCCAAATGCAAATAGACCAAAGGCTGAAACTAGCCGAAAATCGGTCAAAACATAATTTCACATCGCACACCATGGGTTTGTAATAAGCTGCAAACCTTAGCTGCATCGAAATCCTGGGCTTCGATGCGGAGTACCTTATCACAATCTTCGAGGTCGAAGCTAATGCGGGCTTCGGGCCAATGCTGGTGGAGTAAAAAAATCAGCTTATTCGCCAGATCAGCTACGGTCACATCGGTTTTGAATACTTCTACCACGCTATTTCTGAGTTATTGTATCACCTTTACGCGTCAAGCAAGGCCTGGATGTCGAATTTTTGCATTTGCATAAAAGCTGCAATCACCCGGTGAGCACGTGACGGATCAGCCATCAGCTCAGCCAAAACCTCAGGTACTACCTGCCAGGAAACGCCATATTTATCTTTCAGCCAACCACACTGCCCCACCGAACCGGCTGCACTTAGTTTGTACCAATAATGGTCAATCTCGGCTTGACTGGCACAAGTTATAACAAAAGAAACCGATTCATTAAATCGAAATTCATGTCGGCCATTTAAGGCCATGAAGCGGTTACTATTGAGCGTAAATTGCACGACTAAATCATTTTCGGCCAATATTTCGCATTGTTCGAAGATAGTGGCATAATAGGCCACAGCTTCTCGGGCTTCGTTGTGAAACCAAAGGCAGGGGTATATAGGGTGTTTTTGCATGGGGGAATGGTGATATAACTCAGTGATAAGGAAGCAAATAATGGCAGCATGGCTGGTGTAAGGGAAATTGGTTAAACGGCATAGCTGAGTAAAACTGATCCACTTTTTGGGAATATTTTGGCGTCGGTTAATTTTAATTCAAGCGGTTTCCCCAGCTTTTCGAAGAGTGTAACTCCATTTCCGATGGCTACCGGATCGATTAAAAAGAGGTATTCATCAATTAAACCCGCAGCCGTCAACTGATTCGCAAGTTCACCGCTGCCAAGCAGGGTGATGTTTTTTCCCGGACTTTGTTTCAGCTTTTTTATTTGACTAATAATATCTCCTGACATCAGAACGGTAGTTGACCAGTCTGTTTTTTTGAGTGAATTACTCACCACTATTTTGGCTGCTTTATTCATGCCTTCGGCCACTTTGGGAAATAGCTCGTATGCCATTGGGCTTGGCCAAAACGCCGCCATCATTTCATAAGTTTTTCTTCCAAAAAGAAGGATGTCATCTGATTCAAGTTGTTTTTCAGAATAGGCTGTCCCCTCTTCGCCATGTCGATGCCAGCTGGTATCGTGGTCTATACTTCGGTAGCAGCCATTGACAGTCGTGAATAAAAAAGCGGTTATTTTTCTCATTTATTTATTGTTTTATTTTCAATTTCTGCAAGTCTGGCCAGGACTAATTTTTTGATGAGCTGTTCAGGCAAGGGATTTTTTGAATCAAAACGGATAACTGTGGTGGAATACTTGAAATCCTGAAATTCCTGTTGTAAAGTTTGAAGCACCCGGCCTTCCATGATGAAGAAGGATAAGTGGGTTTTGGAAGAACGGAAACCTACTGCTCTTTTCCCTAAATAATAGAAAAAAGGTACGCCGCGACTCAAACCTTCCTCCAGTTTGGGTGCCACTAGTTTGATCTGCTGCCTGAGTGTTTCGAGTGTTTTTTTATCCGCTGCTGGCAACTGGTCGAGATAGGCAGAAACTTCATTCGATTTCAAAAGAAGTCATTTAGCGTTCGCAGATTTCTTTGAGTTTTTGCAAGGCCAAAGGCCATGTTTTTTCAAAATAATCGGCATAGGGTCCCGGATCATCCATATCTACCACGAGCAGCGTTTTGCCATCTCTGGCTACAAAACGATACTCTTCCCGGCCACTGGTCAGCGCTTCTACATCTGGCCCGCTAAATCTATCTACTCCTTTTTCCATGATACCATCATACGCAATACTCACATATTGCGCAGGTCGGTGTACGGCTATGTGTCCGATCATACCTTCCTGCTGCCCTGCCTCATTTTCTCCTACAAATCTGATTTCGGCACCTTCGTCCCAGCTGCCACTGTAGTAGGACCCCGGATTAAAAAGGGCTGTCCATTCCCGGTACGTGACATCGGCCAACATGATCTGGTGTACTTTTTCGGGCGAGGCATGGATGAACTGCTCAAAATGCAGGGGGTTTTCACCAACAGCTCTTTCGGTGTGTTGTTTAAATTTATCAAGTATGGCTTGCCAACCAGCCAATTGCAATTCCTCAGAATTCATCGTTTCGGCCTCAAATTGTTCTGAAACTATGGTGGTATCATCGCCCTTGGCCTCAAAACTGATTTCTACGCGGCGGTCATCGTCCATCACATAGGCAATAAACTTATGTGGCTCCACTGCCGTATAAGTACCCTCAAAATCGAAAGCGAAGGAGGCATCACGTGCTTCCATGCGGTAGCTAAAGCGGCCACCGACTTTCAGGTCATTGCGCGCTTGAGGACAATGCCAATCGTCGGATGCGCCATTCCAGCGCACAATGTGGTTGGGGTGAGTGAAAAAATGCCATACCCTGGCCAAAGGCGCATTTACGGTGGCACGAATGTTTAAAATAGTTTTATCTCGTTTGTCCATAATACATTCAAATTTGTTTTATACAAACATAAGCAACGCAGGCGATGGGGCTGTATGGCATAAACGACAATACAGGGGGTGATTTGCGACAGAGATAATTACTAATTTGCAGCCATGAAAAAGGTTGCCATACTCGTGCCTGAAATGGCGGTGGCACAAGCCATCGCCGACCCACAATATTGTTTAAGTGCCGTGAATCAACTGTTGGAGCAGTCGGGACAGCCACTACGCTTTGATATTCAGCTCGTCGGTAAAGCTGCCAACATCTCCGTTTTTCCGGGAAATTTCGAAGTAAAACCAGATGTTTTGTTGTCGGATAGCCTGATTTACGACCTGGTCATCATACCTGCCATGTTTGGCCCCCCTGCCGAGGCAATCGCCAGAAATCAAGCTTATGTGCCTTGGATTATTGGGCAGTTTCGAAAAGGAGCCGAAATAGCTTCTTTATGCCTGGGTGCATTTCTATTTGCTGAAACCGGCCTTCTCAATGGAAAAAAATGTTCTACCCATTGGGGATTTGCCGATGAATTTAAAAGACGATACCCTGAAGTAGAATTGATGGACGGACAAATTGTGACCGAAGTCGATGGCTTGTATTCCAGCGGTGGTGCTAATTCTTATTGGAATCTGCTACTGCACCTGGTCGAAAAATACAGTGATCGTGTTATGGCCATTCACGTGGCAAAGTATTTCGCAATCGACATCAGCCGGAACAGTCAATCGGCTTTCAGTATTTTTCAGGGGCAAAAAAATCATCCGGATGAATTGATAAAACAAGTACAAAACCTCATCGAATCAAAATTAGATGGCAAAATAACTGTCGATGAGTTGGCCGAGACCGTGGCGCTGGGTCGGAGAAGTTTGGAGCGCCGTTTTAAACAAGCTACCAATAATTCAATACTCGAATACATTCAACGGGTGAAAATGGAAGCCGCCAAACGGAGTTTCGAAAACAGCCGCAAAAATATCTTCGAGGTAATGGACGGTCTGGGCTACTCCGATCCTAAGGCATTCAGAACCACCTTCAAAAAAATCACAGGCGTAACCCCAACCGCCTACCGAAACCGGTATCAGAAGGCCTGAAGCAGCTGTGATAAAGAAGGCAAACGCCCCAAAATCTTAACACCGTCCGATACATTATTAGATAAACTCAGGCAAAATATTTATAACCTAATAACATTATAACCGAAGGCCGCACAAAGGCCCGTTTAACCAAAATCCCAAAAACCCCGTTTAACCGTCCGCCGCAAAAACGCCCCTTTCCCGTATATTACATTTGAAAACAGAGCACAATCAAATCCCCGATGCGCCAGCTAGCTCTTCTCCTATTGCTCTATATCTGCAGCAGCTGCGAAAAACGTAATGCAGACGACGATAAATATTGGGGACATGTGCCTCTCGATAGTTCTATTTATACTTACCTCTACCAACCAGAAGGCAGTATTTTAATTTTTCAGGATAGTCTCACTGGTGCTATTGATACGCTTCATGTCTATCAAACAGTTTTGGATACTTTTAATGTAACCAATGATAATGGCAAGCTTATTTATCATGGAGAATCCTGGGTTCAAAAGGAAAGACATAGTTATACAGGTTATCAATTTTGGATGGATTCAAGATCCCGTAACCCGAGATACTTCACCAATTATATGATTCATAAATATGGGCAAACAGATCGCATTGATAATGCACTTTTTATATTTGCGCCATTTTCAATTTTTCTAGGAAGTACTTTGGTGCTGGATGATAATAGTAGAAACAAAATTGCAAACTATTATGATTCCATATCATTTGACTCTACCTACTATTACAAGGTTTAAACTATTCATACTATTGGGGAGAACGCAGCGAGTCATACCGATAATTTATACTACTACGCCAAAGGTTACGGTTTAATACGATGGGAAGAATTGACGCATCAGAAGGTTTGGAAGCGGTTGCGGTAGGGGAACTGTAACCCTTTAACCAAGCCGAGCTCGTCGAGGCCGGGTTCTACAATGCGATTCGGGCATCGAGCGCATAAAGAGCTTGTCGAATTAGGCAGTTGAGATGTATAATGATGCAATCTTCTGAATAAAATTGTAGGATGCCCGAAACTGTGCATCTCGACTCAAATCTTCGGCAGGCTCTGATTTGGCTCGATGCCCGGGAGCTCGTGCTAAAACGGTGGTTTCGGCTCCGCTCAACCACCGTTTAACCAAAATCTCCAAAATCCCCGTTTTACCGTCTGCCGCTCAAAAGTCCTAAAATTCCGTTTAACCGTCCGCCGCACAAAAGCCCCAAAACCCCGTTTAACCTTTTAAGGCTATCTTCACACCACATGCGGTTTTTATTTCGATTATTTCTTGGGTTGACACTATTGGCCGCTTTAGGCCTGGCAGGTTTATACGCTTCGGTGCGATTTGGCTTTTTTGGTCAATTACCCACGAAGGAGGAATTATCGGCCATTCAGCACGAAAATGCCAGTTTGGTTTATAGTGCCGATGGCCACCGTATTGGCAGTTTTTACGCCAAAAACCGCAGCTCTGTCAGCTACGAAGCCTTGCCGAAAAATCTTTTAAATGCCCTCATCGCAACCGAAGATGCCCGCTTTTTTGAGCACGACGGCCTGGATATGCGCAGTATTGCCCGAGTATTGGTGAAATCAATTATACTGCGCGATAAATCGTCGGGTGGGGGATCTACCCTTTCGCAACAATTGGCAAAAAACCTCTACGGCCGCGCGAGTAAGGGTGCCTGGGCCATGCCGGTGCACAAACTCCGCGAAATCATCATCGCCCGGCGACTCGAGAACGTCTATTCCAAAAACGAATTATTGACGCTATACCTGAACACCGTTCCTTTTGGAGAAGATGTTTATGGTATTGAATCGGCTGCCTTCCGTTTTTTCGATAAACCGGCTAAAGCGCTAGCTACCGAAGAAAGTGCGGTTTTAATTGGCATGTTGAAGGCCAATACCCGCTACAACCCTCGTTTACATCCTGATTTTGCATTGAGCCGACGAAATACGGTTTTAGGGCAAATGTTTAAAAACAACTATCTAACCGAGGCTGAATATGCCAATTTGAAGAAAAAACCCTTGAAATTGAAGTATTCCCGACTCGATACCGATGGGCCTGCCCCCTATTTTCTGGTCGAAGTCAAAAAACAAGCCAGGCAAATTCTGGCCAAACTCGAAAGCAATGGCCAACAATTTGATTTGGAAAAAGATGGCCTAAGGATCGAAACCACACTCGATTATCAGCTTCAACAGGCGGCATTGGCCGGCTTGAAACAACAAATGCCGGTGCGACAAAAGCAGTTGGAAGCCCTGTATCAAGGTGGTACACCGCGCAAAAAGTTGAATGCGCTCACCAATCAAATTGCCAAAACCAACGGTATTGTCACCAATGCAGATACAGCCAGTCCGAGACTGATTTTCCGTTGGGATGGCCTTCAAAAAGTGACCGAAACCCGCCGCGACAGCATACGCCGGGCCTTGATGCAGCTCAATGCCGGCATACTCGCCCTCGATCCACTAACCGGCGAAGTTTTAGCCTGGGTAGGCGGCATCAACTTCGCTACGCATCCCTATGATCAGGTGCTAGCCTACCGACAGCTGGCCTCTACATTCAAACCCATACTCTATGCCACTGCGCTCGAAACGGGCATGGACCCCTGCAGTTGGCTGAGTAACGAGTCTATCACTTTCACCGACCAGGACAATTGGCAGCCTTCCAATTACGATAACCATAGTGGCGGTCAGTATAGTTTACCGGCAGCCCTTGCACAATCTCACAATCTCCCGGCCGTAGATTTATTTCTCCGCACAGATGCCTCGGTTTTGGCCGAAAAATGGAAGGCGCTTGGTTTTACTCGCCCGCTTCCACCCGGCCCCGCTACCGCTTTAGGAGCGGCCGAAGCCAATATGCTCGAAACGGCGGTGGCTTATGCCGCTTTCGCCAATGGTGGACAGCGTATCCAACCGAATTACATCAAAAGTATACGTAATGCTTCCGGAGAATTGCTTTATCAGGCACCATCACCGGAAAAAGAAACCGTTTTTGCGCCGGCCACGGTGGCCAGTCTCACTGGCATGTTGCAAGGCGTGGTACAGCGGGGAACGGCAACTGCCTTAGGGAGTAGATATGGCATAACCACTGACTTTGCCGCCAAAACAGGAACTTCCCAGGATTACGGCGATGCCTGGTTCGCAGCTTACAATCCACGTTTGGTACTCGTAAGTCGGGTAGGGGCCCCACTTACAGCTATACATTTTAACAGCGGCAGTGAGGGTTCAGGCAGTGCACTGGCCTTACCGCTGGTGGGCGCTACTTTGGCCGCAGTGAATTCGAATGCCACTTTGCGGAAAATCTATTTACAGCCCTTCTCGGCAGCGGCGACACAAACACACGACTGCCCCGATTTCCGGGAAACGCCGATTTTTGATAAAATATTCGATAGCAAAGGGGAAGTAAGTGCCGAAAAACAGCAAAAGAAAGCCGAACGCCAACAAAAGCGAAAGAATTTCTTCCGGAAACTATTCGGTAAATAGCTTTAGAATTTCTCCTTGAGGTATTTACCGGTATAGCTGGCCTCGCATTGGATGAGGTCTTCAGGCGTGCCGGCAAAAACCAGATAACCGCCGGCATCTCCACCTTCGGCACCCAAATCGAGAACCCAGTCGGCACATTTGATGACTTCCTGGTTGTGTTCGATTACGATGACTGAATTGCCCTGGTCGATGAGGGCATTCAGGGCATACAACAGCTTTTTGATGTCATGGAAATGCAGACCGGTAGTCGGTTCATCAAATACAAAAAGCGTATCTGTGGCCTGGTTGCCTTTGGTAAGATAAGAGGCAAGTTTAATTCGCTGGGCTTCTCCGCCGGACAGCGTATTGCTGGATTGCCCAAGTTTAACATAGCCCAAGCCAACGTCTTCAAGGGGTTGTAAGCGTCCGAGTATGTTTTTATGGTCTGCGAAGAAAAGAATGGCCTCCGAAACGGTCATTTCGAGGACTTCGCTGATGTTTTTATCGTTGTATTTGACCTCTAACAGCTCACTTTTGAAGCGATGTCCCTTGCAATTGTCACATTCGAGTGTAATATCTGCCAAAAACTGCATGCTGATGGTCACGGTGCCTTCACCTTGACAGGTTTCGCAGCGACCGCCTTCCACATTAAAGGAGAAGTGAGCGGGTTTGTAGCCGTTGATTTTGGAGGCTTGTTGGTCGGCGTAAAGGTTGCGGATGTGATCGTAAGCCTTGGTATAAGTCACCGGATTCGAGCGACTCGACTTACCGATAGGGTTCTGATCAACGAGTTCAATGTCTTTTAAAGTCCGGAAATCGCCTTCCAGACGGTCGTAATTCCCGGCTTTTTCACTGTAACCGCTGGTTTGTTTTTTGATGGCGGGGTAAAGTATCTTTTTAATGAGAGAAGTTTTACCCGAGCCACTTACGCCGGTAACTACCGTCAGGGTATGCAGCGGCAATTCGGCATCTACATTTTTGAGGTTGTTTTCACGAGCACCTTTTATGATGACACTCCGTTTCCAGGGGCGGCGTTTTTTGGGGATTGCTATACTTTCACGTTCGCTGAGGTAACGACCGGTAAGGCTGTTTTCATCGGCGAGTAATTCGGCATAAGTGCCTTGAAATATCAGTTCACCGCCATGCTGACCTGCCATCGGGCCAATATCTACTAACTGATTGGCGGCTTTCATCACCGCTTCTTCATGTTCCACTACGATGACGGTATTGCCGTTGTTGCGCAAACGTTCGAGTACGGTGATGAGGCGTTCGCTGTCGCGCGGGTGCAGCCCAATGCTGGGTTCATCGAGTATGTACATACTGCCCACCAGATTGCTGCCAAGTGAGGTAGCGAGTTTGATGCGTTGAGCTTCTCCGCCCGAAAGGCTGTTGCTGAGGCGGTTTAGGGTGAGATAACCCAAACCCACATCGCTGAGGTAGGTGAGGCGGTTGCGGACTTCGGTCAGCAAACGCCCTGCAATTTTTTCTTCGGTTGGGGTGAGCTGTATGCCATTGAAAAGCGCGAGCAGTTTATCGACAGGCTTCAGCACCAAATCGATGATGCTGTGTTTGTCGCCGGTGGCGGCATCTACCAGCTTCACATAACCGGCATCTTTGCGCAATCGGGTACCTTTGCAGTCGGGGCAAACGGTGCGCCCGCGGTAGCGCGACAACATCACCCGGTATTGGATTTTATAGGATTGTTCCTCCAGAAATTGAAAGAAGTCGTTCAGGCCCTGGAAATAACTGTTACCTGTCCAAAGCAGCTCTTTTTCAGCATCGGTCAAATCGGCATAAGGCCGGTGGACCGGGAAATCGAAACGTATGCCGTTTTTCACGAGCACATCGTTCCATTCGCTCATCTTTTCACCGCGCCAGGGGGCTACGGCACCTTCGAATATGCTCAGACTTTTATCCGGGAAAACCAGCTCTTCATCTATTCCAATCACACTTCCAAAACCTTCGCACTTTTTGCAGGCGCCATAAGGGTTGGAGAAGCTGAAGAGGTTCACGCTCGGTTCCTCAAAACGGTCGCCATTGGCTTCGAAACGGTCGTTGAACAGGCGGTTATTGCCGTCTACCTCAACTATGGCGTCACCATGGCCTTCGAAAAAGGCGGTTTGTACCGAGTCGGAGATGCGGTTCACCAAAGCTTCGTCACTAGCATCTACGCTCACCCGGTCGATGATGATATCGAGTGGCGTTTCTTCCAGCACAGCCAGCAATTTGGCATCGGCCAATAAATCTTCAATTCGTTGTAATTCACCATTTACGCGCAGCCGGATAAATCCTTTCTGTTGTAAAACGGCCAATTCCTGATGCAGTTTACGACCCTCGTGGCGAACCAGCGGACAAAGCACTTGAACGCGTGTTTCAGCAGGCAGACTGATCACATAATCTACTACATCGGTCACCGTGTCTTTACGGACTTCTTCTCCCGAAACCGGCGAAAAGGTGCGGCCTACACGGGCAAAAAGCAATTTGAGGTAGTCGTATATTTCGGTAGAGGTGCCCACAGTTGATCGGGGGTTACGGCTCACCACCTTTTGTTCGATGGCCATGGCCGGTGCAATGCCGCGTATCCAGTCCACTTCCGGCTTTTTCATCCGCCCCATAAACTGCCGCGCATAACTGCTCAGGCTCTCCACATACCGCCTTTGTCCTTCGGCATACAGGGTGTCAAATACCAAAGTCGACTTACCCGAACCCGACAGGCCGGTCACCACCACCAATTGGTTGCGTGGAATGGCCAAATCAATGCCCTTGAGATTATGCAAACGGGCATTTTTGATCAATATATAGTGCCGGGGGTCGAGTGTATCGACGGGTGTATTCAACAAAATGGGGAGCTTCAAAACGCAAATTTCGGGATAATTCTGGTATTAATACAATCGGGGGAGATGATTGTTGGTGTGTTTAGACACCGTAGCTATGATCAGTGATTTTTGATGGAAGTGAGCAGCTGTCCAGGAAGTCCATAGTCGATGGTCGATAGTCCATTGGATGCAGGTTTTGGAGGAGTATCTGTCTTGAATGAATAGCGGAAGGGTTTGCAATTCGCTTAGTTAGTCCATGGTCGATAATCCATAGACCATAGTCACCAGGTCGATAGTCCATAGTCCATAGACCATGGCATTTCGGTTGTCCGATCGCGTAAGTGAAGCTTGACTATCGACTATGGACCATCGACGCCCGCATGGCAAATCGACCATCGACTGCTTGCGCAGCAAGCATAAGCCATCGACCATCGACCATCGACTGCGAAATCATCCCTGAAAGACAAATCATCCTTCCACCTGAAATCCCCAAAAAGTAGTTATGTCTCCAAAATGAGATATGTCATAAAAAGATCATTTCCGTTAAAGTTTCCTTAAAACGGGTGCAACGTATTTGAAAGCCTTATATTAGCAACATCATTTCAACTAAAACTCCCGGAGGATACTTATAGCCTGAGCTCTACCTAACCAAATTTCTTACGCCATGAAAACTCATGTTGTGAGTGTTAGTGACCAAGAGCTCATTGCACGCTACCTCAAAGGCCATGAAAATAGCCTGGGAATTTTAATGCTTCGGCATAAATCCCGTGTTTATACCACCATCTATCTGCTCGTGAAAGATCGCGATGTAGCAGAAGATATTTTCCAGGATACCTTCGTGAAGGTAATCGACACCGTACGTGCCGGCCGCTACAACGAAGAAGGCAAATTCCTGCCCTGGGTGCTTCGTATTGCACATAATCTCTGCATCGACCACTTCCGCCGCAATGCCAAAATGCCGACTATCCAGCCGAAAGATGAGGATACCGACGTATTCGCCTTCCTCGATCTGAAAGAAGATTCGGTAGAAGACCGCATGATACGCACCCAGTCGCACGATAAGGTCCGCCAGCTCATTCAACATCTCCCTGAAGAACAAAGGGAGGTATTGGTAATGCGTATTTACGGCGGCCTGAGCTTCAAAGAAATTTCAGAAGTAACGGATGTGAGCATTAATACCTCCCTGGGCCGGATGCGTTATGCGCTGGGCAATATGCGGAAGTTGATTGATAAGTATCATATTTCGCTTTAGGGGTGGTTCTGTAGGAGCTTGCTGCTGAAAAAGGAGCATTTGACTTCAGGAAGTGGGACTTTCGTTGTCCATGGTCGATAGTCTATAGCTGCTATCGACTATGGACCATCGACTATGGACGCGCGCAGCGCAACCTGTGAAAATCATAAGAATCATAATTATCCGTGTGCCATCCGCCGATAATTTTGGTATATAGATACTAAGCTGAAAAAACGGTCGTTTGTAATTCAAATCTGATCTATGACCCCAGCCTCTACACACGACTTACTCTTGCTTCATCTCACTAACGAACTCTCGCCTGCCGAGCGGAATGCCTTTGAACATACCTTCATCAGCGATTCGGAACTCCAGCAAGACTACCGCGATTTCGCGGCCATCCTCCAAACGATCACCCTTCCCCTCCAATTTTCGCCCAACGACAGCACCATGCGGCTGTTGATGGATTATGCGAAGGCGTAGGGAAAAAAATTACCCAGCATTGGTTTTGTTGTAACTTGAAATGTAGCCCGTTACGTTATTCTATCCTGTATTGAATACGCAACGGTCAATCGATTTTTCTCAGTCATCTTTTAGCACGCCCCAAAACTGAGCGGAAGAAATCACATTTCCGGTTTCAATATCGTTCATCCCTTTTTTCAGCAGCAGCTGCTGACTTACTGAAAGTTCATCCCACCAATCGCCCTTTGTGTCTGCGGTTTTCAAACCGTCCAAAAAATCAATGATATGCTCGTCTGAAAGCTGATTTATCCAGGCAATCAAGTCAAGTTTCTTTCTATTGAGTTCAGCGGTCGACATTTTTATTGATTTATTACAAATATAACCTTTGAGTTTCAAAAAGCTAAAGTTGCTGGTAACTAAATTGTTAGGAAGTAAACAAAGATGGTAATCATTTCGAATTGCAACACCCCTTGCATGCTAAGCCGAGGATTGCAATTTAGTATTGTTTAATGCTATGAAATTGTAAAGTGGTTCCATCTTTGGCTGCATTAGCTTAATATTGAGCTTATTGAAAAGTATTTTACTATTTGAACCGTATGGATATTAAGAAACAAGAGTCCGGCAAAAGGCTAAGGTTAACAATATGCTTACTTGTTTTCCCAATGCTATTCTATTCCTGTGGAGATAAATGTCAAGATCAGTTTCGCGCTGTAGGTTCAATACGTCTAGCTGTAACTTATGCTTACTTAAAGCCGAATGACTCGTTTTATCACAGCGTTATTCCTGATTGGGTAAGCCCAGATAGCATTGTGGTTACTGACTTAAAGACAGCAATACCGGCCACATTTACTATTGAGCCTGATAACAATTTAGGGTCGCTGAGTATTTGGGATTTTCGCTACAATAAAACACCCCATTACATAAAGATTAAATTTTACGAAGAAGGTAATGGAGCCCCCATGGCTTCCAGTTACAGCATTCAGTTGGGGAGTTTGAGAACAGACACAGTATATGTCGGTTACAATTCGCAATCAAATCGTTGTGGCAAATACATTGTGAATGTTGGCTTTAAATTGAATAATAACGATTTTAAATATGCGGTAATTGATGAAACCGCCATTTATACGGAAATTTTGCTTCAATAAAACCGAATTTTGGATTGATTTTAAACTAAGTGGCCGAAATCAACCATTTGATTCAGCCGCCTTTCTCCGTATTTTCGGCCATGCGCCGACAAGAACGTTTTGCCTTTGTCATCGACCACTTTCTGCATACGGCTCCCGTGGCCGAAACGGAGTTGTTTTATGGCAATCCGTATAGTTGCTGGTGGCGGTGGTTTTGTCTGCACAATGCACCGATAAACGCGTAAATCTCACCACACCGGCATTATTTCAACGTTTTCCAGATGTATTTGCCTTGGCACATGGCGAGGAGGAGATTTTCAGCCTCATTCGTAGCATTTCTTACCCCAACAACAAAACCAAACACCTGCCTGGTATTGGAAGATGAATTTGGGGGTGAAATGCCATTGGTAAACAATAGAATTTGAAGTAACTTCAATGGGTTCAAATTACCGTCATGACCAAAGAAGCCGCCATAAAATTGTTTGAAAATAGGCAGGTACGTACCCTTTGGGATGCTGAGCAAGAGAAATGGTACATTTCAATTGTGGATGTGATAGAAATCCTTACCGGAACCGACCGCCCACGTAAGTATTGGAACGACCTGAAGACCAAGCTTAAAAAGGAGGGTAGTGAGTTGTCCGAAAAAATCGGACAACTGAAATTGCAGGCTTCCGATGGTAAATTTTACCAAACCGATGTTGCTGATTCCGAACAACTTTTTCGCCTTATACAATCAATATCATCACCCAAAGCAGAGCCCTTCAAATTGTGGTTAGCACAAGTGGCTTCGGAGAGCTTAGATGAAATGCAGGATCCTGAATTGAGTATAGACAAGGCATTGGAACAATATCTGAGATTAGGCTATTCTGAAAATTGGATTAATCAACGTTTAAAAAGTATTGAAATCCGAAAGGAGCTTACCAACGAATGGAAAAAGAGAGGTATGAAAGAAGGAGCTCAGTTTGCTTACTTAACGGATATTATCACTCAAGCCTGGAGCGATAAAACCACAAAAGAATACAAAGTATTGAAAGGGTTAAAAAAGGAAAATCTGCGGGATAATATGACCAATACTGAGCTGATTCTGAATATGCTTGCTGAAGCCTCTACAAAAGATATTTCGGCAGCTACAAATCCAAATGACTTTGAAGAGAGTAAAAAAGTAGCGCAGCAAGGCGGCCATGTAGCCAAGGTTGCGCGTTTGGAACTGGAAGCAAAAACAGGCAAAAAAGTAGTCAGTGCATTAAATGCCAAAGACGCCCTGAAGGCACTACCCAACGAAAGCAAAAACGACTCAAACGATTAAAAGCGGCTTGATAGCGAATGCGTTTTAAACCATTTGATTCAGCCGCCTTTCTCCGTATTTTCGGCCATGCGCCGACAAGAACGTTTTGCCTTTGTCATCGACCACTTTCTGCATACGGCTCCCGTGGCCGAAACGGAGTTGTTTTATGGCAATCCGTATGAGTTGTTGGTGGCGGTGGTTTTGTCGGCACAATGCACCGATAAACGGGTAAATCTCACCACACCGGCACTTTTTCAACGTTTTCCCGATGTATTTGCCTTGGCACAGGGCAGCGAGGAAGAGATTTTTAGTCTTATCCGCAGCATTTCTTACCCCAACAATAAAACCAAACACCTTATGGGCCTGGCCCGGGTGCTGATTGATGAATTTGGGGGTGAAGTGCCGTCTGAAATCAACGATTTGGTTAAAATTCCGGGTGTAGGGCGTAAAACCGCCAATGTCATAGCCTCAGTCATCTTCAACAAACCGGCCATGGCGGTCGATACACATGTGTTTCGGGTTTCGGCTCGATTGGGCTTAACCGTAAAGGCCAAAACCCCGCTTGAAACTGAAAAACAGCTGGTCAAATATTTACCCGAAATGCTTATTTCCCGTGCACACCACTGGCTCATTTTACATGGCCGTTATGTGTGTGTGGCGCGTAAACCTAAATGCGGCGAATGTGCCCTCCGGCCCGTTTGTGCTTATTTTCAGAAGCAGCAACCCAAAACTGCTGTTCAAAAATTACAAGATGTTTGATATTCAACTCAGCGGGAAAACCGCTTTTGTCTGCGGGAGCAGCCAGGGTATAGGCCGGGCCTGTGCCGAACAACTGGCCCAACTAGGCGCGAATGTGGTGTTGCTCGCACGTAATGCCGAACGCCTGGCAGAAGTCCGCGATGCTTTACCGAGCCGCGAAGGTCAAAAACACGATTATATCGCCGTTGATTTTGCCGATTTAAACGCGCTGGAAACAGCCGTTAAAAACTGGCTTTTTGCAGGCAATTCTGCCCATATTTTGGTCAATAATACCGGTGGTCCGCCTGCAGGTCTTGTGGGAGCAGCTACTTCAGGAGAATTTCTCACCGCCTTTCAAAATCACCTGCTCGCCAATCATTTGCTGGCTACTTTATTGTTGCCGGGTATGAAAACCGCCAATTACGGGCGTATCATAAACATCATCTCTACTTCGGTAAAAATTCCGTTGAAGGGTTTGGGTGTGAGTAATACCATACGCGCAGCAGTGGCGAATTGGGCCAAAACATTGTCGAATGAAGTAGCGCCTTTTGGGGTTACGGTGAACAATGTATTGCCGGGAGCGACCAAAACTGTGCGTTTGGAGAGTATATTAGATGGTAAGGCCGCCAAAACCGGTCACCAGCGTGCTGAGGTGGAAGCTGAAATGTTGGCCGAAATCCCGGCCGGTCGTTTTGGAGAAGCCAAAGAAATTGCCGCCGCCGTTGCCTTTTTAGCCACCCCCTCCGCTGCTTACATTAACGGCATCAATGTGCCGGTAGATGGCGGCAGAACGGGAAGTTTGTAGATATTTCGTTAAATTTGTTTATTCATTAGATATGAGACTCTTAGATCGAATTACTATAGACCCAGACATCTGTCATGGCAAGCCATGTATTCGTGGAATGCGATGGCCAGTTGCGGTGATTTTGGATATGCTCGGGAGTGGAATGTCAAATGCTGAGATATTGGAAGAGCATCCTGAATTGGAGCCAGATGACATTAAAGCCGCATTGTACTATGCACAACTTTCTGTTTCTGGTCAAACTACCCAAGAGGTCGCGTGAAATTTTTATGTGACGTGCCTATATCCCTTAGGCTGGTTAAATGGTTAAACATCCAGGGATTTGAAGCAACACATGTAAATAATATACTTGACGGCTACTTTACGAAAGATGAAATGATTTCTGCTTATGCAGATATCCATGGTTTGATTTTAATATCGAAAGATGCCGATTTTAAAAATCAACATTTGCTCAAGAAATCTCCAAAGCAATTGGTGAAGATTAATTCAGGAAATACAAGTCATAAAACGTTATTGGAATTACTCAAAAAACATATTGGGTTAATTCATAGATTATCTGTAATGCCTCATTTTTTATTGGAAATTGACCAGGAGAAAACCACTTTTTTACTTTTAGATTAATTAATTCACCAGAAATCTGGCGTTTTTATGGAAATCCTCAACTACATCAACGGCCAACTCCAACCCGCCCTCAGCGGTAGTTGGCTGGATAATTATGAACCGGCTACAGCTCAGGTATATGGCCGTTTGCCAGATTCAGGCGCCGAAGATGTTGCAGCTGCAACAATATCCGCCAAAGCAGCCTTCCCAGCCTGGGCAAAAACCCCGGTGGGTGAAAGAGCCCGTTTGTTGAACCGCCTCGCCGACTTAATCGAACGTGATCTCGACAAACTCGCCGCCGCCGAAAGCCGCGACCAGGGCAAACCGGTCGCCTTGGCTACACGCATGGATATTCCCCGGGCAGTCGATAATTTCCGCTTTTTCGCCACGGCCATCCAACATTTTGCCAGCGAATCGCATCATACCGACGGTGCTGCTATCAACTATACCTTGCGCCAACCCATAGGCGTAGTAGGCTGTATATCACCGTGGAATTTACCCTTATACCTCTTCAGCTGGAAAATTGCGCCTGCCCTGGCTGCCGGCAATACGGTGGTAGCCAAACCTTCCGAAATCACCCCGGCAACAGCCTATTTGTTATGCGAATTGTGCATTGAAGCGGGTTTTCCGGCCGGGGTGCTGAATATCGTTTTTGGTCTGGGCCCCAAAGTGGGTCAGGCGATGAGCGAACATCCCGATATCCCTGCCATTTCGTTTACCGGCGGCACACTCACCGGCGCTACCATTGCCCGTACAGCTGCGCCAATGTTTAAAAAGTTGTCGCTGGAGCTGGGCGGTAAAAACCCCAACATCATTTTCGCCGATGCCGATTACGACAAGGCGCTGAACTCGGCCGTACGTTCTTCTTTCACCAACCAAGGCGAAATATGTCTCTGTGGCTCCCGTTTGTTGATCGAAAGATCTATTTACGAGCGTTTCCGCAGTGATTTTGTCGCTAAAGTGAAAGCGCTTACGGTAGATGACCCTATCACCAATCCCGATTTGGGGGCGATAGTGAGTCAGCCACATTTTGAAAAAGTGCTAAGTTATATCCAACTTGCCCAGGAGGAAGGTGGCAAACTGCTCACTGGGGGTAAGGCGGTTAAAGTTTCGGGGAGATGCGAAAAGGGTTGGTTTATCGAGCCGACTGTCTTCGAAAATCTACCCAACAGCTGCCGCACCAACCAGGAAGAAATTTTCGGCCCTGTGGTTACGCTGATTCCTTTTGATACGGAAGCTGAAGCCCTGGCCATGGCGAATGATACAGTATACGGACTGGCCGCACAACTCTGGACGGAGAACCTGAGTCGCAGTCAACGCATGTCGTCTGCCCTCAAGTTTGGCATTGTCTGGGTGAATTGCTGGTTGCTCCGCGATTTACGTACGCCTTTTGGAGGCGCCAAAGCCTCGGGTGTGGGTCGTGAAGGCGGTTGGGATGCGCTGAAGTTTTTCACGGAGGCGACTAATGTTTGTATCCGCTATTGAACGTAATCCGGTAAGTCTGCAACGACTCATTGTTGTGGTAGGCGTGGTACTGATGCTGGCCAAGTTCACCGCCTGGCTTATCACCGATTCAAACGCCATACTCACCGATGCCACCGAAAGTATTGTGAATGTGCTAGCCGGGGCATTTACCTGGTATAGCCTGTATTTATCGGCTTTGCCTAAGGATGCCAATCACCCTTATGGTCACGGTAAAATCGAATTTCTCGCAGCCGGCATTGAAGGGGCCTTACTGGGTGTTGCCGGACTTTTGATTGTTGGTAAAAGTTTGTATAACCTCTGGTTCCCGGAACCCGTTCACGCTCTCGATACCGGCATATGGATTACAGCAACTGCTGGGTTGGTGAATTATACACTTGGCTGGGTATCCATCCGCAAAGGCAAACACGAGAACAGTCTGCCAGCCATCGCCTCAGGCAAACACCTGCAAAGCGATGCCTGGAGCACAGTTGGACTGGTTGTAGGACTGCTTTTATTACAATTCACCGGCTGGCTCTGGATAGATAGCGCCGTGGCCATTCTTTTCGGCGCATTTTTGGTTTATACGAGTTACACCATCCTCAAACCCTCCGTAGCCGGCATTATGGACGAGGCCGATGAAGAGCTGCTTCACCAACTGTTAACCGTAGTTAAAAACAACCGCCGCCCCAACTGGATCGATATCCACAACGTGCGCCTGATCAAATACGGCACCACCCTCCATCTCGATGGACACCTCACTCTACCGCGTTATTTCGACCTGGAACAAGCCCATGCCGAATTGGACAAGCTAGATGCGCTTCTGCAAGACGCTTTCGGCACGCGTATGGAGTTTTTTATTCATGTAGATCCTTGTCTGCCGACAAGCTGCAGCCTCTGCGCCATTGAAAACTGCCCGGTGCGAAGCCAAAGCTTTAAAAGGCAATTGGAGTGGGATTTGGGATTGCTGATGCAGAACAAAAAACACGTTTTGGGTTAAACGGGGTTTTTGGAGTTTCTTGTCGTGAGTTTGTCGAACGGTTGGTTAAACGGATTAGATTTAATAAAACCGGTGCCTGAAGTCGAAGGCAACGGTTTCTTTGACAACAACCGGGCATCGAGCCAAGTCTGAGGTTCTCGAAGACTTGAGTCGAGATGATCAGAAGAGGACTAACCCTAAGAATTACTTAGGTGACAATTTCTTTTTCTCGCAACGGCGCAAAGGTCGCTATGGTCGCAAAAAATCCCCGACTCAGCGAAAATCCGTGCCCTCCGTGCCCTCAGTGTTAAAAAAGACTGCGGCTCGATAAGTTAGTAGAATTCGTCTTTCTAATCATCTCGGCTGCATCTTTCGACTAAAAGTTCGATGAACTCACTTTTCGCTCATGATGCGCTCGATGCCCGGACCTGCCGGGGATAACGGGGTTTCGACTTCGCTCAACCAGCGTTCAACCTTTCGCCGTACAAAAGTCCGTTTAACCAAATACTCCGTTAAACCGAATGCTGCACAAACGCCAAAACTCCGTGTCTCTCCGTGCCCTCCGTGTTGAAAAATCCTGTATCTCGAAAAGTTAGTAGAATTCGTCTTTCTAATCATCTCGGCTGCATCATTCGGCTAAAAGTTCGGTAAACTCACTTTTTGCTTATGATGCGCTCGATGCCCGGACCTGCCGGGGATAACGGGGTTTCGACTTCGCTCAACCACCGTTTAACCTTTCGCCGTACAAAAGTCCGTTTAACCAAATACTCCGTTTAACCGAATGCCGCACAAACGCCAAAACTCCGTGTCTCTCCGTGTTTAAAAATCTTGCGCTTTCAAGAGGTGATGGAATTCGTTTTACCAACCATCTCGGCTGCATCTTTCGACTAAAAGTTCGATGAACTCAATTTTCGCTCATGATGCGCTTGATGCCCGGGCCTGCCGGGGATAACGGGGTTTCGACTTCGCTCAACTACCGTTTAACCTTTCGCCGTACAATAGTCCGTTTAACCAAATACTCCGTTAAACCGAATGCCGCACAAACGCCAAAACTC
>DAIQOK010000003.1:0-121974 GCA_036787895.1 Bacteroidota bacterium | reverse complement strand
AGTCCGTTTAACCAAATACTCCGTTAAACCGAATGCCGCACAAACGCCAAAACTCCGTGTCTCTCCGTGCCCTCCGTGTTTAAAAAAAAGGCATTTTTGTAAGAACGATAATTTATGAGCTCGCAAATAAACACCAACAATGCGCCCGGTGCCGTAGGCGCTTATCCGCATGCCCGTAAGGTGGGCAATCTGCTCTTCTTGAGCGGTATTGGTCCCCGGGCAGCCGGTACCAGTGCCAGTGACCCGCAGGTACCCGGCCTTCAACTCGACAAAAGCGGGAATTTCCAGAGCTTCGATTTTGAAGCTCAGGTACATTCGGTTTTTGCCAATGTTGAAGCGGTTTTACGGGCTTCGGGTGCCACCCTGGCCGATTTGGTGGATGTAACCGTTTTTCTCACCGATATGCAGCGCGACTTCCGCGTTTTTAATAAAATTTACGCCCAATATTTTGAGGGTATCGACCCAAAACCTTGCCGTACAACGGTAGAAGTGGGCGCTTTACCCACACCTATCGCCATCGAATTGAAGTGTATAGCCGAAATCAAAGGGTGATGAAAAAACAAACCCTTGAAACAGCTGCCAAACCTAAAACGGCCATACATTTTATTGCCGGTTTTGCCATTGGCGGTTTGTTTGTGAGCGCCCTCTGGAAACAACTCTGGTGGCTCGAATTGTTATGTTTGGGTGCTTTTATTGGCTATATTCTCTTCAACAGCGGCTTTACCCGCCGTTTTCAGCGCAATACTAAATCGCGCTGATCCTGACTTTCAACTTTTCCCAATAAGGCGCATCGGGGGCATACCAACTGATACGCGAACTCAAACGATGGCCACTCAACTGGTTTTCGGCTAGTTTTTGGGCATCTGGCAGGGGTAAAAAGCCCAGCAAACGCTTTTTGTGGTAGAGGCTGAATCGGTGAATACCAGTGGATTTGTCGAAACTGTGTTTTAAGTCGAGTTTTTGATGGGGCGCGAGCCCACTGAGGTCGCGCTGACCAACCACCAGAAAACTTTCACATAAGAGATTACCGTTTTTGACTACGGCCGTTTTTTCAGCCCAGCGCGACCAGCGCCAGGCGAAAGGGAGGGAGAGTAAAGCTTCCATAACTAGGCGGCTTGTGCAGCTGGCTGATCAAAAGAAGCAAAGTAGGCGGCTACATCGGTCACATCGGCGGGAACCATGTCGAGGATGTCGGGGTATTCCATTTCGTTTTTCATGACTTTTACGTTTAACTTGATTCAAAGATGTCGTTGGTAATTGACACCTTCTGTCAAGCTGCAAAAGCAACTGAAAAAGGGGTAAAGGAAGGGGTAATTAAAGCAGCGGCCTGATTTTCTGCTGGAGGAAAGTTATAAATGCCGGTGGGCTATCTACTTCTATATCATCGATGAGACCCAATACAAAACGGCCCACAGCGTCAAAACCGCCGACCTGGCCTTCGAACCGGTGTCGACCATCGGCCAGTTTAGTTAGATGAACTGCGGCAGCCGGAAATTCTTCTCGCAACAAATTGCTGCTTAACAAACCAAGTGTAAACTGCACCGTTACAGGCTCGCGTAAAGTCATGCCGAATACATCCTGCTTTTTTTCTTCGTGACGCATTTCGTATTGCCAGGGCATTTGCTCCAGCTTCACCTGACCAATTCTTTCAATCTTAAAAAACTTATTGGTGCCACTGCCGGGTTCATAGCATTGTACGGTGCTGAGCTGGTCGGAAAAAGCAAAAGGTTCGACCAAACGATTGCTGATCTGATGCGAATTGCCCGATTGGTAGTCGAGCAGCATCACCTGCTTTTTATCGCGTATGGCCTGAGCCAATAGTTGAAAATTCGCCGATACAGCCTGCCGGTGCATTAAACCGGCTTGTTGTGCCGAGCCGGTGAGGGCCTGAACTTTGTCCATCAAAAGCTGCCGCAACGGACCTTCGGGCAAACCAACCAGCGCTTCCTCCAGCGCACCGGCTTCTTCGCGGTTAAAGTGGATGTTTTCACTGATGTCTTCGGCCCGGGAAAGGCGGAAGCGTTTGGAACTGGGGTGTTGGATCAGCTCAAAACCGGTGTCTTCGAAAATGCGGAGGTCGCGATAAACCGTTCGGTAGGAAACGCCAACCTTATCGGCTAACTCCTGTACCGTATAACCCCGTTTGCTACCCGACAATAGGTTTAACTCGCGAAAGAGCCGAAGGAGTTTGCCGGGATCGTTCATAAGTCGGCCAACTGCTCATCGACCCAACTTTTTCCCCATTCGGCTATTTCTTCAGCCGACCACAATTCGGGATAAAAGATGCGTTTTTGAAAGCGTGGAGGCAAATACTTCTGCCAATTGGTACCGCCAGTGGCCGCTATGTCTTCGGGCCGGCGCTGCAAATAACGCACTGCCGATTTATAGTGAGCCAAAGGCCAATTGATATTCACCTGTTGGTCGAAGGTGCGTAGCGATTCCCGGAGTTTTTCTTTATCGGGACTTTCAGGCAGCTTACGAAAAAGGCTGTATAGGTTGTGGTTCACCCTGCTTTTAGCTAGACTTAAGAGGTCAGTGCCGTATTTATCCTCAAATTGTTGTAAGGTCAACGTTTTACGGCCGGTACTAAGCTCGGTTGCACCTTTTTTCCAATAAATGAACTCGAATTGCTCATCGATTTTCTCGTTAAGCACATCGTTGATACGATGGTCCTTATCTACGAGATTGCGAAAGTCGGTGGCGTTAATCTCTATTTTGCGGTATTGCACCGATTGAAAGCCGGAAGCCGGCAGCAGCGCCATGCGGAAGTTGAGGAACTGCTCTTTTTCCATCCCATCTACCATAATGCTGAAAGAATCGATCAGACAGCGGAAATAATTGGTAAGGCGGTTGACACGTGCCAGCATCCAGGAAGCTTCGAGCTTGTCTTTGGCGAAAATCTGATCGAATTCGTGGAGACAAAGATTAAAGTAGAGCTCTGTAATCTGGTGGTAAAGGATGAAGATTTTTTCATCCGGCCAATGTGTTCGCGGATTTTGCAGGTTGAGCAGCACGTCGAGATGAATGTAATCCCAGTACTGCAAATAATCGGTGTGAATGAGGCCTTCGAGATACGACAACATATCCTGCCCCATTACGGCATATTTCTGCTCCAGCCGCTCTAATTTTTCGATGATTTCTGGCGTCAACTCCATGGGAACGAAAGTAAGCACATTCTTGCAAAAAAAAGACCGGTCGGCCGAAAGTGCCTGCGCACCCGGCCGACCGGCACGGTTTAGTTTGGTAATCAGGTAAACAGCAACTGGGTATTTTCACCCGCGCATTGGGCGTAAAAATCACCCACGGTCAGTACTTCGGATACACCGTCCCACAAATCTTCTTTTTTAAGGTGGAACATATCCATGGCGAGTTTACAGGCATAAATTTTACCGCCTGAGGCTTTGATGATATCGAGAAATTCCTCCACATCGGGGATGTCGAGTTTTTCCATTTCCTTTTTCATCATGTGGGTGACGAAACTTTCCATGCCCGGTAAACCACCTAGCAGCGTAGGCATATGTAGGGCAGGATTACCAACTGCCGCAACATGCAAATTATTCATCCGGGCTTTCACAATGGCTTCTAAGCCGAAGAAGGTAAAAAACATTTCGGCTTCTATGCCTTCCATGCGGGCGCCATTGGCGAGAATTAAGGCCGGATACACCCCATCGAGGGTGCCCTTGCTTACGATAATCATTACTTTTTTAACGGCCTTATTTTCGGCAGTTGCAGCTGACATTGTTTGGGTTTCCATGGCGTAGCTATTAAATACAGGAGGCAGGTTTCGGGATACCGGCAATTTTGGAGGCTTTTTTCAGCGGACCGTTGGGAAATAAGGCATAGAATGTTTGAATATCTACCACCCCCGATTTCCCAATACCCCGGATAGAAAGGGCAGTGCCGGCAGCCTGTTGCTTGCGTAGATAGTTTAATACTTCCCAATGTTTATTGGTGAGCGGACCCACAGCTTCTTCGGCTGCTATGGCTTCGGCTATGGCTTCAGTCCATTGGTTGATTTGGGTGAGATAACCTTCGGCGTTTACGTCGACGGTAACTCCTGCGATGTTTTTTTCCATGATTAAGTGGTGGTTGGTGCAAGTTTTTTGCCGCCTTTGCTCATTTGCGGCGAAATAAAGGGTATGCTTTGACCTTCGAGCAACAGATGGAAATAAATCCAGTGGAAGGCCAGCTTGCCCATATGATTGATTCTACTCTCAGCCAGCAACGACATCGGACCGATGTACGCCAAAGGGAAAGTACCTTCAACCGGCTCAGTTTCGTAGTTGAAGTCGATCAGTAAAGCCTTTCCATGCCCGGTTTCTACAAAACAATTGGCATGGCCATCAAAATTACCCCTAACGGGCAAGCCCATGAGGTAACGAACAATATTGGCAGCTAACAATTCTGCCTGAAAATGCGCTACCGAACCTGCCTTGGAGGTGGGAACATTGGTAGCATCGCCAAGGGCGAAAATATTGGCGTATTCCTTATGCTGTAAACTGTGTTTATCGACCGGCAAAAAGCCGAAGTCATCGCCCAGACCGGAATCGGCAATTACCGGGTCGCTCAGATTGATGGGAACGGTTACCAATAAGTCGTACTCCACTTCCTGTTCATCGTATGCGATTATTTTTTGCTGCTTATTATCAACTTCTCGGATGGCAAAATCAGTTACGATTTCAATGTTTTTTTCCTCCAGAAGAAATCCCAGTTTATTAGCAGCCCGGGGTTTGGTGAAGGCACCTGAAAGTGGGGTGACATAGGTAATGCTGCATTGTTCGCATATGCCTTTTTCTTCAAGGAAGGCATCGGCGAGGAAGGCGAATTCAAGGGGTGCCACGGGGCATTTGATAGGCGTTTCGGTAATGTGAACCACCAATTTACCACCTTGCCAATGTGCCAGCTTATCCCTAAGCGCGAGTGCACCCTCAAAACTGTAAAAGTCGAAGATGTTTTAACGCCAACCGGTACCGAGCATACCGGTTGTTTCTTCGGGCGCGATATGGGTGCCAGTAGCTATAACCAGAATATCGTAATGTAACTCCTGCTCATTTTCCAGTTTTACACGTTGTGCTATGGGATCTATGTACACTGCCCGGCCTACCTTAAGCTGTATGCCTTTAGGGATAAAGTCGGCCTTTGGCCTGTAACACGCTTCTGGCTCAATATGACCAAAGGGCAGAAATAGAAAACCGGGCTGATAGTAGTGGCGCGGCTCCGGATCGACCAAAGTCAGTTTATAACTTTCGTGCGGGAGTTTTTTGAAAAGATGTCGGGCCAGCATGGTTCCGCCGGATTCGGCACCGAGTATGACGATACGTTTCATCGGAGGGGAATTTGATATAAAGTTCTATAAAAGGATAAAAATATCCAAATATATATTTAATCAAATCGCCTATTCTTCAGCTTATTACAAATTGCATGGTTTAGGAAAAGGGACTTTTGAATGCTGCCAATGTGGGCAGTATTTCGTCCTTTTGACTCAATATAGGCGATTCGGTTCCCCAATCAATGGCCAAAGCCGGATCGTTCCATATTATCCCTCCTTCACTTTCCTTATTGTACAGGTCGGTACATTTATAAGCGAAGATGGTTTCGTCTTTTAAGGTCAAAAAGCCATGTGCGAATCCCGGGGGAATCCATAACATCGTTTTATTGTCTTCATTCAGCTCGATGGCTAAATGTTGACCATAAGTAACCGAACTTTTTCGGATATCGAGGGCAACATCCAAAACTGCTCCTTTGATAACTCTTACGAGTTTACCTTGGGCATAAGGAGGGGCCTGAAAGTGTAAGCCGCGCAGGATATTTTTACCCGACATCGACTGATTATCTTGTACAAAATGAGCGGTTATTCCCGCTGCCGCGAATTGGGTTTCATTATAGCTCTCCATAAAGTAGCCACGATGGTCACCGAATACACTTGGTGTAATGACTAATAACCCTGCTATGCCCGTTTCGCGAATTACCATCAATGCACGGCGAGATAAGGATAAATGAGGAGGTAAACAATAGCACCTGCAGTATAGCCTAAGAAGGCAAGACCAGAGATTTTTTTAACATACCATACAAAATTAATGCGTTCCATGCCCATAACGGCAACACCTGCAGCTGACCCGATAATCAAGATGCTACCACCTGTACCAGCACAATAGGCCATAAATTCCCACATCCAATGGTCGACCGGATAGGTAGCCAAATCATACATACCCATACTGGCTGCCACCAACGGAACGTTGTCGACTATCGCTGAAAGCACCCCGATGATGAAAACTATGATTTTCATATCACCAATTGAACTATTCAGCCATTCTGCCGTAATACGCAGTATGTTCATCGTTTCTAAGGCAGAAATGGAAAGTAAGATGCCCAGGAAAAACAGTACACTAGAAGTGTCGATTTTACTTAAAGCATGAAGCGCTGAGTAAGGTTTTTTCTCTTCCTCCGTTTTGTCGATGTGAATCATTTCAGATGTCAGCCACAAAACGCCTAAACCGAATAACATGCCCAAATAAGGAGGCAGGTGAGTAACCGTTTTGAAAATAGGGACAAAAAGTAATGCGCCAATTCCCATAACGAGCATGATACGGCTGCCTTTTACCAATTCTTGTTCTTCGGCAGCTTTGTAGTCATAAGGTGCACGAATTACCCGACCCTTCATCTGACGAGCCACAATAATTAAAGGTATAACCATACAAATGATGGATGGCAGAATCAGGGTTTTAATGATGTTTACAGAAGTAATCTGTCCGCCTATCCACAACATAGTAGTGGTAACGTCGCCTATAGGCGACCAGGCACCACCGGCATTGGCAGCGATTATGACCATGCCCGCATAAAGTTTCCGCTGTAAATGATTGTGTATCAATTTGCGGAGGAGCGAAACCATGACTATGGAGGTAGTCAGGTTATCCAGGACAGCCGACATGAAAAAAGCCAGAATACTGATGATGATCAAAAGTTTCTGGCTGTCTTTGGTTTTTATGCGGTTGGTAATGACTTTGAATCCCTGGTGTGAATCCACCAATTCAACGATGGTCATGGCACCCAATAGGAAAAATAGGATTTCAGCAATCGACCCGAGATGATGAGAAAGTTCATGACCGGCATATTCGCGGAAGAGTTCAGACTGACTTACGCCCTCAAAGAGGCCTTCAAATTTGAGCTTATTCAGGAATTGGGTGAAAATCTCAGTCGAAAAAATGCTGTCCGGTATAGGGAACAAAGCCAGAATACTCCACAAAAGCACAGCTGTTATCAAAGCTGAAGCGGTTTTGTTCACTTTCAGGGGGTGCTCCAATGCGATGGCAGCATAGCCAACCACAAACACCAAAATCATGGAAAGAATCATAATTGCGTCAAAAATCGCCACGAAAATAGGCAATTATCCAAAGCATTGCATGTAGAATTCCAGTCTTTAAATTCCTGCTACCAGTTTGAAGGCCAGATTGTCGTACCACAGCTGGCGCTGATAAGGGCCATAACCATAAAACACCCCAACTCCCCAGAACTGATCCAGTATTTTGATTCGACTCAGCGTGAATCCACTTTCAAAATAGCCCATTTCGAGGGATTGAAGCTGCACATTCATGGGTGAAGTAATGTAATGACGGGCTACATTGTTTAATCTGCCGATTATAAATTTGTTCTCTAGCCCAAATTGCGGCGCCTGCTTTTTTGTTCGAAATAACAGACTTTCGAAATTGTGTCGCCAGTGTAAACTCACAAAACGATCATGCACAAAATCATTGGCATCTATGGTTTGGAAAGTATTCGGCACATAGATGCCGGTATGCTGTCCAACTCCTCGGGCAAAAAAGAGAAGATTTAAAGGTAATTCAGGACCATTTAACCAGCCACCGCATAGCTGAATGCTACTAATACCTCCGTGACGTATGGTAAATGATTTTTCGATTTTGAGCAAAAGCCGGTCGTACTTAAAATCGCCCTGCCAAAGCGATAAGCCTCTACTGTAATTGAAAAAGATTATTGGGTAAGATGTACCCAGACTATATTGCTGACTGCTAAGCTTGACATATTTTTCCCGGAAAGCAAAGCGGAGTTGAAGCCTGAATTCGGTGTATTGAAAACTGTTGGGAGCTAAACTTTGAAGCTGATCTTCACGCAGCGCGGCTGTAAGCTGTTGTGCATCGAGATAGCGGTAACGGTACCAAGGCGTTTGAACTTTGTAAACACTGCGTAAACCGGCAGAACCACTCCAATAGCGTTGATTGAGAAACTGAAGTTTTACTTCATGTTCGCGTTGGTTTCTGTCGAAATATTGCCTGAAAAACTGCCACAATTGCTCACTGTCGGCAGAAAAAAGAGCCATATCATTCGAAAAGAAGCCGTATCCTCCTACTTCTTCCAGCTCGTTTTTATGACTGAAACTAAGGGTCCAGTTTTTCTGGCGATCGAAGTATATATCGAAATTTGCACCATATTTTCCTTGCCTGTCCGAAGTTCCAACGGCTCCATAAGCACCAATGGCTAAATGACGACTCAGCTTGTCATTGGTTGCTAAACTTAAGCCGAGTCGTAAACCTTCATATCGATTTCCTGCCAACATATCTTTAAGTCGCAAGTCAATGGGGCCAATTGGCAAGCGACCAGTTGCCAAGGCGAGAGCAAATTTCATCCTACGTTCAAGCTTGATAGCCTCACTGAGGGAATCGATAAAACGATAAGTCTCATTGTCTCTGCCGGCATCCGAAGCTGTACGGTAAGCATCCCAAAAAACAGGCAGTTGTTGATGCGCATCAGCCGTTATTTCAATTCCATTTAAAGTAATATCCCGGGAATTCAAGCCTGCATCTAGGCTAATATCACGCAAATACGACCTGCCATAAGCCACCGGAACGATGCCGTTTACATTAATACTTGTCAACCTTATATCGGTATGCAACTGCTCCGGAAACCATTTTTGTCCGCCCACCAATTTATATTGTTGCCGGATGGCTATGCTCATATTTTCCAAAGAATCGGCTGGCCGGGCGAGCACATGTTCCAGTGCATAGCCGTGGGTGTTGATGTACAACAATCCTTGCATACCACTGAAATTTTTGCCTTTGGCTGGTTTAAAGGAGATAATGAATACTGTGTCTGCTCCGTGGTAGCTGGTATCTTCAATATGGAAAAAATACCTGCTGGTACTGCCAGGTGACAATGGATTCAGGTATCGTATCTGTAGTATTTCAATATAATCTTTATAAAAGCTGAAGGATTGCAACTGTGTCGATAATAGTATAAAATCAGGCGATTTGAAACCTGAGGTGCGACTGGCTATGACCTTTTCATTGCTCAAATCGGGAGCTACAAAACGCCGTTGGCTCACCGATTCGTTTAAAAACAAATCTCGTTTCCGTAAAAACTGACCCATTTCATAATAGGTAGAATCGAGCAGTAAGGTGTCGTTGCCCGATTTAGTTTTGGCTTTACGATAAGCAATAGTATCGATGATCTGATCACCCGTATCGATGCTCACTATAAAACGGTTGTAGGCCGTATAACTAAAACTATTGCGTTTTTCGGGGTCGTTCAAATCACGATTGGCTACTGCTTTACGAATGATGCGATGAGCCGGATTTTCACCGGCAATTACCTCGACTTGTGTTAGTATTAGATTTTTTCGAAGCATGCCAACTTCAACTTTGAATTGACCCTGAGGATAAAATTCAAGTTGCTCATAGCCTACATAAGAGAAGCGTAATTTATTAATGGGTTCAGCTGAAGTAAGCACAAATCTGCCGTCAACATCAGTGGTGGTTCCCTGGCGACTGTCATTGATGACAATGTTTACAAAGGCCAGTTTTTGGCCATTGGCATTGTCGAATACAAATCCTTCAAGACGATATTGAGCTTGACTTGTCAACGCCAGGTGGCACAAAAAGAAGAACAAAATGAATCTGTAGTGCATGGGAGCGTTTAAGCGAAAAATAGGCCAGTTGGGTGAAAATAAGCAGTCTCTTTTCAATTTGTTGTCAGCTGCAATGTTTTTCTCTTGTTTTCCGATAAAAAGCTGTTTTTAGTTTAATTTCGGGCAATGGCTTTTTTCTCACCCGACGATTCTCAAGCTGTTTCGGTGGCTATACAGTCACATCTTGCTTGGTTTATGCGGGAATGGTTTGGCCAGTCGGATACGATTACGCCAGATACTGCGGAGCTGTTGGCGGAGGCTTTGGCGGCCAACATAGATTTTGTGCCGGACGAGGAGCAGCAGCAATTGCTCACTGCCTTGGCGCATTACCTGATCAATGCCGAAGCCGGTCAGGTATTCATACTTAAAGGATCAGCCGGTACCGGTAAGACCAGTCTGATGCAGGCATTGGTGCGTCAGTTGGGGAGTACGGGCACGCCAATTTATTTACTTGCGCCTACTGGCCGGGCGGCGAAAGTACTGGCACAACGTACTGCTAAGGAGGCCACTACCATCCACAAGCAGATATATATGTTGGAAGAAAGGCTGGATGCTGGTGGTAAAATCAGTGGTTTCAGCTTTACGTTGCGTGATTTTGAGCCGGAAGAACCTGCCGTTTTTGTGGTCGATGAGGCCTCTATGCTTGGTTCGATGCCAAGCAAAGAGGGTTTGATGCGCACCAATGGTTTGCTCGATGATTTGTTGCGTTATGTCTTCGAAAACAGCGGTTGGAACCGTTTAATTTTTGTGGGTGACCCCTTTCAGTTGCCGCCGGTGCAGGAATTGCGTTCGGCAGCTTTAAACTCGGGTGATTTGGCATTACGTGGCATTGCCAGCCAGGAGTTTAATTTGCGAGAGGTTAAACGCCAGCTAAGGCATTCGGGCATATTGCAAATAGCTACCCAACTGCGCGATCAATTGGAGCAGAAGCGGCTTTTTGACCCCGCCAGCTTCGAATTACCCGATGATATTGGGCAGATTCATAGTGTAGATGCCGCGTTAGAATTGTATCTCGACCTGTACAAACAAGATCCGGATGAAGTGACGATGGTGACTTACTCCAACTTTTGGGCGCAGCGCATCAACAAAAAGTTCCGACGATTACTGCATGGTGGTGAAGAAGCCATGCCGGTACCGGGTGAAAGTATGCTGGTCATACGAAATCACTACCTCAATAAAAGCGACTTCATAGCCAATGGTGAAGAGATTAACTTGATCAGCCACCAGGGCGAACTGGAAGAGTATGCCGGTTTACAGTGGTTGAAGGCAGAATATGCTTTTGTAGATCTAAAAGGTCGGCGTCATATTCGTCATGGGCGGGTTTTATTCGACTTACTGAACAGCAAAGAAGCCGGTTTATCTCAACCTGCCTACCAAATGCTACTGATTGCCCGCAAAAATGCGGAGACCTATGGCCCTTTTGATCCTTATCTCAACGCCCTGCAACTCAAATATCCTTATGCCATCACTACCCACAAGGCCCAGGGTGGGGAATGGAAACATGTTTTTGTATTGATGGAGAAAGCCTACGGCAGCGATGAATTGTACCAACGGTGGTTGTATACAGCCATTACCCGGGCCAGTGGGAATTTGTATTTGGTAGCGCCGCAGTGATTAGAGGAGGTAACTGAGCGAAAAAACCGGCGTAAAGGCATCCAGTATTGGATCTACGGTGATTGAAAAATTTGTAACAGTTAAATCATAGAAGGGCTTAATGTAGGCAATTGCCGCTAGATTGGTTTGTGCGCTTATTAGCCAATGCTTCTTAAATTTATAATAGATGGCAGGGTTGAGCGTATAGCTGAGATGGGTTTGTAGACTACTTTTGAAATAATTTACTTCATTAACTAAAGCAAAAGCCCACTTTTCATTGATATTATAAAAGCGAGTAGCTAAAATAGAAGGAGATAAAATAAAATTTTTCTGATATCTATTCTGGCCAAACTGCGGGTCGAAATAATGGTTAGATGTGTTTGTCATTCGTATTCCTAGTCCAATTGACCATTTATTTGTAATGAGGTACTGCCAGTCAACCGTCATTCCAAGTGTTAGTATGATATTATTAGGCACTTGCCTATAATCAAGTCCTAAACGACCTGAGAACAAATGATCATTTTTTTGAACCATATGCTGAGCTTCGGCAGTAGAGAAATTGATAAACCACGCAAAAAGTAGCGTATAAAGCGAATATTTGTTCATGGCTAATGTTTAAGCTTCGGTTAACGGTTGATTTATCAATATCTTATCTTTTATTGCCTGGATTTTGCACAAAAAAACGGCCTCCCTATTGGAAGGCCGTCTGTAGTAATTTTATTTAAACTAGCTTAGAAACGAATACCAATACGCATCCCGCCATTCATATTGTACATGCCCAATCTGTTGCTTGAGCCGCCGAGCTGGGTGTTTTTGGTTGTATTGCCAGCTAGACTCTGTTCGATTACAATATCGGGGCGGTTGTTGCTCATAAAGCCATAACCAAATTCAGCACCAATATATAACTGTTCAAACACATAATAGTCTGCGCCCAAGATGAGGTTGAACCCGATAGTTGTGCCGGGATTGTAGATCGGGGTGGCACCCTGCCAGCCGCCGGTCATGGTTCTGCTGTCGTTGGCGGTGTAAGTGGTGCCATTGTTCGAATTCGACCAGGTTTCTTTGGCTGAGCCGCTTCCAAACATAAATTCAGCACCTAAATAAGGGGAGAATTTTTCGTGGCTGCCGAGGTGCTTTTCAACGCCCAATCGGAGGTCGAAATAGTTGTTTGTACGTACCATTGAGCCGGAATTACCGCTACCGTCCGGGTTTTCAGCAAAATTGTTGGTGCTGTTGTTGGTGAAAAATCCCAATTGTACTCGTGCGGCGAGATCATCGGTCAGGAAATACCTGCCACGAATGAGTGGTGATACTACCTGAGTAGGTCCCCAGAGCGAAATTTGGCCTTCAACGGTGAGCGCACCGCCATTCGCTTTTTGAGCTGATGCTGTTTCACCGATTAACAGTGCTACAGCGGCAATCGCAAGAATTTTTTTCATAATGGGTGGATTTTAGGTATAACAAATATACTCTTTCGGGCTTTGGGTACTTCTATCTAATGTGAAAATTTTTACACCGTGAGCGACAAAAAAGGCGCCTCGAAGGCGCCTTTACTATTACGAATTCTAGATGAATTGTATTTAGCTTCCGCAGGCCTCGCAGGCATCCGGATTGTCGAGTGAACACGCCATTTGTGCAAGTGCTTCTTCTTTGCTGAGCTCTTCACTGTTTTCTACCACTGCAGTTTTGGGTGAAAGTGCCACTTCGGCCTGTTTGGCAATGGTGAATTTCACGGCATTGGCAGCAGCACGGGTACGCAAATAGTACATACCGGTTTTTAAACCACTTTTCCAGGCGTGGAAGTGCATGGAGGTGAGTTTGGCAAAATTCACATCGCTCATAAACACATTCATACTCTGACTCTGACAAATGTACGCACCGCGGTCGGCTGCCATGTCGATGATGGTTTTTTGTTTGATCTCCCAGGCGGTTTTGTAGATATCTTTCAATTCCTGTGGAATTTCAGGAATATCCTGCACCGAACCGTTGGCAGAAATGATTTTGTCTTTCAATTCCAGACTCCAAAGGCCCATTTCGATGAGGTCGCGCAGCAAATGTTTGTTCACAACTACAAATTCTCCACTCAAAACACGGCGGCTGTAGATGTTCGAAGTATAGGGCTCAAAACATTCGTTATTGCCCAAAATCTGGCTGGTTGAAGCTGTTGGCATAGGTGCCAGCAATAATGAGTTGCGGATACCGTGTTTTACGACTTCTTTTTTCAGACTGGCCCAGTCCCAACGGTCGGTCGGGGTAATATTCCACATATCGAATTGGAAAATTCCTTTCGAAGCCGGTGAGCCGGGGAAACTTTCGTAAGCACCGTCCTTTTTAGCCAAATCTTTCGACGCAGTCATGGCAGCGAAGTAGATGGTTTCAAAAATATCGCGGTTCAAGGCTTTGGCCTCGGGCGAATCAAAAGCATAACGCATCAAAATAAAGGCATCGGCCAAACCCTGTACACCTATGCCAATCGGCCGGTGACGCATATTGGAGTTACGGGCTTCCTCGATCGGATAGTAGTTTACATCGATAACCTTATTCAGATTGAGGGTAACGGTATAAGCTATATCATAGAGCTTTTC
This sequence comes from Bacteroidota bacterium, assembly GCA_036787895.1. Lineage (GTDB taxonomy): Bacteria > Bacteroidota > Bacteroidia > UBA7662 > UBA7662 > UBA7662. Next base: position 107,880 of record DAIQOK010000003.1, on the reverse strand, counting down.
GTGATCAAAAGTTTTGTCGGCTTTCACAAAACGAGGCAGAGCCAGCGAAGCCAGATTACAAACGGCTACTTCATCTTTAGAGGTGTACTCAACGATTTCGGTGCAAAGGTTGCTCGAACGAATAGTGCCCAGATTTTGCTGGTTGCTTTTGCCATTACAGGCGTCTTTGTACAACAGATAAGGGGTGCCAGTTTCGATTTGTGATTCCAATATGGCAAACCACAAATCCTGGGCTTTGACAGTGCGACGTGCCCGGTCTTCTTGCTCGTAACGGTGGTAGAGTTTCTCAAACTCCTCTCCCCAACACTCGTACAAACCCGGCGCTTCATTCGGACAAAACAAACTCCAGTCGCCATTGGCTTCGACGCGTTTCATGAACAAATCAGGTATCCACATGGCGTAAAACAGGTCACGTGCACGCATTTCCTCTTTACCATGGTTCTTTTTCAAGTCCAGGAAATCGAATACATCGGCATGCCAGGGCTCGAGATAGATGGCAAATGAACCTTTACGTTTACCTCCACCCTGATCCACATAACGAGCGGTATCGTTAAAAACACGCAACATTGGCACGATACCATTGGAAGTACCATTGGTGCCTTTAATGTAGCTGCCTGTGGCACGTACGTTGTGAATGCTCAGGCCAATGCCTCCTGCCGACTGACTGATCTTCGCACACTGCTTGAGGGTGTTGTAGATGCCATCGATGCTGTCGTCTTGGGCGGTAAGCAAAAAGCAGCTCGACAGCTGGGGTTTGGGCGTGCCGGCATTGAAAAGGGTAGGCGTGGCATGCGTAAACCAGCGCTCACTCATGAGCTCGTAGCTTTTGATGGCTGCCTCAATATCGTCGCGGTGAATGCCAACAGCCACACGCATGAGCATATGCTGTGGACGTTCTACGATTTTACCTTCAATTTTGAGAAGATAGGAGCGGTCGAGGGTTTTGAAACCGAAATAGTCGTAATCGTAATCACGGCTGTAAATGATGGCTGAATCCAGCTCATCTGCATGACGCTCGATGATTTCCATCACATCGTCGGCAATGAGAGCAGCCGGCATATTCGTTTTTTTGTCGATATACTGGTGTAAATCGCGCATGGTCTCCGAAAACGATTTCTTCGTCTCCTTGTGGAGGTTGGACACGGCAATACGTGCAGCCAGTATGGCGTAGTCGGGATGCAAAGCCGTCATTGAAGCTGCTACTTCCGCCGCCAGATCGTCGAGCTGGGCTGTAGTAACACCATCGAAAAGGCCATTAATGACCTTTTTAGCGACTTCTATCGGCTCTACATAGTCGGAATGCAGGCCATAACACATCTTCTCGATGCGTGAAGTGATTTTGTCGAATTTAACCGGTTCCCTCCGGCCGTCTCTTTTAATTACTTGCATGGTTGGGCGCTTTTGGGGTGAACTTTAAAAATCTTCGTCGATGCTGAAGGATTGTTTCTCGCGGCTAGTACCTACACCGGCCTTTTTGTACTCGGCAACGCGCTTCTCGAAGAAGTTGGTCTTGCCTTCCATCGAAATAAGTTCCATAAAATCGAATGGATTGGTGGCATGGTAGTGTTTGGGCAAACCAAGGGTAGTCAACAAGTGGTCGGCCACAAACTCAATATATTGGCACATGAGGTCGGCATTCATACCTATCAACCGGACAGGGATAGCATCGCTCACAAATTCTTTTTCGATTTCAACAGCATCGGTTATGATTTTTACCACATTGGCTGTATCCATTTTATGCTGGAGGTGACGGGTATACAACAAACAGGCGAAATCACGGTGCAGACCTTCATCCCGGCTGATGAGCTCGTTAGAGAAAGTAAGGCCTGGCATCAAACCGCGTTTTTTCAGCCAAAAAATAGAGCAAAAACTACCGGAGAAGAAAATGCCTTCGACCGCGGCAAAGGCGATCAAACGCTCCATAAAGGAACCATTGCTGATCCAACGTAAAGCCCAGTCGGCTTTTTTGGCTACACAAGGGAGGTGTTCAACGGCATGGAAGAGATAATCTTTTTCTACCGGGTCTTTGATATAGGTATCGATCAGCAGAGAATAGGTTTCCGAGTGGATATTCTCCATCATGATCTGAAAACCATAAAAACAACGGGCTTCGGGATACTGTACTTCATTCAGGAAGTTGATGGCGAGATTTTCATTTACAATGCCGTCGGAGGCAGCGAAAAACGCGAGTACATGTTTTATAAAATGCTTCTCATCCGCATTCAAACGGTTTTCCCAATCGGTCAGATCTTGCGACAAATCAATTTCTTCGGCTGTCCAAAAGCTGGCTTCCGATTTTTTGTAGTAATCCCAGATGTCGGGGTGTTTGATGGGGAACAGGACGAAGCGGTCTTTGTTCTCTTGTAAAATTTGCTCTACCATAGTCTTTATGCTGTTTTCAGTGTGTTTAGCGGCATACACACGATTTTAACCCGAAATACGTCCCCTCTACCGGCTTTGCCTCCGATAGCAAGTCAATTGAGAAGTGGTTTGGGCTGTAGCGTGTTCAGCAGCTTTACAAATTTTGAAAACAATCGACCGCCGTTGTCCACAACCATTTTGGACTTTTGCACAACTGCCATCTAAATAGTTAATCGCTTGTTATTCAATGTGTTGCAAATTAATAACTCGCTTACTTTAACTTAAGGTTAAGCCTGAAGCCTGCAACTGTACTGAAAATCAGCACAAAAAGTGTCTGAAATAAGAAAATAGGGTAGAATGCTGTTTAGTTTAGTATACAGTTGTAATTTTAAGACCTATGACATACGCGACCAACATGAAAAAATACCTATTGCTGCTGTTATTCCTCGTTTTGGGCTCATTTCAGCCCGGTGAGGCCAATCCGCCTAAATTTTCCAAAGACTTAAAAACGCTCACCAATTGGTTTGCTGGGCATTATCATAACCAAACCCAGGCCCGGCGTGACTCTACTGCCCAAAAAGTATTTGCCTATGTAGTTCCTATCTGGGAAAATTTGGTAACCGATGCGTTATGGTTTTACGAAGAAATCACCGACGATAAACAACAAGTCATCAGCCAGCGAATCTACCGGTTTGCCGATGTGAATGCCGTTCAGTGGGAAGCTGTGATTTATGAACTGCCCGAAATTCATCGTTATGCAGGAGAATGGCAGAAGCCGGTACCCTTTGAGGAAATCGACCCCGAGGTGGATTTGGTCGGTCTGTCGGAGTGTACCATCATCTTCAACAAAAAAGGGGACACCAAATATGCCGGTGCAAGCATTCGCAAGGAATGCCGTTATGGCAAGCTAAACGCCTACTATGTAACCACTTCTATTGAGATTTATGAAGAGAAGCTGGTGCGGGCCGATCGTGGATTTGAACATGACCATACCCAAATGTGGGGGCCAACGGCCGAGGAGAAAGGCTATGAGCTGAAAAAAATTGATATGAAGGAGGTTGCTGCCAGGGCCAAAGCCAAAGCCGATGCCGAAGCATCGAAAGCCAAAGCCAAAGAAAAGGCACTGGCTAAGAAAGAAGCGGCGCGCGCCAAAGCCGAAGCCAAAAAAACAGCCAAGAAAAAGTAGGGAGGGTTTGCAAAAAAGGGGTTGATGTACACATCAACCCCTTTTTTATTGTCTTAAATCAGGCGTTCAACGCTGCCAGAGCTGCGTCGTAGTCGGGTTCTTCGCCAATTTCCGGCACTTGTTCGGTATAGAGCACTTGCCCATTTTCGTCGAGTACCAAAACAGCGCGACTCAGCAGACCTGCAAAATTGCCATCCACCATATCCAAACCATATTGCTGTCCAAACTGATGGTCTTTGAATTCAGCTAGGCTCATCACATTTTCCAGGCCTTCAGTGGCACAAAAACGTTTGTGAGCAAAGGGCAAATCACGGCTGATGTGTATCACTATGGTGTTGTCGAGCGTAGTTGCCGCTTTGCTGAACATACGCACTGAGGCTGCACAAACCTGGGTGTCGATGCTGGGGAAGACGTTCATTACGAGTTTTTTGCCTCGAAAATCACGCAGTCCAACTTCTTTTAAATCTGAACTGATTAGTTTAAAATCCGGTGCTTTTTGGCCGATTTTAGGCATTTCGCCGGAGGTATGAACGGGATTTCCACCCAAGGTAATTTTAGCCATGTGAAGTAGGTTTTAAAACAAAAGTAACAGCGACTGGCAAAAATGGTTGCTTTAAACTTCCATTTTATAGTAAAGCCCTGCTATTATTTATTTGCCGAAACGTTTCCAGGCCATTTCACTTAAAGCTTCACGATGATCGGGGTGAGCGATATTGATTAATGCGTGCGCTCTTTGTTTAAGGTTTTTACCATACAAGTCTACCACACCAAATTCGGTGACCACGAAGTGAATATGCGCGCGGGTAGTAACCACACCGGCGCTTTCTTTCAATGCAGGGACTATTTTGCTCACGCCTTTCAGGGTTTGAGCAGGGAGAGCAATGATAGGCCGACCGCCTTCTGAAAGTGAAGCGCCCCGGATAAAATCCATCTGTCCGCCAACACCTGAGTACATTTTATAGCCAATAGAGTCGGCGCAAACCTGACCGGTAATGTCGATTTCGATGGCTGAATTGATGGCGGTAACCTTGGGATTGCGCCTGATAACCGCTGTATCGTTTACATATTGTACGTCGAGCATAGCCACCTGGGGATTGTCGTGAATGAAGTCGTACAATTTTTGGGTGCCCATGGCAAAAGTGGAAACTATTTTGCCCGGGTGAATTTTTTTATTCAGACCATTGATCACGCCTTTTTCGAGGAGCGGAAGAATGCCATCTGAGAACATCTCGGTATGTATACCCAGGTTTTTGTGGTTGCCCAAAAATTGTAATGCCGCATTAGGTATACCGCCTATGCCCATTTGTAAGGTAGCGCCATCTTCAACCAAACCGGCTACGTGCTGACCTATCAAGGTTTCAATTTTGTCGGGCGTACCTAAATCGTGGGCTGGTAAATATTCATCTACTTCACAATAGGCATCAAACCGGCTGATATGTACCAAACCATCACCATGGGAGCGTGGCATTTTTTTGTTGACCTGGGCAATAACCAGGCGGGCATTTTCAATGGCTGCTTTGCTTGCTTCTACCGAAACACCGAGGGAACAGAAGCCATGATTGTCAGGCGGAGACACCTGGATGAGCGCCACGTCTATTGGTATGATATTGCGACGAAAGAGCAAAGGAATCTCACTTAAAAAAACGGGGATATATTGTGCATGACCTGCCTGAATAGAGGATCGAATGTTGCTACCGATAAAAAAAGCATTCACCTGAAAACTGTCGGCATACTGCGGTAAGGCATAATCGGCCGGGCCTTCGGTATGCATTTGGTAAATCTGAATTTCTTTTAAGCTTGTATGTCGTTTGGTAAGCGCCTGCACCAAATGTGTCGGCGCGGCTGCGGCTGCTTGAATATAGATATGGTCGCCACTTTGGATGAGCGATACGGCTTGTTCGGGAGTAACAGCTGATTTTAACATGGATAATGGTTTGATGATGTAAAAGTAGATAAAAACATCCAAAATAGAAAAGGACATTCTTGTCTTTTTTTTACTTCAAATCTTCATGGAAGTTTAACGCTTCGCTTGTATATTGTCTCCTTTAACTCTTGCAATTATGGATTTTCGAGTGGTAGTCAGTTTCTTCTGTTGCTATTTAATGATGAGTTCGCTTTTGGCTCAAATACCTTTACAGGAATCGGGTAAGATGATTTCGCAGGCTTACAAGCTCTATGAGTCTGAAAAACAAGCAGACGCAATTACACTGTTAAATGAAATTTTTGAAGGCGATACCAATTATGTGGCTGCTCAAATACTTGCTGGCCGCATGTCGTATGAGAGCAAAAATTATGAAGAGGCGAAAAGAAATATGCTCAGTGCAAATCGTTTTCCCCATGAGCAAATGAATGAAACCTACAATATGCTGGCTTTGGCCTACCACCAGCTTAAAATGCCGGATTCAGCAGATTATTATTTGGAGGCAGGAATCCGGCTATTCCCGGTCGATCCTCTTTTTACAGCGAATAAGGGATTTGTGAATTATCACCGTGGAAATTTTGAGTTGGCTCAAACAGCAACACTTCAAGCCATCGACATGAATCCCTGGTCGTCGAACCCGCATTATTTCATGGGTTATTTGGCTGCCGGTCAGCAACACTACAGCCATGCTCTGATGGCTTGGGGCGTGTACCTTATTCTCAATAACAACTTCACCATTTTAAAAGAGGTTGAAGCGCTTTGTAATGGTTCTTTCGAACTCAACGAAAAATTCAAGCCTAAGTCGGCCTACGCTAAAAACACCTTTGGCTCGATTGATGAAAAAATTGAAGCCAAACTACCCTTAAATGCAGCCTATAAATCAGGAATTAAGTTTGATGCGGCACTGGTTAAACAATACAAATACTTTATTGAGACTTATACTTACAAGGCCAAAAGTGATGATTTATATGAGCAGTATTACGGGGCCTTTTATCAGCAACTCAAGGAGAAAAAATTGATTGAACCTTTTGTGCGCTTAATGATTGGCGCCATGGATCATACCGAGAACGATAAGTGGCTGGCTAAAAATCAAAAAAAGACAAAATTGGTTGAAGATGAATTAAATGTTCTTTTGCGCGGCATCATGAACCGGCAGCAACTCAATATTCATGGCAAAATGGTCGATTTGGAATGCTGGTACAGCAGGCAAAAAATAGAAGCACTGGGTGAAGCTGAAAATAGCGACCTCGGTAAACGCAAAGGATATTGGTATTATTTTGCTACCAATGGCGTGCTAACGGCCGAAGGGGAATATGTAAATTATAAAAAAAGTGGTCTTTGGAGATATTATCACCGGGAAGGCTGGCTGGAATATGAAATTAATTATGCCGATGGGAAACAAAATGGTGCTTTCTTCAGGTATTATAAAAATGGAAATAAAATCTCTGAGCTCAATTTTGTGAACGACATGGCTGAAGGAGATGCGCGCTATTATTTCGACTGCGGTGCGCTCAAAAAGACAGTCAGTTTCAAAGCCGATGAAGAAGAAGGGGTGGAAACAACCTATTTCAAAAGTGGAAAATTGGAATCTACTTGTCGTATGCAAAAAGGTGCCTATGTAGATTCAGGGTTTACTTATTACAAAAACGGCGGACCAGATTTGAAGCTGTTTTATATAAATGGTAAAGCCCACGGAAATTTTGAACGCTATTATGAAAACGGTAAGCTGTATTCGAAAGGCCAATATGCACAAGGGAAACAGCAGGGTGATTGGACTTTTTATTACGACAATGGCCAGATAAAAAGTCGCGGCAAATTCGATGAGCATGAAAAAAATACCGGTCGATGGGAATATTATAGTGTAACAGCTACGCTTGAAACGGTATTGTTATTCGAAAAGGGAGAGAAAGTTGGACGTCAGGAATTTTATGATAATCACGGGCGGTTGGAAAGAGTAGTAATCGCAAAAGCCGGTGGTAAATATGTAGAAGAGCGTTATTATGATATTAATGGTAAGGAGGTTGCTCAATTCGGGCACTCGAGCGGTAACTATGCGGTAAAAACCAAACATGATAATGGTGTAGTTGCGATGGAAGGCCAATACAATAAGGGAATGATGGATGGGAGTTGGCGCTGGTATCACAAAAACGGACAGTTGCGTATGCAGGCAGAATATAAAGAGGGGTATAAATGGGGAGAAGAAAAGAAATACGATTATCTGGGTCAGCTTATCGAGGTTAATAATTACAAAAACGGCGATTTAGATGGCCCTACGATAGAGTATTATCCAGATGGAACCCTCAAGATGTCGGGGAATTATGTTAATGACGAAGGTCAAGGTCGCTGGGAGTGGTACCATGAAAATGGACTGCTCAGGGAGCGGTCATTTTTGCTCAACGGTAGGCGGCGAGGGGTGAGCTACGATTTTCATGTGGATGGCCGCTTAAGGCTCGAGGATATATATGAAAATAGCATGGATGCTAAATGGCAGTATTACTACGATAATAAGGGTAAAAGGCATGTGTATTCCAGCATAGCTGCGAATGAAAAATACTGGATTATTCCTTTCAGTAATGGTCAGACGCGCATCAGGAACGAAGTGACCTGCGGGGAAGTACAAGGTCAGTCAATCCACAAAAATGAGCTTGGTGATACCCTGGAAGTAAGGAGCTATCAGGAGGATGCCCTTCAGGGTTGGGCGTATCGTTACTATCATACGGGCAATTTACGCTCAAAAGAATGGTATAATCAGGGGCAATTAGATTCATTATCCGTGTTTTATTATCCCAATGGTAAAATTGAAAATACCGGTAATTATAAAGAAGGAAAACGGTCGGGTGTGTGGAAGCATTATCACTACAATGGGAAGCTGGATGTGGCAATTGCCTACGATTCTCATGGTCGGCGGCAGGGGTGGTCGACTTATTACGACTATAACGGAGAAATTCTGCAGGAAAAACATTATTCCCAAGGTGAAATTGATAGTTTCCGCTACCTGGGAAGAGATAACAAAATGTTACCCGCTATCTTTGTAAATCCCGATTCTGCTGTAATTGTCAGTTATTTCAGTAATGGAAAAATTGCTGCTAAAGAGCAATACCTGGATGGGAATTTTCATGGTAATATCATTCGTTATCATGCCGATGGCAGTGTAATGGAAAGTTATACGCTGATATTGGGTGATTATCATGGGCCATTTTACTATGGTTACCCCGGTGGTAAACCGCGGCTGGTGGGTAATAATTTGTTTGGTAATTGGCATGGCGTCATCACACGCTACAGTGCACCAGACAAAGTTTTCAGTGAAATACATATGGTGTGTGATTTGCCGTTGGGAAAAGTAGTGTATTACGATTTAAAGGGAGTAAAAACGCATGAACATGAAGTCAGAGATTTCGAATTGGTTGAAACACCTTAGTTGTTTTCTCCTATTACTTCTGTTATTCACGACTTCTGCCCAAGCCAGCAATCCATTGCTGGTAGAAAAGAAGCATTGGGTAATGGAGCTATTTATGGAGAAGGGTGAGCCGAGAGCAAAAGTTAAGGTCAGTGAGATTTATCACTTTACCACCGACAAAGCGGCCAATCATGCCAGACACTCAATTTGGTATGGCTACTTTTCCCAGCTTTCGAATGTGGAAGCCTATACCGAAGTGGTAGCAGCCAATGGAAAGACAAAAAAGTATCCAGTCCTACATTTTACAGATCATGCCCAGATTGATGATGGTATTTTTTATTCAGACGACAGGGAAAGAATTTTTCAATTCCCGGAGGTGGTCAAAGATGCCAGGGGGGTTGTGAATTATGAATTGTATTTCAAAGACGTCAACCTTCTATCTTCTTTTTTCTTTTCCTACGGACTACCTGTAGCCAGTGCCAATCTGCAGCTGGTGGTGCCGCCGCAATTTGAAATTGCCTATCGCTTGTGGAATGCCGATCAAGTCGACATTCAATTTGCCAAAACAACCAAAGGAAAAACCACCATTTATAGTTGGCAAGCTGCCCAATTGGCGGGCATGAAGCAATTCGAAAACAGCCCTTCACCGCGCTACTATCACCCCCACCTCACAGTGAAGGTGAATGCGATTCTGTATAAATCGGGCTGGCAACGTTTCGACGATGTAGCTGGTTTATACCGAACGTATTATCCAAACATCAGGCACATTTATGAAGAGTCACATGATGAGCTCAAACCTTTAGTTGATTCCATACTGGCTGGCAAAACCAGTGATTTTGAAAAAGTAGCAGCCATTTATCAATGGGTGCAGGAGAGTTTGAAATATGTAGCTTTTGAGGAAAATTACCGTGGTTTCCGGCCTTATGATCCCCGCAAGGTAATCAATGCCCGTTTTGGCGATTGTAAAGATATGAGTGCCGTATTGTTCAGTCTGATGCGTGTTGCGGGCTTGCCAGCTTATCTCGCCTGGGTGGGTACGCGGGATATTCCATATAAATATTCTGAATGGGCTACTTCACAGGTGGATAATCATATGATTGCTGTGTATCATACCGCAGATACGACCTTGTTTTTGGATGGAACGGGCAGCTATACCCCCTTTGGTTTCCCAACTTCAATGATACAGGGCAAGGAAGTGTTGATTGGATTGAGTAAAGATGCCTATGCTTTGGTTCAGGTACCTGTGATTTCAGCAGCTGCCAACCAGATTTACGACAGCCTTCATTTACGCTGGAACGGCCGTTTTATCGAGGGTGTTGCGATGCGGGACGTTACGGGTTATTTTAAATCAGATTACAGTCATTTGTACCAGCACCTCGATGAACAAGAGTTACGAAAACGATTGAGTAGCCATCTTGAATTTGGCAACAATGCGTTTTCTGTACAAAATGCCAATTTTGAAAATGGCTTGAGAAAAGACATACCAACCCGAATCAATTATAATTTCACCCTCAAGGAATATGCTGTTTTGTTTGACGATGAACTGATAATTAATTTCAACCTGGATAAATCTTTTTTGAAATTACGTGATAATTCCGAGATGCGTCAGGCCCCCATTGAATTAGAAAAAAATGCTGCCATTCATCGTGAAATTCACTTTCTAATACCTGAAGGATATGCTTTGAAATCTCTCCCTGAGAACACAGAAATCAGTACTTCCGGTTTTCATTTTAAAATTAATTACGAGCAGGAGGCTGATAAAATTATTGCCCGATCCCAACTAATTAATGATAAGCTGCTCATTAACCCCGTTGAGTTGGCTGATTTTTCAACTTTTATCAATTCCTTGGGGAATACCTACCGCCAAGCCATTATTCTAAAGAAAAAACCATGAATAAATTAAGCCTCGTGATTTTAATGCTGCTTCTGGGACTGAATAGCCAGGCACAAGAACCGTTTTATAAAAAATACGACTGGAAAAAGCCAGAGGCCGCTCCTATGAGTGATACCAGCGAAAACGCGATTATTTTAGAGAACAACACCTTTCTCGAATACTTTTATAACCCGGAGAAAAAGAACAATCTTGATTTGGTACGCACCCTGCACCGCCGCGTTTTGGTAAATACAGATGCCGGTATCAATCAATTTAATACGATTTCGTTTTATTACAATCCGGATGAAAAAATAATCACCATCAAAGCCAGAACAACCGATCGTAATGGCAAAGTGACCGATTTTACGAAAGAAAATCTGAGAGAAGTAGATGGTGAAAATGGCCGTATGTTGAATTTCCCTATTGACGGCGTTAAAAAGGGTGATGTAATAGAATATATCTATCAGGTGAATGAATCACCAACTTATTGGGATCGGTCGTATGTGCAGTTTGATACTCCGGTGCAGAAATATCGTTTTGAGCTGGTTTCTCCCAAAAACCTGACCTATGATTGTAAATCCTATAACCTGAGCCTGGAACGAAGTGATACGACTTACGATGACCGAAATATTATTGTAATGACGCTGAATAATGTTCCAAAAATCCGGGCCGAAAAATACATGTATTCCCAACCGAATCGGGGACGTATAGATTTTAAACTGGCCAAAAATACCGCCAGAGGGCAGTCGCGCTTATTTACCTGGACAGATGCTGCACAACGCATTTTTGAAGGCCATTATACCATGACCAAACAAGAAACAGCTGCAGTTAAAAAATACCTGAAAAATTTAAAAATGCCTTCTGGCCTCGATAAGGAAGGGCAAATTCGTTGGCTGGAACTTAAGGTGAAAAATGACATTGCTGTGCAAAGAGGTGCATTTACCGATTTGACGGAGGTAGTGCGAAACAAAGCTGCCAGTCCAAAAGGGGTAACCCGCTTGTTTGCTGCACTTTTTCTGAATTTGGAAATCGAACACGAATTGGTATTTACAAGCGCTAGAAATACCATCAAATTTGACCCTACTTTTGACCATTGGTCGGTATTGGATGAGTACCTCATTTATTTTCCCGAGACCAAAAAATTAATGTCGCCGGATGATTATGGCTATCGCTATCCTTATGTAAATGCACTTTTTACCGGAACAAATGGTTTGTTTATCAGTCAGGTGAAATTGGGTGATGTGCTTACCGGTTTAGGTAAGATAAAATATATTGAAACCTTTTCGGCTGAGCAAAATACAGATGTTTTATATGTAGATATCAAACTGGATACGGAGAAAGAAGCGGCTACTTTGGTCATCGACCACGGTATTGGTGGATTGAGCATGGCCAATTTTGTGCCTTATCTCGGATTGATGAAGCCGGAGCAAGCGGATGAAATTTGCGAGAATATTCTGAAGTCGGATATTGCTGATGCGCGACTAAAAATGGAGCCATACGTAAAGGAAATGACGACTGCTGGCTTGGATAACCGCTTTCATTTAAAAGGAGAAGTCGTAACCAATGAACTCGTTGAAGTAGCAGGTGATAAACTCCTCTTTAATATTGGCCAGTCAATTGGTCGGCAAACAGAGCTCTATCAGGAATTTGATCGGGTTTATCCGGTTGAAAACAGTTATAATCGCAAATATATACGTGAAATCCGGATGGATATTCCGAAAGGTTATGTCATTCGAAATGCCGATGCCCTTAAATTCGATGTTGTGCACAAACGGGCTGATCAGGTACTGAGCGTATTTAAATCGGATTATACCATCGAAAATGGCAAGTTGAAAATTATAATCGACGAATATTATACCGATATTTTTATGCCCGTAGATGAATTTGAAGCCTTTAAAGCGGTGATTAATGCTGCAGCCGATTTTCAAAAGGTGAAATTGGTATTTGAAAAAGGTTAATTAATGTAACAACAAAAATGGGTAGCAATTCTGCTACCCATTTTGATTTACTAGAACCTTTCATTAATAAAATAAGGCAATATTTTTCGCCAGGTGGGCCAGTCGTGTTTCCATTCTTGCCCCCAAATGCTTAGCTCATGCGGTATACTTTTACTGTTTAAAATACCACCGAATTCATGGGAGGCATTCGGGTCTTCGTAGGCACCACTTCCGGTAGCCAGTATTATTTTGCCGGCACGTATCATTTCCAGCATATTATGATCTTCCAGATTGGGTAGGTAGTGTGCCGGACTGTTAAAATATACTTTGTCGTTATAAAAACCCTTGGTGTATTCCATCAAATTATACACGCCGCTCATGGCAATCACCCCTTGAATTAAATCAGGACGGCGCAGAAAAAGATTCATACTGTGCAAGGCACCAAAAGAAGCTCCCGCTAAAATGATGGGGGTTTCGGCTGAGCTCACTTTATGAATGTAGGGAATAACCTCGTTGTAGATGTAGTTGTTCCACTGCTCATGCCGCTCTGCCTTGTATTCAGCCGGGATTTGGTTGTTGAGCCAGCTTTCATTGTTGATACTGTCGATTGAAAATACCCGCATTTTGCCGCCATCGATTTGTTCTTTCAGGCAATCGAGCATCTGAAATCGTTCGTATTCCAAATAATCGGCTGCTGCAGTGGGTACAAGTAAAAGTGAAAAGCCATAATGCCCGTAGGTGACGATGGGCATAGACTTATTAAGTGCCGGGCTGTGCCAGGAGTCGAGATGTCGGTTCATGGGGTGAATGAATGAAGGTACAAACTATGGATTTTTTGGATAATTTGTTGGCTTAGGTTTTGGCTATGAAGTTTAAAATAGTCTTTCAAATTACAACGAAAATGGAAAACCATATATTTTTCACAGATGTTGAGTTACTTTTTAGTGGTATAATTGCCGTTGAAAATAACTGAATAGATGAAATGAATGGCATAAAGCTGATTCTCTACAATAAAATTGGCCACCTTATAGCATTGCTTTTTGGACAAAAGGGAGCGAAATACTTTTTTGAACATCAATACTGGCGTTTTAAATGGATAATGGAAGGCAGACGCTTTTCGAATGACCACTACCAGTGGGTTTTTGAAGATGGTTTTGGGCTGAACCAACAATATTATGAAGGCAAAAAAATAATTGATATCGGCTGTGGTCCTCGGGGGAGTCTGGAATGGGTGCCAAAATCAACCTTGGCCTATGGTTTAGACCCACTGGCTAACGATTACCTAAAGCTCAGTAAAGGCAAACACCGCATGACCTATGTAGCTGCCGGTGCGGAAGCCATTCCATTCGAAAACGATTATTTTGACGTTGTAAGTTCTTTTAATTCTTTAGATCATGTTGATGATCTGGAGGCAAGCCTTAAGGAGATTTATCGTATACTCAAGCCGGGAGGTGACTTCTTACTTATAACTGACATACATGAAAAGCCGGCCTTGTGTGAACCCATTGCAATTGATTGGGATATTTCAGCGCAATTAGCTCTTAACTTCTCCAACAGATTCGAGAAAAGGTTAAAACGAAAGTCAAAAATTTATAAGAGTATTCGTGAGGCCGAAGCATATGATGGTCAGGAATATGGCATCTTAATGGGACATTTTATTAAGAAGTTAAAAAGCAGTGATTTAGAAAGATTCCCTTCCAATACTCACTAAATCGTTCTTTCCCAAAATGCGGCATTTGATGGCCAGAGTTTATATTGGAATTATGAAATTCAATAACATCATTCTTGTTAAAATAAATCAATGCTAGAAGTTTAGGCAGGCTGCTTATTGTAACTTCACTTGAAAGTACCCAGCACACTTAAAATACGCCTTCAAAATTGAAGGCAAGAAGGTTGATTTGTTTTTAATGCCATTGCTATTTGGGAATTCAAAAGATCTGCCCTATTTTTGCATCAGCTTATCCAGAAGGATGGAGGGAACGGCCCTTTGAAGTCCTGGCAACCGCAACGAGAGACACTTGCCTCGCGTTGGTCTGGTGCCAATTCCGCTGCCACTAACAAATACTTGGGGCAGGAGATGAGCAAGCAGGAAACAGCTGAAAAGGGCTGTGTGCTACTTGCAAGTCGGTACCCGAACCTTCGGGGATGAGCTAAACGAAATGTTTGGCTTTTTTTATGCAATACAAAATTCAAGAGGAACTCAAAAAACGCATACTCGTGCTCGACGGCGCTATGGGTACGCAGATACAAAACTATAAACTCACCGAAGCGGATTATCGCGGTGAGCGTTTTAAGGACTGGCCTTCCGACCTCAAAGGAAACAATGAGTTGCTGTCGATTACCCAGCCACAAATCATCGAAAATATTCATCGTGCTTATTTTGAAGCCGGTGCTGATATCGCTGAAACCAATACGTTTAACGCTCAGCGTGTTTCTATGGCCGATTATGGCATGGAGGCAGTGAGTTATGAGCTAAACCTGGCTTCTGCCCAACTGGCAAGAAAAATTGCGGATGAATTTACCGCTGCCAATCCGGCCAAACCACGTTTTGTGGCCGGTGCCGTCGGACCAACCAATAAAACAGCGAGTATCAGTCCGGATGTCAACAACCCCGGCTTTCGCAGCATCAGCTTCGATGAGTTGGTGGAGGCCTATTATGAGCAGATAAAAGGCCTGGTTGACGGCGGGGTGGATGTATTGCTGGTCGAAACCATATTCGATACATTGAATGCCAAGGCAGCACTATATGCCATCGACAAATATTTTCGCGATCACAAGTTAGTGCCCTTGCCCATCATGGTGAGCGGTACCATTACCGACAATAGCGGCCGAACCTTATCCGGGCAAACTGTTGAGGCCTTTTTGTATTCCATGTCGCATTTGCCGCTGTTGAGTATAGGACTGAATTGCGCTTTGGGTGCCAAACAAATGCGTCCGCACCTCCAATCGTTGGCCAAAGCCAGTAAATACAGCATCTCAGCCCATCCGAATGCGGGTTTGCCGAATGCCTTTGGCGAATACGACGAATCGCCTGCCATGATGCGAGCTCATGTCAAGGATTTTCTCGACAACAGTTTCGTTAATATCATTGGAGGCTGTTGTGGTACTTCACCCGATCACATCCGGGAAATAGCAGCAGAAGCAGCATTACATCCACCCCGCCAAAAGCCCCTATTGGAGCCTATTTTGCATCTCAGCGGACTCGAACCCGTGAGTATTACCAAACAAAGCAACTTTGTGAATGTAGGTGAACGGACCAATGTAACCGGGTCAAAAATGTTCGCCCGATTAATCAAATCAGGTGATTTTGATGCCGCCGTTGAGGTGGCTCGTCAGCAGGTGGAGAATGGTGCACAGGTCATCGACATTAATTTCGACGAGGGAATGCTCGATTCAGAGGCTGCCATGACCCGATTTTTGAACCTAATCGCAGCAGAACCAGATATTGCCCGTGTACCTGTAATGATCGATTCTTCTAAATGGAGTGTAATCGAAGCCGGACTGAAGTGTGTACAAGGCAAGGCAATTGTCAACTCCATTTCCATGAAAGAAGGCGAAGAACGATTCCGCTATTATGCCCAACAGGTTCGTGCGTATGGCGCTGCAGTTATCGTTATGGCTTTCGATGAACAAGGCCAAGCCGACAGTTTCGAACGCCGCATTGAAATCTGTCAACGTGCTTACAATATTCTGGTGAATGAAGTTGGTTTCCCTGCCGAAGACATCATTTTCGACCCCAATATACTTACCGTCGCTACCGGTATCGAGGAACATAATAATTACGCGATCGACTTCATACGGGCCACCCGCTGGATCAAGGAAAATTTGCCCGGAGCCAAAGTCAGTGGAGGTGTGAGCAACATCTCTTTCTCCTTCCGCGGCAACGACAAGGTGAGAGAAGCCATGCATGCTGCCTTTTTATACCACGCCATTCAAGCTGGAATGGACATGGGTATTGTCAATGCCGGTCAGATTGAGGTGTATGAGGAAGTGGATAAAGTGCTGTTGGAACATGTGGAAGACGTGCTTTTCAACCGCCGCCCTGATGCTACCGAACGGTTGATTCAGTTGGCCGAACAGTACAAGGGAGGCCCAGGTAAAGAAGCCGCAGCCCGCGACGAAAGTTGGCGATTAGCGCCTGTTCAGGCCCGTTTAACCCACGCCTTGGTCAAAGGCATAGATGAGTATATCGATGTGGATGTAGAAGAAGCACGTCATGAATTCGATAAACCGCTTCAAGTCATCGAGGGACCTTTGATGGCCGGTATGAATGTAGTCGGTGATTTATTTGGAGCCGGCAAAATGTTCCTGCCGCAGGTAGTTAAAAGTGCCCGGGTAATGAAAAAGGCGGTTGCCTACCTCATGCCATATCTCGAAGCTGAAAAACTGGCCAATCCCGAACAAAACCGTCAAGCCAAAGGCAAAATCCTCATGGCAACGGTAAAAGGCGATGTTCACGATATTGGTAAAAATATCGTCGGTGTGGTATTGCAGTGCAACAATTACGACGTTGTTGATCTTGGCGTTATGGTGAGTTGCGATAAAATTCTGGCAGCTGCCGAGGAGCACCAGGTCGATGTCATTGGCTTATCCGGATTGATTACTCCTTCCTTAGATGAGATGGTATTCGTTGCCAGCGAGATGGAGCGTTTGGGCATAAAAAAGCCACTTTTGATAGGTGGTGCGACGACTTCGAGGGCGCATACAGCTGTAAAAATTGCACCGGTATTCGGGGGCACCGTGGTTCATGTATTGGATGCCAGTCGTTCAGTGCCGGTAGTGAGCAGCTTGCTGAGTCCCGAACAAAGTCAAAACTTCGCTACCCAGACCAAAGCCGAATACGATAAATTGCGGGAGGGTTATTTGAGTCGTGGTCGCGAAAAAGCCATGCTCTCCTTGACAGATGCTCGTAAAAATCGTTTTCAAATCGACTGGCAACCCGAAGATGTGGTTATTCCCGCTCAACCCGGCATCCATACCTTCCGAGAATATCCCCTCCAAACGATAGCCGATTACATCGATTGGACGCCGTTTTTTCAGTCGTGGGAGCTACACGGCAAATATCCTAATCTGCTCCACGACGAAGTAATAGGCGAAGCCGCCACCAAATTGTTTGCCGATGCCCAGACCATGCTCAAAACCATCTTACGCGAAAAATGGCTGGATCCCCGCGCGGTTTTCGGCTTGTTCCCTGCGACTAGTGTGGGGGATGATATAGTGGTAAATTGGAGAGGGCTAGGGGGTGATGCCCGTTTCCTCACCCTCCGTCAACAAGCTAAAAAGGCTGATCATCTGCCCAATCTGGCTTTGGCTGATTTTGTAGCCCCGAAAGAAACGGGCTTGCAAGATCATATTGGGTTGTTTGCGGTGGGAATTTTTGGCGCAGAAGAAAGGGTTAATGCCATGAAAGCAGCCCACGATGATTACAATGCCATTTTACTACAATCGTTATCAGACCGGCTAGCAGAAGCTTTTGCTGAACATCTCCACGAAAGGGTGCGCAAGGAATTTTGGGCCTACGAACCGGAGGAGAAGCTCAGCAATGACGACTTGATTAATGAAAAATACCGCGGTATTCGACCGGCTCCGGGCTATCCCGCCTGTCCGGATCATTTGGATAAAGGCACCATCTGGCAAGTGCTTGATGTTGAAAACCGGATTGGACTACATCTCACCGAGCATTACGCCATGTGGCCGGCTGCAGCTGTAAGTGGTTATTATTTGTCGCATCCGCAAGCCAAATATTTTGGGGTAGGCAAAATTGATAAGGACCAGGTGGAAGATTATGCGGTTCGCAGAGAAATTAGTGTTGAAGAAGCTGAAAAGTGGCTTTCACCTATTTTAAATTATTAAAATGAAGATTACCGATCACATACAATCCGCCAAAAACACCCTTTTCTCTTTTGAGATACTTCCACCGCTTAAGGGTCAGGATATTAAGCAGATTTATGCCGGCATTGAACCCCTCATGGAGTTTAACCCGCCTTTCATAGATGTTACTTACCACCGGGAAGAATATATTATGAAACCTTTGCAGGATGGTACATTCAGGCGCATTACCACCCGTAAACGCCCGGGAACAGTGGCTATTTGTGCTGCAATCATGAATAAGTTTAAGGTCGATGCTGTGCCTCACCTCATTTGTGGCGGATTTAACCGGGAAGAGACCGAAAATGCACTAATCGATTTACACTTTCTGGGTATCGACAATGTACTTGTGCTTCGTGGCGATAATCTGAAACACGAAACCGTATTTAGCCCTGAACCTGAAGGGAATGCGAATGCCCTGGAGTTGTTACATCAGGTTAAGCGTATGAATGCAGGTCATTATGAAGATGAGGACCTGGTAAACCCCGTGCATACCGACTTTTGCATAGGCATTGCCGGTTATCCTGAAAAACACCAGGATGCACCGAATATGAAATCGGATTTACAATGGCTCAAGAAAAAAGTAGATGCCGGAGCAGAATTTATTACTACCCAGATGTTCTTTGACAATGAAGCTTATTTCAGTTTTGTAGAGAAATGTCGTAAAGCCGGTATACATGTTCCAATCATTCCGGGTATCAAGCCCATTGCTACCAAAAAACAACTGACCGTTTTGCCAAAAGTATTTCATATCGATATTCCGGAAGCCTTAACCGAAGCCGTAGAAAAAGCCAAAGACGACAGGCAAGTAAAAGAAATAGGCATTGAATGGGCCATTAATCAATGTAAAGAGCTGAAAGACAAAGGATCGCCGGTGCTGCACTTTTATACCATGGGCCGGAGTGAGGCAACCCGACAGATAGCTAAAGCCGTTTTCTAAGCTTTTTTTAAATGGATTTTTATTGTATCCATTATCTTGAGGCATGCGGAAAAGAGCGAATGGATTTAAAGACTTACTGGCAACCCTGTGGAATGCGGTTGCCGGTTGGTTGTTTTTTACCCTCTTGCTCATCATTTTAATCGGTGGCATTGGCATTAACCGGTTTATTAATCTGCAAAGAGCGATAGCTACCCTGGCTGCCGAGCGAAATGAATTAGAATTACTGAGAAACATTCGTGAAGATTTACTCGCCCTCGAAAACGCTTCCCGCTACAGCGGCAGAGATTCTCCTGTAATTTTTCTGAAAGAGATAGAAGCCAGCGCGACACACATCAAAGCACAACTTGTAACATTAAATAGTTTTGTAGCTGACACATCGCTTTTAGCGCTTACTGATAGTCTGAGCCTCGTATTAGACGCGCGAACCAAACAACTGTCTGCCCTGGTGCAATTGAAGTTTGCTCAAAATGAAGCAGCCATGCCAGAGTCATTGCTACGTGAAGTGGAAGGTGTTTTAGCCGGCAAACTTGACTCTACCATCACCATTAGGCTTGACAAGTATATCCAAAGGAGAGAAGTCCCTATAGTACCAGCCAATGAGGAAGAAACGAATCCAATCGTTGAGCAAGGCAAAAAAAATCTCATTCAACAGTTCAAAGAATTTTTTGGCGGGAAAAAGAAGGAAATCACACCTAAAAACAGAGAAGAAATCTCGCTCACCGATAGTGTGCTTCAAATAGAACCTTTACAAGCAGATCGGAGAGAAGAAGTTAGAGAATTGTTGGAAGCTGCCCGGAATTACAACAGTAAATTAGCCGTAAATGTGCAGCGTAAAGAAATTGCCCTCAGAGAAAGTGGACAAATATTACAAATTCAACTGAATCGCCTCACAGAAACCATAGAAGGACGTTTTCTGGCCGAGCAACAGACAAGAAGTGGGGAGGCGATATTGATAGCACGCCAGGCTGGCAATATGTTGGCGCTCATCAGTGCCTGCGGCTTGTTAATGGGTTTGGCTTTGATGCTCGTTTTAAAACGACTTCTAGGAATTTCAGCTGTTCGGCAAAAACAACTGGAAGAGGAACAGAAAAAGGTAGCTGAATTATTGGCTGCCAGGCAAGAACTACTGGGTAGCATTTCACATGAATTAAGAACACCGCTCCAGGCACTGACGGGCTTTGCCAATCAACTCTCGGAAGCAGCGGCCGAAAGGAGAGTTCGTTGGATTGGTTTAATAAAACAAACCGCAGCACAGCTAAATTTTCTCCTGGGACAGCTACTGCAATTTAACCAGCTTGCCAACGATAAATTGGAATTAAATCACAGCAAAATTTCGCTGAATGATTTACTGGATGAACTTAACCAAATTTATGAGCCTAAGGCAGCTCAAAAACAATTGTCGTGGGAAATAATAGCAGAGTTTGAAGCAGATTTACACTTTAGCACGGATCCTTTTCGATTACGTCAACTGTTGTTTAATTTGCTCGATAATGCCATTAAATTCACTGCTAAAGGGGGTGTTAGTCTTGAAATCATCAAAAATGAATCAAGTCTTAGGTTTATTATTACCGATACCGGGCCAGGGATGACTAAGGAGGAAATATCGGTGATTTTTGAGCCTTATGCCCAGAAAAAGCAAAAGTCAGATGTGCTAAATGACGGTATTGGTCTGGGACTGCATCTGGTTAAAGGTATAGTCGACAAGTTCGCAGGACAACTGGAACTTGATAGTGAGCCGGGGGTCGGGACCAGTTTTTATTTGACATTACCCGTC
The DNA here is from genome assembly GCA_036787895.1 of Bacteroidota bacterium. Taxonomy (GTDB): domain Bacteria; phylum Bacteroidota; class Bacteroidia; order UBA7662; family UBA7662; genus UBA7662. The sequence goes on along the minus strand of DAIQOK010000003.1, from coordinate 86,623 downwards.
GTATTTGAATCAGCAGAAAACGAAATTGAAGCCAATATATCCGGCAATGAACGTTTGCCTATTCGATTGTTGGTAGTTGATGATGACGCTTTAAATATTGAGCTCCTTGAAGCGGTATTAGAAAATAAACTGGCTAAAATCAACTGTTTTTCCTCCCCTGCCGAGGCACTTCTGGCTTTTGAAACCGGCCGCTATGATGTCGTTCTAACCGATTACAGACTTCCGGGTCAATCGGGAGCTGAAATGGCGAAAACCATGAAAGAGCAGGATCCAGATTGTGTTTTTTATTTGATGACTGCAGCCATTCATGAAACAGAAGCTTCGGAACTATTGGGAAGTACTTTTTCCTGTTTGCTGAATAAGCCATTCGATATGGGCGAATTACTACAACTACTAAACGAAGAACAGTTGGCTATTCAGCCCGAATTATTTCAGAACTACTCAAAAATTCTGAACTACCTGGAGGGAAACATCGAGGAGTCAACAGCCTATGTAGCTAAATACAAGACAACCATATTGTCGCAACTCGAAGAATTTGAAAAGTGTATTGCAGTTGGAAATGTTGCAGAAATCCATGCTGTTGTTCATCAACTGACCAGCAGGCTGGCCATGTTCGAATTAGTTGTAGTTAATGCATTTAGAGCATTGGAAAAGGAGGCAGCTGAGCATAGGTGGTCTTGGCGCGAAACTTTTAAATCCAGAAGATTGATTAGGATTTGTCGTGCCTTTTTGGAAAAGATTCCTTAATCCAATCCATATTTTTTGAGCTTGGTGTAAAGTGTTTTGCGGTCGATGTTTAGAAGTAAAGCTGCTCGACTTTTATTATATTTTACTTTTTCGAGCACCTCACGGATCAATTGTTCTTCCTGGGCATCACGCCTGCTGTATAAATCGCTGCTGGCTTTACTTGCATCGAAACCTGGGCTATTGTTGCGGAAATTTTTAATCTCATCGGGCAAAACCTTACTTTCTACTAGTTCAGTCTGTGTCAAAAGGACACATCTTTTAATAATATTTCTGAATTCTCTGAGATTGCCGGGCCAATTATAATTTTCAAAAATAGCTACGACCTCAGCTGAAAAACCCAGAATTGATTTTTCCAGTTCCTGGTTGGCCTGTGCTAAAAAGTGTTGCATGAAGAGTGAAATGTCCGCTTTTCTTTCTCGCAGTGGGGGCAGCACAATTGAAAACTCATTCAGGCGATGGTATAAATCTTCCCTGAAGTTGCCATTATTTACGGCCGTTTTCAGGTCTTCATTCGTCGCTACAATGATACGCACATCTACTGGCCTTAATTTTTGTTCTCCCAGCCTTTTTAGCTGCTTTTCCTGCAAAACCCGCAGCAGCATGACCTGCACATCGTAGGATAAGTTACCTATTTCGTCCAGAAACAAGGTGCCGCCGGCCGCATGTTCAAATACGCCTGTTTTATCGCTTAGTGCACCTGTAAACGCACCTTTTACGTGGCCAAATAGTTCGCTGGCGGCCAGTTCATCCGTTAAAGTGCCACAATCCATGGCGACAAAATTTTGGTCGGCCCTTTTGCTGTTTTGATGAATATATCTGGCAGCATATTCCTTTCCGGTTCCGCTTTCCCCAAGCAAGATGACGGAAATTGGGGTTGCGGCAACCAATCCCAACATCTCCTGTACTTCTATTGCCTTAGCCGAGCGGCCTGCTACAAAAGTTGGTGCGGCAATGGGCTGGGCTACCGGCTCTGTCGTTGTATTCGTTTGATGCGGCCGACTTAAAGCATGTTCAATGCTGTGCAAAAGTTCTTCCTGTTGAATGGGCTTGATGATATAATCTGCCGCACCCATTTTTAAAGCTTCAATGGCAAGACGGATATCAGAATAAGCTGTCATGAGAATTACAGGCAGAGCCGGTATCTCTTTTTTCACTTTGTTCAGTACTAACAAACCGGTAGTGTCGGGCAGCCGGTAGTCGAGCAACATCAAATCAGGGAGTTTGGCTTCCAGCCATTTTTCGGCTTGCTTTCCGGTGCTGACGGCTACTACTTCGAAGCCTTTTTTCGTGAGATACTGCTGGAGCAACTCAGAAAAGAGTAAATCGTCTTCAACAAGTAGTATTCGTTTCATTTGTTATTAATTAGTCTGCTAACCTAAAGTTTGCAACGCTGATATCCAAAACAAAACCCCGCTACTTCACAGCAACGGGGTCAACCAAACTAAACCTATGAAAAGCTGCTTCTCAGCTTTGTACTTGCAACAAACCGTATGGTATGCTGTATTTCAGGTGTATAAACATCAAGTTCGTGCCAAAGTTTTAAACTGCTCTACTTTAAATGAAAAACAATTGCTCTTTGCTTTTGCTGAGGTAAAAAACCACAAACTGGGGAATAACTCCTCACCTTAAAGCGCTTATAAAATTCAGTTTGTTTGGCTGGCTGGAATGAGATATAATTGTCTTATGTTTAAAAATGGTATCGATTTAAAGGCACTGGGTGTCTGGAACCTGGTCATTACAGTAATCGTGTTGCTGGTTCGTTTGTTAGATAATTCTGAGACAGCTTACCAAGGGCAGTTATGGTTTATGCCCCTGTTGACTTTGGGTTTAGGCCTGCTGTTGATTTATAAAGCCACAAATCGTTTCGAGAAGGGTTCAACTGCCCTACGTACGCGATTGCTGCTTTTCGTAGGTGCCATAGCTTTTGTATCGGTGAAATATATGCCTGCCGATACCGACAATTGGCTGTACTCCTATATCGCTGCCAGCGCTATGTTGCTCGTCGGTTTGGGCTGGTACTTTGTTCGATGGACAATTCGGAAGTCGGTTCTCATCTAGTTCCGGCTTGCTCAGCGTTTGCATAAGCCAATGGCTTGACTTACCTTAGCTGCAAAACTTATCATATGATTGGCTGGATTATTTTCGCAGTATTGGCTTTGGGAGGTTTTGTGTTTGCACTGACCTACTACACCAAGGAACCACATTAAATGATTGCCCCGCGCCTAGCGGGGTTTTTTTTTGAGCAAAAAAAAGCGGACCTATCTCCCGACTGGTCCGCCAAAGCGAAATCTGATCTATGAAAAAAATCTATTGCAATTTCAATTGAATGGAGAAGCGTTGCCCGCTTAACAAAGGTGTACCAGCATTTTTTATGTTCTCAAAACTTGTTATGAGCTGTTTTTCTAGGAAAGGAGAGGCATTTTCTACCTCCAGCACTCGCAGATTTCCAAACTCGTCGAAAGTGAAATGAACTTCGGGCTTCTCACCTTCATGCATGCTGATTACTTTAGCCGGAATGCGTATTTCTTTTTGGATTTTGGTCCACATTTTTTTGACACTCACGTCTTCGGCGTTGAGTGTACCGCCGGCAAAGCTGTTTTGAATGCTGAAGGATAACAGCAGGAGTAAAGCAAATAATGTTCTCATGGCGTAGGGGCTTAGGGTCTAATTGGGTCAGTGTAGTTGGGCTACGTGATAGATGACGCACAAAGTTGCGCAGGGGTTGTATCTCTTCTGGTTAAGGATGGGTTAATACTTCCAAATGAAATGTTAATGTTGCGTTTCAAGGCTGATTTGCTGGTTTTTTAGCGAATTTTTTTTTGAATTGGAGATTGTTTTTGTACCGACTTAGCCTAATTCAATACAATCCGATGCTTGACCCTTGACTTGTGATTAGAATTTATTGGTAGTCAGCTGTTCGGAGAGGTCTATTTTGAAAGTCGGGTTAAGTTATTATGGGTATAAGTCGCATTGAATGAGTATATTACGATAGTTGATAGTCGTAAATATATCTTAAGTCGTATTCCGACTTGCGCCGACTTTGCATCACTTGGTAGCCCTAAAGCTTAACTTGCTTCAAAGAACAAGGATATGATGAATCGATTAAGTGGCAGGGTGGCCATCATCACAGGTGGTGCGAATGGCATAGGTAAAGCAGCGGCCCTAAAATTTGCAGCTGAGGGTGCAAAAGTGGTGATTTGGGATGTGCAGGATGAGCAAGGGAAAGCTACACACACTGAACTTTTAGCTATTTCGCCGGGACATCAATATAGCCGGGTTGATACCACCAAACTTAGTTTGGTACTTGAAGCGGCGGCGGCTGTGCAGCAAAATTATGGTCGGATAGATATTCTGGTCAACAATGCCGGTATTACCCGCGATGCTACCTTGGCAAAAATGACGGAAGAACAATGGCAGCAGGTTCTAGATGTAAATCTCACCGGGGTATTTAATTGCGCCAAAGCAATCACACCTTATATGGTTGAGCAGGGTCAGGGTCGGATTATCAATACTTCATCGGTGGTAGGTTTGTATGGCAATTTCGGACAAACCAATTATGTAGCCACCAAAGCCGGTGTTATAGGCATGACCAAAACCTGGGCGCGGGAATTTGGCAAAAAGGGAATATTGGTAAATGCAGTAGCTCCAGGTTTTATCGCGACCGAAATGGTAGCTGCCATGCCGGAGAAAATCATCGGAATGATGAAAGCTAAAACACCGCTGAACCGACTAGGAACACCTGAAGATATCGCCAATATCTACTGCTTTCTGGCCTCCGATGAGGCATCCTATATCAGTGGCACCTGCATTAGTGTAGATGGCGCCTTAAGTCTTTAAAATTATGCGGAGAGCTGTAATTGCAGGAACCGGTCATTATGTGCCGGAACGTATAGTCACCAACCAGTTTTTTAATGATTTGCTGGGCGAAGATGTAGACAGCTGGCTCAGGGAGCATGTACATATCGAGGAAAGACGTTGGTGTGCAGCTGATGAATCGACAGCAGATTTATGCGTTTCTGCCGCGCTGAAAGCCTTATCTGCTGCGGTCATTTCGGCTGGGGAAATAGATTTGATAATCGTTGCAACCGACACCCCTGAATATATCTCACCTGCCACTGCAGCCATTGTTCAATACAGGCTCGGTGCCAAAAACGCCGGCACTTTTGATTTGAACACCGCCTGTGCCGGTTTTGTAACCGCCTTGGATGTCGCCGCTAAATACATCCAGGCCGACGAACGCTACCGCCATATACTTGTAATTGGGGCATATGCCATGAGCAAATACCTCAATATGCAAGATAAAAAAACAGTCACACTTTTTGCCGATGGCGCTGGCGCAGTAGTGTTGCGTGCTGAAAAAAACACCGAAAGTGGGTTTTTAGCGAGCGAACTACGTACCGAAGGACAGTATGCCGATTGGATGGGTATTTATGCCGGAGGTACAAATCAACCCATTACGGCAGAGGTCGTTGCCAGGCAAGATCAATTACTCAAGTTTGTTCATAAGTTTCCCAAGGAACTTAACCCAAGTTATTGGAGTGAAATGACCCTGTCGCTATGCCATAGATTGGGGGTATCGCCTGCAGAAATTGACCAGTTTTTTATAACCCAAATAAACATCAACAGCATTTGGGCGACGCTCGATATATTGGATTTAACTCATGATCGGGCAACCTACATCATGCAAAAACATGGGTATACCGGCTCTGCAGCCATCCCTATGGCCCTTGATATTGCTGCAAGAAGTGGCAAAATCAAAAAAGGCGACCTCATTTTTCTCATTGGTAGTGGTGGCGGTCTCGCTTTCGCTGCCGCAGCATTTCGTTTCTAATTCAACGCATTCAGTAGTATGATTTCGGTAGCAGTCAAAACCAAACGAATACAGCAGCATCTCCTGATGGCAGGTGAAGCTGATCAACCCGCCATGTTGTTCATTCATGGCAATGCTTCTTCTGCCGTATTTTGGAAAGAGATGGTATTGAAGTTCTCGGCGACTCATTTTTGTCTGGCACCTGATTTACGAGGTTACGGTCAAACCGAAGATCTTTTAATCCATGCCGAGCAGGGATTTGGTGATTTTGTCGCTGATTTATTGGAATTACTCGACCATTTTGGCATAGAAAAATGCACGGTAGTGGGGCATTCATTGGGAGGTGGAATTATTTGGCCTTTATTGGCTTCAGCGCCTCAACGATTTGTGAAAGCTATACTGGTAAATCCGGCATCGCCTTATGGTTTTGGCGGGACAAAAGATGAAAAGGGTACGCCTTGTTTTGCGGATTTTGCAGGCTCAGGTGGGGGTATCGTAAATCCGGAATTTGCCCGGCTCATTGCCGCTCAAGACAAAAGCAGTGATAATCCTCAGGCAAGTCCACGCGTGGTGATGAATAGTTTTTACTGGAAACCGCCTTTTGTGCCACATTGGGAGGAGGAATTGCTGGAGGGTGTTTTATCCGAAAAAATTGGCCCGGAACGTTATCCCGGTGATTTTGTCAGCTCTCCAAACTATCCCTTTGTTGCTCCCGGGAAATGGGGTCCGATAAATGCGTCTTCACCGAAGTATTTGGATGATGGTGTTAATCAGTTTGTTCAAAAAACTACGCATATACCCATTTTGTGGCTGCGTGGTTCTGATGATTTAATCGTAAGTGATAACAGCCTGTTCGATTTCGGCACTTTAGGCAAATTGGGCTATGTACCCAATTATCCGGGAGAAGAGGTATATCCTGCTCAACCCATGCTCATGCAAACCCGCTTTGTACTCGAAGAGCGTAAAAAGCTGGGTGGAGCATATGAAGAGTTGGTTATGGCCGGAACTGCTCATAGTCCGTTTATTGAACAGCCAGATTTATTTATTGCTCATGTACGTAATTTTTTGAAGGCGTAAAGCATGGTAACAGCCAGCTACATCCTGATTAGTCTATATATGGCCGTAACCTTGCTTATTGTTGTTAGGGCTGCCTTAAAAATTAAAAGCCTGTCGGATTATGCGGTTGGCAACGTGACCTTTTCACCGGTAGCAGTGGGTTTGGCTTTAGCTGCAAGTATGACAAGTGCAGCTACATTTATAATCAACCCGGGTTTTATTGCGATGTACGGACTGAGCGGGGTACTCAGTTATGGTGTTGTGATGCCTATAGCTGCCTTGATTTCCCTGGTGGTACTAAGCAAGGGTTTTCGAAAGTATGGCCAAACGGTTAAAGCCCTCAGTCTTGCCCAATGGATGGGTAGTCGCTATGAAAGTAAAAATTACGCCCTCTTTTTTGCGATACTGGCCTTGTTACTGATAACATTTATTGTATTGATAAATGTTGGATTGACTCAAATTGTCTCCAAATCACTTAATCTGTCGCCTACAACAGTTTTAATTGGCATTGTAATTTTTGTTTTTGGTTATATGATGTTTGGTGGAGCCAATAGTATGGTGTATACCAATTTAATTCAAGCTGTACTGATGTTAATTATAGCTTTTATATTGTTGGGCTCGGGCTACGAACATTTTAGTGAAGGAGTGAAAGGATTTTTAGCCAAACTCAAAACAATTGATCCTGTTTTGGTTGCTCCAACCAATGCCCAAAGTGTGCTTTTCCGGGATTGGTTTGAGATAGGTTTTGCGCAATTCATGATCGGCATTGCCATTGTTTGCCAACCACACATCATCACCAAAGCGCTTTTGCTGAAAGAAGAAAAGGATGTTAACCGTTTTCTAACCGTTGCTGTAATTGTTGAATTCATCTTTTTTTCGGTAGTATTTACCGGTTTGTATGCTCGTTTAATGTTCCCCAGGCTGACCTTCGATGGTCTGCCGATCAAAGCCGATGCTATTTTATCCACTTATGTGGTGGCAGAATTTCCGGTTTGGATAAGTTTGGTGGTTGTGCTTGGCTTAATCTCAGCCGGTATCTCCACCTTGGAAGGATTAATTCAGTCGTTGAGTACGACTGTCTCCAACGATTTGCTCCCTGCTTTTTTACCGAAGCTGGCGAATAAATCAGATAGCCGCCGGATAGGGGTCAATAGAATGGTTATTGTGATACTGGCGCTAGTAAGTGGTTATTTTAGCTATCAGCAGCTAATAGCACCTAATTTAAGCGTAGCAATTTTTGCTCAGCATGGGGTTTATGCTTATTTCGCTGCGGCTTTTGTACCGGTGTTGTTCGGGATGTTTTTACCTCGTGCCAGTTTAAAAGTTGTTGCTCCTGCTTCTTTGCTGGCCTTACTGGTGCATTTTGGCGTTTATTACGGAGAACTTACACCTTATATGCAGGCCGAAGTTAAAAATCCGGCCATTCCGGCAGCATTGGCGATATCGGCGAGTCTCTTAACCGCTGGAATATTGTATCTCTTATCTAGAAGAACCAAATTATGACTAGCGAATTTGATTGGTCTGCCAAGTGGCGTTTGTACAGTCCCCGCCAATTGGCAGTAAAAGAGGCACTTAGCAGTCGGCAAATGACTTATGCCGAATTGGATGCTGCTGCTTGTCGGGTTGCTCTGGCATTAACCAGCCGTGGTATCAACCGGGGCGATCGTTTGGCTATACTGGCCGAATTTAGTTTGGAGTATATTGTATTGTTTGCCGCTGCCCAAAAAACGGGCATCGTGCTTGTTCCCTTGAATTACCGTTTAGCTTCCCGGGAGATTGACTACCTGCTCGGGGATGCTGCACCTGCGCTGCTGTTGTTCAGTCCTAAATTCAAAACACTGCTCGAAGAAGCACCTCAAGCCCAGGGCATTGGCTGGTGGGCGTTCGGGGAAATCAGTAAAATTATGGCTAATGCAGCATTGTCGGTTGATTTCAGTTCAGTAGCCTTAAGTGAGGATGACCCCATTTTTATCCTTTACACCAGTGGCACTACGGGTTTTCCCAAAGGGGCACTGTATACCCATAAAATGCTGGTTTGGAATAGCCTGAATACTGCTTTACGGCTACAAATAAGCTGCAACGATCGCACTTTGATGTGTATGCCACCCTTTCATACTGGTGGATGGAATGTGCTGACTACCCCTTTTCTTCATTTTGGTGCAAGCATCATCCTTTTGCCGCATTTCGAACCGGATTTGGTGATGTCGCTGCTCGAAAAGGAGCAAATAAATGTCTTTATGGTGGTACCTACCATGATTAAAATGTTGAGTGAATGCGAGACATTCAACAGCACTGATTTAAGCCATTTGCGTTATTTTATTGTAGGAGGCGAGGCATTGCCCATACCGGTTATTGAGGCATGGAATAAAAAGGGTGTACCCATTCGGCAAGGTTATGGACTTACCGAAGTGGGCCCCAATGTCACCTCTCTACCCCAGGAAGATGCGATCCGAAAAATAGGCTCTATTGGTTTCCCTAATTTTTATCTCGAAACCCAACTGGTTGATGCAGATGGATCCATTGTAAGCGGGGCCGGAACCGGCGAGCTGTGGCTGAAAGGAAATGTGGTCACGCCAGGATATTGGAATCAGCCTGAGGCTACGGCCAAAGCCATTACGGCTGGTTGGTTTCATACGGGTGACCTTTTGAGAAGGGATGAGGAAGGATATCTGTATGTGGTCGACCGACTCAAAAATATGTTTATAAGCGGTGGCGAAAATGTTTACCCGGCCGAAATTGAGAAGTATTTGTTGACCCATCCTGCCATCAGTGAAGCCGTGGTGATTGGTGTAGCTGATGAAAAGTGGGGAGAGGTCGGCAAAGCATTTATTGTACTGAAAAAAGAGGCAACTTTAACGGCTGATCAGTTGAAAGCTTATTGTATTGGAGAGCTGGCAAAATTTAAGGTCCCCAAGTCCTTTGTTTTTGTGGATGAAATACCTAAAAACGATTCCGGTAAGCTGGACCGTAAAAAGTTAGTTTAATTGATTGGCAAGAAGATCGACGGTTTGGGCACTTTTTTGGTGATAAAGCACTTAACTTGTACAACTGAAACGAATCAAATGCAAAAGTCTCTTCTACTTCTTTCCTTTACAGCCTTGTTTATTACGGCCTGCAATACACAACCTGCCAATACCTATAAACCTGCACCTGTTATCGGTAACCAGGGAAATGCTTCGGGCGATGCGCCCATGATGGTACCTGAGCAGCCTATACAGTCACCACAACCGGCTGCTTCCATGGGTAATACCGCCTTGAACCCGGAGCACGGTCAACCCGGCCACCGTTGTGATATTCCGGTGGGCTCGCCATTAAATGCACCCATCGGTAATTCAAATGAAATTACCACCCAGCTAAATACAGCGCAAGATCAAACATTACCGGCTACCCAGGCTGCCCCGACTACCGAACGCAACAACCCGGCACCAGCAAGTAGTGGTGGCAAACGGCTAAATCCGGAACATGGTCAGCCCGGGCATGATTGTGCTGTAGCTGTAGGCAGCCCCTTGCCTTAGTAATTCTTCCTGCCATGCGAAAAATGTTGCAGAAAGAGCGTATATAATTTTGGATATTAGCTGTTCTTTCGGCGTTTGATTGTTTTTCCGTACCAGATGGCTCTATTTCGTACTTGGTTGTTACTGCTGCTGGTAAGCGTCTTGTTTGGCAAAACACTGAGTGGGCAAGTGACCAGGGATGGATTGGCAGATTTACGCGCCATTAATCTGAATGATTCAGCCATCAATCTCGACGGCAACTGGCGCTTTTTCTGGAACGAACTGATTGATCCTGCTTTACCACCCCAACCGCAAGCTGCCTTGGTGCCATTTCCAATGCGGTGGAATAAACTCGTTTTAGACGGTCAGGCATTAAAAGCGCAGGGGTTTGCAAGCTATCAACTGACAGTCCTGCTTCAACCGGGTAAAAAAAGCCTGGCTTTATCGATGCCGGATGTATACTCAAGTTATGCGCTTTACATCAACGGAAAGTTAGTTTTACAAAATGGTAGGCCTGATAGCATAGAAAGTAGAGCCATTCCACGCTGGGAACGAAAACTTTTGCCTTTAAAGGCCGATGAAGACAGCTTGCATATTGTGCTGCATATTGCTAATTTCTGGCATTCCAAAGGTGGGCCATATAAGCCGATTAGGATAGGTGATTTGACAAGCTTAGCAAGAAAAAAAAGATTAGATAATGCCTACGATCTGATTTTATTTGGCTGTTTGTTGATGGGTGGCCTGTTTTTTCTGGGTTTATATCGATTTGGCCGGTATGATAAAGTGATTTTATTCTTCGCCTTGTTTTGTTTGTCCTATACCTATCGTATCGTTGGTACAAATAATTATGTTTTACATCAGCTTTTACCAGATTTAAGCTGGCATATCACCGTCAGGCTGGAGTACTTTACGCTTTTCATTAGCATACTGTTTTTTTGTTTTTATACACTCCGGCTTTACCCGAAAGAAACCGATGGTTGGGTAGTGCGACTGGCTGTTTTTATTAATGGTGGACTTGCCGCTTTGGTATTATTGTCGCCACCGGTGGTTTTTACCCAGACCATCAATGCCTATCTGACTTTGATGTTTGCCTTTACCTTCTATATTTTTTGGGTATATCTGAAGGCTTATCGAAACAAAATTCTGGGTTCTGGTTATGCCTTGTGGAGCACAGCTGTGGTCTTAGTGGTGATGTTACTGATTAATTTTCAGTATTTCGGCGTACTTATGCTCGACAGGGTTATTTTGTTTATTGGTTATATTCTATTTTTTTTCTTACAGTCGTTGATACTTAGTTATCGGTTTGCAGAGCAATTGAATATCGCACGTCGGGATGCAGAGAAAGCGTTGCGGGCCAAGTCGGAGTTTCTGAGTACCATGAGCCATGAAATCAGAACGCCCTTGAATTCGGTCATCGGCATGACCCATATTCTGTTGAAAGACAAACCGCGCGCTGACCAATACGAACAGCTGAACGTTTTGCTTTTTGCTGCCAGAAATTTGTTGAGCATCGTCAACGACATTCTCGATTATAACAAAATAGAAGCCGGTAAAATCAGCGTGGAATCGATACCTGTGGACATTGCCGCCTTGAGTAAAAATATCTTCCTGGGGCTACGGTCACAAGGCGACGAGAAAGGCCTGGAAATGCAGATTGAAATAGAACATCGGTTTCATAAAAAACTGCTCACCGATCCCACTCGCCTCAGCCAAGTGTTGGTAAATCTGCTGCACAATGCCATTAAATTTACCAAAGTAGGCTCAGTACGCCTTCGGGTAAGTTTGGTAGCGAAGGAAGAGCAAAAATGTTGTGTCCGATTTGAGGTGATAGATAGTGGTATTGGCATTGCCGCCAGTAAGCAGCAACTGATTTTTGAGCGATTTACCCAAGCCGATTCATCAACCTCACGGAGTTTTGGCGGAACCGGATTAGGCTTATCGATTGCCCGGCGTATACTCGAATACCAAGGGACACAATTGTTGCTGGAGAGTGAAGAAGATAAAGGCTCACGCTTTTATTTTGACATCTGGCTGACTGAAAGCGACGAAGAGGTAGCCGATCCAAACGAGGAGAGACTGGATTATCTGGAGGATGACCAGCAAGGCAAGCCATTACAGGGCTTGGAAATATTATTGGTAGAAGACAATGCGTTGAACGTCATGGTTGCCAAGGCATTTTTACAGCGTTGGGGTGCTGTAATTGAAGTAGCTACCAATGGTGCTGAAGCCCTCATGCAAATGGATGCACAGAAACACGGACTTGTCCTTATGGATTTACATATGCCGGTTATGGATGGCTATGAGGCTACCCGCCAATTGCGTGCGCGCGGTGAGCAGGTTGCAATCATCGCCTTGACTGCAAGTTTACCTAAAGAGGTTGAGCACGATGCCTTCGGTGCTGGTGTGGATGCTGTGGTGGTAAAGCCGTTTAACCCCGACGATTTGAGGAAAACCATATTGGAAATCCTCCTTGCCAAAGGAACCCGCTTTAAGCAAAACTCCTAAAACAAGCCTATGATAAAGCCCAATACATCCCACTGGTTCTTGCTGCTGTTTCTGGTTGGTTTGTTTTCAGCCGGCAGCTTGCAGGCGAGCACACCGTGGTGGGCTAAAAACAAAGCTATAGCTAACCGAAGTCTGCAGCTCAATAATGGACCGGCCTTTATGGGTTTTAAAGATGAAGTACAATCACCCAGGGCCTATTTGGGCAAAGGTTGGGGTATGGGAGTTGGCTATGAACGTATACAGCTAAAAAAAATATATAGTACCGAAATACAATTTTATTCGGGTATGGTCACCAATCAACAAAGCAGTCGTTTAGGATTAAATGTGGCCGATTGTTATGGTTTTCAGGCCAACAGTGCCCGGCTTTGGCGTGTGAAAGCAGCTCTCGGTCGGCTACAATGGTATGCCGGCTATGGTACGCAAGCCTATATGCAAATCAGAGATAATGCTGCGCTGGAAAATGGCAGCCTGGGTTACGATGCCATGCTTGGCTTGGGAGGGGTAAGCCGATTGGAATTTCCATTTCGACTGAAATCCGACAAAACCTATCGTTTTTGGATTTTTAAATATACCCGAGCTGCCTATCGACCGATACGTATTGGCTGGCAATTGGAGTTGCCGGTCGTAGCCGCACATCTGCGTACACCTTATATCGGGCTGCACAATACCCTCGGTAATGACCCTAATGCAGGCATAAGGCAGGATTTAAAGGAGAATCTGAATGTTACCCTGGCAGGCAATTATCTCTACCTCAAAAATCAGTTGTATGCCCATTATTTTCTGAAGAATGGGAATGCATTGAGTTTGCAGTGGCAATGGACGGGCTATGCTTACGAACAAAACAACCAGGCTACTCGCTCAGCCAATAGCCAGCTTTTGGTTGGCTTACGCATTAAACTAGACACACACCCTGAACAACGCCGATGAAAAAGACAGCCTTATTTCTGCTTTTGCTTGCCGGACTTGTAAGCTGTACCAAGGCATTTTTAGGTGAGCAGCCCAATGCCTCTCCCCGGGCTAACTTCGATTATCTGTGGGAAGAAGTCCGCACTAAATACAGCTTTTTGGAGTACAAAGGCGTGAATTGGGATACAGTGTATGCCAATTATAGTCCCAGAATACGTCCTGAGATGTCGCAGGAGGCTTTGTTCCGTGTATTGGCAGAGATGCTGAATGAACTACGCGATGGTCATGTAAATCTGTCGAGTCCGTTTACCTATTCGGTTTATTATCCTGTCTTTTTAGGGCGACCTCAAAATTATGATGGTCGTTTACTCCAGGAACGTTATCTGCTGCGTGATATCAACAAGTATTATATAACAGGCCCTTTTCAGCATACGGTGCTTGATACTTTAGGAAAACGATTCGGACTGATCAGCTACCGCTCCTTTATGAACGGCTTCAGTGGGACTGAGCTGAATTTTGTCATGGAAAAAATGTTGGATGTAGATGGGGTAATACTCGATTTGCGCTCGAATGGTGGCGGTTCTATCCAAAATGCCCATTCATTGGCCGGTCGTTTTACTGATGTAGAGCGAATTGGTTATTATAGTCGATTGAAAAACGGACCAAAACCCGATGATTTTGGTCCAGAGCTTGCTGTTAAAGTAATTCCAGCAACATCGCCCCTTAAATACACAGGCAAACTGGCGATACTCATCAATCGCAACAGCTATAGTGCCAGCTCCATGTTTTGTCTGCATATGCGGGCGCTACCCCAGGTGCGTTTGATAGGCGACACCACCGGTGGCGGCCTTGGCGTACCAAACGGCGGCGAGTTGCCTAATGGCTGGACTTATCGTTTTTCGGTCTCCCAAAGTCTTAGTCCTGAAACCGATGCATCCGGCCAACGTTACAATTGGGAATCGGGCGTACCACCGCATATCCAGGTAGATTTGGATGCCGCTCAGGCTGCCCAGGGCTACGATAGCATGCTCGAACGTGCTATTTTGTATCTCGACAGCGGACAATAGCTATGAAGCCCAAACTCCAGGTCTTTCAACAATTTGTGGCCGTATTGCTGCCACATGAATTGCGCTATTTGAATGATATTCATCAGTTTCAGGACGAGGAGAACAAAAGTATACTCGAACTGATGGTTGCCAGGGTCGTGCATAATAAGTCGGTGAACTTTAATCCTGCCATCGACAAGCGCAAATATTTCGCTCTCATTCAATGGGTTAAACACAAACTTGCGGCAATTGATGTAGATCAAAGTTTTGAGCATATCAATCAATTGGACAGCCGCATTATGACGGATACTGTCGATGCTGAAACCGAAAAGCAGCTGCTGGCCTTGTTGAAATATCCGGCTTCCGCCTATTATTTTGTCAGGCTGTACGACTTGATGCTGAATTTTCGCCAGTATTTGCTCATACGCATGCGGTTCAGAGAACACCAGCTTGTTAATGATTGGTTAACCAAAAATGCTGCTGCTTATAAAAAATCCCAATCGGTTTATGCCGATTTACATCAGGCCAGTACAGAAATTACCCAAGCCTATAAGGAAGGCATAGTTCCCAGCCGCGATTGGGCAAGCTGGTTGGGAGACGTATTCCGCGATAAGGCACTAGACGGGCTCAACCGCTATTTTGCTTTGGTACGACTTACCTTTTGGCATTACAATTATCGAACATATCAGCAGCTACTTCCTTTTTACGACGAGTTGGAGCAGGCTTTCGAAGTAGGGCAATTTTATTCAAAACGTATACTGGCCAATTATTACAGCAATCGTTTGCTGCTGCATGCTCAATTGGATCAACTGGAGGAGGCAGCTAGTTACGGCTATCTCTCCATACGGGGTCGTAATGCCGATTATATCTATTATATCAACAACCTAAGCGCCATTCTGCTCCGGCAAAACAAACCAAAAGCGGCGTTGGAATTGATGCGCCAGGCTTTTCCGGAGCTCAAACACTACAATAATTTCCATAACCGAACAGGATTTGTAGCGCTGTTTGTGCGCTGTTTAAATGAAACCGATCAGCCACATGAAGGGGAGAAGTATGCTGAAAATTTCCTGAATGCCTATAAAGAGCAGGTTTTTGAACAACGTTGGCACCTTTTATTCAGCAGCTATCTGCAAGCCCTGTTATTTCAGCATAAGTATTCCAAACTTATCCGGGTGGTACGCTTAAACAAGCTGATGGAAAAGGAACAACAATACCGCAAACGGCAGCACTATCTGCCGGCATTGAGTTGGTATTATGCCCTGGCTTTATTCAGAGAAGGTCGCATGGAACAAGAAGAATTATTACAGCAACTTCAGGAAGCCGCATTTACAGTAGCAACCGACCAGCACCGGAAAGCACAATTAATTCAATTGGCAGAGGAAATTAAAAGATGGGCACCCGAAGTAGTAGAAAAGCTTAAGTCGATATTAATAGATAAGGGTGTAAAATCCTGAAATACAGGATTATAATATTGAAATTTTCCATATTCACCTTTAAGTCGACCTTAAACAAGCCATTCTAAAAAAATTAAAGTCAAAACCTTAGCCGTAGCTTAATGTAAACTTAATAAACAAGCTATTTTCTATGAAAAAAACAACATTTTCCCTGTTCATCCTGGCCATGGCTATGGTATTCACTTTCACTGCTTGTGAAAAAGATGATGATACAACAACACCAACCCCAACACCGGCTGCCAACCCAATTGTGGGTAACTGGAAATCGGTAGGTGCGGATATTGCTTTTTTACTTCGCTTTCCACCGGTGAATTCCGATTCGATCTGGGCCAGCTTCAGTGCCAATAACACCTATGAGGTAAAAAGTTTCGATACAGCCGGTACTGCACTCGTCTTTTCGGGTACATGGACCGCCACGAAGTCGAATGTGGGTAACATCTATACCATTACCTTAAACCAGTCTTCCCCTTCGGCAGTAACTTCTGAGGGTATCTTTGAGGTCTATACGGCCAGTCCCGACAGTATGTACTATGAGGTGTTACAAACCAATCCAACCTTGACCGGATTTACCGGTCCAACGCCGGCAACCGGCTTTGGAACAACAGCAGGCCCTGGTTTACAGCCTGGCTGGAATTTGCAGAAATTCAGAAAACTTTAATTTAACTCAAATGAAAAAAGGTGGCGGATACATTCCGCCACCTTTGTTTTAGCTCAGCGGTTATGGTAAAAAGACTAGGATTCGGAATGGGGCTGTTGCTGTTCGGCCTGTCGGTTTATGCCCAAGACAATACCGGCAATGGCATTCAATGGCTCGACCGGCCAGTACCTCAAAAAGAGGAGAAAGAACTCCAGGTATTCGCATTGTTCTATAATCAATGGGTGAATAACAACCTCCAGGTTACACAGCCTTTTTTTCAAGGCCAAGTTATTGGTCGCATGTTTGGCTCCAATACCTCTACGACTCACAAAGGTCGTTCGAGTTATTTCGAGCAGCGGTTGTTGCCTTTTTTTATTTACAAACCTCGGCTACTCGATGGCAAGGTGCTGCTGCGAACTTCTTTCGAAATCGACTGGACCTGGGGGGATAACAGTTATGGTGCCGCCGGGAATCAAGGGGCTGCCATAGCCGGTGATATGGTGAATTTGCAGACCCAAAATGTGGAGCTTGAATTTATCCCCGGAAATGGCTGGTTCATTAACCTAGGCTTACAGCGAATGTTCGATAACCCCGCTAATCCTTATCGGGTACTTTTTGATGAATTGATGAGTACGGGTTACCGACTAAGTTATTGGGGTACTGATGGGGTTGGTATAAATATTCGCCGTGATCTGGATTTTGAACGGTATAGTCTGGGCTTTTATCAGCTCTATGAAAATAATATTCACCTCAACGATGATGTGACCCTGACAATGGCGAGTTACGAAAGAGATTTTACCAAACGCTGGACCCAAGCTTTGTCGTTTTGGTATGTTTCCGATCGTGCCAATGGGCAGGGAGGCGCTATTGGCAATGGTCCAGGCTCTTCTTTGGCCGAAATGAACGGGGCGTATCGTTTTGCCCTGGGAGCAACTCCTTTTAAGGCCGATGTTTTTTGGCTGGGAACCAATGGTTCTTACAATGCCGGTTTTCATACCGGCCGCTGGCTGGTTTCGGGCTATGTGAACAGCAATTTCGGCCAAATCAGGCAGGCCGACAACAATAGTCGATTATTCAGCATCAGGGGTGTGGGAGCCAATCTTCGCTCAGGCTATAAATATGGTCAAACCAATGAAGATGTGGTTATGACAGACCTGATTTTTACCAGCGGAGATAAAAATCAGAACAACCGGGTCTATAACGGGGTAATCACCGGTAATACCTGGGGCACGCCTGCAGCGATATTTATTAATCATGGGGCCTATTTGCTCTTTACCCATGGTAATGTGGTCAACCGTTTTGTTTCGGCAGTAAACGACATTTCCAATGCCGGTTATGGTTTGCTCGGCGGTACCTTCAACTACCATCGTTCCTTTAAACCCAATAAGCTGGATGCCAAAGTAGGTATGGCTTATGCCATGTCGAATGCTACACCCGCCGGGGGAGGTAAAGTTCTGGGAACGGAGGTCAACTTTAAGTTGCGGTATGTGCCGAAAGTATTTATGGATATGGAGCTTCATGCAGCTTATTTGAGTTTGGGTAATTTTTATGATTCGCCCTTGATGAATGGTAACCAAACCAGTCGCCCGGTGGATCCATGGATGGTTTTGATGGTTTATCGCTGGTTAATTTTTTAAGCGCCGCCTTATGAATATTTTACGATTTAGTGTATTTGTTGCCTTGCTGTTGGTGGGCTGTGCCCGTCCATTCAGTCACCAACCGCTGCAAGCCATGGAAGAGCTGGAGTATCCATTTAGTGTTAAGAAGTTACAACTGGATGAGATACATCAACTCGCCTACATGGACGAGGGGCCTCTTGATGCACCAACTATCATCTTTATCCATGGTTTAGGATCCTATGCGCCGGCCTGGAAAAAACAATTGGCTGAATTATCCAAAAATTATCGCTGCATTGCTATCGATTTGCCGGGATATGGTAAGTCGGCCAAAGGAGAGTACGATGGCGGCATGGTTTATAATGCACGCATTGTCCTGAGTTTTGCAGATAAACTTGGGCTGAAAACTTTCACGCTGACCGGTCATTCCATGGGTGGCCAGATAGCTATTATGGCTGCATTGCTGGCGCCTGAAAGGATAAACAAGCTCATACTCGCTGCTCCGGCTGGTTTCGAAACCTTCGATGCAGGCGAAAAAGCCTGGTTCCGGGATGTGGTCACGGCTCGAGGAACCAAACTTACCCCCGCCAAAGCCATAGTGCAAAACTACCACAGCAACTTCTACAATTTTCCGGACGAGGCAAATTTTATGATACGCGACCGCCTGGCCATACGGACAGCTGTAGATTTCGATTGGTATTGTTACATCATCCCCAAAGGGGTGCAAGGCATGGTGAATGAAACCGTATTTCATCGTTTACCGGAACTAAAAATGCCGGTGCTCGTGGTTTTTGGTGCCAATGATCAACTGATACCCAATCGTTTTCTGAATGGCGGTACCACAGCCAGTATAGCTGCAGCGGCTAAATATATCCCGCATCATACGTTGGTATTATTGCCTCAGGTTGGACACTTCGTTCAATTCGAAGCTGCCACAGCTTTTAATCAGGCAGTTGTCGATTTTCTGAAATAAAGCTTCAGTTGGGTCCTAAAAGATAAAAAAGTCCCGGTTTAATCATAAACCGGGACTTTTGAGTTTTTAATTCATGTCGATGAGCTTGGCATTACCCAAAAAACGATGCTCAACGGCAGGTTTGCCTTTGTACATGATTTCGCCGTTGCCATTTGCGCGAATGTTTAAATTATTACGGGTATTTACCTCAATGTTGGCGGGACCGTCTAAGTCGATATAGGTAAAGTCACTATTCAACTCAAAAAGCTGGAGCTTACCACTGCCTTTGATTTCCATATAATTGCTCTCCGTTTTGCCGGCTAGATGAACGAGGCCGCTGCCGTTCATCTTAATCTCCACCGATGACAAGTCGGCGAGTAATTTAATCTTGCCGCCACCTTCAATTTGCACATCCAAATCTACAGCGGTGAACTTATTAAGCCCGTTTATTTGTCCGTCACCAACAACTTTCAGGTTGGTCAGGCGCGGAAGAGTTACGAAAATATCGACATCCTTGGCGGCGGTTAACAAACATTTGGTGGTGCTGATGACTAATTCGCCTTCAACAACCTCAGTTTTGATGAGTGGTTGGATATGGGGCGGAGCGATGATGATGATTTCGGTACGATTGCCCTGACTTACGTTGACATGGCCATCAAAGCGCAACTGTATACCTGTAAAGCCAGAACTTTCCCGTTCGGTACTTTCTTTAATACCACCTCCCTGAACACACAAGATGCGGTTACAACTGCTACCTATAAATAGGAGTAAGCCAAGCCAGAGCCAAAAGCTTTTAAAATTCGTTTTCACCAGGTTTAGTCTTCGCCTGCAAAAGTAGGTTCATTTCTTATATTTTATAGCTAAAGGCTTGATAAATACCGTAATTATGTATAAAAATACCCTGTTCATGGTAGAATATCGGTTCAAATTGGCCGGATTAATTGTCTTGAAGTTTGTCCATAAAAAAACCCGCACGCTTCACAGCGCGCGGGTCAACCAAACTAAACCTATGAAAAACTACCGGCGAATCGCCGGGATGTCAATTTTTTACGGGTTGAATGTAGTCTTAACGGTAAGCCAGACGTTTTAGTTTCCTCGCAATGAATTTTCTTCTGATTTGGTTGCGATAAGTGATGTAATACATGATGGGCACCAAAATTAGCGTGAGGAAAGTTGCAAAGGCCAAACCGAATATGATGGTCCAGCTCAAGGGACCAAAGAAGGCTACACTGTCACCACCAAAGAAAATATGCGGATTCAGCTCACTGAATAAGGTGCCGAAGTCGATATTCAACCCAACAGCCAATGGAATTAAGCCAAGTATGGTTGAAAAGGCGGTAAGCATAACAGGGGTCATGCGGATTTTACCGGCCTGAATGATGGCTTCGCGCAAGGAGGTCCCCGGCTTTTCGAGCATCACATCAATGTATTCCACGATAAGGATACCGTTTTTAACCACTATGCCCGCTAAGGCTACGATACCAATACCGGTCATCACCACCGAGATAGACATACCTGTTATAATAAAGCCCAACAGCACGCCAATAATGGAGAAGACAATCTCCGAGAGAATAATTAAACTTTTGTTTACTGAGTTGAATTGAATCACCAAAATCATAAAAATCAATCCAATCGAAATAAGCATGGCCGTACTCAGGAAGGCGCCGGTTTCGGCTTGTTCCTCCTGCTCGCCAGTCATGGCAATGGTATAACCCTCCGGGGCATCAAAATCGGCCAGGGCCTTGTTGATTTCAAATACTACTTCGTTAGCCGTATAGCCGCTCAAAACATTCGACGACATGGTTACCACCCGTTTTTGGTTTTTGCGTTTGATGCTGCCATAACTGTTGGTGTATTCAATTTTGGCCACCGACGACAAAGGAATTTGCCGAATGGCGCCACCGGCATTCATGTCCCGGTAGGTAATGCGTGTGTTGATAAGCTGCTCTACATCCTGACGCTGATCAATGCTGTAACGTAGCTGAATAGGTATCTCATCGTTGGCATCACGATATTTGCTGACTTCTTTACCAAATACGGCAGCACGGATTTCGGAGCCAATTTGGGCAGTACTCAAACCTTCGCGTTGGGCCCGTTCTCTGTCGATGGAAATGAGCAATTCAGGCTTGCTGATTTCGAGGTCGCTTTTCAGTTCCTCTACCCCGGCAATCTGCAGAGAGTCGAGATAACGTTTAAGTTTATTCGAAACCTCGCCAAGCACCGCGAAATCGTCGCCACTGATTTCGATATTGATAGGTTTGCCGGTTGGTGGGCCATTTTGCTCTTTATCCACGGCAATTTCAACGCCTGGCATACCTTTTACGACCTGACGAATGGAATCAAGATAAGGGACAGTTGATTCGCCATTACGTTTGGCAAATTCTACAAATGCTACCGTGACTTTGCCCTTATTCGGTGAAGTGGCATTATCCCCAGCCATGGGGTCGCCTGCGCCAATGGCAACATTCGCGATCAGGGATTCAACGATGGGGTTGTTTTTTCCAATAACCTTGCTTACCCGTTCTTCCACAATTTTAGTCACCGAATCGGTCACTGCCTGATCGGTACCTACCGGTAGCGTGATGTAGGTGTAAACAAAGTTCGGATCACCTTCCGGGAAGAAGGTAACTTTTAAACGACCGGAATTAGCGGCCATACCGGTAATTATAAAGGTAGCGACCAGCAAAACCAACATACTCACAAGTAGCGCGACCGGACGGCGTCCGGTGAGTGCCCAACGCAATAAACGTTCGTAGCTGCCCTGAACAACCGGCCACTGTTTGTCCTGGAATTTGATAATGGCTGGGGAAAGTACATAGCGGTTCAACCAAAGTAAACCCACGACAAAAAGCAGGAAGTTACCCATACCGGTGCTTCCACTTAGGTACATGATGGTAGCCAGTCCGGCAAAACCCAATGAAGCAATTTGTAGACTGCGTTTTTTGGTTTTTTTCGCGAAATCATCTTCATTTCTGAACTCCGGCTTCATAAACTGGGCAGCAAAAACCGGGTTGATGATATAGGCCACCAACAACGAAGCCATGAGAGTCAGAATTAAGGTAATCGGCAAGAAAAACATAAACTTGCCTACAACGCCACCCCAAAAGGCCAAAGGTAAAAAGGGCGCAACAGTGGTGAGCGTTCCGGCTAATACGGGCATAAATACCTCGCCAGCTGCTTCTTTGGCTGCATCGGTAATCTTTCGTCTGCCATTCGCAAAGATGCGGTGGGTATTTTCAATAACTACAATGGCATCATCCACCACCACACCAAGCGCCATAAGTAGGGAGAACAATACGATCATATTGAGCGTAAAGTCGATACTTGGCATGAATAGGAAGGCCAGGAAGCTAGAGAGGGGCACCGATAAACCCACAAACATGGCATTGGTGGTGCCCATGAAGAACATCAAAACGAGGGTAACTAATATAAAACCGATGATGATGGTATTTACCAGGTCGTGTACGGTTGTACGGGTAAATACGCTTTGGTCGCCGGTGATGGTGATTTTAAGGTCCTTTGGAAGTTTGTCTTTTTCGGCCTCAATGAGTGCTCGTATATCATCGGCTGTAGCGATGAGGTTTTCACCGGAACGTTTGATGACATTAAGCGTGATTACATTTTCACCGTTCAAACGGGCATATGATTCTTTTTCCTTAAAACCGTCGTGTATGGTGGCGATGTCTTTGAGGTAGACAGGCGTTCCGGGCAGGGCAGTGACGATAATGTTTTCGAGTTCACTCACCTCTTTAAATTCGCCCACCACTCGAATGGCACGCTTCATCGGACCGGTATTCACGCTACCGCCCGAAATGGTCATGTTCTCATATTTGATGGCCCTTTCAATATCGTCCATGGTAATTTGTGCCGCATGCATGCGGTACATATCTACATCCACTTGAACTTCACGGTCGAGGGCTCCTACCAGGTCAACCCGGTTGATGGTTTTTACACCTTCAATTTTGTCCTTGATGTTGTCGGCGTATTGTTTGAGGCGTGCCAGGTCGAAATTTCCCGAAATGTTGACATACATAATGGGGATCTCCGACAAGTCGATTTCAAGCACTACCGGTTCCTGA
Source organism: Bacteroidota bacterium (assembly GCA_036787895.1). GTDB lineage: Bacteria > Bacteroidota > Bacteroidia > UBA7662 > UBA7662 > UBA7662. The sequence continues at coordinate 63,321 of DAIQOK010000003.1, read as the reverse complement.
GGAAGGTCGGTGGGCAGTTCAGACCGGGCTTTGTCTACCGCATCCTTGATTTTTTGTTTGGCCTCGGCCACATTCACTTCAGTGCCAAACTCAACAATCACATTAGAGAAATCCTGCAGCGAGTTGGAAGTCAGTTTTTTGATGCCGGAAATGGCTTTGATTTCCTTTTCGATGGGTTTGGTAACCAGGTTCTCCATATCAGCCGGAGAAGTGCCCGGATATACGGTACTTACATAAATGGTGGGTATTACTATCTCCGGGAATTGCTCTTTCGGAATAGTGTTATAAACCTGCAGGCCAGCCAGGGTGATGATGATAGATAAGATGAAAATACTCACCTTATTATCTATCGCCCAGCTGGTGGGTTTAAATTCTTTGTATTTTGGGGCGCTCATTGTGGCGTTTTAGAGGGTTGGGTTTCAGAAATTGATGATCTGGCCTTCGTTCAGGTCGGTATAACCGGTTGTAATAACCGCTTCACCTTCGCTAAGTCCGCTTAACACCTCTATGCTGGCACCATAACTTTTGCCAGTGGTGATGTTTCGCTTTTCTGCTACTTTTTGATTGTCTTTACTGCTGGCAACGAATACGAAGTCGCCTTGTTCCGATCGTTGAATGAGGTTAACCGGAATCACCAGGGCCGATGGATTGGTGTAGTCGTTGATGCGGACCAGCGTTATCATATTGGGAAAATACTCCCTGTTGTTGGCACTTAGTTGAATTTCGACCCGAAAAGTACGGTTGATCTGATTAATGGTTTTAGCTGTAAAACTCACCACAGCATCAACTTCTTTGTTGAGGTCTTTGAAATAAAGTTTCACCTTATCGCCTTGTTTTACTTTGGCAATATGGCTTTCGGCTAACTCGGCAATCACACGCAAATCGTTATAGTTAACCACTTTGAAAGCTGGTACCCCAGGCTGAACAGCCTGACCGATTTTGATGTTCACATCATCTACAACACCGCTGATAGGCGATTTAATCCGGCTCATTTCGAGCTGCTCGTTCAAAGTGGCTAGACTTAACTCCAGACTTTCCTTGTCGTTTTTGGCAGCGAGATATTCGACTTCACTACCAATTTTCTGTTTCCAAAGACTTTCCCGCTTTTTGAAAATAGTTGTTACAAAAGCGAGTTGACTTTTTAATTGATCGATGTTCTTCTTTATCGGGTCGTTGTCGAGTTCAGCCAATACCTGGTCTTTACTCACCGTTTGACCAACTTTTACATGAATGGTTTTGATATTGCCCATGGTTTTAGCCGATACATCCACATCTTCGCGGGCATCAACCCGGCCTTGTACATCGATGTAACTTTTAAATTCGGTGGGTTGAAGCGCTGTAACCAGCACAGCTTTGCTGGCAATTTTAATTTCACCCGTGGCTTGAAGTTCAGCTTCTAGTTTTTTGATTTCTTGGGTGATGGTTGCTTGTTGTTTACGCAACTCTTCCAATTGGGCAGCTTTATCGCTGGCTTTGTTGTCGGTGCAAGCATATGCCACTACAATCAGGGCGATGGCTGCGAGGATACGAGATTTCATATAATGGTAAGTATTTTTTTAAGTGGATTAGCGGAGAAGTTCACCCTTGGCCTTTTCGAGATCGAGTTTGGCTACAAGTAAATTGTAAACCGCAGCGAAATAATTCGTTTGTGCCTGACGGTAATCCGATTCGGCACTGATTACTTCCAGATTAGACCCTACACCGGCAGCGTATTTTTTGCGACTGATATCAAGGACTTCTTCGGCCAGAAGGAGGTTACTTTTTTGATTTTCGGTTGTTTCAATGGCATTTCTCAAGCTACTGCTGGCTTGGTCAATATTGAGATCGATAACACGCTTCATGTCTTGAATACCGTTCTCTACTTTGAGTACTCCGATTTTTTTCTGCTGAGCCTGGAAACGTTTGTTAAAGCTGTCGAATATGGGTACCTGAATGCTCAGACCAACAGCGCCGAAAGCATACCAATCGCCACCGGGATTCATTACCCGATCGAAACTATTTGAACCGGCAAGCGCGCCACGGGTGGCTTGCGCGCCCAGACTAGGTAAATAGCCTGCGCGTACATTTTTAAGCTCCAGTTCAGCTGCCCGTTTTTGGGTGAGCATAAGTTTGAATTCAGGCACTTTATTGTAGTCGGTTGCTCCAATATTGAGTACATCGTTATTGATGATGACCTGCGAAAGCTGATCTCGCAGTTCAATGGCTTCTTTGGCAGGATAGTTCATTTGAAACTTGAGCAATGCCAAGGTCAGGTCGGCAGTGCGTGAGGCTTTCTCACGTTCGGTAAACAAGTTATTTCTTTGCAATTGGGTGCGGTCTACTTCTACCTTCTCAATGAAACCGTTGGCAAGCAATACCCGCATTTCGGCAAGTATGGAATCCAGTCGGGCGACGTTTACATCTAAAACCAATTTGCTTTCTCGTGCAATGAGTACACTGTAATAGGCTGCTTTGACATTGTAAATAATCTGGGTGCGGCTAATATCGCTGGCACGCGAAGCGAGCTCCCGATAGGTTTGTGCTGCTTGTAATCCCACGATATAAGAACCGTCAAAAATGAGCTGATTGATGCTCAACACCGCCTGACCGCCGTATTGAGGTTGGAATTCCAAGGCTAACGGACCGGGGGGGCCTCCGAAAGCAGTTCCATCGGGAATAATTACTTTCTGAATGATGTAATTATTGCTGATGTTATAGGAAGCATTCACCTGCGGAAAGCCGATTGTAGTGATTTCACGCACCTTGGCTCGGGCACTTTGTTCGTCGAGTATAGCATTTTTGGCGGTGTTGCTGTTGGTGAGAGCGTATTTTACGGCTTCATCGACCGAAAAACTAGACTGTGCCTGCACCCGTACTCCGGCGAGGAGCAGGACAAGGAGCAAGCCGAAAGTTATTACTGGCTTATTAAGTTGGGTAAACATGGGTTTTTTTTAGGTGGTAGTATGAAAAGGATCATTGTTTTCGAGCATTTTATTCATGGCTTTGATGCCCTTAGGAGTACAAATGCCATTTAAATAAGTAATTAGGATGGTTTTGATGACTTCATTACGCGGCTTATTGAAGCTCTCAAATTGTTCGGGGTCAACCATCATGTCGACATGCTGCATGTGCATACTTACTGCAATGTCCAGGTCCAGATCGGCGCGAACCAGGCCTTCTGACTGTCCTTGGGTAAGGCAACTTTTAATCTCTGCCCGTATTTCCTGGTTGCGGTATACTTCGAATATCGACCACACCTCACCGAAGTACTTTTTCATATCGTACAGGAAAACGGGATTGATTTTCTCCATAAAACCTACACCGGCTGCGGCGGCCATGAGCATGCGCTCTATAGCATTTTCAGCCACTTCACACTGACAATGGGTGTCGGTTTTGTGGAAATGCAGGTAATCACTAATCATGCGGGTAAGGAGTGCTTTTTTGTCGGGAAAAGCCGCGTAGATGGTTTTTTTCGACATGCCTAGATTATTGGCGATGTCATCCATCGTGATACTTTTAACGCCGTACTTAAAAAACAGCTCTCTGGTTTTAGTCAATATCTGTTGCTCTACTTCCATTTTACAAATTCCGCTACAAAACTATGGAAACTGCTAACGCAAAAAAAGTTTCCAAGGTTTCAAAATTGTTAAAATTTGTTTGGCGGTGGGCATGCGAAATAAATACAGGCTGTTGGCATGAAAAAACATTAGCTGGTGAAGGGTGCCGACTGCGTGGTGAAGTGTCGGGATTGGCCAATGAAAGGCCATGGTTTACGATCTCGGCCTCTTATCTTTGTGGGGTGAAACCGATTTTTTCTACCGACTTCACCCTGGGCATACTTGGGGGCGGACAACTGGGTAAAATGTTGCTCTACGATACCCGAAAACTTGATATTAGAACCCGGGTACTGGAGCCGGCTGCCGATGCCCCATGTAGTATGGGCGCCAATGTGTTTCAGTTAGGAAGTTTGATGGACTACGAGACTGTTCTTCAATTTGGACGGCAGTGTGATGTACTTACCATCGAAATTGAACATGTAAACACCGAAGCACTGCATCAACTTAAAAAGGAGGGGGTGGTTGTTCATCCCGACCCGGAAGCCCTGGCATTAATTCAGGACAAAGGTTTGCAGAAGGCTTTTTACAAATCAAACAATATCCCCACCTCTGCTTTCGACCTGTGGTCGGGAAAAACTGAATTGCTTGCGGCAGTGACTAGTGGTCAGCAAAATTTGCCCTTCGTCTGGAAATCGACACGTTTTGGTTATGATGGCAAAGGGGTGAAGGTGATTCGTAAACAGGCTGATTTGGATAATTTGCCGGATACTGCCTGTATTTCTGAAGCTTTGGTAGCTATCGACAAAGAGTTGGCCGTTATAGCTTCACGGAATGAGGCAGGGGAAATCCGCTGTTTCCCGGCCTGTGAGATGGTTTTTCACAACGAGGCCAATCTCGTTGAACAGGTTTTTTGTCCATCGGCTGCGCCAGCGGCCTTGCTAAAACAAGCCGAAGAAATCGCAAAGGATTTGATTGAAGCCTTTGGCATAGGTGGTTTGCTGGCCGTGGAGTTTTTTGTAACCGAAACCGGCCAGCTTTTGGTGAATGAAGTGGCTCCCCGTCCGCACAATAGCGGTCATTTTACCATCGAGGCCTGTTATACATCACAGTATGAGCAACATCTGCGAGGCATACTCAATCTGCCACTGGGTGATCCTAGCTTGAAATGCCCGGCTGTCATGGTTAATCTGATAGGTGAGCCAGGTTTCAGCGGACCGGTACATTATGCCGGAGCCGATGCAGTTTTGGAGGCCGCAGGGGCTTATCTCCATATTTACGGAAAAAGGGAAACCAGGCCTTACCGTAAGATGGGGCATATCACTGTCGTCAGACCAACTTTAGCGGCTGCGCAATCGGTAGCCAATCAATTACAAAAAACCATTAAAGTCGTCAGTAAATGAATGAGATACGTATTGGCATAATTATGGGCAGCAGCAGCGATTTGCCCATCATGCAAGAGGCAGCAGCCGTACTCGATGAGCTCGGTGTGAAATACGAAATTACCATAGTTTCGGCCCACCGTACGCCTGAACGTATGTTCGACTATGCCCAAAAAGCCGAAGGTCGTGGGCTTAAGGCCATTATTGCAGGTGCTGGCGGTGCTGCGCATTTGCCGGGCATGGTGGCCTCGATTACGCCATTACCGGTAATTGGTGTGCCCATTAATTCAAGCAACAGCATCGACGGCTGGGATTCGGTTTTATCGATTTTACAAATGCCTGCTGGTGTGCCAGTGGCCACTGTTGCCTTAGGAAATGCACGCAATGCAGGTATTTTGGCAGCACAAATCCTGGCAACTAACGATGCTGTGGTCATGCAGCGGATCAGAGAATTCAAAGAAAAATTGCGTGACAAGGTGCTCGATGATGCCCAGGACCTCGAAGAACGGGGCTATCGCGATTTTCTGAAAGGTCGTGACTAAAAAGGCTCTTTTTTGGGGAGTTTGGATAACATTAGTCCAATGTAAATCACCCGAAATTCCGGCTAAGATTGGTTTATTGGGCCTGGATGGTCAAACAGTGCTGTTCAGCCAATTGCCGAAAGCTGAGTTGCAGGTGTATTTTTACTTTGGCCCTGAATGTCCTTTGAGCGAAAATTATACCGCTCATGCCAATAATATGGTAAAACTCTACGGCCAGGACAGTGTCCGATTTACTGCAATTATACCCGGTCATTACGACGACAGTACCACTGTGGCGCGTTTTGCTCAGCGATTTCAATTGTTAATGCCCGTTTATCGTGATACGAGCTGGCAGCTAACACGCAGCATGGAAGCCAGTATTACACCCGAAGTCTTTGTATATGCCCGGGAGAAGCTGGTCTATCACGGTGCTATCGACAATTGGGCAATAAGTTTGGGTACCAAACGTAGAAAGGCGACAGAACACTATCTCGAAAACGTGCTGAGCGCTTATTTTGCAGGGCAATGGCCTTCCATCTCCCATATCCCAGCCGTAGGTTGTTTTATCGAGCCGCCAAAGCGATAGTCGTCATATGGCTTTTGGCAGGCTGTGAAGAGAAGGTGACCGACAGTCAAAACAACAATCTACCGGAGCTGGTCACTTGGTCGGAGCACATCGCGCCGCTGGTCTACCGCGAGTGCACGCCCTGTCACCGTCAGGGACATGCTGGTCCTTTTTCCCTGATGAGCTATATGGATGCAAGTCGACGCGCCCAATTGCTCGCCGCAGTTACTGAAAGCCGCTTCATGCCCCCCTGGCCGGCAGATATAAACTACAGTACTTTTGTGGGTCAGCGACACCTCAGCGACCATGAAATCGCCTTGTTTAAACGTTGGGCAGAGCAAAACGCCCCGGAAGGTGACCCTAAAAACGCCCCTCAACCACCGGTTTATCCTGAAGGATCGACGCTCGGCAAACCCGATTTTGTGGTAAAGCTTGATCGACCCGTTCAAATTCCCGGCGACAACCAGGAGCATTTTTGGATCGTAAAAATTCCTTTTGAGTTGCCAGCAGCTACTTTTCTCAAGGCGGTGGAATATGTGCCGGGTCACCGGCGTATTGTACACCACATGAATGGCCATCTGATTAACTACGAAAAGGGAAAAAAGACCAATGTATTCGGAGGTATTCGGCATATTGATCCTTCACTTATAGGCTACGAAGAGGGCTATCGCCGTTTGGATTTGCCTCATGACGACGGTTCCTATCCGGCACTCACGCCCAGTGTGATGAATTATTTGCCCGGTATGCAGCCGGTAGTTTATCCGCCAGGAATAGGAGGTTGGCCAATCGCAGAAAAGGGTGTATTCCTGCTTCGAGACATACATTACGCTGCTTCAGCTGTTGATACTGAAGATGCGGCCAGCTTAAATTTGTTCTTTTCACATGAAGCGCCAAGTCGGCCTACTCAGGAAATACAGTTGGGAACTTTGGGTATTTCTGAAATCGTGCCGGAACTGGTAATTGCGCCGAATACAGTACAAACCTTTCGTACCCAAGCTACTGTTACCCAGGATATCAGCTTGCTTACGCTCAACCCACATATGCATTTGTTAGGTAAATCGTATTGGGCCTATGCCATTACGCCTAAAAAAGACACTATTCCGCTCATCCGTATACCTAAATGGGATTTTCGCTGGCAGTACAACTATACTTTTCCCAAAATGCTGAAGTTACCGGCAGGTTCTACTGTTTATGTGGAAGGTGTGTTTGATAATACTGCAGCCAATCCGAATAACCCTTTTAACCCACCGCGAGAAGTGCGGGAACCCCAAGGCAATATGCGCACCACCGATGAGATGTTTCAACTCATCCTCACTTATCTGCCTTATCAACCTGGCGATGAAAATATCAGGTTGGATTTACCGGTGCTTCCTCACCAACCTAAATAGCCGTGTTAATTCACTTGGCCTGACCGGAGCAAACGTTGGTCAAAGGGGAAGGGCTGGCTGTCGACAATCCTAATGTGCCTGAAATCGGCATGGGCGGGATTGATCAGGTAGTTAAAATCACCCTGAGTGACCACGGAGGGGACTTTTAATATACAGTATTCCTTATCCAGAATGAATTTATCCCCTAAGGCAGCTGTAGTAGTAAGTGCCGGAAAACGATTCCAGCCGGGTGGTAGTTTTTCGGTCGATAGTTCGGCTATAGCCAGCTGATCAGGGATATGAATACTGAGCATGAACAAGTCTTTCGGTAAATCAGACAAATGCAGATGTACCAACACTTCCATCATGGCCAGGGAACGATTGCCGGCTGTGTAAATCAACTCCATACCAATGGAATTCCATCTACCCCCAAAACGTGCCGCGCCCTTGCCATTGAATTGATGGACAAATGCTGATTTAACCAGCCGATAGACCTCCATTTTCAGATGTATATACCATGCTGCATACGATGAAGTGTAGACAGCAAGAGGGATTTACCGTAGGAATCGTGAAGTAACTCAATGGGTTTACGGCCATCAAACACAAAGGCTGGTGTGTTTAGCCAATGGTTTAGTTTTGACAATTCACCAAAAAAAGCATATCCGGCTTGCATGAGTTCGGTGACCTCGAGTATGCGCTGTGCCTGAAACCCTTTGAATCGAAAATTAGCTTCGGCTTTGTACCGTTGCAATGACTTGGTAGAAAGCTCCAGAAAACCGGCCCATTCCTGCTCTGAAAAAGACAAGACCCGTTGAATTTGCTCAAATAGGCCGTAAGGAATGCCAGCTTCAATGAGACCAATTACCGTCATAGGATCCTCGAATATACGACTGCTGGCTATTACGCTGCTCGAAGGGGTTGTGCTCCGCTGATAAGCGACTAAGACGTCATTGAGCAGCGAAACGGTTTCATCGAAAGTGGGATAAGGTTTCATTGCTTAAACAATTGTCCACTAAAATAAGACATTTGTCTTTAATTACAAATTTAAACCAGTTTTTAATTTCTATCTTATTCGGGAATGAGCTCGGCTTTGTAACCTACAGCTGCTAGTGTTTGGATGATGCTGTTGGGGTTTAAATTGTCTCCTTCCACAATTAGTATGCGGTCGGGATGCTGCAGGTCAACTTCCCATTGGTGGATGGCTTCGAGTTTGTCAAGTTCAGGAGTAACAGTACTAATGCAGCCACCGCATTTTATGGTTGATTTGAATTTTAATTTGTCCATGTAGATGTTTGATTTAAGCGATTTTTGTCCATTGAAGTCGTAAACTATTGGCAACCACACTTACCGAGCTCAAGGCCATGGCCGCAGCAGCAAGCATGGGGTCGAGTAGAAAGCCGTTATAGGCATACAAGGCTCCCGCGGCCAATGGAATGCCAATGAGATTATAAATGAATGCCCAGAAGAGGTTTTGCCTAATGGTAGCTACCGTAGCTTTTGACAAACGAATGGCAGTTTCGATTCGGCTGAGGTCGTTGTGCAGCAGTGTCATTCCAGCTACGTCAATGGCGATGTCTGATCCACTGCCCATGGCTATACTCAAGTCGGCAGTGGCGAGGGCTTCACTGTCGTTGATGCCATCGCCGACCATAGCTACTATTTTACCTTGGGCCTGGAGCGAACGAATGTAGTCGGCTTTTTGGGCAGGTAGCACCCCTGATACAATATTGATGATTCCTGCTTTGGCGGCTATTTGTTGGGCGGCAGCGCTGTGGTCGCCGGTGAGCATATGTAGTTTTAAACCACGTCGCCGCAGTTTTTGAATGCTAGAGGCCGCCGATGGTTTGAGCTGATCGCTCAATGCAAGTACAGCCAGGGCTTCGTTACCATGCGCCATCCATACGGTCGTATAGCCATTGGTTTCAAACTGGGTCGCCGCCTCTTGCAGACTTTTACTCACCGGTATGCCCATCTCCACCATCCACTGACTGCTACCTACCAGCCAGCTGTCGGCGGCGAAGGTGCCAAGTACCCCTTTACCAGGGAGGTTTCTGAAGTCATCAAGATCGATGGGTAAAATGCCGTTATCCCGCAGATGACTGCTAATACTTTTGGCAAGTGGGTGATCGGAAGCTTCTTCAAGTGCCAAAAGTATGGCTAGCCAGGTGGCTTGTTGGTCTTTTTCGGCTTTGCGCCAGACTATTTCTTCAAGACTGGGCTGGCCAGTAGTTAGCGTTCCCGTTTTGTCAAGGACGATATCGGTGATTTTTACCGCCTTTTCCAGGCTGTCGGCATCGCGGATGAGGATACCCTGACTGGCACCTTTCCCCATACCCACCATAATGGCGGTAGGTGTAGCCAGACCCAAGGCACAGGGACAAGCTATAACCAATACGGTTACCAAGGCGAGTAAAGCGTGGGAGAAGGCATTTTCGCCACCCCAATATAACCAGGCATTAAAACTGATCATAGCAAGGAGTATAACTAGAGGCACAAAATGGCTGGCGATCCTATCTACCAACTGTTGTACAGCTGCTTTGCTACCCTGGGCTTCCTGTACCCGCCGGATAATCTGGGCCAATAAGGTGGTTTTGCCGGTGCCTGTAGTCAGCAGTTCCAAGCGGCCATCCCGGTTGATGGTGCCGGCAAAAACCATATCTCCAACGGTTTTTGACACCGGAATGGGCTCACCACTGAGCATGGCTTCGTCGATGAAGGCGGTGCCCGCCAGTATTTTTCCATCTACAGGGATCTGATCGCCAGCCCGGATTAATAGCCTATCTCCCGACTCGATTTCCTTTAAGTCACGGCGGACAGGCTGGCCGGCTTCTAGTCGAAGTACGGTACTGGGTTGAAGTCCCATCAGTTTACGCAAGGCCGATGCGGTGCTGTTTTTGGCCTTTTCTTCTAACAAACGACCTAAAAGAATGAAGGTAATGATGACTGCTGCCGACTCGTAATAGACATGTGCATGTAAATTTTGGTCATGCCAGTATGCCGGATAGAGGGTATTGAACAAGCTGAAAATCCAAGCAATGCCCGTGCTTAAGGCAACCAGCGTATCCATATTCGCCTGTCCATGTTTCAATAGGCCCCAGGCGTTTTTGAAAAAATGCCGACCAAACCAAAAAACGACAGGCGTGCTCAAAACCAGCATAAGCCAGTTTCCGTAGGTCAAGTCCATAAAAAACATGGCAATAACCATCACCGGTAAACTCAGTAAAAGAGCACCGGTAAATTGAAATTTAAGCTGCCGATAATAGGTTTTTTGATTTTCTTCCGCCGCTGCCAGAGCATCTTCAGCGGTTAAATCCAGCTCATAACCCAAGGCTTCCAGGCTTTTTTGTAGGAGCTGAAGCACTTTGGCGTCGTCATAGTCGAGCTGTACAGTATGGGTGGCCAGGTTAACCCGGGCATCGTATATGCCTGCCTGACTTTTAGCCGTTGATTCAACACTTATTGCACAGGAGGCGCAACTCATACCGCCGATGGGCAAGGTAGTTTTATGCACTTTTATTTCATTAATGGAATGACTAATTAACGACTCGTCATCGAATTGGGTTCCTTTTAGCTAGGGTTGCTGAAGGATGAGTTTTCGGAATACCGCAGCATCACCGGCTTGTATGCGTAAGAGATAAAAACCCTGGGCTAAATCGCGTAAGTCGAGCAGGAATTGGGTTGAATTAGGCTCCCAGCTTTGCAAAAAAGAACCAGTGGAAGTGTACAAACTCACTTGCTGCATGGGTACAGCCGATCGGAGTTCGCTTTCACCAGCATTTGGATTGGGGATGAGCTGCACAAAACCAATGCGATTATTGGCGTCGCTGACTTGTATTTGCACATTTGCAGCTGCCGAGCGGTGAACCCCATTTACCAATTCATAGCTAAAGGCATCTATACCCTGAAAATCAGTTTGGGGCTCGTAAAAAAAACTGCCATCTGTAGCTAAATACAACTGACCAAACTGTGGCGCATTGACCAGCCGGGCTGCGGTATAACCAGGCTCCAGCAACAAATCATTTTGAAGTAATCCAGCCGATGCATTGCGCTGTAAGGATAGGTTCATGGCAGTCGAAAAAGTATCGGTTCGGGCTACCATAGTGCCTGGTATGAGCGGAAGGCGGGTTTTGACGATGTCGTAGGCTGTTTTTTCATACGGAGCTGCGTTCAGCGCTTGGTTCCACTGCGGGTAAAGCCAGCGATTTGGACTGGTGAGCAACTGGTTTCGATACAAGACACTGAGCTTCAGTCCGTCTGATAAAGTGTCTTCCCGGCCGGGTAAATTGCGATACTCATGGATAACGCGAAATTGGCTGGGGTCAACCATATTGAGTAACGACCAGGGAAGTCTCAGCTGTATTAGGCTGTCGGAGAAAATGACGCCATCGCGGCTGGAAGGAGGCAAATCGCTGCGGTTGGCTTGCAGTCGACCGGAATACTGGATTTCCTGGTTGCCATTGTTGTTGCGTAGACGGACGATTTTCCAGGGTGCACCCGTGGTGGCGGTTGAACGGTAAAGTTGGCTTGGTGCCGAGACATTGTGCCAGATACCGTACAAATCATAGGCTTCGGTAACATAAAGGTCGGCCCGGTGGTTGGTAATTATGAGCATAAATTCGGCACCATGATTTAGCGTATCGCCTGTGGGTAAAAGCCGCTCGCCGAGACTGTCGACATAGGTATCGAGGGCGACATAAAGTGTATCCGTATTCCGCAGGGGCTGGTTGAGGTAGAGGTCGATTTCGAGCAGTCCAAAATCAGCGGCTGCTTCAATTTTAGCAAGCGGGGCTGTCGGCGGAAAGCTGGTCAGTAATTCCGGCTCTCTTACCGCCTTTTTGAAGCCTATCAGACCGAAATTTTGTTCTGCCGACATTAAATTGTGCCAAATAATCCGGCGTTCGGTCAGATAATCCAGAGGGTCCATCAACCAGGTACGTTTGAACCATTCGTCCAGCCAGGCGAACTGAATGCCTCCTCCACAACCGGCTTGCAGCAGATTTTGCATCAGCCGCAGATTCATCTCTCCCTGTTCTTTTTCATCCGGACCCCCATGGTGCATGCCACTTTGCGCATAATGGGCTATACCCCAACTCGAGGGCACACCAAATTCAGCAATGATGAGCGGTATGCCTTCATAATGTTGTTTCAGATCGATAAGATAGCCGAGATAGGAGTTTTGGCCTAAATAGTCGCTATAACCCTGATATTTCGGGTCTTGACTAATAAAATCGGGATAATAAGGATAGGCATGGTAGCTGACAAAATAGCCGGCAGTTGCCTTGCTTTTGTCGATGCTTGAAATGTCGAAACTTGCGGTATCCTCCTCGCGATTGGGTTCGAAAGGATGATGCATGGGGTCGAGCGTTGGCCAGCTGGAGCAGCTTACCGGCCGCATGGTTTGGTAGTGGGTTTGCTGGTAACTTAACAATTGGTCGAGCATACGCACCATCCAGGATTCGGTGGCTTTGGTGTTGGAGATCGACAGATAGGAACCAGTGTAGGCAGTTTCGGTAGGGAAAAGCTGGTTGGTATGCAGCACTTCGCCCGGGTAAATTTCCCGACCGATGATCCAGCCAATGAGCCAGTCGCTGGCATCTACTGTGTAATTTCCCCAGGCTTTGCCCTGCCGCGGGTTGATGCTTCTTCGGCCATGTACACAGTCAATGTTTTCTTCTATTTCGAGGGCGAAAAAGGGCTCCAGACGCTTTAAGTTTTCATCGTAATTAGGAATTTCCTCTTCCAGCCACACCCCTTGAAAAAAGTAGAGCGGATTTTGGGGATTTGACCGGTTAAAGGAATCGAGTGCCGCGTAAAATTGCGGATAGTGCAGGGTGTACAAACGTATGGTGTTGAAACCTGCTGCCTTAATCTGAACAAACCAATCGACATACTGCGCACGACTCACCAGCAATTCACCCGGGAAGGTTCCGGGAACAGCCACCCCTAAATTGATGCCTTTTACCACAAAAGGTACATAAGCAGCCCCATTCCAGATGGTGAGATGAGTTTCATTGGTGGAGAAGGGAAGTTTTTGAGCTTGTATTGACCGGGGAAAGAGTAAAAGGAGCAGCAGTCCGATTTTAAACAAAAAATACCTGGATGGCATAATGGAAGGTGATTTGAATGTCAAATGTCGGCAATTCAAGCTAGATAACAAGTTGTTAAGCCCGCAAACCACACCTACTAAAGCCGGTCAATGACCGTACATTTAAGTTGGAACAATAGGAAGAGTTATTGCATGCTAACCCGAATTTTACGAGCTTAGGTCATGCGAATAATTGGTGTTCTTTGGCTGATTTTGATCATTTTTGGTTGTGAACAATCCCGCGATTTGCCCACGGTGGCTGAGGTAGATTTGAACCGCTACCAAGGCCGTTGGTATGAGATTGCCACTTTTCCTATCCGACCTCAGCGTTACTGTATAGGGACTTATGCTGAGTATAAACTGAATAAAAATGGTTATATAGAAGTATATAATCATTGTATTGATAGTACGGATAATTCGGTCAAGGACATTAGCGGTAAAGCCTTTGTGGAAACCGCTGGCGACAACAGTCGGTTGCTTGTACAGTTTTTCTGGCCCTTTAAAGCTCCCTATCAAATCATTGCCCTCGATACAGTCGATTATCAATACGTCTTGGTAGGCTCTCCCAACCGCAAATACCTCTGGATTTTAAGCCGTCACCCTCAGCTGGCTGCCATCACCTACGCTGTACTTGTCGACCGGGCCAAAATGCTGGGTTTTCCGGTCGAAAAGTTGGTACTGACCAAACATCCCTGATTATGTTCAAATCCTATGTTGGCCGTTACCTTTGTGAGATGAGAATAAGCGTTAATTATGCTGCTTGAAAAACTGGCTGCAGGCAATTATGTAGCCTTCGATTTTGAAACGGCGAACAACTCCCAGCTGAGCGCTTGTGCCATTGGTATGGTGGTTTTTGAAAATTTCGTGGAAAAAGAAGCCATCTACACTCTCATCCAACCGGCTGCTCCCGGTTTTATCCATTCCTGGATTCACGGGATTACCGCTAAAGATGTGGTAGGAGCACCGACGCTGGCCGAAGCCCTGGCATTGATGTATGATACCATGCACCTCATGCCCATTATTGCACACAATATGCCGTTCGATTATGGCGTGATGCGGGCAAGCTTTAACTATTTTGGCATGGCCATGCCCCAACATATCCGACTTTGTACTGTTCAGGCTTCACGCAAACTGGTACATACGCCCAACCACAAACTCAATACGCTGGCCGATTATTTCAATATCCCCTTGGTGCATCACGAAGCCCTGTCGGATGCGCGGGCGGCCGGACTCATTGCCAAACGGCTGATTCCTGAGCTCGACCTCCCGCGCATCTGCAAATGGGACAGTTAAGCGGACGTTAGTTAGTGCCTGCTATGACAGCCACAGCCGTGATCCATAAAACTTTCGGTGTCTTCGTGCCAGGGGAAGGCCGCATTATATCTGTTGCTCTCCCAATAGAACTTCGTACGTTTTTTATCTCTCGAAACAATTTCATTCATGGTTTCGGTGTCGTACAACCGACCATTAACCATGGTGTAGCGCACGCTATTGCTGTTCTGGATGTTTTCGAGTGGATTTTTATCCAATACGATGAGGTCGGCGAGTTTGCCCGGCTCCAGCGAGCCTAATTGGTGGTCGAGACCGAGATAATGCGCCCCGTTTAAGGTAGCTGCACGCAAGGCCTGGTGGTTGGTCAAGCCGCCTTGCTGCAAACTCCACAATTCCCAATGGGCACCGAGGCCTTGCAATTGGCCATGAGCGCCGAGATTAACTTTTACGCCGGCATCTTGTAATGCCTTACATGTTTGCGCAACCAAAATGTGGCCATTGTCGTATTCTTCATCCGGTGCCATGGTGCGGTGGCGCGAACGACTGTCGATGATAGCACGGGGGGTGAAGCTGAGCAATTTGGCTTCTTTCCAAACATCTGTTTTCTGGTACCAATAATATTCCGAGTTCAGGCCACCATAATTGACGATGAGGGTTGGCGTATAGCCGGTTTGGCTGCTGCCCCATAAGGTCAACACATCTTTATACACCGGCGCAATGGGAATGTTGTGTTCCACGCCACTGTGGCCATCCATAATCATGGTCATATTGTGGTAGAAGGTAGAGCCGCCCTCAGGAACCACCAACATTTTAGCTTCACGAGCGGCTGCAATTACCTGCTGACGCTGGTCACGACGGGGTTGGTTGTAACTTTTTACCGAAAACGCCCCAAAAGCCTGGGTTCTGCGAATGGCTGCCTGGGCATCTTCCGGCTTTTTAATATCAACTTTTACATCCGCATCGGCACCGTAAAGTATAAAGCCGGTTGAAAACAAACGCGGACCAACACTATGCCCGCTTTTAATGAGCTCACTCATCGAAAACACACCTTCGGTATTGGCCGACGGGTCGTGGGCCGTAGTTACTCCATAGGCGAGATTGGCATAAAAAGCCCAATGTTGCTGCATCGACAATCCATCACTGAAGGCGTTCACATGGGCATGTACATCGATCATACCTGGCATGATAGTTTTACCTTTGACATCAACGATTTTAGCGCCTGCCGGTATCGCCACATCCGCACCGCCTACGGCTTGGATGAGGTTGTTTTCGACGATGATGGTGCCGTTTTCAATAATTTCATCACCCTTCATGGTGATGAGGCGCGCTCCTGTAAAGGCGATAATACCGCTGGGTTTGTCGAAAGGCACTTCGAGCTGCACGGCCAAACCAACGGTATCGATGGCAGGCAGGCTGTCGGGGGCGCCAGGCAAAAAGCTGAAACGGTCGGTGATGGCGGTGCTGAAGTAAGCTTCGCCTAGTGTCCAGTTGACGCGTTTGCTGTCGGCCGACCAATGCAGATTGATGCCGGCGTCGCGGGTGAGTTTGCTTACGGGAAAGGCGCTGCTGTTGTTGTCGATATCAACCAATTGACCACTCGGTGCCAATGGTGCCAGATAAACCTGCTGCAAATGGATGAAGGCTACCCATTGGTTGTCGGGACTCAGCACCAGGCGGTTGGCGTACTTCGATTTGAGATGGGTTTTTTCGTCCTTGCCCTGCAGATTTACGCTCCGCAATTCTTTGGTGAGATTGCCGAAATAGGCGCCACCGGTTTGGTAATAGATGCGGTCGCCGTTTTTATTGTAGACGGGGAAATCGCCATTTTCGGTCAGAAAAACGGCTTTGCCACCGCTTGCGGCTTGCACGTACAAGCCGGCATTTTTACCAAAAGCCCGACCTTGTTGGTTGTTGCCGCTTTCTTTTTGGTACACAATGTTTTTACCGTCGGGCGACCAAGAAGGCGTGCGGAAAATACCTTTTTCAGTACTTAACTTCTGGGCTTTACCGCCGGCCAATGGCATGCGCATCAGTGCGCCTAAGCTGGTGTCGTTCCAGCAAACAAAAGCGATACTTTTGCCGTCGGGCGAGATGGCAGGTTCGAATTCAAAGTCTTTGCCGTTGGTCATACGTATGGGTTTGCCATCAGGCAGGGTTTTTTTCCAGAGGTAGCCCAACGCGCTAAAGACGAGCGTTTTTTGGTCGGGTGTGGTTACCGCATGACGTATCACTTTGGCGGTGAATTTAGCCGGCGCGGCATCCTGCCTGAAACGCAAAGCTTCGGCTATCTGCAATTGCAGCTCGGCATTAAAAGGAATATTGGTGACTTCCCGGCTGTCGGTATTGATTTTATGGATGCGGCCACCCCACCAGACTACGATATTTTTGTTGTCGGGCAACCAGTTGAAGTTGGGGTAAACACCAAAAATGGCCCAGGCTTCCTGTTGGTCTTTATTGAGACCATCAAATACCGGCCATTCTTCGCCGGTTTGCAGGTCGTGAAGGTAGAGCACGGTTTTGGTTCGTACGCGTTTCACAAAAGCCAGCAATTTGCCGTCGGGCGAAACCTGGGGCCGGGCGGCGCCACCAGGGCCACCGGTGATGGTAGTGGTACTGCCATCGGCGAAACTATAACGTTTGATGACGTAAATCTGGCTGTTGGGGTCTTTGTTGTATTGGAAATAACCGCCGGGATAAACGTCTTCGCTGTAGTATAAATACTGCCCATCGCGCGAGGCATTGGGCTCATTCACATCTTGCTGGTCGTTTTTGCGTTTGGTTAATTGTAAGCCACTGCCGCCGGTTTTGTGGTACATCCACATTTCACCGGCACCGAGCGAACGACCCGAAGTAAAGTGTTTTCGGGCAATGAGGTAGTTGCCATCGGCCGACCACACGGCATTATTGAGCAAACGGAAGTCTTCTTTGGTGATTTGTTTGGCGTTTTTGCCATCGGCATCCATGACCCAGATGTTGTCGCCACCGCCGGCATCACTGGTAAAGCTGATGTGTTTGCCGTCGGGTGAAAAGCGGGGCTGGATTTCGAAAGGGAGGCCACCGCGCAGTAATTCGGCCTGGCCACCGGCTATTGGCATGCGAAAAATATCTCCGAGCAGATCAAATACCAGCCATTGGCCGTCCGGACTTACATCCAGGTTCATCCAGCTGCCTTCGTCGGTGTAGAGTTGTACTTTTTTGAAGTTCCAATCGCCTGGTGGCTCTGCAACCTGCCAGCCTTTGGGTTTTTCGGGGGTTTTGGTGGTATCGGTTTGGGCTGTGAGTGCTGATGTCAACAGACAAAACAAGCCGAAAAAGAGTAGTCGTTTCATGCTGCAAAATAGGACATTCGGCTTTATCCAGCGCCTCGGTCGGTCGACTTAGTCGCCGAGTGCCTTGAGTTGTTGCAATACCGCCTCGGCTTCCGCCATCTTTTGGTCGCTGGTCTTGCGGTTAGTTCGCGACAGTTGGTATGCTTCTTCGAGCAGCTGTTTGTACTGGCGATTGAGATGCTCTTTGGGCGACTTCTTCTTAAAAAACGAAAACATAAGCGAGATTTTTAAAAGCAACACAGGAGAAGTGCCTTGGTTTCGTTTTGTCTTGCAGTTGATAGGGCATTGTCGGAAATTCGCTTCATGTTCCGCCACCAGGGCAATGCCCGTTCTTCTTTTCACAATTTGCAGATTGCCACTTTGCTCTCTTTTGTGGCTGGTTCGGTGAATGTAGCCGGATTTTTAGCGGTGGCCCGGCTCACCACCAATGTCACTGGTCATTTTGCTTTTTTAATTGGCGGTGTTTACAATTCCAATTGGCGGGAAGCTGGCTTGTACGTCGCTTTTTTACTGTTTTTTCTGGCAGGAGCTTTTACTTCGACTTCGGTGGTTGAGTTTGTTCGAAGGAGAGATGAGCAGCATATGTATTTGGTGCCTGCGATGTTGGAAGCTTTGTTGTTGCTCTCAGTAGGCCTTTTCGGCGCTTTTCTGATGGCCTGGAACCCCAATTTGATTGCTTTTTGCTTGCTTTTCGCCATGGGTTTGCAAAATGCGCTGGTAACCAAGGTGTCGCAAGCCGTAGTGCGCACCACCCACCTCACCGGTTTGTTTACCGACCTGGGTATTGAATTATCTCAATTGTTCTTTTACAGAAGGGACAAGGAACGACAGGCGCTTTGGACCAGTATACGATTACGGCTTCGCATCATCCTATTCTTTTTTCTCGGCGGGGTAACGGCGGGTGTGCTTTTTGGTTTTGTGGGTTTGTATACATTGTTTATCGGTGCCGGTTGTTTGTTTTTTGGCATTTTTTACGATGAATTTAGATTCCGCAAAGCACGTCATCGGCAACGCAGTGAAAATAAGCCAGCCTAGGTTAAAGGCTATGACATAACGCGTATTACCAGTCAGCTCACCAGGCTGAAAACCAAATTGGCTGCGGCTGGTTGATTAGTTATGCCAACGCTACTTCTTTCGCCTGAAAATATCGACCGCATCATTGCCATGGCCTGGGAAGACCGCACGCCCTTTGAAGCCATCCAATACCAGTTCGGGCTGACTGAAGCCGATGTCATCCGTTTGATGAAGCAGGAAATGACGCTAAAAAACTGGAAAAAATGGCGGGCAAGAGTGCAGGGACGTAAAACCAAACACCGGGCGCTCCGTTCCCAGGATATAGATCGCTTTAAATGCAGTCGGCAACGCGACATCAGCGGCAACCGGATTTCTAAGCGGTAAACCAAAGGCCGAATGCTTTTAGGGCAAGCGAAAAGCCTTGAGTTTGTCGGGATAGAGCATTTCTATACGTTCTATAATTACACCATTGCGGTCGACGAGTAGAAAAGTCGGGCTTATATATTCCGCATTAAAATAGTATTCCGCATAAGCGTTATTATCCCAGTAATTCGACCAGCTCACCTTTTCTATTTGTTCTTTGTACTTCGTTTGAAGATCACTGCTGCCGGAGGCCGACCAAATACCTACAATTTCTAATTTTCCTGCATAATGTTCATTGAGGCTATTCAACACCTCAATAGATTTCAGGGAATACTGACAACTGGGGGATAAGAGTGCAAGAAGTCGGTAGTTTTCCTGTTTTGGTGAGATATTTACTTTATTTCCAGCATTATCCGTTGCCGTGAAAGTTTGAAAAACATCCCCTTTTTTTGGGCTTTTTTGTTGTTTTGCGGTGACATAAGCAGCCAAGGCCAGATAATACTCATCGGTATGGACCGCCTCCGGTATAATGGTAAGGAGTGTAGCGAGATGCGCTGGACTGAATTCACGCTTGCGTTGATAGAGAATATAAAGCGAAGTTCTATTGGCGGAATGTTTCTTCAGTAGTTGTTCAAATTGAGCACCTTTGGCGGTTTCAAACTTTTCCGAGAGTTGCTGGTCTGGCGAAAGCGGACTTAGGGAATAGGTCATGGTTTTTTTTGCAGCATTCAGGTCCAGTATATGTTCCGATGTTACCAGCCATAAAGTAGGTGAAATCGATTGTATTCTTCCTTTTGCACTCGCGGAAATGAATGCCACGGGCACAGGAAATTCGTCGGCCATAAAGTTTACTTCAAACCGACCATCGGCGGTTAATGTTAAATAATCGCTGAAATAGGGCGAGCTGAATTGAATGATAGCCGAAGCATTTTGAATGGTTCCGCTCAACTTAACAGCTGTTTGAGCAGTCAGCTGGGTGCTGAACATGAATAGCAAGATACCGAGAAAACGGCTTGTAAGTAGGTGCATAAATTGGCTTTAGTTGCATTTGCAGGCTTCGCACTCTGCCTGGGTAGCAAAACCTCTGGCCGAACAACCACTGTAAGCGATTTGCTGACAGGCATTGGTCGTGGCATCGTAAAACCAACGGTTAAACGCTGCCTGACAAAGTTCGTTGGTCGGCGGTGTTTCTTTACAAACCGGGTTGGTGACTTCACAGTTTTTTTTACAGCCCAGTTCAGCTCCGCTCAGCATCAAAAACGCGAGTGGTAAAATAACCTTGAGCGTTGAAGAGAAGGTATTTTTCATTTTTTTGGGAGTTGATACATTAAACCACAGGCAAAAACTGCTCGGCTACTGGCTATTGGGACTACAATGCCCATATCGGAACTTATTCCATAATGATAACGAAGCTGCGGTACCAACAACCAATTCGTTTGAATGGGTATTCGATACGCTACCCTGCCGACCAGTCCGAAAGTAGTTTGGTTGTGGAATGCTCTACTCGGGTTGGCGTAAGCCAGTTCATGCGCTCCATTCGGGCCTGAAGAGCGGTTAACACCTGAGCTCATATGATTGAGCAGATAATTCACTTCGGCACCCAACTGCAATTGAAGTTTGTCGAAAAGTAAGCATTGGAAGGGCAGGATAGCCAGACCCAATTGTAATCTTTCTGTAGAGCCTTCGTCCAGTTGGGAACTCATCGGACTCCCATTTAAGGTGCGGAAACTGCCCTGGTAGTGGTCTATTTGCAGCGCTAATCCTAATTTGCTTATTGGGTTGTAAATATCCTCCAGCTGAATTTGCAGGCTGTAGCCGAATCCTCCGCTAAAAATTTCATCCCTCGTTTCTGCCATACTGCGAAGGTTATTATAATTCAAACCCACATTGGCTCCAACCAATTGCGCCTGAACAGAAGCCGTGGACAGGAATAACAATAGGATGGCGAGAATAAAAGGTCCGGACTTCAACATATATCGAATTTAAATTTTCTTCCTTACTAATCCTACTACTTCATCAGCTTTTAATACCAGTTAAACTATACAGGTTGTGCAGGCTAGGCAATCTTTATGACCAGTTTGCCCACCAGTTCAGCTTGGTTAAGTTCTTTTAAGGCTTGAGGAACTTGCTCGAGGGGATAGGTTTTGGCGATTATTGCACGGAACCGCCCTTCGGTATACCATTGCTGTATGACTTCCAGGTTTTGGTTGGGCTGATGCATCAAAAGCCCCAGTTGTTTGTTGTGATATTTAGCGTAAAAGGGAGCCCAAAGGACAACTTGGAGCAAACTGCCGGGTTTGCCGCCCACCACGACCAGTTGCCCGCCATTTTTTAAAATACGGGCATACCTCCGGGGCGATTGTTGCGCGACCATGTCCACAATGAGGTCGAATTGTTTCCCGCTTTTCCAGATGTTCTCCTCCCGGAAATTCATATAATAATCGGCACCCCACGAAAGTACCGCCTCTTTTTTGCTGGCTCCATCTACCACAGTGACAACCGCCCCGGCATTTTTGGCGAACTGAACGGCAAAACTTCCCGTGCCGCCACCACCACCTATCAAAAGGAGCTCATCGCCCGGGCGGACTTTTGCTGCAACAAATAAGGACTGATAAGCCAATTCAGCTGTATGCGGTAGCGCGGCGGCTGTTCGCATGTCAATACCGACGGCTAAAGGATGAACGGCATTTTCAGGCACACATACGTATTCTGCAAAACCGCCGAAAACAGTGGATATATCGCCAAAAACGGCATCTCCCACTTTAAATCGGGAACATTCAGGTCCCACAGCATCAATGTGGCCAGCTACGTCACATCCCAGTATGCTGGGGTGCGGACGAAACCAACCCGAAGCTACCCGGTAAAGCCAGGGTTTCCCGGTGAGTCGGTCCCAATCCCAGGAGTTTACAGCGGCAGCCTTCAACCGTATCCGAACTTCGCCCTTTTGGGGTTGCGGAACTGGGATATCGTTAAGCTGCAGCTTTTCAGGGCTACCGTAAGTGAAATATTGAACGGCTTTCATTGCACTGCCAAATTCAGCATTTGTTTACAGGAAACCAACTGCCTGGAATTCTGCAGGTCGATTTTCCTGGTGTTCCTTTTCCGAGGATTTTACATTGTTGCCGCAACGGTTAGCCAGTTTGATTTCGCTGAACCCTGTTTGTAAAAAGTAACAGAAGCTGGTGGTTACTGAGTTTGATTGACGCAATTACTCCGACAACTCGAGCCAGCGCAATTCTTTTTCGTCGAGTATATTTTTTAAGCCGGCAATTTCGGCACCCCAATGCGCAAAATCGGCATGACTGCCTTTGCCGGCTGCTAACTTGTTTTCGAGCTGCTCGATTTGGTGCTGTAAATTAGCGATTTCGACGGGCAATTGCTCGAGCTCGCGTTTTTCATTGAAGCTAAGTTTCCGGGCGGGTGACGCTGGAGCTTCGATGGCCTTCACGGGCTGCGTAGGTGCTGCCACCTGGGCCGACTGGTTCTTCTGATTTTGTTTTTCTTCTTTCAGGCTTTCCCGATAGTCGGTATAGTTGCCGTTAAAGTCGCGGACCTTGCCGTTGCCTTCGAACAAAAAGAGGTGATCAACCAGCCTGTCCATAAAATAGCGGTCGTGGCTGACGAGTATCAAACAACCCATAAAATTCTCCAGAAATTCTTCCAATATGTTCAGCGTGGCCAGGTCCAGGTCATTGGTAGGCTCGTCGAGTATGAGGAAGTTGGGGTTTTTCATCAACACGAGCAGCAGTTGGAGTCGGCGTTTTTCACCTCCGCTGAGTTTGGAAATCAAATCGTGCTGCTGTTTGGGTGGGAACAAAAAGCGTTGCAGAAATTGTGACGCGCTGACTTCCTTGCCATCACTCAATTTGATGTATTCGGCCTGTTCTTTGACCAGATCAATGACCAACTGGTCGGGTTTATAGCGGAGTTCTGCCTGGGTGTAATAACCGATAACGGTATTTTCACCTTTGTCGATACTGCCGCCGTCGGGGCGGAGTTTGCCGGTAAGCATATTCAGGAAGCTGCTTTTGCCTACACCGTTTTTGCCCACTATACCTACCCTGTCGTTGCGAGTAAAGATGTAGCTAAAGTCATCCAGCACGACTTGCTCACCGAAACTTTTGCGGAGATAGGCCAGTTCCAGCACCTTGCCACCCAGGCGGCGTTGGGTGACTTCTAGCATCAGACTGTCTTTTTCGACTTTACTGCCTGCTTTTTCTTTGAGGTTGTAGAAGTTTTCAATGCGGGCCTTCGACTTGGTGCCCCGTGCTTTAGGCTGGCGGCGCATCCATTCCAACTCCTTCCGCATGAGGTTGCGGGCTTTGTCGGCTTCAACGGTTTGTTGTGTTTCGCGCACCGATTTGTTCTCCAGAAAGTTGGCGTAGTTGCCAATGTGGCGGAACAATTTGCCGCCTTCGAGCTCAAATATTTCGTTACAAACGTTTTCGAGGAAGTAGCGGTCGTGGGTAACCATCAAAACGGTAATGCGTTCGGTGCTGAGGTAACGTTCGAGCCATTCAATTACATCGAGGTCGAGGTGGTTGGTGGGCTCATCGAGCAACAGCACATGCGGCCGACTCACCAGTGCACGGGCCAAAGCCACGCGTTTTTTCTGTCCGCCGCTCAATTCAGTGATTTTTTGTTCGAGTTGGGTGATGCCGAGTGTGGTCAAAATCTGTTTCACCTGCTGCTCATAATCCCAGAGGTGGAGATTGTCGATTTCGTGGATGAGCTCGTGCAGGCGTTCGGTTTCTTTGTCGGTGAGCTCGTGTTTTTCGCTGATCCAGGCGTATTCGCGCACAATTTGTACAGCCGGGTCGCTGCTCTGGAAGATGGCCGACCAGGCGGTATCGTGTTCGAGTAGGAGGGGCTCCTGTTCGAGATAGGCGAATTTGAGCTGTTTGTTGAAGCTGTAGTTGCCGCCATCGGCATGTTCATCGCCGGCGAGTATGCGCAGCAGGGTGCTTTTACCGCAGCCGTTCACGCCTACGAGGGCGACTTTCTGACCTTCGTCTAAGCCAAAACTGAGGCCTTTGAAGAGGGTGCGTTCACCAAAATTTTTCTCGAGGAGTTCTACAGACAGCGCGTTCACTTCTTAATAATTCAAAATTTCAAATTCAAAGTTCCAAATTGTAGTGCCCGATGGGCTTTGAACTTGGCGGGGCGAAGTTACCGGTTTTAAGGGTGAAAGTGGCAAAGCGTGTTAAACTGGAAAAGTGTTTATGTTAATTAAGACGAGTAGGATATACACAATAAGATTTTAAATTGCTTTCTGACTGATGGAATGAAGTGTCTTCCACATTTCCGAAAGGAATTGATGACCTTTCTGAACCTACCAGAGGTGGATTACTTTAGATTTTAAGGTTAAAGAAAATGAGATTGGGAGCATTCACTCATATTTCATGGTTAAAACTAGTGTTACAATACTATAAAGCCATCCCATTTACCATCATGCAGTTCTACAGATATGCATCAAAGAAGATTTGAACCTACCATACTATCAACCACTTTAGCGTCATTGACAGCAGTAGTAACGGATTTGTCGAAGTGAATAAGGGTGGTATGTAGAAGGTGGACTATTCTGTTTCTGGAAAAAAATTGGTCCTGGTAACCCAATTTTTCCATTTTGACTTTGAAGAGAGAATGTATTTGCTCTAAATCATAATTAATGATTATAGTCATAAGTCTAAGTTTCTTTTTAGAGCTTAGCCTTCTAAACTTACTATTTACCATCACTCTCATACAAGGAAGACTTTATCTAGACTGATAATGCGTTAGTGAAAGTAGTTATTAACAATTATTGAAAATGACTATCCTTGCACGATAATATAGGGCAATAATATTTTTAGTAGAGTAGATACTCAGTTTTCTATCTTCAGAAGCTTACCTCTTGCGACCTGTCCTTTAGAATTGAAGATTTTATAGAAATAAAGCCCATTTGGTAGATGTCGCAAATCGATTGAGTTCGATTTGAATAGGTAAACATGTTGCCCTTGTTGATTGTAAACACCTCCCAGCTTAACTTCAATATTCGCATCGATAGAAAAGATCCCATTTGATGGATTGGGGTATGGATGCGCTGTGAAACTGTTGTTCTCCGTTGTTTGTATTGAGACCGGATTCTGTTGAAGCATAACCATAGCAGGTGAATAGATGCCATTAAACGTATTAAATTGGCCCATTACGAGATATTGTGAAGCCGAAATCCGTCTTATGGATGATACAAATGGTGTGGTTTGATTATGGGTTACTCCGGTTCCAGAGGGGAATGCTGTCGTGTCGATGTTGCCAAGACTATCTATTTTTAGAATATTTTTAGCAGGGTAACCGTCATAACTGTCAATTCGTCCTCCACACAAAAAACCACCATCCGCAAGTGGTAGTACAGTTATGATCCAAGTATTTGTCAAACTATCCCAATCCAGGATTTTGAAACTGGAATCCAGAGAACCATCTGTATTCAATCTGGCAAATACTAACGGTTTCGGATGGCCGCCAATAAAAAAATCTCCTCTGACCAGAAGTTTGCCATTTGGATATTTGTAAAGTGGAAAAACTCGGCCAAAGGTGACATTCACATTAAATGACGTATCCATTATTCCTGAAGTATCAACTTTTACAAATGACGGTCTGTAAATACCGTTATAGGTTGTAAATATGCCGCTAACATAGACAGAGGAGTCACTCATCATCTCTGCCCGAATGACACCATTGTCCGTCGAAACATTAAAGGTTGAATCTCTTCTGCCATCCGGTAAAATTCGATGAAGAAAGTAAAGTTCACTAGAATCAGCACTAAAGACAGGAAAATCGCTGCTTACCAAAATTCTCCCATCCCCGTAAGCTGGTGAATAGGTCGAAATAAAAAATTCCAAAGCAGGATGATTGGAATGCATATTTGAAAAATAGTTTGGCTGTATATCCGCACCATTCTGATCTACTTTTATGAGTCTATTAAGGGTCTGAACGACAAAATAATTTTGAAAAGTATTGACATGATAAATATCTCTTGGACCTTGAATTTTGAAAGTAGTGTCAATCGTATAATCTGAATTTAATCTAATCATTGCGTAGAATGAATTCCCTGGTCTTGCTTCATGATAGATTGCACCATAAATATATTTTCTTCCTAAGTGATCAACTGTAAAATCATGTACAGAACCACTACCTCCGATTCCAACTGAAGGGAAATTCATGGGAAAATAAGTAAAGGGTTGTGCCAGTCCTTGCTGACACAACCCTAAAACTAAAAGGAAAAAAATCCTATATAACATTAATGTTTGATTATGAGCTTTCCAGTTTGAGCAGGATTGCTATCAGTGAAGATACGGTAAATGTAAATGCCATCTTCCCATTGCCTTACATCCACGATTCTCATTTTAGAAGTTATTGCTTCTGTGTGCTTTACTTTTCCAGTAATGTCATAAACAACCAATTTACTACTTGCATCAATTGGAGTTTCAATTTTAAAGCTAGCAAACTCTGAGGCTGGATTTGGGAATACACTTGCAACCAATCCTACAGTTTTTGTAAGCTTAGCTGTTGTTGGTTTAGCAATTCTAGACTCTGGTTCTGAAATTGAAGGACAAGCCGAATAGAAAAAGCATAGAATGTTGTTTGCCAGGTTTTTTGCCTCACCCGTGAAATATGCAGCAGCTTCAACTAGAATATCAAGGTCCGTTGAATCAAGATTTGCTATATTTTTACCATACGTATGGTAAGAACTTCTCAAATTAAGATAATCAACGAATGAAGAATATTCTGAAGTATGATATTCGTCATCAAGAATATAGGATTCCATTGAAGCAAGAACAAATACACCGGCGGTTTAATAATCATTAGATTGAGGTTTTGATGGTATGAGGAGTAAAATTTTATTCAGCTGTTTTATATTCTGCTCACAGCAATTATTTGGGCAATTCCCTAACGACCGGCTCCATATCCGTGCAAATACTTTTTTTAATGGAGCTGTAGAACGCGGCATAATTTCCGGAGATTCACCTCTGGATAAAACAGCCAGTTTTTTAGGTACTGGATTTACCGTTCAATACGATGTTTTTCAGCAAGGGAAACAAGAGTTATTTACCGGTTTTCATTACAGCATAATGAGTTACCACAGGCGGTATTTGCCCTACTTAGCAACCGACGGGTTAAACGAATGGGAATGGGATAGATTAGGCCGGATTAGCCAGTTCGGAGTTCTCCTCGGTTATCGTTTTTGGGTTTTTGAAGACCGTATTGCTCAATCTGCTTTCGCCTTCGGAATCAGTGGCGATCTAAGTCGTTACCAACTTGAAAAATCGAATTTTCGGCATCAGTTTATCATTAAACGCTGGTTGCCTGCAGTTAACTTTCAACTTCTAGCCAGATTTGGCAAATTCGAACTCGGTCCTTTTGCCCGGCTATTAAACCAACACTCCGTTGAAAGAAATTATAGCTGGGTAGCAGAATCAACTTATGCCCCGAGCGCGTCGCAAACCGGGCGAGCGTATAGCAAACACGGTCGTTTACAGTTTGGGTTGATGATTGGCTGCCAATTGTAGAGTTAATCTCGAAAGCTTACTTTAGTCATGCTTATGTTCCGACTACTCCTGGGATTGATATGGCTAATGCCGGTTTGTTCATCGGCTCAGCCTTTGGGGAATAGATTAATATTGCTTGGTGGTATACAACACCATATATTTTATTCAGCACCCAATCATGAAGCTTCAGCGTTATTGCAAGATCAGACTGGATTCAGGTCGCAAATTGAAGTTAATTATGCGTTTTGGCGACAGGGAAATAATGAAGTTTTTGGAGGAATACGTTTAACGCAAGGTATACTGGAGCGCTACAGCAAAAGAGAATATTATGGTGGTTTAGGCTTAGATGATGATAGGGCTTACAGCGTATTTCACACTTTTGGCGCCCAAATCGGTTATCGCTATTGGTTGCCGGAAAACACGCGATCTAAATATGGTATTGAAACCAGCTTGATATTGATTCACCAGAGGTTAAGTGGTTTTGTGCCAACTTGGATTAATTATTCCTATGAAGTTGTTCCTTTTGGACCGGCACTTCGCATAGGCACAATTTGGAATTTAGACTGGTTAGTGTGTTCCTATACCGTGATTTGGCAACCCTTTCCTGTCTTCTACCGAACTTTCGACGCCACTTTGGATGGCAATCCAATCAATTCTGGTCAAAGAGATGGGCCACTTTTGGGCTATAAGTCATTGCAGTTGGGCATAACATTTGGTTTGCGCTTGTAAGCGGATTATCCGTTGAAATGGTGGTGCTGAGCGATACGGGTCGCTTTACCAATTATTATCCCTATCTTTGCACATCTGACTGCCCCCGGCAGGCTGTGCGCTTCGGCAACAGGCCTCCGAAAGTTGATTGGCGGAATCCCACCCACACCCACTTTATCGGCGCAGCAGAAAGGGTCAATCCTGATCCGGCTGCCTCCCAGCTACCATTCGTGGTAAGCAGTACTAACCAACCCCGCAACGGACATGGGACTGTTGCGAAAAATCATATTTATGACCTTTGCGTCACTCAACATCATCGCGCCCATACTGGACGCACTGAGCCAGGAAGGCTACGTTAACCCAACCCCCATACAGGCGCAAGCCATACCACCCGCCCTCGAAGGCGAAGACGTACTGGGCACCGCCCAAACCGGCACCGGTAAAACAGCGGCCTTTTCTATCCCCATCTTACAACAATTGTACAACGCCCGCCGTGAAGGTGAACATGACCACCTGATTAAGGCCCTCATCCTTACCCCAACACGTGAACTGGCCTTGCAGATAGATGAAAGTTTGTCGGCCTACGGCCGCAATACCGGGCTCAAACATGCGGTCATTTTTGGTGGCGTATCTCAGCGCGCCCAAACCGATTCGCTGAAACGGGGTATCGACATACTCGTCGCCACACCCGGTCGTTTGCTCGACCTGATGGGCCAGGGCTATGTGCACCTCAACCACATCAAACACTTTGTACTCGACGAAGCCGACCGCATGCTCGACATGGGCTTCATCCACGATGTACGCCGCATCATCACCAAAATCCCGACCCAACGCCAGACCATGTTTTTTTCGGCCACCATGCCGAACGAAATCGTAAAGCTGAGCGAAGCAATTTTGCGCAATCCGGTACGCGTATCGGTAGCGCCGGTGTCTTCAACGGCCGAACGCGTTAAACAAGCCGTGTATTTTGTGGCCAAAGAAGACAAACGTAAGCTGTTGCTGCATTTGTTGGAAGATGGTCCGGAAGAAATTAAAAGTGCGCTTGTATTCACGCGTACCAAACATGGCGCCGACCGCGTGGTGAAAGACCTGCATCGTGCTGGTATTGATGCTGCAGCCATCCATGGTAACAAAACCCAGGGTGCCCGTCAAGCGGCGTTGAACAATTTTAAATCGGGCAAAACCCGCATTTTAGTGGCCACCGACATCGCTGCACGTGGTATCGACATCGAAGATCTGCCCTTTGTAATCAATTACGAGTTGCCGAACATCTCCGAAACTTATGTGCACCGTATCGGTCGTACCGGTCGTGCCGAAAAAAGCGGTATCGCCCTCTCGTTTTGCGAGGCTGAGGAGATTGAATACCTGGAAGACATCCAAAAGCTCACCAAACAGATGATACCGGCGGTATTTGACCATCCCTATCCGCTCGATCTGATGTCGCTGGCGCCGGCACCTGAACAGAAAAAACGTTCCGGTCCGCCTACCCGTCGCCCTGGTCCGATGCGTCGCCGTCGCTAGTTGATGAGGTTAGTTGGTCCTATGGCAGATTTTGCTTGACTTAAGTTTTTTCCTTCTTTTGGAGTTTTAGAAGTCCACCGCTTCGCTGACCACTTGCCCCTTTCGGGGCAGTCTACACGCACTGCTGTCCACGGCAAAAATTTTGGTGGACAGCGCAGCGTATGGACCTTTTCGCGCAGCGAAAAAAGTGGACAGCGAAGTGGTTGACTTATGTAGTGCAACATGAAGGCGTTTAGCAATTTGGAATCCCACACAAGCAAGACTTGATTTTGCTAATTTTGAATGCATGGAAACAGTAAATGCCATCCTGGAGGAATTGAAGTCGATGGGCTCGGAATCGACTAAAAAGATGATGATGCGTCATGGCGCCCGTGAACCCTATTTTGGAGTGAAAATCGGCGATATGAAGGCCATCGAAAAGCGGGTGAAGAAGGATTATGCCCTTTCGCTGGCATTGTACGAAACCGGCAACAGCGATGCCATGTATCTGGCCGGTTTAATTGCCGACGAAAAACGGATGACAGCAGCCGATCTGGAACATTGGCTGGAGCATGCCTATTGGTATATGCTCTCGGAGTATACCGTGGCCTGGGTGGCGGCTGAAGGAGCACATGGTTATAAATTGGCCAAACGGTGGATTGCAGATGAAAGGGAAAGATTTTCTGCGGCAGGCTGGGCAACCTTGGCCGCTTTGATGTCGCTGGGTAAATTCGATGAATTCGAAAAAGAAGAGCTAGACACGCTACTCGACAGGGTTTTAAAAAACCTGCATAGCTCGCCCAATCGCACGCGTTACACCATGAATAGTTTTTTGATAGCAGTTGGCACCTATGTTCCTGAATTGCGCAATAAAACCATTGGAATAGCCAATGGCTTGGGTGAAGTAAAAGTAGATTTGGGAAGTACCGCCTGTGCCGTGCCCGAAGCAGCTGCATATATTGTCAAAGCTGCTGAACGCTGGAATGGCAAATACCGCAAGGTGGTAAGATGTTAAATTAATGTTCGGCGCCGTTTTTTGGCGCAGTATCGCTGATAATTTTGTATTTTGTTGGGTCAAATTAAACCCAGCTTGCACTTCCCCCGTTTCCTGCTGCTTATAGCTTGCTGCTTGACCCTTCATGGACAAGCTGCCGAAAATCCGGCACGCGATAGTTTGTTATTGCGTATTCAGCAGGCACCAGCCGATAGCCTGGTCTACGCTTATGCCGAATGGGCACCGCGTATGTTGGCTTATGATCCTGTGCAATTGCCGTTATTGGCGAATCAACTGAGAAAGCAGCTGAAAGAAAAATACCGTGAAGGCCTGGCCTTGCAACTCGAGGCCTTGTTTCTCCGACACTTGGGCAAGACAGATTCAGCCATCTTATTACACAAAGCCGGGCTCGAAATATACGCGCAAAAAAAAGCACCCGAACGCCTGGTGGCGGCTGCCCTGAATTATTTATCTATCGCCTATTATTACCTCGGCGCTTACGAATTGCTTATGAATTATGCCGATTCGGCTTTGTCGGCCTATAAAAAAATAGCCGATAAGGGCATGATACAGGTCATTCAAAACAACCGGACTTCCAGTTTGTATTTGCTCAAACGCTATGATCAAGCAAAAATGGCCATGTTGCAGTTATTGGGCGAAGTAGATACTGCCAATAACGGTCTCCGTTCATCAATTTGTCAGAACCTGAGCATGACTTATGAGGCTTTGCTACAGCAGGATTCGGCCTTGTATTGGGCCAACCAGGCGATTACCGAAGCCGATCAATCGGGCGAGTTGCGGGCACGACAGGCCAGTCGCCAGCACCGGCTCCGACTCACCAGTAAAAGCGACCCGGCTGCGACCTTGGCAGAAATGCCGGAGTTATATATCTTGGCACAGGCATTGGGAAATCCGTATAAAATAGCTGAGCTCGACCTACTTACGGCCGAGTTACAGCTCGAAATGGATGCCGCCGAAGCTGCGAAACCCTATTTGTTCAAGGCTTTATGGTCGGGACAAAAGCAAGGCAACAGCCAATTGCAACAACAGGCAGGCCGCTTGTTAAGTCGTTTTTATGAGCAAACGAATCGTTATGATTCGGCTTTGTGGTACCAGAAATTTTCCGATCGTTTGAGCGATTCACTGCTCAATGCAGAAATCAGTAAACAGTTGCAAGAGCTGGAAGTGGGTTACAAACTTCAGGAAAAGGAACAGCAGATTACCATTTTGAAACAAGAAGCTGAAATCGACCGCCATCAAAAATATTTGATGCTCAGTTTAGGGGTCTCGCTCCTGCTTTTGGTGGGTGGAATTGCCTGGCTGATGTGGCAGCTTCAGCGCCAAAGGCAACGGCGTGCCAATGAAGAAAAACAAATACTTGGTTTGCAATTGAGTCAGCAAAAGCTGAAGGAACAGCTGCTGCACGATAGCCTGGAGCGTAAAAACAAACAACTTCTGAGTGAGGCCATACATTTGAGTGAGCGAAATGAATTGCTCACCGAATTGCTGCAGATGTCGGAAAAACTGCCCAGCGACCGGCCGGATGCTGCCTTAAAAGTGTTGTTGGATGTGCGCAAGAAAATCAAAAGTAATATGAATACCGACCAGCAATGGGAGGTGTTCTCGGCTTATTTCACCGCTATTAACCAACAGTTTTTCGATAAATTGGCCAGTACCGGCATCAGCTTAACCGACAAAGAAAAACGTTTGTTAGCTCTGATTAAAACCGGACTCAGTCTGAAAGAGTGTGCTTCTATTTTACACATCGAGCCGGCTTCTATCAAAACCAGTCGTTATCGCCTCAAGCAAAAGTTAGGTCTGAACGACGATATGAACCTGGATGACTTTGTGAAAAATCTGCCGAATTAGTGTAGATAACGCCAAAGATTCAGCCTCTTTCTTTATATTTTGAGTCGTAATATTTAGTTTTTGACTACATATTACAATAAATAATATAAGTCTATATGACAATTCCGTGACAGTTCTGCTTTTTGTTTTATAGCATCTTCAAGGTCTGCCATAAAGTAACTTATATGAAAAAACTTATGCTATTGTTGTTCATTGGCCTCGGATTATGCTCCGACGAGCTATTGGCTCAGCAGTACAATACGCTGCTGAATACCGGTTCTGCAGCTAATCTGGTGCCTTTTTCGAGCACCGCAACCCGGCGTTTATTAACCCTCTACAGGCCAAGCGACTTTTTGACCATGCCGCCAACAGGTGCCATCAACCGCATTTACCTGGCCAGCGCTTCCGGTTCGGGCAGTGGTACCTGGTCGAATTTTGTGGTGCGAATGGGACAAACTACCGATACTGTGTTGAGCAGCACTACCTTTCCAGCTTTGTCGGTACATCGTACGGGTAATCTGGTGGTGAACTCGGTTACGGCCAATGCTTATATTCCCATAAATCTCACCACCCCATTTCCATTCGACAGCACCCAATCATTACTAGTAGAAATAAGTTACGAAGAACGTACGGCCGGAACTGGATTTTCAGTTCGTGCCAATACCTTAACAGGCTTAAATATTGCCTTGGGCGCAGCCACCAATAGCTCCGGAACCGGAGCTTATAGTGCCGCTCAACGGACTATAGGACTTGATTTTGTCAGCCTACCTGCCCTGGATGCGGGAATTACGGCAGTACAATCGCCCAGTGCCCCTTATTTCGCGGGATCGCCTAATCCGGTATCGGTTCAGGTAACCAATCTGGGTACGCAAAACATCACCAGCCTCACGCTCAATTACCAGTTTGGCAACCGGTCGGTAGTAAGCGAAACTTTTCCGACCAACCAGGCTTCTTTCGGTGTAGCTGGTTATACGTTTACCAACCCGCTCACTTTCCCCATGGCCGGCGATAGCACCCTGCGTATTTGGGTAAGTCAGGTGAATGGCGCTCCCGATGCCAACAGCAGCAACGATACCATTTCACGTTTTATTTGTCTGCCATTGGCAGGCCCGGTGTATAGCGTAGGCACAGCATCTTCCGATTTCCCGACCATACAGGCGGCCATCGACCGCTTGAATTGTAGTGGCGTCGCGGCCAATGTCACTTTTAACATTGCTCCGGGCTCGTATTTCGGGAATTATACGCTCAACGATTTGCCTGGCAGTGGTTTCAATATCACATTTCAGTCGGCAGGCCAGGCCGGCGATGTAAAATTGTATCCAGGAACCAGCGCTGCTGCTTTAAATCAGCCGGTTTTTACGGTGGCCAATGAATCAGGTGTGATTTTCCAGCAACTGACCTTTGTACGCAATACCTTGCCTACCGCAGCTACCCCTTTATTGTTGCTGAGTAATGGTTTGTTACAGTCGGTTTCACAGGTAGTTTTTGTAGACAGTACCAATAGTAATTCGGTGAACAACCAGGCATTGGTGGCCGAAAATCAGGGGCAACTTCAATTGGTGAACAGCCAATTTCTGGGCTTTGGCCGGGCTTTTTTGTTGACCGATACGGATACCATTCCATCCGACAACAACAGCATTCTCCATAACCAGTTCGTGAATTATGCCGGTCCTGCAGTGCAAATCAGTAACCAAAGCGGACTCACCTTGTCGAACAACCGCTTCAGCAATTTTACCGGTTTAGCCAATGCCGATGCCGGGCTTATTGTTCAAAATGTAAGAGGTTCGACCATTGCCGCTAACCGTTGGTCGGGCATATTGCCACGCATTTCCGGCAATTTCTCCAACCTCAATGGCGATATCAATGGCCCCAATCTCATTTACAACAATGAAGTCAGCGGCCAAACCAGTAATAATGGCAGTACCGCCAACATTACTACCGGTTTTTCTATCACCGGTAATACGGCGCAGGGCAACGACCGGGTAATCATTGCCCACAACAGTTTTTATTTTCGGGCACGATCCACCAGCAGCTCCAACTTTCAGGGTGTTATTTATCTCGATGGCGGCACCACAGCCACTTCACCCTTTGAACAACTGGAATTGCGCAATAATGTGATTGCTACTTTTGCCGAATCGACCCAAACCCCTGCGAGTTTTGCCTTGTTGACCGTTTCGGGTCAGGCTACAGCCGATACCCTGGTTTCCAGCAACAATGTCTTTTTCCGGCCGGGAGGGTTGGATCAGCAGGCGTATTTCCGCATCAATAATCCGGCGAATAGTTTTACCAGTCTTGCCGCCTGGCGCACTGCTACCGGCCAGGATATGAACTCGGTTTTTGTGAATCCTTTCTTCCAGGCCGATTCCTTGTTGATTCCGTTCAGTGCCGGAGTCGATAATATAGGAACACCACTCGCTTTTGTGGCCACCGATTTGTTGGGTCAGCCGCGCTCGCTAACCACTCCGGATGCAGGAGCCTACGAATTTGTGGGTGCCAGCCTGGCTAGCTTTAGCTTCCAGCCATTGGCCGATACCACCTCACTCACCAACCGCAGTGTAACTATCGGCATCAGCGACAGCACCGGCCTGGTTACCGGCACCAACGGGCCGCGCATGTATTACCGCAAAGCCGGACAGGCCACTTTCCAGTCGGCCGCAACACCGGTGCAATCAGGCAATAACTTCACCTTTATCGTGAACTACAGCAGTCTCGGCAGCTTTGTGCAAGGCGATACGCTCGAATATTATTTTGCTGCCATCAATACTTCCGGCACAGTAACTACTTTGCCCTTGGGCGGTTCGGGTGCCAGTCCGGTGGGCAGTGTTCCACCATCTTCACTCTTCAGCTACCGCATTGTGCCCTCGGCCAGCGGCAGCTATACTGTGGGAGTAGGGGGCAATTTTACCACCATTACCGCTGCTGCTGCTTTCATCAATAGCGCTTCTTTTTCCGGCGATGCCACTTTTGTACTCATCGATACAGCCTATGCCCAGGAAAACTTTCCATTGGTGTTTACAAACAACCTAAGCCGTGCCGCCAACCGCCGGGCTATTATCCGGCCAAACAATGGCGTAAATGTGCGCATTTCTACCAGCTTCAGCGCAGCAGCACCGGCCATGTGGCAATTTGAAGATGCCCGGCATATCGAAATAAATGGGAGTTGGACCACCGATACATTGCAACACTTGCATTTGCAGGCAGCCAACGGTATCGCCAACAGTGCTATAGTGTGGTTTAAAGGCAGCGATGGGGTTGGTAACGACTCTATCATCCTCAAAAACATCCGTTTTCAAGGAACCAACGATGAAAATTTAGCTCACTACGCGATTTATGGCGGTGCCAACAGCATCAGTAATACCGGCTTAGGCTCGAATAACAATCTTACCATCGAAAGCAACCGTTTTGTGCAGATGGCCCAGGCCATTTACTTCAGAGGTCTCACTAACGACCCGGCTACCGGTTTGCGCATTAGAAACAATGTTTTTGGCGATGATAATCTCCTTCTCGGCTTAAAATTCAGAGGCATTGAATTGCATACCACTACCGATGCACTGATTGAGGGCAACCGCATCCGCAATGTGGTAACCGCGGTGACTACCTTGAGTCCAGCAGCTATCGACATTCAGGGTAGCCACACCGGATTACGAATACTTAAAAACGAAATCCGCGAGGTCAGGCACAATGGTACAAGCGGTCTTACCCAGGGTGCTTATGGCATCAACATCAATGGCGGAACAGGCGTGATGATTGCCAACAATGTGATAGTCGACATGACCACCAGCAACCGCGGGAATTCGGCCACCACCCAGGCCACCGGCATACGTTTACAGGCTGGTACCGGACACCGTTTGTATTACAATACCGTTCATCTGAATGGGGTTCACCCACAGACTACCGGAGCAGCAGCCACTGCAGCGCTTCATATCGTGGCCACAGCTGTAAGCGGATTGGACGTAAAAAACAATATTTTCGCGAATACCATGAGTACCCCGAGTACGTCGACAGGCATTTATTTCGTCGCGGTTTGGTTTGCCCAGAACTATTCCTTCGCCACCAATACTTTCGACAACAACGCCTATTTCGTTGCGGATAGCAGCCAAAATCTGGTTGCCCGATTCGGTACCTTGCTCAGTCAGGTATTCTGCCCCACACTCGATGACTTTTTGCCGGTTTCACGCGTTGGCAATGCCGCGAACAATACCAATTCCATTCCTTTGGGCGCCAAAGTACCACCGACTTTTCTGTCGGCTACCGATGTGCGACCAAATCCAGCGGTGCCAAGCTTGCTCGAAAGTGGCGGTATTTTTATCAGCCAGCTCGACTCACCGAATACCGACATTGCCGGTTTAGAGCGTCCGGCTTTCGGTGGCAGTGCACCGGATATGGGTGCCTATGAATTTGCGGGCATTCGTGCCGGAGATTTGCAGGCGCCTCAGTTTGATTCGTTGAACATCAGCCTCGGCCTTAACCAATGTACGCCCACAGCCCGTACTGTAGATGTATGGGTAAGCGATGCCAGCCGCATCGACTCGGTGATTTTGTACCGGGCGGTTAATGGAGGCAGTCGTGTACCACAAAACATGACATTCATTGCTGGTCGGGCCGATAGCGGCTTGTGGCGGGCAACGGTTGCACCTGCGTTGGCCGGCGACAAAATTCATTTGTATTTGCGGGCAGTCGATTCTATTGGCCAGAGCACGCCTGTTTGGCGTATTGCCACCTTGCAGGATGGTGCCTTGGCCTTTGCGGCACCTCAACGCGATACCGTACTCACCCCTGGAAGTCCTTTGCCGCGCGCTGCTGCCACTACTGCCGGTGGATTGGTAATCAGCGAAGTGTTTTTCTCTCGCCTCTCAAATGGCTCACAAACGACCTATCCCAACGGTTTCCCGACCGATTTAACCATGACAGCTTTCGAAATCACCAATACTTCCAAAACCGGTCGCAGCCTCAATGGATTGCAACTGCGTATTGTGGGTTTGGTAGAATTCACCTATAACCTGCCAAATATTACTTTAGATAGCGGTCAGGTGCTTACGCTGGTCGGCGGCAGTGGTACCAACAACCCCACCGAACGTTTGTACTTCATGAATTCGCCAAGCCGGACCATCTTCCAGTCTTCGGCCGCAGCGGGTTATTACATCTTCGATCCGCTTACCGAAGAAGTGATTGATGCAGCCAGTCAGATGGGCTATAATTTCGGCACTTATAGTCCGGTAGGCAAATACGATTGGGTGGGTAATATCACTACAGGTGGTGCGTCGGTACAACTCGAAGGTTTGGACAGCAACAACCCAACACCCTGGCGGTTTGCTACTACTTCTTTCTTCTCTACCATAGGTAGCCGCAACGACAACCTGATAGTGGGACCCGGTAACTACAGCTGGATTAATCTGGCCAACGCCGTGGTAGTGGCCACCGGTCCGGAAGTGCAGTTTGTGCCACCGGCTTCCGGCAACTATGCAGTGGTATACACCTTCAACGGCTGTACGCTGTCAGACACCTTTAACGTGGCTTTGAACGCACCCGATCTGGCAGTAACCGCCATACTCAACCCATTGGCAGGAGCAACCATCAGCACTTCTGCTCCGATAACAGTAAGGGCGAGGGTGAAAAACAACGGCAACCAGCAGGTAAACGGACCATTTACAGTGAATTATCGTGTAAACAACGGCTCTACTTTTCCTACAGCTGTCAGTAACAGCCTGCCAGCCGGCGATTCGCTGGAAGTTTTGCTGGTACCGGCCTGGGAGCTTACCACCGGCGGACCGCAGCAATTGTGTGTATTTGTAAACGCAATCAGCAACGACAACAATGCCGCCAACGATACCCTCTGTATCTCGCTGAACTCCACCGTTTCGGTTGAAAACAATTACCTCAGTCAGTTGCGCGTTTATCCAAACCCGGCCAGCAGCAGCCTGACCATTGATGGAATCATGGCCGATAAGGGCATCGACATCCAATTGTTCGACCTGCAGGGACGGCAATTGTTGTCGGCACAACCCTTGGGCGAAAATCAAACCACGCTCGATATCAGCCAGCTGCCTACCGGCAACTATCTCCTCCGCCTGCGTAGGTCGGATGCGGTGCGTAACGAAAGAATTAGCATTATTCGTTGAGAAGTTAGTCCTTGAAAAATCCCCCGAAGACAGTGTAAAGCTGCTTTTCGGGGGATTTTTGTTTTGCTTTTGTAGGAAGGCAAGCGAAAATTTGCCGGGAAAGGCAGAGATTTTAAATGTAGTAATCGAAAGATTAATCTAAGGGAAATAATTTACGCCCTACTAGTTTCCAGCCCGAATAACTCCGTTGGAAATGAAGCTGACCCACATAACAGGCCCGGTTTTCACTTGGCACTGTACGTGATTGAAAGGCGATGAACAACTCCTGGTCTTCCTGCCGCACTTCGGTGATTTCTACCCAGTAGCGGATGTTGTTGTAGAACAATTCTTCCGGCCAGTAAGCATATACATACAATTGGCTGGTATCGGGGCGGGTGTAGCCTGATAGGCTGTAATGGCGGTCGAGTTTGAGATAAAGTCCCGGTTGCCGGCCGTCGGTATCAAAAAAGAGGGGGTCGATCCAGTCGTTTTGTTTGAACGCATCCCGTAGCGTGGCATAAGGCACAGTGAGCTGGGCTTTTGCTTCGGGCAGTTGACTTTGGGCAGATAAAAAGAAACCGGCGAGGAGTACCATACTCCAAATGCGAAGCGAAAAAGGAGTGAGCCGGCAGCGCAATTGCATAAAATCTGATGCAAGATGCAAAATAAGTTGCGAGTTACAACTGCCTAAGTGTGCTCCAGCAGCACATCATAGCGGTACCAGGCGAAGGGGAGATGCGGTGGTTCGGCCAGAAAAACGATACGAAAGCCAGCTTTTTGGGCCAATCGGGCTAAGTCGGCCTGGCGCCAGAACCGTCCCATATCGTCGCGGCCTAAGAAGCGGTGCCAAAGCCAGCGCAAACGTGCCGACCAACTCTCGTAATACACCCACCATCGTTGGGCATCGGGCACATCGCCCAATAAAACACGCCCACCCGGTTTTAAAACGGCTTTTACTGCTCGCAAAACCGCCAAAGCCTCGGCATCGGAAGTGAAATATTGGAAGGAGAAGTAGAGATTGATTTTATCGTAGCTGCTGCTCAACAATTGCAAATGACGGGCAGAAGCAATGTGCCAGTCGATGTCGGGATAATTTTTTCTAGCCAAAGCGATTTGTTTGGGCGATAAATCTACGCCACTACAAAAGGCCACCTGCGATGCCAGCAAATTGGTCAAGGCACCATTCCCGCAGCAAACATCGAGCAAATGGTCGGTAGCCTGCAAATTCAGCAATTGGCCAATGTGCTCCGCAATTACTTCCGCCGCCACTGCCCGCCCATCGCGCGTAATTCGCCCAACCTGCTGCTGCACATCTGCCGCCTCTGCCTGTTTGTCCCAAAATTGTTGCCATTGCATGGCTAAAAGTAAGCTTTTCCCGGGATGATAATCATGGATTTAGTTCTGGTTTTTTTGCTGTGGTTCGGCGGATAGGGCGGGTATGGTTATAAAGTTCAAAGTTGGCGGGTTCAAGGTATTAAGCCGCTGCTGTTGCGCAGCAGTCCCGACCGTGCAGCCAGCGCAGCCGAAGGCCCAAGTTTTCAGGCAAGTTCCCGCTCATCAAGCGATGAGGGCCTGGAGTGCACCCTGCGAACTAGGAGTCGGAAGGAGAAAAGTTCAAAACCAGGCAAACCCCAACCCGAACGAAACCCGGTACCCCAAACAATACTCCCTACCCAGCTGTTCTCTCCTTCGTCTCCATGCCCAAACCGGCCATCAATATCGTTTGGATGAAACGCGACATCCGCAGTCAGGATCATCTGCCTTTACACTTGGCCGAAGATGCCGGATTACCCTTCATCATCCTCTACCTCTTCGAACCTACACTGATGGCGCATCCCGATGTTTCGGAGCGTCACCTGCAGTTTCAGTACCAGTCGGTGCTGGCATTTAACGCACAAACCGAACAACATGGCAGGTGGATTACTTTGGCTCAAGCCGATGCTGAAGCAATATTCACGCATTTGCAGTCGGTTTACGACATCCAAAACATCTTCAGCTACCAGGAAAGCGGCACCGAACTCAGCTGGCAACGCGATAAATGGCTGGCGAAATACTGCCAAAATCACGGCATAAAATGGACGGAATGCCAGAAAGATGGGGTGAGAAGAGGTTTTGCCGACCGTGCCGACTGGGATAAAAGCTGGTTTGTAATGGCACACAACGAAATCGTTCGACTGGCCAAAGCCACCCGCTGTCTGCGCATCGCGCATCCCTTCGCCCTCGATCTTTCGTTGGTAAAAAGGCTGGCCGATTATCCACCTCACTTCCAGCCGGCCGGTGAGGAAGCCGCCTGGCGTTACTTACATTCTTTTGTTTCGGGTCGGGGTAAAAATTACCACAAGCTCATCTCCAAACCCACCGAAAGCCGATTGTCGTGTAGCCGATTGTCGCCCTACCTGGCCTGGGGCAATATTTCGGCAAGGCAGGTCTATCAATTTGTTAAAAACCATCCGAATTACGCCACCCAAAAAATGGCATTTACCGGCATGCTCACCCGACTCAAATGGCGCTGTCATTTTATCCAGAAGTTTGAGATGGAATGCAGCTACGAGAGCCGCTGCCTTAATGCCGGCTACGATAGTTTAAGTTACGAAAACAATACCGACTGGCTTGAAGCCTGGAAGCAAGGTCGCACCGGTTTCCCGCTGGTAGATGCCTGTATGCGTTGCCTCGAGGCCACAGGCTGGATCAATTTCCGCATGCGCGCCATGCTCGTATCGGTGCTCTGCCACCAGCTCGATACCGACTGGCGTATGGGCGTTTATCATCTCGCACAACGCTTCCTCGACTACGAACCGGGCATACATTACCCCCAGTTTCAAATGCAGGCAGGCACCACCGGCGTGAATACCATTCGCATGTATAATCCGGTAAAACAATCGCAGGACCACGATCCTGAAGGTGTTTTTATCAAAAAGTGGGTACCCGAACTCCGGAAAGTACCCGCTGCAGCCATACACGAACCCTGGAAAATGACCGCCATGGAACAACAATTTGCGGGCATTCAAATGGGGGTGGATTATCCGCTACCGCTGGTCGATCTGGCCGAAGCCTCCAAACGCGCCAAAGACAAAATCTGGGGCCACCGCCGCGATCCGTTGGTGAAGTCCGAAAGCAGCCGGATTGTGAAAAAACACACCAGAAACAGCAAACAGTTGCCGGGAAAGCGGAGCCTGGAAAGTGGGGAAGTTGGGAAGTCAGAAGATGGGAAGTGAGAAGTTTGAAGGATGAAGTTTTGATTCATGCATGATACAACCGAATTCCAATGAAAAAGGGAGATTTACCTACTAAAATCTGCGTGGTATGCGGATTACCTTTAACCTGGCGCAAAAAATGGGCGCGGCACTGGGAGGAAGTGAAGTACTGCAGCGAAAGGTGCCGCAGGGCGAGGAGCCAGCCTGTTCTCGTTCCGACAGTCGGTAGCAAGTTTTGAAGGATTTCCTAGTCGGACTCGTAGTTCGATATACTCACCACAAGCTCTGACGGCCGGTTTAAAAGGTGTCATCCCCAAGGCTCCCGTCGGGACCTGTGGTGAGCTCTCCGAACTACGAGTCGAAATGAGGGAAAGCAGAAAAATAGGAAAACCCCCGAGCGAACGAGGGCAGGGGGCCAGCCCAACTTTCTCCCCTTCCCGCTGTTATCCCTCCATGTCCACCGCGCTCCTCCTCTTCCCCCACCAATTGTTCGAAAACAACCCACTACTGGCTTATCCCGGGGAGATTTTTCTGGTGGAGGAAGTGCTGTTTTTCCGGCAGTTTAAATTCCATCAACAAAAAATCGCATTTCACCGCGCGACGATGAAGTATTACGAACAGTATCTGCTGGGCCTGGGCCGTTCGGTGACTTATGTGGAAGCGACCGAAGCCAGGGCCGATGTGCGGGTGTTGCTGGCAGATTTAAAAACAGCCGGCCTGGAAAAGGGGGTTGTCATCGACCCGGTCGACGACTGGCTGCTGCGGCGGTTAACGAAGGGCTGCACCACATTGGGCCTCAAGCTGACCGTATTGGATAGCCCCATGTTCCTGAATAGCCGGGCAGAGCTGGCGGCTTATTTTAAGGCGGGGCGGAAACGTTTTTTCCAGACCGACTTCTACAAACAACAACGCCTCCAACGCCAACTACTGCTCGATGCGGCTGGCGGCCCACTCGGCGGACAGTGGAGCTTCGATGCCGACAACCGCCGTCCTTACCCCAAAGGCAAAAAGGCGGTACAGCCGCCTTATCC
This sequence comes from Bacteroidota bacterium, assembly GCA_036787895.1. Taxonomy (GTDB): domain Bacteria; phylum Bacteroidota; class Bacteroidia; order UBA7662; family UBA7662; genus UBA7662. The sequence goes on along the minus strand of DAIQOK010000003.1, from coordinate 19,995 downwards.
GGCTTTGGATGCCTATGCACAGGAGGCAAGGGCCTATACGCTCAGCCACTTTGGGCAAAATCCGGGGCGTTTGAGCGATAAAGTGACCTATCCTACCAGCTTCAAGGCCAGTGCCGACTGGCTCGAAACCTTTTTGCAGCAGCGTTTCGCCGAATTTGGGACTTATGAAGATGCCATCGTTTACCGGGAAGTGCTGCTGAACCACAGTCTGCTCACACCTATGCTGAATGTTGGTCTGCTTACCCCCCAACAAGTGCTCGACACCACCCTCCAACATGCCGCCAAATACCCCGTTCCCCTCAACTCTCTCGAAGGTTTTGTGCGGCAAATCACCGGTTGGCGGGAGTTTATACGCGGGGTGTATGTGGCCCAGGGGCCGACGGCACGCACCACCAATTTTTGGGGTTTCGACAAAAAAATGCCCGCTGCCTTTTATACCGCCACCACCGGCATTTTGCCCGTAGATGAAACCATCAAAAAAGTGCTCGACACCGGCTATTGCCACCATATCGAACGCCTCATGGTGCTCGGTAACTTCATGTTGCTCTGCGAAATCGATCCTGATGAGGTGTACCGCTGGTTTATGGAGCTGTTTATCGATGCCTACGACTGGGTGATGGTGCCCAACGTTTACGGCATGAGCCAATTTGCCGATGGCGGCGGTTTCGCCACCAAACCCTACCTCAGCGGCAGCAACTACCTCCAAAAAATGAGCAACTACCCCAAAGGCGACTGGCAAACCACTTGGGATGCCCTTTTCTGGCGTTTTTTAGACAAACACCGTGTGTTTTTCCTTAAAAATCCCCGGCTGAGTATGTTGGTGCGGACTTTCGATAAGTTTGAACCCGCCAAAAAGCAGGCCTTGCTGACCCGGGCGGAGGGGTTTTTAGCGGCTTTGGGCCAGGACCACTAAGGAGTGTATAAGCGCAATTTTAGCCGGGCCAATTGCCCGTATACCGCCGGTGAATAGTCTTTATATCTGTTGTTTAAATATATTTGGTTGTCGCGTATACAATGTTTAGCTTGCGGTATAGGCGCAAGTTTTCTGCCGCTATACAGCAGTATGTTGGTGGGCGGGGATTTGCGGGTATAAACGAGTTGTATGCCATGCTGAAAAAGCTGACCGCACATACAGCACATTTGGTTTTTGCCAACCCAAAATCCAACGTTAAAAACCAAAAGAGCTGTATAATCCAACCGCTGATAAATGAATAAAGTAGAAAAAATAAAGCCTCTTGTTGAATGGATACTTTCTTGGGTATTCAAACTCAGGCTACGAAAAACCTATTGGAGCATTGCAGTTCCTTTAGCATTGGTAATTCTGGGAGAAATCGCGAATAAACTGGAGTTCGTTGTAAAAGCAACAGCCAAACTTTATGAAGATGCTAATGATACGTGGCTAGAAGTATTTTGGGGAGTAATTCATTTTTGGGTGAGTATCAGCCTTCCTTGGTGGAGCATTCTGCTGATTATTATTTTACTACTTCTGTTTACATATGTATGGCTTCAAGAGATAAAGGCTAAAAAATCAGGTATTGAAGTAACAGTTGAAAGTATTACAAGCAACATCTTTAACCGCCTTTCAAAAGATATTGATGACAAGATTGAAGGTATAAAGTCGGAATTAACATTTCAACCTAATCAACAATGGTTCATTGGGCAATGTAAATCATCAATACATGATCTTGGAAAAAGATATACACCAGAGTTAAATGTAAAACTTGAAGTATCCGAAATCTTCGAAGGGATAGGAAGAACCGAAGAGTTCAAAAAGAAATCAATAAAGCTTTTTGATCAGTTACTGATAAAAGGGAAAAAGGTATTAAAGAATCAACCTGAGGTAAAAGAAAGTCTTGAGAGTTTAGAGAACACCTTTGATGAATTACAGACTTTGTTTCATAAAATTGATTTCTTAGGAACTGCCCCAATTCCCGTAAATGAGTTTGATGGATTATTGAATAAAGCTCATAGCTCCGTGCAACAAATCTATGATTATTACATAACAGAAGAAGGGAAGCTACAAAAAGAAAAAAATGAATATCAGTATTATCACAAATACGGCTATGAGCTTAGGAATATTCGAGAATTTGAGCATGAACTTTCTACTTTTCAAAATTTAATTCATAGCTCTGCATTTAAACTTGCGAATAACCCATTTTTATTACTAGATGGTGAAGCAGGCATTGGGAAATCACATTTGATTGGAGATATAGTTTCAAAGAGAATTAAAAAAGAATATGAAAGTGTTTTTCTTCTGGGTCAGCATTTTGTCACAGAAGAAGATCCGTGGACACAAATTTTCAAAAGACTTCAAATCAACTCTAAGTCGACAGATTTTCTCAGAAAATTAAATCAACGAGCGGAAGAGTCAGGAAAGAGAATAGTCCTTTTTATTGATGCAATCAATGAAGGAAAAGGGAACTACTTTTGGAATGAGTTTGTAAAAAGCTTCATTAATGAGATAAAGAAATATGAATGGCTTGGTCTTGTATTGACTATAAGAACATCCTACAAGAAGTTAATTTTCCCTGAAGAAGAAAGAACCAGTTTAGACATTGTTGAACATCATCATTATGGGTTTAGGAATATCGAATATGAAGCAAGCAAATTGTTTTTTGACAATTACAGCATTGAACTGCCTAATGTACCTCTGTTGCATCCAGAGTTTCAAAATCCACTCTTCTTAAAACTATTTTGTGAGGGAATTAATAAAGCAGGATTAACCCGTATCCCAGATGGTCTTCAAGGCATAACTTCAATTATTAACTTTTTCGTCAAAAACGTCAATATTGTTTTATCAAAACCAAAAAGAGTTGGGTTCTCAGATAGTTTAAACTTAGTACAAAAATCCATTAATGCTTTAATAAAGTACAAAGTAGATAATGAACTTAGATATGTGCCATATGAACAAGCTTATGAAGTCGTCAATGAATCTATTTCAAGTTTTATCGACAAAAAAGGATTTATAGATGAATTAATTATAGAAGGTGTATTATCAAAGAACCTCTTTTGGAAAGAAGGGGATGATTATGAAGAAGGAGTTTATTTAGCGTATGAGCGATTTGAAGACCATCTAACTGTTCAATATTTGCTTGGACAATGTCCTGAATTAGAGAAAGAGTTCAATAAAGATGGTAAACTCTATAATTATGTAGAAGAAGAAAATGCAGTTTATAGACATAAAGGACTAATTGAGGCTTTATCAATTCAGGTTCCTGAAATAAAAGGTTATGAGTTTTACAACCTTATTCCTGACCTTAAAGATAAATATCCAATTGTCGAGTCTTTTGTTGAGAGTTTACTTTGGAGAAAGGTTGAAACCATTAATGAAGAGTCGATAAAATATGTAAATGAACATGTGTTTGCCTTCCAGGGCACACATGATTATTTCTGGGAAATTATTCTTGCGGTTACTGGAATTCCAAACCATTTCTTTAATGCTTATTTTCTACATAATCATTTAATAAAATACTCTCTTGCTGACCGAGATGCAATTTGGACTCAATTGCTCAAACACAAATATGATGATGAATCATCAGTAAAACGGCTTATAGATTGGGCATGGAGTGAAACTGACAAATCACATATCAAAGATGAATCCATTTTACTTTCGAGCATTACCTTGGCATGGTTTCATACTTCTACAAACAGAGAGCTTCGAGACTGTTCTACAAAAGCAATGATTTGTTTGCTTCAAAACAGGGTTCATGTACTTATTGAATTACTTCAAAAGTTTGAAACAGTAAATGACCCATACGTTTATGATCGTTTGTTTGCTGTTGCTTACGGTTGTTCAGTGAGAACAAATAAGAAAGAGGAATTAGCAGACCTAAGTGATTATATATACGTAACAATATTTAAGGATAAAGATGAAGTTTATCCCCATGTTCTACTTCGTGATTATGCAAGGGGAGTAATTGAGTTTACAAGTTTCTCGGGTATTGAGTTACCTTTTGATATTGAAGATGTAAGACCTCCATACAAAAGTTCATTTCCTCAAAAAATCATGACTAATGAGGAGATTGACAAAAAATACAAATTCGATTATGACGCCAAGGATTTCAAAAAGCATTATTGGTCTCAGAATTCGATTCTTAGCTCAATGACAACCGAGTATGGTCGAGGTACTGGTGGTTACGGTGACTTTGGAAGATACACTTTTGAAAGTGCTTTAAACTCATGGGATGTTAATACTAACCAGCTTAGTAATCTTGCTATTGAGTGGATTTTTGAGAAATATGGTTATGACGTAGAAAAACATGGAGAATACGACAGAAACACTAATTCATATGATAGGCGAGCTTCTACAATTGAAAGAATTGGCAAAAAGTACCAGTGGATTGCTCTTTACGAAATGGTAGCGCGAGTTTCGGACAATTTCAAGAAATATGAAAGATGGAGTTTTAAAAAGGAAAAAGAAGTGCCATACCAAGGTCCTTGGGACCCTTACATAAGAGATATTGATCCAACATTGCTTATTAGTAAAACAGGGAGTTACGATGATGAGCAGCCGCATGATTTCTGGTGGGTTAACAACAAAATATTTAACTGGAATTGTACAAACGAAAGCTGGGTCAATGATTCAAGTGTTTTACCTAATATGGAAGAAATCATTCAAATTGAAGATGATAATGGAGATGAATGGCTGGTTTTGGAGGGCTATCCCTCTTGGTCAGAACCTAAAAAAATTGGTGAAGAAAAATGGGACCAACCACATAAAGAGCTTTGGTGTCAAATTAGAAGCTATCTAGTTAAAGATGTTGAGTACGACTCATTTAAAGGTTGGGCTGTCAAACATGATTTCATGGGGCGTTGGATGCCTGAAAGTGGTGACAGATACGAAATGTTCAGCAGAGAATATTATTGGTCACCTGCTCAGGACTATTTTATGACTGATTATTATGGAGGCACTGAATGGACAGAAGTTCATGATAGGAAATTAGGGGAGTATGTAGCAGAAGTCAATGTAACTGCACAAGGTTTTTTATGGGAGGAAGAGTTTGATAAATCAAAAGAAGAAACCATTAGTTTTTTAAAACCAAGTACTGTTATTCATAAGGGCATGGATTTAAAATACAGCCAAAGAGAAGGAGAATTTATAGACAATTCAGAAGTAGTTCAATGTTTTGCACCAAATGTTTATCATAATTCGAAATCTTATCTACTTGTTCGGAAAAGTTCTTTTTTAAAGTTTCTAAACGAGAACAAATTAAAGGTTGTTTGGACGATACTAGGAGAAAAGCGAATAATTGGCGGACGATCATTCGGAACTGAGTATCACGGAAGATTAGAAATTAGTGGTGCTTATTATTTAGAAAATGAAAAGTTGAATGGAACTATTAATACTAAGAAAACCTAGCACAAGCATCCATACACATTGGCAAGTCGCTCAAACCAGTCTCAAAAGCCAAAACTTGCCAAAGAATATGGCTGCCCCAACGCTGAAAGAAAAGAAAATGAAAAAGCACGGGCATACAACATCACCTATACGCAAGCAGGGGTTTCGTGCTTCGTAGGACAGGAAAGAGGTATATTTGAAGTTCAGTTCTTCGTTGGAAAGTTTAGTGGTAAAAATCCCTGCCTGCGTATAGCTGAGAAACGTTACCACCAATGCTAAAAAAGACAGACGACACAGCAAGACAATGACTGAAAAGGTACTCGACATAAAGACCATTTGGATAAGACGGACAGATAAACGGGCTGACCGGGTTTTGCTTTTCGAACAAATGAATAAAAAGAAAAAGAGCCGACCCTTCGCATTTTTGGAAAGATTGTGCTACGAATTGCCCTGCTTATTTGGCACATACCATAGCCGCACAAACCCGCGCGACACCAAAGCTATGGCAAGAGCCAAATTTCCACCCGCAAATAAGGCTTTTTGACTAAATTTGACCAATCTCACTATTTTCTAATGATGACGGAATACAAGTATTTGCTAGGTGACTCGCTTAAGAAACTAAAGGAATTTGAATCTGGAAAATTCAAACTAATAATGACCTCTCCGCCGTATAATGTTGGGAAAGAGTATGAGGCCAAGGAATCCATTGAAGACTATTTAGAGGTTCAAAACGAGATAATTAAAGAGCTTGTAAGAGTACTTCATCCAGCAGGGAGTATATGCTGGCAAGTGGGTAATTATATCGACAAAGGAGAAGTGTTTCCGCTTGACATCTTTTATTATAAAATCTTCAAAGACAATAAGCTTAAACTCCGAAATCGAATAATCTGGCAATTTGGCCACGGACTTCATTCGTCAAAGAGATTTTCTGGAAGATATGAGACAATAATGTGGTTCACTAAATCGGACAAATACACATTTAATCTAGACCCTGTTCGAGTTCCATCAAAGTACCCAGGAAAGAAACATTTCAAAGGCCCAAAGAAGGGACAGTATTCTAGCAATCCAAATGGAAAGAATCCTTCAGACATTTGGGAAATAGTTTTAAATGATTGGGAAAATGAAATTTGGAACATACCAAATGTCAAAGCAAATCACGTTGAAAAAACTGATCATCCATGTCAATATCCAATAGAACTAGTTGAAAGATGTGTGCTAGCATTAACAAATGAAAAGGATTGGGTATTAGATCCTTTTGCTGGAGTTGGTTCTACCGTCCTAGCAAGTTTAAAAAACAACAGGAATGTTGTAGGTATTGAGAAAATGAAAAAATATAAGGACATAGGAGTTCAAAGAGTAAAGGATTTCAAGGACGGCATTCTTCAATTCCGGCCAATTGATAAACCAATCTATGACCATACGCAGTCCAAGTTATCAATTAGACCGATTGAGTTGAGCCTATGACCATTGAAAGCTTCTCACATAACGAAGGTGATAAACTCGTTGACAAAATAATTAAGGAACAAATTCTTAATACCCTTGAGTCAACAAATTTTAAAATTACTGCGGGTTGTGCTGATGAATTGAGAAAAGCAATACTAGCACAGTTTAAGTCATTTGGCTGGTCTGATGATTTTAGACTTGACGCCCATTCGCAAATTTCCCTTACTTCATCTATTGATGACCACGTACTATGTTTTCAAACCGGAAACATGAGTCGCTTCTATGCTGATCTTTTAAAGCTTCAGTATGTATTTAAGAATAAAAAAGCAAAGGCTGCCTTCTATTTGATTCCATCAAAAGAAGCTGCTAGAAAAATGGGGTCAAACATCGCCCACTTTGACAGATTCACATCAGAGCTAACAATGTTCAAAGAAATAATAACTATACCTATTCTTGTAATTGGACTAAACTAATCTTATGCAATACGGACTCTCACTTCCCGAAAGGCTTCAGAAATTCAATGAGCTATTTTCAAACAAACAGGCTAACTCAATTACGAAATGGGACGTCCCCTCCGTAAATGGAACTGACCTTTATGAAGTCTATCATGTTTCTGTTGAGCTTCCAAAATACAGACTTGACAATACTAGAACACTTGCATTACAAGAGCAGTACATTTTTAATAAGACTTTAGGAGAGGATTTTTTCAATGATGTTGAATCTGATCAGGTACAAGAAGTTCAACATAACCTGCTTAAAGCGTTAATTAAGTCTTCAGACAAGGACAAAGACCTGTTGAGTTATTTCTCCGATCATACACAGACAGAACCTTTGATTTTAACTCATGACGGATTTGTCATTTCTGGCAATAGACGATTATGTGCTTTCCGTGAGCTACTGGAGGAAGACTACGAGAAGTATAAACACTTCTCTCAAGTTAGAGTTGTAATCCTTCCAAATTTGGATCCGGACAAGATAGATCAAATTGAGGATCTGCTTGAGCAACAAAAGGATATTAAAGAACCGTTTTCTTGGGTGAGCCGAGCCTTAGGTTATAGAAGAAGAATGCAGAGATACAATTATAGTGATGTGCAGCTTGCAAAGATAACCGGACTAAAGAAAACTGAAATTTCGAGTCTGATTGAAAAGTTGGAAATTGCTGATCGTTATCTTGATTCGATAAATAAGTCAAAGGACTATAACCAAATACTTGATGATTTTTATGCCTTTGAAAAGATTCATAGCTGTAAGCAAAAAGACAAGGGAGGCCCCACGAAAAAAACAGCCTTCGAAAAGCTATCATTCATTGCAATCAAAAACAAAGGTAGCTTTTCAGATAGGATGTATAAAAACATTCCAATCATTCACGAAGCTCAAGCACTTATTCACAATGAATTAAGTGGAGAGTTTGAGGAGGAACTAAGAGAAATCGAAGCACAAGCACAGACAAATCAAGAATTAAACGCACTAAATTTAATTCCCGACTCAACAATTTCAGTCATTAAGTTGCTTGAAAAACCTGAGTATGAGGAAAGAATAGTTGACATTGTCTCTGATAAGATTGAAGAATATCTGACTCTACAACGTGAGAAAAAGAAGAAGTCAAGTGTATTGGACAGAGTAAGAAAAGCTAACACTCTTTTAATTGAAGCAAATGCCATAAAAAGTCACGAAACCGATAAGATAGGTGTATCTAGTCAAATTCAGAATATTGAAAAGGAACTTGGGAAAATTAAAGATTGGATCAATCAAAAATGATTTTAATTGAATACATAGAATCCCAACAAACATGTAGGATTAAAACGGATAAGGTTGATAGTAGCTGGCTTCAAATAAAATCTCACTACAATCAGATTTCCGGTCAGGCAGAAGTGTTCCAAGATTCAATTGAATTACCTTGGCATTCATTCATATCTAATTTGGCTATCCTTGTTGATTTTAGTAGCCTTTATAATATAGCCTTACAATTTTCACCAAAAGCAAAGGAACTGTTAGAGGAGTCAGCAAAATTTAAACACGATCTTGCAAACCTTGATTCAAAGCCCGGCTTATCAAATGACGAAGTTCAAAGTAAACTCTCAAGTTTAGGTTTTAAAAGGAATCTCACTCAAGAGCAAAAAAGGAATCTATCTAAGTTATCAAAGCTCCAATTCGGAGCAACCTTTTCTGTACCTGGCGCTGGTAAGACAACCGAAGCTATTGCTTTTTACATGCTACACAGAAAAGGCGGGCAAAGATTAATTGTCATCTGTCCAAAAAATGCCTTCCCCGCGTGGGAAGAACAATTTAAAGTATGCCTCGGAGATAAAGCACCCAAAGTAAAAAGGCTAACAAATGGAGTTGACCAAATTGATTCAGATTTAGCCTCGACTGAGAATGGTGTTTTTCTCATTTCCTACCAGCAGTTCATTCGTGTTGTTAATTCTTTGTCGAAATTCTTCCATTACAATCAGGCCTTTTTATTCATTGATGAAAGTCACCGAATGAAAGGTGGTGACAGGACAGATACTGGAAGGCAAATTCAACGTGTTGCTCACCTTCCAATTGGTAAATTAATTATGTCAGGTACACCAATGCCGCAAGGTGAATCAGATTTATTAGCACAATACTCATTTCTTTTTCCAAATGACGGTTCTGTTGACGCTACAACTGTAAAAGATAAAATCAAAAAGATATATGTTCGTACAACTAAGAATGAACTCCTAGACCCAGAATTATTTCCAGTCAAAATATTTAAAACGACTATACCTCTCCATGAGCCTCAAAAGAATCTATATGACTTAATTAGATCAGAGGAACTTCGCCAAATTTCAGGACTCGGTAATAATGACAAAAAACTATATCGTCAACTAGGCAAGAGCTACATGAGATTACTTCAGGTCGTTTCAAATCCATCTTTATTGTTGCGGTCAGTATCTGATTTTCCAGATGCATTGAGAGAAGCCATTGAATATGGACCAAGTAACAAATTGCAGTATACCGCTCTTAAGGCAAGACAACTTGCTAAAGAAGGAAAGAAGGTTTTGATATGGTCTGGTTTTGTTGAAAACGTAGAGTCATTAACCCAAATGTTGTCCGATTTAGGGGCAAGATGCATTCATGGAGGCGTTGAAGCTGGTAGTGAGGAAGAAGAAGACACAAGGGAGAGAATTGTAAAAGACTTTCATGACGATCCTAACATGTTTGTTCTTGTAGCAAACCCTGCTGCATGTTCAGAAGGTATAAGTCTGCATACCGTGTGTCATCATGCTATCTATCTTGACAGAAATTATAATGCTGCGCAATTTTTGCAATCTATGGATCGAATCCATCGATTGGGGCTTCCAAAAGGGACAGTAACAACTATTGAAATAGTTCATACACCGAACTCGATAGACGATCTTGTTGATTTAAGACTAACGGATAAAGTTAGGCGAATGTCTGAAGTGCTAGAGGATCCTTCATTAAAAGTTGAGGCCGTGACTGTAGAATTAGATGAGGACGGTTTTGATGAAGAAGATGCAAAGCAATTACTAAAGCACTTAAAGGGAAAGTAATCTATGTTCTCAGTAGGATTATTATATTCAACACATGATTTCTTAAAGCTAATTCCAACAACGGGTTTAACACCTGATGAATTCAAGAACTATTTTAAAAGTTTTAAGTATTCAACATCTGATAAAATACTTGATGTCTCCTTCAAATGTGGTTGGTCTAAATTAACCCAGTCAGGCCAGATTGAATTATCCTCACGTGGAAAAGCAATTATAGCATTTGATTATCAACAAGCCCTTTTACTTCAATTAGAAGATCTAATTTTAAATTTTAACCCGGTTTGGGCTTCCATTCTTATACGAGGCAGAACCGAAGCAAAAAACTTTCTTCCGCCTGATGCACTTCAATGCTTTAAAGAGTGTGGCTTGTATGGCAAGCTTACCGATGACATTGTTAAATTCTGGGACAAACTCACCTTAGCATATCGCAATTACACGCAAAAGAAGTTAACAGAAATTGGAAGGACAGGTGAAAAGTTGAGCTTTGATTACGAGAAAGTCAGGACTGGATTTGAACCCATATGGCAAGCGGTTGAATCGAATATCGCGGGTTATGACTTACTCTCAATACTTTCAACTGACAATTCAGGTAAACTTCAAATTGAAGTTAAGTCTACAACATCATCGTTAAATTATGCGACACTTCACATCACGAGAAACGAATGGCAGACTGCTATTAGTAGCTTGAACTATATATTCCACCTTTGGCATATTGGAGATTCTGAGAATAAATTATATGTGATTAGTGTGGAGCAAATGGAAAAACATATTCCGACTGACAAAAACGATGGCAAATGGGAGACAGTTGAAATACCATTTAGGGTGTTGGTCTAATTAAATCGTACACACATTGCCAGGCCACACGTCCTACGCACAACCAAAGCCGGACAATAAGTGTGCTAAGTTCGGTGTAGGCGACAAAGTTAGTCAATGAAGAAATGCCCCACCACACGACAAAAGACAATGAATTTTATAGCAATAAGTAGACTGATAAACCACGACAGACAAGAATGCACTGGTGGTAACAGCGTGTTGCCAAAATTGCCGGGTAAGTTGCCAGTTTGAGCTTGGTTGCATAAATTTGGCTTGGTTGCATAAATTTGGCTTGGTTGCATAAATTTGGCTTGGTTGCTTCTTGACTTGGTCAGTGCAAGTAAGGCGGCAACTTCGGCACACACGCCAAACGTTAGTAGCCATTTAAAAAATGACAAAAGACAATTATAATTATGACGTAGCATTCTCCTTCGCTCAAAAGGATGAATCCTTAGCTCTTTCGATTTATATGCTTTTAAAAGATCGAATAAGGTGCTTTATTTATTCAGAGGAACAAAAAAAGCTTGCTGGTACAGATGGAGAAAAAACTTTCAATGATGTATTTTCAAGAGAAGCACGAATCATAGTAATTTTTTTATCCTCTGATTGGGGCAATACCAAATGGACAAGAATAGAAGAGACGGCAATAAAAAACAAAGGATTTGATGAAGGGTATGATTTTGCAATTTTTATCCCAACCGAAAAAGATGTAACTCAGCCAAAATATATTCCTAAGACAAGACTTTATATCGGACTTGAGCGTTGGGGAATAGAAAGTGCAGCTTCAGTAATTGAGTCAAGAGTGCAAGAGTTTGGAGGCCAAATAAAGGAATTGACAGTCGTTGAAAAGCTTGCACAAGCTGACGAAAAATTAAAACAAAAACGGAGGGTTGAACAATTAATAGCATCATCTGAAGGTTTAGTAATAGCTAAACAAGAATTTGATAAATTGAAATCCGAATTTGAGAAAACGGCAAATGATATTAAAGACAAGCTCGGAGACTGGCGTTTAGAGATAATAACTAATCGATTTCAAGGAATTAATCTCTTGAGCTATGACCACTGTCTCACACTACAATGGTATCACGATTATGCTTTCATAACTTTATCAGACGGTTATTATGATCAAAATCTTCAAAAAACTGACCACTTCTATAAATACAAACAAATATTTGCTCACAGAAAAGTATTTGACGTAAACGAATTTGATCAAAATGGATGGTCTGACCAAGTCACAAGGAAAAACTTCAATACAACAAAAAAACTTGCTGAAAATTACTTAAATCAGTTTTTTGAAATTGTTAATATACATAGAGAAAAAGAGAGAAAATGAAAAACGGCTACTAACACGCGCTTATCGCAATGGGGGATTAGTAGTTATTAGAAACTCAATTCTTATATTAGTGTTACTTGGTAGTAGTAAAAATCCATCTCCTTATCCCCCACTGCGCCAAGTGCCAAAACGCTCCAAAATAACTCACTAAAACCAACCACAGCCCAGTACAATCCCGTTTTAATTGGTTGATTGGAGAAAACTACGACCGTTAGCTATAAGGTATGCATAAAACAACTTTTGAAGTAATACCCTACAACAGTACAGCCTGGATAAATGCGGTGAAACTTAGAGAAAAAATTCTCAGAGAACCGTTAGCCAGTAGTTTTACCAGGCAGGAACTGGAAGAAGAGGAACATCATATTCAAATAGCAGGTTTCAGCGCAGGGACTATTATTGCTACCGCTGTTCTTGTAGCCGAAGGTGACAAAATGAAAATGCAAAGAGTGGTGGTGGCCGAAACACTCAGGGGGTTAAACATTGGTTCAGCAATGATGACCTTCTGCGAAAAGCTTGCAGCAGACCAGAAATGTAAATTAATATATTGTCACGCACGCCACTCAGCCGTAAACTTTTATCTTAAAAATGGATACGAAGGAGTTGGAGACTATTTTGAAGAAGATGGAATACCGCATTTAAAAATGAGTAAAAAACTGTAGTCAATTTTGGGGAGGGCTTCACAGAGACAATTATTTTGATTTTGACGAGCCTGCGCATGACTGAACATGAAGTTATCGTCTGTTAGTGGTTTTGCCTCCTTGCCAATCAATTACTGGAGATTCCCAACAATTCCTTCATTTCCTGTTTCCCTTATTTTGCCCTAAATTTGCGGTTTATCTGCCTTTTGGCGGAGTTCCTATACCTTTAATTAAAGCGTAAAAGTATGTGGAAGCTGGTTTTTGGTTGTTTTGTTTTTGTTTGCACCCTCGTATTAGATTGCCAGGCGGTTCGGCCTTTCATCACCGATGACGCCCGCGTGGTGGGTTACCGGTTGGCGCAATGGGAAAGCTGGATGCGATTCGATAGGTTTTCAGGTCAACAATGGCATATGGTGGCTTATGGACCGCACAAACGTTGGGAACTCACAGCCGGTGCCGTTTTAGGTTACGACCGACCAACACCCGAAGGCCGGGAATTTTCGTATGCCATGCCCTTGTTGCAGGGCAAATTTTTGTTGCGCGAATATGAGCCCTACAAACTACCCGGCGTGGCACTAGTGGCCGGCACATTTTTGCCTGGCGGTCGCGGTGCCTTTGTGCCTCAGGCATACGGTGCCTTTAGCTTTTTAATTATCACCCAATGTCTTGGCGCCAACGAAGATGTATTGTTACATGCCAATCTGGGTGCCAATTATCTGTATGTCCAAAACGAAAAACCATCGGTAGCTACTTGGGGTTTGGGAACGCAAATCCGGGCCTACAAAGGTTTTCATTTAGTTGGGGAGCTGTTTTCTGGCGATCCCTATATCCCTGGAACCGGTTTGGCGTATCAAGCCGGCTTTCGGCATTTTATCAGCGATTTAATTCAGGTCGATGCTACCCTTGGTCAGGGTTTGGCCGGTCAAAACTTGATGCCTTTTTGGTGGAGTATCGGTGCCCGTTTCGTGACAACCCGCTTTAAGAAGGGCAAAAAGTAAGGCAGCTTGATTGGCCGGAGAGAAGTCCAGGTTAGCGCACTAAGAAGCGGGTTTGACCGGATAAAACTAGGTTGTAAGTCAGGCTACGCTGCTTAAAGGCTTGAATCAAGGCGAATTATAAACAGCTTAGTGAAGGCCTATATGATTAACGGCCAGTTCCATGAGCTTACTTTTTTTAGCTTACAAATAGCGACCAATAACTTACCAATAACGCCAGGAATCTTGTGGCTGAATAGAATCGGTTATATTCGTAAGAATCAGTTGATTTGATCAGTAAACTGCTGTTGAAGCCCAAGAATTTTAGCACAAAGCGCAGTAGGCTATCAACCACCCGCGTTGAAGCGGCCCACATAAATTTAAACCATGATGAGATTTTATTGGTACATGCCCGAAGGGCTCAAGCCCCATTTCCGCCAAGAACTTTCGGCTTACAAAGCGGAGTTTGCAAAAGGCAATTTATCAGCAGCCTGGCGGCATTTGGAGCGGGCGCATATTCTCGGCCAACCCTGGCCCAGAGAGCATAACCAGGTGCATTGGCTAATGTTGAAATTTGGCATACACATCAAAAACAGCCGTGAAATACGCGGGCAACTGACCCGACTGCTGTTGGGTGGCGTTTTTTCGTTCTTCGGCAAAGCACCCGTGGGCAATACTGGAGGTGCCAATGTGCCACCGCTCCAACCTATGGAAATTCCTGATGACTTAGCACGATTGCTGAATAAGTATAAAAGCAGCTAAGAAATAAGGCGCGAACGACAACAAGCACGCGCTTGTAAAGGAAAGCAGCTAAATTGAATTTTTTGAAAATGGATAATGCTTCCCCAACTAGTTTTTTTAGTCAGTGTTCTGTGAACTTAACTTAAGTTAATTGTGGCAGCGGTATTCCCGGTTATTTTTGTAGAGCACCATTTGAACCTGGCTTACTTCCCAACCTATATTCGAAGGTGTCAACCCTCAATCCCAACTAGATCCTTTGCGAACCTATAATTTACCAGCTTTGAAGCACCTTATTTTCGGCTTATTTGCCTTGTTGCTGACATCAGGCAATGTCTCAAAAGCCCAATGCGAGCTTTTCCCGGTGATTACTCCCAACGCACCCATGCTCTGCCCGGCCACCCAGGATACCCTGTGGGTGCAGCCGTACGACAGCTACCAGTGGTTTAAAGATGGCCTGCCCATAGCCGGAGCCACCAACCGCTTCCTGGTCGTGGATTACTTTCTGGACGTTCCCGCTCAATTTTACGTTCGTATAACCCTCGATACCTGCACTGCCAATGCAGCACCGGTTTTGGTAGATGGCTGGGCCTTTCTGCCTCCTTTTGTGGCCTCTTCGGGCAACTACCGTTTCGATGGAAACACGGGCGAAAGCCTGGTCTGCCTGGGCGATACTATTTTTTTTCAACTCTACGGTCCCGATACCCTCATTCAATGGACCAAAGACGGCATTGATCTGCCAGGAGATACTATGGCCTTTCTTTTTGTGACCTCAACCATCGTCACCCCGCTACATATTTACCATGTGAGCGGCAGCCCCAAACTTTGCCCCAACTTTGTACAAGGCCTGGGCGTACCCCTGCTTGTGCGTTTTATCACTTGCGATGTCGGCATCGATGACCGCTATACGGCTCCGGTGCTAAGTGTTTATCCCAATCCGATGAAAACACATATTACCTTAAATGCCGATCGGGACATCCAACATGTCAGCCTAAGTCTTTTCGATAGTTTTGGCCGCAAGTTGCGCCATCAAGCCGGATTGAGTGGGCAGGAATTTCAGCTCGATCGAGGGGATTTGCCTGCGGGCGTCTATTATCTACATCTCTTCGAAAATAACCGGCATTTCGCAGTCGAGAAAATCGTTATTATCGATTAAACCACCACTTCCTCCTGTTGGAATCCATTTTTTAGCCGCGCATGGGGTGGCGCCTTTGGGCTGTTTGATGATCGAATTTTCGCCTTAATGGGTTGTTGGTAGTTTGTTGCAGAAGCGGAAAATGACGAAAATCATTTAGTTTTGGGTCGCGCCTTCGGGCAGCAAGTGTAGGCCATGATTAAGGACAGTAAGCGGGAGATGAAACAAATTTTGCTGCAGTTTTTACGACAGTTTGAGGAGCTGAGCGAAACCGATCTGAAGGCGCTCAGCGATTTGTTGGTCACCCGGGAAGTCAAAGCCAATACCTTGCTGGTGCGGGAAGGACAGTCTTGCCAACTGTGTTATTTTGTACTCCAGGGTTGTTTGCGGCAGTATGTGGTGCAAGATGGGGTCGAAAAAACCATTGCCATTTATACCGAAAATCAAGCTGTCAATTACTTTACCAGCCAGGGCGCGGCCCATATCGCCGAAAGTTACCTCAGTAGCCTCGAGCCATCGGTGCTGATGGTGGGTAATCCCATCGACGATCAGCAACTGTTTGCTCAATTTCCGGCTTTAATAGAAATTACCCGAAAAATGATGGAGGCCGATTTAGGCCGCGTTCAAAACGAGCTGGCGAATACCATTTTGTCTAATCCCGAGCAACGCTACCTCAAATTGCTCAACGACAGGCCCGACCTTTTTCAACGCGTGCCTTTGCACATGATAGCGAGTTACCTCGGCATTACCCCCGAATCGTTGAGCCGACTCCGTAAACGCCTGCAACAGCGCAAACTTTAAATCATTCGCAACACCACATTGCCTTTTTTACGACCGGTTTCTACATAACGGTGGGCATCGGCTATCTCGTCAAGACGGTAGCTTTTGTCGATACAGGCTTTTAATTGCCCCTTTTCAAACAATTTTTGGATGAAGTGTAATTGTTCGGTTTTTTCGCTGGCATAATCCAAACTGGCTACGCTGAAGTATTTCCCTTGCTGCTTGAGAAGTGGGGCGGCTAGCTGCCGGGAAAATTTGCCTACGGCATCAAATACCACTTCAAAACGTGTTTTGATTAGCTGCCAATCGGGGCGGTTGTAGAACAATAGGTCATCGGCGCCCAGCGCTGCAACTAAGGGTGCATTGTAGTCGCTGCAAACTGCCGTAACCCGGTGTCCATAGGCTTTGGCCATTTGCACAGCTGCCGTTCCTACCGCGCCACTGGCTCCGTAAATGAGGATGTTTAATTCGCTGTTTTGCAGTACCCCGGCCTTTTTCAAAAAATAATGGGCCGTCTGACCCCCAAACAGCATGGCTGCGGCTTCTTCGTAGCTGGCTCCTGCAGGCAGGGTACTGAGGCAGCTTTTTTCGTTTACTGCCACATATTCGGCATGACAACCAAATCGAAAGCCGGTAAGCCCGAAAACCCTGTCGCCTACTTTAAATTGGCTCGTTTGCTCGCCGGCTGCCACCACTACCCCGGCATAACAAACCCCTAAAACCGAACGCCGGGGCCGCGACCAGCCCAGAAAAAGCCGTATGCCCAGCCGTTGGAGTTGGTGGCCACCCAAAGCACGTACAATTACATCGCCCGAATTCACACTGCTGGCATAGACCCGTATCAGCAATTGTTTTGAGCTAATTTGAGGCACATCCAGACTTTTAAGCTGCAATACACCGGGGTCGCCATAGGCGGTACAGCAGGCGGCTTGCATTTTTGAAGGTATAGTCATGGTGGGTAGATGGTTTAGAAGGCGTTCGGGAGATGAAAAAGTTGGTAGCCGCTGGGTATGGGCTGACCACTAAAGCCATGAGTGAAACCCAAGAGTATGCCGAAGCTGCAAAGGAATCCGAGCAGCAGGATAAGCCGGGCCTGTGTTTTAACGTTCATGCCCATAACACGGTAGGGCATTTTGTGATAATGAATGCCTGCCAGGTGACCGAAAAATGCCAACACCGCCAGGCCATAATAGGGCACAAAAAAGAGCAGGGCCGGGAAGGCGTTTAAACCGGCAGCGCCAAAATAGAAATTGGTGTCGAGTTGGAGCAAATAACGCCCGACGAAGATGGCGGCCAGGTGAATACTCAGAAAAAAGGCCAGATAAGCCCCCGACCAGCGCTGAATTTTGGCGAAGCCATGACTTGGTGTTCGACTTTTTTGCCGCAACAGACCGAAGCCCGAAAAAAGCTGCACCCCTACAGCCAGCAGCAGCACCGATTCGGCCAGCCAATGCCGGTAATAGCTACGGAGGGTTTCCATAAAAACCAGGTGGGTTTCGACGCCTCCTAAACTCATCAGGTGGTTGAGCAAATGCAGCGACACAAATACAATGAGTGTCATGCCTGCGAGGCGATGAAGGGTTTTTAGTGGGCTATGGTGCGGGTCGGAAGTTTGAGCAAGCATAAGTAGTAGGGATTTATTTTTTGCCACCTTTTACGAGCATCCAAAGCGCAAACCACACTTCACCTAAGATCTGTGGCGCGATAAATATAGGCTCAATCAAGGCACGGAACGCTACCGGATTAGGTGCCAGTAGCACGCCAATATTTAAAGTCATATAACCAATACCAGCCACAATGAGCAAACTTTTGATGGTGTAATTGACCCATTTTTTGCCGTTTTCGTTGGTAAATAATAAGCCCAGCGATAGGAGATGTATACCGAAAGTAATGAGCCCTATTGACCAGAACTGGTTGAACATGGCCACATTACCAAATATATGATAGGCGATACCCACCCCAAAAATGCCTGAATACACCAGTCGCGACCAGCCGGTAAATCGGGCGAGTTTAGGCCGCGACTCCCGATAATACCGTAGGATACCCAGGGAAATCAGAATGTCGAGCAGCAAAATAACAACCAGCCCAACACTCGCCGCCGCCGATCCCAAAAGCGGTATAGACATCCCGGCTACAACAGCCATCAGCAAGATGGCGCCACCTTTTACTACAGCCTCTTTGCGTTTGTCTTTCAGTTTTGCCTGCTCCAGATAAGTTTTGGAGGGTGTAGCAAAGGCAGACTGCTGTGTTTTTTGACCAGCCAATTTAGTAGTCGGCACTACGGCAGCGGAAGCGCCGACTAGGCGCAGCTGCGATTTATCGACACGTTTCGCCTTAAACTTAGCGGGTAGCGCTGTCAGTCGACGATCAGCACGAAACTCCGATAAAGCTAGCTCAGTGGCTACTTCCGGTAATTTACGGATGGGTTCCATCCGGAATTGCCAGGGACTTTCGATGGTCCGACTTGCTTTATTCAGGCCGTAAACAGGCTTTTTTTGAAACAAATCTTCGGGTACTATCGATAACTGCCGCCATTGATCAAAGGGCGTATGAATTTGGCTGCCAACCGATGAACCAAAAGCCGGACAAGCCGTTTGCTGTGTACGACAGCCCGACATACACAGACAGGTAAAAAGAATAAAAAACCAGTGTTTAAGTGATGTATTCATAGTGTTTTACGTTCCGGTAAAAAATTGGAACGCCGCAAAATTAGCTGCGATCAAACCCACCAACCCTTAACTTAAGGTAATAAGTGACGGATCAAACCATAGTTAATCAACACAGTTTTCGCGCATTCAAAAGAGTTATGCAACACGTTTAATAAAAAACCAGGTGCCTGAGCGCAGCCGAAGGCACCGGGTTTTGAAACAGTGCCCCGCTCATCGAGCAATGAGGGAGTTCATCGACCTCATCAGCCGAGATGCTTTGGAAAGTTGTATCCCATTAGTTTTCAAAATGTGCAGCAGTTCTAAACACAGAGGAGAGAGCGCCAAAAGAGTTACGCAGATAGTTTCATAAAAACCAGGTGCCTGAGCGCAGCCGAAGGTACCGGGTTTTGAAAAAGTGCCCCGCTCATCGAGCAATGAGGGAGTTCATCGACCTCATCAGCCGAGATGGTAAAACCGAAATAAGTGGAAGGATTTAATTAGAACCGGTGCCCTATTAGAACGGGTACCTGAGCGCAGCCGAAGGCACCGGGTTTTGAAACAGTGCCTCGCTCATCGAGCAATGAGGGAGTTCATCGACCTCATCAGCCGAGATGGTAAAACC
>DAIQOK010000021.1:0-59593 GCA_036787895.1 Bacteroidota bacterium | reverse complement strand
GCCCGAGAAGAGTAATTCAAACAATCACACATAAAAAAAGCCTCGGATGAAAATCCGAGGCTTTTTTTATGAATGAAGTAAACCTTAGTTGGCAACTTCTTCGGTGGCAACTGGAATAACCGATACATATGAACGGTCGGCCTGGCCTTTTTTGAATTCTACCTTACCGTCAACGAGGGCGAAAAGGGTGTGGTCTTTACCGATACCTACATTCTGACCAGGGTGGTGCTTGGTGCCACGCTGACGAACGATGATGTTTCCGCTGGCAGCGAATTGACCTCCGTAGATCTTTACGCCCAGTCGTTTGCTTTCTGATTCGCGTCCGTTCTTCGAACTACCGACGCCTTTCTTATGTGCCATGGTTCTGTTTCCTCTTTAATAAATTAACCGATAGACTCAATCGCGATTTTCGTGAATTGCTGACGGTGGCCATTCATTTTCTGATAGCCTTTACGACGCTTCTTCTTGAATACGAGTACTTTATCACCTTGAAGGTGAGATACTACTGTGGCAGATACTTTCTTGCCGGCAACATAAGGTGCGCCAATCTCTACGTTTTTTTCGTCATTTACAAGAAGCACTTTGTCGAAAGTCACTTTCGCGCCTTCTGCCTCTGGCAAACGATGTACGTACAGCGTTTGGTTCTTGGTAACCTTAAATTGTTGTCCTTGAATGTCAACAATAACAAACATTTCGTGTGATTTTTGGAAGGGCAAATATAGTAATTCATTCGCTTTTTCCATAACCTTCAAAGAAATTACTTAGAATGGATAACCAATTCCTACATTAAAACTCAAAAAACGGTAGTTGCGAAACGCTACACTGCCGTCGGCATTGGTCGGAGGACTGCCATTTAACTCATACAGCCAGTCACCAGATTTCCAGTCTTTATTAAACATGTTCCTTGCAACAAGTCTGTTGCCACTTGAAAAAGCCGGGTCAATAAGCTTTAATCCAAGATCAAGACGGACGACAAAATAAGAAAAGTCGACACGCAAGCCAAAGCCGGTGCCAACTGCTATCTCCTCGTAAAATCTATTGAAATTGAAATTGGTCAGGTCTTTTTTAGCCGTAACAGTGTCCTGAAGGGTCCAAATATTACCTAAATCGAGGAAAACAGCCCCGCGGAGCTTATTAAAGATGGGGAAACGCTCCTCAAGACTACCTTCAATTTTAACTTCACCAAACTGGTCAAGACGATTGATGCTGTAACCAGAAAAAGATCCTGGCCCCAGCGACCGGGCTTGCCAGGCACGTATGCTATTGGTTCCTCCGATAAAATACCGTTTTTCGAGTGGTAGCGTATTGCTGTTCACGAGTGGTAAACCTACACCTAGAAATATCCGACCGGCGAGATATCGATTTTCCCGCTGCGGCCAATATTGCCGTAAATCCACATCGGCACGTATATATTGGAAGAAAGGGAGATTAAAGATTGTTTTTTGTTGTTGATTGGGCTGTAAGTCAGCAAGTTGGAAAAGTGTAAAAAGTGTGTTTCCTGCAAATTCTATGTTTACACGGGTATAGGTTAGCCGTTTGAATCGGGCGGAACGGAGGTTATCGGAAGTATATGAAAGTCTGGTCGAAGTGGTCAGGTGATTGGTAAAACTGAAATTCAGGAATGGGTCATTCAAATCTTGTAGGGTTTTGGCCAGACTGTCGCTGATATTGTTGGTTCTGGCCAGGTTTACCTCAAAAGGAAAAAATTCGTAACGTTCTCCAACCCGGTTGGTCCAGAGATAACCTACGTTGGCCTGAAACACATCCCGGTTAAAGTCGATGCGTATTTGGTTGCTATAATTCAAACTGAAGCGGGTTCGAGGTCGGGTGTAATTCCTTTCGTTCCAGCCCCTGAAAGGGAACAAAAAGCGAGGGAAAATCAGACTGGCACCCAATCCATATTCAAGTGTGTTAAAGGTTGAACGTTGCGAGAAGTCGCTGTTGGCTGTTACGTTGGGTTGGGATTCAATACCCAAATTGGCCCTTAATTCAAGTAATTCGGCACCTTTAAATACATTGCGGTGATTCTGGCTTACACTGCCCGAAATCCCGAAAAACGAAATAGAGTTGGTAGAGGCCTCCAAATCTGTTTTGATCTGACGTTTGGTTGAAGGACTGAGCAAAACCAACAAATCAAATTTCCGCAGACTATCATTGGGAATAATACGATAGTTGACGTAGCCGAATACGTTCAAGTCGGATATACGACTTTGACTCAACCTTAGCGTATTTTCCGAGAACATTTGGCTGTTTTTGAGGAGCAAATTTTGAGTTAGTATGTCTTTTCTGATCGTTTGTTCCTGTTTATCGATGAAAACAAACTCATTTCTACGTGTAGTATCCAGCGAACTCTCCTCGTTTTGGTTTTGGAAAATACTATAAGCCACATTCATCCGGATGCTGTCGAGCTTGAAGGCTTCGTACAAATAATCTTGTCGGGCTTTTTTGATTTTTAGAAAGATGTCTACCTGGTTTGCTCCTAGACTGGAATCAATTTCGAAATAAATGAAATCCCGGTTGAAGTAGTAAAAACCATTGTCCCGAAGTAATTCAGATATTTTGTTCCGCTCTTCATCCAAATGGTCGGCATCATAAGCATCCCCTGGTTTGATTTTGTTGTTGTCGAGCCGGTAATAAATGTATTTGTCAATGGGTGTGCCCGAATTTACAAACTCTACCTTCCTTACCCGGTATTGTTCGCCTGCAGTTACTTGATAGCTAATGGTCGCTTTTTGATTATTTATAGTTTCAATCGTCTTAACCTTTGCCCTGAAAAATCCTTTGTCGTTGAGATAACGCAGTAATACCTGTTCCGTTTCCTGAATAAGTAGGCTGTCAAGTAAGGCAGGGGGCTCGCCAAAATTGTTTTGAAGGTTGGACTTGAACTTGGTTTCTTTGCCTTGACTTAATTTCAGGTAGACCCAGGGCTTAAAACGAAATAAGCCTAGCAGTTTGCGATTTGGTCGCGGTCGAATCAAACTTTTGGCTTCTGTGCTATAAGATTTATCGACACCTTCGAGCTTGTTCTTCACTATTAAAACCTCATCTTCGTGTAATAAGCGGGTAGGGCTACATGCCAGGCTCAGGCCCAGCAACAGCCCCAGGGGCAGACAACGAAGTAAGAGTTTCAGCAAAACAATGATTAGCAAGTCGCAAATAAAATTAATTTCTTCCTTAAAACTTAAAAAGGAAAGATATGAAGCGGGACTATTCACTGTAGAAGGTGAAAAACCTGTACGTGAATTGCTTCAATCGGGTTGGCCGGTCGAATTGGTTTTGGTACGAAACGACTGGTTTGAAAAAGAACATCCCGATTGGCTGATGAATGCCCAGGCGAATCTGGAGCTGGTGAGCAGTAAAGATATGGACCGGATTACTCAATTTAGCTCGGCGCCGCCCATATTGGCGGTAGCACGTATGACACAGCTCGACTGGCACTGGCAAAAAGGGGGCGAAGGTTTTGTTTTGGTATTAGACCGCATTGCTGACCCGGGCAATTTGGGTACCATGATTAGAATTGCTGATTGGTTTGGTTTCTCGGGGGTACTGTGTTCGCCTGACACTGTAGACTATTACAATGCGAAAACGGTACAGGCTGCGATGGGCTCGATTTTTCGGGTGCCGGTACTATACGGAGAATTAAGCGACTGGATAGCCCGTGAAGACCCGCAAAGGGTATTCGCCATGATTTTGGATGGCGAGCCAATACAAAAAACGACCTTCGGTACAGGTGGATTATTGCTGGTTGGAAGCGAGGCACACGGTTTACAACCTGGCTTATTGCCATTAGCCGGGCGAAAAATTACGATACCCGGTTTTGGAACTGCAGAATCGCTGAATGCGGCTGTGGCTGCTGGTATTATGGCTTCCTGGGTGAAGTTGGGGGCGAACTAGTTTTCATCCGCAGATCTACATTGTCCTGGTAGATCCAAAGGCCCTTTTTGAAACTAAAGCCATCAAAACTGCCATCGGTAGCATAGTCGAAATACAAGCCACGGTTGGCCTCATTCCTTGGCACCAGGTGATCACCAATGATCATTTTGTTTTCAGCGTCCCAGCGCAATTGCATATTCGCGTCTTTGGCATATTCGAATATTACCCGGGTAAAAATACCACCGGGCAACTTGAAGATGGGTGCACCAAATTGTACTTCGCCAGACTCATTAAACCATAGTACATCGATGATTTTGCGTTGAGAAAAAGGCTCAAATCCATCGTAGCCAATGAGGGTATAATATTTTACCTTTTTGACTTTTCGGATGTCTGGTAATATTTGGTAATAGGCCGCGCCAAACCAGTTTTTTGAACCAACTACAGTATCTGTCCCGGGGGTGAGTTCATCGCTTTGGTCGATGAGCGGGATAAGGCTAGCGGAGGGCTCATTTTTTAGTAGGCAGCCAAAATGCCGGTAAGAGGCACCTTCCTGCTTTACCTGCCAGCTGAATATTTTGAAGCTTTTGTCGGGGGCCTCCAAAATGGAGATGGCCTTGAGCGAGTCGAAGGGATAGTGATAAGCATTTTCCTGCCGAAGGGTTTGGGCAAGTTTGCGGATAAACAGATAATTGGCATCGTTGCGGTCGAAAGCTGAATCGGCTCTCACCGCCTTCCACATATAAACGCTCAATTCGAGCTCATCGCTTACCAATTCAGGTGAATACGAAAAGGCAGCGTCTCCTTTTTTACCTGATTGGGCTAAAACGAGTGTACTGAACAACAGCGAAAAACAAATTCCAAAAACAAAACGCATGAGGCGAGAACTATGTTGCCGCAAATTTATTGTTTCTGAACGCGCTTTATATGTGTTCCTTGATTTCCTTCGATTTGTACCAAATACATGCCTGGCTGAAGGGCAGTAAGGTCCAGTTCAGCTCGCCCTTGTGACAAATTTTGCGCTATCATCAACAATTGACCATTTACATTGTATAGGCGGATTGTTTTTAAAACATCATTTTGAAGTTCTATCTGAAGCTTAGCGTTCGTTGGATTAGGGTATACCAAGGCTGCTGTAGCTAATTCCTCCAGCTTATGCGAAAGGTCACCTGCTGCATTTATTTCCAGGTCGCCAAGGTATAAGTTGCCTCCAAATTTATTGGTAGTCTGAAACCGAATGAAACAAGCTGTAGTTTGCGAACTATCGATTCGAATATTGAAATACCGCCAATGTTCCGGCAACTGCGGAATACTTCCATTGTAGGTACGCATACTGTCTCCGCCGCTATGGTAGAGCGGGAAAATGGTTTGTCCGCAATCACACTCCAGGGTAATTTTTAAACTATCTGCATACGCCGAAGAGCGGTTCCGATAGGCAAGACGGAATCGAACAGCATTGTAGGCAGGAATTAGGCCTGAACCACCAAAATAAAAATTGGTGAGTAGTTCATCCTTTTGATTATCAGCAGGACTGTAATTGTTCATTCGCATTGCCCAGGCTTTGCTGTCGCGGCTCAGCCCGCCAACAGTCGCGGTATCCCAACCAATAGCTCCGTCGGGATTAGAGATTAAAACATCTCCCTGGCGAATGGTAGAAGTATCAGCTGGCAAGGCATAGATGAAAATGCCGGTTAATGCGAGTGTATCTATTCGCTGGACTTCAAAACGGAAGGAACGCCTGTTGTTGATCAGATCGCGGTCGGTTTGGGCCAATGGCAGTTGAATCCGCACTTCCAACTCATTTTTGCCTGCAGCAACAGCGGTGCTTTGCGTAAAAGTATAACTGGCACTTTGATTAGCCGAAAGAGAACCCGTCCAAGACTCGCTGATCCAATTACCACCATTCAAACGGTATTCGAAAGTGGCCTGACTGATGGTTTGACTGCCTTTATTATGCCAACGTATCGAAGGCCGCAATGGACCGGCTGTAGCGCAATAAAACTGATTTATATCTGCATTGAGCAATTCTCCCAGCACAACATCATAAGCTGCTGAAGCCGGCGGAGCCGGGCTGTGGTTTTGGGAGAGATAAAGAAAGGCAGCATATACATCTATCATTCCCCTACCATAGGTGTTGTCTTCACCCGGTACACCCATATCTATGGCCGAACGATAAAGTGCGTATAATAAACTATCTCCCCCCAATTGCGGAAAGGCTTCTTTCAAAAGTAAAACAGCACCACTGACATGAGGACAGCTCATCGACGTGCCAGACAACAAACCATAACCTTGCTGGCCATAGGCCGAACGGACATTCACACCCGGTGCAACCACTTCAGGCTTGATGAGTAGTGACCCCGTGCCGCCACATAGGCTGGGACCACGACTTGAAAAGGAAGCGATAGGCAAACTGGCATTGTTGCCATCGACAGCGCCAACCGAAAAAATATTGACATCATTGGTATTGATGAACTGGGGATGTTTGACTGTAGTAGCACCTGGACCTTCATTGCCTGCAGAAAAGGTAATGGCAATGCCGGCCGCTTCGAGAACGTTAAACAGCTGACTAGCCCAACTACTGCAAATGGTGGTGTCGGCAGCACCGGCTTGTCCCCAGCTATTGTTGATTACATCAGGGATGTCACTGACAGTGCTCGTATCACCATCGGGGTTTAAGGCCCACTCAAAACTCAGTAAATTGATCGAAAGCGGTGTAAGATTGTTTGTGGTCAGTGGGTTCGAGACCATAAAATAGGCATTGAAAGCCACACCTATGGTATCGTTGTTGGCTGTATCGAGTCCGAGTATGGTACCGGTAACATGGGTGCCGTGGTGAGAAGGTCGATCGATGGGAGTGGGGCTGATCAGGCTGAACCAGGCTTGATTGAGGGGGAGATAGTTGCCCAAAAAGCGGTGTTTCAAGGCAGGGTGGTCGGTCCAGCTGCCGGTATCTACTGTAAATCCTTTTCTGCCGCGACCGGTATACCCTAAATTCCACATGGCTGGTGCATTAATGGCCACCAAGCCCGGTTCTTTGCCATTGACAACTTCAATGCCTTCCAGAACTGCTTCGCTGAAGGGCTCAATTGGTGCAGTGAGATAGGCTTGATCAGGGAAGATAAATTCGATGTCGGGGCGCATGCGGAGTTGTTCGATGAGGGCAGGGTTAGCATCGACCATAATCAGGTTAACCGCATAAAAGGGTTGTATGCCAGTCGCTTTTTGTTGTTTTAGATAGTTTAAAACGGCCGGTTGCGTACGCGATTGAAGTGAAATTGCTTCGCGTAATACTCTTTTGGCTCTTTCTTCAGCAGAGTAGCCTGCATTCGACATTTCTGCCTTCAAACCAACCGTATTCAACTGTTCACGCAGATACAAACCCACACGGATTGTTTCATTGCGTTTAGTTTGCAATTGTTGTTCGAGTTGTGGGTGTAGCCAGGCGGTTTGTGCCTGTAAATCACCATTTAAAAGTTGCAGAAGACAAAAAAGAAGTAGCAGTGAATGCCGGCGTTTTATACTCATTGAAGGATGATTTTTTCTGTTTTAATTCCGGCGTTTGTGTGCAATTGAAGGAAATAAATGCCTTTGGAGAAAGCCCGAAGATCTATTTGGTGGTTGTCGCCATCTAATTCCAGTTGAATGGCATGTTGCCGACCCCAAATGTCGCCCAAGTAGATTTTTTGGATAGAAACATCAGCTGCCGAAATATAAACTTTGCCCGACGTTGGGTTGGGGTAGACCTTGATTCGACTTAGCAGCTCGCTTTTAACGCTACCGCCCAATCCGCCAATACTTACATTGGTAATGTATATGTTCCCTCCTTGATCGTTTTTGGCGATAAATCGTACCCTCAGCATTTCAAAATTTGTATTTGGGGTTAATAACACACTATCTATGATGTGAATATTCTCCCAATGTGAAGCGAGTGTGGGCACATTTTGGCTGTATGTTTTCATACTATCGCCACCATTGGCGTAAATACGGCGCCAGCTTCTGTCACAACCTTCATTCATTTCAATAAAAAGTGAATCCCTAAAAATGGAATTGCGGTTGTTATAGGCAAGATCAAACTTGATATCGAGGGGTACAGCTTGTACTGAGGCCACACGGGCTGTAAAACTCAACTTGGTTGGCGGGGTGTATAGATAATCCAGCTGACCAGTTCGGTTCTGAGTCGATCGTAAATTAGCTACAATTGCCGTTGTGGTATTCAGCGGGGCGACCAGATTAGCTGTGGTATCCCAACGAGCAGCATCGTTGTTCGGATTTTCCTGATACCAATAGTCCCATAAGGTTGAGGGATTGTCAAATTTTTCAAAGAGGTGCATGGGACGATATTCCGGGAAAAAGAGTTTTTGTGTCCAATGGTTGTTAATGGTATCAATTTCTGATGTTATAGGCTGTATTCGAAGACTGATTTCAGCAACTTGACCCACATTGGCGGTATTCATAGTAGCCAAAAGAACCGTATCTCGCTGACCCGGCAGCAAAGTCTGATTAAAGGAGAAACTTTGACTCAAACCAAACACTGTTGCGCTGATAGAGAACTGATTTACAGTTTGGTTACCTTTATTTTCAACAATAACATTTAAGCCGAAATTTTGGGGTCCAAATGGCGAATATTCGTAGCAAATCCCTAAAGTGCCTTCGGGCAAACCAACGATTTGCAAATCGGGGCCAGTGCTAACCGCCGGCGTAGGTGTATAGCGGGCAGCCAAAAATGCGTAGGCTGCAGGCAAGCTGATTAATCCCATGCCATAGCTATTGTCTTCACCCGCATCACCCAAATCGGTGGCAGTTTGGTAAAGCGCATTCAGGATTTGTCGTCCGGAAACCTCAGGAAAGGCTTCTTTAAGTAATAATACAGCACCGCTAACATGAGGTGCTGCCATCGAAGTGCCTGACTTCAAACCGTAACTGTTGATGCCATTGGCCGAACGAACATTCACCCCCGGAGCCGAAACTTCGGGTTTGATGGCAGTGCGACTGTCGGTTACACAACGGGTTGGTCCCCGGCTCGAAAAACCGGCTACTACATTATTGATGTCGATAGCCGCAATGGAGAATAAGCTCAAAGTATCCAATGACATTTGTGCCGGCGATCCCATACTCATTGGGCCGGGTCCATTGTTGCCTGCCGAAAATACATTAGCTATGCCGGCAGCTTCAACAGCACTCATGATTTGTGTAATGGAACCGCTGCACACAAAAGTGTCAGACAGAAACCTACCCCAGCTGTTGTTGATGACATCGGGTATGTCGTGGGTGGTAGAAGTATCGCCATCGGGATTTAGCACCCACTGAAAAGGAATGACCAAATCGGTCCAGGGTCGAACAGCGCTGGCTACTTCAACGATGGGGTCTGTAGCGATGAAGTAGGCATTCATGGCCACGCCTATGGTGTCGTTAGTGGCAGCATCGAGACCTAATATAGTACCAATGACATGGGTGCCATGTGTATTGGGCTTATCGCCTGGTTGCTGTAGATCAAAGCCCAGCCAGGCTTGGTCGTTACCAAAACGATCGCCTAAAAAGCGACCATTAAAAGCAGGATGTGATGGCCATACACCAGTATCGAGCAACATGGCCCGGCGGTTGCGACCGGTATAGCCCATGTTCCACATAAAAGGAGCACCAATGGCGTTTAAACCCGGTTCACGACCATTAATAGCTTCGGTCACCGGAAGCTCAGTGTTTTCAACGGGGGCAATAAGCTCGTAATGTTGAGCATCGGAACGCTCAATTTCGGCCACACCTGCTATTTGAAGTAGGGCGGGTAAGCTGTTTGGCAGCACTTCTACCTCTATCATACTCAAGAGCCAGAAAGTTCGGATGTTACGAACGCCAGCCATGCCATACAATTGGTTAAGCACCGGCGCTTGCTGCTTGGCTGCATGGGTCTGGGCTAATTGAAATACTGTTTTAGCGCGTATGTCGAGCGGTGTATGGGCTGCTTCGAATTGGTATAGCAGACTTTGAAAATCAATTTGATCTTCAAAAGTCAAAGTAACTCTCTGCCAGCCAGCATTCGGTGTTTGCAGGGCTTCCTGAAGTTTTATGCCCAAACTTGCCTGCTGACCTTGAACTGTGAAAACAAGCCAAATGGCGCTAAAAAGTAGTATTACTTTTTTCATAATGGATAAGAAAGCTTCAATTTAAGCCAATATAACCAATAAAAAAAACACAACCCTTCATAAGCATTGACTGAGCACAACAGAAATTCCTATGGCTATGCCTGTAGCCTTAATTTATGGCAGTCGTTTCGGCTTCAACTCTTCAAAAAATATGTCGTCATTCGGTACATCGAAGTCCAGACCGATGATCTTCATATTGTTATCATAATTTACCTTCACTGTGCCATGCTGGAACCAGGCTTGCGGTTTGTCCCAAATGATTTCGTAGGTGTCGTAATGCCAGTGTTTTAGGGTAGAAGTGTAGTCTGGTGTATGTTCAAAACTGATGCGTAAGTCGTTGTTTACGACCTTGATTTCAATGTTTCCGTAGATATCGCTTTTGTATTTTCCGGCGATCTGTTCGGGTTTTAAGGCTGGTGTAGTGCCCATTACCCTTGCTTTTTTGCGATCGGCAATGCGTGTATCCCGCTTCTGGTTGGCTTCCCGGTTTTTCAGATCGTCGGCCGACCAATCCTTTTCGGGCAGACCAAAAAAGCGGTCGGCGATATAATTAGGTATGCTGCCAATTGGCGCTTTCAGTCCGTTGGTAAGTACAATAACGGCCATATTGTCATCTGGATACAGGGCAAAGGCCGAAATCATGCCGTCATAACCACCGGTATGTGATACACGTAAATGACCGTAATAATCGCTCATTTGCCAACCTAAAGCATAACCCGAAAAGTTGCGAAAAGCTTTAGGGTTTACATGGTCTACGCCAAAAGTATTGTACGGTGTCCAGAGTGTATTGCGAGATGCACGGGTAAGCAGGGTGTCTTTGCCCCAAATGCCGTGATTGAGGTTAAATATGGCCCATTGACTCATGTCTTTGACGCTGGAGATGAGTCCGCCGGTTGCCCCAACGGTTTCCCAATCTACCCAGTCTATCGGGCGGTTCACACCTTCGCTGGTCAGTTCATGCGGGGTGGCTACATTCGAGAGGGTCCGCAATACTTCGAGCTGGTAAACGGAGCGGTTCATATCGAGTGGTTTCAGCAAACGATTGGTAACAAAAGTACCCCAATCCTGACCACTAACCACGCGTATTACTTCACCGGCGGTGATATACATAAGATTCGAATAGCCGAAACCATCTCGAAAACCGAATTCAGGCTCCAGGTATTGGATGTGTTTGATGATGTCTTCGGCGGTGCGGTCGGCGCGGTGCCAGATGATATCGCCGCTGAAGGTGCCTAAACCCACCCGGTGACAGAGTAGGTCCTTAATCGTGACCATGCTGCTGGTAGTCGGGTCTTTGAGCTGAAAATAGGGCAGATATTTTTGTACGGGGTCGTTCCACTTGAGTTTACCTTCCTGAACCAAAAGTGCGATGGCAGTAGCAGTAAATGCCTTGGAGTTGGATGCGATGGCATAAAGGGTGTTTTCATCAACCTTTTTGTTGGTGCCCATTTCGGCTGTTCCATAGCCCTTCGCAAAGACGAGCTTACCATCTTTTACCACACCAATGCTCATACCAGGCACACCCCATTCTTTTTGGCTTTTTGCGAGGTAGGCATCTAATTTTTTGAAATCGACCTGGGCCAACAAGAGCGCAGGAAACAAGAAGAAGTAGATAACTAAGCTGAGTCTGATTTTCATGAGGAAGTATTTGAATACAATTTCGGATTTTAGAAAATGAATAAGTTTGGATTTAGTGGCTCAAAAGCCGACAAATACCTTTTAAAAATGCACAAAAAAGGCCTTCCCCAAGAGAGAAGGCCTGTAAATTAAATTTATTTGTGATTACATCTTTTCAATCACGATAGCACTGGCGCCACCACCGCCATTGCAAATACCTGCAACACCAATTTTGCCGCCTTCCTGGTGTAAAACACTGGTAAGTGTAGCAACAATACGTGAGCCGGAACTACCAATTGGATGACCGATAGAAACGCCACCGCCGTAAACGTTTACTTTATCAGGGTTAAGCTTTAATAAATTGTTGTTGGCCACACACACCACAGCGAAAGCCTCGTTGATTTCATAAAAATCAACCTGCTCGGCAGTAACACCGGCGCGTTTCATTGCGAGTGGAATGGCTTTGGCAGGAGCAGTGGTAAACCATTCCGGCGCTTGCTGTGCATCGGCATAGCCTAAAATGCGGGCGATGGGCTTAATGCCCAAAGCATCTGCTTTTTCTTTACTCATTAAGATTACAGCCGATGCACCATCATTCAAATTGGAGGCGTTGGCTGCGGTTACCGTGCCATCTTTCACGAAAACCGGCTTTAAACCTGCCATTTTTTCGAAATTGACTTTGGTATAGTCTTCATCCTGGCGAACGATGATAGGGTCTTTACCACGAACCGGAATTTCTACTTCTGCAATCTCCGCATCAAATTTACCTGCTGCCCAGGCAGCAGCTGCACGTTTATACGAGCTAATGGCATAAGCATCCTGCTCTTCACGACTGATATTCATGTCGCTTGCACAAAGCTCGGCGGCATTACCCATGTGATAGTCTTTATAAACGTCCCACAAGCCATCTCGGATGATGCCGTCGATAACCTGACCGTGGCCTAATTTGGCGCCACTGCGGTTGTTGGGCAGGTAGTAGGGTACATTGCTCATACTTTCCATACCGCCGGCTACAACAATGTCGTTTTGGCCAAGCTGTATGCTTTGCGCACCCAACATAATGGCTTTCATGCCCGAAGCACAAACTTTATTTACAGTAGTTGTAGGCGTATCGTTGCTGATGCCGGCACCAATGCTGGCCTGGGTGGCAGGCGCCTGACCCAAATTGGCACTGATTACATTACCCATAAAAACTTCGTCGACACTGTTTGGATCGAGTTGGATTTTCTCCATGGCTTTACGGATAACCAAGCTGCCCAATTCAGTGGCTTTTTTGGCTGCGAGGCTACCGTTAAAACTGCCGATTGGGGTGCGGGCGACGGAAACAATATAGACTTCTTTCATGCTGGAAGATATTTTTAGCAAAAGGGGTTATTTTGTGCCACAAAGTTAGGGTTTATTTTAAGCCCTGTACCTTCACTAAGCGCAACAACCGTGGCCAAACCCAATAAGCTCGAAACATTCATCAGCTATTTAAGGCTGCATACCAACGATTTGGTACGCATTGCACTGATACTTGGGGCGGTATTGGTTATGACCTGGCTACTACCCAAAAAGCTGTACAACCAATTTGACTACGATATCAATAAACCTTGGGTTTATCGCGATCTGATTGCACCATTCGACTTCCCTGTCTTCAAAACTACCGAAGTCCTGAAGGACGACGCCGACAAAGTCCTGGCCGAACATGCGCCTTATTACCGTTTGGATGAGTCGGTTGAAGGCAAGGCTATACAGGAATTGAAATTATTTGCAGCTAACTATGCCGACTCTGCAGCCATATTTGCCCGCTTAGCGCCAGCTTTACAGGAAATATATCGATCAGGGCTGGCCGCGCCGGCCGACATAGAATCATCCGACTTCATTTATGTACTGAACAGAGACAGTAGGGTAAGTAAAAAAGAACTAAGTCAACTTTTTAATCTCAACGGAGCTGCTAATTTGCTGAAAGAAGCCTGGGGAGTTGAGTTGGCCGATGGTCCGGCGCTCGCTGATTTTGTAGAAGAACATCTCGGCTACAATTTGCGCTACGACGAAAACCTGACCCAAAAAATCAAAGACCAGCTCTTGTCCGAAATCAGCGAAACCCTGGGCATGGTGCAGGAGGGAGAGCTCATCGTAGGGAAAGGAGCCTTGGTTACTGCTGAAGTTTTTCGGAAAATTCGTTCGCTGGAAAAGGCCAATGGCGCTGGTGAAATTACCAAAACCCAAATTTGGTTGGCAACAAGCGGTCAGTTTTTAATAGTGGTGTTGATTACCTTGATACTGGTGTTCTATCTCTATTTTTTCCGGCCGGAATTGTTTTATGATAACCGCCGTTTTTTGGTGTTGTTGTTGAATGTGGTAGGGATAGTGGCGCTTTACAGCTTTTCGAGCCGACAAGGAATTTCAAGTATTTACCTGATTCCCTTTTGTATACTGCCTATTATTACTCGAGCACTTTTTGATGCCTGGGTGGCCATGATGACCCTGGTGGTAGCCTCCTTGATTTGTTCCTTCTATTCCGGCTATGCCTCCGAGTTTCTTGTATTGCAGTTAACGGCGGGCATGTCGGCCATTTTTAGTTTGATTAGCATTCGTCGCCGGTCG
Source organism: Bacteroidota bacterium (assembly GCA_036787895.1). Lineage (GTDB taxonomy): Bacteria > Bacteroidota > Bacteroidia > UBA7662 > UBA7662 > UBA7662. Next base: position 45,380 of record DAIQOK010000021.1, on the reverse strand, counting down.
CAGTTTTATATCACAGCAGGACTCATTTTTATCGTTTATGCCTCTGGATATACTGCTTACACCCTCATAAGCAAAGGCGATCATACCGAGTTAATACCACTCTATTACGGTTATTTTGGGGTTAATGCTTTGCTTACCCTCATAGCTTCGCCACTTTTGTTTGGCTATGAGAAGTTGTTTGGTTTTGTATCGGATGTAACGCTAATGGAACTGAGCGATACCAATAATCCGCTTTTGCGAGAATTGAATTTACAGGCACCCGGAACTTTTCAACACAGTTTGCAAGTCGCGAATCTGGCCGAGGCTGCGATATACGAGATTGGTGGGAATCCCTTACTGGTGCGGGTGGGGGCCTTATATCACGACATCGGTAAAATGAACAATCCCATGTACTTTATCGAGAATCAGGCTGGGCTTAATCCACACGATGACCTGCCTTTCGAAGACAGTGCGCAAATCATAGTTGGGCACGTACTTGATGGTATTGATATGGCCAAAAAACATCGCTTGCCGAACGTAATCATCGATTTTATACGCACACACCATGGCGACCAGCGGGTGGAATATTTTTACCAGTCATTCCTCAAAAATTATCCGCACCAGGCGGTGGATGAAACTAAATTCCGCTATCCCGGGCCTAAGCCGTTCAGCAAAGAAACTGCAGTTTTAATGATGGCCGACTCGGTGGAGGCCGCTTCCCGAAGTTTAAAGGAGCATACCGAAGAAAGCATAGGGGAATTGGTCGATGCCATTATTGATAAACAAATCACCCACCACCAGTTTATCAATGCCAACATTACTTTACGTGATATTCAGCATATTAAACAATTGTACAAGAAAAAGCTGGGCAGCATTTATCACATCAGAATTGCTTATCCCAAGGGCTGAGTTATTCCCGGTTATGGGCCATGCAGAAAAGATTTGCACATCAAAGGTGCAAAATTGAAGCTTGCCTTTACGGCCATAGTTCCGCTAATTTGAGCATTACAACCTAGTCGTTTGCTCATGGCCAAAAAGCAGAATAAAGAGAAAAAAATATTCGTGCTGGATACTTCGGTGCTCCTGCACGACCACAATGCTGTCAATAACTTTGAAGAGCATGACGTTGCTATCCCCATAACTGTGCTCGAAGAGCTGGATCGATTTAAAAAGGGTAACGATAGCCTCAATTTTGAAGCCCGCGAGTTCATCCGGTTTTTAGATAAGTTGTCGCAAGAACAGATGTTGTCGAAGTGGATACCACTCGAAGGCATAGGCAAAGGCCGTTTTTGTGTAGAGATGAAGGAGCGTGCATCGCTGAATGCCAACGACATCTTCGGTGAAAAAAAGGACGACCATCGTATACTGAATACTGCCCTGTATCTACAGGATGAGAATAAAGATAAAAAGGTGGTGCTCGTGTCGAAGGATGTCAATCTGAGGCTCAAAGCCAAGGCATTGAATTTGTCGGCGGAGGATTATCGATTCGGCAAAATCAAAAATCTCGACGAGCTGTATACCGGCAAAACCGTGATTACAGGCATCAGCCACGAAACCATTGATCGTTTTTATCAGGATGGTTTTTGTTTGCCGGAAGATGTTGGGCTGGTTGATGCCATCCCCAATCATTATTACATTCTGCGGAATGGCAAGGATTCTGTCATGGCCTATTTCAATTCCTTTGATGGCAGGCTCGAAAAGGTTGAAAAACGTTTGGCTTATGGCATCAAACCACGCAATGCGGAACAAACCTTTGCATTGCATGCCGTGATGTCGGAAAAGATAAAGTTAGTCACCATTCAAGGTACAGCCGGAACAGGTAAAACCTTGTTGGCCTTGGCAGGCGCCCTGGAACAAAAACGGCTGTTCAAACAATTGTATGTCGCCCGTCCCATTGTGCCATTGAGTAACAAAGACATAGGCTTTCTTCCTGGCGACATCAAATCAAAGCTCAATCCGTATATGGAGCCCTTGTGGGACAACCTGAAATTTATTCAGAACCAGTTCAGCGAGTCGGACAAAGACTTCCAAAAAATCAATGAGATGGTGCAACAGGAGAAGCTGAACATTACCCCACTGGCCTACATACGGGGGCGGAGCTTCTCAAACATCTGTTTTATTGTGGATGAAGCCCAAAATCTTACCCCACACGAAGTAAAAACCATCATAACACGGGCAGGAGAAGGGACCAAAATCATTTTCACCGGCGACGTCAGACAGATAGATACACCCTACCTGGATGCACAATCGAACGGCCTGAGCTACATCATCGACCGACTCAAAGGACAGCCACTCTTTGCGCACATTACACTCGAAAAAGGAGAAAGGTCGGAGTTGGCCAACATCGCCAACGAACTGCTTTAATCAGCGACCGAGACGATTGAGTGAATTTACTTTCGCATAGCCTACCAAGCGGTCATATTTGGTGCTGGTTGGTGGATTGTGATAGACGAATATCTCGTAGTCGTTTTCCGTTTCTTCGTAGGAGCCTTCAAACCAGTTGTCGTCAACCAAACGGGAACCTTCGGCTTGATAGCCATAGATATAGTCGTAATAGCCCTGTTTGAGGTAAAACTCCTTCTCATACATGCCGCTGTCGTAGTTAAAGTACATTTCGGTATCGGCATTGGCCATCCAATCGCCAAACGAGCCCAGAACAAAAACTTTTCCTGAAGAGGCTGCTGTTCCTTTCGGCGGTGCGAAATAAAACTTCACTGTGATATAATCACCATCGATACGGCCATCGCGGCCTTCCATGTTTTGGATAAGATAACGTCCATTCAGGTCCTCAAAAAAGAGGTAGCGGCGACTGGCACGACTTTCATCCACCCGCATTTCCACAAAATTTCCGGTTTCGGTGATTTCAAATTTGGCCACACCATCACCTCTGAAGCGCAAACTCCGTAAATCCACTTTACGGAACTCATTCCCAGCTTTGAATACATTACGGTCGGCATAGTCATAACTGAGTAGATTATCCCGGATGAATAACGGTAAAATACCTGCTACATCTTTATCGGAACGTCCATTCTGTCGAATAACCACCTTCACTTCTTCGAAAGGATTAAAAACCCGAACACCATTAGTATTGATGTCAAAATCAAGCTCATGTGAGCTGTAAATCTCACTGGGTTTGCTGGCACGTTTAAGGTAAGGAATGACAGAAAAACTCGTTTGTAACACCATAAACCGGCGGGTGAGTATGGGTTTGTATTTGTCAAAATTGCTATAAACGTATAGCAGATAATTACCCGATACTTTGAACTGCATATTGGCATTCGGCAGCATGAGTTGGTAATGCGTATACTTCTGCAGCGTATTGATACTGGGTGTATTGGTTACGATTTGATCTTCGAAATAACCTTCGAGATATTGATTTTGAAACAAATTGGAAGGTGTCCAATCGGCATTACAATGGATGAGTGTATAATTATAAGCCTCAAAACCGCCGTTCAAATCATCGAAATGCAGTTCTAGTGGTTCAACTTGACTTCCCAGAGTATAAATTGGGTTGGAAAATGGTTTGCCTTCCACCAATATCTGAACGGTACGTATGTTGCCCGAATAAACCCTGTCTTCGAACCGGAGGTGGTCATATTCATGTGCTAAAACGGTGGAAAAGACACCAAAGAGCAGCAGTAAAGACAGGTAGGTATGTTTCATCTAGTGAATTTCTTCAATTTGACTGATTTCTTCAAACAGCTTTTCCCAGTTTTTGTTGCTTTGTTCAATTTGCTGGTCGAGTTGCTTGAGTTGCTTTTGGAGTTCAAGCAAACGATTGGCTTGGGTATATACCTCAGGTTTGGCCATTTCGACCTCTATTTGAGATTTTTCTTTTTTAAGTTGGGTAAGCTGAATATCGGTATCATCGAGCAACCGCTGAAGTTTATTGAGCTGCCTTTTAGCTTCTTTGTCGATGACCGGCTTGGAAGTCGGGCTGGTTACGGGAGCAGGCACATTTTTGTTGCTTCCTTTTTTCTTCTCCACACCACCTTGTTGTTGCTGTAGAAAAAACTCTTCACCATACTGCTGAACAAACTCAGGATAACCACCGGGATAAACTTTTATCTGCCCATTGTGGATATACCATACTTTATTGGCGATTTGCTCTAAGAAATAACGATCGTGCGACACACATATAAAACTACCCTCATATCCTTCAAGGGCGTCTACCAGCATTTCTACTGAGTCCATGTCGAGGTGGTTGGTAGGCTCATCGAGCAGGAGGAAGTTGGCGTCGCTTAACATCATGCCGGCCAGGGCCACGCGGGCTTTTTCACCACCACTGAGGACTTTTACTTTTTTAAAGACATCATCATCCGTGAACAAAAAGGAGCCCAGCGTATTCCGCACTTCCTGCACGGTACGGTTATGAGCCAATCGTTGGGTTTCTTCCAGTAGCTCGTTTTCCAGCCGCAACGACTCCAGCTGGTGCTGCGCGAAATACGACATTTTCACATTGTGGCCAGGAATTCGCTGACCTTCAAAGTTTTCTACGCCGGCAATAATTCGGAGGAGTGTTGACTTTCCCTTACCATTTGGACCGATCAATGCAATTTTATCTCCTCTTTCAATCAATGCATGAGCATTGTGTAGAATTTCAATATCGGGATAGGATTTATTGAGATGTTTGAGCTCACAAAGTATTTTCCCGGGCTGGGTCAACACTTTTAAACGAATGGTCAAGTGGCGGTTATCGGTTTCTGAAACCTGAATCAAATCCCGTTTTTCGATGAGTTTAATGCGCGATTGTACAGCTTTAGCTTTAGAAGCTTTGGAACGGAAACGCTCTACAAAACGCATTTCCTGCCGTAGCTGATTCTGCTGATTTTTATAGGTCTTCATCTCCTGTTCCAGACGCTCGGCTTTCAATTCTTCATATTGCGTATAGTTGCCGGCATAAGAACGGAGTTGTTGTAATTCGACTTCCAAAATGCGCGTACATAGCTGATCCAGGAAACGTCTGTCGTGAGAAACAATGAGTACGGTGCCAGGATAATTTCGCAAATAGCCTTCCAGCCATTGGATGGCAGGCAAATCGAGGTGGTTGGTGGGCTCATCGAGCATTAACAAATCAGGTGCCTCCAGCAAACATTTAGCAAGCATCACCCGCATCCGCCAGCCGCCCGAAAATTTCGAATACGACTTGGTCATATCCGAAGGTTTGAAGCCCAAACCGGCTAAAGTACGTTGAACGGAGTTTTCGATATTAAAGGCATCGTGGAGGGTAAGGTATTCGTGTAGGTCGCTGTAGGCATGTAACACAGCTTCGCTGTGGTCGGTGGCCATAAGCTCGAGCAATTGATCGTGTTCATTACGTTTATTAAGCAGCTCGGCATAGGCTTGGGCGGCTACATCGACTATATTATCCTCGGTTTCGAACGACAACAAATCCTGGTTAAAGAAACTTGTACGTAAGCCACGCATCTTTTGTAGAGCTGGCCCTGCCTCGTATTGACCGGCTAACAAGCGGAGCAGTGTAGATTTACCAGTGCCATTCCTGCCAATCAGGCCAATCCGTTCACCCGGGTGCAGGTCGAAGGAAACATTGTCGTACAAAATCTGTCCGCCAAACTGAAAGCTCAGCGCATTAGCTGTGATCATAAAGTTGCATTATGGGTAGCGTTGTGCTTACCCTAGTTATTGTTCATGGAAAAACTTGACATCGGCCGCCAATTGGTCAAACAAATTTCTAACTTTGGCGTTCGAATTCGAAAAGCAATTTTCGGTCTTTAATCATTAAAAAACGAGAAAAAGTAATTCTTCGTCATAGAACTATGTCCAGGACCATCAAGCTTTCCAAAGGGCACGACATCAAACTTGTCGGCAAAGCCGACAAAACAGTAGTTGATGCGCCAGCACCTAAAACAGTCAGTATCAATCCACAAGAGTTTCGTTACAAAAAATTCAAGGTAGTTGTAGAGCCAGGCACCGAAGTGAAGGCAGGTACTACTTTGATGTACGACAAAGCTTTTCCCGACCTTAAAATTACTTCTCCGCATAGCGGCGAAGTAGTTGAAATTCGTCGTGGCGACAAGCGCGTATTGCAGGCGATAGTGGTATTGGCCGACAAACAAAATCAATTTGAGGATTTCGGGGCCGCCGATCCCAACAGTCTGAGCTCGGAAGCCGTACGTGAAAAGATGCTGGCTTCCGGTGTTTGGGCATGTTTGCGTCAGCGGCCGTACAATTGTATTCCGAATCCCGATGAAGCTCCAAAGTCGATTTTTATTTCGGCCTTTGACAGTGCCCCTTTGGCAGCAGATTTTGATTTGATTGTTGAAGGAGAAGCAGCTGCTTTTCAAGCTGGTATCGATGCACTTCGCAAACTTACAGCCGGTAAAATACATTTGAATATACACGCAACCGAGACTAAATCTCCTGTCTATTTGCAGGCGAAAGGTGTTGAGCTGAATAAAATAAGTGGTCCGCATCCCGCAGGTAATCCCGGTATTCAGATTCACCACATCGATCCAATCAAAAAGGGTGAGCGTGTTTGGGTCATCAATCCTCAGGAAGTAATCATTATTGGACGTTTGTTCCTGAGTGGAAAATACGATGCTCGCCGTATTGTTAATACCACGGGTTCGGAATTCACTTCACGTCGGTATTACCGTACCATAACAGGTGCTAATGTTTCTGGTATGACCGAGGGTAAACTCGCTCCGGGTAAGGTGAGAGTTATCAGCGGCAATGTGCTCACTGGTAGCCGCATTTCAGCCGATGGTCATCTTGGCTTTTTCGATACCCAGTTAACTGCCATTCCTGAAGGAGATGATTTAGAGTTTTTGGGTTGGTTGTTACCTTCTTATCCACGACCTGATATCAGCACCTCTTTCCCCTGGACTTTCCAAAAAAACAGAGAATTTAAGGTAAATACCAATACCCATGGTGAACAGCGTGCTTTTGTAGTAACTGGTCAGTACGAAAAGGTTTTGCCTATGGATATTTTGCCAACCTATCTTCTCAAATCGATTCTTTACAAAGACATCGACGAAATGGAAGCATTAGGTATTTATGAGATAGCAGAAGAAGATCTTGCCTTGTGTGAGTTTGTATGCACCTCGAAAATTCCGGTACAGCAAATTGTCCGTGAAGGTTTGGATTTTATGTTTGAAGAAGAGCAATAAGTCTTAGTATGAAGTTCCTGAAAGATAAAATATTAGAACTCCGTCCGCTGTTCAACAAAGGCGGAAAGTATGAGAAGTTTCATACTTATTTCGACGGTTTCGCTACCTTTTTGTTTACCCCGGATGAGGTAACACATCAAGGTACCCATATCAAGGCCGGTATCGACCTCAAGCGCACCATGTTTATCGTGGTAATTGCGATGATACCTGCCTTATTGTTCGGGATGTGGAATGTAGGACACCAGCACTTTTTAAGTTTGGGTGAATTTACGGGGATAGGCGATGGTTTCCTGGATAAATTCATCTATGGTGCACTTAAAGTACTGCCTATTGTTTTGGTTTCGTATGGTGTAGGTTTGGGTGTAGAGTTTTTTATAGCCAGCAAAAAAGGCCATCCAATTAATGAAGGCTTCCTGGTTTCCGGTATGCTTATTCCTTTGATAATGCCACCCGCCATTCCTTTGTGGATGGTAGCTGTAGCCACCATTTTCGCTGTAATTTTTGCCAAAGAAGTATTTGGTGGAACTGGCATGAACATACTTAATGTGGCTCTGGTAGCACGCGTATTCCTATTTTTTGCATATCCTACCTATATGTCGGGTGATGTAGTCTGGATAGCGGAGAAGGCGGATGGATACAGTGGTGCAACTGCATTGGCCAATTCAATTGCAGGTAATCCCGGATTCAGCGCTTATGATATGTTTATGGGTTTCATACCCGGTTCGGTAGGTGAGACCAGCAAACTGATGATTCTTATAGGTGCGGCCATACTCATATTCACAGGCATTGGCAGTTGGAAAGTAATGGCCAGTGTTTTGGCAGGTGCTGGCATTATGGGATTAATTTTTAATGCCATTGGCGCCAATGAGTTCATGAATGTGCCTTTTTACAATCATTTCCTCATGGGTGGATTGATGTTCGGTGCAGTATTTATGGCCACCGACCCGGTAACTGCTGCACAAACCGAAAGAGGCAAATGGTATTATGGTTTGCTCATTGGCATGATGGCCGTCATGATCCGTGTTTTCAACCCGGCTTATCCTGAAGGAATCATGCTCGCCATATTGTTTGGTAATGTAATGGCACCACTCATCGACTATTTCGTAGTTCAAGCAAATATCAAAAGGAGACTTGCCCGTGCGTAACTCTAATAATTATATCATTCTATTTGCGGTTATCGTAACCGTGGTAGCAGCGGTTTTACTTGCTTCGGCAGCTACGTTGCTTAAACCTATGCAGGATGCTAATTTGTTGAAGGAAAAACAGCAAAACATCCTGGCTGCTGTCGGCAAAACGGGTGAAAACGACTACAAAGACTTCGATAAGCTTATTGAAGCTGTGGTAGTCGATGAAAACGGTGAATTGGTGGACGGAATGGCCCCTTTGGCCATTAATCTGGCTTTAGAAAAAAGGGTACAGGCCAAAGATCCTAAGCACAAACTGTATTATCCGTTGTATATCTATACCAACGAAGCTGGTGAGAAAAACTACATTTTACAATTGGCAGGTACCGGATTATGGGGGCCAATTTGGGGTTATCTCGCTCTCGACCAGGATGGAAATACCGTGAAAGCTGCAATATTCGACCACAAAGGTGAAACTCCTGGTTTGGGTGCGGAAATCAACACTTCTGCTTTCCAAAACAAATTCGCAAACAAAAAAATCTTTGATGTCGATGGTAATTTTACATCAGTGAAAGTGCAAAAAGGCACTTTTGATGCCAAAGATCCATATCAGGCTGTGGATGCTATCAGTGGTGGTACCATTACATCGAATGGTGTATCTCAGATGTTGGAAAGCGACATCAAATTTTATCTCGCCTACATTCAAAAACAAAAAAATCTTTAATCGGATGAGTGCAGTTGAAACCAAGGTGCAGGAAGAGAAAAAACCTCTTCTGAGCAAAAAAGACCGGAAGCTGATTACAGATCCGCTCTCTGACAATAACCCGATTACCATTCAAGTGTTGGGTATATGTTCTGCCCTCGCTGTAACTACCCAGCTTAAGCCGACCATGGTTATGGCGATTTCGGTGCTGGCGGTAATCGTATTTTCAAATGTGATTATCTCGTTTTTGCGTAATCTTATTCCAGGCCGTATCCGAATTATTGTTCAGCTAACTGTGATTTCTGTATTGGTAATTCTGGTCGACCAAATCCTGAAGGCGTTTCTTTTTGATGTAAGCAAACAATTGTCCGTTTTTGTTGGTCTAATTATCACTAACTGTATTGTAATGGGCCGATTGGAAGCTTTCGCCATGGGCAACAAACCCGGTCCGGCACTTTTAGATGGTCTGGGCAATGGTTTTGGATATGGTGTGATCATTTTGCTTGTAGCATTTGCCCGTGAATTTTTTGGAAGCGGTAAAATTTTCGGCTTTCAGGTTATTCCGGATGCTGCCTACGAGATGGGTTATGTCAACAACGGTTTAATGCTCATTCCGGCAGGTGCCTTATTTGTAATAGCCGTGATTATTTGGATACAACGTTCGCTCAATAAAAATCTGGAGGAGGCCTAATCGTGTTATTATTAGCTACTGACCTGATCAGCATATTTGTTAAGTCGATTTTTGTCGACAATATGATTTTTGCCTACTTCTTGGGCATGTGTTCCTATTTGGCGGTGTCGAAAGATGTAAAAACTGCCATCGGCTTGGGCGCCGCAGTCATTTTCGTTTTGGGTATAACGGTGCCAATCAACTGGCTGTTGCTGAATAAAGTATTAAAAGAAGGAGCTTTAAGCTGGATTTCGGCTGATTTTGCGACTGTTGATCTGAGCTTCCTGGCGTTTATCATGTTCATCGCTACCATTGCCTCTATGGTGCAGCTGGTTGAAATGATCATCGAGAAGGTGTCGCCCACGCTTTATGGTTCGCTTGGTATTTTCCTTCCCTTGATTGCGGTAAACTGCTCCATTTTGGGTGGTTCACTCTTTATGCAGGAACGTGATTACACCTTGGCAGAAGCTTCTGTATTTGGATTGGGTTCCGGATTTGGCTGGTTGATTGCTATTGTGGCCATTGCTGCTATTCGCATGAAAATCCGTTACAGTGATGTGCCGAAACCATTGCGTGGCTTAGGTATTACATTCATCATCACAGGACTGATGGGCATTGCCTTCATGAGCTTCCTGGGTATAAATCTTTAATTCGTCGACTTATGTTGATACTTAGTACAATGACCATTATCGGCTTAAGCGTGGGTGCTTTTTTGCTGGTAATTCTGGCCCTCGTATTTATCCTCATGTATGCCCAGAAAAAACTGGTGCCGTCGGGGGATATCAATATCGTGGTGAATGGCGATGCAGCCAATACCATCGTTACCAAACCAGGTAGTACGCTGTTAAGCACTTTGAGTGAGTCAAAACTATTCCTGCCATCTGCTTGTGGTGGTGGGGGTACCTGTGCCATGTGTAAATGTCAGGTACTTGAAGGTGGTGGTGATGTTTTACCAACCGAAAAAGGTCACCTCAGCCGCAAAGAACAGCAGGAACATTGGCGTTTGGCTTGTCAGGTAAAAGTGAAAAACGACATGAAGGTCCATGTACCTGAAGAGGTATTTGGCATTAAAAAGTGGGAATGTGAGGTTGTTTCGAACTACAACGTCGCCACATTTATCAAAGAATTTGTTGTTCGTCTTCCCGAAGGAGAACATCTCGATTTCGAATCGGGTGGCTATATTCAGATTGATGTACCAGCTATCGATGTGGACTTTAAAACCATGGATATTTCGCCTTTGCCAAATGATCCTGCCGGTAAAGACAAATACAAAGAAGACTGGGACAAATTCAATTTGTGGGATTTGAAAATGAAAAATCCCGAGCCCATCTTCCGAGCATACTCCATGGCCAACCACCCGGCAGAAGGAAATATCATTATGTTGAACATACGTATCGCCACCCCACCTTGGGATCGTGCCAACAACCGTTGGATGCAGGTGAATCCGGGTATTTGCTCTTCTTTCGTTTTCTCGCGCAAACCTGGCGATAAGGTTACCATTTCGGGGCCTTACGGTGAGTTTTTCATCAAACCTACCCAGAATGAAATGGTCTATATTGGTGGTGGTGCGGGTATGGCCCCTTTGCGCAGTCACATTTTCCATTTATTCCATACTTTGAAAACCAACCGGAAAGTTAGTTTTTGGTATGGTGGTCGTTCAAAACGCGAATTGTTCTATATCGAAGAGTTCCGCGCCATTGAACGTGAATTCCCGAATTTCCGCTTCCATGTCGTGCTTTCGGAACCACTACCCGAAGACAACTGGAAAGTATCCAAAGATGTGGAAGACCGCGATGGCGATGGTTTCCTCGGTTTTGTACATCAGTCGTTCATCGACAACTACCTCAGTAAACATAGCGACCCGGAAGAAATAGAATTTTATTTCTGCGGACCGCCCATGATGAACCAGGCAGTAGTTAAAATGTGTGACGACTGGGGGATACCAGAAGAACATGTGAGCTTCGATGATTTTGGAGGATAAGCACATTCACAAAACTGCGAAGGAGGCTGTATATTCAGCCTCTTTTTTCATTGTATGAAGAAATATATTTGGAAACTGCTCAATGTACTCCGTATTGGAGCACCAATTCAATTAGCAATCGCGGGCTATCTGCGAGACAAAGGCTGGATGCAAAGTTATTACAGCAAGCAGTCGGTTGATGTTGCGGGTAAACCCTTGCCTTGGTTGACTTATCCATTAATTGATTTTTTGGGGCCTCGTTTGAATAAAACGATGTCGGTATTTGAATTTGGTGCAGGTTATTCCACTCATTGGTTTGCAGAAAGAGTGGGAAATGTGGAGTCTGTTGAACATGAAAAAATTTGGGTTAAGCTTCTAGAAGATCAGGGTTTACCTGCCAATGCACAATTACATTGGAAGAAGCTGGACGACGGCTATGATTCTCTGGTTACAGATTTGTCAATGACTTTCGATATCATTTTGATTGATGGCCGCATTCGGAATGCATGTACAAAACATGCAGTTTCAGCATTAAAATCAAATGGGGTGATTCTTTTCGATAATAGCGATCGGGCTGATTACATCGAAGCTTATAACTTGTTGTCGGATAAGGGCTTCAAACGAATTGATTTTTGGGGGATATCTCCAATTACACCAATAACAACTTGTTCATCGATTTTTTATCGAACAGACAATGTTTTGGCTATTTAGAATATCTAAAACGCGCCTGAAGCCAGTAGCTCAATCTCCGCTTCCAGGAACGACTTCCGGCCAAATATAGACCGACTTTTTTTCTGGCTAAAATATCTTCTTCTACCTTAAGATCAAGAGGTATATTCACTGCTTTATCAGCTAAGTTTACATTTAGAAAATCTGATTTAAATACGAAGTTGGTACCGCTTCCGTCGTTTCCGATATGTTGAATCAATGATTTTGAAGGGAAAAGGGTAAGTTTATTCAATATATAATTGGAGGCATACCAGCGCACAGCCCAGGAATTATTTTTACCCGCGATTTGGTTTTTGAGCATTGCCAAGTAATTGTACTGATTGTCGAAATTGAAGTGTTTCGTTGCTTTTTGCGCAACAATTAAATCGAGCAAAATTTGGCCGTTTTCCTGAAAATTTTGCCACGATTTGGTCCAGGTTGCCCAACCTAAACAATCGGAATTGTTCAGGAAATAACAAATTTGGTCATGTTCAATGGGGTAACTATAGCCAACAATACTCGCTACCTGCTCGTTGTTTTCATAACGTGCTATACCATCATTCATATAACGTAAAAAGTAAGGAGAACTTACCAAATCATCTTCTAGGACGATTACACGACCATATTTAGAAACCATACTGCTTACACCATCAATGACAGACTTTCCTAATCCAAAGTTTTGAGGTCTTTCAATGATGTTAACTGATTTGAAGCCTTTTATAGTTTTCAAAAATTGTCTGACATTGGCCACTGCTACTTCTTGGCCTTTTCTGGGGCCGTCAGAATACACATACAAAACCGATTGTGCGGCTAATTCATTTTTGGCCAGAGCATCTAAGGTTTGTTGCAGATGATAAAGCCTATTATAACAAAAGATGACTATAGGAGCAGTCAATCAAATAAATTTAAAGCTGTTAATTATTGAACATATCTGCCTGATGTCTGCTTCATTGTGAATAGTCGAAATGGGCAAACTCATTTCAGTTGATGCAATCTCACGTGCCAGATTACTGTCTGCTTCCGGCAATTCCCAACCCTTTTGGGTAAAATAATTGCGTATAGATTGTTGATCTACAGGGGCAATGGGATAGTGGACTTCGGTTTTAACCCCATTTTCCGCCAGATAAGCCCGCAACTCATCTCTGCGCTTATGCCGAATGGGGAAAATGTGAAATACATCACCTGTATTCGGCAGCCGCACCGGCTTGACGACTGTTTCAGGCAGTAGCTCTAAATACAAATCCGCCAGCCTGTTTTTGTGGGCATTAATTTCGTCGAGATGTTTTAATTTGATATTCAAAAACCCCGATTGTATTTCGTCGAGTCTGGAATTAGCCCCGATAAAATCGTTTTGGTATTTAACCCGAGAACCGTAATTACGCCATGCTTTTAGCTTGAGATAAGTTGCTTCATCTTGAATGGCAATACCGCCGGCATCTCCCAATGCACCCAAATTTTTAGTCGGGTAGAAACTGAAAGCGCCAATGCCAAAACTGCCGGTCATTTGGTCATTAAATTTCGCGCCATGCGATTGCGCGCAATCCTCAATAAGTAAAAGCCGGTGTTTTTCAACCAAGGGCATGATTTGATCCATGGCGCAGGCTTTACCGTACAAATGAACCAACATGATGGCGACTGTAGCGCTATTAATTTTTTCAGCAATCCGCTTAGGGTCGATATTGTAGCTGGCCAAATCAGGTTCAACAAAAACCGGCTTTAATCCGGCATTTATGATGGCATTTATTGTGGCTATGTAGGTATTCGAAGGCACAATGACTTCACTGTTGGGCGGGAAGTTCATAACTTTGAGCGGCATCTCAAGTGCGTCGAGACCTGAGGCAACGCCCAGAAAATAGGGTACACCCAAATAGGCAGCAAAGGCCGCTTCGAAAGCTTCTGTTTGTTTGCCAAGAATAAACCAACCACTATCGAGTAACTGCCCGAAGGAAGCCTCATAGGCCGCCCGAAACGGGGCGTTTAAGCCTTTAAGATTTTCGTAATCAATGTTTCGAATAGGGCTCATCTATATAGTCGTTCACGTCGTATGTGGTGTTGGCGAGAACCAGAAGAATGGTATGTTCACTCAAAGCTGACATGGTATGCCAATCTTCATGCGACACCAAAAGTGCCTTTGCCGGGTTATCTAGCAATATTTCTTCCTCTTGCTGACCATTATTGGTATAAATCAAACATTGGCCACTGATGCAAATGAGTACCTGGTCACTGTGGTGATGACGATGGCCGCCTCGCACACTTTGGTCGGCGAAATGGATATAATAAACCCGTTTAATTGCAAAGGGTATTTGTTCTTGCAGAACATGTAAAGAGCCGCGCTGATCGTGATGAGAAGGGATTTCGAATAGCCTCGCCATGGAGTAATTTGAGGCTACAAGATAAGGAATTCAATTGCGCTTAGCGTCTTACAGGTTTCAAAAAAGCCTAAAACAGCAATTTTCAATATTGAAATTGTCTGCTCCCTAGCTGAATAATGACCAGATATTTCGGCGTACAAACTCCAGATTGCCCACAAGAATTTTTTGTTTCCAAAAAGTTGAGCGACTACCACTGGCGTTAAAATCAACCCCCGGCCACTTCAATTGTAGTTCAGAATTGATAGTGCGCAATTCTGCAACATACGGACGGTAATACGATTTACGCACATCAGCACACAATAAATATGCTTTAGGGGCATAAATAACATATGGACTGGGAAAGATTTTCACTCCATGGAAGTGAAAAAAGATGGCATGAAAGCGCTGTTGAGATTTTTTTTCGACCAAAGTATACAAACTTGTTAAACGGTATTGCTGCACATTCCAGGGAGCTAGACCGCCTCCGAGATGCTGTAATTCATGCACACATTTAAATCGATTTATCCAGTCGTCGAGGTACTTCTGGTCGCCAAATTTGCCATCTTCGAAACGATTGTAGCACCATTCCAGGCAAGCATTACGCCACCATTCGAGCACTTCCAATCCTGCCGCATCGTTTCTGAAATACATGAATTGCACACAATATTTTCCACTTAGGGCTGATTTATCATATGCCGGGGTATAGCGGTGAGCTGTAATTAAAACCGATTTGTCTGCCGGCATTTCGTTAATAAGCACTTGCGGATTGGCGTAGAAATACAAATCAGCATCGAGATATATGCAGTGTGGGGTATGGAAGTTATGTAAAACGTAGCGTATGGTGGATGAGGTAGATGTCCAGCAATATTCGGCTCGTGTGCGATCTCCTTTGACGGCTAATAAGGCCTCATCTTCAAATGACTTTAAGCCAATTACAGTGATGTGTTTTAAGGCCAAATGCCCTAGCACTTCTTCGCTTTTTTGGTCGAAGGCAAATACATATAAATGGAAAGCCTCACAATGTCGCTCCAGCGAACGATACATGGCCAATGCACGCGCTAAATAATTTGAGTCAAATAAGGTGCAGAAATGAAGCATTAGCTTTTACGGGCAAGGATGAGATTGTCGAGATACAAATCACGGTTTTTCGGAAGTAACCAGCCCAAAATTAACCCGAGTAAAGTAAGCGGCATCATGAGAACAGTGGTGAGTACCACATTTGAAACGAACCAAGGGGTTTTGGTGATTTTGTAGACATAAGCAATGAACAATTGAAATACTACAGCGATGTTTTGAATTGATTTCCGCTGTTCAATTATCACAAAGCCGTTTTTTTCTAAGAGATGTTTCAAGCCAAAACTACTGTACCGGGCATAGTCGAAGGGTTGTTCATGTTCATCCCATACAAAGGGTACTGTGAGTAAAAACTGTCCACCGGGTTTGAGGCAGCGGTGAATTTCACTCAGAAATTCATCTGGGTTAAAAACATGTTCAAGTACCTGGTTGCACAGCACACTATCGAAGCTGTTTTGAGCAAATGGAAAAGTGTGGCCATCGTAAAACACATCTACATCCTCATTTTCATGGCTGTGCCCAGGGTTTTCAATATCTAATCCGAGGTAACTTTTTACTTTAAACAGTTCGCGGTATGGTTTTCTACCACAGCCCACATCCAACAAATCGCCAGATAAATAGCCGGCCAATTCTTTTATCTGCGAAACTAAACCTCTTCGTGCCAGCCAAAATGGATTGATGAACAAGCCTAGGAATCCAGGAAAAAAGTCTTCCTGATGTTTAACTTTTTTAATTGTACTGAGCAAACTCATACGATTCGTTTGAGAAAGAAGCCCTTGAAGGAACTTCCTGCTAAATTACTCTGATCGGGACAAACATATTCAAACAATAGTTCATAGCGACCAACCAATGCGGCCCGGAATTTCTCTTCTCCAAAAAACCAAGCAGGATAACTGGCGGTATAGACTTTTGGATTGGTTTTTTGAACCGTCAATTGATCTCTGTTACCTCGAATAACAGGGTGTTTATCGATTAAAACATAGGGAATATGTGAATTATACACTTCATCCAGCCACTGATAAGGATATTCGAGATAAGGAAGAACACAACCCAATATGGCAAGTTGGGGGGCGTTTTCAGTCATAGCAGCGGTTAAATCAGTATAAAATTGAAGTTGATCGTTTTGCAGTTCTTGCTGGCCGAATGCTACAAAATGCGCTTGTTCAACAACCAGCCATTTCAGTTCAGTCAAATGAGCAAGTACTGGCCGGTATTGAAAGTACATACTCCCCGTAGCGCCACCAAAATCGAGTACCTTAAGCGAGGAATTTTGATTTGCCACATACAAGAGGGCGGAAAGAAGCGGATAGTCGAATTCCCTTTTTTCGAATAGTACACTGTCGCGTTCAAAAGCAGCTTTCCCATTTTTTACGGCTAAGGCAGCAGCTTTTACTTTATCGAAGAGGGCAGCATCGGCATAACCCATACTGGCCTTACTTGCAGCTGACCAGCTTTGGTAGTCGCCTGAGTATCCGTATGATTTAAATCCTTGCAATAAACTGCGCCATTTGGGGGGCAGTAGCCAATCGAGCAGAGCCATATGGCATCAAAAATAGCATATATAATTCCATATTGGCTTTCACCGCTTTTAACTGTACTTTTGCGCTTATTAAAATTAACTCGGCATGAACATACACGAATACCAGGCAAAAGAACTCCTCAAAGGTTTTGGTGTTGGCATACAGGAAGGTATCCTGGCACACACCCCGGAAGAAGCTGTAAATGCGGCTAAAAAATTACAAGAAACTACCGGGACCGGATGGTGGGTTGTAAAAGCCCAGATTCATGCTGGCGGTCGGGGTAAAGGTGGCGGTGTTAAATTGGCTAAATCGCTTGATGATGTAAAAGAAAAAGCAAACAACATCATCGGCATGCAATTGGTGACCCCACAAACCGGTGCCGAAGGCAAAAAAGTACACAAAATCCTAGTTGCCCAGGACGTTTATTATCCTGGCCCAAGTGAAACTAAAGAATTTTACATTTCAGTATTGTTAGATCGTGCCAACGGTCGCAACATCATCATGTATTCCACAGAGGGCGGTATGGACATTGAAGAGGTAGCAGAAAAAACCCCTCAGCTGATTTTCAAAGAAGCCATCGACCCACGTGTTGGATTGCAGGGTTTCCAAACCCGTAAAATTGCTTTCAACCTAGGCTTATCCGGAGAGGCATTTAAGCAAATGACCAAATTTGTTGCCAATTTATACAAGGCCTATGAGAGCATTGACGCAGATATGTTTGAGATTAACCCGGTGCTGAAAACAAGCGATGATAAAGTAATCGCTGTGGATGCCAAAGTGAATATCGATGAAAATGCACTTTATCGTCACCCGAATTTGTTGGCGCTGCGCGATATTTTGGAAGAAGATCCAACCGAAGTAGAAGCCGGCGAACACAACCTCAATTATGTGAAGTTAGATGGCAATGTGGGTTGTATGGTGAACGGCGCCGGTTTGGCCATGGCTACCATGGATATCATCAAATTATCAGGTGGTGAACCTGCCAACTTCCTGGATGTTGGTGGTACTGCCAATGCCGAGCGAGTGGCCAATGCATTCCGAATTATTTTAAAGGACCCCAATGTAAAGGCGATACTTGTGAATATTTTCGGCGGTATTGTCCGTTGCGACCGCGTTGCCAATGGTATTGTGGAAGCTTATAAACAAATAGGCGATATCAAAGTCCCAATTATTGTAAGGTTGCAAGGCACGAATGCCATTGAAGCCAAAGAAATCCTGAACAAGTCAGGTTTAAGTCTGATGGCTGCGGTTGGTCTCGAGGAAGCTGCCGAATTGGTTAAACAGGTAGTAAAAAACTAAATTTACACGCAAATAAATAGGTACAAGCAGGGCATTCCGCCCTGCTTGTTGTATTTTTCGGCATGCGTATCCGGCTTTACGAAGATAATATCAACGAAAAACACCTCCAACAGGTCGTGACCTGCATCAGAAGTGGCGGTGTAATTATTTATCCTACAGATACCGTATATGCCTTTGGTTGTGATATTTATAATCACCGGGCCATTGAGCGGATCAACAAACTCAAACAATTGCCTAAAGATTCTGGCAACTATTCAATTATCTGTCACGATTTATCGAATTTGTCGGATTATAGCATGCAATTACCCAATGCAGTTTTTAAGCTGATGAAAAAAGCCCTACCCGGTCCATACACTTTTATCATCAAAGCCAACCAACAGGTGCCTAAGCTGTTTCATAGCAAGAAAAAAACCATTGGCATTCGGGTGCCAGCCAATCCAATTGCCCGGGCTATTGTTAGAGAATTGGGCAATCCAATTGTTTCTTCCTCCATCAACGATGAAGATGACATCATTGAATACACTACCGACCCGGATTTGATCTGGGAAAAGTACAGCGACCATATTGATTTGCTGGTGGATGGTGGTTTTGGCGATAATCAGGCCTCTACGGTTTTAGACTGTACAGAAGAGGAAGTAGAAGTCATTCGGGAAGGCAAAGGGCTGCTCGACGGCCTTTTATGAAATCATAGAATTGTCATAAGTTGCCTTATTACATTAAAAATTAAATTTTTTTAGCGTTTAAACAGGGATTTACCTTGGGAATTGGGTTATGAAAGGTTAAATTCACGCCTCACAATTTTTTAGATGAAGCGATTTTTGGTCAGACTGTTAGTGGCAGTCTGTTGTGTTTTTGGTAATATCCATGTCCAGGCACAAGAAAGTTCAACGGCAACTGTCCGGGGATTTGTGTATGATAAAGCAACGGGTGAGCCTATTTTGTTTACCAATGTCTTTTTGAAGGGAACTACGCTTGGCGCCAGTACAGATGTGAATGGCTTTTTCTCGATTACTCGCATCCCACCTGGAAATTATACCCTAATGAGTACTTACCTGGGTTACGATACTGCCTCAGTTCAAGTGAATTTGAAAGCAGGTTCTATTGTAAGTCAGAAGCTTTTTTTGAATAAAAGCTCCATACGCCTTCGTGAAATTGAAGTCAGTGCCGAAAAGCAGGAGCAACTTAGCTCGGTAAAAGTTTCGGTCGAAACGGTGACTTCAAAACAAATCACACAAATTGTGAGCGTAGGAGGAGAAGCCGATATTGCACAGTATCTCTCTGTACTTCCCGGTGTGGTTTTCACCGGCGACCAAGGCGGGCAACTTTATATTCGTGGAGGTTCGCCTGTCCAGAATAAGGTTATGTTGGATGGTATGATCATTTATAATCCATTCCATTCCATTGGTCTATTCTCGGTTTTTGATACCGACATCATCAAAAATGCCGACGTATACACCGGTGGTTACAACGCCAATCACGGTGGCCGGATATCAGCTGTTATGGACATTACCACACGTGATGGTAACCAAAAACGACTTTCCGGTAAAGCCGGTGTATCGCCATTTCAGGCGAGATTGCTGCTCGAAGGACCAATGGGTAAGGCAAAAAGTGAAGATGCATTCGCCCCTACCTTCATCATTTCGGGAAAATCATCTTATCTCGATAAAACCTCCAAATACCTTTACAGCTACGCCGATTCTAATGGCTTACCTTTTTCCTTTAACGACATCTACGCCAAAACCTCTTTTAAATCTCAGAATGGTAGCAAATTGAATCTTTTCGGTTTTAGTTTTAACGATGCAGTTAACTTCCGTCAGGTAGCTGATATCAGCTGGAATTCACTCGGTTTAGGTGCCAATTTTGTGTTGATACCCGAAGGAAGTACCAGCTTAATCAGCGGTACAATGGCGTATAGCGATTATAAATCGCGCCAAGTTGAAGCAGACGGTGCTCCACGCGAAAGTTCGATTACCGGCTTTAACGGAAACTTTGCAGTCAGTCAGTTTTATGCCAAGGATGAGTTAGTTTACGGTTTTGACGTCGTTGGTTTCTCCACCGATTTTAGATTTACCAATGCTGCTAGACGTGTCATCAGTCAGCAGGAAAGCACGACTGAATTGGCTGTGTATGCGAAATACAAAAAGGTAACCGACAAATTGGTGGTTGAGCCTGGTTTACGCGTTCATTATTATTCCTCATTGCAAGAATTGAGTGTAGAACCTCGCCTGGGGGTGAAGTACAATATGACTAACCATATTCGATTCAAATTCGCGGGGGGATTGTATTCTCAGAACTTGATAAGCGCAGTTTCCGACAGGGATGTGGTCAATCTTTTCTTCGGCTTTTTGAGCGGACCTGACAATTTACCGCGCACTTTTGATGGAAATGAAGTCACTAGCAAATTGCAAAAAGCGCGTCATTTGATTACAGGGGTTGAAGTTGATTTGGGTAAATACCTCGAGTTTAATTTCGAGACTTATGTCAAGGATTTTAATCAGCTCACCAATATCAATCGTGATAAAATTTATGATGATACGGAGCAGTTTGCCAATCAACCCGATAATCTGAAGAAAGACTTTATCATAGAAAGAGGTCAGGCCTATGGCTTCGACTTCCGTTTGAAATATGAGCGGAAACGTTTTTATGCTTGGGCAACTTACTCCTGGACCTATGTGGATCGTTTTGACGGCATAAGGACGTATAATCCTTCCTTCGATCGCCGTCACAACGTCAATTTGGTGAGTACCTATACTTTTGGTAAACAGCTTAATTGGGAGTTTAGTGGTCGTTGGAACTTTGGTTCTGGTTTTCCATTCACACAAACAGCCGGTTATTATCCCAAACTCGACTTCTCTGATGGTGTGAATACAGACATCATCGGGCAAAATGGCAATCTAGGCGTTATTTATGGCGATTTTAACGCTGCACGGTTGCCAACTTATCACCGATTAGACCTTTCATTACGACATACCGTTGCCATTACCGATCGCAGTGAATTAGACATTAACTTTAGTGTAAGTAATGTATACAATCGTGATAATATATTTTACTTCGACCGGGTAAGATTTACGCGTGTGAATCAACTCCCGATATTGCCTTCTCTTGGCTTGGTTTACAGCTTTTAATAGCTTATTTAGTTCATGAATTTTGGCTGTGTCATTTGGTGCAGCCATTTTTTTAGGTTGATTTTTTAATTATACACGAGCAATAGTGGAGCTAAGCCAGCTGTTTATCAACAGTGTTTAAAACTTCTCTCGTGCAACAGCCGCTCTAAATGGGGTTACTGCCAAGTTGTTGAGTAGTTTTGTTTGTCTTTGCGTTTATACCCAAAGACCGTTTATTTCGTTTAGTAGCCACTTCAGCTAATTCAATCGCATGCAGCGACTTCTTTTATTTTTAGGTCTTTTATTTATTTCACATCAGGCGTTGGCCCAACGAACGCGCATCCATGAAGATCCCGAAAGTATCTTGCGTTATGGCAAAGAACTCATGGAAAAGCAGAAATACGCGGCTGCCAAGCGAGTTTTTGAGTCGGTATTAGACCAGGAGTTCCCTAAGACGGATGTTAATCTGCAGGCAGATTTGGTCAAGGAAGCCAGCTTTTACCGGGCAGTTGCAGGAGTAGAGCTTCGACAGACAGATGCGGATTATCGTTTGCTGCAGTTCATTGAAACCTACCCTGAAGATTTACGGAACGACGAAGCTAAATTTTATTTAGGCAGATATTATTTTGAATCAAAGAAGTACCGCGATGTGATTCGGGTATTGTCGGGTACCGACTATGTTTACTTTAATACGGCGCAGGCTGCTGCTTTTCACTACTACTTGGGTTACAGTTATTTCACCCGGGATTCTTTTGATCTGGCGAAAACATCCTTGCTGGAAGTGAGTGAATTACAGAGTGAATATCGTTATCCGGCCAATTATTACCTGGGTTTTATAGCTTATCAGAAGGGAGAAAGTGAGTTGGCATTAAAGCACTTTATGCGGCTCAGTGACTCGAAACACTACAATCGGATTGTACCTTATTTCATCGCCAAACTTTATTTCGAACAAGGGCGCTATGACGATATGCTGCAATATACCTTGCCGCTTTCGGGAAATAGAGAAGTTAAAAATCAGGCAGGTATCAATTATTTGATAGCACAGGCTTACATCCGACAAGAGGCATACATCAAAGCGATACCTTATATGAATCGTTACCTTGAAATATCGGGTAATGGAAGTAGTAATGATTATTATCAGTTGGGATTCGCACAATACCAGGCCAAAGAATATGCTGCGGCAGTTCCCAATCTCAGCAAATCAACCAATCGAAAAGACACCATTGGTCAACACGCCAGTTATTTATTGGGCGATGTATTTTTAAAACTGGGGCAGAAGGAAAAAGCGCTGACCAGCTTTTATGCCACTTCTAAACTGAATTTTGACCCTGAAATTCAAGAGTTGGCAGCTTTTAATCATGCCAAACTCGGCTATGAATTAAATATTCATCCGCAATCGCTCACCTGGCTGCGTGAGTTTTTGGCGAATTTTCCTAAATCGGCTTATGCCGACGAGGTGCGAACACTTTTGGGAGAGCTGTTGTTGTCGACCAAAAACTTTAAAGAGGCCGTACAGGTAATAGAGGCTATTCAGGAGCGTAATCTGGCAATCAACCGATCCTATCAAAAAGTGACTTATTTCCGAGGAATCGAGCTTTTTAATCAAGGGGTATATCATGAAGCCGTAAAACATTTTGATAAGTCGCTGACCCAATCCATTGATAAAAACTACACTGCACAGGCTTATTTTTGGAAAGGTGAGGCACTTTATAAGCTCAATAGGCTTAAAGATGCCATTACAGAGATGCAGAAGTTTGTACAGACCTGGCCTGCCACTTCAGGTTTGGAAGTAGAAAATTCATTGATTACTGCTTATTACACCCTCGGTTATGCCTGGTTTAAACAAAATGACTTTTTATCGGCCATAGCCAACTTTGAGAAGTCGTATGATAATCTCCGCTCGGCCGACAAAAAAGTTCAGATGAATGCCTACGTCGGAGCTATGCTGGGCGATTTGTTACTTCGTCTTGGCGATGCACATTTTGCAGCCAACAGTTATCCCGATGCCCAGGGCTATTATCAGCAAGCCATCGATAGGAAGCTTGCCGGTAGCGACTATGCCACTTTCCAGAAAGCCATACTGCAAGGCCTGACCAATAATTCAGAGCAAAAGGTGACCACATTGAGGAAGCTATTGACAGATTATCCGACATCTTTATATTATGATAATGCGCTTCTGGAGCTCGCCAATACCTATTTTCTTCAAGACAAACTCAATCTGGCACAGCAAAGTTTTGATAAGCTTATCAAAGAACGCCCAAATAGCCTGTTGTTGAAAAATGCTTATTTGATTAAAGGACTCATTCATTACAACGAGGAACAATACGAAGCTGCCATTAAAAATTACAAATTGGTAGTGGAAGGTTACCCGAAAACACCGGAAGCAAGAGATGCACTGAATGGTATTAAAAACATCTACATACAACAAAACAATGTAGAAGCCTTTTTTAGCTATGCTGCTACAGTGCCCAGTGCAGGCGTGACCATCAATCTACAAGATTCCATCACTTTTCAGGCGGCTGAGCTGGTGTATAACCAAGGTAATTGTGAGTTGGCGATTAATGAATTGTCGAAATACCTGACCCGTTTTCCAGATGGCTATTTTGCCATTCAAGCCCGTTTTTTACGTGCCGATTGTTATGATAAACAGTTGAAGTTTGAGTTCATGGAGCAAGATTTACTCTTCGTAGTTGCTCAAAAGCGAAGCTTGTATAGCGAACGTGCACATGCCCGATTAGCGAAGTTTTATTATTCCGCCAAAAACTGGGCAAAAGCCATCAGTCAATTTGAAAGTTTAGAGCAGTTGTCGGATTCACGTTGGAACATTCGAGATGCGTATTTAGGCCAGATGCGGGCATATACCATACTCAAAGACAGCGCAAAAAGCAGGGCATATGCGGAAAAAGTTACTAATTTCCCGCATAGTACCGAGCAAGACAAACTTGAAGCGGCCATAATTTTCGGAGAACTTGCCTTCCAGTCCGGGGACTTAAGTGCGGCTTATCTTCAGTTTTCGGCCATTTACGAGGCAACTAAAAACGAGTTTGGAGCTAAGGCCAAATATTATATCGCAGCCATTCAGCTTAAACGCAATGAGCTGGCAGCTTCCCAGGCCTCAGTTTTTGAGCTGGTAGATAAAATACCCTATTACGATGAATGGATTGCCAGGGCTTTTCTGGTGCTGGCAGAAACTTACATTGCTCAAGGCGATTATTTCCAAGCGAATGCCACCTTACAAAGTATCATTGATAATCGGGATGAAGACGATATAACCCGACAAGCAGCCCATAGGATGGGAGATATTAAAAAGCTGGAAAGTGCCGGAAATCAATCCAATCAGAATAACAGTGGAAATCAGAAGTCAAATGAAGGAGGGGAGAACGATGAAAACTAAACTCACACTCAGCGCTTTTTTACTCCTATTGTCGTGCATCAGTTTTGGCCAGGGCTCAGGTTTTACTACCGATCCCATTAAAGTCGTTAGGGCCTACGAAGCGGTGCTTTCCGATGCTTTGAAATTTACGCCGGTTGCCGTTTTGCCTACTTTGGAGTCGGAGAAGAAGGAATTTAATTATACTACAGTTAAACGCATCGCTCCCACGCCCATCGAACTCACACCTATGACGCCTATGCGTGCCATGGCGGAGCCACCTTCGCCCATTGCCAACAATTATTTCAAGGCAGGCTTTGGGAATTATACTACACCCTTATTAAAAGGTCATTTTATGAGTCGGCGTGACCCAAAATTTGAGTATGGGGTGAATTTTAGTCACTTTTCATCGCGTGGTGACCTACGTATAGATACCAATAAATTCGATAACGCCAATCTGAGTGACAATACGCTGGGTGTATATGGCAAACGTTATCTACGTAATGTAGTCGTGAATTCCCAATTCGATTTTGAAAGAAATGTGAGACACTTTTATGGCGTTCATCAGCCGGTAGAAATTCCTGCTGATTCTATTCGACAGGTTTTTCGTCAGTTTTCCGGTGCATTGGGAATGAATAGTTATCAGGTAGCCAACGACCAACTTGATTTTGGTACTCAATTTTCTTTTTATACCATAGGTGATGCCTTTGATCAATCGGAAAACAATTTACGCCTGGATGGAAATCTACTTGCTAGGCTTGATGAGAACAAAGTCACCTTCGACTTTGCCTTCGATTATACCAATTACAATAGTCCCGGTGGATTTTCTGTGAACCGCAGTCTTGTTTATTTTCAACCCCGCTATGAATATCAGGCCGAGAAGTTCCGGGTTACTGGTGGACTGAATATGGCAATGCAAGCCTCTGCCGGAGTGTCGTTGTTTCAGTTTTATCCTGTAATTGATCTCGATTATAAACTGGCCGACGTATATATGATCGCCTATGCTGGAATTACGGGAAATATCGAACGGAATAGTTATCGCGATATAATCCGAAGGAATCCATTCGTTGGTACTGGCTTGGATATTCGAAATACCAACAATCGTTTTCAGCTTTATGGTGGCTTGAAAGGGAGTGTGGACGAAATCACCAGTTACGATATTTCTTTGGGCTATCAACGCTTGCGGGATGCCCAATTTTTTCTGAACGACACCAGCGACTTTACACGTTTGATACCTGTATACGACAGCACTACAAATGTCTTTAAGTTTAGTGCCGCTCTCTCACGCAAATTTGGAGATCGCTATACTGCCAAAATCGAAATGGCCTACAATGGTTTTGGTTTATCAACGCTTGCCGCACCCTTTATGCAGCCCACCTTTAGTTTGAAAGCCGGAGGAAGTTACCAAATGCAACAAAAACTGCGTTTTACGGGGGATGTTTATGTGTTTAATGGTGTCAAATACCTCGATAAGGCAGGCTTGGTTCAGGAATTGAATGGTGTTATTGACTTAAATCTGGGTGTGGATTACCGTTATTCAGAAAAGTTGGGTTTCTTTTTACAACTGAACAATCTTACTGCATCAAGGTATTTCCGTTGGTTCAATTATACATCTTATGGTATAAATGCCTTGGGAGGCTTGAGCTTTAATTTCTAATAACTAACTTCGACCTCCCATGCAAAAAGAGGTTAGTCATTTACTCCTGAACTATCTCGCCAGCCACGCTACCCTGGCTTTGGCAGGCATTGGACGATTTACCCGGGAATATCGTTCGGCACATTTTGTAGGTAATCAGCTTAAAGCGCCCGGTAGCATCTATTATTTTGATGCAGATCGAAGTCTAAAAGAAAATTCTCCGGTTATTGTGCATGCCATTCAAGCCTATAAATGGGATGAAACGGCTGTAAGTCAGGCGTTAATACATGTATTTGAAGAGGTAAACAAAGAGTTAGGCCAACAAAATAGGTTTAGCTACCCGGGTTTTGGTACATTCGAAAGATCAGGTGCTAAAGTAGAGTTTAAGCCAGATAATCAGCAGTTTATGGATAGCTACGCATTTGGTTTGGAGAGTGTTTTGGTGCAGGCAAAAAGAACTGAAATTCCGGCTGACACCAAGGTTAAAGAAATGCCGAAAGTCAGTTTTAATTCCAAATCAGGTAATTTTTGGTTAAAAGTGGCTGCAGCCGTGCTTTTTTTGCTGGTAGCCAATTTTGCTGTACTTTATTTTCTCGAGCAGCAAGAGCAGCTAACCGACTGGAACCAACAGGCTGAAATTGGTAGTTTCGACAGCGTTCAATGGCCAGTAGTTGAACCAAATGGTGTAAACGCCGATAAAATGCAGGCAACGCTAACGGAAGATTCGCTCAAGGCCGAATCAAACAATGTTGCTATTCAAGAACAGCCCGATCCAGACAATGTCGCTCCAGGTTCAAGCCAGTTTACAGTAATTGTTGGGGCATTTCGGGAACTCTCCAATGCAGAAAAATATATCCAGGATTTGAAAAATAAGGGATATACCGATGCAGCACAGGCAGGAACAACCAACTCAGGTTTGCATCGGGTTAGCGTGGCTAAATTCAGCTCACAAGAGATGGCAGAGGCTTATTTAGAAGAAATTAAACGCAAACTCCAGGCCGATGCCTGGTTGATGAATTAAGCTGTTTAATTTTTCAATACCCATTTCAGGGTATTTTTTTGTTAATATTTAAAAGTATTTTATATTTTTGTCTGAAGCTTTTATTCAGCATAGGCTGAAGACGAAGTTTTCATAGGTTTAGTTTAGTTTTCAGACAAAGAGGGGAGCCGGGAGGCACCCCTCTGTCATTTTAAACGCAGCTATTTTATCAATTCGTCGAGCGTATTTACAGCTACACTGTGATAATTTGCCCGGGCTTGACTGTAAATTTCTTGGGCCATTGGAGCTGTTTCAGGCTGTTCAAGCATGGTTTTGTAGATAGGCACCAAAAATTTTCTTCTGCCTACCTCCATTAAAAATGCACGGATAGGGGCATATGCTGGCGAATATTGTTTACGAATGGCAGGGATGAACCAAGCCGCCAATATTTCGCTGTTGCCGCTATTCGAAAAGTTAAACTGGGCATCTAATAGTTCTAAATCGTAACTATTAAGATCTGCTGGTAAACGGCGAATAAAATGCAACCATTCGTGGGATGACCAGGCTAAAGTTATTTTTTTGTCTAGCCTTTTATTAGCCAGCCACTGCTCTAGGGCTGCATCTACTTGATGAAAACGTTTCGGTACAGGTGTAATGACATTGGCTGGTAAACCGGGTTTATAAATCCAATCATCAATTTTGAGTGCATTGTATTGCTCATTCGTCAGTAATTGCTTTTTCAGATAAACGATAAATTGTTCGGTAGTCATCACCTGAAATGCATGACGTGAGAAGTATTGACGTAAAAATGTGTCCATCCGGGCACGACCTACTTCTTTTTCAATAACCCGCAAAAGAGCATTTCCCTTTTCATAAGCAATGTCGTTCATACCTTCATCCGGGTCTTTGCCCTCGAGTTGAAGTTTGAGGCAGGTGCCTGGATGAGTTTCTCCCATATCATTCAGCGTCTCCAACAAATCCTGGTGACCGAGAGCCGCTAACATTTCGGCATAATCCGAACCCTGTATGGCCTCCATAATGCGACGTTCGAAATATACCGTAAACCCTTCGTTGAGCCAGAAGTCGTTCCAATTGGCATTGGTGACGAGGTTGCCCGACCAACTGTGTGCCAATTCATGGGCAACCAGGCTTGTCAACGATCTATCACCGGCGATTATCGTCGGCGTAGCAAAGGTGAGTACCGGATTTTCCATGCCACCGAAGGGGAAGCTTGGTGGCAATACCAATAAATCATAGCGGCCCCAGGCATAGGGACCATAGAGCGCCTCGGCAGCAGCAATCATAGCCGGCAACTCTTGAAATTCATGCCAGCTTTTTTCGAGTAGACTGACTTCTGCATACACTCCTGAGCGGCCGTCAATGGCTTTGAATTCCATATAACCAGCCGAAAGTGCCATCAAATAGGCCGGAATAGCTTTTTCCTGTTTGAAGTTATAGCGACCATCGGCGCTTATCGATTGAGGATTTTGAGCACTCATGAGGGCGAGCATACCTTCAGGTACTTCTACTGTTGCCTCATAGGTAAAACGAATGCCCGGACTATCCTGGCAGGGGAGCCAGCTGCGTGCTAGTATAGCTTGTGATTGGGTGAACAGAAAAGGACCTTTTTTATCCCGTGTTTGTTGGGCGTCGAGCCATTGAACAGCAGCAGCATCGGCGGCGGTGTGATAGCTGATATGCACTTCGCTGGTGCCAGGCTCCAAGTCAATGATAAGTTGGTCGCCTAGCCAAGGCTCCGATCGAGGCACTATGCGGTAATTGGCAGCCGTATTGTTATTTAGACTGACCGATTGAATAGTTAATCCCCGGCTGTCGAATTTTATTTCAGTTGCATCCTCATGCATCTTGATGCTCCAATGTGCAGTAGCCGTAATTATCTTATTTTCAAAATCAAGTTTGGCTTCCCATTTCAGATGGGTGGTGCGTGCGAGTTCAGGCTGGGCGGCAGAATGCGGATCGAGGGTCATTATTGGCGATTTTTCAGTTGAACAGCCACTAAGGCAGAGGGCCGTTATACACAGCCAAATGGTGTTTTTGAGCATTTATTGGATTTTAGTAGGGTATTCCCGTTTTTTTATAAATGAAATGTAATAGCCAGGCTGGGCCAATCAGCAGGAACTGCACATCTTTTAGGAAGGAGGGTTTTTTGCCCTCGATTTGATGACCAATAAACTGGCCGACCCAGGCAGCGGCAAAAATGAGTAAAGAGGCCAAAAACATCGATTCACTCCAGTTGAACAGCGCATGGTTGCCAATTGCCATTAAACAAGCTATGACCAACATGCCAGCAAACAGACTGAAGGATAATCGCAGATAATAAATGGTGGCTATAAGCAAAAACAATACGCCAAAATTGGCAAAACCTGCGAGATCTGTACCTATGCTCTGAATAATTAGATCAGGAGGTATACTCCACAACATACCTATAAGGCTAAACATGATGGCCGGTACACAAATCCAGTGTACCATTTTGTTGGTGGCATGCTGATGGCTTTCACCATATTCAAGCAAAAGTTGGTCGATTTTACGCATACGTAAGGCTTGGTAAACTAAAACTAAGACGTTTTTTCGAGAAGGCATAAGGAGAATTACGTATTAACGTTAAACAAAGACAAAAGCCTCGTATTTTTGAATCAATGAAGTTCTTGTTCCCCGAAGTTTTGTGGGCGCTTTTTGCGCTTTTGCTGCCTGTAATCATCCATCTTTTTAGCTTCAGAACTTCCAGAAAGGTCTATTTCAGTGATATTCGATGGCTGCAGCTGCTGCAGCAGCAGACCAACAAACGCTCTCGTTTGCGGCATCTTCTGGTTCTGCTTATGCGCTGTTTGGCAGTTGCTGCTTTGGTTTTTGCCTTTGCTCAGCCTTATTTCCCGACACAAAAACAACGTTTAGCAAGTGCCGAAGCAGTGAGTGTGTATATCGACAATTCGGCTTCAATGGGACTGTCATCAGAAACAGGCATTAATCTGGAGCAGGCAAAGGCTGCAGCTGTGGCTTTGGCTAAAAGTGCACGACCCGACGATCGTTTTCAGCTGATACGTCAGGAAAATAGCATGCTTGAAATGCGCTCTATGACAAGAGAGCAGTTTATAGAAGCAGTTGATGTTACACAACTGGTGTCGACTACGCGTCCATTATCATTGATAGCGAGCAGGCAGGAGGAGTGGCTCAAAGTACAAGCTAAGCCAGGTAGACGCATCTGGTTTTCCGATTTTCAACAAGGAAGTCAGGATTTTGAGTCCATAAACCCGGATTCCAGCCTGACAACCAGTATTATTCAGTTCAAACCTACTTCAGCTTCCAATTTGTATATCGATACAGCATGGCTGTCATCGCCCATTGTGACTACAGGAAAGACGGTGCGTTTGCTCTTCAGGGTGGTGAATAGTGGAAATGTAGCGCGCTCTTCGGTGAGAATTGCGCTCGAAATTAATGGTGTTCAAAAAGGATTGTCAACCCTCGACCTGGAAGCTGGTCAGAGTTGGGTAGATACCATTGACTTTACACCGAGCGGCAACGGCTGGCAAAAGGCTGCATTGGTGCTCGAAGACCAGTCGGTAACCTTCGATGATCGCTATTACCTCAGCTTTGAAATAAAGTCGGCCATAGAAGTATTGGTCATTACCGAACAGCAAGCCAACACCTATCTCAAAGCCTTATTGAGCAGCGATGACTTTTTGCAGCCTGTATATCTGTCAGGGAATCAGTTGGATTATAATCGAATCCAACAGTTTCCGGTTATTCTGCTTGACCATCCTAAGAGTATTGCCTCCGGACTTCAAATGGCCTTAATAGAAGCAGTCAATGCGGGGGCGACCTTACTCAATTTTCCAAATGGGGACTTCCCCCAGGCAGGTAATGAGTTTTTGGCCCAATTGGGATTGGGTGGCCTGGGCCAAGCGCAGTCTGGCAAATTCCCGGTTCGAAAATTGGCTTTGCAGCATGAATTGTTTCAGGAAACATTTTCTCGTATACCTGAGCAGCCTGATTTGCCGGAAGCAGTCAAGTATCTACCATTTTTTGGGCCGAATAACGCCATTCAATTGCTTGGCTTGAACAACCGGGATGCCTTGGTGAGTACACACAGAGCGGGTGATGGTCGTTTGCTTCAATTTCATGTCCCTTTAGATCCTGCTTGGTCGAATCTACAGCAACATGCTTTGTTTGTGCCATTGGTATTCCGTAGTATACTATTGAGTGGCGGCATCAGACCATTGGCGTACAGATTAGGGAAACCAACGCCTATATCCTTGCGTTTACAACTTCCGGCGCAAGAAGTTTTTGAGTTAATCAGCGATAAAAACCGCTATATCCCTGAGCTCCGCAGGCAGCAGGGAACTGTAAGTTTGCAATTGGATGAATTACAACAAGCAGGTTGGTACGCGCTCAAAAGCAGCAAAAGTGATACGATTTATGCCTGGTTGGCGGTAAATGCCGATAAGGTGGAATCGGAACTGATTTTTATGAACGATGCGGCTCTGGAACAGGAAAGTCAACGTTTAGGCACCCGGTATTTTAGTTTCACCCATGCTGAGCTTACACCTCAACTCATTCAACAGGACCAATCTAATCCATTATGGAAGTGGTTTTTGGCAGCGGTTTTGATATTTTTGCTGGCAGAAATACTCCTGCTCAAATTCTGGAAATAAATGCGGATACTCTTCAAGTCAGCCACCATCTGCGACCCTCGCTCGCCCTATCATCTTCAAACCCTTGATTTGTTGGTGGAAGATGGCATGATTAGCCGCATTGGCAAACAACTAAGGGTTGATGATGCCGCCGAAATCAGCGCGAATCAACTGTATTTGACCAATGGATTTGTCGACACCTTTGCGAGTTTCCGTGATCCGGGCATGGAACACCAGGAGGATTTGAACACTGGCCTCCTGGCTGCAGCAAGGGGAGGATATACTGCTGTTTGCGTCCAACCGGATACTTTTCCGGTTACCCAGCATAAAGGCGGTATAAGTTATTGGATCAATAAAAGTGCAGGAAAGCTGAGTCGTTTGATTCCGGCTGCAGCACTTACACTTGATTTGAAAGGTATCGACCTGACCGAAATGTTGGATTTGCATCAGGCAGGTGCGCAGGTATTCTCTAATGCCAATGTTCCGGTTATGGATGCCGGCACACAACTCAGAGCGCTCCAATATATCAGGCACTTCGATGGCCTGATGTACAGTTTACCTATCGATACGAATATTGCACGTGGTGGTATGGTCAATGAAGGTGTGCAAAGTACACGTCTTGGTTTAAAAGGTATACCCGACATGGCCGAAGAACTCATGGTGGTGCGCGATATAGCTTTGGTAGAATACACCGGATCCAGATTGCATTTTGCTAAAATTTCAACATCTGGGAGCGTAAAATTGATCAAAGAAGCTAAAAAACGCGGATTAGCCATTAGCTGTGGCGTTGCCGCCCATCATTTATTGCTGACCGACGAAGTACTTACTGCTTTCGATACCCACACCAAAGTTTTCCCCCCATTGCGCGACAAAGCTGATCAGCTGGCCCTCATAGAAGGCGTGAAAGACGGTACCATAGATGTGATCTGTTCTGATCACCAACCGGAAGATGTGGAGACCAAGTTCAAAGAGTTTGATTTGGCAAGCTTCGGGGCTATAGGTTTGGAAACAGCTTTTTCAGCAGCTTTGACCGGCGTTGGCAGAAAGATGAAAATTGATCAGTTATTACTGGCTTTTAATCAACAACCGGCGAAATTATTGGGTGTAGCACAACCCGTATTGGCCGAAGGGCAAGCTGCAGATCTGGTAGCCTTGGATCCCAGTCAAAGCTGGGAAGTGAATGCAACTGAGTGGGTGTCTAAATCCGCGAATTCGCCATTTACCGGCAAAAAATTGAGTGGTAAAATTCTGCTCACCCTCAATAACAATCAAATTTATTGGAACAAATGAGTACCATTGCTACCCAAGGTCTCAAAGGTTTACTTTGCGGCATTCGATTGGCGGCTGTTTACGAACAGCTTCAGCTACAGGGGCTCAAACCAGAAGAGACTGAAAAAGCCATATTAGAGGCGCTGAGAACAGGACATAAAGCCCCTAATGAAATGCTCCTGGCAGATTTTTATCGAGGTTTTCGCGATATTTTTGAAGTACATACCGAAATGTCTGCTCAGTTGAAAGCGTTCGACAATTTACAGGCTGCTCATCCTGAGTTGGCCGGTTATAAAGAATATTGCTTTGATTTGTTTTTTGTGCAAGCCCTGGAATGTCTGGGGGAGGAGGCCGATGCTTATATGGAATCGCCCGACTGGCAAAAAATTGAACAAAAAACCGAAGGTAGGGGCACCGAAGCCCTAAATCTCTTCATGTATTTAACCGAAGTGAAGGAAAGTGGATTGAAGGCAAGTCTCGATGACTATTTGGATGGTTTTATACTCGACGAAGACCTCGATTATCAGGATGATGCCGTAATTTATGAGGAGATGATGGCCAACAGGACCTGGCTTGACCTGAATTATGCAGCGATGGTGGCCAAAGCCGAAGCCATGGAAAGTGAAACTGCCATGCCGGAAATGTTTACACCTAGCTTTTGCTTTTTCAAATCGCCCGAAAAATCAATTATCAACCTCATGGCTTGTTTGCAAGCCGGTGGTCAACGACAGCGGAATACCGCTGTATCTGGCATGTTGCAGTTTTTCTATCACGGTGAAACTTGTATTAATCAGGAGTTTAGCACTTTTCTCGACTGATAATAATACAAACGCTGAAGTAACATCCGTGTTTTAGCGTATTTTTGAATAACCCTAACCCAACGAAATGCGTGAACTAATTCGATATGCCATGTTAACTGTAGGTTTCCGCTACGGTTCTTACGCGGCAGGAATTTCTCTCTTATTCGCTATTCTTCTTTTTGCTTTTAAGTTTAGTCCGCTGGGAGAATTCAGACTTTTGCTAAGTACAATTACGCTGGTAATCACTGTATTAGCCATGCGTAGTTTTAAGTTGATTTACAATGGTGGTCAGTTGAGTTTAACCGATGGTATGGTAGTATCTGTTGCCATGGGCTTGGTAAATGCATTTTTGTACGCTATCCTCATTTTTATGTGGGCCAGTCTTTCCCCTAAACTGTGGCAACTTCATCTTAATGATCAATTCAGAACATTGGAACAAGGACAGGAGATTATAACCCGGCATTACAATCCGGAACAAATCGAAAAGTTAAAAGCAGCGATAATGGCTCAATCCAAGAGTTATTTGGCGGTGAACGTATTCTTTTTTCGCTTCTTGTGGAATATGGTTGTAGGTTTCATGGCCTCTCTGTATTTTCGGAAATAAGCTATACAATATGGAAAACAAAGGATTACTAGAGAAAAGCTTCGTGAAATGGGGCTTATATGCCGGACTGGCATCGGTAGTACTTACTTTTTTGCTTTACATCATTGATGTGAAACTAATGGTAAGTGGCTGGATATCATTACTTATGTATGCCATGATTATCGCCTTTATGGTGTTAAGTGCCCGACAGCAACGTGCTGAAGAGGAAGGCTATTTGAGCTATGGTAAGGCTGTAATGAATAGTTTGGGCGTGAACATCATATCTACGATTATCTCGGTCTTGTTCAGTGCCTTGCTGTATAATGTTATTGACCCTGAATTGCCCGAAACCTTAAAAACCATCTCTATGGAAAATATGGTATCGACCATGGAAAGTTTGGGGAGTTCAGAAGCAGATATCGACAATGCCTTAAAAATGGCGGAAGAGCGTCAAATGAACTATGATTTCAAAGGATTGTCTTTGGTGGCTTTGATAGCCATTGCCATGAATTTTGTGGTTGGATTGATTGTCTCCATTTTCACCCGTAAAAATCCGCCCATGTTTGAGGCAAATGAAAGTGAAGCATGAGTCTCGACATTTCCATCGTCATACCACTTTTGAATGAAGAGGAGTCCTTGCCCGAATTGGTGCAGTGGATCGATAAAGTAATGAATGAGCATAAGTTCAGTTATGAACTTTTACTCATCGATGATGGAAGTACGGATGACTCCTGGGAAGTAATCGTACAACTTGCCAAGTCAAATTCAGCCATCAAAGGCATCCGCTTTCAGCGAAATTATGGCAAGTCGGCAGCCTTAAATACAGGATTTGCCATGACGCAAGGCAAGGCCGTATTTACTATGGATGCCGATTTGCAAGACAGTCCGGATGAATTGCCAGCCATGTATCGGCGGTTGTTGGACGAAAAACTTGACCTGATCTCGGGCTGGAAAAAGAAACGATACGATCCGCTCAGTAAAACCATTCCTACCAAGTTATTCAATTATGCCACCCGTAAAGTATCGGGCATTAATAATCTACATGACTTTAACTGTGGTTTGAAAGTCTATCGCAGTGAAGTGGTCAAGAGCATTGAAGTTTATGGCGAAATGCATCGCTACATACCAGTAATTGCTAAATGGGCTGGTTTTAAGCGGATTGAAGAGCAGGTTGTGGAACATAGAGCGCGGAAATATGGCCACACCAAATTTGGGCTCGAACGTTTTGTAAATGGCTTTCTTGACCTGATTTCAATCTATTTCGTGGGGAAATTCTCCAAAAAACCCATGCACTTTTTCGGCTTACTGGGTACTTTGGCTTTTGTAACAGGGGGAATAATTACTGTTTTTGTCATTGCTGACAAACTTTATAAAATCGCCAAAGAAATACCCCATCGGGATATCACGGCGCAGCCGCTTTTTTTTCTGGCATTAACCCTTGTGATTTTGGGAGCACAATTGTTTCTAACAGGATTTTTGGCAGAGCTTATTTCGCGTAATGCCTCTGAGAGGAATCATTATCTTGTTAGGGAAAAAATTGGCTGGTGAGTAGGATAGTGCTGGTTGGGCCGGCCTGGCCTTTGCGGGCAGGCGGAATGTCGACATTTAACGAACGCCTGGCACGCGAATTCCAAAGCCAAGGGCACACCGTAAGTATGCTCACCTTTAGTCTACAATATCCTGCCTTCCTTTTTCCGGGAAAAACCCAGCTTTCAGATGAAGCTCAGCCAGCCGATTTGAAAATCGACATTCTAATCAATTCTGTTAATCCATTCAGTTGGCTCAAAGCAGCTTGGTTTTTGGCTAAACAAAGGCCCGATTTGGTTATTTACCGCTATTGGATGCCGTTTATGGCCCCATGTTTGGGTAGTATCGCTCGTTGGAGCCGTTGGTTTGGGAACCAGGCCAAACAGCTAGCTATAGCCGACAATGTATTACCACACGAAAAATTCCCTTTCAGTAAACAGCTAGCGCGCTATTTCCTGCACAGTATTGATAAAGTGGTCACCATGTCGCAAGCAGTGACCGAAGAGTTAAAATTGGTGAAGTACACCCGGCCTTCACTTAGGTTGCCACATCCTTTGTATGATAATTTTGGCTCTAAAGTGAGTCGGAATGAAGCCATACAAGCACTCAAGCTAAATCCTGATTTCCAATATTTTCTATTTTTTGGTTTTATTCGACAATACAAAGGGCTCGATTTACTGCTGCAAGCTTTTGCCGATGATCGTTTAAAGAAGCACAAAGTCAAATTGTTGGTGGCTGGTGAATTTTATGATAATCCCGACCGCTATTACCGATTAATACGCGAACATAAATTGGTGGATAGGGTGGTGATGCATACCGATTTTATCCCCAATGAAGCGGTAAAGTACTACTTTTCAGCGGCCAGTTTGGTCACACAAACCTACCATCATGCCACACAAAGTGGGGTAACCCAAATTGGGTTTCATTTTGATGTACCGATGCTGGTAACGAATGTAGGTGGCCTTTCGGAGCTCATTAGTGAAGGCAAGTCGGGTTATGTCACCGAAACCAATCAACAAAGTGTAGCCGATGCTATGCTCGATTTCATAGAGAACGACCGTTTTGAGGCCTTCAGCAAGGAAGTAGCTGTACTCAAGCAGCAGTTTAGCTGGTCTTCTTTCGCCAAACAGCTTGCCGACTAATCTGAGATCTAAAGTGAAGCGAGTGCCTGCTGAATACTCAGTATTTTGCTTTCAGCATCAGCCAGTTTCTTGCGTTCATTGTTGATTACTTGCTCGGGCGCTCCGGATACAAACTTCTCATTCGACAATTTACGTTTTACACTTTCCTGAAAACCCTGGAAATAAATCAGCTCTTTTTGTAATTTCTCCCGCTCTGCTTCTGGATCAATTTCCAGCCGAAGATCGAGGAAACATTCGTCAATGCCAACCATGAACGCTACCCAGCCTGTTGGCTTCTCGGTAACAAAGTTTATTTTGTCAACATTTGCCAATTTGCAGATTATATGCTTGTATTCCTGATAAACCGCTGCGGCATTTAGCAGCTGTAATCCAACATGATTTTTAACAGGAACCAGTTTTTGATTGCGAATATTCCGGATTTCACTGATGAGTTGAAATACCCTCTCAGTCGATTTGAGGTAGACCACATCAAAAGATTCGATAGCAGGATAATCGCTCGTACATAAAAATGTGCCGACCTGGCGCTCCTGTATATCTTGCCACAACTCTTCGGTGATAAAAGGCATCACAGGATGCAGCAAACGCATCAATTGATCAAAATAGCTGATAGTGGCATCGTAAGTCGCCTGATCGATGGGCTGACCAAAAGTGGGTTTGATCATTTCCAGGTACCAGGAGCAGTAGTCGTCCCAAACCAGTTTGTAGAGCGAACGAACTACTTCCGATAATCGGTATTGGGCATAATCCTGCTCCAACTCAGCCGTGACCTGTTTCAGACGTTCACCAAACCATTTTACAGCCGGGTTTTTACTGTCGCCGGGAACCACTTCCCAGCCTTTAACTAAACGAAAGGCGTTCCATATTTTATTAGCAAAGTTGCGACCCTGTTCAATCATGCTGATATCGAACAACAAATCGTTGCCTGCTGGCGAACTGAACAACATGCCCAAGCGAACGCTATCTGCACCGTATTGATCTATCAAATCAAGTGGGTCAGGGCTGTTCCCTAACGATTTCGACATCTTTCGACCCTGTTTGTCGCGAACAATACCAGTTAAATAAACATCCTTGAATGGAATTTGCTCCATATACTCATGACCGGCAATGATCATTCGAGCTACCCAGAAGAAGAGAATTTCAGGTGCAGTAACGAGCACAGCAGTAGGGTAATAGTAGGCAAGGTCAGCATTGGCTTTTTCCGGTCCGTTGGCGATGATTTTGTGATCAAATACCGTAAGTGGCCACAACCAACTCGAAAACCAGGTGTCGAGTACGTCTTCATCTTGATAGAAGTCGCTGGCCTGCCATTTACCACCGCTTTGTGCGGCTGCTTCCTCGGCAGTGCGCGCTACAATGATATCGCCTTTGGGCGAGTACCACGCAGGGATACGGTGACCCCACCACAACTGACGGGAAATGCACCAATCACGAACATTCTCCATCCAATGCCGGTAGGTATTGATGAATTTTTCAGGTATGAGTTTTATTTCACCATCAAGAACGTATTGTAGGGCAGGTTTGGTAATCTCATCCATCTTCACGAACCATTGTAGACTAAGCTTAGGTTCTACAACTGCATTGGTACGTTCGCTATGTCCAACATTGCTCTTATAATCTTCGGCCTTCACCAAATTACCGGATTCTTCCAGCATTTTGACGATTTTTTTACGTGCAATAAAGCGGTCTTCACCTACAAGAATTTGCGCTTTTTCGTTGAGCGTGCCGTTATCGTTGATGATGTCGATAACCTCAAGTTGGTGTTTTATGCCCAGTTCATAGTCGTTAGGGTCGTGTGCAGGTGTTACTTTCAAACATCCTGTACCAAAATCCATGCTTACATACGTATCTTCAATGATTGGGATGGCCCGATTAATCAGCGGAATTAAGGCTTTTTTACCTTTCAGATGTTCATATCTCTCGTCGTCTGGATGAATGCAGATGGCGGCATCGGCCATGATGGTTTCCGGCCTTACGGTGGCGATGGTCACAAATTCCTCGCTGCCTTCAATCCGGTAGCGGAGGTGATACATTTTGGTTTGCACATCCCTAAATATCACCTCGTCGTCGGCGAGGGCGGTTAATCCTTGCGGATCCCAGTTCACCATACGAATGCCACGGTAGATATAACCTTTTTTGTAGAGGTCGATAAATACATCGGTTACCGACTCGCTCAGCTCGGGCGACATGGTAAATGCTTCCCGGTCGAAATCGAGGGAAGCGCCTAGTTTTTTAAGCTGATTGATAATAATACCGCCATACTTTTCCTTCCATTCCCAGGCGTACTCCAGGAATTTCTCTCGACCAATTTCGTTTTTGTCGATGCCCATTTCTTTGAGCATGGCCACAACCTTAGCTTCGGTTGCGATAGAGGCGTGATCGGTACCAGGTACCCAACAGGCGTTTTTGCCCTGCATCCGGGCCTTGCGAATGAGCAAATCCTGTATGGTATTATTGAGCATATGCCCCATGTGTAGCACACCGGTGACATTGGGTGGCGGAATCACGATGGTGTAGGATTCACGCTCGTCGGGTGTGGAGGCGAAACATTTCGCAGCCAACCAACGATCGTACCACTTCTGTTCAATGCCTTCGGGCGAATAGGTTTTGGCTAAACTCATGGGAGATGCTAAAAATAAGTTGCAAAAATAGCACAGAATGAGCAGAAAGCCCCGTTTTGGTCTTATTTTTCGAAGCTCAAACCGCCGCTTTTCCCGATTGTTGTAGCACTATGCATCCTATTTCAGCTTTTATCCGTGTTTTAGTCCCTATAGGCCTATTGGTGGTATTGTTGGCCAATTGTGGCGGAGAGCAGGAAGTAGAGCTTGACCTGGATAGTTTGCGGGCCGAAGGCAGTCGTTTTGCTAATCTACACGACAGCGTAAGTTATGTGGGCATCGAGAGTTGTCGGGGCTGTCACAGTGACATTTATGAGAGTTTTCTGCAGACAGGCATGGGGCGATCTATGGGGCATGCCGATCTGAACCGGTCTAAAGCCGATTTCTCGGGCCATGCTATGATTTTTGACCCGGTATTACAATTGAGTTACCAGGCATTTAGCCGCGACAGCCAATTGTTTATCCGGGAATTCCGATTGGATGGCAGGGATACCATACACCAACGTATTGAGCGCATCAGCCTGGTGGTAGGTAGTGGCCAGCATACCAATTCTCACCTGATTAATATCAATGGTTATGTGTACCAGTTACCAATGACCTTCTACACCCAGGATAAAAAATGGGATTTACCTCCCGGTTTCGAAAATGGAGGCAACAGCCGATTTGCCCGAACCATTGAAACTGAATGTATGACCTGCCACAATGCCTATCCAAAACAGGTTTCAGGCGCTGAGAATAAATACATCAGCATTCCACAGGGGATAGATTGTGAACGCTGCCATGGGCCTGGCAGTCTGCATATACAGGAAAAACTGGCCGGAAAAATCGTCGATACCGGCAAAGAAGCTGATTATTCCATAGTTAACCCTAAACGATTATCGATGCCATTACAAATGAGCATCTGTCAGCGCTGCCATACGCAGGGCAATGCCGTGCTCAAACCGGGCAAAACTTTCTTTGATTTCCGACCAGGCATGGTGCTGAGTGATATCATGAGTGTGTTTTTGCCGAGGTATGAAGGGGATCAAAGTCATTTTACCATGGCTTCTCACCCTGATAGAATGATGCAATCGGCCTGCTTTACAAAAAGCGCGGGGAAACTGAGTTGTATTAGCTGTCATAATCCGCATAAAAGTATAGAAGTAACACCGGCAGCCCACTTTAATGCCAAATGCCAAAGTTGTCACCCCGGTCAGGACGAGTGTACAGCTGAGAAAGCCGTCAGAAAATCCAAAAACGACAATTGTGTGAGCTGCCACATGCCAAAATCAGGCACCAGCGACATACCCCATGTCACCATTACTGATCATTGGATACGTAAGCCTGAAAAGTCGGAAGGTAAAAACCGGACCTTCATTGGAATTGCATCTATCAATGAAAAACGACCAGATGCGTTGACCAAAGCACGCGCCTGGTTACAGTATTACGAACGTTTTGAAGCCAAAACCAGCCATCTCGATTCAGCGGCTTTTTATTTGAAAAAAGTGGCTGAAACAACATCGGTCATGTATTTCGAAACAGAAGTTCATTTACGCTTTTTGAAAACCGATTATAATAAATTGATACAACTCGGAAGTAAGATTCCAGCTGGCGTAAATGGCTGGACCTATTATCGCATTGGCGAAGCCCGGGCGCAAAACAGTTTACGTGCCGAAGCTTTGCAGGCATTTAAAATAGCTGCAGCTTTGATGCCATATCAGCTTGATTTTCAGATGAAATATGCTACTATGCTTCATGAATTAAATCAACAGCATGAAGCCGCCGAAAGGTATGAGTTTATACTCAATGAAAATCCAACCTATGCACCGGCCATGGTGAATCTGGGTTTTTTGAAATTGGAATCGGGAGCGGATAAAGAAGCCGAAGCACTTTATCGCAAAGCACTCAAAATGGACCCGGATAATCAGTCGGCCTGGATGAATTTGGTTGGGCTGGAGCTGTACAGAAAAAATAATCTCGCTGCAGAAAAATTGCTCGAAACGATAATTCAGCGTTATCCGAATCAATTGCAAGCCCGTCAACTCTTGCAAAAACTCCGTTCTTAAACGATTTTGTTGATTAAAACCCTTGTATGAGTCCATCTGCCAGAAAAAGAAGTAGTACAACTAAGCCAAAAACCGGTACAATAAGTCCATTACGTAAGTTTTTATGGGCATTATTGGGGGTTTTGTTGTTGAGTATGGCAGTGGTGGCTTATGAGTTGTATCAGCGGGTATACAAAAGTAATGTAAGCCAACAATTGGCCGAAGAGCTTACTTATCTTCATATACCCACCAACGCCACTTTTACGACAGTGTTGGAATTGATCCAAACTGCCAATTTGCTCCAAAACCTGGCGAGTTTTGAATGGGTAGCTCAACAATTGAAATATCCCGAAGCAGTGAAGCCGGGTCGTTATCGTATTGAAAAGGGGATGAGCAACTTTGAATTGGTCAGGTTGCTGGTTTCGGGTCGGCAAGAACCGGTAAAGCTGGTCATCAACCGATTTCGCAGCCGGACTGATTTTTACGGTGCAATTGGTCGCAGGCTGGAGGCCGACTCAGCGGAAATTGCTGGCATTTTCAGCGATGATGTGTACCTCCGTGCCTTTGGCTTTAAGCCCGAAGATGCCATGGCAGTGATTATTCCCAATACTTATGAACTCTATTGGAATACCAATGCCCGCGAGTTTTTTGAACGTATGTACAAGGAATACACCACTTTCTGGACAGACGAGCGCCAAACTAAGGCAACAGCATTGGGATTGAGTCAGATTGAGGTGATGAAATTAGCCTCGATAGTCGATGAAGAAACAAATAAAGACGACGAGAAGGGAGTAATTGCCCGGGTGTATTGGAATCGGCTGCAGTTAGGTATGATGCTGCAAGCTGACCCAACGGTTCGTTTTGCACACAATGACTTTAGCATCAAACGGGTTACCGGTAAACATTTGCGTTTGGAATCTCCTTACAATACCTACCAGGTGAACGGTTTGCCGCCTGGGCCCATATGTACGCCATCACAAGCCAGCATCGATGCTGTCTTAAATAGTCAACCGCACAAATACCTGTACTTTTGTGCCAAAGAAGATTTTTCGGGTTACCATAATTTTGCGATTACCTATCCCGAACACCAGAAAAATGCACGTTTGTATCAGCAGGCATTGTCCAAACTGAATATCAACTGATGTACGTACACGAGACCCAATACCGCGTTACTTATGGTGACACCGATCAGATGAAATATGTGTACTACGGACACTACGCTCGTTTGTTTGAGATTGGCAGGGTAGAAGCCATGCGGGCATTGGGGTTTAGTTACCGAACTTTTGAAGAAGAAGGTGTGATGATGCCCGTATTGGATATGCGTTGTCAATATATAAAGCCGGCTTTTTATGATGAGTTGTTGACAATACGAACCACAGTTACCGAAATGCCAGGCGTAAGAATTTCCTTTCTATATGATATTTTCAACGAAAAAGGGGAGCATATTCATCAGGGGACAACTACCTTGGTATTTGTCCAGATGAATAACAATCGTCCTTGTAAGTTACCCGATCATTTTGCCGCTGCCTTGCAGCCCTATTTTTCGAAGGCATGAACGAAATCCACAAATTTTTACTTCGTTTTAGGCTCTATCGGGCATTTATGGTCATACTGAAACGGATTAAACTGGGTAAAACCACCAAAGTCCCGCTTTACGATATACTGGGCTTTTTTTTACAGGAAATTCAGAACCAAGACCTGGTGATGCGCGCCTCTGCCATCACATTTAACTTTTTTCTGGCCCTTTTTCCGGCTACGTTGTTTTTGTTTACACTCATTCCATACTTCCCCATACCTAATCTGGATAGGTTGATACTTGAGTTTTTTGGAGAAATTATGCCCGATAGTGCCTTTGAGGCTATCAATACCACCATTTATGATATTGTAAGTAAACAGCAGGGCGGCTTGCTTTCTTTTGGTTTTTTGTTGGCTTTATATTTTGCTACGAGTGGGGTGAGTTCTTTGATGTCGTCTTTCAACAAAACCAACGAAATTTTTGAAAGTCGTACTTTCATTCGGCAGCGTTTTATGGCCATTGCCCTTACCTTTTTGGAAGTAGGTGTCTTACTTACTGCCGTAATTTTGATACTTGGCGGTAACCTGGCCATCGACATTTTAGTGCTCTATGAGTTAGTAGAAGCCAGTTATATGACCGATATGCTGCGTATCTCGGAGTGGTTAATCATCATTTTCCTGATCTATACCGGAATTAGTGTGCTTTACTATTTTGGACCCGCCGTCCGGAAACGCTGGAAGTTCTTTTCGGTGGGTTCTTGGGTGGCAACAGCCTTGTTTCTCATTGCCTCCATGGCTTTTTCCTACTATGTGAATCATTTTGGCAATTACAATAAACTCTACGGTTCGATAGGTACCTTAATTGTAATCATGTTGTGGATGAACATCAACTCTATCATTTTACTGATTGGGTTTGAATTAAATGCTGCCATTTATATTAATCGTTCTCGATTACAAAAGGCCAGGGCTGCCCTCGATATAGAAGAAGCGAAAGCAAAAGACGCGTTTGTTCCAGGGGAGGAGTAGTTACTTCGGGTTTAGCTGCTTTTAAAGTT
The DNA here is from genome assembly GCA_036787895.1 of Bacteroidota bacterium. Taxonomy (GTDB): domain Bacteria; phylum Bacteroidota; class Bacteroidia; order UBA7662; family UBA7662; genus UBA7662. The sequence goes on along the minus strand of DAIQOK010000021.1, from coordinate 594 downwards.
CAATGTTGTAAGCTTCAGCTTTTGGCAAAAGAAGTGATTTTAAAGTTTTGATGAGCATCTTATTATGACAAAAGACGTCGAAACGAAATCCTATCATTACTATTAAGATGAAAACAACCCTTGTACCCACATCCGACCGAACGATTGTTCACATGGAGCTCGATACTTTATTTTGTGTTGTTAAAACGTTTGCTGGATAGCAGCAGGCAAAGAAAAGCATCAGATTCAATCGGTAGATCCAGCCACCATGGCAACCATGGCTGTTGAACAAACCTTGCCCATAATGGACGTTCGCAAAGCCAGCGAATACGGCAGCGAACAACTGTTACTGGCCGAAAATGCGCCACTTGACTACATCAAGGAGCGAATCTTGCGAATCGATAAAAATAAAACCTACCTGGTACATTGCGCAGGCGGTTACAGATCAATGATTTTTATCTCCATCCGTAAAGCAAGGGGTTACGACAATTTAATCAACCTAAATGGTGGCTTTACCCAAATTAAAAATGAAGCCGTTTTGCCGATCAGCGATTATGTCTGCCCAACAACTTTACTCTAAAACAAATTATTTAATCGATATGAAAACCATTAAAG
>DAIQOK010000002.1:135994-191116 GCA_036787895.1 Bacteroidota bacterium | reverse complement strand
ATGCTGGTGCCCTGGGTGAAAAAGTAGTGAAGTGGTTCGGCGTTATGCGTCCGGTGGATTTGGATACGTTTTAAGTTGTATATGCCCTTCGGGCGTCGATGGTCCATAGTCCATAGGTATCCATGGACTATGGACCATCGACCTCGCGCCAGCGGCACGCCTTTACGCATTTATACTAAAGCTTAACATTTTTTGTATAAAGTCCTGCCCCTGATAATCAGCGTGCTAACATTGATTTGAGCTGTAGTTTTTGATGGTAAGACTAAAATCGGCTAAATTCGTTTTATCACCATGATACCCTCCGTTTTGCTTCAAGGTACCGATGCAGAGCAGGTCGCGATCGACCTCATCCGCAAATTAGAGCTGCGTAATATCCAGCTCGATGCCGTGCTGCAACTCACCCAGGCCATCAACTACAATTTTTCACAGGCTGCATTAATCGATATTTACCGCTATCTGCTCACAGAGGAGCTGAAAATCAAACGTATTCTGTTGTATCTCCAGGAGCCGGAGTGGCGCAGATATGGTTCTCGTCAAGTGGAGATGAGTTTATATCCCTTTCATCCCGATAAACTTTTCCCTTACCGTGCCCAGGGGCCGTTGAATAAGGAGCTCAAACATCTTTTCCCTGAATTTGAGTGGGTAGTGCCGGTGATATTTAAGCAGGATCCCATTGCTTTTGTCTTGCTGGGCCCCATTGAACAGGACGATGCTGATGTGCGCAAAGAAATCATGAGTTATGTGCAGGGGGTAACCAATATTGTAGCAGTTGCCAATGAAAACCGCAAACTGCAGGAACGTCAGCTACAACAGGAAAAAATCCGCAACGAATTGGCCTTGGCTGCTCAGATGCAGGGCATGCTCATTCCCAATAACAGCGAATTGCCGGCTAACGACGGCGTTGAATTGAAGGCAATTTATTTGCCTCACCGCGATGTTGGGGGCGATTATTACGATGTGGTGCCGGTGAATGAAACAGAATTGGTGTTCTGTGTAGCCGATGTTTCAGGTAAAGGGGTACCGGCAGCTTTGCTGATGTCGAATTTTCAGGCCAATCTGCGGGCGCTCATCCGTTTTCATCCGACCTTACCGGAATTGGTCCGAGAACTCAATAAAGCGGTGCTGTCGATTACCCAGGGGGAGAAGTTTATTACGCTGTTTATTGCGAAACTCGATCGACAATCTGGATGGCTTAAATATATCAGTGCCGGTCATGTGCCACCACTTTTGCTCAGCCAGGGCGATATCACCGAACTCAAAGCAGGAACCACCATACTGGGTATGTTTCCGGACTTGCCGTTTTTGAATTTCGGTAAAGTGCAGCTTCAGCCAGGCGATACCCTGGTAGCCTTTACCGATGGTGCCAGCGAACTCACCAACTTCCGTGGCCAGGCCCTCGGCAGCGAAGGATTGGCACAAATCATCAAAACACAGCAGGAATTGAGTGTGGAAGCCCTGAATGAGGCACTTTTGTCAGCCCTGCTCGCTTTTAAGGGACAGCAGGAATTCGACGACGATGTAACAGTGCTAAGCCTCCGCTTCGGCTGAAACCGGGTCGCGGTGGTACAAATCGATGGCGGTAATCATGCCAATGAAACCCCAAAAAAGCAGCGCCGTTTTATCGATATCGAGATAGTTATTCAGAAAGCCATGGGTAAGATAAGTTACCAGCCCCAACAAGACCATCAATAAGGTACTTCTGATGTAAGGCGTTTGCAGCGAATAATATAAATACATGCCGCGATAAATGACCACGCCCACCAAAAGCAGAAACAATAAAAATCCGGGTATACCCATCTCTACCAGCGGCCCGAGATATTCACTGTGGATGCCACCAATGTCGGCCATATTGGTACTGACGATGGTTTTGTCCTTAGGCTTCTGAAAAGGGGCATATTTAAACATATAGGTGCCCGGCCCCCAGCCCAACATGGGTTTTTCCTGGAACATGCGGTAGGCACTCATCCAACGGTTGAGTCGTTCGAGATTGGAGGCGTCGGTCCGTATGTTGGAGATGGATTTGACATGCTGCGACATATCCGTGGCCGAATCGGTTTTGTTCCGTTCGAGCTTCATCAGCAGCGTGGATTGAAAACTGAAAAGACCGATTATCAACAAGCCTAACAATAGAAGTAGTGTCCGGAATTGTATACGCAGTCGCAAAACGACATAAAATACCAGGGCAGCCAAAACACTAACCCAAGCTGCCCGGGTATAAGAAAGGATGATGGCAACGGTGATGAGTACCAGCAGGAATAACATCAGGAAGCTGACAAGGGGTTTATCGGTGAATAAACGTGCCTGCAGCAAATAAATAACCACAAAAGGCACGAAAAAGGCCAGCATAGCCCCATATATGCCATGATTAATCACAAAGGGTTGAGCAGCCCAGTCGGCCGATTGTTTGGTAAACCCTTCCAGACTGTGGTTAAAGATGCTGTAAATCATGACGATGACCAGACTCCCGAAGTACAACCACAAAAAACGATGCAGGTTCTGCTGCTTGCGAAACAACTGCAGCCCGATAAAATAAAAGCAGGTAATGAACCACAAATTCGACAACAAAAACTTGAGCGAAATAAGTGGCATGGTACTGCTCAGACTGGTAAAGCCCATCCACAACAAATAGGCAACAATCGAAAGCGTAATGGGATGGAAAAAAGCCCGGCTATCGTAGCGGCCTTCGACCAGCAATTTGATGTAAAAGAGGACCATCATGCCCATTAACAAAGGTTCGGTGGGAAGCGTGAAGGATAGGCCAACCTCCTTTAAATCGACCAAAATGCTCAACGGTGTGACCGCTGTTATGAACAAAAGACTTTTATCGATAGAAAAGGTGACAAAATACACAAACCACAAAGCCACCGGCACCGCCAGAAACCAGTACTGTTCCTGTACGACCATAAAGCTGCTGACACTTACAAAAAGCGTCATAAGCACATAAAACCATTTTTTGGTCAGAGCCGGCAAGGCTAACATCAGGCCTCTTTTTGGGTCGTCAGGAAGCGGAAGTTTTCAACGGCAATCAGCACAAGCAACGACATCAAAAAAGCACCCATGGTCGACAAAACGACGATCAACCAGCGCACAGGTGTATGTTTCTTTTCGGCTACTTTCGCAGAGTTCACGATGAATTTCACCGGTAAACTTTCTTCCGCATCAATTTTAGCCTTTTCGTACCGTGAGCGAAGCTTAACTAACTCCTCATTTTCCTTTTCGAGTTGTTCTTTTACGCTGGTATACGCACCGCCATACATCGACAATTTATCGAGTTGCTTTTGAATAGTAATCAAGGTCGATTTCGAACCGGCCAAACGCGCGCTGTTGTTAACAATAGCAGTATCTTTCTCGCTTTTATCAGCGGCACGGTAGATTTCCAATCGCGCTTCAGCATCCGATTTACCAGCCGAGGCTGCTACAAACTGTTCCATGAGGTGGTCGGTTTGCAAGTCATAATCGAATACACCCTGGCTGCGGAAGAAGTTAAGGGAGTCGTTGAGCTGGTTAACAAAAGCTTTTTTGGCAATGAATTGGGCCTCTACAATGCGTAAACCTTTAAGTGCCTGCTCACGTTGGATGGTGTTTTTGCGGACGTCCAGTAAATTGGCAATGTCGTTGGCAATATTGGCTGCCATGATTGGGTCGGTATCAAGCACCTTAATTTCAACCGACATATATTCGGTTCGCCGGAAGCTGATGTTGTCGCTGAATTTTTTGTAGAGTTTGGTGTATCTGGTTTTCGAAGTTGAGTCGATGTCATAATGATTCATCAAATCGTATTTCTGAATTATTTCATCGCGTATATCATCGCTATACAACACCTGGATAAGTTGTTCGGCTTCTTCTTCTTCCCCAAAGGCCAGCGGGTCATCGCGGTCGAATGAATTTTCGTTCAGGAGGGCTTTGGAGATAGAGTTAGTGGTTGCCGGGTACAAAATCACTGTGCTTTTGAATTTGGGCTTGATGAAAAATGGACCCGAAAAAATGGCCGAAGCCACAGCAGCCAGGGCACAGATAAGCAGTATCTCTTTACGCCATTTGTAAAAAAAACCAAGTATGGTGATTGAATCAAAGGAGTAAGCGTTGTTGGTGTTTTCGCGCATGACAAGCTAAAAATTTGGGCTAAAATAAGGGAAATCCGCGTAGGTCAACGGTAGAAGCGTGCTTATCGTACCAAATCGCGGAATTGTTTCCAGCGTTCGGCGAATAATAACACCAAGGATACAGCTCCCAGGCCAACACCCGACAACATGCCCCACCAGCCGGTGCCATTGCGGGTGTAGTACATACATCCTGCACTGAGAAGCATAAAAAAGCCGATTTTGAGAAACAAAGGCCAGTCGAATTGCCAGGCAAATCGTTTGGCTGAAAACCACAATTGAGCAGCGAATAATAGAAATTGGGTGATAAAAGTGGCGATGGCAGCACCTGCGGCTCCTTGGCCGGGAATAAGCAGGAGATTAAGTGTCACATTAAGTACCAAACCACCTACAGCCAGCCAATTGAGTAATTTGAGTTTACCGGCAGCAGTAAGTAGCGAGCCAAAAACAAAAATGCCGGCTATGGGTAAATAGGTCCACATCAACCATACAAACAGTCTATCCTGTTCGGCACTGTTGTGGGTATAAAGTAAACGTAAAATGGCCTCGTGGTGAAAAAAGGCCATTAATCCCAACAACCAACCGCTCCCCAATAATAATAAACCAGTAAACCGGGCGAGGGGTGCAGTTTTTTCTGCCTGATGAATCTGACGGGAAAATAGTGGTAACAACATACCACTGAGCAAAAGCGGTACAGTGGCGAAAGCGTCGAGCAGGCGGTAACCTGCGGCATATTGACCGGCCTGGTAAATGCCGTCGGGCAACATTTTTACGAGCATCACGGCATCAAGCCGGGAGTAAAGTGTCATGACCAGGCCGAGGACGGCGAATGGAAAGGTTTGTGCGAGTAATGATTTCTGTAAAGCAGGCTGAAATACGGGCTTCAGGCTGGTAAAGCGGCTGTTCCAGTAGAGGGCGAGGGCGGTCGACAGCGCATAAGCCAACATTTGTACCAGAACAAAATCAAGCAATAAATTGCCACTATAGCGGTGGCCCTGGAGGAGTGGGATACAAAAACCGATGGTGAGGGCCCGGTCGAGTACACTAAGGGTGCCATCACGTTGGAATAGATGCATGCCCTGCAAATTGCTGCGCAGAAAAAAAAGGCTGTAGTTCAGTCCCTGGTTGATAGCCACCATAGCCAGTAGCGTCCATGCCGTGCCACGATAACCTACACACCAACCAATTCCCAAGGTAAGCACAGCATAAATGGCAAAAAGCCAAAGCCGCAACCCCAATAAGGCCGGCGTGCGTTTTAGTGCTTTTTCAGGGTACATAGCCACCTGCCGGGCATTATAATTCGATAAACCGGCATCCAAAAGCATGCTGCCCAGCAATGAAAAGCTGAATACGGCATAGTACAAGCCGTAGTTTTCGGGGCCGGCCATATTTTGAATCTGCCGGTCGATGCCGAAGATAAAAATCGGTTTGATGAGCAGGTTCAGGCCCATCAACAGGCTGGCATTCGAAATAAATTTGCGTATCACAGGCGGTATTGCGGTTAAATATAGGTGGGTTGGCCGATTATTCAGAACTTTGACCCTCATGTTGCAAGGAGAACGTTTGCTCTTTTTCTGTTCTTACCTCTTAACCAGCTGGATAAGCCTGTGGCGTAACCCTGCCCGAATTCAGCCACAACGCATCCTCATCTTTCGCCTCGATGAAATCGGAGATATGGTCACCACTTTGCCCGTCTTCGAAGCCCTGAAGCAAAAATTCCCGGCGACCGAACTCACGCTTTTCTGTAAACCCCTCCTGAAAAGTCTGGTGCAGCACGATCCCCACCTCAATCATATTGTAACCGATTATGCCAGCCTATCCGGACGTTATGATGTTATACTCGACCTGCGCGGCGACTGGGACAGCCTCCGTTTCGCCCTCGGGCAACGCCCCAAAGTGCGGCTCGACCGGGGGAGTCACCGCTTTTTAAACCGGCTGTACAGGCGGGAACAGGAGCATGAACTCTTATTTAACCTTAAAATAATTGCTCCGCTTTTAGGTGCGAAAATCGACCAGCCTAAGGCCCGTATATATACCGGCCGGCGAAATGAACAACAAGCGATTTTATTCCTGCAACGGCACGATTTGGAAAAATTTGTTGTCTTTCACACCGGAGCGAGAAAACTATTGCGACGCTGGGGCCTACAAAGCTGGGCTAGCTTGGCAGAAGGGCTGAAAAGAGATTTTGACTTCCAGATTGTTTTTGCCGGAGCGGCTGAGGATGTAGCTGATATTAAACGTATTCAGGCCAAAATCCCTTTCGAAACCTTTAGTTTTGCAGATCAGGGTAATTTATTGGACTACGCCGCACTGGTGGGTAAGGCCCAACTCATGGTTGGTAATGAAAGTGGCCCCATGCACATTGCTGCAGCCACCGGCACACCCACCTTGGCGCTTTTTGGACCTGGACAGCCTGAAATATTCGCCCCCTACGGTGAGCAGCACAGTTTTCTTCACCACAAACTCGATTGCAATCCCTGTGATCAACTGCTTTGTGTATTTCCGGAGAATCCGTGCATGAACCGGCTCTTACCGGAAGAAGTTTTAAGCCGCATTCATACCATGCTACACCGATGAGGGCATACCCTCAGTATGGTATATTTAGTTTTAAACGTTTGTGTGTTTACTTATTTATCTATTTTTGATTTCAAAGAACCAAACCAACTTCTATGAAAGCCATCTCTAAACTATTTTTTACTGGTGTAACCCTGATGGGTTTATCGCTTGGTAAAGCCAATGCCCAAGGCGATGTAGCCGCTGTAATGTCGGCTGGTATCGATGATGCGAACAAAGTGCTGAATGCCTATTTCGAACCATTTGCAGAGTCATTTGGAATGGGATTGGCGCAAAACTGGTTCAACACAGCGTCGCCACTCAAATTACTTCGTTTTAATGTGCAATTAGGTGCTTCATTTATTCCCATCCCCGATGAGAAGAAAATGTTCGAAATTGCGCCTTTGGGATTGGCGAATCTCCGTCCGGTTGATCCTACAGTGACTATGGCACCTACCTTGCATGGTGATGGTGATGGTCCGGTTTGGGCTATTTATGGCAGAAACCCTGCTAATAACCAGGAAGTAAAAATTCAGGAAATTGCCGGATTAACATCAGGTGCCGGCTTGGCTGCGAATGCTGCTCCATTTGTACAGTTTAACCTCGGCTTGATTAAAAAAACTGAGGTATCTATTCGTTTTGTTCCGACCCTTGACTTCAGCACCTTAGGTTCAGACATTGGTGGAAGTGCAGGTTTATGGGGTGTGGGTGTGAAACATGATCTCATGCAGTGGATTCCTTTCATGGGCAAACTGCCTTTTAGCCTGTCGGGTTATTTCAACTATACCGCTTTGAATGTTGAGTTGAATACTTCGGTACCAGCTCCAACTGCAGCCAATTATGCCGGCAATACCGGCCCCGGCGCCGTAACCGGTTTCCGTTTGGATAATCCGGGTAATTATGATAATCAAAAATTAGCCCTCAATGCTAATGCCATGGGATTTGGTGTTATTCTCTCGAAAAAACTCCTCATGTTTACGCCTTATGTAAGTGCTGGTTTCCTACGTTCCTCTTTTTCACTCAAAACAGCAGGAGATTATGCTATTCAAACCGGACTGGAAGAAAATACTGCAACCGCTGATCCAACCGATTTGCGCGAAATTTATACCAACTACAACGACCCAATCAACATCGAATTTAATTCGGCCAACACCATGCGTGTAGGTGCAGGTTTGCGTGTGAAGCTCCTCATCTTTGGTTTGCACGGTGAAATCTTCAATGCCGGTGGTTATACTGGTTATAACCTAGGTTTGAGCCTGGGATTCTAAACTTAAATAGCTTAAAAAACCGCCGGTGTTTTCATCGGCGGTTTTTTTATGCCTTGTTGCTCCAGTGTCCGCGATTATCGCCACGCATAAGGTCGTAAAAGCCCAGCAATAATGCCAGATTCATGCTTAGGAAATGACGCATAAAACGCAGGCCTTTAACTTTTAAGCCCATGGGAGCCAACAACCAATGATCGAGCAAAGCGGCAGCACCGAAGCTGAGCATGGTGGCTGTTATGAGGGCATACATTGGTTCAACAGCAGCGAGCCAGGCGCCTGAAAAAGCAGTAACCAGCAAAACAGGAGTAAGCCAGCGTAAAGCCTTGTGCGACCAAAATGCATACGCCAAGCGGCCAGGCCAGAAAAGGAGGCGGCCAAAGTAGAATAAGTTTTGGTAATTGCCTTTGCCAATACGTCTTTTGCGCCTGAACTGCACCTCGGCATCGCCCGATAAGAGCAATTGGTAGCGCGCTTCGCTGGCATAAACGGTTTGATAACCTTGCCGCAGCACCTCCATAAAAATGAAAAAGTCGTCTACATTAAAGCCAGGTGGAATGGGGCGGTATAAAGCTCGCCGGATGGCATAGGCGGCGCCATAAGCTCCGATGATGCAGCCCATTTGCCCTTCGCCAGCTTTGATTTCCATCTCACGATAGGTATATCGCGCTTCCTGGTGAGCAACTTCATTCGAGCTTTCTGTGAGCAACTCCACATCGGCCTGCACGCCGCCCACGGCTGGGTTCGCAAAGGGTGCGACGAGCGCGCTGAGGGTTTCGGGATAAAAAAAAGCATCAGCATCGGTCAACACCAGCAGCTCAGCCGTGGCATGGCCGATGAGTTGGTTGAGAATTTCGGGTTTGCCGGTTCTTTTATCAAATTTCCGATATACCAGATTTGGGAACTCTTTTTGAAGCTCTAAGATAATTTCGTCGGTGCGGTCGGTACAGGCATCGGTACCAACTAAAACTCGTAATTTGCCGGAATAGCTGGTGGCAAAACTGCTACGGATTTTTTGCGCAATCACAGCCTCCTCGTTCCAGGCAGCCAGCACAATATCTACATCCGGAAAAAGGGTGGATGGCTCGGTAACTTTCTTTTTTTTGCGTAGCAACCGCATATGTGCCGGGAAAACCACATAGGAGTGGAATACCAGTCCGGTCGACAACCAAAACATCCAGGCTCCAACCTCAGGCATGGGTTAAATCTCGGTAAAAGGCGCTGAGTTCGCGACCGGTTTTTTCGATATTGTAGTGCTCAGCAATCAGTTGTCGGGCATTTAAGCCGAGCTGGTAGCCAAAAGCCGGATCATTGGCAATGAGCTGGATGGCACCGGCAAATTCTTCGGGCGTATCTGCAAGCAGCATATGGGTGCCATTCACTACCGCAATTCCTTCGGCACCTACGGTGGTACTTACAATGGGTAAACCCATGGCCATGGCCTCCAATAATTTGATGCGTATGCCACTGCCTGAATGGAGGGGAACTACAAAAAGCTGCAAACTGCTCATGAAGGCCGACGCATCGGGCACCTCGCCAAAAACGACTATGCCATCGCTATGAATGGCTTGTAAATCGACGGGGATTTTGCGTCCTGCCAAATGAAATTGCAATTTGGGCATTTTGGCATGTACCAATGGCCAGCATTGGTCGATAAACCAGCGAACACCTTCTTGATTTGGGAGCCAGTCGAGCGTGCCTATAAAGCCCAGCTGGCGACATTTCTGCTGCTCGGGTATCGCGCGCTCAGGCAGGGCAATGCCCATGGGTGAGGCAATCGCGGCGGTTGTAATGCCTTGTTTTCTGAAGTAAGCCAAATCAACCGGGCTGATGGGAATCAGGGCATCGACGGCTGTTGCCAGCTTTAATTCGAATTTTTTGAGTCGGGTTGCCTGTACTTGCAGATACCATTTTTTGAGCAAGTCGCGTGTGCCGGCGGCTATCCGTTGCCAGATCAAGTGGTCGACATTGTGGGCACGCAATACCACCGGACTGCTTGTCATCCTGCGCAAATCATTGAGATAAACACCCATAAAAGTGGCTTCAAGTACGATGAGATCGTATTCTTTAGCTCGTAATCGCGCTTCCAACATTTTTTTGAAGTCGGGATGATAGAAACGACTGGTATGATAAGGCCGACGACTGAACAAATTCAATAAAGCATCGCCCTGATTGATATCGGTATTGATGACCAGCGTTTGTAACTGGTAATGCTGGAAAAAATTGTCTGGTATATCGCTGCTGTTGATGAAGTTCCGGGATGGGTTAAGACACATCAAGTCAACCTGATGCCCATTGGCCCGCAATTGTTCGAGCATGGCAAATACAGCCAGCGCCCCACCATCTTTCAGGGGATAAGGTACGCGATTGTATAAAGTTAGTATGCGCATCAGGTAGTAATTCTTTGACGGAGCGGCTGCAGTAGCCGGTTAAAGAAGTTACGGTAAGGGGCCGCATCAAACAAGCGTGAATCGTTGTTTGCCTTGTAGATGAGAAAGAGTCCGATAGGTAACAATACAAAACTACTGATCCACAAGGCAATCGACGGGTCGAGATGGCTGTCGCGAGCCAGTTTTTCCGAGGTCATGGTGATGACGTGGTAAATCAGGAAAAAGAGGATGCAGAACAACATCGGCAAACCAAGTCCGCCACGACGAATGATGGCACCCAAAGGCGCACCTATCAGGAAAAGTACAAAACACGCGAAAGAAAGGGCGAATTTCCGGTGAAACTCCAGGTAATGCCTGTTGAGCAGATTACGTTTGCCGCCCAACTCCCGCATTTTCATGCCACTGAAACCTTGTAATGCCTGGGTATTATTTACAGCATCCTGCAGCACAGCCTGCCGCATTTCTGGGTCGAGCCGGGCTAAAAGTCCGGTACTATCGCTTTTTTTGGCGGCAGCCGGAACTAACCAAAAAGTACTGTCTTTTTTGAATTGGTAATAATTGCTCATGAAACCATTCAATTCTTGTGCTCTGAAGCCATAATCTTGCTCCAAAGAATCGATGGCCTTCTGCAATTGACCTACATTGAGCATGGAATAGTAGTCCTTAAATAGCTCTTCGTCGGTGCGCTGCATCTTCAAAGCCGATAAATCAAAATGCACCAGCTGTTCTTTGAACTGTGTTCGCATCTGAGGTTTGCGAGCAGCCTGAGCTGCTTTGACGGGCATTTCCTCGTAAGAATAGCCATTGAATAGCTTGAGGGTCAAATAACGCTCGTCTTTACTTTGGTACATCTCGCCCTTTTCGGCTGTGATTACCTGCACATTGCCGCGACCTGAAGTATGGTCGTAAATAAGCACATTGCGTATATACCTATTGTCTTCACTTTTGCTCTCAATACGAATGGCATAGTTGTCGATATCGGTATAAAAGATTCCTTCTTTGATCGAGAGCGCCGGTTTTTTTTGTTGGATGTCGTAAAGCAGGGAGCCGAATTTTAGTCTGCTGACCGGCAAAACGGTATTCGAAAAGTAAAATGCACCTACTGAAAAAAGGAGGATAAGCACGGTAAGCGGTCGCATAAAGCGCCACAAGGAGATGCCTGAAGATTTAATAGCTGTGAGCTCATAAAACTCGCCTAAATTGCCGAAAGTCATGATGGACGCCAACAAAATGGCCAGGGGCAAAGCCAAAGGAACAAAACTGGCGGAGGCATAAAAAAGCACTTCGGCAATGATGTACCATTCGAGGCCTTTGCCTACCAAATCGTCGATATAAACCCACAAAAACTGCATCACGAGTACAAAAAGCACGATGAGGAAAGTGAGTACAAAAGGGCCGAGGAAGGCCTTTAATAAGAGTCGGTGCAGGACTTTCACCGCTTTATACGTTTAATTTCAGGCGCCGATACGATTACGGAGTTGTTGTATGGAAGTGTCCCATAACATTTGGTTTTCTTCCTGCTCATCCGAATCACAGAAGTCGGTGATGGTCAGGGATACATCGTTGGTCAACTCGTCGTGGCGCAGGCGGAACTCGAAAAATTCATCTTCAGCATCGTCGAGCCAGCGGAAGCGGGTGTGTGAATTGAGGCGGGTTTCGAGTTGCAAAGCCTCACGGGAGGTGCCTTCCCAGGTGAAAATGTATTTGCCTTGCGACAGATTAACCGAGTCGGCAAACCATTCCTCTAAACCCGAGGGGTTAGAAATGTAACGGTACAACAGCTTGGCTGAACAGTTAAAGAGGTATTCGAGTTTGTTTTTGACGCGATTTTCCATGTTGTTTTCCTTAGAACGCCCAAGCGTTCGTCTCAGTACAAGTATAAGGTTTGCAAGTGGGTAATCGAAGTATTTTTTGTGAAAAAGCTCCACCCTAAAGCTTCCGTGGCAACAAAATACCTTTATATTTGCACTCCATTTCAAATGGCGGGGTAGCTCAGATGGTTAGAGCGTAGGATTCATAACCCTAAGGTCGGCAGTTCGATCCTGCTCCCCGCTACCAGTTAAACGACCTTCGGGTCGTTTTTTTGTTTCACGCAGAGCCGCAGGGGCGCAGAGCGTAAGCTCAGAGTCATTTTTCTTACGTCTTCCGTCTCAAAATCTCTATACTCAATACTCAATACTATATACTAAGTTCGCAGTATGTTCTCCCAAGCCGCCACACTCGTCAAAAACAATAAGGGGTTTTATATGCCTTACCTAGTATTTGTAGTTTTTGCGACTGTAATCGTAGCTTTATGCTCCAAGGTGGAGAGTTTTTTATGGCTCAACCAGTTCCACAGTCCCCTGGCGGATGCGGTTTTTCCGTATGTTACTCATTTGGGCGACGGAAAATTGGCGCTGTTGTTTTTGGTGGGATTGAGTATGGTGAACTACCGACTGGCATTAACGGGTTTGTATTGTTTTTTGCTGGTATTGGTACTCACGCAACTGGGTAAGTTGGTGCTTTTTGAAGATGTCTTACGGCCGGCCGGGCATTTCCGGGATCTCGGGCAGCAAATACGTTTGGTAGATGGCGTGGAACTGCATTTCAACAACAGCTTTCCGTCGGGGCATTCGGCTTCTGCTTTTGCATTGTTCAGTTTTGTGGCGATTTGCCTGCGTAATAAGGCTTGGGGAAGTGTTTTGTTTATGGTGGCGCTGTTCGCGGCTTACTCGCGCATTTATCTGTCCCAGCATTTTTTTAACGATGTATTTGTGGGATCCATCATCGGGGTGTTGTGTACGCTGCTGATGACGGCTTTTTTGCAGAAAACTTTGTTCAAGACACCCAAACCCTGGCACAAAATCGGTTTCTTATATCGGCCCAAGGGAATCTAGTGCGTTTTTACGCGCGTCCAGATGTCGGTGCGGCCTACGAGTGAAACACCGATAAAGCCACGTACCTCGAGTTTGTTGGGGTCGCTAATGCTGATTTCGCAGTCGTATACCTTGCCCAATTCAGGCGAATAGATGGTGCCACCTTCCCATTTGCCATTGCCCGAGTAAGTGAATCCTTTGAGGACGTATAAACCGAGCACCGGATTTTGTCTTTTCTTTTTATCAGGATTGTTAATGTCGGTAAGCGGTTGGCCTTTGTCGTCGAGGGGATGTTTGAGCCACACAATTTTGCCTTGAATTTTGTTGTTCACCTGCTCAATGCGGATATGGGCAGTTTGTTTTACGTTGAGCCAGGTGCCAAGAATGAGTGTTTCTTTGTTATCCTGACTCATCAGAAAAGTGCTGATCAACAGCAAAGGAAGCAGAATTCGGAGACGCATGCCTGGGGTTTAGTTGATGCAAATTAGTGAATTCGTTGCAATCTGCTGTCAACTATAAATGCCCTTATCGCGCCACAATTATTCGCCGGTTTTCGAAGCGCTGGTCTTGACGTAATTGCAGCAAATAGGTGCTGGGGGCCAGCTTGCTCACATCTATTTGCACCTCATTTTGCGGCTGTGCCGGCCAGCTACCAGACACGACATTTTGTCCCTGCATATTGTTTATCTGGTAAAATACGGTTGAGGTAGCGCTACAATTGAAGGAGAGATAAAGCAGATCGGGGCTTGGGTTGGGACCCAGCTTTAGAGTTTCGAAAGTGTTTGATGGGGCGAGGGCTAAAGGACTGTGCCGCAGTGAATCGCTGAAATATACGCCAGGTTCCCAGGGCTGAATGGCATAAATACGCCCACCTCCATCTTCGGTAAAACGGTTAAAATGCCAGCCATCAGTTGAAGGTATTATGCCGCTTTTGATATTTCGAAAATTATTTTGACCCACACTTTTAAGCCAAGGGCCTCCACGTGCTACTCCTTGCCAGGATCCGAGTTGGCAGCCATTTTGGGTAAAAAAAATACCTGCTAACCCGGGTTGCATCCACCACCAGGCCGAAGGTGTGAGGGCGCGGGGAATAATCCAATAGGGTAGATGATGACTTGTAACGGCCATAAATTCTACCCCGAAGCTACCATTTTGACCATCATCATAGGTGCCATGGAAAGAGATCCATAAGCTGTCGTCGGGGGCAACCACCAGAGCGTGCCACTCCATGGCGCGGACAGGTGCCGGAAAGGAATCATTGCCACTTCGAATGCGTAGGGGGTTATTTTGCCAGCTGGCACCGCCATTGTCGGAATAAGCCAGACTTACTGCTTCACCCTGGGGGCTATTTCCGGTGAGCGCGGCGAAAAGTCGGCCATTGCTACTTCGTGCCAAAAAACGAACGGCAGTCGATGCGAGCCCTTGATTTACACTGAACCATTGACTTCCGCCATCGTTGGAGCGAAATATGCCGGAACCACTTAATTCGCCCGACCAAAAATCGGTAGTAGCAGCATAAAGTGAACCTTCGGGGGTATAAAGCAGGTCCATTACCGGGTCGGTCGTTGCTAAGGCTTCAAAAGTCCAGTGTTGGCCGTCATCGCTGGAGCGAAGAATGCCGCCATCGGTACCTGCCCACCAGAGGTTGTTGTAACGTTCAAGACTGTATACATAATTAGCCTCAGGGCCACTGAAAACTTGCTGCCAGTTTTGGCCGCCGTCGATGCTTCGCCAGAGGCCTTCACCTAAAGTACCTACCAGCAGCACGTCATTGGCTGTACTGTGCTTGATACAAAAAGTGGGTGCCATAGAAGCAGAAATAAAACCGCTGGATTGCCAGAAATCCTGGGCGAATAATTTTTGAAAAGGCGTAAGCGTGTAGATAAAGCTGATGAGCAGAAGTTGGGTGATTCTCATGCATAATTTAGCGCAGTATTGGTGCCAAACACCAAGCTTATTTTCAGCTGTAGACGACAAATTATCGAACCTAATGCGTCTTTGAACATCATAAATCGAACATGGTCTGTGGACTGTCAACAAGTGAAGCTCATATTTTGGTTTTGCTTTGTGCATTAAGACTGCATCAACCATCTTGGTTAATGAACCGACAGCAGGACTTCTCAAGCTACTTTTTCCAAGTTTTCGCCCAAATGCCCTATCTTGCAGCCGCTTTAAAAATCTACTTATGAATTACGATGTGCTTGTGATTGGTGGCGGTCCCGGTGGTTATGTGGCGGCTATCCGCGCTTCACAATTGGGCCTGAAAACGGCGGTCGTTGAGCGGGAATCGCTGGGCGGCATTTGCCTCAACTGGGGTTGTATACCTACCAAAGCCCTCCTCAAAAGTGCCAATGTATTCGAATATATCCAGCACGCTGCCGATTATGGCATCAATGTAACCGAGGCCAGCTCTAATTTTGAGGCCATCATCAAACGCAGTCGTGGCGTTGCCGACGGTATGAGCAAAGGCATTGGTTTTCTGATGAAAAAGAACAAAATTGATGTCGTCATGGGAACCGCCCTGGTGAAACCAGGCAAAAAGGTGGAAGTTACGGCAGCCGATGGCACCAAATCGGAAATTAGCGCCCAACACATCATCATCGCTACCGGCGGTCGTGCCCGCGCTTTGCCTAACATCCCCATCGATGGCAAAAAAATCATCGAATACCGAAAGGCGATGAGCCTCGAAAAACAGCCTAAATCCATGCTCGTCATTGGTTCAGGCGCCATAGGGGTGGAGTTTGCCTATTTCTACAGCACACTCGGTACGAAAGTGACCATAGTCGAGTTTATGCCGAACATCGTGCCTGTCGAAGACGAAGACGTTTCCAAAGCCCTCGAAAAAATCTACAAAAAGAACGGCATCGAAATCCACACCAATTCAAGTGTGGAAGCTGTTGATACCAGTGGTGCCCTTTGCAAAGCCCGGGTAAAAACCCCCAATGGTGAAATCACACTCGAAGCCGAGATTGTTCTCAGTGCTGCGGGTGTAGTTGCCAATATCGAAAACCTGGGTCTCGAAACCACCGGCATAGCCACCGACAAAGGCAAAATTGTCACCAACGAATTTTACCAGACCAATATCCCCGGCTATTACGCCATCGGTGATGTGGTGAAAGGTCCGGCCTTGGCCCACGTAGCCTCTGCCGAAGGCATTATCTGTGTCGAAAAAATCGCCGGTCACCACCCCGAGCCACTCGATTATGGCAACATACCTGGCTGTACCTATTGCTCACCGGAGATTGCCTCCGTTGGCATGACCGAAAAAGCTGCCAAAGAAGCCGGTTACGAAATCAAAGTCGGTAAATTCCCCTTCAGCGCCTCAGGAAAAGCCAGCGCTGCCGGTGCCAAAGATGGTTTTGTGAAAGTAATTTTCGACGCCAAATACGGTGAGTTCCTCGGTGCCCACATGATCGGCGCCAACGTAACCGAAATGATAGCCGAAGTAGTTGTAGCCCGCAAACTCGAAACTACGGGCCACGAAATCATCAAAGCCGTTCACCCGCATCCAACCATGAGTGAAGCCGTGATGGAAGCCGCTGCTGCTGCCTACGGCGAAGTAATTCACCTCTAGGTCTACCTCTTTTAGAAGAGCCACTGCTGCAAAGGAGTGGCTCTTTTTTTTGAATTCCCAGGTTGAGGTGATGATGTGGTGCTGAACCTAAATGGGCTGTGACTATTAAAATTTCAGACTTTTGTCTTTAAGGCCTGGTTGTCGTGCTTCAAAAAGTGTAATGCGGTAATCAATCCGAGCATTTTTTGTTGATTGATGCGGTAATAGCTGAACTTGCCATCGCGGCGTATTTGAATGATTTTTGAACGCGACAAGAGCTTAAGGTGGTGGGATACCAAGGCCTGATCGAGCTGGAGTTTTTCGACCAAATCGGTTACATGAAGCTCTGGAATTTCCATCAACAGAGAGATGATGCGCAAACGGTTTTCGTGGCACAAGTCCTTAAACGTTCGGTGCAACTGCTTGACCTGCTCGGCTTTCAAAGGCGCATATAACATGGTGTTAAACTACGAAGAATTCAGATTTAGCAGAAGTTAGGGAGAGCTAAGCTGTTTTTTTCAGGTAGCTGACCATTTATTTCGGTTAATTTTGAGAATCGACTTGGGATATTGTTTTCAGACTTCTATATTTGCAGTCCTGTTTAAAAACGAGCGGCGATGAAAAGGACTTTCCAACCATCTGTACGGAAGAGAAGAAATAAGCACGGTTTTCGTAACCGTATGGCAACTGCAAACGGACGCGCTGTATTGGCACGTCGTCGTGGTAAAGGCCGCAAGAAGCTTTCAGTTTCGAGCGAGAAGCGCCATAAGGCCTAATTATAGGCTGCGTCTACCCGGGCGCTTACAGCCATGTTGACCTTCAAAAAGGAAGAACGACTCTGCAGGAAATCCTATTTGGATGCCCTGTTTACCAGTGGTTCTTCCTTTTTTGTTTTTCCATTTGCCATACATTTGCTTGAAATCACCGACGGCAGCTTGCCTTTTCCAGCGCAAGTAGTTTTTTCGGTGCCCAAGCGGCGGTTTAAAAATGCGACCGACCGGAATCTCATCAGGAGGCGCCTCAAGGAGGCTTACCGGTTAAACAAAGCTAAATTTTACGAGGAACTCATCCGGAGCAATAAACAAGTCGTATTTTTAGTTAGCTATTCGGCAAAAGATATCCGCGACTATGCGTTTCTTGAGAAACAATTGGTGTATGCGCTACATCGATTGCTGGATGCCCTGAATCCAACTGCTCCTTGAAATACCTGTTGATTGGCCTGATTAAACTCTATCAGGTCCTGCTTTCGCCACTATTGCCTAATGCCTGCCGGTACCATCCTACTTGCTCGGCTTATGGAATAGCGGCGATTCAACGTTATGGTTTTTTTAAAGGCGGTTGGCTAACAATCCGCCGGATCAGTCGTTGTCATCCCTGGGGTGGCCATGGTCATGACCCGGTACCTTAAAAAAAATTAGTTTATGAAGAATTGGTTGTCACAAATTCGCCTGCGTAGTGGCAGGATGTTGGTCTTTGCTGCCGTGGTTTTAGGCAGCTTTTTCACTTTTTCGTTTGTCACCGACTATTTCGAGCTGTCTAAAAACATCGAAATATTCGCTTCGCTTTACCGGGAGGTGAACACCTATTATGTAGATGAAATTGAGCCGGCTAAGTTTATGCGCACCGGCATTGATGCCATGCTCAAAAGTCTGGATCCGTATACCGACTATATCTCTGAATCGGAGATGGAAGATTTCCGCTTCATGACTACCGGTCAGTATGGCGGTATCGGTGCGCTCATCTCCAAAAAGGAGGATGACGTCATCATAGCCGATCCCTATGAGAACTTTCCGGCACAGAAAGCCGATTTAAGGGCCGGCGATTTACTGCTCGAAATTGATGGTAAGCCAGTGAAAGGCAAAAGCACCGACGACGTAAGCAAGTTGCTTAAAGGCCAGCCGAATACCGAAGTGAAGGTGAAAATTCAGCGACTTGGTGAAAAACTACCTATCGATAAGGTGCTCACCCGCCAGGAGATTAAGGTGGAAAGTGTGAGTTATGCCGGTATGCTCGATAAAGAAGTGGGTTATGTAAATCTGAGTGGCTTCCGTACCAATGCCGGTAACGAAGTGATCGCTGCAATTAACAAACTCAAAGGGCAAGGCATGAAAAAATTGGTCTTCGACTTGCGCGGCAACCTCGGTGGCTCGCTTGATGAAGCCATCCGCATCAGCGGTATTTTTATTCCCAAAGGCAGTTTGGTAGTCGATACCAAGGGCAAAGTGAAAGAATGGGACAAAAGTTACCGTACCTACCACGAACCACTCGATTTGAATATGCCTATCGTCGTTTTGATCGATGGCTCCTCGGCTTCGGCTTCGGAGATTGTATCAGGCGTGATACAGGATTACGACAGAGGGGTAGTTATAGGACAGAAGTCTTTCGGCAAAGGCCTCGTACAAACCGTTCGTCCGTTGACCTATAACACCCAGGTGAAAATCACAACGGCCAAGTATTATATCCCCAGTGGTCGTTGTATTCAGGCCATCGACTATTCAGAAAAGGATGCCCAGAACCGACCGGTGAAAAAGGCTGATTCACTGCGTGTGGCCTTCAAAACCAAAAATGGTCGGGTAGTTTACGATGCCGGCGGGGTTAGTCCGGATGTGCCGCTTGACAACAGAAATGTAAGCAATATCACCGCTTCATTATTGATTCGTCGCCATATTTTCGATTATGCTACCCTATATCGTTCGGTGAATCCGGTTTTACCGAAGCCGGAAGACTATAAGATGTCGGATGCGGAATATGAGGATTTTCTGGCATTTATTAAGGAAAAGGACTACGACTATACAACAGAGAGTGAAAAGGCCCTGGACGATTTTAAGGAAAAGGCGGTAAAGGAGAAATATTTTGAAGCCATTCAGGCCGACTATGAAGCCATGAAAGCCAAACAAAAGCACGACAAGGAATTGGATGTACGTAAGCACAAAGCTGAAATCGTGTCCTTCCTGGAGCAGGAAATAGTATCACGATATTATTATCAGCAAGGCCGAACACGTGCCGCTTTCCGCAGTGATCCAGAAATTAAGGAAGCCATCGACATACTTTCGGACGCCAAACGTTACGCCAGTATTCTAAAACCTAACTGATTTTGCCTGAGCTGAGCCAGCTCCTGATTTTTCTGCTCTTCGGCCTGTTGAGTGGTTTAATCGGAGGATTTTTAGGCGTGGGTGGAGGCACAGTGTATGTACCTGTTCTCACAGCCTACTATGCGGCTTATGCCGGCTTTGGCAGCGAGTTTGTGGTTTTTGTGATAGGGAATTCCTTGTTTCTGACCATGATTTCCGGATTATCCGGCTCCTGGAAACAAATCCGAATCAAAAATTTTCATCTAGCCGACACCCTTTTGGTCGGTGGCGCGGGGGCGTTCACGGCTTTAATGACGTCGATTGGACTGCAACAACTAAGCTGGTATAAAAAAGAGCAGTTCGCTTTGCTGTTTACTTTGCTGCTGCTGCCGTTGATGGCACGTTTGATTTTTGGAAAAACTAAACTCACCAGCGAAGGCCAACAGCATGGTGATAAAACCAAACTGGTGTTGGTTGGCGCACTAAGTGGTATTGTATCGGCCATGAGCGGCCTTGGGGGCGGGGTGATTATGGTGCCTCTGCTCGCTGATGTGATCAAATATCCGCTAAAAAAGGCTTCTTCTATCTCTCTGGGTGCAATTGCCATGATGGCATTGACTACAGTAACATTTTATTCCTTTCAACTGCCTTCCTGGCGGGTGAGCGACTGGCAAATCGGCCTTTTAGCCCTGCCTGCCATCTTACCTATGGCCATTGGGGTGATTTTGTCGGCGCCTTATGGTGTACGGCTAGCTCAAATCGTCTCAGTCAGAACAATGAAGCTTATATTCGTTCTCTTCTTTATCGTCGTAATTTTGCAAATGAATTTTAGCATATTCGGATGAAAAAAATATTCTTACTCTTTGCCTTAGGCGTCTTTGCCATTCAGGTCGTTGCTCAGGACCTAAATGCGCTTAGCGCCAAATTACGCTACCACGTTTACTACCTCGCCGACGATAGCCTGGCAGGGCGATTAACAGGTACAACCGGCGAAGCCAAGGCAGCGAATTACATTGTTCAAGAGTTCAGAAATATCGGTTTAATACCAGCCGGCGAAAATGGAAATTGGTTGCAGCCTTTTACTTTTACGGCCAAACAGACCTTTGGAGGTACAGTAGTAGCATTTGATAAAGAAAAGCTGAGTTTTGCCACTGACTATGCAGTTCCGGCAATAACTGCAACCGGCAGCGTAAAAGGCAAACCGGTGGATGTTGGTTATGGCATACAAAATAGCTCCCTAAAACACGACGATTATGCCGGCCGGAAAGAGTTGGAAGGCAAAATATTTTTCATCCGCCTGGGTAGTCCCGATGGGAACAACCCCCATGGTAAATTTGGCGCTGACGCCACCCTGGAGCAGAAAATTTCGCTCGCCAAAAAAATGGGTGCCATTGGTGTGGTTTTTTATCCCGGTTCAACCGAAGATGCCTTGCCCAACGACCCGCTCGACAGGCGCACCCAAGCCGCTGCTTTGCCGGCAATCTTTTTGAAAAAACCGCTTGCTTCAAAACTACCAATGGAGGTTAGTTTGAAGACAGAAATAAGGAAAACCACCACCACGGGTCATAATGTGGCCGGTTGGATCAACAATAACGCACCACTAACCGTCGTCATAGGTGCGCATTATGATCACCTGGGTGATGGCTCACTCGGTGGGTCGTTGTCGACTGCGAAAAAAGCCATTCATAATGGTGCCGACGATAATGCATCCGGTACAGCTGGCTTAATTGAGCTGGCTCGTGAACTTAAAAAGCGCAACGACGATCGGTTTAACTACCTTTTTATTGCCTTTTCGGGCGAAGAACTTGGCTTATTGGGCTCGGCTTATTTTGCAAAAAACCCTACCGTTGCCATCGACCAGGTAACTGCTATGTTGAATATGGATATGATTGGTCGACTGGACAGTAGCACCATGCAGTTGGGTGTTCACGGCGTGGGCACTTCGCCATTATGGAAAGAAGTAGTTGAAAGTCAGGCCGGGCCCCTTCAGCTGAAAACCACCGAATCGGGCACAGGTTCATCAGACCACACCTCCTTTTATCTGCAAAATATACCTGTACTTCACTTTTTTACCGGTACACACCGCGATTACCACAAGCCCGAAGATGATGCCGATAAACTGAATTATCAGGGTCAGGCCGAGGTTGTGGCCTTTATACTTCGCATTATAGGACAATTGCCGTCAAATGAGAAACTGGTTTTCACCAAAACAGCCGACGAAGACAGCCGAAATACACCCCGGTTTAAAGTAACCTTAGGCGTAATGCCCGACTATTTTTATGAAGGTAAAGGCGTGAAAGTAGATGGTGTTACCGAAGGTAAACCAGGTCACGCTGCAGGCATGCTGGCCGGCGATATCATCACCAAATTGGGCGACTATACCATTAGTGATATGATGTCGTATATGAAAGCGCTGGCTGCTTTCGAAAAGGGTAAAACCGTAAAACTCGAAGTAGAACGCAACAACAAAATTGTCCCGCTTGAAGTCACCTTCTAAGCCACTTTTGCTGGCTTTGGATAGCGCCAACCAACGCTGTTCTGTAGCCGTCGGCCAAGGCGGCGAGCTTTTGGCCCATGCTGAAGTGGAAGATGGTTATCGTCATGCTGAAATGCTGACGGTGCTGATTGGTCGGGTTTTGAAGGAGGTCAATTTAAAACTGGAGGCCTTGGATGGTGTGGTAATAAGTTCCGGTCCAGGGAGTTATACCGGCTTACGCATTGGCGCTTCGGTAGCCAAAGGTTTGTGCTACGGCAGTGGTTTACCCTTAATTGCTATCGATACCCTGGAAATGATGGCCAGGGGCTACGTTAAGACGCATGGACCTATACAGACCGGTCAGTTGCTCGTACCCATGATTGATGCCCGTCGCGACGAGGTGTTCACTGCAGTATTTGATGGAGATTTTAACCAACGTTTGGCCAGCGGAGCCTGCATTCTTCAGCCGGATCTGTTCAAAGATTTTTCCGGGAATGAACTCTTATTTTTTGGCTCCGGTGCTCCCAAATTTCAGGGAATATTTTCGGGAAATGGCGGCGGATTTGAGGCTGAAGGCCATGAACACGCGCTACATTTGCTGCATGCCGGAGCGTTAAAATTCGCAGCCCAACAAACTGAAAATGTGGCCTATTTTAAGCCCGACTACCGCAAAGCCTTCTTTACTTTGGCAAAAAAAAGCAGCACATAAAAACTTTTTTCCTTTTCGATTGCTAATACTTCATTGGTTAACCGATTGACAAAGCGAGAATTATGGGAATTCCGAAGGAAAATACAGCGACAGATCAGCTTCAGCTCGAAGATTTAAAACTGGCAGGCAGCATTTTCAGGGCTATCAACCACCCCCTGCGATTGAACATCGTTCGGTTGGTGGATGAATTTGAAAGATTGACAGTAACGCAAATCTATTTTAAACTGCGTATCGAGCAATCGGTGGCCAGTCAACACCTCGCCATTTTGCGCGAAAGTGAAATATTGATAGCTACTCGCGATGGTAAACATATTTATTATGCCCTTAACCATCAGCGTATGCAAGCCATCGTTCGCTGTATTGATACGCTCAAGGACTAAAATCATCCAGGGCATCGAGCACAGTTAGCAGCTTCTGCTGGATTTTTGTGCCGCTGAGCCAAAAAGCTTCCAGCTGAAGCAGATAACGCCCGGTTGCACAGCGACGTCCACTTTCGTCAAGACCATCCCAATACACACAGTCGGTAGATGCCATGAGTTGTTGATGGGATAATGTCCGAATTGGTTGACCATTTACCGCGTAAATGCGGATGTTTAGCATGCCACCAGCTTCCTGGCCCGACCAGCATATAGCGAGTATGTCATCTACACCATCGGCATTGGGACTGAATCGTATTTTGTCGAGATGGAATGGATTAGCTGAGGTTAGTTCCGGTTGGATTTGCTGACTGTTGGGTAGACCCGGTGTAGCTCCGGGTGGTAGCGCTGCAGAATGCCAGCGGATTTCTCCGGATGCGTTTATTCGTTCGAGGCTCACACCCCGGGTTTGTTGCAATAATTGAAAGTGATCCTTGGGGTGATAACTCCAACGGCACAACTCCTGTCCATCGCTGCGATAAATGGCGAGTTCACCACCTGCCTGCGGCATGGATGGCCAACTTTTGAGCTCCTGAAAAGCAGAGCCATGCTGCGGATAATCATTTTTTACGCCAGCTACATTGCGGGTAATGACCAGCCGTTCGCCTGGTAAAATTAAACGGTTGACAGTCGACAAGGCTACATGATTACGACCACCGGCTTCTGTTGGATTTGCCAGACTAATATCTTTCAGATTCAGGATTTTAGTGCTCGCATTCCGCAACTCTATAAAGCTGGCATTGCTGCTTTTGGCAACGAACAAAATTTCATCAACCTGCCAATCCCCCCCTTCCGGCCACGCTGGCCAGGCGATGGTAAGCTGGGTATCGGCCAACATAAATCCACTACAATCCCTGAAACCCGCTAGACTTAGGCTGTATGCCTCATTACCCAAACCTCCTCCTGGGAAAACAACTTCCCATTGGTGTGAGCTGTCTGATCCTAAGGCATAAAACGGGAGAACTGCTCCATCCAACATTATGCTGGCCTGTCCCGTATTAAAAACGACTTTGCTGAAAGTAATTGTCAAACTATCAGGTGTTTTCAGCGTATAACCGCTTAGGAGTGGCGGAAAACTATCGATAAGTGGCGCGGCAATGCTATTTGCAGCTCCCGGAGTGCCACCATCAGGATGCAGGGAAGCCGACCAATTTTCGCGTTGCAGACAAAATTGATGTATATCTCTCCTTTCCAAACTCCATCCTCCCGCTTGTTTGTCGGTACTACCCAACCAATTCAGCTGATAGCTTACACTGTCGATTAGGGTGCCGTCGATGGCTGATAAACGCAGGCGATCGCTGTCGTTATTTAAAGCAGGCCAGCCCGGCAGACCAAGACATGGGCCGTAGGTCGCATACAAGGGCAAGGCACTCATTGGACAAAGAATGACATAGGCGCCTGGGTCCAGCTTGTGTTCCGGCAGACTCACACTGGTGCCACTGTCTTGCCAGCGATAGTTTTTCAACTGGAGGGTAACAGTACTTCTGTTAAAGAGCTCCACAAATTCTGCTTCCGGTAAATTTTGAACCGGGCTGGGGTCAGCGAGCAGCTCGTTGATGACTATTTCTCCGAAAACCGGCTGGTGCCAGTTGACCCATAAGCTGGTGTCGGCCATTACATTGCCTAAACTATCTGTCAGCGATATCAGCCTAATTTCATGATCGATATCAGCTAAAAAGGGCGATGGAAACCGAATTAAATAGCTAAAGCCGGCTTCCTGTACAATAGCTTCGGCAGGCTGCTGGTTGCTCGCCCGGACAAACTGACTGGTGGAGCTATTCGGATGAAGCGGCTCGTCGAAACGGAGCCGGAGTTCACGGGGTGGTAAAAAGTCGGTCGACAATAATCTGGGTGCCTGCCGGTCCTGCCAGACCATACCAGTAGCCTGTAAATCATCAAAATAAAATTTATCGGCCCGTGTGCTGCTGTACACGCATACCAATCCGCTAAAATGAGCAGCGTAGATCGTGGAGTCAACCCAGCTACCCAGCTCTTGCCAGGCCATACCCTGCCCACTTGTATCTACTTTAAGTAACCACCGCCAGTTACTATCGCGGCTGACCTCAAAAAGAAGCTGGTTGTCGTTGTAATTAAGCATGCCGTCCGGCCCGTCGATGACCTTGGTGCGTGTATTGCCTTGCTGTTTGTAAAGACTGACTTCATCGGGGGTATGTCCGAAACGCAGAAAGAGGCCCTCCAACGGCAGGTGCAAAGAATCGTGATTGCTGATGAGGTAGTAATCGAGGTAGTTGGCTGAAGAAGGGTTGAACTGCAGACGTACCCAACCGCTGAAGCTGACGTTGAGCTGCGCCCTGTTTGCGGTAACCAAAGTGCTACGGCCAACACCCGCAGGAGCACGCAAAGCCAGCTGGCCCTGCAACTGCTGGAAGTGACTGGTATCGCCCGACCAGGCCGGGTTTTGGCTGAAGTTGCCGTCGCTGAAATTGTCGGTAAACTGCGCCGACAAGTTTGCGATTTTCGCCAAAATTGCAAGAAATAGGAGAAGTAAACGCATATGGCAATCACGCTTATAAAAACCTTATTTTTGCGTCAATTTTTGTCTCAAATCACGCATCATGAAAGTTGCAGTAGTAGGTGCTACCGGTATGGTAGGCGAGGTCATGCGCCGGGTTCTGGCTGAACGAAATTTCCCGGTAACCCAATTTTTAGCGGTGGCCTCAGAGAAGTCGGCCGGTAAGCCGGTCGATTTCAAAGGGCAGTCATACCCTGCCATCACCCTCGAACAAGCGGTAGCCGAACGTCCGGATGTGGCCCTTTTTTCAGCCGGAGGCAGCGTGAGTTTAGAATGGGCACCTCGTTTTGCGGCAGTAGGCACCGTGGTCATCGATAACTCCTCGGCCTGGCGTATGGATGCCAACACCCCACTGGTCGTACCTGAATTGAATGCCGACATTATTACGGCCAACGATAAAATCATAGCCAATCCTAACTGCTCTACCATTCAAATGGTGGTAGCCCTCAAAAAACTGCACGACGCTTATCAGGTAAAACGTATTGTGGTATCGACCTACCAAAGTGTAACCGGCACAGGCGTAAAAGCTGTTGCTCAGCTAATGGACGAAAGAGCGGGTATCGATGGCCCTAAGGCCTATGCTCATCCAATTGATTTGAACTGTATCCCGCAAATCGACCTGTTTCTTGACAATGGGTACACCAAAGAAGAGATGAAAATGGTGAATGAGACCAAAAAAATTATGCGCGACCCTAACATCCGCCTCACGGCCACAACGGTGCGTGTCCCGGTCATGGGCGGGCACAGCGAAGCCGTCAATGTAGAATTCGCCCGTGATTTTGAGTTGGCAGATGTATTCCGATTGCTTCGAGAAAGTGATGGTGTACGCTTGGTTGATACCCCTGCAGAAGCCTCTTATCCCATGCCTTTGACTGCAGCGGGTAAGGATGAAGTGTTGGTAGGTCGTATTCGACGCGATGAAAGTCAACCCAACACCCTCAATTTGTGGGTGGTGTCGGATAATTTACGCAAAGGAGCAGCCACCAACGCTATTCAGATTGCTGAATATATGCTCGCGAAAGGGCTTTTGAAGGCATGACCGACGGATTACCCCAGTACAGCAGAGCACAGTTGGCCCTAAGAAATGGGCAGGACCGACCAGAAATCTGGATTGCCTACCGGGGCATTATTTACGACGTGAGCCTGAGCAAGATGTGGCGGAATGGCAAACATTATGAACACTGGGCAGGCCAGGACCTCACCGACGAGCTACCCGACAGTCCGCATGGCGAGCATGTTTTTGGGCGATTTATACCCATTGGGCGACTCGCCTGAGTTCGACGACCTAAGTGGTAGTTTTCGCCATATTTTAGGAACTTTCTGCGGCAAGTAAGGTTGTAAAAGAGCGTAAAATATTCAGATAAAATTGTCTGATTCCTGTATTTTTGCAGCCATTACACCATATGATTCAAACAGATATCTGCATAATAGGCGCCGGCCCGGTTGGTTTGTTCGCCGTTTTCGAAGCCGGCCTCTTAAAAATGCGATGTCATTTGGTCGATGCTTTGCCCCAGGTTGGTGGTCAGCTTTCCGAGATTTACCCCAAAAAACCCATCTACGACATACCGGGTTACCCGAGTGTTTTGGCCGGTGAGCTGGTCGATAAACTGATGGAACAAATTGCACCCTTCAACCCTTCTTTTACTTTGGGTGAGCGGGTCGAAAGTCTCGAACGTCAGCCTGATGAGAGTTTTATAGTAACTACCAATATGGGCAGCCAAATTGCGGCTAAAGTCATCGTAATTGCTGGTGGTTTGGGCTGTTTTGAGCCCCGTAAGCCGGAATTGGCAAACATAGAAAAATTCGAAAACAAAGGGATCAGCTATATGATCCTTGATCCTGAAAAATACAGAAACAAAAAGGTTATACTGGCCGGTGGCGGCGATTCTGCTTTAGACTGGGCCATCTTCCTGGCCAATGTGGCGAGCGAACTGACGTTGGTGCATCGCAACGAAAGTTTCCGTGGCGCGGTAGATTCGGCCGAAAAAGTTTTCGAGCTGGCACAGCAAGGCAAAATCCGTCTGCTTTTGAGCTCCGGCTTGCATGCGCTGCATGGCAACGGCCGGCTAACTGCTGTGTCAATAAGCGACAAACAAAAACAAATAACCACTTACGACACCGATTACCTTATCCCACTTTTCGGTTTGAGTCCGAAATTGGGCCCAATCGAAGGCTGGGGTTTAAATCTCGATAAAAGCGCCATTGTAGTAAATGTAGAAGATTATTCTACCAATGTCACCGGGGTATTTGCCATAGGCGATATCAATACTTATCCAGGTAAACTAAAGTTGATTTTGTGTGGTTTCCATGAAGCCGCATTGATGGTACAAAGTGCCTTTAAATATGTGTATCCCGAACAAAAGTTGAGCTTCAAATACACCACCGTTAACGGAATTCACACTTTCTGATGGCTGATATTACCTTTTATGTTGCCGAGGAAAACGGAGAACAAACGCCTATTACCGTTCCTACGGATATGGGTCTCAGTTTGATGGAAGTGCTGAAAGGCAACGATTATCCTATCTTAGCTACTTGCAGCGGTATGGCCTTGTGCGCTACCTGCCACATTGAATTGTATTCAGGCGAAGCCAACGATGCCAGCGATGAGGAACTCGACATGCTCGATACCCTCTTTAATGCAACAGCAAAAAGTCGCTTGAGTTGTCAAATTAAAATCGCCCATTTGAGCGATGGTGCCGTCATTCGTTTGCGGGGAGAAAACAACAGCTGAGCCGAGATTGTTTAGTGTCATGATCGGGGTTTTTTTATAAAAATCGACTCGATTGAATCAGATGTTCGGATACAGCCGTTATGGCAGGTATATTTGAACTAAGCATAATTCATTTGTTTACCGTACCTGCCTGGATAAGAAAAACCGGCCGCTTATTGGGCTGGAGTGCACTGACTGTAATCGTCGGTCTGATGCTCCTGCTCCTCTTATTGCGCATGCCTGTACTTCAGCGTTGGTTGGGTCAAAAAGCAGCAGCTTATCTCGCTAAAGAAACCGGAGCCGACATCCAATTGGCCGGACTTAGCTTTACTTACACTGGCCAGCTGGCATTAAAAGGGCTGTTCGTGCCCGACCAAAACGGTGATACCTTGTTGTATAGCGGACATCTCCGGGCTGGAATTTATCTCGTTCCGTTGTATCGGGGAAAAATAAGTCTGAAACCTTTTTATTGGGATAAGGTTGTGGCCAATGTAGTGCAACATGCCGATGGCAGCTTCAATTTTACCTATCTCCTGGCTGCCTTTGACAACGATGAAAGTTCCGAAACGGATGCAACCACCGCCAAACCTTTATATATAAAGCTATCGAAAATCGGTCTCAGCCGACTTCGACTTCGGTACCTCAGCGAGCTTACCGGCGACGTTTATCAATTGCGCCTCCACCAGTTGGAGCTGCAACCCGGTGAATTTGATGTGGAACAACTTCGCTTTGGAGTCGCCGCCCTGAAAATAGACGGGCTCGATGCAAACATGAAACTTCACGCTTCTGAGACGATTGCTGATACTGCCACGACTACCGCCTCTCCCTGGCTCGAACTGAAAAACATTGATCTCAAAAACATTCGCTACCGCATCGAACAACCCGGAAACCAGACTTTAGCCGCACAGTTGAACTTTTTGAAATTAGATGAAGCCACCATTAATTTAGCTGGAGAAGAGCTACAATTTGGCAGTTTGAGCACTGATGGACTCGACTTGTCGCTGCTTACTTTAGCCAATGCCGTTGCGTCGGCGGATGCCCCGGCCAGTCCTTTTGTGTGGCCCGGCTGGCGGTACAGTTTACGGGCACTCGACCTGACCAACTATGCCATTCGTTTGCAGGATGCAGCGGTTAAGCCGACACCGGCTGTTTTTAATGCAGGAGATTTCATGCTGCAACTAAACCGGCTTCAGCTTGATGAAGTTCGGGGCGAAAAAAACCGGCTAGCGGTTAAAAAGCTACTACTTGATGCGCGTGAAAAAAGCGGACTGGGTGTGATAAGTTCCTTTTCGCTTAAGGGTTCAGACAAAGAGCTCGAACTACAGAATTTTGAACTGAAAACAGACAATAGCGAAGTATTTGCAAGTCTCCGACTGACGTATAATTCAATTCAGGAGGCCCTGGCTAAGCCACTCGAACAACAGTTGGACCTAGCCTTAACGGCAGGTACACTATTGTCGCTAAAAGACGCTTTGTATTTCGCCCCTGAATTAGCGAGGGACAGTACTATCGGTCCACTCATTCCCTGGCCGCTTAGTTTATCGGGCAGAGTAATCGGTAATAACCAGCTTTTAGAGCTCGCTAACTGGCAATTGGCTTGGGGTAAAGCCACTCAGCTCGATTTTTCAGGGGCTATTTTTCAGCCTATGGATAGCCTGCAGCGCACAGTGTTCCTGCCATCATTCGCAGTGAAGAGCAGTTCACATGATGTTGGAATATTGGCTCAGGAAAAAGGGTATTCATATCCTGCCTCTATACAATTGACGGGTTCAGCGCAACTGAACAGCGACAGTGCTGCCTTGCAGTTTGAGGTTTTGGCCGACGGCGGCAAAATTTCCGGCAATGCTTCGATCAACCAATGGCAGGGGTCAAGTCCAGTGTTTCAACTACATACCAAGGCCAGTCAGCTTCATTTAGGTCAGTTGGTGCAAGATAGTTTGTTGGGTAAGGTCGGTTGGACGAGCACATTAAGTGGAAAAGGTTTTGATCCAAATCACATGGAGCTGTTGGCCAGTGTGGAATTTAATCAATTGCAATACCAGGGCTATGATTATAAAGCGCTAGACTTGTCGGCGAAGGCCGCTACCGGCTTATGGGAAGCCACCATTAACCACCAGGATACTGCCTTGGGCTTACAGTTGTTTGCCAGCGCTCAATTGGATAGTCTATGGCCGGCCTACCAGCTGAAAGCGCAGTTGGACAGGGCCGACCTCAAAAAACTGGGCTTCCGGGAAGAACCCATGGAGCTGCGTTTGCAATTGAATGCAAACGCTCAAGGCAAAGCCGACAGTATGAAGGCCACCATATTACTCAATGACGGTTTGGTGGTGCAGGACAAATTGGCTTATCCCCTCCGGCAATTTGAATTGTCGGCTGCATTGGCGCCGTCTGCTTCAACGCTTACACTCGAAAGTGATTTGCTGAGTGGCAACTTCAGCGCCAATACGGCTGTTGAGACTTTGGTAGCAGCAATTCGGTCGGAATTAAAGGCACAGTGGAAACGCGATAGTGTGGAAGCCATAGACAGCAGCCAGGTGGCCATTGTAGCAGCGGGCAAGTTTGATCTTCACGACAGCCGACTATTGCGCGAAGTATTGTTGCCCGGTATAGCTGTACTCGATTCCGGTCGATTCAGTTTCCGGTTTGATCAAAAAAAACATGAATTAGATTTTCTTGCCAAAGTCAAAAACTTCGATTACGAAGGCACCGCGGTGCAGCATTTGTTTTTGGACTTTTCGGCAAATCAAGGTCTTAAAATGGAAGCCGGCTTCGACCGACTGGAGCAGGGTGAGGTAGATATTCACCGCACACGTTTCCAAATGAGCGTTGTTGACTCATTCGTTGCTGCGTTTTTTGTAGTTAAAGATGCCTGGCAGCAGCCTGTATTCAGGCTACAGGGAGCAGGTAGCTGGCAAAAGGATAATCGTTATTTCACTTTGCACCCTGATAGCACCATGCTAAACAGGCAGCTATGGCAAGCCGATCCTCGAAATCGGATAACCCTGGGGGATAAGCTTGAATTCACCGATTTTAGGCTATCAAATCAAGAACAGCAACTTAGCATCCAAACCAATCCGGGCGAAATCAGACTTACAACGAATGATTTCCCGCTTGCCTCGATAAGCAGCATTCTTCAAGCCGATAGCCTTTTGGCTACTGGCACCATGAGTGGTTATATTACTTGGGTAGATAAGGAAGGCCAAAGTGGTTTGTTGTCAGAACTAAAAATTACTCAGCTTGCCCTCCTGGGTCAACTACTGGGCGACTTAAAGTTAGAAGCCAGTATGCCAGCTAAAAATGACTATCAATTGGCTGCCGGGATTACTGGCCCCGATTTGGAACTAACCGTTGCCGGTAACTATCGCATGCCCGGCACTGGCACTACCCTCGACATGGAACTCGATTTGAAACGATTTGCACTTAAGCAGCTTATCGCTTTGAGCGACAGTGCAATACGCGATGCCAAAGGTCAGCTGGAGGGCAAACTGGCCATCAATGGGCCTCTGAAAAACCCGTTCTACGAAGGGCAAATGCAATTTTCGGATGCGAGGCTAACCGTTGCCGCTTTCAATAGCAGCTTTGGTGTGAGTAATAGACCGATACTTTTTGATCAGCAGGGGCTGGTTATTAATCAATTGGAGCTGACCGATGAAAACAACCAAAAGCTACGGCTTGATGGTCGGATTTTAACCGGAGGCAGACCCGAAGCGCTCTTTGAGCTAAAGTTGAAAGCCAACGATTTCAGGGTACTTAATTCAACGCGCGCCGACAACGACCTATACTATGGTGTGATGCGGATGAATCTCGATTTGAGTATAGGTGGTTCACCTTCGAAACCGGTAATCGATGCCAAAGCCCGCTTGAACAAGGGCAGCAAACTGTCGTTCATCGTTCCTGAATCGCAACTTGATGTGGTTGAAAGAGATGGGGTGGTGTT
Source organism: Bacteroidota bacterium (assembly GCA_036787895.1). GTDB lineage: Bacteria > Bacteroidota > Bacteroidia > UBA7662 > UBA7662 > UBA7662. The sequence goes on along the minus strand of DAIQOK010000002.1, from coordinate 158,551 downwards.
ATTTAGCCGGGTGGACCCGCTCGCCGACACCCTGGTAGATCTGCAAGAGCAAAAAACGTCGGTTTTTGTGGGTATGCGTTTGAAAGCCACACTCGAAGTTGACCGGGAAAGTGAGCTTATTTTGATCATGGACGAGCGTTCGGGTGACCAGCTGAGTGTTTCGGGAGAGGCTAATCTGAAATACGACATTTATACCAATGGCCGAACCAGTATGACCGGTGTTTACGAAATTCGTCGGGGTCAATATGAGCTGAGTTTGTATGAGCTGGTGAAGCGCAAATTTGAGCTGGTTCCTGGAGGTAGGATAGTCTGGAATGGCGATGTTACTGATGCAACCCTCGATTTGCAGGCCTTATACCGTATAAAAACGGGCGCTACCGACCTCATGTCGGCACAATTGAGTGGTGCCGATGAAAGTACCCGTACCCGTTACCGCCAGGAGTTACCCTTCGAAGTTTATATGAACATCAAGGGAAATATGCTTAAACCTAATATTTCTTTCCTGCTCGACATGCCCGAAATGCAACGCAATGCCCTCGATGGTAATGTGTACGCCCGCATCCAACAACTAAATCAGCAGGAGAGCGATCTGAACAAACAGGTGTTTTCCCTGATGGTTCTCAACCGCTTTGTACCCGATGTAAATAGCAATAGCAGCGGTGGTAATGCAAGTGCGAGCGCCATGGCCCGGTCGAGTGTGAGTCAGTTGCTGAGCAGTCAGCTCAATAATTTGTCGTCCCAGTATGTGAAAGGTGTCGACCTGAACATGGACCTGGATAGCTATACCGATTTTAGCTCCGGCCAGGCTCAGGACCGCACCCAGTTGAATGTAAATGTGCGCAAAAGTTTTATGGGTGAACGTTTGGCGGTAGAAGTGGGTCGACAGCTGGATGTTCAGGGCAATGCGCAGGCTAGTAATGATATTATTGGTGATGTAAGCGTAGAATATCGCCTCAGCAGTGATGGGGCTTATCGTTTGCGGGGATTCCGGCGCAACCAACTGGAAGGTCTTGCCGAAGGACCCTTGGTGGTTACGGGCATGTCGTTAGTACTGAGCCGAGAATTTAATGGCTTTGACGAGCTACTAAAGAAAAAAAAAGAAAGATTGCCCGAACCTAAACCTGAGGAAAGGCAAAAGTCGGAGGAGCAGCCATGAGATTTGGTTTGATCTGCCTGTTATTGTTGCCCTTGTTTTTTGGCAGTTGCCGGGTGCAGCGGTTTGTCCCCGAATCGGAGCAGTTATATGGTGGTTCGCGTTTAATATTAAGCCTCGATTCAGGGGTGAACGAGCCAAAAGCCCTTCAACAGGAACTGGAAGAATTGTTTCGGCCGGCCCCAAATAGCAAAATATTTGGCCAACGAATTCCTTTGTGGTTATACTACCGCGCCCAACGACCTAAAACACGGCGAGCTGGTCGGTATTTGAACCAAAAATTTGGCGAGAAACCGGTCTACCTTGCTCAGATTTCAAGCGAGCGAACTAAAACATTGTTATCGAACCGACTTGAAAACCGGGGCTTTTTCGACCACCAGATTAGTGTGAATACCTCCGTAAAAAACAAAAAGGCCTATCTCACTTATACCGTTCAACTCGAAAGACCGTATCGGCTTAAAGAATATGTTTATTTGGGTGACAGTACTTTATTAGACAAAATCCTACGCGACGGCCTGTTAAGTACCCGCTTGCGTCAGGGTCGTCGTTATGATCTCGATGAGCTTAAGGCGGAAAGGGAAAGACTCGACATTACGCTGAAAAATGAAGGATTTTATCAGTTTAACCCCGATTTTCTGATTTTCAGGGCAGATACCAGTCAAGGCGACCGCAGCTTTATGCTGTATCTCTCCAAAAAAAGAGCCATGCCAACCGAAGCCCGTTATCAATACATTTTATCTGAAATTACGGTCTATCCCAACCACCAGATTCGCACCGACGGCAGTGATGCCGGAGATACGGTGTATCACGAGAAAATCGCTTATGTAGAGGAAGAAGAAAGTTTTCGTCCACGCTATTTGCGGAATTACCTGCAATTTTCACCAGGGGATGTTTACAGTCTGACCAACCACCAGGTAACCACCAATCGTTTGAGTGCTGTCGGGAATTTCAAATATGTTCAGCTCAATTTCAGTCCGGGCGACAGCTTGCGTTTCGATGATAGAGGCCAGGCACTTTTGAATGTGGCCATTTATTTGTCGCCCCACAATAAACGGGCACTACGTTTCGAAACTCAGGCTTTGTCGAAGTCGAACAATTTTGTAGGCCCGGCATTGCTGGCCAATTATAAAAACCGGAATTTGTTCAAAGGTGGAGAATTGCTCCAGTTGACAGGTAAATTTGGCTTCGAAACCCAAATTGCAAGTGGCCGGCAAACTGGTTTATTTGCATATGAGCTCAGTTTGCAAAGTGAGCTCCTGGTGCCAAGGCTCATCGTACCCTTTAGCATTAGTCAGAAAACCGGTTATGGTGTGCCTAAAACTCGATTTGTATTGGGGGCAAGTAGCTTAAATCGGGTGAATTTATACCGTTTGAATGCTGCACAATTGGGCTATGGATTTCAGTGGCAGAAAAACCGCTTTGTATTTCAAGAGTATCAACCATTGGCTGTGAGTTTTACAGGTTTGGCACAAACCAGTCCGGCATTCGACTCCATACTCAACAGCAATAATTTCCTGAGACGTAGTTTTGAGCAACGATTTATCGCAGGCACAACTTATAGTTTTCAGTACAACGAGCTGAATGAAACGCGCAAAGTTCATCGGCTGTATGGCCAGCTGGGACTCGATTTATCTGGCAATCTCATGCATTTGGTGCAAAATGCTTTAGGTCGCTCCGGAACTATTTTCGGACAAACTTATGCGCAATATGCCCGAATTGATCTCGATTTACGGCATTACTGGCAAATTAAACGCGACCACCGTTTGGTGAGTCGGCTCTTTGCGGGTTATGGCATACCTTTAGGTGAAACCGCTTCACTACCGTATATCAAACAATATTTTGCCGGTGGTCCGAACAGTGTGCGTGCCTTTCGTATTCGATCGCTAGGGCCTGGAACCTACCGACCAGCAACCATCGACTTACAATCTTTCTTCGATCAGGCAGGAGATGTGCGTCTGGAAATGAACCTGGAATATCGTTTCCCATTAGCCGGTTTTTTGAAGGGTGCAGCTTTTCTGGATGCTGGAAATGTTTGGCTGGCCAACGACAACCCGGCTTTGCCTGGTGCCCGTTTCAGCAGCAGTGCATTGCGTGAGCTGGCCTTGGGTGCCGGACTCGGTCTCCGCATCGACATTGATTTTGTTGTACTGCGCTTCGATTTAGCTACGCCATTGAGGAAACCCTGGCTGGCCGAAAACGAGCGGTGGTTTGATTACAGTATTCCTGCCGGAAGCAATTGGCGTAAGGAACATCTAATTTTGAATTTTGCAATCGGCTATCCGTTCTAGACCTTTATCCATGCTGGGTTTTTGTGTAGGAACAAACTATAATATTTCTTTTGTTTGTTGTCGGTAAGCGCCCGTCTTGCGAGGTTTTGGATGGTGGTTTGTTGCAGCATGGCCACAATCTGACTCCGAATTGGTTTGTATTGGTCGTGTAATGGACATGGGTCGTCATCTGAACAATGTTTCATTCCGAGACCGCAACTGACGAATAAATCAGGGCCATCGATCGCTTCTACCAAATCGCGCATGCTGATGTTGGGTGCAGCCGGGTCGACATAAAAGCCGCCATTAGGTCCTTTTGCTGAGCTGATTAGTTTTTTACGGGTGAGTTCCTGAAGAATTTTGGCAGTAAAAAACAGGGGCGAATCAATGGCTTCAGCTATTTCTTTCAATCCGCATTTGTGTCCGTATTGAGAGGCAGCAACAATGTAAATGCTGGCTCTCAATGCGTATTCGGCCGATTTTGATAACAACGACATACAGACGACGCTTGAGCGTCTTCGACACGAAGTTACTGCTTATATTTAATTAAGGATAAATATATCCTAAAATATATTATTGAATATAGTCGGAGGTTTACATCAACACACTGCCCGCTTTTTCACGATCCAGCACCGCTTTACGGACATAATCGGGTATAGGTACCGTAATTTCGTTGCGGTAATCGTAAGTTACAATAACTGAGGTGCAGGAGGTGATAATTTCAGTTTGTCCTGCCTTGGTACGCACCACTTTATTCTCCATCTCAAAACTTTTGTTGCCGAGTTTCGATACGCGGAGCCAGACTTCGGCCTGGTCTCGAGCGAGTAGTGGTTTGTGGTAATCTATGCAACTTTTGGCCAGTATCATTCCTACTTCTTCCCAATTCCAAGCAACCGCTTCTCTGAAATAATCAATGCGGGCTTGTTCAAAATAGCTCAAATAGACGGCATTATTTACATGATTCAAGGCGTCAATATCTGCCCAGCGAATTTGAATGGGGTAGTGAAATGTAAATAAATCGAGCATAAGGAGCAATTCAGAAGTCAAAAGCAATAAGGTCAAAATTAGAACTAAATTAAAAAAGGCTTTTCACGACTTTCGCACAGATTAGTTTTAGCTTTATGTACCCGCTTTTTGGTATGTATGGAAGAATTTTCCGCAGACGATATTAAGAGAAGGCTTCAGTTGTTAAAGGAAGAATTAGGCGTAGAATATGGATCTGAGGGTTTGCAGAAGCGTTTTTTGCAATTTCAGGCTGTCTTTCGGTTTAGCCTAGAAGGACAATTACTGTTAACCAAAAATGGCCGGATCATAGCTGCCAATCCGGCGATTTGTCGTTTGCTCGGCTACAGTATGGCTGAGATGTTGGAAAAATCGCGGGGCGACATCCTCAATGAAGCTGATGCTGCTGTTATTGTATTTTTGGAAGAGCGCAATAAAAACGGGAGTGCAATTGGTGAAATTGATATGCTGGATCACCAAGGCGAACGTATCCCTGTTGAAGCCTCCAGTATCCTCTTCCAGATCGATGAAGAATATTTTGCGGCCGTAACCTTGCGCGATTTGCGCCCCCGACTGGCGCTCGAAATGCAAAAAAAACGCTCAGAAAAATTTGCCCAGCTGCTCATGGACAATACCGAGGAGTCGTTTTTTCTGCTCGACCGCGATTTGAAGATCGTTAGTGCCAATAAAACGGCGCAATTGATGAGTCAGCGGCTGTTAAACAAGCAGGTCACCACTGGCATGTCGATTTTTGAGTTGGCCCAAGTGGAACGGCTTGACGAATTGAAAGTGCTTTACAATGAAGTGCTTTGTGGCATTAAAAGAGAATCTGAGGTCATTATTCCTTTACCCAATGGCGAAAAGAGGTATTTCCTAATCACTTATACGCCTTTGTTCGATGAAAATGCACAGGTACAGGGCGTATTTGTCAACACCACAGAAATCACTGCTACGATACAAGCCGAAGCTGCCCTGCAAAAACAGAAGGCGCTTTTTGAATCCTTGGTACAACGCACCAGCGATGGCACTGTTATCCTGGATGCTTCGGGCACCATCATCTTCGCGAACGAATCGAGTAATACCATATTGAACCTGGATACAAGCACTATATTGGGCATTTCAGGCTTCGATATTGTTTTTAAGGAAGATGTAAATCTGGCAAAACAAGCTTTGGCCGATCTGGTTATGCATCCGGAGAAACACCTGGAGTTGGAGTTGCGTCTGATGGATATCAACAATAATCCGGTTTGGTGCGAGCTGCGGGCAGTAAACCAATTGATCAATCCTCATATCGGTGGCATTGTCATCCATTTCCACGACATCAGGATGCGAAAAGCGCAAGAGCAGGAATTACGTGAGTCGCGCAAAAGTTTATCGCAATTACTGAACAATACCGAGGAGTCGTTCATTTTATGTGACCGTAAATTACGCGTGACAGCCTTTAATCAGGCAGCCAATAAACGCAATCTGATTATCAATAACCGGCCGATGGAAATTGGCGCCCATTTGCTGGATTCCATATCTCCACAGCGCGTTAAACAGGCCCAGGCCTTGGCGAAACAGGTATTTAAGGAGGGTGTAGCCCAACGAACCCAGGCCCAACACCACTTGCCCGATGGTCGTGTCATGCTTTTGGCCTTGGAATACACCCCCGTTTTTGAAGAAGATGGAACTATCTCAGGTATATGTATCATCGCCAACGATGTAACAGAAATTCGCAAGGCCGAACAGGCTTTGTTGAGAACTACCCACCGACTTAAGCTCGCACAACAGATTGCCAAACTTGGTTACTGGGATTTCGATAGCAGCACCGACGACCTACATTGGTCGGAAGAAGTTTATCTGCTTTACGGCCTCGACGCCCAACATACCCAGCCGTCGATGGCGCACTTTCTGGAATTAATTCATGCCGACGATAAAACATTGGTTGAGCAGGCCATAAAGGAAGTAGTTAGTGGCAAAAATCGTCTACTCGATGTGCAACATCGACTATATCATCAACAACAAATTCGCTGGCTGCATCAGCGCGGAGAATTGCGACAGGATGATGCTGGTAGATATTGGCTGAATGTGACCGTTCAGGACATTACTGAACAAAAGGCCATCGATCGGGAGATGGAATTGAGTATCGAGCGTTTCCGATTGGTGGAAATGGCAACAAATGATGTGATCTGGGACTTGGATTTTGAGTCTGATCAGCTAGTTTGGGCACCTTCCCTGGAACGTGTTTTTGGCTATTCAGTGAAACATTTACGTGATTACAACCTGAAATGGTGGGAGTCGAAAATTCACCCCGAAGATGCTCAGCGTGTTTCACACAGTTTGTACAAACACCAGCATTCCGGTGAAAAAATCTGGACAGAAAAATACCGCTTTCAGCATGCAGATGGCAGTTATCGCGATATTCTGGACCGGGGCTATACTGTCTTCGATCGCAGCGGACATCCGTTGAGGCTCATTGGCAGTAAACAGGATATTACAGAAACCGTCAATCACCAACGTCAAATAGCAGAATATGCCGACCGGCTCGAAGGTATGGTGAACAGCATAACCGACGCCTTTTTTACGCTGGACAAAAACTGGCGCTTTAGCTATTTGAATCCGGTAGCCGAAACCATATTAAGTCGGGCTGATATAAGCAGCCGCAACAAATCGATATGGGAGGTTTTCCCTGAATTGGTGCAGACCGATTTTGAACGCACCTTGCGCAAATGCGCCAGCTCTCGTAAAAGCCAACAGTTTACTTATTTGCTTGGAGGCCGTTGGTATGCCTTCAATTTATATCCACAGCAGCGGGGATTGTCGGTTTATGCCAGAGATGTAACGGCCAAAAAACAAGAAGAGGAGAGGTTGCGTTTGCTTGAATCGGTGATAACGAATACCAACGATGCTGTTCTTATAACCGAAGCAGAGCCTATTCAGGGCACTGGTCCACGTATTCTGTTTGTGAATGAGGCATTTACTCGAATGACAGGCTATACGGCCGCAGAAGTTATAGGTCAAACACCACGGCTTTTGCAAGGGCCGGATACCGACCGTAAGGCGCTGGATAAAATCAGGGCTGCGCTTGAAAAATGGGAGCCTGTAGAAGTTGAAATAATTAATTACCGCAAAGATGGTAGCCCGTTTTGGTCACAATTCTCAATCGTACCTATTGCTGACGAGAAGGGCTGGTACACCCACTGGATTTCTATTCAAAGAAATGTGACCGCTAGAAAGGAAGCTGAAGTAGCCCAAAAACAGCTGAACGAAGAGCTGATGAAACAAAACTACGGTCTCGAACAGTTCTCTTACATCACCTCCCACAACCTCCGTGCACCTGTTGCCAATTTGTTGAGCATACTCGATTTGTTGGACAGAGATCAATTGGAGCATACAGCCAATAAGGAACTGATCGAGATGATCGAAGTTTCTGCCCATCGAATGGACGAGACACTAAACGAGCTGATCAAAGTGCTTAAAATCAAAGGTGAAACCAATCCTGCCATGGAGCTGGTCAGCCTAAAAAAAGTCTATGAGCGGGTGTTAGATAACATAGGTGTTTTGCTTCAAGAGGCCGAAGGTGAAATAATTACCCAATTCCAGCCTGAGGCTTTTGTGTATACAGCCAGTCATATCGAGAATATCATGCTCAATATGCTCACCAATGCCATCAAATACCGCTCAAAAAGTAGAAAGCTAAAAATAGAGCTTAGCTCTTCAAGTGTTGAGGAGTATATTGTCCTTACTTTTAAAGACAATGGGCTGGGTATCGACCTCAATCGTTACCAAAGCCGACTTTTTGGTATGTATCAAAGATTTCATAATAATGCTGACAGCCGCGGTTTAGGTTTGTATATTGTGCACGCTCAGGTTCAGGCCCTGGGCGGAAGAATTGAAGTCGACAGCCAGGTAGATGTTGGCACAAGCTTCCGGGTTTATCTGAAAAAAACTACTGATGCGCGTATTAATCATTGACGACGACCCTATACTGATCATGGTCTGTAGCCGACTCATGAATATTACCGGTTTTTCACAAACAGTAACCAGTAGCAGGGATGGCAAAGAAGGTTTTGACCAGTTGAAACAGGCGCTGGATACTGCCCCTGACACCTTACCCGATCTGATTTTACTAGACATTAATATGCCGGTAATGAATGGCTGGGATTTTCTCGATTTGTATGCCAGCATCGAAGCCACTTTGCCAAAAAAGATTTGTATTGTCATGCTCTCCTCAACAGTTGACCAGGCGGATTATGACCGGGCCAACAGTTACGCTCAGGTAAGTGGTTTTTATTCCAAGCCGCTGACGAAAGAAAATTTGCCGGATATCGCCGCGCTCGTGGAAAGTAGCCGCTAAGCTGTCAATTGGTCGAAAGTCGATGGTCCGTAGCCGAAGCGGCAATAAATCGACCATGGACTAGCGAAGCTCTTTTAACTCACTTCTACCCAAATGTTAAATTTTTCAATCAACTAGCACAAGTCCAAATTTTTGCAGATTATTGTGATATCAAAATGATATTAAAATGACTACAGAAAAATTAACGCGTCCTAACTCAGGTTATGGTTACCTCATGGCAGGTTTTGTACTGCTGGCACTTTGTATTTATATGATTGTGCTTCAGAAACAGCACATTGGAAGTTACTACTGGATTGGCAGTGTGATTACGGGTTTATTGTGGATGCTCCATTTGGGAGGCTTTTTTATTGTTAATCCCAATGAATCGGCGGTATTGGTGCTATTTGGTACCTATAAAGGCACGGTGAAGGATTTCGGATTTTATTGGGCCAACCCATTTTACACAAAAACTAAAGTGAGTCTGCGTGCACGTAACCAGAATAGTGAAAAACTCAAAGTAAACGACCTGGTAGGTAATCCAATAGAGATTGGTGCCGTATTGGTATGGCAGGTGGAAGACACTTCCAAAGCCATTTTTGGTGTCGACAATTACAACCGATATGTAGAAATTCAGAGCGAAGCAGCGGTGAGAAGCCTGGCCGGTGCCTACGCTTACGACAATTTCGAAGATGAGCATCAGGAGGTCACTTTGCGCGGAAATGCCCAAATGGTGAACGACGCCCTCGAAAAACAACTCAAAGACCGTTTGGAACTTGCCGGCGTCAAAATTATAGAAGCCCGCATCAGTCACCTGGCTTATGCGCCAGAAATTGCAGGAGCCATGTTACAACGCCAACAGGCAACAGCAGTAGTAGCAGCCCGCCAAAAGATTGTAGAAGGTGCAGTTGGTATGGTAGAGATGGCGTTGGATATGTTGAAGGAAAAAAATATGATCGACCTGGATGAAGAAAGAAAAGCAGCTATGGTGAGCAATTTATTGGTTGTTTTGTGCTCCGATCGGGCAGCTCAGCCAGTAGTAAACACCGGAACCCTGCACCATTAAGCATGGCATCATCCAAAAAACCTTTTGCACTTAGAATTAGCCCTGAATTGCTCGAAGCCCTCGAAAAATGGGCCGACGATGAGTTCCGGTCGGTTAACGGTCAGATAGAATACCTGTTGACACAAGCTGTTCATGCCCGCAAAAGGGGTAAAAAAATGCAAGCCGAACCTCACCCAAAAACCAACGACCAAGATGCAGATTGAGCAGCCATTCCAGCTATTTCCTGCCCAGGCCAATCTGCTTACGGTAGGCAGAGTAAAGGGCAAGCTGAGCAAGTTTGTTGTTCGTAACCCTGCCGGAGAAACAGTAGCCATGCTTAATTGGGCCAGCCTCTTGCAACCCGGCAAAGCTACCGGAAGCTGGGCCGGTGGCCAGATACATTTTAAACAACGACGCTGGTGGTCGGCCGATATGGTGTATCAACTGTCCGGTAAATCGGAAGTTGGCGAACTGCCTTTCGAATGGCAACGATTTTCGAATGCCATCCTTTGGGAACATGAAAAATTCAGACTCAAAACCAAAGGGTGGTTTTTGCGTCATTTCCAGCTATTTGATGCACAGGATGAGTTGCTAGCCGAATACCGGATACGGGAAAAATTCATCAGCTTTCAACTCGAAATCAAACTCGAAAACCGACTGTTCAGATACAAAAATCCCGAAACCCTCGTGCTGACAGCTTTGTTTCTCCTCTTTGTTCGCTTAAGACGTGCCAAAAGTGCAGCCTAATTTATCTCCGTTGCTCGTAGTCGGTGCCGGTTGGTTGGGCGAACCACTGGCCCAACGATTGCAAACACAAGGTCAGCGCGTGGTGGTTACCGCTCGACAAGCCGATCGAATTCAAAGTTTACAAGCAGCCGGTTTATCAGCCTGGCGGTTGGATTTGGCGGATGCCGGTGAAAGTTTTGGTCTGCACGACCGACTGAAAGCCTTCCGAACCCTGTTACTTGCCATACCTCCGGCCAAAGGCGGTGGTCTACTGTATGCCGATCAATTGAAATTTTTGTTAGCCCATTGGCCAGAAGAAGCGGGCCGAAAAATTGTTTTTTATAGCAGTACAAGTGTATATCCCGACCAAGACGGTAGCTGGAAGGAAGAAGATGAGTTGCAAACTGACCATCCCGTTAGCCAAGCCGAAAGCGTAATCGGAAGCTGGGGTAAAAATGTACTTATACTACGTTGTGGGGGTTTATGCGACGAAAGAAGAATCATCGGGCGCTATTTCGCAGGCAAAATATTGCCAAATGCCGACCAACCCGTGAATTATGTCCACCGCGAAGATGTGATTGGTGCGACCTTGCATCTGCTCGAAAGGGAGACAAACGGCATTTTTAATGTAGTTGCGCCACTGCACCCGACCCGGCAGGCGGTTTTTCAAACACAGGCCAATCGCTATCAGTTTGCACCACCGCTAACAGCACAAGCCGGAGGTATTCACCGAATTATTGATGCTGAGAAACTGCTGGCCACCGGCTATACTTTCCTACACCCCGACCCGCAACTTTTTTAAGGCAAGCAGCCTGAAAAGACTTTTTTATTGTGGATGTATTTGTCCGTTATAAGACTTATATTCGATAAAAAATACGGCCATGTTGAATGTCCTTGCAGCTACCGATTTATCTGAGCATGGCAATGCTGCTGTCGCTTATGCGCTTGAGCTAGCAGGCACACTTAACGCACGATTGTTTGTGGTAAATACCTACCGCACCCAAAGTTCGGCGGCCATGGTCATGCACAGTTTGAACGAAATACTGGAAGCCGATGCCAAAGCCGGTCTGGCCGAATTGTTGTCGCAGTTGTCGCCCCGGGCAGTAGCCTTAGGCGTAGCCCCTGAAAGTATTGTCCGTTATGGCGATGCCGATACGGTCATCAGAGAACTATCTCGAAATCATGCTATCGATTTAATCGTTCTGGGGAATAAAGGTAAATCTGCCCTCGACACCCTCTTTTTCGGCTCGGTGAGTCAGGCTTTGATCGAAAAAATTGAGACACCTACCTTGCTCATACCACCCGATGCTGTTTTTAAGAGCTGGAAAAAACTGGCTTATGCTGTGCATCTCCAGGAATATCGGCAGGAAGGCCATGTACGTTATCTCCAAGCCATGTTGGCGCAACTTGGCGGCCAAGTCGAAACCTTACATATCTTCGACGATGAGCTACCGTTAAACGATGCTGAACTGACCCACCACGATTGGCTGCTGGCTACTTTGGGCACACAATCGGCCGGTAGTCGACTGATTTATGGCGAAGATGTGGTAGAAGAATTGTACACTTACGCTCAGGAATATCAACCCGATGTTCTGGCTGTAGCTTCTCACAGGTACAATTTTTTCGAACGTCTGCTGGTCCCAGGTATCAGTCGTCAGCTTGCTGCAAAAAGCACTGTTCCGCTGTTGATGCTGCCGTTTCAAGCGCCGATTTGACAAAGCTCAGCCATTGTGGATGCTTTTTGAATTATACGCAGCGGTTGCATTTCCACGAGCAAAAATCATTTCACTATCTTGTGCCCTTTAAGCATTTACAATGATCATTGCACCAGAAAAAGTTGTTGCGTTAAGTTATGAACTTAGCGTAAGCGGTAGTACCGCACCTAAGCGAACCATCGAAACTGTCGATAAAGACCATCCTTTTTACTTCCTCGTAGGCCACAGTGGCTTACCGGAGGCCTTTGAGCAACAATTACTCGGCAAAAGCGCAGGTACCAGCTTCGATTTCACCATCGACATGATGGACGCCTATGGCATCATCGAACAAGACGCCATCATGGACATCCCCAGCGCCATCTTCACCGATGCTTCGGGTAAATTCGACGAAGAAAATGTAACCGTTGGCAAATACCTCTATCTCGAAGATGAAAATGGTCAGCAACATCGAGGCAAAGTCATTGGCATTGCTACAGAAACAGTAAAAATGGATTTTAATCATCCTTTGGCTGGTTTCGACTTGCACTTTACAGGCCAGGTTGAGCTGGTTCGCGATGCGGAAGCCAGCGAACTGAGCCACGGTCATGCCCATGGTCCGGATGGTCATCATCACCACTAATAATTGTTAAAAAATCAGCTTTTCGTAATGAAAAAGGCCTTTTTCTGGCTGCCGACATTCGTGTTAGCAGCTTTTTCTGCTTTTGCTCAGCCCCGACTCGCCTATGAGCTGCGGTTTGAGCAACCCCATACCCACTATGTGGATGTTCAATTGACCATCACCAATCTCGAAGAAACAGAAACGGAAGTGCACTTACCGGTGTGGACGCCGGGTTCCTACCTCATTCGCGAGTTCGCGCGAAATGTAGATAGCTTCAGGGCATCGGCAGATGGCAAAAGTTTGGCTGCACAAAAAACCAGTAAAACGAGCTGGCTCATCCAACATGGTGGCGCCAAACAGTTGCAACTCAATTACCGGGTCTACGCTTTTGAGTTAAGCGTACGCACCAGCTTTATCGATGCCGAACATGCTTATCTGAACGGTACAACTGTATTTATGTACCACAAAAAAGCCATGAATGAGCCCCATGAAGTGCGTTTTATTCCGCATAGTAGCTGGAAGCGAATCTCGACTAGCCTGCCAAAATCGGGGGATGACCCTTGGTTACGAAAGGCAGCTAATTACGATGAACTGGTAGACTGCCCGGTCGAAATTGGTAATCATGATGAGTTTGAATTTATGGCCGCAGGTGCCCGCCATAAAGTCGCCATGTTTGGTGCCGGCAAATACAATGAAAGGCAGCTGAAGCAGGATTATGCCAAAATCATTGAGACATCCGTTGCCGTTTTTGGAGAATTGCCTGTAGACGAATACCTCTTTATCGTACACCATAGCAACCAAGGTGGCGGCGGACTAGAACACGCGAGTAGCACTACCTTACAAACCCGACCGTCGGTTTATGAAAACGAGAGCAGTTATAAGGGATTTTTGGGCCTCGTTGCCCACGAATACTTCCATTTGTGGAACGTGAAACGCTTAAGGCCGTTGGCGCTCGGGCCTTTTGATTACAGCAAGGAAAACTATACCCACAACCTCTGGTTTTCTGAAGGGTTTACGAGTTATTACGATAATCTGTTGATTCGACGTGCTGGTCTGATGAAAGAAGCCGACTACCTGGAAGTGCTCCGATCAGGTATCGAAAGTATACACAGCAATCCCGGCGATGCTATTCAATCCTTGGCTGAATCGAGCTGGGATGCCTGGATCAAATATTATCTCCGAAACGAAAACTCGAGTAATATCACTGTTACTTATTACCGCAAAGGTGCTATGATGGGTTTGGTGTTTGATTTGGCCATACTTCAGGCAAGTGGCGGCGCTTTTGGCCTCGATAGCCTGATGAAAAAAATGTATCTGCGCTATTATAAGGGACTTAACCGTGGTTTTAGTGACCAAGAATTACTCGGCAGTTTCCGGGAGTTTATTGGTGAAGAGGCCGATTTTATCTTCGAAAACTACATATACGGTACGGAAAAGGTCGATTTTAGCCGCTACCTGGCTCATGCTGGTTTAGCCCTCGAAGATGTACGTGACCCCAAAGCAGCCTATCTTGGTGTGGGGAGTCGAAGCAGCAGCAATCGTTTGATGATTACCAGTATTCGGTCCAACTCAGCGGCCGAAAATGCCGGATTGAATGTCAACGACTTGATTTTGTCGGTCGACGGCCAAGAGCTTACCGATCTGGATAAATGGTTAAAAGGAAAAAAACCGGGTGAAAGTTTTATCTTCATAGTCTATCGCGATGGTAAACAGCTGAAATTGGAAGGAAAACTGGATAGTTTTCCGGCAGCCCGTTACAGCTGGACCAAAAGCGGAAAGCGAAATCCGGTTCAGCAAAAGATCTATGACCAAATTGTGGGCAAAAGCTAATCTGTTCATTCTTGGGCTGTTGTTTAGTCAACAGCTGGGAGCACAAAACTTAGATTCGCTCCGCATACGTCAGCTTTTCGACAGTGCATTGGTTAATGGTCAAACTTGGCCTATGCTCGAGCAACTCTGCAAAAAAGTCGGCCACCGTTTTTCCGGCTCGCCACAATCACTCGAAGCCATTCGGCTTACCCGCAACCAAATGTTGCGAATGGGGCTCGATAGTGTTTGGTTGCAACAGATTAGCGTTCCTGTTTGGCAGCGGGGTAGCCGGGAACAGGCATGGATTAATGTAGATAAACGCAAGGGCGACATACAACAGCAAAATCGCACCAAAGTACATTTGCTGGCCTTAGGCGGCAGCATAGCTACAGATCCCAGTGGACTGGAGGCGCGGGTGCTTGAAGTAAAAAGTGTAGATGATCTGAAAACCCGAAGGCGGGAAGAGGTGGAAGGCAAAATCGTCTTCATCAACCAAAAAATGGACCCACGACCCATTTACACCTTCGATGCGTATATCGGCTGTGTTGGCATACGTTATCGGGGTGTGGTAGAGGCCGCCAATCTGGGTGCTGCCGGTTTAATCATACGGTCGCTTACGCATTTGGTAGATACCTTTCCCCATACCGGCGCCATGACCTATGACGGCGCCACCAAAAAAATACCCGCTGCGGCTATCAGTACTTTTGATGCTGAATACCTGAGCAAACAGCTTCGTGAAAAGGCCGATTTGAGCTTTTTTATGAAGCTCAATTGTCAATCCCGGCCGGATACCATCTCTTACAATGTCATTGGCGAGCTTCGGGGCAGCGAAAAGCCGGATGAATACATATTGGTAGGTGGCCATCTCGACAGCTGGGATGTAGGCGAAGGTGCGCACGACGATGGGGTGGGTGTAGTACAATCGCTTGAAGTGCTGCGCCTTTACAAAAGCCTTGGCTGGCGCCCCCGACACAGCATACGGGTGGTATTGTTTATGAATGAAGAGAATGGCAACCGCGGTGGCCTGGCTTATGCCGACTGGTCGCGCAACAATGGTGTAGTTCATCGGGCAGCCATCGAGTCGGACCGGGGTGGTTTTGCCCCCCGGGAATTTCATCTCGAAGCCGACCCGCCTGTGTTAGCGGCCTTGCAACCTTTTGTGCCGTTATTGGAACCCTATGGTATTTCGGCTATCAAAACCGGATTCAGCGGGGTAGATATTGGGCCATTACGCGATGGTCAGTTGTTACTTTTGGGTTATGTACCCGATTCCCAGCGTTATTTCGACTACCACCATGCCGCCTCCGATGTGCTCGAAGCCGTGAACCGGCGAGAGCTGGAATTGGGTGCCGGTGCCATGGCTGCCTTGGTGTATTTGCTCGACCAATATGGATTTCCGTTGAAATAGCGGTTTTTATCTGATTTTGATGCATATTCGGGGGTCTGAAAGTGATGTTGTTTAAGCGGGATATATTCGGCAATCCGATCATCGTCAAGCGACTGATGTTCACCTTTGTAGGTCTGTTTACCTACCTCGGCCTGAATATGCGCAATAAGATGCGGTTGCATAACAGTCGGGTTTTAGCCCAGCTTCCCGATAAAAATGTGCTCATCATCTCCAATCACCAAACCTATTATCGCGATGTGATGGCCATACTGCACGGCATTTGCAGCGCCAAATGGGGTACCAACGACAATCTCCGCACACCTGTGTATTTGCTTCGCCCTTATACCCGTGTTTTTTATGTGGCGGCAGAAGAAACCATGAAAGAAAGCGGACTAATACCCCGTTTGTTTACGCTGGCTGGTGCCATTACTGTAAAACGGAGCTGGCGCTCCAAAGGTCAGGATGTAGAAAGGGAGGTGGATACCCGCGATGTCGATAAAATCGACATGGCCTTGTCGGATGGCTGGGTAATTACTTTCCCGCAAGGTACCACCAAACCATATGCTGAGGGCCGCAAAGGAACCGCACTACTTATTAAAAAGAATAAACCCATTGTGGTACCGGTGGTGATCAATGGTTTTCGGCGGGCCTTCAACAAACAGGGGCTCAAACTCAAAAAGAAAGGGGTAGAGCTGGATGTACAAATCAAGGAGCCGCTTCCAATCGACTACGATGCCCCGGTAGAGGAAATACTCGAGCAAATCATGGATGCCATAGAGCAGAGTGAAAAGTTTCGCTTTCAGCATTATCGGGTAAAGGCAGAAAAGTAAGGCCTAACCAAAACCTCCAATTCCCGCAACATCATAGCAGTTGCTCCCCAGATGATACGACCTTCGTACAAATAACAGGGTGTTTCGAATTTCTGGCCCTGTAGTTCAAAATGCATAGTAGAAACACTGCGGCTATCCTGAAAAAATCGAAGCGGTATCTCGAGTATTTCTTTGACTTCGCTCGGCTGAGGCACGAATTCAGGGCGATCTAGGCCATAAGCTAGATAAGGCTGCACCAAAAAGTTACTGGGCGGAATATACAGCTCGCTGAGTGGGCCCAGCAAGTGCATCTGGCTTCTGTCTATTCCCACCTCCTCTTCCGCTTCCCGAACTGCTGTTTCGCTTAAGTCACGATCACCCTCTTCCACTTGACCCCCTGGAAAACTAATCTGGCTGCTATGTACACCCGGATAATCGGGACGTTGGGTAAGTACCAGATGGGCTTCGCCCTGCACCGGGTAAAGAAAAGCCAATACAGCGGCCCGGCGTGGGTTTTGCGCCATCACCCAGGTCTGATCCGGTCTACCTCGATGAGGCGGCGCCATTTCCATCTGCACATCCAGGCCGGGTAGCGGCTTTTGAAGTTCATCTTGTAAGCTTAAAATTAGCTCCTGGAACATGGCTGAAAAATAGGGGATTTTGGTTAAATGGAGTTTTGGTTAAACGGGTTTTTTGGTTAAACGGGGTATGAAGGGGTATTGGGTTAAACAGCGATTATACGGAGGAGCTAGAAGGTTCAAAGTTCAAAGTTTTGGTTAGTGACCTTCCTTATATAACATTGACCCTCTTGCGATATGAAACTGTTGCTGCGAAGCAGTCCCGCCTTTGCTGGAAGCGGAGCCGAAACCATCCGATTTTTCAACTGCCGCCGGTCATCGAGCGAGGAGCGAGCTTGCCGGGTTCATCAGCCGAGATGGGAAGAAAGAGGAATTAAAATACCTTAAATAAGAACAAGAATATCAATGGATACGCTGTAAATAGGAGAAACTGCTGCCTATTATTGCTTTGTTCGGTAGATTGTTGCAGGCCTCTTGAGTTTGGATATAGCTTCCCTACCAACTCGGCTGCACCATTCGCCTGTTGGTTCGATATACTCACCAATTGCTCATGGTGCGCTCGATGCCCGGGCCTGAAAGGGAAAACAGTGGTTTCGATAAACTCAACCACCGTTTAACCGTCCTCCACACAAACGCCGTTTACAACGACTGCCTAGAATACGCAATAAAAAACCCCGACCTGTGAAGGCCGGGGCTCGATATTGCGTTGTTTTATTGCTTATTGAGCAACTACAAAACGGCTGGTGTTGTAGCCTTTTGAAGTTTTAACCATAATAGAATAAACACCGTTCTGCAAACCTGAGATATCAACTGGAATCACTTCGTTGTTGCTGTTGATTACAGCAGCTTCAGCAGAAACGATACGACCAGCGATGTCCATTACCTGGTAGCTGATGCGGCCAAGGCTGGCATCAGATGCTACCGACAGATTGAGGATGTTTTTCGCAGGGTTTGGATAAACGTTCAACTTGAGGTTTTTGTTGAGTTCGTTTACGCTGCTGGTACTACGCGCATCTGCCATGTTCAGGTTCATGCGGAGGGCATTACCATTGCTGAACCACTGGGTAGTGTAAAGTACCGATACAAACCAAGGCTGGGTAAAGGTCAAGTCGTCGAGGAAACGAACACGGTTGGTACCGTTGTTAGAATACAAGTCGGCTTGTAACCAGTAGTCACCAGGGGTGAGGATACGGTTCTGTGGCAAACCACCCAATTCAGCCGGGAAGTCAACGCGAATGAAACCGGCATCAATGTCTTCCTGCGTAACGGTGTAGATGTCAGACTCAACTACGATAGTAGTAGCATCACCTGGCAAACCATCAGCCGGGTTTGGAGTGCGGATAGAGAACTGAACCAATGCACCGGCTTGTGTACCACCTGTACCACCTACGTTCAAACGGGCAGTGGCGCTGGTTACAGTATCCTGATTTACCAACTCAAACAAGCTGGCCAAACCTACGTCCTGAGCAGCAGGGTTTCCGAACTGACCGGTACCGAGTATGCCTTGGGTAACCGGAACCGCAACTGCCGGGCTGAATACAGAATCGGTAACCGATAATCTGCGTATGAAAGTATTATCTGCTGGTGTGCCATCAGTCGAGTCAGACTGGGTGGTGTAAGTCACACGCATATAAGAAATGTCGGTAGCAGGATAGTTGGTGGTGATGGTCAACAACGTATCGGTGAAAGCTGCCAAAGAAGCAATTTGAGCAGAAGCACCGGTGAAGAAAGTGCTGGTGAGGGTATCGGCAACCGTTACGTTCAAACGTACATTTGGCTGAGCCACTTTACCGTTGTTGCGAACACGCGCCTGGAAAGTCAATGGAGTTTTGTTCTGGATGGGCAAGGTACCATACTCAATAGTACGGCCGTTGGCAGTATCAGGCAACATAACGGTTGAGGTAATGGCCAAATCGTTGTTAGGGATTTCGGTGAGTTTAACGTCATCGATCATCCAAACATAGTAATCACCATTAAATAAGAAGGCAATCTTTGCGTTAGCGCTGTTGCCGATATATGGCGATACGTTTACACGAACAACGGCCGGATTAGTAGTAGCAGCATTTACAGCGATATTGCTGTTCAGCATGATGGTATCAGACCAGGTTGTTCCGCCATTGGTTGAGAACAAAACATAAGTTGCAGGTACGGTTTGTACGGCACCTGGACCGGCGAAACGACGGTAGTACTGGTAGAATTCAAGATTAACAAATGACTGACCGGTTAAGTTGATGGTAGGGCTCACCAACATACCACGATGTGGAGATGGGTAAACACCTGAACCGAAGGCACCGGCGGTACCGGCATTGTCCAACCAGTCAGAATCGAATACTACGAAACCATTGGCTGTAGTAGGCGATGCCAAAGGAGCAGCACTGCCATATGCACCGCGTGAACCGGTAGCACGGGTTGGAACGGTTGAAGTACCACGGTACTCCCATACGCCGGTGGTGTCGGGAGTAGAGGTAGTGTTCATGGTTGAAAAACCAAGACTCTGCCAGCTGCCCAAACCTGAACCGAACTCTTCTGAGAACAATACAGTGTTTTCAACGCCTACAGTGGTTACCGGGCCATTGGCCGGATTTTCTTGCGCGCTTTTCAGAGCAGGTACATAGCTCGGGCGCAACGACTGGGCCTGGACGGCTTGTCCAAACGCCAGCAAACTTGCCATTAATAGAATTTTTTTCATGTTGAGGAATGTTTGAAAGTACCAAATTAGGGCTTTTTGGTCATTTTTTGCAACTATTGGCTAAAAAAATACAACGATGCAGATTTTTAACATTTTTTCTAATCAATGATTCGGTTAGTGTTCCGGGTAAAATATTGCTTTACAAGAGATTAAGTTGTTTTTCCGACTGAAAAAAGTAAGAGAGATTTGTAGGTTTACAATCGATTTTTGTTAAATTCGAATCAATAAGACGTGAAAAAAGGTTAAATGAAAGTTAATTTTTATTATTGATTACCTAAAAACCTATACACTATGAAAAAACATCTACTCTTAACAGCTTTGGCTGTGCTGCTAATCGGCAGTGGCGCATTTGCGCAGATAACCTTCTTTGTAACCAATCCGGCTAATCTCAAAGGGCAATATCCTTTCGGACGCTCTTCAGAAACCGGTTGGGGGCATAATCTGGATACAACGGTGGCACAAGGAACGCTCATTGTAGGGCGCGATAGTACAGCCGGCGACTCTTTGGGCTGTAATGCACTGGTGAATGCCGCAGCTTGTGCTGGCAAAATTGTGGTTTTGTACCGGGGTAGCTGTGAATTTGGATTAAAAGCTTTAAATGCCCAGAATGCCGGTGCTATTGGAGTTGTAATTGTAAACAATGTTGCCGGTGCGCCAATTGTATTGGGTGCAGGCGCGAATGGTGCGGCTGTAACTATTCCTACCTTGATGATTTCTCAGGAATCGGCTGCTTTATTGCGTCCGGCGATTGATGCAGGAACCTGTACCGGTATTATTGGTAATAAGCGCGGCTTGTTTGCCAACGACCTGGGCATGACCGGTCAGGAAGTCGTAGTGGCACCTAACTACGCTACGCCACTCAGTCAGGTGGCCAATGGCGGTGGCTACAAAGTGCCGGTAGGGGTAAGTGCTGTAAACTATGGAACAGCTAATCGTACATCAGTGGTTATCAACGCCAATATCACCTATAACGGCACTGTAGTTTACAACCAAGACACTACCGCAGCGACCATGGCAGTGAACGACAGCGTTAATTTCCGTTTCCCCATTTTCGATCCGGCACCACACGGTTTGGGCACCTATCAATTAAAGTATACCGTAACCGGTAATGGAACAGAAGATTTTCCGGATGACAACAGCGTAACTACGACTTTCCTGATTACCGATTCAGTTTGGTCGAAAGGAAGGATTGACGCTGCTACCGGCATGCCTATGTATACCAATGGTTATACCAAATCCGGCGGTGGTGATGTTGAAATAGGCGCAACTTTCCTGGCCAATAAAGGAAGCCGTTTAAAGGCAATGAGCTTGACAGGCGCGTTGACCATCGGCGCTGCCGATAGTTTAAATAATGAGGCCATGGTGGCGCGTATGTACGAATGGGCAGATGCCAATGCGAATAATATTGTAGAAGCCAGTGAATTAACCCAATTGGCAGAAGGTTTCTATACCTACACCGTCAATGAGCGTTATGCATTCAAAAAAATGAGTCTGGACGATATATTTACCAGCACCCCGGGTATTGTTATGAGCGATTCGGCCATGTATATCTTCTCCGTTTACTATCCTGGCACTAAAACAGCCTTCATTGCTTGTGACGAACAAGTGAATTACACTACCACTGTTCCCTTTATTGGCCAACGTGCGGTTGTTGCCTATACTACGCAATGGTTCTCTGACGGTTTCGGTCGTGAAATTATGCCAGCCATCAATGTCGAGTTCCAGGCGGTAAATACCAGCGTGCAAAATGAAACCAGAAACGATCTGAAGATTCGGGTTTATCCTAACCCTGCCAGCGACCATATCCTTATTAAGGTAGATGGCGATCAATTCCTGGGAGATATGAATTATCAGATATTGGATATCACAGGCAGAGTAGTGAAGTCAGGCGTACGTAATGTGAACGGCGTACACGACAGCTTCCGCCTAGATGTACAAGATCTGAATCATGGTACCTACTCGATGGTAATGAAAACCAAAACGGGTTTCAATACTACCCGTTTTGTAGTGGTTCACTAAACATTTCGGTTAAAATGACAAACCCCCTGCCGCAAAACAGGGGGTTTTCTTTTTGCTATACATTTTCGAAATGCAGCTTTGATTGGATGCGCAGCTTCTGTTTACTGCACAGTTGAAAGTTTTGCTTACTTCCTCTGGGCCCACCGCTCCGCTGACCATGTTTTTCGCTGCACGAAAAGGACCACACGCTTCGCTGACCACATGATTTGTCCAGCCCAGCGCAGCGGTGGTCAGCGCAGCGTGTGGTCAGCACCGCCAGGTGCAAGCGGACAGTAGAGACCAGCAACGCCATGGACTCCCGTAAAGACGGGACACGTATCGACTATGGACGCCCGCAGGGCAAAACAACACCGTGGTCAGCGTAGCGTGTGGACAGCACCGCCAAGTGCGAGCGGACAGTAGAGACCAGCAACGCCATGGACTCCCGTAAAGACGGGACACGTAT
>DAIQOK010000002.1:127995-135894 GCA_036787895.1 Bacteroidota bacterium | reverse complement strand
CGACTATGGACGCCCGAAGGGCAAAACAACGCCGTGGTCAGCGTAGCGTGTAGACAGCACCGCAAGGTGCAAGTGGTCAGCGCAGCAGTCGACGCCCGCACGGCACTAATCAATCACCGCAAAGCCCGTATAAGGCTGCAATACCTCCGGAATACGTATGCCATCGGCTGTCTGGTAATTTTCGAGCAGGGCAGCAACAATACGAGGCAGGGCCATGGCGGAGCCATTCAAGGTATGTGCCAGGTGATTTTTGCCATCGGCAGCTTTGTAACGCAGTTTGAGGCGGTTGCTTTGGTAGGCCTCAAAATTCGATACTGAACTCACTTCGAGCCAACGTTCTTGGGCGCCGCTCCATACTTCAAAGTCGTAAGTCATGGCCGAAGCAAAACTCATATCTCCCCCACATAAACGTAAAACGCGGTAAGGCAAACCCAACGAAGCCACCAAACGGGCGACATAAGCACGCATTTCTTCTAAAGTATCGTAGGATTTATCGGGATGCTGTATTTGAACAATTTCGATTTTATCGAACTGGTGCAGGCGGTTTAAGCCGCGAACATCTTTGCCATACGAACCAGCCTCACGGCGGAAACATGGGGTATAGGCTACGTTTTTGATTGGGAAGTCATCTTCCTTCAAAATCACATCGCGATACAAATTAGTCACCGGCACTTCAGCTGTCGGAATGAGGTAAAGGTTGTCGATGCCGGCATGGTACATTTGCCCCTCCTTGTCAGGCAGCTGACCGGTACCAAAACCCGAAGCTTCATTGACAAGTATGGGCGGCTGAACTTCGAAATAACCTTCTGCAATACCACAGTCGAGGAAATAGTTGATGAGTGCACGCTGTAAACGGGCGCCCTTGCCTTTATAAACGGGGAAACCCGCTCCGGTAATTTTAACACCGAGTTCGAAGTCAATGAGATCGTATTTTTTGGCCAGCTCCCAATGCGGCAAGGCAGCTGCCGGCAGTTCAGGCAACTGCGGTACCTGATATACAATTTCATTGTCTTCTGGTGTTTTTCCGGCGGGTACCAATGGTCCGGGGAGATTGGGCAAACGCACCAACAAATCGTATTGCGTCTTTTCCAGACCTTCTAAGTCCATTTCAAGCGCTTTGGCTTCTTCTTTCAGACCGGTAACCTTCTCCTTGAGCTGTTCGGCCTGGCTTTTATCTCCCGCTTTCATCAACTGACCAATTTCGCGGGCGAGCTGATTCTGTTCGGCTAAAAGCTGGTCGAGTTGGGTTTTCGTAGTTTTTTTCTGGTCATCGTTGGTCAAAACGGCCTGAACGAGTTCAGCAGCATCGCGTACGCCTTTGAGCTGGAGGCGTTCGATGACAAATGCAGGATACTGACGGAGGGTTTGTAAAAGCAGCATGCGAAATAAGATTGCGGTGCAAAACTAAGGAAAAGCACTCAGCTCAGCGGCTGTTGATGCAGGCGAATTGTAAATTGCGCGCCACGACCAAGCTCTGAATCAACAGATAAATGACCATCGAGCAATTGAGTGTATTTTCGAGCCAGCGTTAAGCCTATGCCCAAACCTTCGTAGCCGCGGTAAAGTACCTCATCGCCTTTGCGGAAAGCTTCGAATATATGCTCCAGGTTTTCTTTCGCAATGCCTAAACCGGTATCGCGAACGCGTATATCGATATAGCGCATCTCACCTTGTTGCTGGCGACTTACTTCAAGTACAATATGTCCTTTTTCCGTGAATTTGATGGCATTGTGCAACAAACTGTCGAGTATGCGGCTGAGGATTTTGGCATCGGCCGGGATAATAACTTCGTCTGAAAAATGTACCAATTCAAGTTTCAGCCCTTTTTGTTGCGCTTCGTTTTCATGACGGGCAATAGCTGATTTTGCAACGGCAATAAGGTTGGTTGGCTGCCATTGCAACAGCTCACCACTGGCCTCAAGTCCTGAAAGCTCAATCACTGCTGAAAGGGTTTCTGACAGCCTTTTGCTGTTATCTAGCAAAGATTGCGCGAGCTGTTTTTTATCCGGGTCGGTCAGGTTTTCATATAAATAATCAGACATGCCTATGATGCCATTCATCGGCGTTCGTAATTCGTGATTCAGATTGGAGAGAAAGAAGGTTTTAAGTTTATCGGCCTTTTCGGCGCGCTCGAGGGCATCTTGTAAGGCTTTGGTTCGCTCATGGACTTTATTTTCGAGCGACGTATTCATTTTTTGCAGCAACAATTCGTTTTTACGGATGAGCTGGTACCTATTGATGATGAAAAACAGCAATACGATAAAAACGAAGATGGCGCCAATATAAACTTTCTCAGTAAGTTTTTGCCGCTTGAGTCGTACCTCCTGCAAGGATTTGTCTTTTTGCAAAAGCTGGATTTCCTGGTTTTTGCGCTCGGCTTCATAAGCAGCCTGTGCTTCGGTCAGTGCTTTACTTTTATTGTCATCATCTACCCTTTTGGTAACCTCAAGCAATTGCTGACTGGCGGCAAAAGCGTCTTCAAATCGTTTTAAAGCCGAAAGTACTTGAACTTGTACTTTCAAGGCATCGATGCGGAGTACATCATTATCGCTTGCATTAGCAATGGCTACGGCTTCGTCGCTCAGTCGTTTGGCTTCCATACCCTGACCGTTTTGCAGGGCCAGCGCTGCTAAATTGGAAAGGCTGGTAGAAATGCGGGTTTGGTCGCCTACCTCACGCGCCATGCTATTGGCTTTTTCGTAATAAGTTTTAGCCAAAGCTTTGCGGCCAGTTTTTTTGTAGGCCTCGGCAATGTTGTAAAAGCTGGAGGTCATCCCAATTTTGTCGCCGAGCTGCTCATCTATTTTATAGCCTTCGATATATTCTTCAAGCGCCAGCTCAATATCTCCCAGGCTTTCAGCAATTACACCCAAATTGTTGCGGCAGTAACTGATACCCATGAGGTTTTTCTGATTGATAAAAATATCGAGGGCTCTTTTATAATGGTCACGAGCGAGCTCAAACTGCTCTTGCCGGATATAAATGTTGCCGATATTCACCAAAACACTGGCAACTCCATTGGGTTGGTTCAGTGCCTCTTTCATTTTGAGGGCGCGGAGCTGGTATTCGAGCGAAACTTTCAGGTTGTTATTGAAGAAATAAGCATTGCCCAAATTGGAGTATACAGCCGAAAGTCCTGCACTGTCTTTTACTTGTTTGTAGTAAGCCACTGCCCTCAGACCATGTTTAATGGCCGCAGCATTGTTGTTTTGGATACGGTATACTACACAAAACAAAGCATGGCCTTCGGCCAGCATGGCAGCTGAGGAGGCGCCTACTTTGATGATTTTGTTGGCATAAAACAGGGCGCTGTCGGAATTCACATCCCGATAATATTTGCCCAGCTGAATATAAATTTCAACCTGCTTTTCTAAATCAGCTTTTTGTGCTGCATTTTTGAGGCTGTCGATGTTCGGTTGCGACAGACTCAAAAACGGAAGTAACCCAAGCAGCAAAAGACCAAATAAGTTGCGAAAGAAGTTGTTCATAGTCGGATATGGCCTGCAAAATAATCAAAAGGCCCGCAAAGGAGGGTTGCTCTGTGTTTTATTTTTGGGCTTTATGTGCTTGGCTACCGACTTATCTGCCCAACAAAAACCGCTGGGCAGTGAATTTGGCCTGCGTTATGGCGCAGCAACTGCCTTGAGTTATCGCTTTTACCTTCGGGAAAAGAATATTGGAGAGCAGGGATTTGAACTGCTTTTCACCAAATCGAAGCAAAGTTTGCTCTTTACAGCATTGTACGAAAAGTTACAGCAACGGTTTATGCCCGGTTTTTATACCTATTATGGATTGGGTGGAAGTTTAGGTGGCTGGAACGACGGGCAGCGTTTGGCCATGGATATGATTGTAGGTAGCTGCTATTATTTGCCCTATTTGCCTGTTAACATCGATTTTTCACTCCGGCCTTATGCTGTAGTGACTGGTGATGCCGGCGTAAATGCCGAGTTAGCTTTGAGTTTACGCTGGGTTTTTTAAGAAAAGGTTTGCTTTTTGCTACGGATTCTTTATAATTGTTCAGGTTTTTGACGCCCAGCAGGCGTTGTTCATTTAACCTTCCCCCAATCCAAGCTTATTAGAACTGCGCTCAGGTATTTACCGAGACAGCCAAATCCATAAAGTCTATTCACAATTAACGCACACTTGTGTCAGAAGAAAAAAAACGAGGCAGACCCAAAGGCACTGCCACCAAAACCAAGGCAGTAGAAGAAAGCACTGTCGAAATCACAACCTCAGCTGCTGAAGTCGCCCCTAAACGTCGGGGACGCCCTGCCAAAAACAGTACCGCTAACAGCACTCTTTTTGATGCCGGTGTGGCTGCATTTGATGCCGAATCGAGCGTTTATGATCAGTTTGAAGCCACGGTAGCAGCCGAAAAAGCAGCGGAAAGCGAAGCAAAGCTGGCAGCCGAAAGAGCATTAGCAACTGAAAGCACCCAGGAAGAATCAAGCGCTTCAACATATGCCAACGCAGAAACAAGCTCTGCCGAAGATCAGCCGGCTGAATCCAAACCACATGGCGTAGGACGACCGCGTTTTGAGCGACCCAACCGTTCAGCTGAAGCGGATAACCGGCCACGCCATGCCGATGGCGAAAATCGGGAGCGATTTGACCGCAACCGCCAGGAAGCTAGTCCCCGACCTGAACGGAATGAACGTTTCGACCGCAACAACCGACCAGATCGCGGAGAACGGCCACAAGCTGACCGTCTGGAGCGCAACGACCGACCAGAGCGCCCGGAAAGACAGGACCGTCCTGATCGTAACGACAGATATGACCGCAATGATCGTAATCAATTGCGTGATCAATATGCCTTCGAAAACATTGCCGTACACGAAGGGGTGCTGGAGCTTATGCCCGATGGTTATGGCTTTTTGCGCTCTTCCGACTACAACTATCTCGGCTCACCCGACGATGTTTATGTAGCCTCCAATCAAATCAAACAGTTCAGCCTCAAAGCTGGCGATACCATACGTGGTGGCGTTCGTCCACCAAAAGAAGGCGAAAAGTACTTTGCCCTCAGTCGAATTGACATCATCAACGGTAAAACGCCCCAGGAAATCCGAGACAGGGTGCCCTTCGACTTTTTAACCCCACTTTTCCCGAACCAACGACTCAAATTGTCGCACAAAGGCGATAATCTTAGCATGCGTATCATGGATTTGTTTACGCCTATTGGTAAAGGTCAGCGAGGTTTGATAGTAGCTCAGCCGAAAACCGGTAAAACCTTCTTGTTAAAAGATGTAGCCAATGCCATTGCGTACAACCACCCCGAAGTTTACCTCATCATCCTCCTCATCGATGAACGCCCTGAGGAGGTAACCGACATGGCGCGCAGTGTAAAGGCCGAAGTTATCGCATCCACTTTCGATGAACCAGCCGATAAACACGTCAAAGTAGCCAATATTGTGCTCGAAAAGGCGAAACGTATGGTAGAATGTGGTCACGATGTGGTGATATTACTCGACTCTATCACCCGGCTGGCCCGGGCTTACAATACCGTAGCGCCTGCTTCCGGTAAAATTCTTTCAGGAGGTGTTGATGCCAATGCCTTGCACAAACCCAAACGATTTTTTGGAGCCGCCCGGAATATCGAAAATGGCGGCTCACTCACCATACTTGCTACCGCCCTTATTGATACCGGTTCCAAAATGGACGAGGTGATTTTTGAAGAATTTAAGGGTACTGGTAATATGGAATTACAGCTTGATCGCAAATTGTCGAACAAACGCATTTATCCGGCCATCGATGTCATTGCCTCCAGTACACGCCGCGAAGATCTGTTGCTGGATAAGGAGACTTTACAGCGGATGTGGGTATTACGTAATCACCTCGCTGATATGAACAGCCAGGAAGCCATGGAATTGCTGTTGAGCAATATGAAGGGTACCATGAGTAATGAGGAATTCCTCATGAGCATGGGCCGGGGATAATTCTTTCCTGGCTAATGAAGACAAAAAGGTCGGCAATTGCCGACCTTTTTTGTGTTAACACTGTGTCCACCGTTCAAAAGCAGCTTGCTGTTCCGAACTGATACTTTTCGACCTTTCAAGCACATAGCTGGTGAAATAGCTGGTTTCGTTGTGAGTAACCCTCGCTTTTTGTTGGCGTTGCAGGCGATTAACCCAGACTAATTCGGTCGACTCACCTTCTTTCCAATCGGCTTTAGTCGTATGATTTTCGAGTGAGAATTTATCCTCAACCATCAAACCTGCTTTCGCTGCCGGTGATCCCGGAGCAATTGCGGTAATTGTTCGCCAGCCGTCGGCATCGGTGCCCATAACCCCCAACCAGGCTGCAATCGGGTCGGGATGGATGCGGGCAACGAGGCAGCAGCCTACGAAGGAAAGTGCCCGATTTAATTCTAATTCGAGAGAAATGGGCTTGTGGTAGTGTTTTTCGAAGGAGTAGCGGTAATTCTGGCCGGTTAATTTATGTAGATGGGCAAGAATACTGGCTTCGTTGTAGGTTTTTCCGGCTTTGGCGTCGGCATAGAGCGCACGCATCAGGTCGTCGAGCGAATGTTCGTTGTTGGTGTTTTGGCGAATGCTCAAATCCAATATCATGGCATTAAGCATCCCCTCGGCGTAGATGGATACCCTGCGATTGGGCGCAGCAGGTCCGCCATAACCATCTACCCAGGTATCTATACTCGATTCGTGGAGACTGTGATTGTAGCGGCCATAATTATCGAAATGACGTTTGAGGTAGGCATTCACCTCTCTGGCATAGGCCGGCCAGTCCAAAACACCCGATTTGTGGAGGAATAAATCGCCATAATAGGTCGTAAATCCCTCATAAACATAGCCCAGAGGCGAATAATTCTCCCTGCTGTAATCGTAAGGAGTAAATTCAGCTGGTTTGATGTATTTCACATTCCAGCTATGGAATAATTCATGGGAACTTACACCCAACAACTCGCTGTAGAGGTTGGTAAATACGTCGATTGCCGGTCCTAAGGCAATAACTGTTGAATTTCGATGCTCTACTCCATGGTAAAATTTGAAGGGAAGAATGAGGTTAAGGTAATGGAATTCCTTGACCGGCAATTCACCCATACATCGGTGTTGTACTTTGGTAAAAGCAATAAAATCGCGTGTGACTTGCTCCCAGGGTATTTCGTTAATGCCATAAAACCAAAGGTGATAGGCTACATCATCTACCTGAAAGGCATGGTGCTGTAAATGTTCGCTACAGAGTAAGGGACAATCAACCAGCTCGTCAAAATCCTCGGCCAAAAAGCCGGTAGAAGTTCGTTTCATGCCAGTTGCTATTTGTTCACCTGCCTTAAGCTGCAGCTCCATACTGCAATTATGGCTTCTGGAAGCTGCTGTATACATGAGGCAATTCACCGGATTGACATAAAACAAGTCATCATCCACCCAACAAGCCCCGGCATCGGGTTGGTTTGCATAATAACTGTAACTAACGGCTATCTCTTTGGCACCTTCGGTTTCAATTTCCCAAACCAGTCGGCTGTTTTTGGTATAGCTTAACGCTTGTCCATCTAAAGTTTTTGCTGAAAAACCGACTACATTTCGGGCATAGTTAGCCAGTTCATAGCGACCCGGTCGCCAATTGGGCAACTCCAGAGCCAGCCGGCCGGCACCATAAGTAGCGAAGCGGATATTAACCAATATATGCCGACCCCGCTCCGGGTCACGGCTGAGGGTGTAGTAGGTCATAAGGCTAAATTAGGAAATAATTCGCACGCAACCGGGCCTCGTTCCTTCCGACAGCGCAGGAACTTTCGGCTGCAGCCTATCTGGACTCGGCCTGACGGTTGCTTTGAGTTAATTTTATTTGAGTCATTGTTTCAACAGCATCAGTTCTTTCAGCATTCACCTATCCGGACTCGGTCTGACGGTTGCCTGAAGAGTAATTTCCCAAGGTCGACCG
>DAIQOK010000002.1:127785-127895 GCA_036787895.1 Bacteroidota bacterium | reverse complement strand
CTCGGTCTGACGGTTGCCTGAAGAGTAATTTCCCAAGGTCGACC
Organism: Bacteroidota bacterium; assembly: GCA_036787895.1. Taxonomy (GTDB): domain Bacteria; phylum Bacteroidota; class Bacteroidia; order UBA7662; family UBA7662; genus UBA7662. The sequence continues at coordinate 127,851 of DAIQOK010000002.1, read as the reverse complement.
GTTAAGCCGAGCCGGAGGCACCCTGCTCTCGTTCCATTCAACAGCATCAGTTCTTTCAGCATTCAC
>DAIQOK010000002.1:0-127685 GCA_036787895.1 Bacteroidota bacterium | reverse complement strand
CTATCCGGACTCGAGCTGACGGTTGCCTGAAGAGTAATTTCCCAAGGTCGACCGTAGGCCGAGTCGAAGGCACCCTGCTCTCGTTCCATTCAACAGCATCAGTTCTTTCAGCATTCACCTATCCGGACTCGAGCTGACGGTTGCCTGAAGAGTAATTTCCCAAGGTCGACCGTCAGGCCGAGTCGAAATAGGAGATCCAATAAAGTTAACTTATGCTGATGCGAACGCGGCCAGGTCGACCAAGGCAGCCTCACCTCCGAGGAGTATACTTCTTCGCCAGATAATGCACATCCAGAACATTTCCCAGTGCAATGGCTCTTTTTTTTGATGCACGCCATTTTTTGACCTGTTTTTCAAATCGAATGGCATCCATGGCATTGTGGAATGGGATTTGTCCTAAAAATTTTACAGGGAGCCTTTTGGCAGTATAACTTTCCGGGTAAAATCCGTTTTCGTGCTGCCAAAGTCGGATGTGCAACTGACTTGTAACGCCAGTATAAATGGTGCCATCAGAGCATTCAAGAAAATAGACTTGGAAGCGCTTCATCTACTTAAATTAATAACTTCTGAGCAGTGAGAGCTGGGTATGCGCGTTTCGCAATAATACTTGCCTCGAAAGTAACAAGTTGGCCTGGTTCTTTCTAACGTAGCGGAAACTTCATACCAGCCTATCCGGACTCGGTCTGACGGTTGCCTGAAGAGTAATTTCCCAAGGTCGACCGTTAAGCCGAGTCGAAATAGGAAATCCAATAAAGTTAACTTATGCTGATGCGACCGCGGCCAGGTCGACCGCGGCCCGAGCGGTTAAGCGACTTCCTTCTCTTCTGCTGCTGCGAAATACTTCTTTTGAAAAAGCAGTATCATCAACACACCGGTAGAAATACTGGCATCGGCGATATTAAAAACCGGTCGGAAAAAGATGAAGTAGTCACCTCCCATAAACGGGATCCACTGGGGCAGAAATCCTTCCCAGAGGGGAAAATAAAGCATATCTACCACGCGTCCATGGAACAAACGCTCATAGCCAAAGGCAACGCCGTAAAAAACAGAATCGATGATATTGCCAAAAGCACCGGCCAAAATGAGCGACATGGCGACTACTGCACCTTTTGGTGTGGCAGGCCTACGAACAATTTTATAGATGTAATAGCCGATAAAACCTACAGCACCAATACGGAATAGGGTTAGGAACAATTTGCCATAATCCCCGGCAAATTCATAGCCGAAAGCCATGCCGTTGTTCTCAATGAAATATATCTGGAAATACTTACCTAAAACATAGAAGTACTCACCCAAAAACATTTGGGTTTTAACCAAAAGCTTAGAAGCCTGATCCACCAACAGGACCAGGCTTACGACTACAAAGGGAATATGTTTCTTTTGCAAGGCTTAGCCCTGTTTCAGTTTGGCTTCCATCGAAAGCGTAGCATGTGGTACCGCCATCAAACGCTCCTTGGGGATCAATTTGCCGGTTTCACGACAAATACCGTAAGTTTTGTTTTCAATACGTATCAGAGCATTCTCCAAATGGTCGATAAATTTCCGCTGACGCGATGCCAGCTGGCTGTAATGCTCTTTATCCATGGTCACGGAACCTTCTTCGAGGGTTACGTATGAATTTGATGTATCGTCGGTGCCGTTCTCATTCGAATTCATCAACTGATCCTGATAATATTTGAATTCGGAACGCGCAGCTTCGAGTTTTTCAAGAATTACAGCTTTGAACTCGAGGAGTTCCTCGTCGCTGTAGCGGCTCTTTTCGATTTTGTTTTCCATGACTATCGTTTTAAAGCGATTTTGATCTCCTGTTCATCAATTTCAATGACGGTATGACCATTTTTGAAATCCGACACCAACGTTAAAGCTGTGGCCAGAATTTCGGTGCAAATATACGTTTTAAAATGCTCTGCAGCTCCCTTTACATAATCATGATCTTCAAGCTCTACCACGATTCGATCGGTGATTTCGAAGTCGCTATCTTTTCGCAACTTTTGTATTCTATTCACCAATTCGCGGGCAATGCCTTCAGCTTTTAACTGATCTGTCAAGTTAACGTCGAGCGCTACCGTTAATTTACCCTGTGAAGCTACCAACCAACCCGGTATATCTTCCGACAAAATATCCACATCTTCGGTGCTTAAGTCAATGGTTTGACCGCTGATGCTGAGCGGATAACGTCCATCACGCTCCAAACGTAGGATGTCTTCTTGCCCAAAAGTAGCCACAGCTGCAGCAATGGCCTTCATATGCTGACCATATTTCGGGCCGAGCGCCTTGAAGTTCGGTTTGATTTTTTTCGTCACCATGCCGGTAGTATCGGTGATAAATTCGATGGCCTTCACATTCACCTCACTGAGAATGAGATCAGCAACCTGTTCCACTTGCAGTTGCATTTCAGGGTAAGTAACCGGTACCAAAATGCGTTGCAATGGCTGACGGACCTTCAGATTTTCACGTTTGCGCAGGGAAAGTACCAAGGATGAAATGTCCTGCGCCAGTTGCATACGGGCTTCCAAGTCGCGATCGATGAGTTGGGTGTCCACCTGTGGAAAGTAGCTGAGGTGAACCGATGTTTCCCGGTGACGACCGGTCATCCCATTCAAATCGCAGAAGAGCTGTTCCGCATAAAATGGTGCGATTGGAGCCATCAATTGACTAATGACTTCCAAACAGCGATAAAGCGTTTGATAGGCACTGATTTTATCGCTATTGTATTCGCCTTTCCAAAAGCGGCGGCGACACAGACGCACATACCAATTGCTCAAATGTTCATCAACAAAAGTTTGAATAGCGCGGGCAGCACGGGTTGGCTCGTAACTGGCATAACTCTCGCCAACTTCCTGAATAAGTGTATTAAGTAAGGAGAGCACCCAACGATCAATTTCCGGGCGATCTTCAGTTTTAATATCGGCTTCGGCATATTTGAAGTCGTCGATATTGGCATAGAGTGCAAAAAAGCCATAAGTATTGTACAGGGTGCCGAAAAATTTACGTTGTACTTCCTTGATGCCTTCTGCATCGAACTTGAGGTTATCCCAGGGTTGAGAATTACTCACCATATACCAGCGTGTGGCATCGGCCCCATAAGTAGCTATGGTTTTGAAAGGGTCGACGGTATTGCCCAAACGTTTCGACATCTTATTTCCGTCTTTATCGAGCACCAGGCCGTTCGATACTACGGTTTTATATGCCACTGAATCAAACAGCATTACCGATATGGCATGCAAGGTGAAAAACCAGCCTCGAGTTTGATCTACACCTTCGGCGATAAAATCGGCAGGGTAGAGGTTTTCCAGACTGTTTGTGGCAAAGGGGTAATGGTGTTGGGCATAAGGCATGGCCCCTGAGTCGAACCAAACGTCGATGAGGTCGGATTCCCGTTGCATGAGCTCACCTTTACTGCTAAGCAGGACGACATCATCCACATAAGGCCGGTGTAAGTCGGCGATATTGGTGGGGTTCTGGATGCCGGCGGCGGTGGCTTTGGCCATTTCGGCCTTCAGCTCGGCGATTGAGCCAATACACTTGCTTTCGCTGCCATCGGCGGTGCGCCAGATGGGGAGCGGCGTACCCCAATAGCGGCTGCGGCTGAGGTTCCAGTCGACCAGGTTCTCCAACCAATTCCCAAAACGACCGGTGCCGGTGCTTTCGGGTTTCCAGTTGATGGTTTTGTTGAGTTCCGCCATGCGGTCTTTGTAGGCGGTAGTGCGAATAAACCAGGAATCAAGCGGGTAATATAAAATAGGTTTATCGGTACGCCAGCAATGCGGGTAGCTGTGTTCGTAACGTTCTATTTTGAAGGCCTTGTTCTCGAGTTTGAGTTTGAGTGTGATGAGTTCATCCACACTCAAATACTTACTGAGGTTCGGAATGATGTTTTTTAGCTTTTCCTGCTGGTCGAGCAGTTCAGCAGCTTTTTCAGCATCACTGAGGTAGGCTTCTTTCACAAATTTACCTGCCAGCGGGAAAACGGGGTCGGCGACCTCCGCTGTAAAACGCCCGGTTTTATCGACCAGCGTCAGGCTACCGATGCCGTTTTGTTTGGCCACTCTAAAGTCATCTGCGCCAAAACTGGGTGCAATATGCACGATACCCGTTCCGTCTTCGGTGGTTACAAAATCACCCAGTATGACCTTGAAAGCATCGCCATCGGTAGGTTGGGCATAAGGGAGGAGTTGTTCGTAGCTCAATCCTGCCAGTTTTTTGCCACTGATGGTAGCAAGAACCTGATAGGGAATGCTTTTTTGACCGGCTTCATAACTGTCGAGCGTCAACTCAGCGGCTTCAGCTTTAAAATGTTTGCTCAAAAGCTCTTTAGCCAAGACCAGCGTAACCGGAAGATGGGTGTAAGGATTAAAACTCCTGACGACTATATAGTCGATTTTCGCGCCCACCGCCAAAGCCGTATTCGAAGGTAAGGTCCAGGGTGTAGTCGTCCAGGCGAGAAAAAATACATCTGTATCTATCTCCTGCCCCACCAAATTTTGAATTTGAAATTTTGAATTTTGAATTAGTCGGAACTGCACCACAGCCGAAGTATCCTTCACATCTCGATAAGTACCTGGCTGATTGAGTTCGTGCGAACTCAATCCCGTACCTGCTGCCGGAGAATAAGGCTGAATAGAATATCCCTTATAAAGCAAATCTTTCTCGAACAACTGTTTCAGTAACCACCAAACCGACTCGATATAGTCGTTTTCGTAGGTTACATAAGGGTCTTTCAAATCCACCCAATAGCCCATCTGCTCCGTCAGCTCTTCCCACAAACCGGTGAACTTCATCACATCTTCGCGACAAAGTTTGTTGTATTCTTCCACGCTTACCTGACCGGGTTTGCCGATATCATCCTTGGTAATGCCTAGTTTTTTTTCAACCTGCAGCTCAATGGGCAAACCGTGGGTATCCCAGCCCGATTTACGCTTGACTTGTTTGCCCAACATGGTTTGGTAGCGACAAAAAATGTCCTTAATTGCCCGCGACATTACATGGTGAATTCCGGGTATGCCATTGGCCGATGGCGGTCCTTCATAAAACACAAAAGCAGGCGCTCCGGCCCGACTTTCGATACTTTTTTCGAAGATGCGCTCATCTTTCCAGAATTGACGTACGGATATATTGACCGCACTCAGATCGAGCTGTTTGTGTTCGGGATATTTTTTGGTCTTCATGTAACAGTTTTGGAAGCGGCAGAGATGAGCATGCCACGTTTATCTCGTTGGTCGAACTTCAACAAAAGCGAGGGCAAAATTATCAAATTGGCGAACATGGCAACCAATAGGGTGGTACTTGTCATGATGCCTAAAACAATGGTGCCACCGAAGTTGGAGGCAGAAAAAATGATGAAACCAAAGAACAGGATAATGCTGGTATAAAGCATGCTTGGTCCGGTTTCTTGCAGTGCAGTAATTACCGTCCGACGGATGTCCCAATTGTGGCGTTCCAGCTCTTGCCTGTATTTGGTGAGGAAGTGAATGCTATCGTCGACAGCAATACCAAAGGCAATTGAAAATATGAGCACGGTTGAAGGTTTCAGAGCAATACCCAGATAACCCATGGTGCCTGCCGTGACCATTAGCGGCAAAATATTCGGTATCATCGAGATGAGAATGATGCGCCAGGAGCGGAATAGCCCACCCATAATGAAGGCTATTAAGGCAAAAGCCAGTCCGAGACTGCTGATCAGACTGTTGATGAGGTAGTTGTTACCTTTCAGAAAAATCAGGCTGTTGCCGGTATAACTCACCTTATTCTGAGTGCCTTCGTAAATGCTGTCGATACGAGGTTTGACGGCTTCGAACAAATCGCGCATGGCATGGGTACCCACATCCGACATGCTCATGCTGATGCGTATGAGCCGGCGGCTGCTGTCGGTCAAAGCACTGACGGCTGTGCTGGAACCGGTTTGAGAACGCATGAGGTAGGGCAATACAAAATTGCGTTCCTGACTGTTCGGCAAGCGGTAATAATCGGCATTGTCGTTAAAATAGGCCTGGTTGGCGGCTTTTATAACCTCAATGAGCGAGATGGGTTTGGCGAAATTGGGGTATTCCTGGAAGATGGCCTGCACTTCTTCGGCTTTTTGCAATTGCATAGGCGACTGAGCGCCACCTTTACGACCGGTATCAATGAGAATTTCAAAGGGCATGACACCTTTGAAATGTTTTTCGAAAAATTTCAGGTCGGTATATACCCGGTCATGTTTGGGAATGTCATCCACAATAAAACTGAGCGCTGAAAGCCGGGTCATGCCAACGATTGCGGCTATAAAAATGCTGGCAGATACTGCAAAAACGATATTTCTATGGCTTGTACTTAATTGAATGAACCAGTTGATGATGCTGTTTACCTTTTTGTTCTCCAGGTGCTGAATTTGTTTGCGTTCAGGTGAGGGGAGAAAGCTGAATACCGCAGGAATCAAAACTATCGACACCAGAAAAACCAGCATGATGCTGATCGATACCACCAGACCAAACTCCTTGAGAGCGGTGCTGTCGGTAAGATAAAATACACCAAAACCGATGGCTGTAGTTGCATTGGTGATGAGGGTGGCTATTCCGATTTTTTCAATGATGCGACTGAGCGCTTTGATTTTGTTGCCGTGTTTTTTGAATTCATCGTGGTATTTATTGAGTAAATACACACAATTGGGTATACCAATAACCACGATAAGTGGCGGAATCAAGCCGGTGAGCATGGTGAGTTTATAACCGAGCAAATGGATTAAGCCCATGGCCCAGATGGCTCCTATTACCACTACCAAAACCGAAAAGAAAACAGTAGAAAAGGACCTGAAAAACAGGAACATGACAATGGCAGTAACGAGTACGGCAAGTACACTGAAAAGACGCAACTCATCGGCAATTTTGGTTGCAAATATGGTTCGGATGTAAGGCAGCCCCGAATAATGCACTTCCACATCATGTTGTATGCCGAATGCATCTACCACTTTTTCAATTTCATTGACGGCTGTTATCCGCTCTGGCGAATTGAGTACGGCCTTGTCGAAACTGATGGCCATGAGCGTGGTATTCGTCTCCTGATTGAGCAAAATGCCATCGTATAATTTATTGTTGCCCAAGGCAAAGGCTATGGCATCTAATTCATCCTGGTTTTGTGGTAAACGATCAACTATGGGCTTGAAGTCAAAACGACGGGTCACGGCATTTTTCTGCAGTGCGGGCAAATTGGCAATAGAAATTACTTCTTTCACCATGGGCAGGCCCTCCACTTTTTCGGTGAGTTTGGCCCAATCGTTGAAAAATTCGATTTGAAACAGGTCGTCAGTCTGTACTCCGACTACCATAATGTTACCATCTACCCCAAATGTCTGGCGAAACTCTTCGTAAGCTATGAAATCAGGGTCATCAGCAGGTATGAGTTGGGTGCCTTCGTACGACATTTTGACCTGAACCGCATTCCAGAGCATAAAGCCTGTAGTTAGCCCCAAAACGACCAATAATGTCAATCGGTTTCTAAGTATAAATCGCGCCAGTTTAACCCACATCAGACCTAAAAATTGTGTAAAGATACAAATACCACCCCCCTCAGCCTATCAGAAATGTTACATTGTTGTTTCTGTCACTTTAAAAGAAACGGGCTGATTTCTTAGAAGAGAAATCAGCCCGGAATTCAAATTTAGCGACTACTACAGCTTGGCTACAATTTTATCATCGAGAGGCGAAACAGAAGAGGGGAAGACGTCCAGCAGCTGGCCATTTTCGTCGAGCAGGAATTTGGTGAAATTCCAACGTACTTCCGCATCTTTCACCCCATTCAGATTTTTGCTCATCAACCATTGGTAGAGCGGGTGGCGTTTATCTCCTTTGATGACGATTTTTTCTGCCAACGGAAAACTTACGCCAAAGTTTTTTTCGCAAAACTCAGCTATTTCTTTCTCACTGCCGGGTTCCTGTCCACCAAAGTCGTTGCAAGGGAAGCCAATGACTACCAACTTATTGCCGTATTTTTTGTACAAGGCTTCCAAATCTTTGTATTGTTTGGTATAGCCACATTCAGAAGCGGTATTCACGACCAGTATTTTTTTGCCCTTGAACTGGGCCAACGACATTTCTTTGCCATCGATAGATTTAAAGGTGTAGTCGTAAACCGACTTGGTAGCAGGAGTAAGCATGATAAGCAGACTTAAAAGCAGTGTGTACAACATAAAACCAATTTTTAGACTTTGCTAACAGCGTTTAGCTCTGCTTTGTTCAGTTTGTTGGCGGGATTTGTTCAATGGGCTCATCCAATTCACTGTTGCGGATCATCAAAGCAGTGGCTACGGCAGCCATGACAAGTTTGTGTTCCTGACTTAAGGCATCGTGCAGCCATACCTTCCCTTTATTAATCACTTCTACTGCGGCCCGGGCCTGTGGTCCATCATAAAATTCATAGCCCAGGTTTTCTATGCCCCAGTATTTTTTGCCTTCCAGTTTCCGAACACCCACAATGTTGTAATCGAGTTGATTTCCTTTGACGTAGCCGTTGGTTTTGAGTAAAACCCAGTTGGTGGTTGGATTATATAGGATAAAATCATAATTCCGGCCCGAGGAAGGCACATAAACGGTGCCTGCGAAATAATGTTTGTAATTCAACGGAATACCAAAATAGTCGTTAATGATGGGTAGCTCCGTATTCCGGAATTTGCCAATGGCCGAGACTTCTGCCCGGTTGCTGTCGGCATCGTATTGGGTGTACGACAGCTTTTCACTCGCGCCTTGAAATCGGACGATAAAAGGGAGGTCGTATTTTACGGTCCAGCCACGTTTGATGCGACTGGTATTGTATTCACCAAAAGTGACCACCTGATTGATCATCCAGCCCTGGCGGCCTTTGACTTCATAGCGGGTTGATTCGGCTTTTAATTCGGGATGCACCCGAATATCGGGGGTTTTACAGGCTTGAAATGCTGCAAAGAGCAGTAGGAGCAGGCTAAGCTTTTTCATAAAGTTGGGTTGTCGAATCCGCTTTAAGGAAAAATCATGCCAGTCGTAAAAAAAGCGGACCGGAGTCCGCTTTTGGGCTACATATTTCTGCGGTACTGTCCGCCTACCTCATACAACCCCCTGGTGATCTGTCCCAGTGAACAATATTTGGTAGCTTCCATCAATGCTTCGAAGACATTGCCGTTTTGAACAGCCACTTCCTGAATTCGGGCAATCATTTCAGCCGATTTTTCGCCGTTCCGTTCACCGAGCAAACGCAGGGTTTCAATCTGAGCCTCCTTTTCTTCGGTGGTGGCGCGAATTACTTCCTGTGGTAGTATGGTAGGCGACCCTTTGCTGCTGAGGAAGGTATTTACGCCAATAATCGGGAGTTCGCCGGTATGCTTTTGCATTTCATAATACATCGACTCTTCCTGAATTTTGTTGCGCTGGTACATGGTTTCCATGGCACCCAGTACGCCGCCACGTTCGGTGATGCGGTCGAATTCGGCCAACACGGCTTCTTCCACCAAATCGGTGAGTTCCTCGATGATGAAAGAACCCTGGTTGGGGTTTTGGTTTTTAGCGAGGCCCAATTCGTTGTTGATGATGAGCTGGATGGCCATGGCCCGGCGTACCGATTCTTCGGTAGGCGTGGTGATGGCTTCGTCGTAGGCATTGGTATGCAGCGAATTACAGTTGTCGTAAATGGCATACAGCGCCTGAAGTGTGGTACGGATATCGTTAAAGTCGATTTCCTGGGCATGTAGTGAACGGCCGCTGGTCTGGATGTGGTATTTCAGCATCTGACTGCGCTCGTCGGCTTTGTATTTAAGCTTCATGGCTTTGGCCCAAATGCGGCGCGAAACCCGACCAATCACGGAATATTCCGGATCGGTACCATTGCTGAAGAAAAAGCTGAGGTTGGGTGCAAATTTATTGATGTCCATGCCCCGACTAACATAATATTCTACAAAAGTAAAGCCGTTGGCCAGCGTAAACGCAAGCTGCGAGATGGGATTGGCACCCGCTTCGGCAATGTGGTAACCGCTGATAGATACCGAGTAAAAATTGCGCACATTGTGGTCGATGAAAAACGACTGCACATCGCCCATCAAACGCAGTGAAAATTCGGTGCTGAAAATGCAGGTATTCTGGGCCTGGTCTTCTTTCAATATGTCAGCCTGTACGGTTCCGCGTACCGAGCTGAGGGTGCGTGCTTTGATTTGCGCATAGAGCTCAGCGGGTAAGACCTGGTCGCCGGTTACACCGAGCAACATCAAGCCCAAACCATTGTTGCCTTCCGGTAGTGCGCTGGCATTGTATTTCGGTCGCTTTACGCCTTTAGCTTTGTAGATGGCTTCGATTTTGGCTTCTACCTCTTTTTCAAGGCCGTTTTCTTTGATGTAAATTTCACATTGCTGGTCGATGGCGGCATTCATAAAGAAGCCGAGTAACATGGGTGCCGGACCATTGATGGTCATGGAAACCGAGGTAGCGGGATCGCAAAGATTAAAGCCACTATAGAGCTTTTTGGCATCATCGAGGCAACACACACTCACGCCCGAATTGCCGATTTTTCCGTAGATATCGGGGCGGTAATCGGGGTCGTTGCCGTACAAAGTTACCGAGTCGAAAGCGGTACTGAGTCGTTTGGCAGGCAAACCCAAACTCACATAATGGAAGCGTTTGTTGGTGCGCTCTGGTCCGCCTTCGCCGGCAAACATACGGGTTGGGTCTTCGTTTTCTCGTTTGAATGGGAAAACACCGGCGGTATAAGGGAATTCACCTGGCACGTTTTCCTGCAGGTTCCAACGGAGGATGTCGCCCCAGCCTTGGTAACGCGGCAGACTGATTTTAGGAATCTGCAGATGCGATAGGCTTTCGGTATGGGTTTTTACTTTGATGTCTTTGCCACGTACCTGGTAGATATATTCCGGGTTTTTGTAGCGGACTTTTTTGTCTTCCCAGCTCTCAATCACCAGTTTGTTTTCGCCATCGAGCTTACGCTCGAGTGTGCTGTAGTTTTTTTCGAGGGTTTGGATGGTAGTCTCCAACTCGGCATCGCTCACACCGGGTTTACTGAGGCCTTTTAAGGCATTTACCGAAGTCCGAATGGCATACAATTGCTGGGCAAGCGTTTGTTGTGCCTCTACCCATTCGTCGTATTGGTGAATGCTTTCCGTGATTTCGCTGAGGTAACGGGTGCGGTGGGGCGGGATGATGTAGATTTTTTCGCTTTGTTCGCGACTGGCAATGATGCTGGTTTCGAGTGGTGCCTGGGTTTTAGCGACGATACGTTCGATAACGGCTTGGTACAGGCGGTTCATGCCGGGGTCGTTGAACTGACTGGCGATGGTGCCAAAAACAGGCATGGTAGCCGGGTCTTCGGTCCAGCGCTGGTGGTTGCGCTGGTATTGCTTTTGTACGTCACGCAAGGCATCGAGTGCACCTCTTTTGTCGAATTTATTTAGCGCGATGAGATCGGCGAAATCGAGCATATCGATTTTTTCGAGCTGGGTAGCGGCACCGTATTCGGGTGTCATCACATACAAACTCAAGTCGCTGTGCTCGATAATTTCAGTGTCGCTCTGACCAATACCGGAAGTTTCGAGTATGATGAGGTCGAAGCCGGCAGCTTTGGTAACATCTACAGCATCTTGAACATATTTACTCAATGCGAGATTACTCTGACGGGTAGCCAGCGAACGCATATATACCCGTGGGTTATTGATGCTGTTCATGCGGATGCGGTCGCCCAACAGCGCGCCACCCGTTTTACGTTTCGACGGGTCGACGGAAATGATGGCGATGGTTTTGCCTTTTTCGATGTTGCCTGCCTCCGAAAAATCAATCAGAAACCGACGAACCAATTCATCTACCAGCGATGATTTACCTGCACCGCCGGTTCCGGTAATGCCGAGTACAGGCACCACTTTGGTTTTGGCATTGTTTACATGCATGGCACGAATGCCGTTGCGTACGGTGGCAAATAATTCAGGGTTGTTTTCGGCTGTACTAATGAGGCGGGCAATGGAAATCGGGTCTTTTTCTGAGATATGTTTAAGCTCGCCGTTCAGCGAAGTGCCGGTGGCAAAATCACAATTTTCGAGCAGGTCGTTGATCATACCTTGTAAGCCCATGGCCCGGCCATCGTCGGGAGAGTAGATGCGGTTGATACCATAAGCCTGCAGCTCTTCGATTTCAGAGGGCAAAATGGTACCTCCACCGCCACCGAACAATTTGATATGGGGTGCACCTTTTTCACGGAGCAGGTCGTACATATATTTAAAAAACTCCACATGCCCCCCCTGGTAGGAGGTAATGGCGATGGCCTGGGCATCCTCCTGTATGGCGCAGTTTACAATTTCGGCCACGGAGCGGTTGTGACCGAGATGTATAACTTCGGCACCGCTCGACTGTAAAATGCGTCGCATGATGTTGATGGCGGCGTCGTGGCCATCGAACAAAGAAGCGGCAGTTACAATACGGATGTGGTTTTTGGGCTGGTAGATTTCGATTTCGGCCTGCATAGGAGCTGGTTTGAAGGGCACAAAGTTACAAAAACAGTAGTGCTATCTGACCCCAATATCTGGTGATTTAGTAGAGTAGGGTTATATGAAGCTGCAAACGGTTGGTAAGCCTACTTATTTGGCACAGTTTTCGAATAAGCCGCGACCAGAAACCCAACTTGATGAAAACCCATTTTTTACTTTTAGGTCTGCTCAGCCTGCTGGCGCTGAGCTCCTGCAAAACCCCGCAGCATCAAATCAAGCGGCAAAGCACCACCGAAATGGACGTTTACCCGGTAGAAGGCCGAAACAGCTGGCGCTGGAAACGCAAGGTCACCGCCGGTGAATTTACCGCCGATACTTTTAAAGGTGGCTGGGTGGGTTCTTACGAATTTCCATTTTTCCTGAACTTCAGGGGCTCGAAAGAGAAATTCTCCTTTGTTCAACGCGATGGTCAGGGCAACCAGGCTGTAGTGCTGGCTGTAGATCGTTTTAAAACCGTAGAAGTGCCGGTGGTACGCAATTATTTCAGCATCCCCATACAGTATGAGCAGCTATTTGCCGGCTCGGTATATCTCCCGGCTCGAAACCAATCCTACGATTTCTGGCTGAATTATCCCGATGCCAATACCCGCATTACGCGTACCGAGGGTTATATACTATTACCAACGGGTCGTGTAGAGATAACAGGCATACAACAGCTCGAAGGCATGTCGTTTAAATTGCCGGGGAACCTGGGCTACAATTTTCTTTTGAATGGTGAAGTTATCGCTACTGTAGATGCCATGAATAAAGGCATGATTTATCTGAAGCAAGACCTGGAGCCAGAAACCCGCCTGATACTGGTGGCCGTTGCCAATAGTTTGATGCAGCGGACGAAGTAGTCCTGAGCGGTTAAAGCCGTTTTTTCAGCACATTTTAATGTTTGAAAAAACGGCTTAGTGGCATAATGGATGTTTCCCTCTTTATCTTTACACCGTGAAAAAGTTGGTGCTTCTGATTTTAGCGCTGGTATTTGTACTGCAGCATCTGCTGGTAATTGTACTTTTCGCGTCTTTCGAAGCCAACCGGGACTATATCTCCAAAGTTTTGTGTATCAACAAGGAAGATGTCGACAGCAATTGTGACGGTCAGTGTTTTTTCATGCAAAAACTACAAGAAAACAGTAGCTCTACAGAACACCAGACCCTGCTTGAAAAGAACGGCATTGAATATCTGGAAACCCAAAGCGGTAGTTTTCTAGTGGTCAGTTCTGAGATTTTTCCTGGTGTTCAATTGGGCCAATGGCCTGAACGCATTTATCATTTCAATTACAATAAGGCATTGGATCGGCCGCCGGCTGTTTAAAGTTGTTTGATGGCCCGCTTGCCGGGAGCTTTTCTTTTCTATTCACTACAACTTTATTATCCATGAAATTTAAATCACTTATGATGGTGGCTTTTGCTGCCCTTACTTTTGCTGCCTGTAATAAAGACGAAGTAATCAACCCAACACCCGCCGATTCAACACCAGTCAATTATGGTCAATTCCGATTAGAACTAGATCACCAGTTTAATGGATCAACCCTGCAATTTAATGTAGATTATACCACCGGACCCGGCGATAATTTTAAACTCAGCATGCTTAAATATTATGTAAGTAATGTCCAGCTACAAAAGGCCGATGGCAGCTGGTGGTCGGCGAAAGAGAGCTATTATTTGGTAGATGCAGCATCACTGGCGAGTTCAATATTGCAGGTCGACTCGGTACCTGTAGCCGAATACAAGTCCATTCGTTATATGGTAGGTGTTGATAGTGTCCGTAATTTCAGTGGGGCGCAAACCGGTGCTTTAGCGCCTTCCAATGGCATGTTCTGGAGTTGGAACAGCGGTTATATTTTCCTGAAGCTGGAAGGAAGTTCTACTCAGTCCAGCAATGGGGTAGAATTCCATATTGGAGGTTTTGTGGGAGAAAATGCCGCACAGTCGGTAATTAGCCATGACTTTGGCACAGCCAGATTGCGGATCACACCAAGCGGCAATCCGCAAGCCCACATCCTGGTGGCCGTGAATAAAATTTTCGATGGTGCATCGCCGGTTTCTTTGGCAACGCTGAACATCATTCACATGCCCGGTGCCAACGCGAAACTGGTGGCGAATAACATCGCTACGATGTTTGTTTACGACCACCTTCACAACTAAGCGGCATGCTACTGCCGGAAAAAGGGAGGTCGTTCGCGACCTTCCTTTTACTTCTGTTGCTCGGAATGGGCTGTAATCCGGAGGAAAAATTGCCCCTCCCTGATCAGAAAAATGCTCTTTTTGAGCAACCTGCCCATTTCCCGCAACCAAACTATGACTTCAGCCGAAACCCGGTGACCGAAGCCGGTTTTGAATTGGGCAGGAAGTTGTTTTACGACCCTATACTTTCACGCGACAGCAGCATTTCCTGCGCCAGCTGCCACAGACAGGAATTTGCTTTTGCCGATGCGGGTAAGACCATTAGCCCGGGCATAGTTGGTCGTTTAGGCAGTCGTAACAGCCCGGCCTTATTTAACCTGGCGTGGTCAACCTCCTTCATGTGGGATGGTGGCGTAAATCACCTCGAAGTATTTCCTTTAGCGCCAATTACGGAGCCAGCTGAAATGGATGAAACCCTTGTCCGCGTGATGGAAAAATTACGTATTCACCCGACTTATCCGGCCTTGTTTCAGGCGGCTTTTGGGCCGGGTGAGCTAACTGATCAGCGGTTTTTGTTTGCCTTGGCGCAATTCCAGCTGGCGCTTGTTAGCGGAGACAGTCCTTACGATCGATTTATACAGGGCAAAGCCAGCCTGCCTGCCACTGCGCTTAAGGCCGGAATTTGTTTTTGAACCATTGTAGTGGTTGCCATAGTGATGTGCTTTTTACAGATAACAGCTTTAGAAATAATGGCATCGACAGCCTTTTTGCTGATGCGGGCCGGGGTAGAATTACTTTACTGGCAGCTGATACGGGCAGGTTTAAGGTGCCGTCTTTAAGAAATGTTGCCCTAACAGCACCCTACATGCACGACGGACGATTTACAGATTTGCGTGCAGCCCTGGAACATTATGGCACAGGCATCATTCATGGTCCCCGACTTGATCCGCTTTTGCAAAACTCAAGCGGACTTTCTGTGGCAGAGATTAACCAACTGCAATCCTTTTTAGAGCAGCTTACCGATCAATCTTTTATACATAATCCTCGATTTAGTAATCCATTTTAGGATGAGTCAATTTTTATTCAAATCCATATTTATTGCCCTGGTTTTCCTGGGAAGTAGTTTTTCTACAGCCGAGGCCTGCGACTTGTGCGGTTGTACTTCTGGTACCGATATGGGGGGCGTATTGCCACAGTTCCAGCGAAATATTACCGGTTTACGCTATCGGGAAGCCCATTTTAGGCACACAGGAAGTGTTTTGTCCCAATCGGGCAACGATCAGGTAGAAGAAGATGTATTTCGCGCGGCAGACATATGGCTGCGTTATTTTCCATCGAAACGGCTGCAGATGATATTGAATGTGCCCTATCAACATCACCAGCGGTATACCAGCGGTGCAAATCAGGGTATATCAGGGGTTGGCGACTTTCAATTGCAGGCGCTTTATACCCTGGTAAACACGGCACCCAGTCCGGAGTATCCCTGGCGGCATTTGTGGATGATGGGTGGCGGGCTAAAGTTGCCAAATGCCCCTTATCAACAACGGAATGCCGACCAACTGCTTTTCCCGGCTGCTTTTCAGTTGGGTACCGGAGCCTATGCCGGCAGTGCACATTTGATTTATTCACTGCGATACAAACGTTGGGGTGTACAAACCGACTTTAATTACCGCTTTCATGGCGAAAATGAATTGAGTTACCAGTTTGGGCGACAACTATTTGGAGGGGCACAACTGTTTTATTGGCTCGATTATAAAAGCTGGATGTTTTTACCACAAATCGGCTGGTTGGCAGAGGCGATGGCCGCCGACAAGGAATACGAAATGACGGTGCCGCATACCGGTGCTCAAAATCAATTGCTCGGTTTGGGATTGGATGCTTATTATAAAAGGATGCTACTGGGAATTCAGTGGCGCAAACCTTTAAAAATTAATCAACCACAAGCCATGCCTGAACCGGCTGCCCGACTGCAGTTTACAGTGGGTTGGTTTTTTCAAGGGATAGATGGGGAGAAAAAGGCGGAGAACTAAATGACTTTTCGATATGATTAAACGGACTTAAGGCTTCAGCTGCTTTTTTTCGCGGGCCGTAAGAATTTCGGTCACGCTTTCGAGTAATGCAATGTAGCGGTTTTTCCAATTGTCAATTTCAGCCTTGAGATCATCTATGCTGGGCTCGGAAGCCAGACTCACCCTGGGGTCATTGCGGTACTCCGGGCGTCGCAATAACTCGTCGAAGGGGTGGTTGAGTATAGCGCCGATTTTGATAATCATGGTCAGGTCAACATCTACATTTTCGTATAAATTGTACAAAGATTGTCGGCTGATGCCTAAACGGGTAGCGAGTGCCCCGTGTTTGAATCCCTGGCTTTCGACTGCTTTTTTGATGATTTCACCGGCATGTGTCATGTGCCCAAAATGGCCAGACCACTATACAAATTGATTTACATTTATGTAGACATAGTATACAAAAATGTAAAATAGCTAAATTGTTCTCACTGCCGGGAGGCGGCAATTTTCCTTTTATCGAACGGCCAGGATAACGCACTGGCCGTTTTTATTAATAAGCCCGGCTGTTATTCTTCTCTATGTAGTTGATGAATGCCTTGTTCACTACCCGATTGCCACCCGGTGTTGGGAAATCGCCACTGAAATACCAATCTCCTGTATGCTCAGGTGTTGCCTGATGTAAATTTTCGATGGTCTGGAAAATGACTTCTACCGGAACGGCAATATCCTCCGGCTTCACGATTTCTGCAATTTTTTTGGAGATTTCCTCATCCGTGAAAGAAGCGTAGATTTTTTTTACATGGTTGACGAGCTTGTCATCCGGCATTTTCTCCTGGCTTTTGCAGAGTAGGTATACATCGTTAATCAGATTCCATTGTCCGCGCTCCTCCAACAACTGGATGGCGGCTTTGAAGGCCACAAATTCACCCATACGCGACATGTCGATACCATAACAGTCGGGATAACGAATTTGAGGCGCTGAACTAACTATGACGATTTTTTTCGGCTTCAAACGACTGAGGATGCGAATGATGCTCTGTTTGAGCGTGGTGCCACGCACGATGGAATCGTCAATGACTACCAGTTGGTCGACGCCTGCTTCGAGTATGCCGTAAGTGGTATCATAAACGTGTGCTACCAGATCGTCGCGTTGGTTGTCGTTGGTAATGAAGGTGCGAAGCTTAGCGTCTTTAATGGCTGCTTTTTCGACGCGTGGGCGTAGATTGAGCAAGGCTTGTATTTTGTCCGGGTCATAATTGCCATTCATGGCCATTATCTCCCGTGTCTTTTTTTCGTTCAAATAAGTTTCAACCCCTTTAATCATGCCATAAAAGGCAGTTTCGGCAGTATTGGGGATAAAGCTGAAAACAGTGTGCTCCAAATCGTGTGAAACGCTGTCGAGTATGGCAGGCACAACTAATTCCCCTAGTTTTTTGCGTTCGTTATAGATGGCATAATCGCTGCCTCTCGAAAAGTAAATGCGCTCAAATGAACACTGTGTGAGTTTGCGGGGTTCAAGTATGGGTACAATTTCCCAGTTGCCGTTCGCCCTGATCACAAAAGCATGGCCAGGTGGTATTGGTTTGATCTCATCAACCGAAACGTTGAACGCTGTGGCGGCAGCCGGTCGTTCAGAAGTTACTACAGCTACTTCATCGTCTACATAATAATAGGCCGGACGTATGCCATTGGGGTCGCGCAAAACAAAGGCATCGCCATGACCCAATAAACCTGCCATGGCATAGCCGCCATCCCAATGTTTGGAAGCGCGCTGCAGTATGCGTTGTATATCGATATGCTCGGCGATGAGCAGTTGAGCGTCGGTTTTGCTGTGACCAGCGGCCAGGTATTTTTCGAACAGCTCCAGATTTTCTTCATCCAGAAAATGCCCGATTTTCTCCATGACGGTGACTGTATCACTTTTTTCTTTGGGGTGCTGACCCAATTCTACCAACTGGTTGAACAGCGCTTCAACATTCGTCATATTGAAATTACCGGCCACTACAAGATTTCTGGTCTTCCAGTTATTCTGACGAAGAAAAGGATGGCAATGTTCGATGGTATTTTTACCGTGGGTACCGTAGCGCAGGTGACCCAACAACAGTTCACCTAAATAGGGCAATTCTTTCTTCATGCGGTTCACATCTTCGAAAACCGCCGGATTGTGGCGTTTGGCTTCCTCAAAATTGCTGTGTACCCGTTCAAAAATTTCTTTAATGGCCTGTGGGTTGACCGACCTTGCCCGACTAATGTAGCGTTCACCCGGCGCTGCGTCGAGTTTGATGGCAGCAATGCCGGCCCCATCCTGGCCGCGATTGTGCTGTTTTTCCATCAATAAATACAGCTTGTTCAGCCCGTAGAAGGGTGTGCCGTAGTTTTCCTGATAATAAGAAAGAGGCTTTCTCAGTCTGATAAGTGCAATACCACACTCGTGTTTGATGCTGTCGCTCATGCTTGGCCGGGAAGAAGGCGCAAATTTACAACAATTCGAAACCATTTAGGTCGTTATTGCTGCAACTGCTACTTCTCTCAACCAAGAGCAGAACAGCTGAGTTCAAATTGTAATAGCTTTGTATACATGCAAGGAAAGTGTCTAGGATTTTTCATCTTTTTGAGTTTGTCGGTTTTTAGCAGTCTGGCACAGGTACCGGTGGGTCAATGGCGGGTGCATCTGCCCTATGCTTATGGCACCACTGTCGAAAAAGCAGGTAGCCGGGTGTATTGCGGCACACGCAATGGCTTGTTTTATTACGATACCGAAGATAATTCGATCAATACCCTAACTAAAGTCCAGGGTTTATCAGATGTAGATATCACTTTTATCAAGTTTTCGCCGACTTATCAGACTTTGATTATCGCCTATCGTTCGGGCAATCTGGATTTGTACAAAAATGGACGTTTTCAGTCTTTTGAGGCGATTAGCCGGTCGAATATTCCTGGCCTGAAACAAATCAATCACATTCATTTACGGGGACGTTATGCCTACCTGAGCACAGCTTTCGGCATAGTTGAATTTGATCTGCAGCGATCTGAGTTTCGCAATACTTTTATAATTGGCCGGGAAGGGAGTCGCTTGCCGGTGAATGCACTTACCAGCGATGATCGGTATTTTTATGCAGCAACCGACTCTGGCATGCTGGTGGCGGAGCTCGATGCACCCAATTTGTCGAACTTTAATTTTTGGGTAACCGAACCACAATGGGGAAAACGCCGCATCACCCACATTGCCGCCTGGCGCAATGCTGTTTACACCATTGCAGCCGATTCGTTGTATGCCTGGGATGGGGCAAGTTGGACAGCTCAGGTTATAAATGCAGGTTCCAATAATACCAGTCTACATGCAGCTCAAAACCATCTGCTTCTAACCAATACATTCAGAGGCATAGCCATTGATACCCTGGGCACCTTTTTATATTCTCCTCCTACCGAGCTAACGCAATCGCCACAACAGACCTATTTAGAGGAACCCCAACTATTTTATGTTGCCGATGGCTTTAATGGGCTGATACGCGGGACTTTTGAAGCAGAACAATTTTTGCCCAATGGGCCCTATACTTCACGTGCATTGAAACTAAGTGCAGGCAGGGCTGGTCCTTTGGTCGCAGCCGGCAGTTTGGGTGAAGCCTGGTTTAACCTATACATACCCGATGGCGTTTTTCATTTTAAAGATGAACAATGGAGAAATTACAATTCTCGGCAAACACCCGGACTGGATACTACTTTCGATTATGTATATGCCGTCAGTCATCCGACAGAAGATAAAATTTACCTCTTGCCATGGGGAAAAGGGGTGAAAGTAATGAGTAACGGACGGGTAATTGAAAGCTGGGACGCCACCAATTCAAGTTTGGAGTTTATACCGGGATCAATCAATCCCAATACCGGCCTGGGAGATACGCGTGTGGGCGGATTGGATTTTGACAAATCGGGCAATATCTGGATGAGCAATTATGGCGCCAGTAGCCCGATATCGGTTCGGAGAAAGGATGGGACCTGGCAATCCTTTAATGTAGGTCAGTATACCGATGTGAACGATATGTTGGTAGATGATTTTGGCAACAAATGGGCGCGTATGCTTACCGGCGGGGCGGTGATTTTGAACAGCGACAATACTGCCTTCCGTTTCATCGGCACTGCCGAAGGACAAGGTTTTTTACCGTCACCCAATGTGAACTGTTTTGCCAAAGATCAGGATGGGGCCGTTTGGCTGGGCACGAATGAAGGCCCGGTTGTTTTTTATAATCCACCAGCCATCTTTCGCGGGCCATATAGTGGCAGTAGAATTAAAGTGCTTCAAGAGCAATTTGTAGGTTTTTTACTCGGCCAGGAAGTCATTAATGGTATAGCTGTGGATGGGGCAAATCGGAAGTGGTTTGCGACCAATTCAGGTGCGTGGCTCTTTAGCAGCGACGGCCAAAAGCAAATACATCATTTTACGAGCGAAAATAGCCCGCTCCTGTCAGATGTGGTCATGTCAATTGCCATCGACCCAAAAAGCGGAGAGGTTTTTATGGGTACCGACAAAGGAGTGGTTAGTTTTAGGGGCACGGCCACTGCGGGCAACGAAACCCATAATAATGTGCAGGTCTTCCCCAATCCGGTGCGGCCCGAATTTGATGGCTTAATTGCTATCAGCGGCCTTTTTACCAATGCGTTTGTCAAAATAACAGATGTGCAGGGTAATCTGGTTTACCAAACCCGTGCCGATGGTGGTCAGGTTACCTGGAATGGCCGGGATTATAACGGTCGTAAAGTGAATACAGGTGTTTATTTTGTGTTGAGTTCAGATCCTCTCGGACAAGACACCTTTGCTGCCAAAATTTTATTTATCAATTGAGTTATGTTGCACAAGGTGAAGGCCATTGTGCTTCGCACGACAAAGTACAGCGAGACAAGTGTCATTGCCTTAATGTATACCGACAAGTTTGGCATGCAATCGTATATGATTAACGGCGTGCGTAAACAAAAGGCAAAAATTACAATGGCCATGCTGCAACCCTTGTGTTTGGTGGATGCAGAAGTTTATCACAAAAGTCAGGGTGACATCCAGCGGCTGAATGAATTGAGGCTGGAGCCCGTACTTCATGGGCTACTTAGTGATCCCGGGAGGAGTGTAGTGGCCATGTTTGCGGCTGAAATGCTGAGTCGGGCAATTAGGGAGGAAGAAGGACAACAAGAACTTTTTGATTATTTGAGTCACCAAATTCAGCGACTGGATATTCATCCACAGCCGATTTACGCCTTACTACAAATGTTGCTGGGATTATCGGCCTGGTTGGGTTTTCAACCGGAAAGGCGTGGAGAGTCGGGCAATTGGCTGAATTTAAGTGAGGGACGATTTGAAGCCCAACGCGACCAACGTTCGGCCTATGCCCGACCAGAAAGTGCCGATCAGTTGGCATTGTTGCTGGAACAAACCAACATTGAAAATATGTCGGTTCATCGCAATAGCCTGCGTGATATTGTGTTGTTGTACCAATTACATCTACCCGGATTCAAAGCGCCCAGGGCAACAGCCATGTTGGAGGAACTTTATTTCAGCTCTTCAAAGCATTAAATTGTATGGTTTGAAAGGCCATTGTTTTAAAAAGTTAAAATTTAAATAAAGTCGCTATCAAAAAAGTATTAGCCGTTTTGTTATACTTATTTTCGGTCAGGGTTTTGAACTATGAAAAGTGTTAAAAAATATCGTTGGTGGTTATTGGCAGTACTGGCCAGTTTGTTGCTTGTATTCAGCTGGGCTTGGTCGGGTGAGGAAGCCGCTACAGTCGAAATCATAGCCGAGGTGAAACGCGCCGATTTTAGCGCGGTGGTCGTAAGCTCCGGGGAGCTCATCGCTAAAAACTCTGAGAATATCGATGGTCCCGAAGGTTTGCGTCAGGTCGGCATCTGGCAGGTTAAAATCCAGGATTTAATCGCCGAAGGTACCGTGGTTCAGGAGGGAGAATATGTGGCAGCCCTCGATCAAACAGAAATCAGCGGCAAAATCAAGGATACCGGCGCTGAACTGGAAAAGGCGGAATCCCAATTTCTCCAGGCTAAATTGGATACTACACTCACGCTCCGTGCCGCACGGGATGAAATTGTGAATATGGAATTCAGTTTAAAACAAAAACAACTCACGCTCGAACAGTCCCGATTTGAACCGCCGGCTATCATTCGTCAGGCCGAATTAGATCTGGAAAAAACACAACGAGATATGGTGCAAATCAGGGAAAACTACCTGGTGAAAAAGCAGCAGGCAGAAGCAAAAATGGCCGAAGCCGGTGCCAATTTGCAGCAGATTAAAAATAAAATGGACAATCTCCAGCGGGTATTCGGGGAGTTTACCATCAAAGCACCCAAAGCAGGTATGGTTATTTATATGCGGGAATGGAGCGGACAAAAGAAAAAGGTGGGCTCCACCATCTCTCCCTGGGATCCGGCTGTAGCTACACTTCCAGATTTGCGTTATATGTTGTCGAAAACCTATGTTAACGAAGTCGACATCCGTAAACTGGCCACCAGCCAAATGGTGAACATCGGACTGGATGCTTTTCCTGACCTCAAATTGAAAGGAAAAGTTACACAGGTAGCCAATGTAGGTGAGCAAAAGGGCAATACCGACAGCAAAGTTTTCGAGGTCGTTATTGAAGTATTGGAAACCGATACCAATGTACGACCCGGTATGACCACCAGTAACCGGATTTACACCAATACTGTCAGAGACACCTTGGTTATGCCCCTGGAAGCAGTGTTTAATCAGGACAGCATCACCTTTGTATACCGGAAAAGTGGTATGAGTATCGAAAAGATACAAGTGGCTTTGGGCGATGCCAACGAAAATGAGGTAATTGTAACTGCCGGTCTCAAAGAAGGAGACAAGGTTTTGTTGAGTGAACCGGCCGGTTATAAAGAAAAGGCTATCGTGCTGTTGAATACCAAAACAAGTCAGTCGCTCGCCAAAGCCAAGCCGTGAACAAAGCACGCTTACTCAGCAATTTGAGCATAGCCTCTGATGCCTTGCTTGCCAACAAAATGCGTTCGGCGCTGACTGCACTCGGTATAATATTCGGGGTGGCAGCAGTCATTGCCATGCTGGCCATTGGCAATGGGGCACAGCAGGAAATACTTGAGCAAATCCGCTTGGTGGGCGTAAATAATATAGTTATTAAGCCTGTATTGGAGCAAAGTGAGGGCGAATTAGAAGAGAAAAGCGGTAAAGCAGAACAACCAAAACGGTTCAGCCGTGGCTTAGATATGGCAGATGCTGAAAGCATACGCCGATTGGTGCCTACTGTATTACAGGTAAGCCCTGAACTGATTTATGAAACCGATGTTATACGGGCTGGTTTACGTCGAAGTTCTCGCATAGTAGGTGTTGAACCGACCTATTTTGATATCACTAACCTGGCGCTGAAAGAGGGAGGTCATTTTACAGAAGAACAACTGTACAAAGGTCAGGGGGTGTGTATCATCGGATCGAGCATCCGAAAGAAATTTTTTACCAACGAAGAAGCCTTGGGTAATTACATCAAAGTTGGCAACCATTGGCTACAGGTGGTGGGTATATTGCAGGAAACGCTGGTTTCGGAAAAAGCCATCGAGAATCTTGGTATACGCGATTACAATATGGACATTTATGCGCCCATTAAAACGGTGCTGGGCAGGTACATTAACCGCGCTTCTGTGTTGAGTGGAGGAGGGGATGATAATACCATCTTTTTTAATGGTGGCTCCGTATCTTTTGGAGATGAAGAGGATGGCAAAAAGAAACCACCAAAAAATTACCATCAATTGGATAGATTGGTGGTTCAGGTGAAAGCATCCGAAGCTGTAACGGCCACCACCGAGGTGATTTTACGCATGCTCAAACGCCGGCATAATGAGGTGGTTGATTTTGAAATTACCATACCTGAACAGCTTCTGAAACAGCAACAACGCACCAAAGACATTTTCAATATTGTATTGGGGGCCATTGCCGGTATTTCGTTGTTGGTGGGCGGGATTGGCATTATGAATATTATGCTTGCCTCTGTCCTGGAACGAACCCGGGAAATTGGTACCCGCCGCGCTTTGGGTGCTACACGGCAGGATGTCATCAGTCAGTTTATGTTTGAGGCCGTGCTTATCTCCTTAAGTGGCGG
This sequence comes from Bacteroidota bacterium, assembly GCA_036787895.1. GTDB lineage: Bacteria > Bacteroidota > Bacteroidia > UBA7662 > UBA7662 > UBA7662. Next base: position 102,955 of record DAIQOK010000002.1, on the reverse strand, counting down.
ATTTATCGGGGTGGTGCTTGGGGTGAGTATGGCGTATGGTATTGAGCTGTTCACCGATATAAAAACCATCATCTCGCCTTTATCAATAATCGTTTCTTTCGGCGTTTCTGCGGCTATTGGATTGATTTTTGGTATTACCCCGGCCCGAAAAGCTGCGCTCCAAAACCCCATTGAATCGTTGCGTTATGAATAAGTTGCTGTGTATAATTTTGCTGTTCAGCTGGAGCCAGAGTTTTGCTCAAAGTGTAGAACGTTTGAGTCTGACCGATGTGATTGGTATGGCGCAAATGAAGTCACCGGCTTATGCACGAACCAAAAATACTTTCGAGAACAATTATTGGCGGTATCAAAACTACCGGGCAAGTTTGTTGCCGGCTCTCAACTTGAACGGTACTTTGCCCAACATCAACCGCAGCATCGAACGCATTACCCTGCCCGATGGTAGCGATGCTTTTGTTGACCGCTCGCTGGCAACTAGCGCAGCAACTTTGAGTATCGACCAAAACCTGCCACTCACCGGAGGTCGTTTTTCAGTTTTATCGAGTCTGCAGCGCATCGACCTTTTTGGAGCCAATGCCAGTACTTCCTTTTTGAGCACGCCCGTATCTATCAGTTATTTTCAAACCAATATTTTTTACAACGATTTCCGCTGGCAAAGGAAAATTGAGCCCCTGGTTTTTGAAGAAGCCCGTCGGGCCTACGCCGAGCAAATGGAGGACATTGCTTTGCAGGCTAACAGACTATTTTTCGAGCTATTGTCGGCTGAAAACAACTATCTGCTGGCCGAAATTAATCTGGCCAATACCGATACCCTCTATAAAATCTCTAAGGGCAGGTATGATTTGGGAAAAATTGCCGAAAATGATTTGCTGCAAATTGAGTTGTCGTTGCTCAATGCGCGTAACCGCTTGGCCGAAACTTCGTTAGATCTGGAATTGAGGCAGCAGGACCTAAAACGATTTCTGGGTATTCCCAATCAGCATAGAGTTGAATTATTGGTGCCCGACAATGCCCGTTTTTTTGAGGTGAATCCTGCCAAAGCCCTGGATGAGTCACGCAATAACCGTCAAGCCGTTTTACAATTCCGGCGCCGTCGACTCGAAGCTGAACAACAGCTCGCTCGAATGAAGGGAGATAATGGGCTCCAAGTGGGTGTTTCGGCTAATTTTGGTCTCACCCAGCGCGGAAATCTGTTGGGAAGTGCCTATACCAATCCGCAGGATCAGCAAACGGTGGCTTTAACCGTGAATGTGCCGCTTATCAATTGGGGACAAAACAAAAGCCGCATACGTATGGCCGAAGCCAATCGCGAATTGATTGAAGTAGATGTGCAGCAGGACGAAATCAATTTTGAGCAGGAAATAATGCTTCAGGTCATGCGCTTCAATATGCTTAAAGATCAATTACTGGTTGCGGCCAAAGCAGATACCATTGCACAGAAACGTTTTGAGGTCACCAAAGAAAGATATGTTATTGGTAAAATAAGCATTACCGATTTGAATCTGAGTATACAAGAGAAAGACCAGGCCCGGCAGGCATATATTCAAATGTTACGAACCTATTGGAACAGCTATTATACACTGCGGCGACTGACTTTGTTTGATTTTGAAAAACAGGTGAAAATAAGTCCACGGGACGCCAGTCTGAGATAAAGTTGCTTGCACTTTCACAGCAATGGCGAGATTCTCTTTGAATCTCGCCATTTCATTGAATAAGAAGCGAGAGTGAAAAGCACTTCACAACTATCTTCCTTCAAAGCCTGCTGGATAACGTACCTGGTAATTGAAATTTAAGGTGGTTTTTTCGCCGCCTGGAATGGTTAGTTGCCAGCGGACCAGTCCATTGTGTTCCTCGACTATCGCTTTTGGCAGTGTCTCATGACTTACTTCCACCGATTTGTGCCTGCTGATTGGCAATTGTTCGTCGAGCTGTAATTCAATAGCATAGTCTTTATTGTTTCTGACGATGATGTCCCATTTTACTTGCTGTCGGATGCTGTTACCGATGTACTTCCGGCTTTCCTGATCGAGAGCGAGTTTACGCTCAATCACCACATTGCGGTCACGACCCATGGCCAGGCGCAAGGTATCGCCGGTTACCTTGGTGCGGACTTCGGTAGCACCTACAAAAGTGCCTTGGTAATACAGATTAGCGGTGCCATCGAGCAAGTTGAGATAACCCCAGGGCGCAATTTCGGCCACCAAAAAAACATCATTGCTCAATTTGGGCACAGCATGGTGTACAAAACGGGTTTTAACTTTTTCGTCTTTGATCGGTACCCGCTGGTTTTCGCCATCACTGGGTATGGTTTGCCGGTTTTCAATGGCATATTGCAGGAGCTCGGGGGAACGGGGAATGAATTGATCCTGGAAATAGGTATTTCCACCATTGCGAGCCTTTATTCCATCAATGAAATATTCAGTAGAAGTTGACCGGTTTCCCCTTAGCTCTAATTTTCGTCGGTATGCCCTGTCGTAACTATCTGATTCAAATACACCAGCTGCGGAAGATGCAATATGATTAACATCACGTGTTGGCAGACTCGCTATTTCTTCGCGGGTTACTGTTCCTCCAGTTGCAGTTTCATCCCTGGAAATGAGAGGCACTTTATAATCCTGGATAATAATTTCCTTCAATGCCACTCCAGCATTCATTTTTATATCGATAAATGTTGATTTGTTCGGAGATAGAATTACATCTCTGAGCAAACTAGGTGCATATCCAACATAACTTACATATATGCTATAACGCCCTGCACGAACACCTGAAAATTTGAATTTTCCATCAACATCCGATGTGGTGCCGGCAATTTGTATATCATTTTGCTTAAGAACTACATTGGCAAAAGGAATGCCTTCCTTTCGGCTGGCATCTAGAACTGTACCCTGTACGCCTGACAGTTCATTACTTTGCTGAGCAAAGGTTTCTACTTTTTGTTCAGCAAGTCCGAAATACCACGGTCTTAATATTGGCTTATCACCAGTCAAACTCGGATTCGCAGTCGATAAGGTTAGCTTAACCTGTTTCCATTCCTCACCGGTAAATTGAAATACATCGGCGAGATAACTGATTTGAATTGGCTGACGTAAATCCTCTACCCTAAAATCATAGGCAGGGATCCAGCCGGCGGCTTCATCATAATATTTTAATTGAAGGGTGTCGGAATAGGCGCGTTTACCCTCCAGAGTTACGTAAACAACACTTTGGGCGGTGGGAACAGGGCCACGCAAGGCGTTCATGTTTTGATAAATGGCTTTCAGTTTTTCTTGGTTGAGCTCAATGTCGTAGCTCAGGTTAAACATGATTTTTCGGATGTCCCCGAGTCGTTGGCGGTAGAAGTCGGCGGTTTCCCGTAAAGCGGTCACCTTAACACCTCCTTCTCCGGCGATATGCGCATTTTTCAGCAGTATTTGTTCTTCCTGTTGAAGTATGGCAATTTCTGCCTTGAGTTGCTCATTGCGTCGAACGAGCTGCTTTTCTTCAGCTTCAAGTTGTTTGCGCCGGATAGGGTCGTCTTGTTGGGCAGGTGTTTCAACAGCGTGTTTTACGACGAGTATGGTGGCCTGTTTTAAGCCAGCTATCTGAACGGTTTCAGGCTTTAAACTGCGCGGTAAATGGGTAAAACAAATGACCTGTTTGCCTTTTTTGAGTTGGACGATGGCCTGGCGTTCAATCATGGCTCCACTGAAAAAAACGGTGACGGCATCAACCGAAGAAGTAACGCGCAGGGTATCGGCGATGGCCGGGAGCACGGGGGCGACCAGTAAGGCCGCGATCAGGGGATAAACAAAGGTTTTCATGGCAGTAGGATTGAAGTGAAATCATGACTTCAAGCTACTTAAATGCCTATCAGAAATACGGCTTTAAAACAAATGTGATAGCGAAATGACAAATGTGGCTGTCCCAGGTCACAGGGCTGTCATCTTTTGCATCATAAGCTCCTGTTTTGTCGATTACTTGGCGTTAATGACGAAATTCAATTTTTTGTGGCAGCGCCAGCATGTAACCATTTTAGGGGGTAACCGACACCGGCTCCTCCTAGTATTTCACCATTTTCTGTACAAACCAGCGCGAACCTGATCGTATTCGGACAAAATATAAACCTTGAGGCAAGTTTTCGGTATCGAGTTCGTGCCTGCCGGCTGGTAGTTTGGATTGAGTCAGGCGCTCCTTGCCTTGAATATCCAACAGCTGAAGCTGATCGACCGGCTCATCAAGTTCCAGAAGCAAGGAAAACTGGAAAGGATTGGGGTAGAGTTGGCCTTTAAAATCGGCCATAGTTACCAGCGATGATGCCAAAGGTGCTTTGTAAATGGCATTATTCAGGCCGTAAAACCAGGCTTCATTCGCTCCGAAAAATTCCATTCTCCGCATGGTGGGGCCGCCGTTGGCCAATTCGGCCCAGCTTTTACCGCTATCGCTGCTGTGCCAGAGGTAGCTGGTATTGCCACCTAAACAGAGTGCATAAGCTTCTGATGGACTAATCACTTTGATGTCCCAAATGTGCCGGCTGCTGTTAAGCGGTATGCTTGTCCAACTGGCACCGCCATTGCTCGTATAAGCGAGATAAGCTGAACGGCCGGCCAGCATGCCCAAAGAGTCATTCAGCATACTTACGGCATTGATATTATCGGCTATACCCGTACCAGCTTGCCAGTTCAGTCCGCCATTGGTGGTGTAAAACAGTTTATTCTGATAATATACAATGCCGCGGTTGCTCGTTGTGAAAAACAGCTGCGGGTCGTAACCTCTTTCCGGTAATGTGGTTAGTTTGGTCCAGTTATCGCCGCCGTCGGTGGTTTTCATGATAAAAACGCTATCAACGGAGCCTGAATTTCCACCAAGAAGCATATATCCCTGAAGCGTATCGAGAAAGGTGATGTCGCGTATGGCTTTGTTCAGGCCGACTTGAATGTCGTTCCAGGTGCTGCCATTTTTGGTATAACGTAAACGCCCACCGCTGTTTTTGCCCAGGTAGATGTGGTTGGAGTCGACCACGGTCATGGCAGTATAGGTATAGGCGCCGCCAAATTGTTCAGAGCTGATGGTTGTCCATTGGTAGCCACCATCTGTTGATTTCAGACAATAATAGTTTACGGCCACATAGCCTTGGGTAGGTGATATAAAGTTCAGTTCGACGATGTTGCCACCGACCGGCAAATTGCCAATGCTTTGAAAAAGCTGGGCTTTGGCGGAGCTGAAGGTCAGGGTAAGTATAATAAGAAGGTAACGCATAATCGTAGTTGAAACCTCAAAATTAGAACACAGCCTATAGCAAATCATGCCCTGGGGAGGGTATTTTGGGTCTCCAGGCTTACCGTAAATTCCCTGAATTAGCCGGAGAGGCAGCCAGGAAAAGCACTGATTTCGTCTCGAAAAGCCCTTATCTTTGCCCTTCGAAATTCAGCAGTATGTCCGATCACAAGATTATCTTTTCCATGGCCGGGGTGAGCAAAACCCTGCCTACCGGCAAACAAATCCTCAAAAACATCTATCTCAGCTTTTTCTACGGTGCTAAAATCGGCGTGTTGGGTTTGAATGGTGCAGGTAAATCCACCCTGATGCGCATCGTTGCCGGCATCGATAAGTCGTACCAAGGTGAGGTCGTGTTTTCGCCAGGTTATACGGTGGGTTATCTTTCCCAGGAACCCGATTTGGATCCGAATAAAACGGTGAAAGAAGTGGTACAGGAAGGCGTTCAGGCAATCATGGACCTGCTGAAAGAATTCGACCAGATCAACGAAGCCTTCGGTGACCCGGATGCCGACTTTGATAAACTCCTCGCCCGCCAAAGCGAAGTGCAGGAAAAACTCGACGCTGCCGATGCCTGGACCATCGATAACCGGCTCGACATCGCCATGGAGGCGCTCATGTGCCCGCCGGCTGATACCAAAATTGGTCAGTTGTCGGGTGGAGAGCGCCGCCGGGTAGCGCTTTGTCGTTTGCTGCTGCAGGAACCTGATGTATTGCTGCTCGATGAGCCCACCAACCACCTCGATGCCGAAAGTATCGACTGGTTGGAACAACATCTGCGTCGTTATAAAGGCACAGTCATAGCGGTTACGCACGACCGCTACTTCCTCGACAATGTGGCTGGCTGGATACTCGAGCTCGACCGCGGCGAAGGCATTCCTTTCGAAGGCAATTATTCGAGTTGGCTCGATCAAAAATCGAAACGCCTTGCCCAGGAAGAAAAAACCGAATCTAAACGCCAGAAAACTTTGCAACGCGAGTTGGAATGGGTACGTATGGCACCCAAAGCCCGGCATGCCAAGTCGAAGGCTCGTATCAACTCCTATAACAGTCTCTTAAACGAGGACGTAAAAGAAAAAGAAGCTAAGCTTGAGCTCTTCATACCACCTGGCCCACGTTTGGGTAATGTAGTTATTGAGGCAAAAGGAGTGAACAAATCGTTTGGTGAACGTAGACTCATCGAAAATCTCGATTTTTCGTTGCCACCTGCCGGTGTAGTAGGTATTATCGGTCCGAATGGTGTGGGTAAGACCACCCTTTTTAAGATGATTATGGGGCTGGAAAAGGCTGATCAGGGTGAGTTTAATGTAGGTGAGACCGTACAGATCGCCTATGTAGATCAGTCGCACGATGGTTTGGAGCCGGATAAAACTGTTTTTGACGTCATCAGCGGCGGCACCGAAACCATGTTGTTGGCCGGTCGCCAGGTGAATGCCCGAGCATACATTAGCAAATTTAACTTCAACGGCAACGACCAGAGCAAAAAAATAAAGGAGCTGTCGGGTGGAGAGCGCAACCGCGTTCATCTGGCCATGACCTTAAAACAAGGCGCGAATGTGCTGCTGCTCGATGAGCCTACCAACGATATCGATGTGAATACCTTGCGGGCGCTGGAAGAAGCCATCGAGAATTTTGCCGGTTGTGCCGTGATTATCTCGCACGACCGTTGGTTCCTTGACCGCGTGTGTACCCACATCCTGGCTTATGAAGGTAATGGTGAGTTTTATTACTTCGACGGTAACTATACCGAATACGAGGAAAACCTCAAAAAACGCAAAGGTGATGGTGCCATTCGTAAAAATAAATACCGCGACCTGAGCGGACGTGCGTAAATTACAGGCGTTATGGGGCGTAAACTACTGCTTACAACCGAGGCTTGCCAACAGAAAATCAGGCGTATTGCCTACCAGATCTGGGAAGAAAACTTCCAGGAGAAGGAGATTTTACTGGCCGGCGTAAAAAATAGGGGTGTTCAATTGGCCGAACTCGTAGCCGAAGAGCTCCGCATTTTGTCGGATTTGAAGGTAGAAGTGACCTGGGTGCGCTTGAACAAAGACAATCCGGTGCACGATGAAATTACAACAGGCGTAAACCCGACCGATTGGCAGGGCAAAGTGGTGGTCATTGTAGATGATGTGGCGCATACCGGTAAAACACTGTTATATGCTATCAAACCCTTCATGGCGTATACCTATAAGCGATTACAAATTGCCGTTTTGGTCGATCGTGCGCACAAATCTTATCCTGTACATGCTGATTTTGTGGGTCTGTCGTTGGCCACCACGCTTCAGGATAATATTGAGGTTACTTTAGCCAAGGATGGCGTGAAGGTGTATTTGCATTAATGTTTTATTGTGTTAATATTGACTGGAACAAATCCTGCAATATTGACAGTTTACCAAAAGCTCCTTTTGATGCTACTTGTAAGTTCGCTTTCGGCATGTTTGCCATCCATAAGCGAAATGCAATCGGCCAGGATGGTGCCAGTAGGCGAACGTGAAATAACGCCGGTTTTGTCGGTTGTTCCCGGTGCAGAAGTCGTTTCCGCTGGTGCAGTTTATTTTAGTCCCGGAATTCATTGGACAAAAGGCATAAGCTCTGGTCTGAATTGGCGTACGAGAATTGATTTTGTTGGTGCAACTCAATGGGATTATCAAGACTCTTTTTTGGGGTCACCATCAAATTTTGGGATTAGCAGCATAAGTACTGGGCCGAAATTTTCAATTATTAAAGACCGGCTTGCTATTTATTTACCCATAGGCTTTTCTCCGGCACCCTACATTTATGATGGAGAAAAAGAATTTTTTTATTCTTGGTTTGAAGCATGTTTACTCAGCACCTGGCCAATTGTAGCAGATAGGCTCGACTTCAACGTGAGCGCCAAAGTAATGCCATTCACGATGCCACTTACCGATCATTACGCCTTTTTTTCTACTCAAATTGGGCTAGCCTTTGGAGAATCATTGACTAATTCCGGATGTTTTCGTGTGGAATATGCTTTTACAATACCTGCCACGAGAACCGAAAATGCCGGCTTTTTAAGTGTAGGTTATGCCTTCAGATTGAAGCAAAAAGCCAAAAAAACAAAAGGATAGGTTGTTAAAGTGCCTATCATTGGGCGCCTCATTTTTTCAACCTTTATGATACGGACTGAACAGCACCTGATCTAAACAAAAAAAACAGGCTATTGCCTGTTTTTGCTTTCCTTTTTTGCCTTTTTTTCGGCGCGTTTTTCTTTGAGGCTTTTGGTTGCTTCTTTTTTAACCTCTTTCTGGACTGATTTTTCTTTTGACATGGCCTAAGCTTTCACTAAAGTTCATGTTTTTTTAGGAGTGCTGCAATGGTTTTTTAGGGGAAGAAGAAGACAGACTGGCATTTGCCGGAAATACAGATATTTGAAAGATGAAAATAAGCCTGCTTCTTGGTTTGGGACTAGTACTGTCATTTTCCGGTTTTAGTCAGCAAACACCTTCTTTTTTTACCCAAAACGGGTTCAAAGGCGCGCGCGACAACCAAGGAAAAGTGATAATTCCGGCCGTTTACGATGAAATCGACGACTGGGAAAACGGCTGGGCCAGGGCTTATCGCGATGATAAAGTGGGTTATCTCGACCTCAAGGGCAGAGAAGTAATACCCGTTCGTTACGATTATCTGGACCGCTTCGAGGAGGATGAAGCACTCGCCATTCAAGGTCGGACCATTGGCTATATCGACCGCCGGGGCAATTGGACACGCAAAATGACCCTTGACAGCATTGGCCCTTTTCATAACGGCCTGGCCATTTGTATCCGTAAGGGTAAATATGGTTTACTCAACCAGGAACTGAGCTGGGTGATCAAAGCCGATTATCAGGAAATCAGCGATATTGGCAAAGGCCTTTACCGCCTCCGCAAGGGTAATAAATACGGTTTGGTGGAAGAAACCGGTCAAAATGTGCTCAAAATTGAGTTTGATGCCATTGACCCATTTGATGGTAGTCTGGCCCGCATTAGCAAAGCCGGTAAAACAGGTATTTTACATGAAAGCGGTAAAATTCAAATCCCAGTGCGTTTCGATGCTATTGGATCTTTTAAAAATGGAGAGGCAGAGGCCATTTTGCAAGGCAAAAAAGTCCGCATCGATATTGATGGAGAGTTGATCGAAGATTAGCCAGCTCGCTTATACCAGCGCAATCACCGAAATCTCAACGTTCACATTTTTAGGCAAACAGGCCACTTGTACCGTTTCACGTGCCGGATAGTTGCCGGTGAAATAGTTGCCGTATATGGTGTTTACCCGGCTAAAATTGCCCATATCGCTCAAAAATATGCTGGCTTTGACCACTTTACCCAGATCGCTGCCACAAGCTTGAAGCAAGGCCTTAATATTTTCCATCACCTGGGTAGTTTCAGCCTCGATATTGTCCATAACCAATTCGCCGCTAACAGGATGCAGGGCGATTTGACCGCTGAGGTAGGCCATGCCATTGGCAATTACAGCCTGACTGTACGGACCGATAGGTAAGGGTGCCTGATTTGTTTCTATGATTTGCATACTTGGGTATCTTTGTGCCACAAGATACTGCCATGCTGCCAATACTTTTACTGGGGGAGACCCGTCGTTGTGATGCTTTTGTTGCAAAAACAGGCTGGGAAGTCGTTCGTAAAGATAACCCTGTCGGACTTCGTTTCGATGATTATAGCCTGGTGGTGGATCTTGATTTTGACCAATTTCCTGAGCGAATGGCTTTTTATGCCAAAAGTAAAACAGCGCTTTTTTTGGTTCAGGCAGTTCGGATTCGGCTATCGGCGGTTTTGGCAGGTGTGAATGCCCTGATTATGGAGCAGCGTATAGCTGGACTCAATGCTTGGGCAGGATGTCTTGAGGCAGATCGTTGGGAGCTGATGACAATAGGTCCGGATAATGCAGTTTTAGCTATGCTTAAGAACAAACTCTCCTTTCCATTGGAGATTTGTGGCGATAGGGTGGGCATGATTACTCCGCGTGTGATGGCCATGATCATAAATGAAGCTTATTATACGGTTCAAGAAGGCACCGCTACAAAAGACGATATCGATTTAGGCATGAAGCTCGGCACCAACTATCCAGGAGGGCCATTTGAATGGTGCGAAAAATGGGGAATTGCGGAGCTGTATCATCTGCTAGAGGCCTTATGGTTAGATACCCGGGAAGAGCGCTACAAAATTTGCCCCTTGCTCAAGACAGAATATTTGCGCAGTTTGTAGTCGTTAAATCCCTGCTTATGTCCAAGCTTAAATTCCTGTGGTTGCCCGCCTTGTTGTGGCTGATGGCCTGTTCATCGACTGAAAAAGTGGACTTATTGGTATATAACGCACATATTTATACAGTCGACTCTACTTTTTCGGTAGCCGAAGCCATGGCGATTAAGTCGGGCAAGATTGTCGCCGTAGGCAGTAATGCAATGCTGCAGCAGAAATTCAGTGCCGAAAGCTTATTGGATGCCGGTGGAAAGTGGATTTACCCCGGCTTTTTTGATGCACATTGCCATTTCAGTTATTTCGGATTGGGCTTACAAAATGTAGACCTCAAAGGAACAAGCAGTTGGGAAGAGGTACTACATAGGCTCGATAGTTTTGCGGCCATAAAAACCGAGGGTTGGATCATTGGCCGGGGTTGGGACCAGAACGATTGGCCAAACAAACAATTGCCCGATCGTACCGAATTGGATGCGCGTTTTCCCAACCGACCGGTTTATCTAAACCGGGTAGATGGGCATGCAATAATGGTAAATGGATTGGCCCTGGAGATGGCCGGCATACAAGCCGGTCAAAAAATTAACGGTGGTATGATAGTCACCAATAAAGGTCGGCTCACGGGCTTATTGATTGATAATGCCACAGTTTTGGTCGAAGCCATATTGCCTCAGGCCAATAAGGAAGGTTGGAAACAGGCCATGCGGGATGCACAGCAACTTTGTTTGGCTGCCGGTTTGACCACCGTAGCCGAAGCCGGATTGGATTGCCTTCAAATTAGTTTATTGCAGCAGTTGGAAATTACCGGTGAACTCAAAATAGGCATCTACCCTATGCTTACGCCTTCGGCGGCCAATTTAAATTATTATCTACCCAAAGGCCCGCAACGAAGCGACAGGGTTCATATTCGTGGCGTAAAATTTTATGCCGATGGGGCCTTGGGTTCTCGCGGTGCCTATCTCCACGAGCCGTATCACGACCATCCTGAACACAGTGGTTTGTTAGTTACCCCGCTCGATACGCTGGCACGATTGGCAGCTGCCATTCACAAGGCCGGTTTTCAGGTCAACACCCATTGTATAGGCGATGCCGCGAATGCTTTGGTTCTTGGCGTTTATCAGGAAACCTTTGGCAAAAAACGCGATCATCGTTGGCGCATCGAACATGCGCAGGTGGTTCAACCCAATGACCAGTATAAGTTTGCCGCCTTATCTGTCATCCCATCTGTGCAGCCTACACATGCCACCAGTGATATGTATTGGGCCGAGGAACGATTGGGGCCGGATCGGGTGCGTTTTGCTTATCCTTACCAGGATTTGTTGACCAAAACCGGCATACTGGCCTTTGGTACTGATTTTCCGGTAGAGGGCATCGACCCTATTCGTACTTTTTATGCAGCTGTGTTCCGGCAAGATGCCAAAGGTTGGCCAGCAGGTGGATTTTTACCTGAACAACGGGTTAGTAGGCAAGATGCGCTACGTGCCATGACAATTTGGGCAGCTTATGCGCAGTTTGAAGAGCAAGAAAAAGGAAGCCTTGAAATAGGAAAGGCTGCCGATTTTGTAGTGTTGGATACGGATTTAATGCAGGCCAAAGCCAAGGATTTACTTCAGGCTAAAGTACAAGCCACCTTCATCAATGGAGCAGCGGTTTACCAACGTACAACAGATTAATCCGTTAAGGAAGCGTTAAGATTGCTTGCGATACCATCGCTTCTGTCTATTTTCGCATCCCATGCGAAGCTTGCTCTTGTTGTTTATGCTATTTGTCCAGTCAGGTGCACTGCTGGCTCAAAATGACAGCACCGGTATAAGTCAACAGTCTCCAGACCTCTGTCAGGACAGCCTTATTTTAATTTGGGCAGAACGGTATGCTATTTTCCCCGGCATGCTTGACGAGCCGCGGCTGGTCTATTTGTTTGAAGACTGGAAAGGCACACCATATCGTTACGGCGGTAGTTCGCGTAAAGGCATCGATTGTTCCGGCTTTGTAAGTATGTTGTATGATTCGGTGTACAAAACCATTCTTTTAGGAGGCTCTGCTGATATTTTTCGCAAACTTCAGCCTATCCCCAAAGAAGAGCTGAAAGAGGGAGATTTGGTGTTTTTCCGAATTAACCGAAGGCGGATTTCCCATGTTGGCTTGTATCTCTCCAACGACAAATTTATTCATGCCACTACCCGAGGTGGCGTGATGATGAACGACCTCAAGGAGCCTTATTATCGACGTTACTATTACAAAGCCGCGCGTGTCCCAAATCCGGCAGCCGAAATTACGGCCGACTGACTTTGCGTGGAAGGAGGTCAGCCAGGGCGCTGTGAATATTACCAAACTTACATCGAAACCCGCTTTGATGAAGTTTTTCATTGGATACCTGCTGGCCGGTCAAAACAGTAAGGGCCATTTCGCCTAAGGCTAAGCTCAAAAATATTCCTGGAATCCAAAGCCAAAGTGGCCTTTTCATGGCATTGGCCAGCGCCTTGCTAAAAGTGTAATGCGTTTCAGGTATCGGGGCAACACCATTGTAAATACCCTGAGAATCCGGGTTATCGATGAGGTGAATAAAGGCGGCACACAAATCGTCGATATGTATCCAGCTCATGAATTGTTTGCCTGAGCCAAGCACCGCTCCTGCGTACATTTTAAATGGCAGCATTAATTTGGGTAAAGCCCCGTCTTCGGCTGAAAGGACGATGCCTATACGTAGAATACAGCTTCGCATGAAAGTTTGGGCACGTAAACTTTCATTTTCCCAGGCCATGCAAGTGGTGGCGAGGAAATCATGACCGGCCGCTGAGTCTTCAGTACAGAGCGCTTCAGTATCCCCATAATAACCGATGGCAGATGCAGCTATAAATGTTTTGGGTTTTTTGGGTAGCCATTCCAGGGCATCTACCAAGAGCCTTGTTCCAAGAACTCGACTTTCAACTATTTCTTTTTTTCGAGCTGCCGTCCATCGTTTGTCGGCTATGCCAGCACCTGCCAAATGAATGATGTGATCCACTCCGTCGAAAGCAGTAGTATCCAGTTGCTGTTGCTGGATGTCCCAAACATAAGTAGGGAATTCGGCTTCCGGCTTAACATTTCGGCTTAAGTGGATAACCTCATCACCACGTATTTTTAATAATCGACTTAATCGTTTTCCAACAAGACCGCTTCCACCGGTAATGAGAATTTTTGCCATAAGCTACAAACAGGACTAAATCAAAAAGGTTGTATAAAGATGGCTAAAAATGGCCAAGGCTTACGAAAGATTTAAATCTCCTTTATCATGGGGGCTTTTGTGTTACGATTAACTTTGTGCATTATCGTAATTCGAATGACACATCATCAATACGACATCCTCATTGTTGGTGCCGGACCTGCAGGTACCAGCACAGCAATTGCTTTAACCAACTCCGGCTTGAAAGTAGCCTTGCTTGACAAAGCGAATTTCCCGCGGGATAAAATCTGTGGAGATTTTGTAGCCGGAAAAGGTATACGCGCCATCAAGGAGTTGTCACCTCGGTTATATAATCACATCATTCAATATCCAGAAAAGGCTACGAATAAAAGTACCGAATTATACATTGGTAAGCGCAAGCCACTACTTTACGATTGGGTGATAACGTCTTATACCATTCGCAGGGAGCATTTTGACCAGTTGTTGCTCAATGAAGTATTGGAAAGCGGCTGTGCCGATTTTTTTCCGGGAGATGGGGTTAAAACAGTCAATAAGACGGCAGATGGCATTGTTTTAACGACTAAAAATGGGTCAGAATTCCGTGCTAAGCTGGTTATTGGCGCGGATGGAGCACATTCTGTTGTGGCCAGACAACTGGCAGGCTTTAAGGTTGATCGCGAACATTATGGTGGATCGATACGGGCTTATTTTAGCGGTGTGACAAACATTCAGGAAACTGTGAATGAAGTTTATATCGATAAGAAGGTGGTTCCGGGTTATTTTTGGCTTTTCCCGGTCTCGCCCACCACAGCTAATGTGGGTTTGGGTATGCATTCCCGCTATATTACCAAAAATAAAATAGATCTTAAGGCTCGTTTTTACGATTATATTCAACAATCGCCAGTATTGCAACAAAAGTTGGGAAAGGCTACGATGGAAAGCGAACTCGCCGGTTTTGGCTTGCCGTTTTTTTCCAAAAAGTTTACGATTTCAGGTGACCGTTACCTTTTGACTGGAGATGCCGCTTGTTTAATAGATCCGAGCAATGGAGAAGGCATAATGCTGGCCATAATAAGTGGTCAGTTAGCTGCAAAAACATTAATAACAGCTTTTGAAAAGCAGGATTTCAGTGCAGCACAGTTAGCCTCCTATAGCCAGGCTGTGCATCAGAAGTGGTGGAAGGAAATGCGTACCAAAGCCTGGATGGTGAATACTATTGCTGATCAGTTTTGGCTATTGAATGCAGTGGGTGCACTTACTGAACGTTCTGCTCTATTAAGGCATTGGCTAAAGAAGCTGATGTAATATCAGGAAATGCTCCATGGCGTTTCTTAAGGTGCCTAACAGCCAATTTAAATGGAAATTTAGAAGAAGCTTATGAGAATATATGCTGCATATGCAACATAATAATCAATTAATGCGCTGAAAACGCATTTATTAACCAAGCTAAAAAGCTACATTGCATCAGAAGTCTCTTTAACTTTGCACTTCCGTATTAGTCAGGCCCAAATGGATAAATTCTCTTACCTCTCCAATGCCGATCCTGTGGTGATCGATGGTTACTACCAGCAGTACAAAAACGATCCTACTTCGGTTGATCAAGGCTGGCGTTCGTTTTTTGAAGGTTTTGAGTTTGCCCAAATACATGGCGACAGTGTTGGTATAACAACTACGGATGATCAACTCATGCGCGAATTGCGGGTAGTACAACTCATCCACGCTTACCGTTCAAGAGCACATTTATTGTCGCAAACCAATCCAATTCGTCCTCGGAAAGACCGTGAACCAGGGACAGATTTACGCTTTCACGACTTAAAAGAAAGCGACCTCGCTACTCGTTTTGCAGCAGGTGCATTAATTGGTATTCCACAGGCCACTTTACAGGAGATTATTGACAGGTTGAAGTCGATATATACACGTGCCATCGGCATTGAGTATATGCATATTCGCAATACAGAGATACGCGATTGGTGTAAAGAAAAATTCGAAAAGGAAGCATATCACTTCAATTTCACAATAGAAAAGAAAAAACGTATTCTAAGCAAACTCAATGAGGCTGTGGCTTTTGAAAGTTTTTTACACAAAAAATACGTCGGACAAAAGCGCTTCTCCCTCGAAGGCGGTGAAAATACCATTCCAGCTCTCGATGCCGTCATTCAAAAGGGTGCCGAATTAGGTATTGAAGCCATGGCGATTGGCATGGCACACCGTGGTCGTTTGAATGTATTGGCGAATGTACTCGGCAAAACTTACGAATATATCTTTAATGAATTTGAAGGTATCGCCAATCCCGACCTTTCTTTCGGTGATGGCGATGTGAAATATCACCTGGGTTTTTCCTCTCAGGTTGATACGCTGGCAGGCAAAAAGGTCTTACTCGATTTGGTGCCAAATCCATCTCATTTGGAAGCTGTTGATCCTGTACTGGAAGGCTTCGTACGCGCCAAAGCCGACTTGATTTACAATAAGGACTACAGCCGTATATTACCCATACTCATTCATGGCGATGCAGCCGTGGCCGGACAGGGTGTTGTTACCGAAGTTGCACAGATGTCGCAGCTAAAAGGTTTCCATACAGGTGGTAGTCTACATTTTGTCATCAACAACCAGATAGGTTTTACCACCGATTTCGACGATGCACGCACTTCCGATTATTGTACCGCAATAGCAAAAGCCATCGATGTGCCGGTATTACATGTGAATGGCGACGATGCCGAAGCGGTGACTTTTGCCATTGAATTTGCGGTTGAATTCCGTCAGCGATTTAAACAAGACGTATTTGTGGATATGCTCTGCTACCGGCGGCACGGACACAATGAAAGCGATGAACCGAAATTCACCCAGCCCCAACTCTACAACCTTATTGACAAGCATCCCAACCCGCGCGAAGTATATCAACAAACCCTGATTGCACGCGGCGATATTGATGAGAAGTTGGCGCATCAGATGGAAGAAGATTTCAAAAACCTGCTGCAAGACCGGCTCAACCTGGTCAAACAAAATGCAGTACCGTACAAACCCCATGCTCTCGACAAGGAGTGGGAGCCTATGCGTAAATCTACCTACGATGATTTCGAACAATCACCGGATACAGGCGTTGCCAAAAAGGTACTGGATGAGGTAATTGGCGCATTAACTAAGGTGCCAGCTGGGTTTTCGCCCATTAAAAAAGTACAAAAGGTACTTGATGAAAGGGCTGATTTGTATGCCAAAAACACCATTAACTGGTCGATGGGTGAATTGTTGGCCTATGGCACCATGCTGGTAGAAGGTAAAAAGGTGCGCATTACCGGTCAGGATGTCATTCGGGGAACCTTTTCGCACCGCCATGCTGCGGTGAGGGATGAAAAAACCAACGATTTATATGTCAATCTGAACAATATTCGGGAAAAACAAGGTCGTTTCAGCATTTATAATTCTCTTTTATCCGAATATGCCGTTCTCGGATTTGAATACGGTTACTCTATCAGTTCACCAAGTGTCCTCAGCATTTGGGAAGCCCAATTCGGAGATTTTGCCAATGGTGCGCAAACTATCATCGATCAGTTCATCAGTTCGGGCGAATCGAAATGGCGTAAAATGAGCGGACTGGTCATGTTGTTGCCTCATGGATACGAGGGACAGGGACCTGAACATTCGAATGCCCGGCCGGAACGTTTTTTACAATTGGCTGCCGAATTGAATATGGTAGTTGCCAATGTCACGACACCCGCTAACTTTTTCCATCTTCTTCGCCGACAACAGCAATGGGAATTCCGCAAACCGCTGATTGTGATGTCGCCCAAAGCACTATTGCGTCATCCATGGTGTGTTTCTACAGTGGATGAGCTCCAACAGGGAGGTTTCCGCGAAATCATTGACGACAGTTTTGTGGATGTCAGAAAGGTAAAAAGAGTTCTGCTTTGCACGGGTAAAATTTATTATGATTTGTTGGCCCGTCAGCAGCAGGATAAGCAGAAAAGTATTGCCATTGTACGTATCGAGCAGATTTATCCTATGGCTGAAAAGCAACTGCAAGCCATCTACGATAAATATCCCAAAGCTGATTTTTATTGGGTACAGGAAGAGCCCAAAAACATGGGTGCTTGGACGTATATGTTACGTTACGAACAAAACAAACACCTCGAGCTTATCAGTCGGAAATCGAGTGCGTCTCCGGCAACGGGTTATGCCAAAGTGCACGAACGCGAGCAACAGGACATCATTAATAAAGCATTTACTCTTTAATCAGCAATTATGGCCATTGAAGTTAAAATACCAGCCCTGGGTGAATCAATCAGCGAAGTCGTGATTGCCAAATGGCTGAAAAAGGATGGTGACTACGTCAAAATGGATGAAGTTTTATGTGAAATGGAGACCGACAAGGCCACCATGGAACTCAATGCCGAACAAGCGGGCATACTAAAAATTATTGCTCCTGAAGGAGCCACACTCGCCATAGGCGAGGTGGTATGCACACTCGACACGAGTGCTCCTGCGCCAACAGCCAGCACGCCGGAACCGGTGGCTGCTCCTGCCAGCGCAGATAAAGCACCGGCACCGGCATCAAACACGCAGAATTACGCAACCGGACATCCATCTCCGGCAGCTGCCAAAATTCTTGCTGAAAAAGGCATGGATGCTACTGCTGTAATTGGTACAGGCAAAGATGGCCGCATTACCAAAGATGATGCCCAACAGGCCAAGGCTGCACCGGCTCCTGCCTCAACTCCTGCTGCTTCTATGCCTGCTCCGGCAGCGCTGCCAAAAGGTGAACGTGTTCAGCGCCGTGAACGTATGAGTCAGTTGCGTAAAACGGTTGCACGTCGTTTGGTGGCAGTTAAAAGCGAAACGGCTATGCTTACCACTTTCAACGAGCTAAATATGGGGCCATTAATGGAACTCAGAGCTCGCTACAAAGAAAAATTCAAAGACAAATACGGCGTCAATCTCGGATTTATGTCGTTTTTCACCCGTGCCGTATGTCTGGCACTCCAGGAGTTCCCCGGTGTAAATGCCATGATTGATGGTGACGAAGTGGTGTACAACGATTTCTGTGATATCAGCATCGCCGTTTCTGCACCACGCGGACTGGTGGTGCCGGTAGTACGCAATGCCGAAGCCCTGGCTTTACATGAAATCGAAGCCGAAATTGGCCGACTGGCGAAAAAAGCAAGAGAGAATAGTCTCACCCTTGAAGAAATGACTGGGGGTACCTTTACCATCACCAATGGTGGTGTTTTTGGCTCTATGATGAGTACACCTATCATCAATGCCCCACAATCGGCCATATTGGGTATGCACAATATTGTGGAACGCCCCATCGCCTTAAATGGTGAAGTGGTTATCCGACCTATAATGTATATCGCGCTGAGCTACGACCACCGTATTATTGATGGCAAAGAGTCGGTAAGTTTTCTGGTACGGGTCAAAGAGTATCTCGAAGATCCTTCACGTATGCTGCTCGGCATATAAATGTCCTACTTTCAAGAAAAATGCCCGGCAGTAGTCGGGCATTTTTAGTTAAACCACAGCAGAACCACCAAGGTTATGAGAAGTACACTCGCCCAATTAAGCCACCACCCGGCGAGTAACATGGCTTTTTGGCTGATGAGTCCACTGCCATAAACAATGCCATTCGGTGGGGTGCCCATGGGTAACATAAAAGCCAGTGTTGCTCCAAATGCGACAGGCGCAACCAACAACATCACTTCGAGCTCAAGTGCCTGTGCAACACCTAGGATGACAGGAATAAGTACAGTTGCTAAGGCCACATTGCTCATCACTTCTGATAAAAATATGGTTACCGTAGCTATGAGCAGAATGAGTGCCCAAATTGGCAATTGATTGAGCGCTTTCACCCATTTTCCTATCGATTCAATGATCCCACTGCTCTCCATCGCGCCGGCCAAAGCAATGCCACCTCCAAAAAGTAATAAGATACCCCAGGGAAGTTCGCGGGTATCTTTCCAGCACAATAAGGGCCGATTTTTTCCATCCTGAATCAAAAACAAAAGAATAGCACCGGCTATTCCAATCTGCATATCATGAAGAGAGATGCCGAAAAATCTGGTCAGTTGTAACTTAAAAATCCAGGCCAGGGCAGTTAGACCAAATATCCAAAGCGTTCGAACTTGCGCTTGATTTAAAACCAGAGGTTCAGTGGCTCTCGGAGCTGACACTTTCCCATTTGAAAAATTAAAAGGGAACAACCAACTGGTCATCATCCACCAGGATAAAAACAAAACGGCCATACCCAACGGCCAGGCGAATACGAGCCAGGAGGAAAAGGAAAGGTCGATGCCTGCCAGCGATTTTAGCTGAGCCGCCATAACTACATTGGGTGGGGTGCCAATGAGCGTTGTTGCCCCGCCGATATTGGCGGCATGGGCTATACCCAGCAATAAAGAAAGGGTGAAATTTTTGCGTGAACGCGCTGTCGCGTCCGGATGTTGGTCGAGCCAACTTTGCTGCAGTCCGATGCCAATGGGTAACATCATTACAGCCGTAGCGGTATTGCTGATCCACATACTGATCATGGCCGTGGTGAGCATGGTGCTTAGCACTATGCCTTTGGCTGATCTCCCAAAATACTGCATGAGTTTTTCTGAAAACAGGAGATGCAACTGCTGCTTTTCAAGTGCCGCTGCTAAAATAAATCCACCTAGAAACAAAAAAATGATGGGGTCACCATAAGCACTTGCAGTTACGCCAATATCTCCTACGCCAAACAGGGGGAAGAGTAAAAGCGGCAATAATGCGGTAACTGCCAACGGTAAAGTTTCTGTAATCCAGAGGGCAACCATCAAAGTGCCTAAAACCAAAACCATTCGCATATGATCGGGCAAGTCGATGGTAAAATGCAGCAACAACGCGAGTAACAAACACCCTAAAAACTTAAAAAAGGGGCGACTGAAGTAGCGTCGTGGCATGGGGCAACTAAGTCATTTATTAAATCAGCTAACTCAGCCTAACGCACTTCCTGAGAGGGCGCTTTTCCGAAGAATTTTTTGTAGGAATAAGAAAAATAGGACAAACTATTAAAGCCTGTGGCCTCAGCAATGTCGGATAAACTGCCAGTTTTCTTTTCAATCATCTTCCGGGCTTTTTCAAGTCTGTATTCCCGAATAAGCTGGTTGAGGTTTTTATTGATGGTGGTTTTTAATTTGCGCTGTATGGTCGATTTGCTGATGCCCATTTCGCGTGCAATTAAATCAACCGACAAATTATAGTCACTCATATGCTGCTCGATGATTTGAATAATACGCTTGACTAAAACCTCATTGCGGGAATCTGTTTCAATTTCTGCCGGACTTGTCATGGCCTTTTGTATTAACTTTCGTTGTTTTTCCATGAGGTTTTGCGAACGTATCAACAGTTCTTCAGCACTAAATGGTTTGCCTATATAGTCGTCGGCGCCCAGCTGCAAACCTTGGATGCGAGCTTCGAGCATAGTTTTGGCGGTAAGCATAATGACAGGAGTAAGCTCTGTTCCCGGATTTTTTCGCAATTTTTCAAGCATTTCAAAACCATCGGCTTCGGGCATAATCACATCCGAGATAATCAGGTCGGGTTTGTACTGTACCGCGGCCTGATAACCACTGGTGCCGTTTTCGGCACCAATTACTTCATAGGCCTTACTTTCAAAAAGTTCCATGATGTTTTCACGTAAATCACGTTCGTCTTCAACAATCAGTATTCTGCTCATAAGTTTAGTTCAATGGTAAAAACCGTTTTTTTGCCTGGAACGGAGGTCATCCAGATTTTCCCACGGTGCATTTCCACGAATTCTTTAGAGATAACCAGTCCCAGGCCAGTGCCTTGAAATTCGGTGGTGTTTGAGCCACGGTAGAATGACTCAAAAATGCGATTTTTTTCATTCCTTGGTATGCCTATACCATAATCTGTAATAGATAGCTGTACTTTGGCCTTCAGGAAGTTCAGTAGAATTTGTGGTGTGGGTTTGCCTTGTGAGAATTTCAGGGCATTGGAGATGAGATTTGACAAGGCATGACGCATCAGTTGCTGGTCAACAAAAACGGATCTGGGGAAACCACTGTAGCTAAAGGCCGGAATACGCGGGTCTTTCCCTTGGCTGAAACTGTCTTCAATAAGTTCATTGACCAGATCTACCAGGTCGGTTTTTTCAAGTTTCAACCTGGTATTCCCGCCTTCGAGTTTGCCGAGCACCAAAATATCGTTCATCAGGTCGGTAACCTTTTTGATTTCGTTCCGAATTCGATTAAAATGTTTGGTTGTTTTACTGGTGTCAGCATCGGTATCCTGACCACTGTAAAGTTGCAATAAATCAAGGCTCGACTGTATGGTCGCCAATGGTGTTCTGAATTCGTGAGAAGCCATGACAATAAATCGAGACTTCAAATCGCGCAACTCCTTCTCTTTTTCAAGCGCATTTCGAATGTCTTCTTCTGCTTTTTTGCGCTGGGTGATATCTCGAGTCGATACTTGAATGGCAATCATCCGACTCGCATTGTCATATACATATTTAGTAAGCGATTCTACCCATACGTAATGACCAAGAGCATGTCGCAACCGATAGTTGATGATGATACTCTTTTCTCCGGCTTTTAATTTTTCAATGGCATTGGTACGGATATGCTCAATATCATCGGGATGAAAATAGAAGTAGGGGTCGTTGGAAGGCAGATTTAACGGACTATAGCCCAGCCATTCTTCGAGAGAGCTGGAAACAAATGTAATTTTCCCCTCAAAATCGTGTTGCGTGACCAGATCGGTCATATTTTCCGATATCAAACGGTATTTTGCTTCGCTTTCTATTAGCCCTAGTTCTGCTTCTCGTCTGCTTTGGATATTTGTAATTGTGCCATTATAGCCAATATGGATGCCATTTTTGTCAAAAACTTTGTTACCTACCATATGCACCCAAACGGTGTTTCCATCTTTTTTCAAATAGCGGAATTCCTGAGAAACACTATTTACGTCGGCCTGAATTATTCTTTTGAGGACGGCGGGAACGACCATTTCATCATCCGGTGCAACAAAGGAACCCCCACTTCTACCCAAGGATTCGGCTATGGTATAACCGGTGAGTTTTTCCCAGGCTTTATTGAGAAAAGTGAACTTACCTTCAATATTGCTTTCGAAAACAACATCATTCAAACTGTTCACCAATTCTCGATACTGGCGTTCGTTTTCGGCTAAGAGCTGTTCATGAATGCGTCTTTCCGTTATGTCAGAGTCGGAGCCACCGATACGAATAGCATTACCCTCTTCATCCCACTCTGCAGCAGATCTGCTAAACACCCATATGTAATGTCCACGGGCATGGCGCATGCGGTATTCCAAATCCAAGGTGCCCGTTCCAGTCTTCAGGTATTGCTGCATTTGATTTGTAACCATAGGCAGATCATCCGGATGAACTAAACTCAATAGTTGATCGTAGCTTATTCCTTCATCGCCAAAATCAAAAGGTCCGAAGGTATTTTGCCATTGCTGACTCAAAGAGGTGAGGCCGGTCCGCAGATCCAGTTCCCATATGCCGGCCTGAGAACCGCGTAAAGCGAGTTCATATTGTGCATTTTTTTCTTTTAAGGCCGATTCAAGTGCCGCGCGTTGCAGGTAAGAACCAATAGAACTTGCCAAGGTTGTTAAGGTATTGACTTCAGTTGTTGTCCAGATTCTCTCCTCATGACAGTCATCATAGCCAATAAATCCCCAAAATGTATCTCCACAGAATATTGGCAAGAACAAATAACTCAGTATGTCTTGTTCTTCCATGATTTGTCGGTGAGCAGGGGGACTGTCCTTAACCAAAGCGGCATAGGGTTGGTTGAGCAATAGTTGTTCATATAGCCCCGGCAGTATATCAAAATCAACAGCTTGCAATTTTGAATTATCCATCTGCGGACTGATGCCGGTTTGCACCCATTCGCATTCTTGTTTGAGAAATGGGCGGTTATTTTCAAAAAATATGCTGAATATGTAACAACGATCTACTTGGGTGGCACTTCCGATTTCTTGCACCACTTGGTCTAACAACTGAGCAATAGGACCGGTTTTCACCAGCAAAGCAGCCGATCTGGCTACACCTTCCAGTAGGCGTTGATAGTTGATTTGATCCGCCCGGGTGACTATCATCTCAATTTTATTGATTTTCGGCAAGGAAAGATAAGCTATTTCTCCCCGCTTCGTTTCGCCTGCTCTTCCCCTTTTTGCTTAAAATCTGCTATTTTTACCGGTAAATAAATATGCCCATGTCGAATTTTGATGTTGCCGTGATTGGATCCGGCCCCGGAGGTTATGTAGCAGCCATTCGTTGTGCCCAATTAGGTTTGAAAACAGCCATCATCGAAAAATACCCAACGCTGGGAGGTACATGTTTAAATGTGGGTTGTATTCCGTCGAAAGCGCTACTTGACTCTTCAGAGCATTACCACAATGCTGCACATACGTTTAAAACACATGGAATCGACCTGACTGGTTTGAAAGTAAATCTGCCACAAATGATTGCCCGCAAGGACGATGTTGTTAAACAAAATGTTGATGGTATCGCCTTCCTCATGAAAAAGAATAAAATCACCGTTATTCAGGGAGTCGGCTCATTCATAGACAAAAACACCATCAAAATCACCAAAAATGATGGCAGCAGCGAGCAAATTTCAGCCAAAAATACCATCATAGCTACCGGTTCAAAACCAGCCGCCATTCCTGGCGTGACCATCGACAAAAAACGCATTATCACTTCTACCGAAGCCCTGAATTTGACCGAAATTCCCAAACATATGGTAGTGATTGGGGGTGGCGTAATCGGCATGGAATTAGGCTCGGTGTATGGTCGAATGGGCAGCAAAGTGTCGGTTATCGAATATACCGAATCACTGATACCCACTATGGATGGTGCCATGGGCAAGGAGCTCCAGAAAGTATTGACGAAGTTGGGTTTTGACTTCTATTTTGGCCATAAAGTTACCGGCGTGGAAGTTAAAGGGAAACAAACCATTGTCACATTTGAGGAACTGAAAACCGGTGAAAAAAAGGAACTAAAGGCCGATTATACCCTGGTTTCGGCCGGTCGTAGGCCATATACTGATGGACTTGCTTTGGAAAATGCCGGCTTGGCCACTGATGATCGCGGTCGTATTCCTGTAGATGGGCATCTTCAAACCAATGTAGCAGGTATTTATGCCATAGGAGATGTGGTTAAAGGTGCCATGTTGGCCCATAAGGCCGAAGAAGAGGGGGTTTTTGTGGCTGAATTAATTGCCGGACAAAAACCACACATCAACTATCTGCTCATTCCGAATGTTGTGTATACCTGGCCGGAAGTGTCGAGTGTAGGCTATACAGAGGCAGAATTAAAAGCTAATGGCACACCTTATAAAACAGGAGCTTTTCCTTTCAAAGCCAGTGGCCGTGCCCGCGCTTCTATGGACTTGGACGGGCTAATACGGGTTTATGCACACAAAGAAACTGACGAAATATTAGGTGTACACATGATTGGCCCACGCGTTGCAGATATGATTGCCGAAGCTGTGGTAGCCATGGAATTCCGTGCCTCGGCCGAGGATATCGCCCGTATGAGTCATGCTCACCCTACCTATACCGAAGTTTTTCGTGAAGCTTGTCTGGCTGCAACCGCCAATCGCGCGCTGCACATATAAGCTTATTTTAGGTTAACCGACAAGCTGCCGGTCGACTGTACATAAATCACCAACTGCCCGGCTTCCAATCTCAACTCAGTAGGCTCCAGCTTTACAATTTTACCGCTTAAGGTTAATTCCGGACTGAAAGGTTTGTTTAAGGCCGATTCAGCTGTCTTTTTTAGCAGACTTAGTTCCTTTCCCATAGGATAGCGCAGCTGCGCCTCTACTTGTTTCTTGAAGTTACTTTTAAACAGCCATTCCGCTGATTTTAGCAATAAATCGCGGCTTTTGACATCGAAATCAAAGTCCTTGATACGAATTTCCTGTTTGGCACTATCGTAGTACGGGGTACCCGTAAAATAGTAAACGCCATCAATTTTCTTTTTGCCGAACAGGCCGGCCTTAGCACTTCCTTTCAATCTTATACGTGCCTGCATCGTGGTCCCCAGTCCGCTAATGCTTATTTGCTCGAGTTTGATTTTGTGTTTTCCACCTTCAAATTCAAAAGTTTGCCCCCCAATATTTTGTTGCGCTAATTGGCTGAGTTGGGCGTAACTCAAGCTGGCTGTAAGCATCAGATTCACGTCAGGCTCAGTCAAAAGCCCTTTTTGCAAGGCAGGCATCGGACGCAAAGGTGGGCGGCTGAGCAGGGTGTCGGTAGTCATGACAATTTTTGCCTGAATGCCTGTTTGAAGGGTAATGGCTGCTGTTCCGGGCTGAATCGGCCCCAAACTAATGGCCTCGGGGAGTATATAAAGTACCGCAGGAAAACTGCCATTTATGCGAATAGGCTGCTGTAATTCTTGCCAGTATTTTTCAATCAATGGTTTGAATTGCAAGTATTTTTTAGCTTCTGCGTCAATTTGGCTACCCAGTTTGTTGAGCTGGCTGGCGACTGTTTTTTCAATGAGACCGCCAATGGGTAATTTAACAAGGCCGAAGTCTAGCACCGGCGATTCTGTCCACTTAAAATTTACGACCGATTGGGTTTTCACACTCCAGTCGGCCTGAGGTTCCAATTTACTGCTTAAAGTTACTTCGAGTTTGAAGACAGCATTTTTGGTAAGTTGAGGTGCTTGTTGCGGACTAAAAATGCCACCCAAACTCGACTTCACACGTCCTTCGACCCAAATTTCAAGGGGCACGGTAAATTGAAAATATTGGTTTAAAGCCGTCATTCGGATGTTGCCGGTTCGCTTTACAACAAGTTTCACATTGTCGATACCATTGTTTTCAAAGTCTCGGTCTTCGTACAGCAACTGCCCTATTTCCTTATTGATTCTTTTTTCAATGTCGGCATAGCTGATGGTTACGGGTAAGGCTAGACTTGAAAGCGGCACTTCAGCCGGCGTATCGGCCAGACTCAGTTCCGGTGCAGGGGCTTCCTGTTTTTGACTGCTGCACGCGGTGATTATTACGGCAAGTAGGAGTAGAAATTGATTTTTCATAGCGACTTTAAGTCCGTATACCTTGTTCAAAGCAGTTGCGGCAACGGGGCTCATAACTATCCTTTTCCCCTAACAAAACTTTTTGGTTATGGTCGGTTTTGCGGTAGGAGTGTGAGGCCAGATCGCCGCAAATCATACAAATGGCGTGCACTTTGGTTACATATTCAGCCACAGCCATCAAGGCTGGCATGGGGCCGAATGGCTTGCCCAGATAATCCATATCTAAACCAGCAACGATTACCCGACTACCTTTTAAGGCGAGCTGTTGGCAAACTTCGACGAGACTCTGATCAAAAAACTGGGCTTCGTCTATACCCACCACCTCAACCGGGTTAGCGAGTAACAGAATATTTTGAGCATGCTCAACCGGCGTAGATGGGATGCTATTGGCATCGTGACTTACGATTTCGCTGTCGTGATAGCGGGTATCCAGCGCTGGCTTAAAAATTTCTACCTCTTGATTAGCAAATTGAGCACGTCGCAGCCGACGAATGAGTTCCTCGGTTTTGCCAGAGAACATCGACCCACATATGACTTCAATCCATCCTTTCGACCTGCTGCGCAGTCCCGGTTCTATGAACATATTCTACTTTTCGTAGTCAACCGCGTAACTTAGCAGCGACACTGCGAAAGTAAGAATTCCATGCACCACACCCAAGCCCTGAAAACCCTTCTCCAATGTTTGGAGGACCTCACCGGAACCGTAGAAACTTTCGGACAAGAACAAAATATTCATGAAATTGAAAAGGACCTGATTTTATATCGGGGCAGGTTGTTATACGAGGCCATGTTAAAATTACCTACAGCCGAGGCCAAAGAACCGGAGGGGCTGGAAGAAGTAACGTTATCGACACCTGTTATGGAGGAGGAAGCAACGATTCAGTTAGAGGAACCCAGGGTTGTTCTCCAGGAAATTACAACGCCGATAGAGGAAACGATTGAAGCAGAACCGGAAATTCTGGCACAGGAAGAGTTGGAGATTGAAATCAAGGCGGTGGATACAAGGGAAATGAGCGACAATGAAGCTGAAGTAGTTATTGACCAGCTAACTATCACACTCGAAAAAGAAGATGTGAATAATGAAAACCAAAGTCGCACGGATACAGGCATTAAGTCGATGCGTCTTGAACGGTTTTCGATAGCACAGGTTTTACATCAGTCGTGGGATAAGGACCTCATCCTAACCCATCTCAAATTAAAGCCCATACAGGATTTGAAATCGGGAATTGGTTTGAATGAGAAGTTCCTCTTTATTCGCGAGTTATTTGAAAATGATCATCAGGCGTATGCACAAGCGGTAGATGCCCTTAATAGTCGAGAAAGTATTGAAGAAGCGGAATCCTACATTGCTGACGAATTGTTGCCGCGTTATGGCTGGGAGCTGGAAAAAGAGGCTTTGTTGAATTTTCTGCACTTGGTGCTTCGGCGCTTTTCGAACACCTAGCCTGATGATATTCGGCTTCGCCTTATGTTGATTTAGCTTGCGGCTAAGGTTGAGATACGGCTCACCTTGGGTTTATAGCCGGCCTTTGACCTAGCTGTAGTTCGTTTGCTTTAAATTCGCATCACTCGACATTATATGGGTCAATCGCAGGCACTTTACAATAACCTATACGACTACCAAATTTCGTCCCCTGGATCTTCTCAATCTCAGACTGTCTAAATCTAAGCCGCAAGCTGTCTAAACCCAGGCTGCAGGCTGTCCAAGCCTAGTTCACAGGTCGGCTAAACCTGCATAGTCTCAATTGGAGACATCCGTATCTCCAGCAATGTGTTGCATCACCCTAGAAGTCGCACCTTCTTTTTCTTCGATGTAGAGCTTCAGCTTATGCGATATATTGTTTCTCAAAGTCGGGTTACCAGTGAGCTCTACCAGTACTTTTTGTAAGTTATCCGCCTTATCAATTTCAAAAGCCGCTCCGAGTCGAAGTAAATCAGCGGCTTCCAGAAATTTGGCATGATTCGGCCCGAAAATTACAGCTATGCCGTAAACTGCAGGCTCCAGGGTATTGTGAATGCCTTTGCCAAAGCCACCACCTATGTAAGCTATTTGGCCATAACGATATATTTTGGACAAAATGCCTATGGTGTCGATGATTAGAAAGCGAGCCTGTTTGAGTTTATCTACGCTACTTTTTTCAGAATAGCGAATACATTTTGCGCCCAGACTGGATTGCAATTTATGGATTTGAGACTCGTCTAAGTCGTGGGGTACTAAAACGAGCTTCCAGTCGGTCAGGGCTGGGTGATCAAACGCCTTTTGAAGAATTATTTCATCCTTTGGCCAACTGCTTCCGGCAATGACGGTTTGGCCGGCACAAAATGCAGCTAAAATATTATCAGTAAACGGAAGTTCGCGAATGGCGGCTACCCTGTCGAAGCGAGTATCTGAGTTTACGGTATAATTGCTAACTCCTATCGTATCAAGTAAAATTGCAGAGGTTTCATCCTGCACAAAAAGGTGGCTGGGCTGTTGCAGCAGCTTCCGCCAAAATGGCCCAACAACGGGTTTAAAAAACAGCTGACTGTTGCGAAAAACAGCTGAAACCAAATAAAATGGTAGCCTTAATTGGCCTATTTCCATAAAAAAGTGGTACCAGTACTCATACTTAATAAATACCACCCGTTGGGGATGAACTAACGTCAGGAAATCCCGGGCATTTTTTCGGCTGTCGATGGGTAGGTATACCACTTGGTCGACTCCTGCATAATTTTTTCGAGGCTCGTAGCCCGAGGGCGAAAAAAAGCTGAGGAGCAAATAATGTTTTGGGTATTTTTTCCGGTAGGCCTCTATCAATGGGCGGCCTTGTTCAAATTCGCCCAAAGAAGCAGTGTGAAACCAGCACACTTCTTTGTCTTTTGGAATGTTTTCGAGTTGTAGCCGCCAGTTTTTTCGACCTTGAAGCCACAAACGTGCCTTTGGCTGCCACAAACTTGCCAAACGTATGGCCAAAACGTACAAACCAATGCCCAGCCTGTACAAATAGTACATCAGTAGAATAGAATTTCTTTGGAATCCCGCCCGTAAAGGGGTAAAATCCAACCGGCTTTCAGTCCAATCATCATATCCAGCCGATTGCGCGTATCGGGCATGCCGGTATTAAAGTTGACGGTTCGTCGGTTTTGGGTAAAACCCTGGTGCAAATCAAAGCCGATGTAAAAATTGATTAGTTTTTTATTGGAGAGATGCTGGTAGCCTATGAATTGATTGAAGGAAAGGCCATTGGTGAGCCTGTCGTAACCTTTTTTATAATCTCCCGCCAGTTGAGGACTCGCTAATCGGGGGGTTTCT
This sequence comes from Bacteroidota bacterium, assembly GCA_036787895.1. Lineage (GTDB taxonomy): Bacteria > Bacteroidota > Bacteroidia > UBA7662 > UBA7662 > UBA7662. The sequence continues at coordinate 72,983 of DAIQOK010000002.1, read as the reverse complement.
ATCCAGATTTTATGCTGCATGATACCTACACCCAAATCGATTAGTAAACCTGAATTCACATTGGGTCCAAATAGCGGAAAAACCTTGCCTATACGGCCATACATACTCCAGCCAAAAGGGCGGAGCCGGTAGTTTTCGAATACACCGTCTTCTGTAATAATATCGCCATTGGGTGTGGCGATATTTGACATAATATCTCTTTCACGCACATTATTGCCGAAGATATGTCCACCGCCAGCGCCAAGTACCCAGCCATTTTTGAATTGATAGCTTAACTCAAAACCAACCTGGGCCATTGGACCGAAACGGTCGGCCAAATCACCTCCAGTCGTGTAAAAGCCTGTCCAGCTTTTTACCTGAAACATATTCATAGGATCTTTGGGGTTGGCTAATTGTGCCAAAGAGAGGTTAGGTAAACCAAAGCAAGCTATAAAAAGTAGGTGTATAAGTTTTTTCATTAGCTGCTAACGATTAGGCCGGTTGTATATTGGCGACCCAGGACAAGTTACCTCCAAAAATAGGCAGAATCCTGCCAGTTTAAATGATAAAAATTCAAGCCTGATTGGCCAGTTTACAATGTTTTGAGTATGTCGACGATACGTTCTGCTGTTTTGCCATCCCAGCGAGGGGGAATGCTGCCTTTTTTCCATTGCCCTGACAATAGTTTTTCCAGTGCAGGTAAGAGTGCTTCGGGTTGGGTGCCTACGAGTTCATTCGTCCCAATTTCTACCGTTTCAGGTCTTTCGGTAGAATCTCGCAGTGTAATGCATGGTATCTGCATCACCGTGGTTTCTTCGGTAATGCCTCCTGAATCGGTAATCACACCTTTGGCATTTTTGACTAAATAGTTAAACTCCAGGTAGCCCATTGGTTCCAAAAAGTGGATGTTGTTGGACTCGAAATCAGTACCAGCAAGCATTTTAGCTGTGCGAGGATGAATTGGGAAGATGACTTTTAAGCCATTGGTCCTATCTCGTAAAATCGTGAGCAAACGAATGAGCTGCTTGGGGTCATCTACATTGGAGGGCCGATGCAAGGTAGCAACCAGGTATTGGCCTGCTTCCAGCCCTTTTTCTGCCCAAATTGCCGGTTGCTGCAAACGGTTGATATTGTGATACAGTGTATCAATCATCGTGTTCCCTACCCAGTAAATGGTTTCCGGTGTGGCTCCTGATTTTAATAAGTTGGCACCCGCCCATTCGGTAGTTGTAAAGAAGTAGTCAGTAATTGAATCAGTAACCATGCGGTTGATTTCTTCCGGCATACTCAAATCCCAGGAGCGAATGCCGGCTTCAACATGAGCCACTTTGATGTTCAGCTTTTTGGCTGCTATGCTGCAAGCCATGGTGGAGGTCACATCGCCAACGACCATCACCAAATCGGGACGGTGTTGCATCAACTCCTTTTCAAAAGCGACCATTATGCCGGCTGTTTGTTCAGCCTGGGTACCTGAACCAACTTCCAAATTAGCGTGTGGCGCAGGTATTTCAAGCTGCTCGAAAAACTGACCACTCATATTGCGGTCGTAATGTTGACCGGTATGAACCAAACGATAGTCTATTGAAGATCCATTAGTTTTTGCCTGGTGAATAGCCCGAATAATCGGGGCAATTTTCATAAAATTTGGCCTGGCTCCGGCCACTAAGGTTACCAGCATGTGGCAAAAATAGACAAAAATCAGGCATCGTTATGAGTCACCAAAAGTAACTACCTACGATTTCCAATCAACGGTCAGTTCAGCAAAAGTTGGGCGCCGTCTGCGCTAAGCCTCCGCGAGACTGAGGTAATTTAATGGTATGGTAATGAGCAGGGAATGTTCTAAATGTAAAAGGTCGACTTTGACTTTCTTCTCTGCAGCATACGACACCAAGGTGCCACTGAAGCCGGTAAGTGGGCCTTTTTCGATGGTCACCTGCTGACCAGGCTTGAATTCAGTGTTTATCACTTCCAGCTCGTATTCGGTATCCAGTACTTTATGGAGTAACTCAATATCCCGATCGCGGATGGGGGCAGCCTTGCTGTTAAATGTAACAAATCGGACTACCCCATGTGTATTTAAGGCTTCAAAGTATTCTTTCTCCTCAATATGCACAAATAGGTAGCTTTTAAATAATACTTCTTCTACCCATTTGGTACGATCACTCCATTTTTTTTTGACTCGGTGCGTGGGCAGGTAACATTCGATACCTTTTTGCATCAAAAAATGCAACGCCTTTTTTTCGAAACGTGGGCGGGTATAAACAGCGTACCAAACTTTCATGGTTCAAAGTTGCAGTATAGCTGGGAGATATTTTAATAATCTTGACCAACGCCAAGGCTAACTTCAAATTGAAATTAAGTTTATACAATCAACATTTATCATGCCAAATGTGGAATATTTGATTTTCTTGTCACAATTGCGTCAGAAGATATTTTAATTTTTGATTCATCCAAACTATTTGCCTTTTTAAATCGTATATAATTGTTATTACATATAATCGTAATTTATCAATGAATAGTTTGCTTGTCTGAGCCATAATGAATGTTAAGAATGAATTAAAATCTACAAATATATTTGCCATGCTGTCTATTACAATATCTCAATGCTTATCTTCGTGTCTTGTCTAAATTTCCCAATAATGGAAAAGATTGTAAAACTGTTCACTTACTTCAAACGAATTGGCTTCAGCCTGATAATATTATTGAGCTTGTCGTTTACGGCGACTACACAAATCGGCGCTTATGAGGCGGTGGATGAATACAGAAACCTCGTATTTGTACTCCATCTTAATAAAGACAACACTTATGTCTTTCAGGAAAAATACTTAGATGGCAGTATTTGGGAAGATGAAGGTGAGTGGCAGCAAAAAGGAGAAAAGCTCAAGTTGACTTCTTTCCGCAAAACCAAACGCGAACACAACTATTTGAAATTCGATAAAAAGTACAAATTCAAGGGAGATGAGTTTTTGATTGTCGGGGATACACTTAAGTATGCCGGGCAAGGGAATCAAAAACTTAACGGCTATTTCAAAAGATTGCTGATTATCAAGGCGATGGCTATTCATGACCTTGCTATTCCAGAGCGCTGAATTCCCTTGCCAATTCAAGAATTTTTAAAATCCCGCCCGTGCGCTTCTTTATAAAGATCTTCCTGAGGTAGCAACTTAAAATAAGCATAGGTACGCTTTAGGCCTTCAGCCCTGTCGATGCGAGGTTCCCAGTTTAGTAATTTTTTGGCCAACGTAATGTCCGGCTGCCGTTGTTTGGGATCGTCGGTGGGTAGGGGTTTATAAACAATCTTCTGATTGGTTCCGGTGAGCTTAATAATCTCCTCGGCAAATTGTTTGATGGTAATCTCATCCGGATTACCAATGTTAACGGGTCCGGCATAATCGCTTTTAAGTAAACGATAGATACCCTCCACCAAATCATCTACATAACAAAACGAACGGGTCTGACTTCCATCCCCAAAAATGGTCAAGTCCTCACCGCGTAAGGCCTGACCAATAAAAGCAGGTAGCACCCTACCATCGTTTAGTCGCATACGCGGACCGTAAGTATTAAAAATGCGCACAATACGTGTTTCCAAGCCATGGTAGGTATGGTAGGCCATGGTCATGGCTTCCTGAAAACGTTTCGCTTCATCGTACACTCCTCTGGGGCCCACAGGGTTAACATTGCCCCAATAGCTTTCTGGTTGTGGATGAACGCTGGGATCGCCATAAACCTCCGAGGTGGAGGCAATAAGAATCCGAGCCTTTTTCTCTTTGGCCAACCCAAGGAGGTTGTGAATACCTAAGGAACCTACTTTTAAGGTTTGGATGGGTATTTTGAGGTAGTCAATCGGACTGGCCGGAGAAGCAAAGTGAAGAATTTCATCTAATGACCCTGCCACATGTACAAATTTGGAGACATCGTGATGATGAAACTCAAAATTGGATAGTGGCATGAGGTGCTCAATATTTTTTAAATCACCTGTGATGAGGTTGTCCATGCCAATCACATGGTAACCTTCTTTGATAAACCGGTCGCATAAATGCGACCCCAAAAAACCGGCAGCACCGGTGATAAGTACTCGTGGCATAGGTCACAAAGATAGTGAAATAACAGTCTGACCACTTTCTTCTCCCGGCTTACTGCAAGGGGATGTTAGGCTAGCTGCTTCTTTGGTTTTTGTAATTCCGCCAGGTTTACGACAGCTTGTTCGCGTAAATGTTGAGCAGTAGCAGCCATCTGCACCGACAATAGGCTAAGAATAACAGCTGTATCAGCTGACTTCCGGTGACGGAAATAGGTCAGGTACAGCATTTTCCAAAAAAACTTGCGGTTTTTATCTGTAATGCCCAGAAAATACAGCAGTTTCAGCGCTTGCACAATTTCCTGCCAACCAAATTGGCTTCTAATCCGGGTTTTTGAGCCTGTGTAGCGATGATTTTCCAGGTAGGTTTTAAATCGTTTATAGGAGTTTTCGGCAGTATATATACCGTTTACAACATCAATAAAGCCATGAATGAGCATTTTTTCATCCATGACAGGTTGTATGTTGGTATCTCCTTCTTCAAAGGCAAAATCTTTCACCAACCGACCTTCGCGTTTCATTCGTTCAAATAATTCCGTGCCTGGGGGTGCCTTCAATACATTTACAATTGGCATAGGAATACCACTTTCCTGAATGAAAGTTGTAATTGAACTAAATGTTTCTTCTGTATCAGTATCAAATCCAACGATAAAGCCACCATAAATGGTAAAACCACGTTGATGAATGCGGTGGATGGTGTTTAGCAGGTCACGTTTCAGATTCTGGGTCTTGTGTGAGCCTTTCAATCCGGCTTCCTCGGGCGTCTCTATACCCACAAAAACGCTACGGAATCCAGCGTCTACCAGCAGATCCATCAATTCCTCATCATCAACAACATTAATGGTAAGTTGGGTAGCGAAGTAAAAGCCGTATTTCTGTTTTTTTTGCCAGTCTATAAGCGCCGGAAGCAACTCTTTTTTCAGAATGCGTTTATTGCCGATGAGGTTATCATCGGCGAACAACACCAAATTTCCTTTCGAATGTTTCCGAATAAGTTCTAATTCTGCAATGATCTGTTCAGGCGTTTTTGTCCTGGGTTTACGTCCAAAAAGCGCGGTTACATCACAAAAGTCACATAAGTAAGGACAGCCCCGACTGTACTGTACAATGGCGTAAGCATAGTTATTCATATCTACCAGGCTGTACACCGGTAATGGAGAAGCGGTTACATCAGCGAATTCCGGTGATTTGTAGATGCGCTTGGGCGCTCCAGCTTCAAGGTCCTCGATAAATCGAGGCAAGGTAATTTCTGCCTCGTTGAGTACAAAATAATCAACCGAAGGGAATCGCTCATATTCATGTGTAAACAAGGGTCCGCCGGCAATGACTTTAGCTGCGTGCTGATCACATTTACCCAAAACTTCCCGAACCGATTCTTCCTGCACATTCATGGCAGATAATAAGACCAAATCGGCCCAGGAAAGTTGCCGATCAGTTAGCGGTTCAACATTCAAATCGACTAATTTTAACTCCCAGGATGCGGGCAATAGTCCAGCAACCGTAAGTAAGCCTAATGGCGGAAAAGCGGCTTTTTTACCTGCGACCTTTACAAAATGCTTTAACGCATAAAAGGTATCCGGCATTTCAGGATAGACCAGTAAACACTTCATCTCGAAATATACAACGGCCTCCTTTATTTGTTAAAGCCATTATGAAAAATTAATCTGAAAGTTCAGTTGAAATTTTGTGATTTGTTTAGGCCTCACCCGTGACCCCTCTCCAAAGGAGAGGGAAGTTAGTTTTGTCTGAGAGTCAAGATTTTGAATTGGGTTGATACCCCATCTCCGACCCTCTTCCGAAGGAGAGGGGATTTATCTCGAAGAGAAATTTTTCAGTTCGAACCAATGCTGTAATAAGCAAAGCCATGTTTACGCACTTCGTTAGCATCATATTGATTCCGACCGTCAAAAATGACCTGGTCTTTCATCAATTTTTTCATGATCTCGAAATTCGGCAGGCGGAATTCAGGCCATTCGGTGACGAGTAACAAGGCATCGGCATTGTTGAGTACCTCGTACTGGTCATTGGCATAGGTAATGGTATCGCCGAGCTGGTGTTTGGCTTCTGCCATGGCAACCGGGTCATAGGCGATCACCTTGGCACCTAAAGCGAGCAAGTTGTTAATGATGACCACACTCGGCGCTTCCCGCATATCGTCGGTTTTAGGCTTGAACGACAGTCCCCATACCCCAAAGGTTTTGCCCGAAAGCTCTTTGCCAAAATGTTTGATGACCTTATTGGAAAGTACGTGTTTTTGATCTTCATTTACAGCTTCAACCGACTCAAGTATGCGCATTTTGTAGCCGTGTTCCTGGGCTGTTTTTACCAGGGCTTTAACGTCTTTCGGAAAACAACTACCACCGTAGCCTACACCAGGATAGATGAACTTATTACCGATACGGGCGTCACTGCCTATGCCTTTACGTACCAGGTTTACATCGGCGCCCATGATTTCACAAAGATTAGCGATGTCGTTCATGAAGCTGATTTTCGTAGCTAACATGGCATTGGCCGCATATTTGGTCATTTCGGCCGAAGGAACGTCCATGAATAAAATGGGGTGGCCATTCATGACAAAAGGTTTATACAGTTTGCCAATGATTTCCTCAGCACGTGAACTTTCGGTACCTACTACGATGCGGTCAGGTTTTAAAAAGTCGTCGATGGCTGCGCCCTCCTTTAAAAATTCAGGATTTGAGGCCACATCAAAAGGTATTTGTACCCCCCTGGCGGCTAAAGCCTCAGCTACTGCATTTTTTACTTTGTGACTGGTGCCTACGGGAACTGTCGATTTGGTTACAACAACCATATAATCGGTCATATGCTGACCAATTTCCCGGCCCACACCCAATACGTATTTTAAGTCGGCACTACCATCTTCTCCCGGTGGGGTGCCAACAGCAATAAAGGCAACTTCAGCGTCCGACAGGCTGTCTTTTAGGCTGGTAGAAAAATGAAGACGACCTTTCTCCATATTCCTCAATACCAGTTCTTCTAGGCCTGGCTCATATATAGGCATGATGCCTTGGTGCAAATTGTCGATTTTACGTTGGTCGATATCTATGCAGGTAACATCAATACCCACTTCAGCAAAACATGTTCCTGTTACTAAACCTACATAACCAGTACCTACAACGACGATTTTCATAGTAAAATTTTAAGTGATGCAAATATAAGGATATTGGCTCATCCATTGCCCATTGCCAAAGCATAGGGGAATTGGTTTCATTGGGCTTTTGGATTCGTGATGTTTTGGAGGTCTAACTTCCGACACACCTCAAGGGGGAAGCGGCGTGTATTTATTTAGAAGCTTAGTACAGCATCTGCAATGTAATCTAGTTGTTCCTGAACGAGCTCTGAATGCATGGGTAGCGACAACACACTGGCACAGAGTTTTTCGGTGACCGGAAAAGCACCGGGTTGATAACGATCACTGCTGTAGGCTTTTTGCATATGAAGCGGTACCGGGTAATAAATCATGCTGGGTATTTGTTTGGCAGCCAAGTGGTCGCGTAACGCTTGGCGGTCGATCCCATGCAATTGAAGTGTATACTGGTGGAAAACGTGGGTCGACTTGGCATCAAAACCCGGAGTGGTGAATTTTGAGTTGCCCGAAAAGGCCTGGTTGTAAAAGTCGGCTGCAGCACGACGGGATTGGTTGTAACGATCGAGATGCGGCAGTTTTACACGGAGAATGGCGGCTTGCAGGCTATCTAAACGGGAGTTTACGCCGATTTCGTCGTGATAATATTGTACCGACTGTCCGTGATTGGCAATCATCCGGATTTTTTTGGCGAGTTCATCGTCCTGGGTTAGGATGGCGCCGCCGTCACCATAACAGCCCAGATTTTTAGAAGGGAAAAAGCTGGTCGTTCCAATGGTGCCCATGGTACCGGCCTTGGCCTTGCGACCGTCGCTGAAGGTATATTCTGCACCTATGGCTTGAGCGGTATCTTCGATTACGTATAAATTGTGGCGCTTTGCAATATCCAATACGGCTTCCATATTGGCGCATTGCCCGAAAAGGTGGACTGGAACGATGGCTTTGGTACGTGGTGTAATGGCCTTTTCGATGGCCTCCGGATTTATATTAAAGGTTACCGGATCCACATCTACCAATACAGGGGTCAACTTTAATAAGGCGATAACTTCGGCCGTGGCCACATAGGTAAAGCTAGCCGTAATCACCTCGTCGCCGGGTTGCAGATTTAAGGCCATCATGGCGATTTGCAGGGCATCGGTGCCGTTGGCGCAATTGATGACGTGTTTTACGCTGAGATAGGCTTCCAGTTCCGCTTGGAATTGTTTGACTTCGGGGCCGTTGATAAAGGCGGTAGAACGTACTGTTCCGAGTATGGCCTGGTCCATTTGTTCCTGAACCAATTGATATTGGGCGGCCAAATCGACCATCTGAATAGCTTTCATAGCGTAAATTGATGCGCAAAGATAAGTCTGCATTGGAATTTCAATACTACCGTGTCCCTCATTTTCAATTTATTCGGCACATCTACCCTGAAGTAGGTATTTCGATGCACTTAACGAAAAGACAACAGACTAACTTTTGGTAGATTCAAAAAACTGCTGTTACTTTGAGTAAAATTATTACTCATTCTGTCGCAGCTACTGGGACTTACCAAGCGAAGCTGTATACAAACGAATTAATTAGGACAGATATAGGTTTCAAACCATCACTTCAAAGGTTTATCCTGGCCGATAAGCCGTGAAGGTCAAAAGCAGCTTACCATTGTGTTAGATTCATTAATCACTTCCAAGACGCGAATCAAGTTGTTGCTTAAATTTTTCAGTAACAGCTCCAATGCTGCTTATCTGCGTTCGTTGGCAGAAGAGTTTGGTGAAAGTACTAACTCTGTTCGTGTCGAATTAAACCGGCTCACCGATGCAGGTTTATTAAAGGCCGAACCTGCAGGCAATACCATATTATACAAAGCAGATGTTCGCAATCCGATTTACAGTGAAATCAAACGTATTGTGTCGAAATATTTGGGATTTGATCAAATCATAGAAAGTGTACTTCAGCGTATTGGTAATTTAGAATTGGCAGTTGTAATTGGTGACTATGCCCAAGGTAATGATAGTGGCATCATAGACTTACGATTAGTTGGAGACATAGACATTAACTACCTTCAACAGTTAATCCCAAAAGCGGAAAAATTGATAAACCGCCGAATCCGTTATACATTACAGCCCGTAGATACCATTGGATCTGGATACGATTTTGAAAAACAGCCACATATTATTCTCTGGTCAAATTAATAATATGAATTTTAACAAAAGCGTACTTATAACAGGAGGAGCCGGCTTTATAGGCTCTCATACTGTAAAATTCATGGTAACCAATCATCCTGATTACCAGATTGTGGTATTGGATAAACTGACTTACGCTGGGAATTTAGACAATCTCGATAGCTTGGCTTTGAATTCAAAATTTAAAATTTCAAATTCCAAATTGGTGGATGTTGAAGTGTTGAATAGCCAGAAATTTCCCAATGTCGTATTTGTGCAAGGCGATATTTGCGATGCACAAATAATTCAACTCATTTTCGAGACTTTTGATATTGACAGTGTCATGCATTTGGCGGCTGAATCACATGTGGATCGTTCGATTGAAAACCCCATGGAATTCGTGAGCACCAATGTGGTGGGCACAGTAACCTTATTAAATGTCGCATTAAAAGCTTGGGGAGAACATGCGGACAGAGATAAACATTTGTTTTACCACATCTCAACCGATGAAGTGTATGGAAGTCTCGGTGCGGAGGGTTTGTTCACCGAATCAACTGCTTACGATCCAAGATCGCCTTATTCTGCCTCTAAGGCAGCTTCCGATCATTTTGTGAGAGCTTACTATCATACTTATGGTATGCCGGTGGTGATCAGCAATTGCTCCAATAACTATGGCCCGAATCAATATCCTGAAAAATTGATACCGGTGGTGATTCGAAAAATCATGGAGGGCAAGCCCATTCCAGTGTATGGCAAAGGTGAAAATATTCGGGATTGGCTTTTTGTAGGCGACCACGTTTCGGCCATGGATGCGATATTTCACCGGGGTGAAAGTGGTGAGACTTATAATGTAGGAGGTAATAACGAATGGCAAAATATTCAATTGATTAAAAAGATTTGTGTTATTGTTGCTGAATTAACGGGTCGTGATATTACTGAAGTAGAAGCTTTGATAAGGTTTGTAACAGACCGTAAGGGTCACGACCTGCGTTATGCGATTGATGCCACCAAACTTAAAATTGAACTTGGCTGGGAGCCAAAACAAAATTTCGATTATAACCTCACAGAAACGGTGCGGTTTTACTTAAATTACCTCAATGAAAATGAAAAGTAAGCTTTTTGCCCTTTTTTGTTGTCTCCATTTCGCACTCTTTATTCCTGTGTTACTCGTAGGGCAAACAACCCCACCGCAAACAGCCAGTTTGATTCAAGCAGAATTGACGAAACGGGGATTGTCTCAAGCCGAGGCAACGGCAGCACTTGCCGAAATTGGAATCGACCCATTAACTGTAACGCCTGAACTGTTGCTCGCACGACAGTCGGAAATTACTAGGGTACTAGATGATTTGGCTATCAAAAAAGCAGGAGGTGTTGCAACACCTGATGTCGGGCCAACAGTAGTTGATGAAAAGGCTAGTACTGTTTCCGAAAAGGTGGTAGAGGCTGCAGCCGAAAACGCAGCTAAGGTTGCTGTAAAATCCGAAGAGCCAACGAGTATTTATGGGCATGCTATCTTTACCGATCAGAGTCTGGAAGTTTTCAGAACAACAGAAGGAGCAAAAGCGCCTGAAACTTACATTCTGGGTGCCGGTGATCGGGTTAGGGTAACAATTTTTGGTGTATCTCAAGCTGATTTGTTACTTGAAATTAATAATGAGGGTTATGTTCAGCCGACAGGAATGGCTCAAATTTATTTACAGGGTGTATCTCTAGCGGATGCTCGTAGATTATTAAGACAAAGACTAGGTCAGGCGTACCGATTCCAGAACGATCAGTTCTCAGTCTCAATTCAAACTGCGAGAACTGTTCAAGTTAATGTTTTTGGCGAAACCAAGCTACGAGGCACCTTCACATTATCTGCCTTGAATAGTGCTTTTGGTGCGCTTATGGCAGCAGGTGGACCTAATGAATTAGGGTCAGTACGTCAGATTGAGTTGATAAGAGGAAGGAACAGAAGAAAATTAGACGTATATGAATTCATGAATAATCCTGGTATTGCATACGATTGGGACATCCAACAGAATGACATAATATTTGTTCCGGTAGCTCGATTTATTGTAAGTGTTGAAGGAGCAGTTAAGAGACCAATGCGATATGAATTGACTGGAAAGGAAGGGTTGAAAGAACTCATTAATCTAGCTGGCGGTCTTAATTTCAATACATACAGCGAACAAATTCAAATAGAACGTATTCAATCTGATTCTGCTTCACTTTTGGAGTTTAGATTGGGTGATGTGATGAGTGGTAAAATAAAGGTAGAATTACGTGATGGAGATGTTATTCGGGTAAGAGAATCGAAAAAAATTCTTGAAAGCTATAGTACTATTGAAGGTGCTGTATTTTATCCGGGAAAGTATGCATTAGTCGAAGGGGTTAAGTTGAGAGAAATATTAGTAAAGGCTCAATTAAAACCTGAGGCACTAACTGAGTCAATTATTATTGAAAGAATTGGTCGAGATGGTACTGTGAAATTGATTAAAATAACAGAAGCAGAAATAGATAGTTTCACTTTAGATTTTCGAGATAGAATCACTGTATACGAAAAGGAATTGTTTACCAATCAAGGGTCATTGTCAGTGGTAGGTGCTGTTAGACAGCCATTTGAAAGAAAATTAGAATTTGGTGATAAACTTACTTTAGGAAGCGTGTTATTGGCAGCTGGAGGAGTTTTGCCCACGGCCGACGAATTAGCCTATATTAAACGTCAAGATTTAAGAAATCCAGATTTGGTAAGTTATATAAAAGTTAATCTTGACCGCGACAGTGAATTTGTACTGAAGGCTGGAGATCAACTAAATATATACGATAAGACTATTTTTTCGCTTGCAAAAAGTTTAAAAATTACCGGTTCTGTGAACCAACCTTCAACTTTCACTTTTAATGAAACGCTAACAGTTGCAGATTTGATTTTAATGGCTGGAGGCTTGAAATTAGCTTCGGCAAGAAACAGAGTTGATATATTCCGTTTAAAATATAACAACCTGAAAGGTACGGGTTATGAAAAAATAACTGTTGAAATAGATTCAAACCTTCAACTAGTTGGTTCAAATTCTAAACTTAAACTGGCTCCTTTCGATATAATTGTGGTTAGAGATTTGCCATTATTTGACTTAAATAGGTCAGTTCAAGTTTCAGGACAGGTTTATTATCCTGGTACATATCCTCTAGAGCCAAATCGTGTTCACTTCAGCCAACTTTTGAAAAAAGCAGGAGGCCTTAATGTATTAGCAGATGTGGAACATGCGGTGATAATACGATTGACCGGAAATAAGGGGCAAATAGGCTTTAATCCTAGGAAAGCAATACTAAACGAAGGAAATGAAAAACATGACCCAATTTTACTTCCCGGCGATGTTATCGAAATAGCAATTCTGCAGAATACTGTTGGTATAAGATTGCGTGCCACACGTGAAGCAGATTTGTTTAATGCTGGTGTGGTGCTTGGTAATACCAACGAAAATCAAGTAAGGTACTTTACTTATAGAGGCAAAAAATCAGCAAAATGGTATTTGCGTAATCTGGCAGGTGGATTTGGTGAAAATGCGGACCGAAGCAGTGTTACTGTCTTATATCCAGATGGAAGTGTAGTAGGTACGAAACGGCATTTAGGTGTATTTCGTGATTACCCCACTTTAAAGCCTGGATCAATCGTCTCACTAACATACAAAGTCCCAAAACCAGCCACTGAGAAAAAGAAAATTGATGTAGATGTCTTGTATACCCGGACATTGACATCTGTCACGACTATTCTTACATTAGTTATTTTGGCTAGACAACTTTAAAAATTATAGATGAACAATAATTTTAAGGAAGATCCGGGAATAGCCGAGCTTTGGATAAAAGGAATTGCTATTGCCAAAGTCTTATATCGTAGGAAGTGGTTGATTTTAAGTGTCTTTATATTAGGTGCTGTTTTAGGTGCATCAAAGGCTTTTTTCCTAAATCAAATTACCTACACTGGAAAAGTAACTTTTGCCATTATTGAAAAAGGAGGACAGAATTCAGGTCTTTCTTCTTTAGTAAGTCAGTTTGGAGGTATTGGCGGTGATGCGACTTTGTTTTCACCAGAGAACATGCTTGTTTTACTTAAATCAAATAAAATAATCGAAGAAACTTTGCTTAGTAGTGCTGCCAATTTTCAAGACTCTATATTCCTTGATGTCTACTTGATGCGCTACTACAAGAAGGATGTAGAGAAGGGAAAAATTCACCTAGAAAGTTTTCGAGGACAACGAAGTGAATTTACCCGAGAATCAGATAGCATACTTTCCACAATTGTAAAAGATTTAAAGGAAACTATTCAAATCGAACGAGGAGAAAAAAAGTCAACGATTAATGAACTAAAGGTGGTTTCAAATAATGAGGCCTGGGCTCATGATTTTAGTTTAGAATTGCTGGAAAAAGCCAGTAATATGTATTTGGATATCAAAACTGGAAAATCAAAACGTAATTTAGATGGTCTACAACAGCGACTTGATTCAGTTTCTTCTGAGTTAAACAGGGCTATGTATGGTGCGGCATCTGAAGCAGACCAGAGTATTGGCATTTTTCAAGCTCAACCGCGTGTGTCTCGTGTCAAAAAGGAAATGCAAGTTCAGCTCTTGAGTAATCTGTATGCCGAACTTGTAAAGAATATGGAGTTGACGAAGTATACATTAAATCAGGAGGAACCTGTATTCCAAATTATTGATGCTTCCCGAATGCCACTCGAAAAGAAAGGACGGGGAATTGCAAAGAATACAGTAATTTTTGCTTTTCTTTTTTCGTCCTTGGTGATTTCGTATTACGCTATTAAAACCTATCTGAATATCTAGAAAATGTTAGAAATACCCTTGGAAAAATCGAATATTGCGATCATTGGATTAGGCTATGTGGGCCTGCCGCTTGCAGTTGAATTCGCCAAAAAATACCAAACAATTGGTTTTGATATTAATCAGAAACGCATCAATGAGTTGGCTGAAGGTCAGGACCATACACTTGAAGTAGCTGCTCCTGAATTAAATGCTGTATTGAAACAAAATGCGGAAGCTAAAAATGGCTTGTTTCTAACCAGCAATATCAAAGAAATAGCCGCTGCAAATGTTTATATCGTAACGGTCCCTACGCCTATCGACGACCACAAACGCCCGGATTTATCTCCGTTAATTTCTGCCAGCAAAACCATTGGTGGCGTTTTGAAGAAAGGCGACATAGTCATCTATGAAAGCACCACCTATCCGGGTTGTACCGAAGAGGATTGTGTGCCGGTTTTGGAGCAGTTCAGTGGTTTGAAGTTTAATGAGGATTTTTATGCCGGTTACTCCCCCGAACGTATCAATCCGGGTGATAAGGTGAATACCTTGACCAAAATCCGCAAAGTGACTTCGGGTTCTACCCCGGAAGTTGCCGATTTTGTAGATAATTTATATGCATCCATCATAACCGCCGGCACTTTTAAAGCCGCTAATATGCGGGTAGCCGAAGCTTCCAAGGCCATCGAAAATGCCCAACGTGACGTCAATATCTCTTTCGTCAATGAGTTGGCTTTAATTTTTGACCGTCTTGGCATCGACACCAACGATGTTTTGGAAGCCGCCGGTACTAAATGGAATTTCCTGAAATACAAGCCGGGTCTTGTGGGCGGTCACTGTATTGGTGTAGATCCTTATTATTTGGCGCACAAAGCCGAAGAAGTGGGTTACCATCCTGCCGTTATTTTGTCTGGTCGCCGGGTAAACGACAATATGGGCATGTTTGTAGCCAATAAAGTGGTAAAACTTATGATTCAAAAGGGACATACCATTAAAGGATCGAATGCCCTTATTTTAGGCATTACTTTCAAAGAAAATTGTCCTGATGTACGTAACACTAAAGTAGTAGACATTCGAAGTGAATTGTTGCAGTTTGGATTGAATGTTGACATATATGATCCTTGGGCTGACAAAGCTGAGGTAAAACACGAATACAATATAGATTTATTGACCAAACTTGGTGATAAACGATATCAGGCTGTGATTGTGGCCGTATCTCACGATGAGTTTCATTCCATTGACTTCCGTGCATTAAAAGACAATAACACAGTCATATTTGATACCAAAGCATTTATTGACCGCAATTTGGTCGATGCAAGATTATAATAATGGAGAGTTACTTTTTTGCACACGAAACAGCAGTAGTTGATGCAGGCAGTAATATTGGCAAGGGGACTAAAATCTGGCATTTTAGTCATATTATGCCCAATTGTGTGATAGGCGAAAACTGCAATATCGGACAGAATGTGGTGATTTCACCGGAAGTCGTACTTGGCAAGAATGTGAAAATTCAGAATAACGTCAGTATATATACCGGAGTGATTTGTGATGACGATGTATTTCTTGGTCCATCCTGTGTATTCACGAATGTCATCAACCCACGTTCTGCGGTTAACCGAAAATCTGAGTATTCTAAAACTCATGTTGGTAAAGGAGCAAGTATTGGCGCAAATGCTACTATTGTCTGCGGGCATGACATTGGGAGCTATGCATTTATCGGGGCTGGTGCAGTAGTTACCAAAAGAGTTCCTGCCTATGCGCTTGTTGTCGGTAATCCTGCACGCCAGATAGGCTGGATGAGTGAGTATGGTCATCGTTTAATTTTTAACACCCAAGGTGAAGCGATTTGCACTGAAAGTGGTGAAAAGTATGTTTTGGAAAACAACCAGGTTCACAAAATTCCGGTAGGATGAGAATTCTAATTACTGGAATGGCAGGATTCATTGGATACCATCTCACTGAATTTTTGGCATCGCAAGGGCATACTATTACGGGCATTGATAATTTAAATAATTATTATGATCCGAAGCTGAAACTTGCCCGTTTAGCTGAACTCGGTATCTCTAACCACACCCAGGGTAAAATTGTTAAAAGTGTACGTTTCGCTAAACTGGAATTCCAATGTTCTGATATAGCTGATTACGAAATTACAAACACTGTCGTTTCTGATTTTAAACCTGAAATTATAATTCATTTGGCTGCGCAAGCCGGTGTTCGGTACAGCCTTGAAAATCCTGAAGCCTATATTCAATCTAATATTAAAGGATTTTTTAATATTATAGAATTGTGTAGAAAACATGATATTAAACGGCTCATCTATGCTTCTTCTAGTTCCGTTTATGGGAATAAAAGTGAAGTTCCATTTCGGGAAGTCGATAGAACCGATTCGCCTGTCTCGCTTTATGCTGCTACCAAAAAAAGCAATGAGTTATTTGCTCATACCTATGCACATTTATTTGGGATCAATGCAATAGGGCTTAGATTTTTCACTGTTTACGGACCATACGGGCGACCAGATATGGCCTATTTTAGTTTTGTGAAGCATATTTTGGAGAACAAATCCATTAAGGTTTTTAATGCTGGTAATCTCTCCAGAGATTTTACCTATGTGTTAGATATAGTAACAAGTATTGGTCATTTGGTTGCAAAATTTGATCAGATAGAATTATTTGATCATCATAGAATTTTAAATATTGGGAATTCAAAACCGATTCAGCTTAAAGATTTTATCTGGACCATCGAACAAGCATTGGGTAAAAAGGCAATTATGGAGCATGTCGGCATGCAATCAGGCGATGTTTACAATACCTATGCTGATGTAACTGCGCTTTCAGAACTTATTAATTTCAAACCAATAACTTCATTGGAAGAGGGAATATTCAAATTTGTAAACTGGTACAAATCTTATTATGGGTCTAAATAAAGTAAAATTTGCTGTAATTGGCTGTGGCCACATCGGTAAACGTCATGCTGAAATGATCAAACGCAATCCTGAAGCTGAACTTGTTGCTTTAGTGGACGTATTGCCAGCTGATCAAGTAAACGGAACACAATTTGAAGTCCCTTTTTTCAATAGTATAGATGATTTACTGGCATCCGACATTGAGATAGATGTAGTTAATATTGCTTCTCCCAATGGTTTCCATGCCGAGCATGCGCTGAAAGCCCTTGAAGCCCGAAAACATATCGTGGTTGAAAAACCCATGGCACTTACGAAAGCCGATGCTGAAAAGGTCATTTTTAAGGCACTACAAGTGCATCGCCAGGTTTTTGCTGTAATGCAAAACCGCTTTTCCCCTCCTTCGGTTTGGACCAAAGAAATGGTTGAAACTGGTCGTTTGGGAAAAATATTTATGGTTCAGCTCAATTGCTACTGGAATCGTGATAACCGCTATTACAAAGTCGGCAGTTGGCATGGCAACAAAGAATTGGATGGCGGCACTTTGTTCACCCAGTTTTCTCACTTCATTGATATCCTTTATTGGTTGTTCGGGGATATACATAATATCAAAAGCCGGTTTTATGATTTTAATCATGCCGATACAACCGATTTCGAAGATTCAGGCATCGTTACTTTCGACTTCCTGAATGGTGGCAGCGGCGTATTGAATTTTTCGACCTCCGTTTGGGACAAAAATCTCGAAAGCAGCATGACCATCATTGCTGAAAATGGTGCCGTAAAAATTGGTGGTCAGTATATGGACAAGGTAGAATATTGTCATGTAAAAGATTATGAAATGCCGGAATTGGCCCCAACTAATCCCGGCAACGACTACGGCGCTTACAAAGGATCGGCCCAGAACCACAATTACGTCATCGACAATGTCGTAGATGTAATTAATAACCGTGCTACCATTACGACCAATGCACTAGAGGGATTAAAAGTGGTGGAAATCATTGAGAGAATATACAAATACAGCAATATTGGATAATTAAAACCAAAAAAATGGAAATTAAAGGCTCAAAAATATTAGTCATCGGTGGCGCCGGTTTTATCGGTAGCTTTGTAGTCTCTGAACTGTTGAAGGAAGATGTAGCAGAGGTTGTTGTGTATGACAATTTTGCAAGAGGTCAACGTGATTATCTCACCGAACAGTTGAAAGACAAACGTTGCAGCATTTTCCCAATAGGTGGTGATATCCGTGAAATTGATATCCTGAATGCAGCTATGGAAGGCAAAGATTATGTGATTAGCTTAGCTGCTATGTGGTTACTCCACTGTAAGGATTATCCAAGAACAGCTTTTGAAGTAAATATTGCCGGTACTTTCAATATACTTGAATCCTGTGTTAAAAATAAAATCAAAAAGTTGGTTTGGTCGTCATCTGCTTCAGTTTATGGTGATGCTGTAGAGCTGCCAATGACCGAAAGTCATCCATTCAACAATAAAAACTTCTACGGCGCATCCAAAATTGCCGGTGAAGCGATGGCCACGGCCTTTAACGATCGCTACGGCTTGCCGGTAATTGGTTTGAGATATATGAATGTTTATGGACCACACCAGGATCAAACTGCAGCCTACACAGGCGTTGTGCCTATCATGTTAAACAAAATTGAAGCCAATGAGCCACCTGTCATAAATGGTGATGGCAGTCAGGCATATGATTTTATTTACGTGGAAGATGTAGCACGTTGTAATGTAGATGCACTCAAAAGTGACGTCAATTTCGGTATGTATAATGTAGGTACCGAAGTACAGACATCAATCAAGGAATTATGTGATTTGATTTTGGAAATGAAAAAATCAGATCTAAAAGTTATTTACAAGCCTTATTCGGCGGATGATGCTCGTGCATTGGTTCAAAATCGGATTGGATCACGTGTTAAAGCAGAAAAAGAATTGGGCTTTTTGTATAAATATAGCCTCAGAGAAGGTCTCCAGAAATTAATTGATTGGAGAATTGCCACTGGAACCGACAAAGCATGAGCCACAGCCACACAAGGATAGCGGTCATTGGAGGGGGAATTATTGGTTTGGCAACGGCGTATAAGTTGCTGCTTAAACACCCGCATCTTCAATTGGATTTGTTCGAAAAAGAAGCCGGCCCCGGTAAACACCAATCGGGTCGGAATAGTGGTGTACTCCATTGTGGCCTGTATTACCAACCCGGTTCCTTAAAAGCCAAATTGGCTGTAGAAGGAATAAGGGAAATGACAAATTTCTGTCGGGAACATGCTATTGAACATGAAATCTGCGGTAAAGTAGTTGTGGCTTCCAATAAACAACAGGACGAAACTTTACGTGGATTAGCTAAACGTGGTGAAGCCAATGGTTTGCAGGGATTGAAATTTTTAAATGAAGCCGAACTCAAGGCCAGAGAGCCGATGGTTAGCGCTACATCTACCTTATTGGTACCCGAAGAAGGTATTGTAGACTATAAGGCTGTAATGCGCAAATTGGTGGAGCTGATACAGGAACGTGGTGGCCGGGTTCATTTTAATGCGCCTGTTTGGCAGATAACGCAAACCAAAACAGCTGAATTGGTGGTAACCACCAAGACAGGAACCTATACTTTTGATCGTTTGGTAAGTTGCACCGGTTTACATTCCGACCGCACTTTTTCAAAATATACCGGTAAAAAAGGACCATTAAAAATTGTCCCTTTTCGCGGAGAATACCTCAGTTTTAAACCTGAGTTTGAGCATATGGTGAATCATTTGGTTTATCCTGTTCCGGATGTGAATTATCCATTTTTAGGAGTTCATTTTACGCGAATGGTTTCGGGCGAACGGGAAGTAGGACCCAATGCCGTTTTAGCCTTTAAGCGGGAAGGTTATACCAACAAAGACTTTAATTTTAAGGATACCGTGGAAAGCCTCACCTATGTTGGCTTTTTGAATTTTCTACGCAAAAATTTTAGTTTTGCTATGGGTGAATTTGCTTCTTCTTTGCTCATGAGCTCCTTTATTGCCAAAGCAAAAATTATGATTCCTGAAGTTGAAGCCAGTATGCTGGTGAAAGGATCGGCGGGCGTAAGGGCACAAGCCATGGATCCCAGCGGCAAACTACTTATGGATTTTAATGTGGAACGGGAAGGCAATCAGGTGCATGTGCTGAATGCACCTTCACCAGGCGCGACTTCTTCATTGGCTATTGCCAGCTATATACTAGACAATTATTTAACAGACTTAAACTAAGCCGCATGAGTGCTATCGAAAAAAGAAATATTCCTATCTCCTTACCGGTAACAGGCGAAGAAGAATGGCATGCCACCCGTGAACCGCTGGTTAACGGTTGGCTCACTTCCGGACCTAAAGTCCGTGAATTTGAAGAACTATTTGCCAAAAGGCATAATGTAAAACACGCCCTGGCAGTGACCAGTGCTACCACCGCCTTACACCTGGCATTGGTGGCGCTTGATGTAAAAGCCGGTGATGAAGTTATTGTACCTGCATTTACCTGGGTTTCGACAGCCAATGTGGTCCTGTATTGTGGTGCAACGGTGGTATTTGCCGACGTTGATCCACATACTTTTAATATCGACCCTGCTGATTTAAAACGCAGAATTACTTCCAAAACCAAGGCCATCATACCCGTTCATTTGTTCGGTTTATGTGCCAATATGGATGAAATTAAAGTAATTGCAGGCAATATTCCATTAGTTGAAGACGGTGCCTGTGCTGCAGGTGCTGCCTACAAAGGAACGCCGGCTGGCGCGCTGGGTACAATAGGTTGTTTTAGTTTTCACCCCCGCAAATCGGTGACTACTGGTGAAGGCGGTATGATTACGACCAACGACGATCAGCTGGCTGAAGTAATAGGCATGCTCCGCAATCACGGGGCATCGGTTTCGGAAGAACAACGTCACCATGGACCACGCCCATATATTTTGCCTGATTTTAATATGTTGGGTTATAATTACCGCATGACCGACCTGCAAGGAGCGGTTGGGGTGGTACAAATCAAAAAACTCGACCAGTTTATTGATGAGCGTGAAAAATGGGCTGCTTTTTATACCAAAGAATTAGCGTCAATTCCTTGGTTGCGTACCCCAAAATTTGGGGCTGATTACAAACATGGCTGGCAGTCGTTTGTGACTTTTGTCGATGAAACAAAAGCACCCATGAGTCGCAACGATATTATGGAAAAACTCCAGGAGCATGGTATTTCTACCCGTCCGGGTACCCATGCTGTACATATGCTCAATTATTACAAAGAGAAATATGGCTTAAAAGCTTCAGATTATCCGGGTGCACAGGCAGCTAACGATTATTCGATGGCTATACCATTGCACAACCGTATGGTAGAAGCCGATTTTGCCTATGTTGTACAAGTATTGAAATCACTTTAATTTATGTGTGGAATTGTAGGTGTATTTAATCTGAATGGCGAACCATTTGGTTTATCGGCTCTGAAAAATATGGCTGATGCCATTGCCCACCGCGGACCGGATGGGGATGGTTACTTTACAGAAGACAATATTGCCTTGGCCCACCGCCGTTTGTCGATCTTGGATGTGTCGCCTAAGGGAGCACAACCTATGACTTCGAAAGACGGTGATTGGGTGGTCATTTTTAATGGCTGTATCTACAATTTCCTTGAATTAAAGCAGGAATTACAGGCCAAAGGACACGAATTTGTCTCTACAACAGATACTGAAGTAATCGTTGAAGGACTGGCTGAATACGGGCCGACCTTTTTTGAAAGACTCGACGGTATGTTTGCTGTTGGTGCCTGGCACAAAAGTGAAAAAGCCCTGTATTTGTCGCGTGACCGTTTTGGTGTAAAACCCTTGTATTATTGGTTTACCGGTAAAACCCTTGTTTTTGCTTCAGAGATTAAAGCAATCATTAAACATCCCGGTTTTCAGGTAAATCTGAATTATTCGGCACTCAACGAGTATTTTACTTTTCAGAATATGTTTTCCTTTCATACCCTTTTTGATGGTGTATGGATGTTACCTCCGGCCAATACGGTTCGTATTGACGCGGCCAGCACTTTTGTAAAACATAGGTCATGGTGGGATTATAATTTCACACAAACAGATGAAAGTTTGTCGTTTGAGGACGCCAGAACACAAACTGAAGCGCTGTTTAAAAAGGCAGTAGCCCGTCAAATGATAGCGGATGTACCTGTAGGTTCTTACTTATCAGGTGGCATGGATAGTGGATCAATTACGGCACTGGCAAGTACACATGTACCTCGGTTGGCCACATTTACATGTGGGTTTGATATGAGTGAAGTAACTGGTGTAGAAGCCAATTATGATGAGCGGAGGGACGCCGAATTAATGGCAAATTTCTTCAAAACTGAACACTATGAACAGGTATTAAATGCCGGTGATATTCGCTGGTCGTTGCCCAGAGTAGTGTATCATCTCGAAGACTTACGTGTAGGCATGAGTTACCCGAGTTACTACATATCCCGATTGGCCTCCAAATTTGTAAAAGTTTGTTTGCAGGGCACGGGTGGCGATGAATTGTTTGGCGGATACCCGTGGCGATACTATCGCATATTTAAGTCGGTAAGCCAATCCGAGTTTTTTGATCTGTATTACGACTTTTGGCAACGTTTGGTGCCTGATCATCAAAGGGAAGAGTTGTTTACACCTGGCGTACGCTCCAAGGTGGACTTCAGAGAACCCAGAGAGATATTTGAGCGGGTGTTTACCTTTAACGGTAAGCTGAAATACGACAGCCCCGAAGATCATATCAATAACTCACTTTATTTTGAAGCCAAAACCTTCCTTCCGGGTTTACTTTTAGTAGGCGACAAATTATCAATGGCCAATGGACTGGAAGAGCGGTTTCCTTTTTTAGACAATGCCTTGGTAGATTTTGCTCAAAAAATACCGGTACGTCACAAGCTGGGCAATCTGGAACAGATGCTCAAAATAGACGAGAATGAAGAAAAGAAAAAGAGTAAGGCATACCGGGAGTTTGATGATGGTAAAAATGTGCTCCGAAAAGCCATGATGGGTTTTATGCCTGAAAAAATCATCAATCGGAAAAAGCAAGGTTTCAGTGCACCTGACGAAAGCTGGTACCGGGGCGAAAATGCTGCTTATATCAAGGAATTATTACTTGACAAAAAGACCATTTCTTCAGATTTTATAAGTCAGGACTACATCCGGAAAATTGTAAAGGAGCATACCGAAGAGCATATTAACCACCGTTTGCTGATTTGGAGCTTTATGAATTTTGAATGGTGGTGCAGGATATATTTGAATAACGAAAAGATCGATTAAAGATGTTTTCGGCAGAAATTATACGTGCGCGTAAAATAATTGACAGCTCAATATCATCTCTGTCATTAGATCTTAATGGAAAAACTGTTTTAACAGAAGTGGGGAGTAATAATTATTTATTTACGCCTCTTATTCCTGCACTAGCCGGAGCATCAGAAGTGATAGCTTGGACCAAGGATACCAGATTTGGACAGTCTGACGATATAATTGCAAAATGCACTGAAATAGCAAAAATTTGGGGTGTTGAATCCAAAATCACTTTTCGAAAAAACAGCCGAGATTGGCGGGATGTAAGTAAAGCTGATATAATAACGAATAGTGGGATGATACGGCCAATAAGTTCTGAATTGGTTGGTTATATGAAGCCAGAAGCGGTTGTCCCATTGATGTTTGAGGCTTGGGAAATTCGTGAAAGTGATATTGATGTACAAGCCTGTAAATTAAGAGGTATTAAAGTTGCAGGTACTTGGGAAAATCACCCTAAACTAAAAGTTTTTGAATATACAGGTATTTTAGCACTTAAGTTAGTTTTGAACGCTGGTATTGAAGTATTTGATTCAACCATTTTAGTATGGTCGAATGATCACTTTGGAGAAACAGCTGCACTAGCTTTTGAAACGAACAGGGCGAAAAGAGTTATTCTCACCACTAACATTGAAAAATTTGAAGAGGAATTGCCCTATTTGGATGCAATATTTTTATGTGATTATCATGTGAATCAACCACTACTTGGTAAAACCGGACTGTTTAATATAGAACTGATAAAGAATATTAATCCGGGATTATCTATAATTCACTTGTATGGCAGTGTCGATGCCGATTTTGTCCGTAATCACAATATAAGTCTTTTCCCAAACCGGAACGGATTTGCGCACGTAATGACCGAGACATTAGGTTATGTGGGATTGGAACCAATACTTAGACTTCAAGTGGCTGGATTTGCTGTTGCATCCGAACTGGAATCTGACAATATTTCAGATTTAACTCAAATAATTTAAACCCTTGCGACCTGGTTAATAGTTTTAGCTTGGTTTGCTTTTATTACGCTTTTTCCCAATTAATAACCTGTTCCATATTATGCCAAATAAAGTGATTATTGATAAAAACTTCCTGAGTAAGTTTTTTGCATATGATTTAGAATCAGATATATCATTTGAAAGTTTAGGGCTTGCAAACTCACAAATTGCAAATACGTTTACTTTTTTGGATGATTTGAAATACTTCAGTCAAATCATAGATAATAAATGTATTACGGGTGTAATAACTACAAAAGAATTGGGATCAATGTTTCTAAAAGAACAAAGCTCGATCCACCTGTTTTATCATGAAGATCCACGTTTTTTATTTTATACAATTTATAATGAGTGTGCGAAGGAGAATAAAAGGCTGAATAAGTTTGAATCGATTATAAGTAAATATGCCAAAGTTGATCCTTCCGCATATGTAGCGCCGTTTAATGTGGTAATTGGTGAAGGAACTATAGTTGCTCCTAATGCTACAATTTTGGAAGATGTAAGCATAGGGAACTATTGTGTTGTACAATCAGGAACGGTAATA
Source organism: Bacteroidota bacterium (assembly GCA_036787895.1). Lineage (GTDB taxonomy): Bacteria > Bacteroidota > Bacteroidia > UBA7662 > UBA7662 > UBA7662. The sequence continues at coordinate 48,147 of DAIQOK010000002.1, read as the reverse complement.
GGATCAGAAGGGTTTGAATATAAACGCACTTCACTAGGAATTGTACCTGTACTCCATGATGGTGAAGTTATTATTGAAGATTATGTTGAGATTGGATCAAATACTTCCATTGATAAAGGATTTAAAAACAAGCCAACCCTAATTGAGAAGTTTGCTAAAATAGATAATTTAGTGCACGTGGCACATTGTGTTCAAATTAAAGAAGGCGCATTTGTGATTGCCTCGAGTATGTTGGCCGGGAGTTGTGTCATTGGCAATAATGCATGGATAGGCCCTAATAGCACTGTTGGGCACGTTTCAGTTGGTAATAATGCTGATGTTACTTTCGGTGCAGTTGTTACCAAAAATGTGGCCGATGGTGAAAAGGTCTCAGGGAATTTTGCTATTCCTCACAAGATGTTTTTGAAGTTTTTAAAAGACGTTTTGAACAAATATACCGAATAGTGAAAGAAACGAATTTTATTCGAGTAGCTTTAGTAGGCAATATGAATAATAATCATTTTGCTATGATGCGGTATTTAATAGATCGAGGAATAGACGCACATTTGTACTTGTTTAAAGATGAACTTGATCATTTTTTGCCTGAAAATGATACTTGGTCGATTTCAATTTATTCCACTCGAATTCACAATTTAGAATGCGGATTTCCTTTTAAAGATCTTTTCAGCTTTAGATATAATGAATTCAAACAGTTTGTAAATTTTGATATTGTAATTGGATGTGGTCTTTCTCCTTTCTACTTTGCTATGAATAGGTTAAAGCTTGATTTTTTTATTCCCTACGGAAGTGATCTTTACGAAATTCCATTCAGAACGTTCTCATTAAGATCTCCGAAACATATTTTAGCAGAAATACTTAATTCTCTTTTTTTGAAAAGACAACAAAAAAATGGAATTAAAAATGCAAGAATAAATGTAGTGCTGGATTTTGCTAAATCATATACAGCTGCTCTCAATAAATTAGGTGTTAAAAGTGTAAAACTTCATATTCCGATGGTTTTTCGGGAACAAGATGAATTTGAGGTTTTACCTCAAGTTATTCTTGATCGGTTAACCTCATTGAAGGATAATTTTGTGATTATTCAGCATAGTCGACAATATTGGTATGCTTCCCTTGATGGTGCAAATGTAGAAGACATGAAATATAATAATTTGCTTATACGTGCCATTAAAATATTGGTAGAAGATGGTCACCACAATGTGAGATGCATTTTCTTGGAATATGGCCCTGATATAAATCGCAGTAAAGCCTTAATAGAAGAGCTTAACCTGAATAATTATTTTATTTGGTTGCCAAAGATGCCGCGTAAATTTTTAATGAAAATCATTAGCGATTATGCTCAATTAGGTGTTGACCAGTTTGGTGGAGGTTATTTTGGTGGAACCGGCTATGAAGTTCTAGCCTGTGGTAAGCCGTTGATGAATGCAATTTCTATAAGTCCGGATAAGTATAAGGAAATAACGGGTATTGATTTTCCTCCTATTATAAATGTAAGTACAGTTGAAGAAATAGCAGCAGCTATTTCCTACTATTTAGCCACCCCTGATAAATTGGCAATACTTGCGCAAAAGTCGAAGAACTGGTTTGATGAAAACTGCGGTACTGGTTTGATAGATACCTATATCAAAATGTTTAAGGAAATAAAGGCTGAAAAAGTAAAGGAACTGGGTGCTCAAGCTACTACTTAAAGATGTAGCCATCTATGGCGCCGCCAACGCTTTTTCAAAAGTTTTTGGAATAATTTTGATTCCGCTCTACATCAGTTATTTGAGTAAGACAGAATATGGCACACTCGATGGTTTATTGATTTTTGCTTCCTTCCTGCTTCCAACGATAATTTTTGGGCAAGACAGTAGTATAGCACGATACTATCTGGAAGTAAAAGATCCGCAAGAAAGACGGAAAATGGTCACAGAGAGTTTTGTTTTCCAGTTTTGTATCGGATTGGTTTTAACAGCTGTGACTTTATTCGTTTCTTCCTGGATAGCTGAGGTGTATTTTAACAAAAAGGGTATAGAAGTTTATATACGTCTGGCAGTACTTTCGATTTTTGCTAACTGGTTGTTACAGTTTTGCGCCAATCTTCTAAAATGGACTTTCCAACGTTGGAAGTATATTTTGCTTACCACTATCGGGCCGCTGGTGGTTATGCTCATTACTATTCTGCTCTTCAGATTAACGCCTTATCGCATTGAAGGTGTCCTGATTGCTCAAATTATAGGTTACAGTATTTTCGGCTTATTGGGGATGTGGTTTATTCGAAAAGAGTTAACGCTGATCCGCAGATTAAAATGGCTACCTGGTTTGTTGGCTTTTGGGTGGCCCTATTGGTTAATCATGCTATTACCTACCCTTTTACCTTCGTTTGATAGGTATTTGGTTATGAATCACATTAGTCATGAAAGTTTGGCAATTTATGCACTTGCTTTTCGTTTGGCTTCATTGATACAGCTTCCCATTTTTGGCTTTCAAACTGCCTGGGGGCCTTATGTATATGCGACTCATGCGGATGGTGCAAATCCGGCTATCTATAATTCAGTATTAAAGGGCTACGTTATTTTATTGCTGATTTTTGGCCTACTGGTTAAAATTTTTGAAAACAAGCTTGTTTTGTTATTTTCTGATAGTACCTACCTTACAGCTGCGCCTTTAATTGCCGTAATTCTATTAGCATTTCTTGTCGAGTCGATTTCCTGGATCACCGGAATAGGTATAGATTTATCAAAAAAAACATGGTTGTCGGCAGTAGCATATGGAATGAGTACCCTTCTTGGTGGGTTCATTACCTGGTTTTTGGTTTTGGAGTTTGAATTATGGGGTTTGGTGTTTGGTGGTTTGATTTCCAAAGGAATCTTTACCATTATAAAATCTATAATGGCACAAAAAGTACATCCACTTCCTTTTGAATTAGGAAAGGTCGTGTTGTTCGTCATTTTAGGTGCCACTATGCTGCTTTCCTTTAATAAAGTGGTTGCTGCAGATATTTGGATACGTTTGTTGTATGCCCTTGTACTCGTAATAGTCATGTTAGTTATTGCTCGTTATATGTTGTTGAATGTGGCAGAAAAAAACAAAGTGCTTCTTACATGGAGAGCATTAATCAAAAAGTAGATGTGCGGGATTACAGGTTTTTTTAATAGGTCTTCCGAACTTCAGCTTGATTTACTCAAGCAAATGACGGATGTCATCTCCCATCGCGGACCCGATGATAGCGGATATGAGCTGTCACATTTTGGAGGCACACAAATCGGTTTAGGTCAGCGACGTTTATCGATTTTGGATTTGTCGCCTGCAGGTCATCAGCCTATGGAAAAAGGCGATTGGCAAATTGTATATAATGGGGAAATTTATAATTTCCAGGCCATCCGAAGTGAATTGGAGAAACTTGGTAAAAAGTTTGAAACTCATACCGATACAGAAGTCATTTTAGCTTCTTTTGATGAATGGGGTGAAAACGCAGTTCACAAGTTTATCGGGATGTTCGCTTTCGTAATTATTAATAGAAAGCAAGGGAAAGCATGGATATTTAGGGATCGACTAGGTGTAAAACCGCTTTATTATTATGCCGATCCTAACTTTTTGGTATTTGCTTCTGAACTAAAGCCAATATTGCTTCTTCCTAATATAAAACGTCAGGTTTCCAAGGTAGCACTGGCCTGGTATATGAAACTGGGTTATGTTCCAGAACCCTATTCCATTTTGGAGGATGTTTTCAAATTGAAAGCAGGAAATTATCTGGAACTTGATTTGGTCACCCTTGCCTACACAGAACATCAATACTGGAGTATTACTGAACAATTTGAAAAAGGTACTTCAGAATTGAAGTTCGATCAGGCACTTGCCGAACTCGAACTCTTATGTAACGATGCTTTTAAATTGAGAATGGTTGCGGATGTCCCAGTTGGCGTTTTTTTCAGTGGAGGATATGATAGTACATTAGTTGCCGCGCTTTTGCAGCAACAACAAGGCACCCATAAATTGCGCACTTTCACCATAGGTTTTTCCGAGAGTGCCGTAGATGAATCAAAACACGCCGCGGAAGTCGCGGCCTATTTGAAAACAGACCATACTTCGTTGATGTGTACGGAAGACGATGCTGTTAGTATTATTGCCAAGCTTCCTACTTACTTTGATGAACCATTAAGTGATGTAAGCTGTATCCCAACGTTGCTCTTAAGTCAAAAAACCAGGGAACATGTTACCGTAGCCCTTAGTGCTGATGGTGGAGATGAATTATTTGGCGGTTATGACAAGTATTTTGCCAACTGGGGGGTATATGAAAAACTCCTTGCACTACCTACCGGTATCCGGAAAATGTTAGGTGTAGCGTTGCGTATTGTACCCATTGGTATCTGGAAAAAATTAATGCCTAACGCGGAAGTGCGTATCGAAAATTTCCAGATACTATGTTCTCCACATGGAGAAACCAAGGGATTGGTTACTAAAATACAGGCGACTTTATTTTCGGAAAGACAGATTATGTCGTTAATTAACGCTAATCAGAAAATGGATTGGAGAAAAACAGCCTTTCATACGATAACGCGCATTATTAAGAGAAATTCTCATCAAAATTCTTTACTTGCAGTAGATGCACAAACGTTTATGCGTGACGATATACTTGTTAAAGTGGATCGGGCCTCCATGGGAGCAAGTTTGGAAAGCCGTGAACCGTTAATTGATCATCGAATAGTAGAATTTGCGGCAAAATTACCGTTCAATTTCAAAATTGAAAATGGCGTAGGCAAGCGTATTTTAAAAGAACTTGTCCATAAATACGTTCCCTATGAAATGATGAACAGGCCTAAACAAGGGTTTATTATTCCTTTAGACCTATGGTTGCGGTCAAAACTGAAATTCTTAATCGAGGATCATTTAAGTGAATCGAGTATAAATTCGACAGCTGTGCTGAATTTTAAGGAAGTTGAGCACAATATTCGCGATTTTAATAATGAAGTACAGGGTTCGGCCGACCGGCTTTGGCGGATTATTGTATTACAAATGTGGTTGAAACATTACAATGTCAGAAGTTAAAAAGATTTTAGCGGTTACGAATAACTTCCCAACTCCTCGTTTTCCTGAGAAGGGTGTATTTGTAATGAATATATTGAAGGAAATGCGGCGACAGGGCATCGAAGTGGATGTGATTGCACCGATTTCTCTGGGAACGGAATTTAAGCGGATGAAACGTTCGCCGGTTAAAGTAGATTTTGAAGGTTTGAATGTTATTCAGCCTTATTACCTCAGCATACCTCAGCGTTTCCCGCGTTTCAGAAAAGCTATCACCCGTATAAATGATTTTCTGTTTGGCTTGGCTGTTTGGCTTTGTTATCGAAAAAAGGATTATGACCTTGTTTATACCCATTTTTTACAATCTGCCATTCCTGTAATTACTTTTTTGAGAAGAAATACAGCACCCATTCTATTAAATCTGGGGGAATCAGATCCCTGGGATTATGATATTTATTATGGAAAAAAAGGTTGGCTCAACTACCTTCAGAAAGTAACGTTATTAGTTACCGTTTCAAAAGTGAATTATGACTATGTGTTATCGCTTGATGCAAATTTAAAAGAACGAACCCGATACATACCAAATGGCGTGAATACTAATTTTTTCAAACCATTGGATTTTGTTGAGTCTCGTAAAAAGTTAGGTTTGGACCTCGCAACAAAATATATTGTTTTTTGTGGTCACTTAGATGAACGTAAGGGCCCATTAAGAGTATATGAAGCTATTAAGGGCAGCAGTATTAAAGGAATTTTTCTTGGCAGTAATGGTCCGGATGTTCCTGTTGGAGATGAAGTAGCTTATGTAGGTCCCGTCGAAAATGGACTGGTTCCACTCTATTTGAGTGCTTGTGATGCTTTTGTGTTACCCAGTAGATCTGAAGGAATGAGTAATGCTGTACTTGAAGCGATGGCTTGTTGTATACCCCTAGTAGTATCTGACAAATCCTTCAATACTGATTTTTTGACTTCGGAAGTAGCCACTTTTGTTGATCCCGATAATGTAGCTGATATCAAACAAGGTATCAATGCTGTATTAGAAGCAAAACGTAATGCTGAGATGCGAACAGCATTGAAAGTATTTCGGGACCAATTTTCCATAGAAACACGCATTAAAAGAATATTGAATTTTGCAGCAGGAAATTAGGAGTGGCAGCAATAATTTAAAAACGCCAGTGCTTGTATATGTTCTATGGCTTTTTATGGTTATGGGGTTTTTGCTGCCAAAAATTAAAATATTATTTTTTTCATTTGGTGTAGAAGATCTGGTTGGTTTGGCAGTATTACCCTATGCACTCACCGGCATTACCAGTACTGAAAAAAATACCTGGATTCCTTTAAAATGGTATGCGTTTGTTGGAATTGTCATCATAATTTCCGGTATACTCTTGGGCATTTTTAATTCCGTTTTGTTTTTAAACAAGCTGGTTGTTCCGACAGAAATGTTCCAGTATGTAAAAAGGTTAAGTATCTTTTTGCTTACCGCTAAAATTATCAGGAATTATGGTTTTGAAGGCAGGCAATTGTTGCGACCTTTTTTATTAATGCTGATGATGACTTTACTGATTGGTGTACTTCAGCTTTTTGATAATCCCTTCAGTTCATTTATTTCACGAATCTACATTTCAGAAGAACTACAACTTGAAGCACTGCAAGATGCTACTTTCAAAGACACTAGAAACTATTCTATTACAGGTTTTTCAACCTCATGGGGTGGACTGAGTTTGTTTATAATGGTGGTTGGGATAGCATTTTTTGTCTACACGCGTGCGAAAGGGCGTCTCATAAGAGGATATAGGCTTTGGTTTTTCCTATTAATGGCAGCCCTAGGATTAATTAATGTGATTTTTTCCGGTTCACGGGGTGCTTTATTAGGACTAGCTGGAGTTTTAATTTTTGTGCTGATTTACAATTTTATCAAAACTCAGACAGTAGCGGGTAAGATTCGTTTTATCTCCTATTTTGTAGTTTTTCTATTGATATCAGCAGTATTAGTTTACGTCTTTTTCTTGGAAAGAATACTCTTTATCCAGTATAGGAATGAAGCCCTATTACAGGCATATGATCAGGGAGGGAATAGATTCGGTGATATATATAAGATCATGGATGCGCTCCAAAATCCTTTTTGGTTGATTTTTGGTATGAGTAACGCTGTACAACGCGCCATCTATGTTCCTTATGGCGTTGAAGTTGAACCCGTCTATCTCATCGCGAATTACGGTCTGGTGGGTATCGCATTACGGTATGGCTGGTTGTTGATGATATTTTCAAAAGCAAATCAAATATTTGTCTATGCTGATAAATTTGATTTTAGCCTGGCGAAGGCTGTGGGTTATGGTGCTATGTTAGGAATTGTAGGTTATCTCACATTTTCTGTGGGTTATTTTTTCTTTCAGGAAACAGTAGCGGGCTGTATACCCTGGATATTTTTTGGGATTGTTGCTGGAATAAGGGTTAAAGAATAAAATTATGTGTGGAATTTCTGGTATAATAACGAGAACTAGCCTGACTGTAGATAAGTTGGAGCTAAAACGTATTAATGATAAAATAGCGCATCGGGGTCCGGATGCAGAAGGATTTTATTTTTACGAGAATGTAGGATTCGGACATAGGAGACTAAGTATTTTAGATTTATCTGCAGCCGGAAACCAGCCGATGCTGTACGCAGATAATTTGGTAATAACATATAATGGTGAAGTTTATAATTTCATAGAACTCCGCGAAGAATTAGTTCAGCTAGGGTATGTATTTCATACTACTACAGATACTGAAGTTATACTTGCAGCATTTAAAGCATGGGGACCGGCATGTTTGAATAAATTTAACGGCATGTGGTCGTTTGCCATTCTGGACAAAAGCACTAAAAAGGTATTTATGGCCAGAGATAGATTTGGTGTCAAGCCATTCTATTATTCCCAAAATTCCGGAAACTTTGTATTTGGCTCAGAAATCAAGCAGTTATTAAATGATCAGGAGAATGTGGTCAATCTTAATGTATTGACCGAATATATGCTCACTTATATCGATAATCATGGATCAGATACCTACTTTAAAGGTGTCCACAGCCTACTTCCTGGCCATTATCTGATTTATGATCTCGAAACAGCCGACTTTAACATTGAACAGTATTATGTTCTAAATACCAAAGCGGAAATTAAGCGATTTTCGAAATCTGAGGCAGTAACTTATTTAAAGGATTTATTTACCTCTGCCGTTAAGTTACGTCTTCGCTCGGATGTTAAAGTTGGTACTTGTTTAAGTGGAGGTTTGGATTCATCGGCAGTATCAGCGATTGCCAACAATAATTATAAAGAAGCTGCCGGCAGAAAGTTTACAGCCATTCACGCGCGTTCAATAGATGCTGAAACAGATGAAAGTTCTTTCGCAACGGACGTTTCAAACAACCTTGATCTCGAGCTTCATGTAGTTACGCCTTCAACGGCTGATTTTAAAAGTCTCGTCGATGAAGTAGTGTATACCCAAGAAGAACCTTTCGGCAGTCCATCTATGTTTATGGGCTATAAGGTGTTTCAGAAGGCAAAAGAACTTGGATGCAAAGTGATGCTAAATGGGCAGGGTGGCGACGAGGTGTTGCTCGGTTATGAACGTTATTTTTCAAGTTATTTATACCAAATTGGGCTGGTTGAAGGAATCAAACAACTTTGGAAGCAAAGCAAAAATTCCGGTTTAAAACTGTATGACCCGTTGTTGTATTTTGTTTATTTCACCTCCTTTCGCATACGTAAGTCACGGTTATTGCGGAGATCATTTTTGTCGGAAGAATTGAAAAATAAGTTCGATTTTAAGGAAATCAAAAGGAGTATAGACTCATTTAAGGATATATCCAAGCTACAGATTCATGAAATCAGCACTGTTCAGTTGCCACACCTATTAAGATATGAGGACCGCAATTCTATGCGCAATTCTATTGAAACGAGATTACCATTTTTAGATTATCGGGTTGTTGAAGCTGGAGTTTCATTTTTGCCAAAATTCAAAATTTGGAATGGCTGGACAAAATACGTACTTCGTTTGGCTGTTGAAGATGTACTTCCAAATCATGTGGTGTGGAGAAAAAATAAACTTGGTTTTAATGCACCTGAACGCAGTTGGCTGTCTGCTCATAAGGAGACTATGGTTGCGGAAGTTGCAAAATCAACATTGTTGAAATCCATCACAAATTTTGAACTACTGCAGCAACGTTTCCCTGATTTACCATATAAGGAGCAATGGTTATATTATAATATAGCTGTTTGGGAACGTATATACGATGTTAAACTTCCAGATTAATGCTGAAAGTAGGTATAGTTGATTACGGGGCCGGTAATATAGGCTCCATACAGAATATGATTCGCCGACTTGGAGGGGAATCCTTTATTGTGCAGGATGCACAATCAGTGCTTAGTGCAGATAAAATTGTGCTGCCAGGTGTTGGGAATTTTGACCATGGTATGAAGATGCTGATTGATAAAAACCTAGTGGACCCTATAAAGGAATACGTAAGCTTAAAACAGCGACCATTGTTAGGAATCTGTTTAGGTGCTCAACTGTTAACCAAAAAATCAGAAGAAGGCTCCTTAGCTGGTTTTGGATTTTTTGAAGCAGAAGTTTTACACTTTTCCAAACTTCCGAATACTGAGAATATACGTATTCCTCATATGGGCTGGAATTACATACAGTTTGAAAATGAAAAACAACTGTTATGTAATTTGCCGGAAATGCCTAGATTTTATTTTGTTCACTCCTATTATATGCAAAGCACTGTCGCATCCGAAGTGTTGTGTACCGCCAATTATAGAACACCTTTTGCTGCAGGATTGCAAAAGGACAATGTTTGGGCTGTCCAGTTTCACCCTGAAAAAAGCCATAAATATGGAATGCGACTTTTTCAGAATTTTTTGAATATGTAGTTATGGTGAGACTGATACCCGTTTTATTGCTGAAAGGAAAAGGATTGGTTAAAACAACCGGTTTTAAAAACCCTGTTTATGTAGGTGACCCCATAAATGCCGTACGGATATTTAATGAAAAAGAGGTGGATGAGCTGGTTTTGTGTGATATCGAAGCAAGTTTGCAACAAAGGGAACCGAATTATACCTGGATAAAAGATATCGTAAGCGAATGTTTTATGCCAGTTGGTTATGGTGGAGGAATTCGGAATATTGATCAAATTCGAAAAATTTTCGATTTGGGTGTAGAGAAAGTAATTCTTAACACCGCTGCGTTTGATTTTGACCTGGTAGCTCAAGCCGCATCCATTTATGGCAACCAGAGTATAGTTGCCAGTATAGATGCAAAAAAATCATTTTTTGGTGCTTATAATGTTTATAGCAAAAGTGGATCCGTCAAACACAAATCGACGCCGGAGGAATTTGCCAAACAATTGGTTTCCGCGGGCGTAGGTGAAATAATTATTCAATCCATCGATAAAGAAGGCAGTATGTCGGGTTTCGATTTGGACTTGACCAAAAGTGTTGCCAATGCAGTTAATGTCCCTGTAGTAGCGAGTGGAGGAGCCGGTAATATTAATCATATTGCAGAAGTACTTAAAAATGGCAAAGCCAGTTCGGTAGCAGCAGGTAGCTTTTTTGTTTTTAAAGGTAAACATAAGGCAGTCTTAATTAATTACCCTTCACAAGAAGAAATTTCAAATCTGAACTCCCAATGAAAAACCTAGTATACAAAATATGTTCACGATGTATCATGGATACATCGGATCCAAACATTGAATTTAATGATGAAGGAGTTTGTAATCATTGTTTACGTTATGAAAATGAGCTACATCGACGCGTATTTATTGGCGATGAAGCGAGTAGTAAACTTAAAAGTCTTGTAGATAAAATAAAAAATGCTGGCAAAGGAAAAGAATATGACTGCATCATTGGTGTAAGTGGCGGTGTTGACAGTACCTATGTTGCCTATCTCACCAAACAACTAGGCATCCGCCCCTTAGCTGTTCATTTCGATAATGGATGGAACTCAGAATTGGCGGTAAGCAATATTGAAAAAACTTTAGATCATCTGGGCATTGATTTGTATACCTATGTAATTGACTGGGAAGAATTTAAAGATTTACAGCTTTCTTTTTTGAAAGCATCTACCCCGGATGGTGAAATACCAACGGATCATGCGATTAATGCACTTTTATTCAGAGAAGCTGATAAAAGGGGGATTAAATATATTATCAACGGAATGAATTTTGCAGCTGAGTCTATCAGCGTTCCGGGTTGGGCCTATGGCCACAGTGATTGGAAATATATTAAATCAGTACAAAAGATTTTTGGATCGGTTAAATTAAAGCGTTACCCCAAATACACCTTTTTTAATCTATTCTGGTGGAATGTTGTCAAGCAGATTAAAGTGATTTCCATCTTAAATTATGTGGATTATAAAAAGGATGCCGTAATGGAGATACTTCAGTCGGAATTGGGCTGGGTTTATTACGGGGGGAAACATTATGAATCAGTGTATACAAGATTTTTTCAAGGATATATTCTACCTAAAAAATTTGGTATAGATAAACGAAAGGCGCATTTGTCTGATTTAATCAAATCCGGACAAATAAGTAGAGAAGCAGCGCTACAGGAAATTGAAAAACCGGGCTATGAAGAACCATTATTTCGCCAGGATAAAGATTTTGTCATTAAAAAATTCGAATTAAATGAAGCTTCATTTGATGCTATTATGAGCTTAGCCCCCAAAACTTTCAGGGATTATCCGAACAATTACGAAAAAGTACAACGGTTGAAGTCGTTCGTAAATAAACTAAGAGAAAAAGGACTTTATTCCAGATGACGCATATACTGCATTTGTGCGCTGATTATTCCAAACAAAAGTTGTATAGAGAACTTTTTTTGGAATTGGCTCAAAAGGGAATTCGTCAAACCATATATGTACCGGTTCGGTCGGCAGCTGAAATAGGGAAGTATGACATTGCGGATATTCCCAATATCACTTTGATATATGCCCATATATTACAGAAAAAGCACAGATTCCTGTATTATACTAAAATAGAAGCCATTTACAAGGATTTGGTGAAGAAAGTGGATATTGAGGAAATCGACCTAATTCATGCGCATTTTTTATTCAGTGATGGTGGTGTAGCCTTGAGGCTTAAACAAAATTTCGGAATTCCATTTGTGACTGCAGTTCGGAATACTGATATTAACATGTTCTTCAAATACATGTTTCACCTGAGGAAATTTGGCCAGCAAATTATGTCAGCAGCAAATGAAGTGTTGTTTGTGACACCCGCATACAGGAACTTGCTTGCAGAGCAATATTTGACATCTGTTTTAGGGAAACAAATTTTAAATGCAACAGTAATCCCGAATGGTTTAACCTCTGATTGGCTCAGCAATGCTGAACTTAGAAATAAGCCGCATACCCCACTAAAATTACTTTATGTAGGTGATTTTACTTCAAACAAGAATATCATTCATCTGCTTCAGGTTGTTAGAAAATTATCGAATGAAATGGCGGTAACCTTGACCCTGGTCGGCGGAGGTGGGGATGGACATATTGAAGTTGAACGTACACTCCAACAACAAGGATTTGAATTTGCTCAGTATCTAGGTAAAGTTGAAGGTATTAATGCTTTAAAAACGCTCTACCGACAACACGATATTTTTATAATGATAAGTAAACTGGAGACTTTTGGTCTGGTTTATTTGGAAGCACTCAGTCAGGGATTACCCATTATACATACTGCTGGACAGGGTATCGATGGCTATTTTGATAACAGCAGTTTTGCCATTCCAGTAAAGTCAAATGGCATGGAAGAAATTATAACGGCAATTAAAAGGCTTGCGTTTTCCTATGAAACAGCAAGCAGGCAAGCAGTTGAAGCTGCTCAACCATTTTCCTGGGAACAAATTGCCGACAGTTACATTAACTTATACTTCGAAAAGCTCAATAAATGAAAAAAATCAACTTTGCTATAGTCGGATGCGGACGAATAGCCCAACGCCATGCGGAGCACATTGTCAATAACGGACAGCTCAAAGCTGTGTGCGATATTGACCTGGAAAAGGCAAAAATACTTGCCGAAAAATACGGAGCAGTCGCCTATCAGTATATTGATGATTTACTTGCTGAAGCACAAGATGTAGATGTGGTTTCAATTTGTAGTCCGAATGGTTTGCATGCCGAACACAGCATCAAGGCCTTAAATGCTGGTTTTCATGTATTGTGTGAAAAACCGATGGCCATCAGTGTTTACGATTGCGGTGAAATGATAAAAGCAGCTGAAAAAAATAATCGCAGATTATTTGCAATCAAACAAAATCGTTTCAACCCACCAGTGGCTGCCATCAAAGAAGCCATTGATCGGGGAGATCTGGGTAAAATTTACAGTGTGCAATTGAGCTGTTTCTGGAATCGGAATTTTGATTATTACCACAATTCCTGGAAAGGTACAGCTGATTTAGATGGTGGCACTTTGTATACGCAGTTCAGTCATTTCGTGGATTTATTATATTGGATGATAGGTGACGTAAAAACTGCTCATGCACTCACCGGCAATTTTGCCCATCAGGGTGTAATCGAATTTGAGGATACCGGTGTGGTTGCCCTGCAATTTTACAATGGCGCACTGGGGACCATCAACTATACGGTAAACAGCTATGGCAAAAATATGGAAGGTTCACTGACCATTTTTGCCGAAAAAGGAACCGTGAAAATTGGTGGACAATACTTGAACGAACTGGAATATCAGCATATTGAAGGATTAGTAATAAAGGACCTGCCAGCCGGTAATACGGCTAATAATTACGGACAATATCAGGGTTCGATGTCGAACCACGATAAGGTCTATGAAAATGTGGTTGATGTATTAAAAAATGGTAGTGCCATTTCAACCAATTCTTTCGAAGGATTAAAAACCGTTGAAATCATTGACAAAATTTATCAGTCAGCCAAACGCAACCAAATATGAACCCCATCCTATATCATTCGGGCATTAAAAATGTAAATTTTGGCCAGGACGTTAAAGTCGTTGAACCAGTTAATATTTATGGCTGCAGCATAGGTGACAACTGTTTTATCGGCCCTTTTGTCGAAATACAGAAGGACGTATTTATTGGAAATCGTACCAAAATTCAGTCACATACTTTTATCTGTGAGCTGGTAAGTATAGGCGACGACTGTTTTATCGGTCATGGTGTTATGTTTATCAACGACCTTTTTCAGAAGGGCGGACCGGCGCAGGGAGACAAAAGTTTGTGGATGTCGACAAAAATTGGAAATCAAGTGAGTATAGGTAGCAATGCTACCATACTTCCTGTTGATATTTGTGACCGCGTTGTAATTGGTGCCGGCGCAGTTGTAACGAAAAACATCACCCAAGCCGGTGTTTATGCAGGGAATCCTGCCAAGTTGATTAAAGTACTTTAATAAGATGAATGTACCATTTGTAGATTTGAAGGCCCAGTATTTATCAATTCAGGGTGAAATTGATGCCGCCATTCGCGATATCATAAGCAATACCGCATTTATAGGCGGTAAACCGGTCAATGATTTTGAAGCAGCTTTTGCTGCATTGTATGGCATAAATCATTGTATTTCGGTGGCCAACGGTACCGACTCCCTCTATATCATCATGAAAATGTTAGGTATTGGTCCAGGAGATGAAGTAATTACAGTAGCCAACAGCTGGATTTCCTCTTCGGAAACCATCTCGCAAACCGGTGCAAAACCTGTTTTTGTAGATATTGACCCTGATTATTACAGTTTGAACGAACAATTGTTAGAAGCTGCCATTACACCGAATACTAAAGCCATTATGCCTGTGCATTTGCATGGGCAAGCGGTGAATATGGATGAAGTGATGCGCATAGCAGATAAATATAAATTGCCCGTTATCGAAGACTGTGCGCAATCCCATTTTTCGGAGTTTAAGGGAAAAAGGGTGGGAACTTTTGGTATTGCCGCTTCTTTTAGCTTTTATCCCGGCAAAAATCTAGGTGCTTATGGTGATGCCGGCGCTATTATCACCAATGATGCTGCACTTGCTGAAAAGTGTAAAATGTACGCTCGTCATGGTGCACTTAAAAAACACGAACACCAGATTGAAGGTATAAACAGTCGTTTGGATGGTTTACAGGCAGCCATTTTATCTGCTAAACTCTCCCATATACTCGACTGGACGGCAGCCAGAATTCGTTGCGCCGATGCATATGACCGGTTATTAAGTGGCATTCCAGAAATTGTCACTCCAAAAAGACGGGAAAATACACGGCACAGCTATCACCTTTATGTGATACGCGCTAAAAATCGTGATGGACTGGCGAAATTTCTGAAGGAGCGCAACATTGAAACCGCCATTCATTATCCAACTGCCTTGCCAAATCTGAAGGCGTATGCCTATCTGGGTCATATAGCCGAAGATTTTCCGGTAGCGACAGCTTACCAAAGCCAGATTTTATCTCTACCGATTTATCCGGAGATGACAACTGCACAAATGGAATATGTTGCTGAGAGCATCAAGTCCTTTTATTCATAATAATGCCGAAAACAGTTTGGCTCATCTGCAAATATGCTTCTCCTGAAAAATATTTTTTCGGGACGAGGCATTTTTATTTTGCTGAAGAATGGGTGAAAAATGGGCTTGATGTGACCATTTTTACTTCCAATGCCTCTCATCTTACCGATAAACTGCCGCAATTTGCAGCAAGTCGTATGGTGGAGGATATTGCCGGGGTGCGGACAGTTTGGTTAAAGGTGTTGAAGTCGACGAAATCCTCTTCAGCGGCCCGCGTTTTGTCGTGGATGCATTTTGAATGGAAAGTGCTAACAACCTCAAAAAAACAATTTAAGAAGCCTGATGTCATCATAGCGTCTTCTCTTTCTATTCTCAGTATTATTTCCGGTTTTCTTTTATCGCGCTACTATAAAGCCCGTTTTATACTCGAAATCCGCGATATCTGGCCATTATCTGCCATGCAATTGGGAGGTTATAGTGCCAATCATCCTTTTATGTGGTTACTCGGAAAACTTGAACGTTTTGGCTATCGGAAAGCCGACGTGATTGTAGGTACTATGCCCAACTTGATTGAGCATGTAAAGGAAGTAGAACCTCGGTTCAAAGCATGTATTTGTATCCCCCAGGGTGTAAAGAAGGAACAATTAGCAACAGCTGAGCCTCTGGACTCGACCTTTATAGCGCAAACATTTACGCCGGATACATTTAAGGTGGTTTATGCAGGTACGGTTAATCCAAATAATCCGATTGAGGTCCTCCTAAAAGCCGTCGCACAAATTCCGGCAGCTCAAAATGTAGAAGCCTATATTTTGGGATCGGGGTCGATGCTGGAGAATTATAGGCAGAAATATGCTTATTGCGATCGAATTAAATTTATTGCGCCTATTCCTAAGAAGCAGGTAAAAGCATTTTTACAGCAAACGGACTTATGCTTCGACAGTATCGATTCGGAAATCGCCCGTTTTGGCTTATCCCGCAATAAGTGGATTGATTATATGAATGCCGGTAAGCCGATTGTTTGCTCTTATTCCGGCTTTCAGTCAATGATTAATGAAGCCCAATGTGGTGCGTTTGTGCCTTATGGCGATGTAGACTTATTAGCTGCAGAAATTGTAGCATTTAAAGAGTTACCAGCCGAAAAACGAATTGAAATGGGTGTCAGAGCTCAGAATTTTCTCAGAAATAATCGCTTATTTGAAAAGCTTGCGCTTGAATACCAAAGCAATTTTTAATGTATAGGAATATAGGGAAACGGGCTATTGATTTAGGCATTGCTATACCAATGCTGGTAATTGCCTTACCAATTATTTTACTGACTGGATTTTTTATCTTTTTACAAGATGGTGAATCTCCATTTTTTACGCAGCTCCGGCCAGGAAAGGGAGAACGAATTTTTAGATTAATAAAGTTACGTACCATGAATAATCGGAGAGATATTCATGGGAATTTACTGTCTGATGAGATCAGGCTTACTTTTCTGGGCAAATTTATACGCAAAACCTCTTTAGATGAATTACCACAACTTTTGAATGTGCTGAAAGGAGATATGAGCTTAATCGGCCCCAGACCATTATTGGTTCAGTACTTGCCCATTTATAATGATGTGCAGAAGAGAAGACATTTAGTAAGGCCTGGTATTACCGGTTGGGCGCAGGTAAACGGACGAAATGCCATCAGCTGGGAAGAAAAATTCAAACTGGATGTGTGGTATGTGGATCACTGCAGCTTGTTGCTTGATTTGAAGATACTTTTTCTCACAGCCAAAAAGGTTGTCGTTCGTGAAGGAATCAATGCACAAGGTGTTGCTACTGCAGAATATTTTAACGGTAAAAACTGACTTATGAAAAAGATAGTCATTGTGGGTGCTGGCGGGTTTGGTCGTGAAGTAGAAATGTTAATTGATCAGATCAATGAAATGTCCCAGCAGTGGGAATTTTTAGGTTTTATTGACGATGAAAAAGCAACAGGTACGCGTATAGGAGGGGCCAAAGTTTTAGGCTCAATTTCCAAAATTGCACAGATGCCGGATGTTTGGGTAGTACTCGCGATAGGAAATCCAAAAGCAAAAGAAAGGATATTGTCCAAATTGGATCCTAATCAGCAATATGCCACACTAATACATCCGAATGTGCTAATTGGAAAAAGAGTTGAAATTGGTGCTGGAACAATTATTTGTGCCGGTAATATCATTACGACCGACATCAAAATTGGTCGTCACGTTATACTGAATCTTGGTTGTACAGTAGGTCATGATACAGAAATTGGGGATTTGTGCTCTTTCATGCCTGCGATTAATATTTCAGGTGAAGTGGTCATCGAAGGTGGGGTTTATGTGGGTACGGGCGCCAAAATCATCAATCAATTAAGTATAGGAACACAAACGATAGTTGGAGCCGGTGCGGTAGTATCTAAAACGCTTCCAGCAAATTGTACAGCTGTTGGTATTCCAGCAAAAGCAATCAAATTTCATGAAACAAACAGCTAGCCAAAACGCGATTTTGTTTCTAGCACGATTTGGAGGAAGTTATATTGTGTTTTCCTTGTTATACAGTCTGTTTCTGGCTAATTACCAGCCAGCTCCCGACCCTATAACATGGTCGATTGGTAAACAATTGGTGGCTATACTACAATTCATTTCAGCTGATATTGCTTTTTTACATCTGATTAACAATCAGGTTTTAGTCAATTTTCAAGGCAGGGATGTAGTTTCAATTTATGAAGGCTGTAATGGAATTATTGTTCAAGCACTCTTTATATCCTTTTTTATTGGCATCTGGCAGTGGAGTAAGAAAACATTGTTTTTTATCTTAATGGGTATAGTAGCAATTTATTTGCTCAATATGAGCAGATTAACTGCCCTCGTTTTTATTGCCCAATCCAATGAAACACTTTTTTATTACTATCATAAATATGTGTTTACAGCCGTAATGTATTTAAGTATTTTAGGAATGTGGTACTACTGGCTTGTTGTCGCGAAAACTAAGCAGGCAAAATGAAAATTAGGCAAGTCTTACTTGCACTAATTGCGCTAATATTTTTCGTAGCGGCCTATTTTGCGCAGTTGACTTCTGGCCTGTTGATTAACTATGAAATCCTTTTTATAATTCGTGTTTTATTAGCCGGTACAGGAACTGCATTTTTATTTATAGTATTTTTTAATAAAAAGGAGCAATTAAAGAATTGGTTAACGGCCTATTTTGTTCTTGTGACCTTCCTCAGTGTACTTTATCTTTTGAAAAGTAGTTCGTCTGCCATCGAAAATTTTTACATGACTATACACAGATTGATAACTACACCAATTTTGGCTGTTATCATTGTATTCGCAAATAAATTCCAACAGAAATATGGGTAATTCCGCTAAAATCTGGCTTTCCTCTCCTCATATGGGTGAAAACGAATTTCGCTATGTTAAAGAAGCATTCGATACCAACTGGATAGCGCCTTTGGGGCCACATGTAGATGGCTTTGAGCATGATTTATGTGTTTTTACGGGCACGCCACATGCTGCTGCTTTGTCGAGTGGTACGGCGGCTTTGCACCTGGCTTTAATTTTATTAGGAGTAGGGCCGGGCGATGAGGTGATTTGTCAGAGTTTTACTTTTTCGGCATCTGCCAATCCGATTGTTTATCAGGGAGCTACGCCGGTTTTTGTAGATTCTGAGGCCGATACCTGGAATATGGACCCGGAATTATTGCGTAAGGCCATTACTGATCGTTTGGCCAAAGGCAAAAAGGTGAAAGCCATCATTCCAGTGCATTTATATGGTATGCCGGCTAAAATGGATGAAATTATGGCCATTGCAGCTGAATACAATATACCGGTAATCGAAGATGCTGCGGAAGCACTTGGTTCAACTTATAATGGTCAGGCTTGTGGTACTTTCGGCGAATTGGGTGTATTAAGCTTTAATGGCAACAAAATAATCACAACTTCCGGTGGTGGCGCTTTGATTGCAGCCAATGAAAAATATATCCAGAACGCACGTTTTCTGGCAACCCAAGCTCGGGATGCCGCCCCACATTACCAACACAGTCATATTGGCTACAACTACCGCATGAGCAACGTTTGCGCTGCCATTGGTAGGGGGCAGATGACAGTTTTACAGGATCGCATCCAGCAACGTCGCGCGAATTATGAGTTTTATTTGTCAAACTTCGGGGAAGTTCCGGGATTTAATTTTGGAGCTGAGCCCACCAGTAGCTTTTCCAATCGCTGGTTATCAACTGTCTTAATCGACCCCGCCACGAATGGCGGTATCAGCCGCGAAACCCTACGTTTGCATTTGGAGGAGGATAATATTGAATCCCGCCCGCTCTGGAAGCCTATGCACCTTCAGCCTATATTTGCAACTGCTCCTGCCTATGTGAATGGGGTTTCTGAACAGTTATTCGACCAGGGTTTATGCCTTCCTTCCGGCTCTAACTTGAGTCAAGTCGATCTAAACCGAATAGCCGATCGGATTAATTCACTGTTAAATCGTTAAGTAGCTGATAAATACCCTGCTTCGGGTATTTATTAAATGAAAGATTAAGCCTTTCTTTGGATAAACTAAACTAAAACCGGAAGTTCTACTGGGTCTTGGGCGGTTCTAATTTTTTTGACCAAGACTTTAAGTTACTTTTGCACTCCGTATGATACAGAAATACCTCCGCATTTATTCTAACCGCTTCGTCTCGAAGTGGATGGTGCTGTTGATTGATGCTGTCATCGTCTGTTTCGCTTTTGCGATATCCAATCTTGTTCGCTTCAATTTTGATCTTACTGTTATAGATCTTAGTCTTACCATGAATCAGCTGATGCTGGTTTTAGCGGCATATCTGATAGGTTTTATAGCGTTCAAATCGTTCAGCGGCATTATCCGACACACGGGTGTTGAAGATGCGGTTCGTTTGTTTTATGCTTCCACCCTGGCTACTGGTGTACTCATATTGGCCAATTTGGTGAGCTATCGCTTTTGGCCAGAAGATTTGGGAGCGAATGTTGTAGGCTTATCGGTGGTGTTTATACATTATGTTTTCGCCTTATTTTTCCTGGTTACCAGTCGATTTTTATTCAAAGCTGTCTTTTTAGCACTTTTCGAAGGAGGCAAAAACAAAGTAAATGTTATCATTTATGGTGCAGGTAAATCCGGCACCATTACACGTCAAACCCTATTGCAAGACGACAGCCTCCATTATAATGTCGTAGGGTATATCGATGATAATCCCTCCAAAATTTTCAAATCCGTTCAAGGAATACGCGTTTATCCTTCGAGTATACTGGAGTCTGACTTTGTCGAGAAAAAAGACATCAAGGAAGTAATTCTCTCCATTCAAAATATCTCCAACATTCGGAAACGCCAGATCATTGACCAATGTCTGACGCACAACATCAAAGTCAAAAATGTACCGCCTGTCCAGAATTGGATCAATGGTGAACTGAGTAGTAAACAAATCAAGGCGGTTAAAATTGAAGATCTGTTGCAACGTGAAGAGATTATACTCGATAATGACAATGTAGCCCATGAAATAGAAGAGAAAGTGATTTTTGTAACTGGCGCTGCAGGTTCAATCGGCTCAGAAATAGCCAGGCAACTGTTACATTATAAGCCCGCCCAGCTCATTCTCATCGACCAGGCTGAGTCGCCTTTGTACGAATTGGAGATTGAGTTGCGCAAACAACATGCGCATCTTCTACATAATGTACGTTTCATCATTGCGGATGTTCGGAATGATAAACGGATGCGTTCACTTTTCAAAAAATTCCATCCCAACTATGTGTTCCATGCAGCCGCATATAAACATGTGCCGCTCATGGAAGACAACTGCTATGAAGCCGCCTTGGTGAACATTTTTGGTACCCAGTTGCTCGCTGATTTATCGGTGGAATTTGGGGTAAGCAAGTTTGTGATGGTGTCGACTGACAAAGCTGTGAATCCGACCAACGTCATGGGTTCAACCAAACGTGTGGCTGAAATTTATACGCAGAGTTTGAATAACGCTTATGCCGGCAATACCAAATTTGTGACCACACGATTTGGCAATGTACTCGGATCAAATGGCTCGGTCATTCCTCTTTTCAAACGCCAAATAGAAGCCGGAGGCCCAATCACCGTTACCCACCCCGATATCACCCGTTACTTCATGACGATACCTGAAGCTTGTCAGTTGGTGCTTGAAGCAGGGGTAATGGGCAATGGCGGTGAGATTTTCATATTCGATATGGGCGAATCGGTGAAAATACTGGATGTAGCCAAAAAGATGGTGAAGCTGTCGGGTTTAACGCTGGGCAAAGACATTCAAATTACTTTCACAGGTCTGCGCCCTGGAGAGAAATTGTATGAAGAGTTGCTGAACGTCCAGGAAAATACAGTCCCTACTCACCATCCAAAAATTATGATTGCCAAGGTTAGGGCGTACGACTATGATCAAATTGCCCAGCAGTTGGTTGTTTTACGTCAATTGCTGAATACAGGTGAAGACCAGCGAATTGTAACCAAAATAAAAGAGATTGTGCCAGAGTTCGTGAGCAACAACTCCATTTTTGAGCAAATCGACAAAAAGCGTTTTGCGAATGATGCGGCAAATGGGGAAAGTCAACATGATTCCGTCTAGGTAATTGAAACAGTAGAAAGCCGTGATTTAACGATCACGGCTTTTTTTATGCCTTAGTTTTCGGCTTTAGCCCATATGGTGTAATTCGTCAGCTGCAATTTGGGCAGGGTATAACCAAAAGGGGCCAGGCTATCTTTTTCAGTTATCCAATAGGCAGCCGTGGTATCTTCCATGTTTAGGTTGAGTTTATGGTAGCGTTGCAGATAACCATGTAAACTGTGGTGACGAAGTAATGGTTGGGAAATAGACACTCCTTCAGCGAAGTCCAATTCGGTCGCCAACCGTGGAATTTCTCTCAACAATATTTCATCGCGACTGTAGCGCTCAGCCCGTAAAATGGTAAGTACAAAAGCTGTTACAAACAACAGCATGAATACGCCATAAGTTATTTTATAGGCCCAATGGTTTTGCGGCCAGCTGTCGAGTCTTTTTCTAATCAATGGAGCTACATACAGCCCCAGGGCAAATACAAACCAGGGTATGGCGGGAATCAGATAAAAGGAATGCTGTTTCGGGGAAATAAGCAAGGGTAAAGTAGCGCTCAAGGCAACGAGCAGAAAAAAGTAGCTATGTCGTTTTGTGTCGGCGTGGAAATGGTAAGTTTGTCTCCAAGCTTTAGCGGCTAAGAGAAGTAGACCGGAAATCAGTAATGGATTGAATAATTCTGTGAAAAGTCGACCTATCAGGTAAAAACGCGAGAGACCAACGATATGATCTTGAACAGCTCGTTCTCCTTGTAAGGTGGCGAACAATTGCACTTCAAAATAGAGTTGCCAATTTTCTCTGGCAGCGCTTATCAGCAAACTCAAAGCAAAAGGCAAGAAAAAGCCGGCTAAGGCGAAAAAGCTCCAACTTATAGTTTTGCTCCAACCAATATTCTTAAATACAAGCTGCCTGATGCCATAAACGGCCAGCGGAAAAAGTCCCACCACCCCTTTCGTCATAAAAGCGAAAAAAACCAGCCAACCAAGGCCGAAAGCTGACTTTAATCCGTTTGATTGATAACCCAGCCAAATGGCCCAGCTGGTAAAAAGTACCAGCAGGTTCTCCAGCATATTGTTTGGATAAGCCCAATGGATGGTAGGAACCAAAATCCAAAGTAAAACTGGAAACCACCAGCTTTCTTTCCACTGGTGAACATCGGCCAACTTTTGCCAGAAATGTCTTAGGCTGAACACCATGACAATACCTAATAACAGGGAAAAGCTTTTTTCTGTCCAGTGATGGTCGCCCAATAGCCTGAACCAACAGGATTCCAGCCAAAACATCAATGGAGGATGTTCTACAAAGGGGTTAAACAATTGCTCGCTGTAAAATAATTGCCACCAGCTTCCTTGAGAAGCTGCCAGATTACGAGAAACTACGGCATAAATGAGGCCATCGCCAAAAATACCATGCGTAAAGAGATTGGGCAATAAAAAGCCCGCCAGACAGGTGTAAAGGATGAGTTGGTATAGGCCCGGACGTTTCATCCGGCAAAAGTGTAGTAATAATTTGCAAAGAAGTTCCAGAAAGTGGTAACTGCAATGGCTGCGGCTTTGGCTAAATAAAAATTCAGCTTAAACTTTTTGACACCGATAAATAAGGCGGCTGTATTAATCAGCAAGCCCAAAAGCGATACGATAATAAAGGCGGAATATTCAGCCAAAAGCTCACTGTTTTGACTTTCGAAAGACCATATACGATTCAAATACCAGTTCGAGCTGGCAGCAACCATAAATCCGGCAGCGTTGGCTAAGTAAGGAGAAATACGTGCTTTTTCTTTGAGCAGCCATGTTAATGCGAAATCAATGAGCAAACCGGAAAACCCGACTATACCAAATTTAAGAAATTTAAAGAGGTCTCCTTGTAAGCTTTCCATCCTTCGTATCTTGTTGCGCTATGCTATTGTCTGGTCAATTGAACGTGCAAAATAACCTAAAATGCTGAATAGCGTTGCTATGGGCTGGCCAATACGTTTGGCCTGGTCGCTTTTATTAATCAGCCAGTTTTTTCCGGTTTGGTATAGCAGCTATGCACTCTTATTTCTGCTACTTGTTCTAGGGTACCACAGTAAACAGCTCAATTGGCGAGGGGCTTTAGCTAGTCGCTGGTGGCATCTCTGGGCTGTATATTTCAGTTGGCAGCTTCTTTCGATGAGCTGGACATCAAATCTGACGGATGGCTGGTCAAATTTGAGCACGCAATTGGTACTTCTTTTACTTCCATTTTTGTTTTTGCTTCGACCACCTGGTCTAAATGATGTTATCTGGCTGTTTAAAACGCATATTTTGGCCTCTTTGGGCGCTATGCTTTATGCTGTGTTTGCAGCTTGTATGCGCTTACAAGCTTTAACTGATTTTGATGGTTACGCCATTGCTTACAACTTATCCTATACTGTACTTGCTGCGCCTGTAATGCATCCGGGGTATTTCAGTTTGAACCTGGTGATCAGTATGGCGATTTGTTTTTACCTGGTATACATCAAAACCTGGAGATGGCAAATAACAACCATCAGTTTTATGGGTTTCACTGCCGTATTTCTTGTCATGTTAAATGGCAGAATGACCCTTTTTGCCGCATTTATTACACTCAGCCTGGGGCTTGTTTTTTTTGCTATCCGTGCTAAACGACTCAAACCCATCTTGCTTTTGTTGGTCCTGGCCGTTGGATTGCTGGGTACTTTGCCTTTTTTGCCGCCCACAGTGAAAGGAAGGCTGATGGAGGTAACTGAAGGATTATCCTACGATATGGCAACATATCAAGCTGCTGATTATAATGGTATCAGTATTCGATTGGCCTTGTGGGAATGTGCTGGCGAAGTCATACACGACAATTATCTCCTGGGTACCGGTGCAGGCGATGGGAAAGACGAACTGCGGGCTGTTTATGCGAAAAAAGGGCTTCAGATTGCCATCGATGATCAACTAAACAGTCATAACCAATTTGTAGAGAATATGGTTTACGGAGGCTTGGTACAGCTGGTTTTATTATTTTTCATATTTGTCTGGGCCTGGAGAAAGGCCTATCTTAATCAGAACTGGCTCTGGGCTGCTTTTATGCTTTTTGTCTTTTTGTGTCTGCAAACCGAGACGATTCTTTTTTGGCATAGGGGAGTGCTATTTTTTGGGATTTTTGCGACATTGTTTTATTTGACACCAAGGCGGGGGAAGTTTGAAGAAAGGGAAGTTTGAGGTTGAGAAGTTTGAAGTTGGCACACTTTTTTGGATGGTCTCGGATGGTCTCATTTCCTCTTTTCACTCTGATTTCTGATTCTAAACTTTCACTAGACGTTTTGAAAAGCTAAAATTCATATTAGGCAAATTACCGTTAAACCGACGGACGTATTAAAGTCCGTTAACCCAAAACACCGACTAAAGGTCTGCCGCTACAAAGTTCCTCGCACCCCACGCGCCGATAAAAAGCTTGCGTTCCCTGCGCGACTAAAAATCATAATACAAATTCCTGATGCCACTAACCAGGCCTACGGTAATCCAATTGTCCTGTTGGTTACCCAAACTGTTGCTCGCCGTGCGCTGTTGAAGCGTAAGCTCCAATCGGAGATTAGTTTGGGTATTCAAAATATAACCAGCCTTTAGGCCGCCGAATAGTATATTGGTAGTCAGACCTTGTCCAATGGTATTCCCCTCTTCAGCCGCTCGCGCAAAATAACTTGTGAAAATATCCTGCCCATAACTTAACCTGTCCTGATCAAGACCAATCTGTGCCAGCATAAATTGCAATTGACCATAATACCGTTTATGACGGTAGTTTACAAAGCTAGTCCACTCTTTAAAATTGGCCCCGAAAGGATGGGCCAAAGGTTCATTGTATTGACCGTAGTTGGTCAGGCTGGTCCAATGGCTGTAAGTGAAAGGGCGTACGATGTTGACCTCGGTCTGGGCCGACAAATTGGGGATGCCGAATAGCTCAAAGCCTTTATAACCTAGTTGAAAACCGTATTTATTGGCCCAATATCCATTCTGGGCAAGGATTTTGGGAAAATCAAATTCGTCTAAGATAAACTGGCCATACAATTGGTGATAGTCGGTTAGTTTCAGTTTGGCATTCAGTCCAAGCAGCATATTTCCTTCCGAACCTAGGCTAAATTCTACCGGCCTCAGAAATATAAATGGGTTCAGATAATTAAAATCCAATCCCCTTCTCCCGGTCGAATCATCAGCCTGCCATACGACAGCCTGGAAAAAACCGAGCGTAAATCGTTTCGAGATTTGCCAATCCAGATAACCGATGGCAGAATATTTTTGCCGGTTTCCCAATGCATTTGACAATCGGGGCGCCATTAAATCACTGTACTGGCTGATCAAATACATATACTGGAATGGTCCGATGGAGGTGAGTATACGAAAATAGGGGTGGGGGAAATTGGCATCCGAAAGAAGCAGTGACCGGTAACCATCTCCAATAAAATGGCGGTCGTGCCCCAGTTGGAAATTAAAATATTTATTGGGGGAATAAGAAATGTAGGCTACCGACTGTGAATTATCGTGTATGCCTTTTTCATTGGTTCTTGAAAAGCCTTGTGCCGGAAGCACGGTTCGCTGTTGCACAAATTGATTGACATGCAAGGGGTAGCGACCCTGTGTCTCAAAAAAGCTGGAGTAAAAGGCAAATTTAGTCCCAATATTACCCTGCAGTTGTACAGCGCGTGTATTTGTCCAAAGGTTGCCGCTGCTGGCCCCACCATATTGCAAATCCACGATGGGGTCGAGCTGAATTGACCAATCATCACTCTGGTAGTTCACCAAATGTTCACGATAGGTCTTACTGTAGAAAAAGTTTTTTCGTTCATCACCCAGGCTATCGGCTAAAATTGGTTTGCTATCAGTTGCCAGCCAAGGACGAATAGCGGTATGCGTTCTATTGTCCAGCCGACTAAAACCTGATTCACGTTCCAAATACCACAAACGGTTTTGCTGAAGATTCAATGGTGGCTGCTGAGCGACCATAGTTTGACTAAGGAAAATCAGAAAAAATAAAATTCTTTTCAATGCAGATGGGTTATGAGCAGCAAACAAGGTTGTTCCATGTCGGTATTTACTAGCGTAAGACTTTCTTTTTGTCCGTTTTTACTTTCACCCGGTTGGAGGGCGTCTCCGTTTATTTTTAAACTTCCTGAAACGAGTTGGATGGCTATATGCTCACCGGGGTGAGTCTGTATCGACTCACCAGGATGGAGGAATAGTTCAAGTAATTCATATTCAGGGGTAGAACTTACAATACGTTGTACACCATACGACAAAACCATATGCTCGTGCGTATTTAATTCCCAAGCATTTTCTTTTTTGAGAAAATCTACTGCTTTTTTGACCTGTTGTGACTGCCCCCTTTTACCAATAAGCGTAGCTGTTTGTGTTTTTACGATGAGCAAATCTTCAACATCCAGCAAAACCAGGCGACTATCAGATTTATTGAATACTAAATTGCCTTTGGCTCCAAGATAATCGCACATGTCGGCCAGGGTGTTGCCCTTTTCGTCTTGCTGCATTTCTGCATAAAGCGCATCAAAGCTGCCCAAATCACTCCAGCCGATATCCGCAGGAATCACTCGTACTTTATCACTTTTTTCCATCACCCCATAGTCGATACTGATGTCGGGTATGGCCTGCATATCCTCCAGTGCAATTTGTATCACTTCGGCATTAAGCGGCTGTTTATTTAAGGCAGTTTTTGAGCTTTCGTAAACTTCCGGGCAATAGGTTTTTAATTCAGCGAGAAATGCACCGGCAGTAAAGCAAAACATGCCGCTGTTCCACAAATAGCGACCACTTTTCAGGTAGGTTTCAGCGGTTGCGGCATCGGGCTTTTCTTTGAAAGATACTACTTTCTCGCCGTCGTATTCTATATAGCCGTAACCGGTTTCGGCATAGTGCGGTTGAATACCAAAGGTGACTAAAAAGCCACTTTCTGCCAATGTTTTTGCCTTTTTTACTACTGTTTCGTATGCTGCTTGTTTTTTGATGAGGTGATCGCTGGCGCTGACGAGAATAACGGTACTGGGTGATACTGCATGACAAACAAGGGCAATGGCAGGAGCGGTATTTCTACCTACCGGCTCCAGTATGAGTTTTGCTTCATGACTTCCCATCTGAGTTTCTGCCAGCAGGGCTTGATCTTTATTGGTAACTATCCAATAATCGGAACAAAAACCAGCATTACGTTCAACTGTTAGTTCAAAAAGCGTTTTTTCCCCCAGCAAGGGATAGAATTGTTTTGGCATCAGCTTCCGCGAGAGTGGCCATAGCCGGGTGCCACTTCCACCAGACAGTATCAGGTTTATCATGTTCAAATATACATCGAAAGCGGCATTTGGATTTACTATTGTTGTTTTGACCGTCGGTGATTCACCATCGACTTTGTATATTCAATGAGAATTTATACTTGTTGTGGAGACCATCTTATACCTGCTGGCATTTGTAGCCGTAATCTTAGGCTTCATGGGCAGTTTTTTGCCCATACTTCCCGGACCGCCCCTGGCCTGGCTGGGATTACTTTGTCTGTATTTTATACCAAACAGTGGACTGACTGGTTGGGAACTTTCCCTGCATGCTGCGGTAGTGGCAGGCATTTCTGTGCTTGATTATTACATACCCATTTGGGGAACCAAACAGTTTGGAGGCACACCGGCTGGCGTGAGAGGCGCGACTATCGGGTTGGTGTTGGGCTTGTTTTTCGCCCCACTGGGAATCGTACTTGGCCCATTCGCTGGCGCCTTTTTGGGAGAGCTGGCAGCCGGTACTCAACAGCAGCAAGCCTGGCGGTCGGCTTTAGGTTCTTTTTTGGGTTTTGTAGCAGGCACCTTGCTAAAACTGGCCTATGCTATTTATGTTTTTTGGTTGATAATCAGCTCACTGTGGTAAATAAACTAGAGTAAAATGTTTAAATCGAACTAAAAAAATCATGCCACAGCAGATTTTGGTACAATACTTGAACTGCCGGGAAACATAACCTACCCAACTATCGAATCCTTATTTTAGCATCTTGAACAATGAAACGTTTTGCAGTCCATACCCTAAGTTTTTTGCTTTTGTTGTTGGCTATTGCTTGCTCACCGGCGAGAACTTACACCAAAAAAGGCAACAAACTGGCCGAGGCCGGGGTATACGACGAAGCCTCGCTGTCATTTATGATGGCTTTGGCCAATGACCGCACCTATGTTGACGCACGAATTGGCTTGCGTAATTCTGCACAAAAGGCATTAAACGTTTATCTCGATAAATTTTTCCGC
This sequence comes from Bacteroidota bacterium, assembly GCA_036787895.1. Lineage (GTDB taxonomy): Bacteria > Bacteroidota > Bacteroidia > UBA7662 > UBA7662 > UBA7662. Next base: position 18,841 of record DAIQOK010000002.1, on the reverse strand, counting down.
GCACACAACGAAAACCAGTTGAAGGATGCCGTATACAGCTATCGAAAAGCCGATAAGTTCTATAAAGACGTTACATTTTACGGCGTAGAACTGGAATTGCCGACTTACTACACTACCTATTATACCGAAGATCTCCAGAGTTATCTGCAGCAACTTTACCAAAGCGGGAATAACCTACTCGAGCAAAAAAAATTCAGGGAGGCTGAACAGCTTTTTAAAGAAATCAGCCTGCTCGATCCTGCTTATAAGGATGTGGATGCGCTTAAAAAGATGTCGGTTGTTATTCCAACTTATGAAGCAGGACTGGGCTATTTTGAAGCCGGCAATTACCGCAAGGCCTATATGAATTTTAATCAGGTGTTCGGATTACAAGCCAATTACAAGGACGTGGCAAATTTGCGCCGTATTGCCAAAGAAAGAGCCACAATTACCGTGGCAGTAATGCCCTTTGAAAATGCATCCAGTTACGCTTATCCGATCACCATCAACAGTTATATTATCAGTGATCTGGCAGGGGCAAACAATGAATTTATCATAGTTATTGATCGTGAGCATACCGAGAAGCTGATTAAAGAGCAGAAATTAAGTCTGGCCAACAATGCCAATGATAATCTGGCTGTGATTGCAGGTGAGTTAATGGGGGCCAAGGCCATACTTACGGGTAAGGTTCTCGATTTTGGCGTGAATCATCCCAATATGCGGCACCATGAAAGAACCGGTTATGAGTCTTACCAGGAGAAGGTGTATAATCCGGCCACCAAAAAAATGGAGCTGCAAACTCGCTACCGCAAGGTAATGTATTCTGAATTTCAGGGCGAAAGTGCCGTTCGTTTAAAAGTGCAATATCAACTTATCTCTACAGAAACCGGTACTGTGTTGGCATCCGACGTGGTGGAACACCAGGAAAGAGATGAAGTTCGTTACATCAGCTACGAGGGCAATACCCGCAATCTGCTGGCAGGTTCCTGGAAATCGAGAAATGAAAATCTGCCAAGTGATAAAGTTTACTCCAGCTACAGCCAACAAAGAGAAGTTCAGAGTCTCTTACACGCCAAGCGCGATTTCAAACCCATTAACGAAATGATGGTCAGCATGCAAAATCGCATCAGTAATCGTATTATCAACCAGGTGATGGCCTATGAAATGTCGAGGACCCAATGAGACAGTTTGTATTGCTTTCGATTTGGCTTCCAATGCTGTTGGCTTGCAGCAGTAAAAGGCAGGTAACGCCTCCACCAGCCGAGCCTGCACGTCCCGACTGGGTTATGGATCGACCTATTGTGCCGGGAGAATATATTGGTATAGGCGTGGCTCGCAAAAAGGGTAACAATTTCGATTATATCGAACAGGCCAAACGGAACGCGCTGAACGATTTGGTAAGCCAGATAAAAGTAACTGTACAAGCCAATTCTGTGCAGTCTCAACTCGAACGTAACCGGGTGTTTTCAGATGAGTTCAGGTCGTTCACCAAACTGACCACGTCTATCGACCTGGAAAATGTGGCTGTGGCAGCTACCTGGCAAAACGACACGGAATATTGGATGTATTATCGGTTGTCGGTAGCTGACTACCAACAGCAGAAGAACAATAAAATGCAGGCAGCATCTGGCCTGGCACTCGATCACTTCGACAAAGCCAGGCAGGCAACAGCCAGTGTACAGCTCTCTGAAGCATTCGCTGCCTATATACGTGGCTTGGAAGCTATCAAAATATATCTGAATGAGCCGCTACCGGTATTGCAGGAGGGCAAACAAATCTACCTGGGCAATGAATTGCTGAGTGCCCTCAACACCACTGCAGGGAGTTTAGCCATACGAGTGAATACCACCAATCTGAAAGGAAAAATTGGTTATCCGGTCGATGAAGAGCTCATCGTTAGTGTATCCTATCCGAGATCTAACGGCAAAGCAGTTCGGAATTTTCCGTTGAAGGTCCGTTTCAGTCAGGGCGCTGGCACGATACTTGGAAACAGCACTACAGACGAACAAGGAGTATGTCGATTACGCATCGGCAATATCGCGTCCAAAGAGCAACTCCAGGAAATCGTCATTGAACCCGATTTTGATCAGATGTTACGCAACCAACCGAACTACGCCCTTTGGCTTAAAGCCATCGATCCCCAAGCCATAGCCAGGGAGAAGGTGATTATTTCGGTGGCACGGCCGCTGGTATTCCTGAAATCGAGTGAAAAGACATTTAATCCTGCCATTGAACAGACCTTGCTTCAATCGGCCGTACAGCAAAAATTGAGAAGCGAAGGCATACAGTTTACCGATCAGGCTGCACAGGCTGATTATCAGCTGACTATCGATGCCAGTGTTCGTCAGGGCAGTGTGAACAATGGGATGTTCAACAGTCTGGTTGATTTGAAAATCCGCCTTACCGACAAACAAGCTGTCGAACGCTTTAGCCAGACCCTCACCGGTATTCGAGGTGTACAGCTTGATTACGAAAAAGCCAGCGAAGCCGCCTATAAAAAAGCTGTTACCGATTTGGAAGTTGCTGTTTTGCCTAAAATCATTCAAATCATTTATAATCTCTAATCCTACAACCCATTAAATTAATCGTCATGAAACGTTTACAAACCCCCTTAACCATTCTGGCCCTTGGCCTGCTGCTCGTAGCAGGTGCTTGTAAAAGCAAAAAACAGCCTGCTGTCATTACCCCTTCCAGCGAAGGAGAAGTGGAAGTTAAATTGTACTGCTCAGGTGCCGAATACTTCAGTACCAAAGAAGCTTTCCGCGCCAATGCAGTTGGTGAGAGTATGGATCAAAATACTTCAAAAAGAAAAGCTTTGAATGAAGCACGCACACAATTGGCTGCTTCCATTAATACCACCATTAAGGCGACGGTGGATAATTACGTGAATTCACGTGAATTCAACAATAAAGAAGAAGTACTGGAGCGTTTTGAGTCCTTAAGTCGAGAAGTTGTTAACCAGAAGCTCACCGGTACCCGTACCATCTGTGAGCGTCTCACCAAAACTGCTACCGGGACTTATAAAACCTATATTGCCATCGAGTTGGGTGGCAGCGATGTTATTGCATCTATGAACGAACAGTTGAGCAAAGACGAGCGGCTGCGCATCGATTACGACTATCAGAAATTCAAAGAAACTTTCGATAAGGAAATGGAAAAAATGGAGAAAGCTGGTCGTTAAAAACCCGCAATTCTTGCCATAAAACCATCCGTCATTCGACGGGTGGTTTTTTTTGTAATTAACATAAACGCAACTAATGGCAGCATCCATGGCCTTCACCAACTATTGCCTATTTTTGCAGCTATGTCGACTACCCCCATTACTCTCGTTTACGGCACCATCAACAACAATTTGGTTATTCTACCCGAAGCAGATGCCTTGGCGCTCGCCCGGAAATGGGAAGCCATACAAACTGCCACGACCTGGGCGGATTTTATTCGTCTGACTTCTCAGGAAACCTTCGATGATTTGATACTTGAAATCCTGGAAACCCTGGGACATGAGGCGCTATTCCCGCAGTATTTGATGGGGGAAGATTTGAGTAATTATATCACCGATTTGCATCTGCCCCAACACGAAGACCCGTTCACGACTTCAATTTTACCCGGCTTTGAGGAAGGAGATTATATGCCAAATCCGGCACAGGAAATAATTGCCTGGCTGCCCGATGATTTGCAGGAACATCTGGGTGAAATTGTGCTCGACGATGAAAGCGGCTTCATCTATCGAATCGATCCGGAACAAACTCCGCTGGTTGTTGCATCACTGCAGGCCTCAGGCTACGACACCCGGGCCGACCAATCGCTGGTTGAATTGGCTTGCGGTCAGGCCTGAGCCCGTTTTTTATTTCTCACCCCGAGGGTAAATACCAGCCAGGCAAAAAACATAAAGCTGGCCGAAACCAACAACGGCATTCGAATGTCGAAGCCTACCAATATACCGCCAATGAGTGGCGGTAACAGTTGTGCAAAGGAATTGACCGACTGATTGATCCCCAGTATCTCCCCCTGTATTTCGGCATCGGCCAGGTTTGAAACCGTGGCAGTGATATTAGGTGTGGTTAGTCCCTGACATATTGAAACGAAGGGTATAACCAGGAATAGCTGCCAGCTCTGATTTGGTACCAACAGCATAAGCAAGGCCGCTGTGAGAATTAATGTGGCTAATCGGATGACCTGATCCGGACTGAAAAATCGCATGACCGGCCGGATTAATCCACCTTGGGTAACCGCAATCCAGATGCCGAGATAGCCGAATAACATGCCAATGTCGGCTTCACGGTAGTCGAATTTTTCAATGAGGTAGACTTGGAAGAACTGGGTGAAGAAGGTAAAACCGAAGACAAACAAAAAACTTACCGTAAAAATAGAGCGAAGCTTATCGTTGACGAAAGCTTTTTGGATGTTGCGGAATCCACTTGTCCAGCTGAGGGGCTTGCGGACTTTAATCAGGAGCGTTTCTCCGAAATACTGCCAGATGACCAGCACATTGACCAAGCCCAAAAGGGCGGAAAACCAAAAGGGGGTAGCATAATTGAACCAACTTACTAACTCGGTATTGGCCAATTGCCCGCCTAAAAAAGGACCAATGACGAAGCCCATGCCAAAAGCAGCGCCAACCAAGCCGAAGTTTTTGCTTTTGTTTTCAGGTGTACTGATATCGGCTATGGCTGAATAAATCACCGCAAGGTTACCTGCCATAAAACCGTCGAGTAAGCGGCCCAGGAAAAGAAGCCAGAGTTGCCCTGTAACTATTCCCAGACCGAAAATAGCGTAACCAATAGTGGTGCCGGTAATAGAGGCGATGAGCACCTTTTTGCGGCCAAAACGGTCTGATAAGGTACCTAAAACCGAGGAGCCGAAAAATTGGGCGATGCTAAAACTTGAAATCAGCAAACCGATTAAAAAAGTACGCTGACCAAAAGGAGTAGCCTCAGGAATGAGATTCGCCTGGGTATCGAGTATTAAGGGTGCGACAATGGGAATAATAATGCCTATGCCCAGCATATCCAGAAAAACCGTCAGAAAAATCGTCGCCAGGCGTGCCTGACCCGAATGTCTTGCCATTGGTTATTTGAATTTGGCGATAACCGTTTCGCCGCCCCAAACTTTTTCTTCGAGTTTTACCATGACTTCAGTTCCTACGGGCAGAAAGATGTCGATACGGCTACCAAATTTGATAAAACCATACTCTTCACCTTGTTTTACCTGGTCGCCTTCGCCAATATACCAGCGAATCCGACGCGCAACGGCACCGGCTATCTGGCGATACAGCACAGCTATGCCGGCTTCATTTTCTACAACCACAGTTGTTCTTTCATTCAAGGTTGATGATTTCGGATGCCAGGCTACCAGGTATTTACCCGGGTGATATTTGAAATATTTGACGATACCACTCACCGGGTTGCGGTTAACGTGTACGTTTAATGGTGACATAAAAATAGAAATCTGAAGCCGTTTGCCTTTGAAATACTCAGGCTCTTCTACATCTTCAATAATCACCACCTTGCCATCGGCTGGCGCAATAACGGTTTGTGGATCGATGACTGTATGGCGGTTGGGGTTGCGGAAAAACTGCACAACGAGCACCAGAAAAAGCAGCAAAACGGCATACAAGCCATAACTCAGTATTTTATAATCGGCGAGGTAGTGGTTGACTACCCAGGCCAGGCTGCCCAACAGCACCAGGCTGGTGGCGATAATGGTATATCCTTCGCGGTGTATCATAAATAAAAAAGGCCGGGAGTTTAAATTCCCGGCCTCAAATTTCGGATTTAGATTTTAAATACCACCACGCAATTTGGTTACTTGTGCTACTTTATCAATAGCTACAATGTATGCCGCGATGCGCAGGTTGCAGTTATATTTCAGTGAAGTCTGATAAACTACTTCAAAGGCTTCTTTCATATTGCGGTCGGCACGACGATTTACCCGCTCTTCGGTCCAGAAATAACCCAGGCGGTTTTGCACCCACTCAAAGTAAGAAACGGTCACACCACCGGCATTGGCCAGAATATCGGGCACCACCATGATGCCTTTTTGATTAAGAATTTCATCGGCACTGGCAGCTATTGGGCCGTTGGCACCTTCTACTATCAACTTCGCCTTGATGTTGCTGGCGTTGTGTTTGGTAATCTGATCTTCCATCGCGGCAGGTACCAATACATCCACATCTAACTCAAGCAATTTTTCGTTAGAGATTTTTTCTGCTTTGCTGAAACCTTCGAGTGTACCGTTGTTGTTGTCGCGATAGGCGATGGCTTCTTCGGCATCAATACCTTCGGGGTTATAATAACCACCTGTAACATCGCTGATGGCGACAATTTTGAGCCCTTGTTGCTGCAACAATCTGGCAGAAATAGAGCCAACATTTCCAAAACCTTGAACCGCACATGTTGATTTGAATGGATTTAAGCCCATTTTCAACATGGCAGAACGGGCCGAAACCATCACGCCGCGACCGGTGGCTTCTACCCGGCCCTTCGAACCACCCAATACAAGAGGTTTGCCGGTTACAACTGCGGGGCTACTGAAACCAACAAGTTTGGAATATTGGTCCATCAACCAAGCCATTTCACGTGGACCAGTCCCCATGTCCGGTGCGGGAATATCTTTCTCCGGGCCGAAAACATCTATCATGGCCCGGGTGTAAGCGCGGGTTAAACGCTCCAGCTCGTTGGCCGACATTTTACGTGGATCACATTTGATTCCGCCCTTGCCACCACCAAAAGGAATGTTGGATACAGCACATTTCCAGGTCATCCAGGCAGCCAATGCTTTTACTTCGTCGAGATGCACATCCATCGAATAACGGATGCCACCTTTCGATGGGCCAAGATTGATGTTGTGAACTACACGGTAGCCTTCAAATACCTCGATTTTACCATTATCCATGGTTACCGGCAGGCTGACAATGACTTGTTTCGCTGGCGATTTTAGTACATTGTAAAGTTCATCGCTCAAATTGAGCAATTTGGCGGCCACGTCGAAACGTGACATCATAGAATCGAAAGGATTCTCGGCAATTTTTTGGTTTTCAGCAGTGGCTGACATGTTTTTTGGGTTAAATGTGGATTACCTAATCGTTAAAAAACCGGGTCAAAGTTAGCCAAATGCCGTGCGGCTGCAACTTGCCATTGAAAAATTTTGGCAGTGACAGTGAAAATTGACTTTTGGTCTGTTTAAGCTATAGAATCTGAATTAGTCGGATGTAGGCATAAACCAATGGCGCCGATAATATAAGTGAGTCGAAACGATCGAGTATGCCACCATGACCGGGTAACAAACTGCCGGAATCCTTGCGATCAACGCTTCGTTTAAGTAAAGACTCGATCAAGTCGCCATAAATCCCGCTTACGGAAACAATGGCACTTACCACCAGCCAATCGAATGGACTCAGACTTTTGAACAGACTGCCTACCACAAAGTAGGATACTGCCAATGCCATCAGAATGCCTCCTACGCTACCTTCGATGGTTTTTCCCGGAGAGATTCTCTCAAATAGTTTGTGTTTCCCAAAACGTCGACCAACCAGATAAGCGCCGGAGTCGCTCACCCACAAAAAGATAAAACAACCAAGTACGAGCTCATAATTGTAGGTTTCGTTAGGCAGAAAGGCCATATAATTGAGCAGCGAAAACGGTAGCGCTATATAAACCAATCCCAAAACCGTCAATCCAATTTCCTGAAAGGGGTTTTCTCTGTTTTTATAGAGTTCAATCATAAAAAAATAGGCGGCAACCGGTATCATAAATTCCAACCAGGGGAATGGAATAAGCCGGGAAGCGGTTAGGGCACAAATAATATACAGCAAGGCCCCGGCGAACATGGGCGAGAAATAATCGCGTTTTTTGTTTTTCGGTGTAGCCATACGGTAGAATTCGTACAGCCCTATCATTGAAAAGATGAAAAAGAGGGTACTGAAGAAGAAAAAGCCCGAAAACAAGCTGACAATAATCGAAAGTATCAGCACTGTGCCGGTAAGTAGCCTTTGCCAAAAATTGTTCATAGTTCCAGGGAGAGAATCAAGGCTTCCGCCGTTTGTTGGTCTTCTTCAGGGACAAATACCTCCAGCTGCCCAAAATTGAGGTAAGAGGAGTCCTTTTTATTCAACACCACCGCATCGATGTCGTGTTCTTCGAGCATGACCCGAACCAATTCGGCCAGGTGCTCAAAAGGAGAACGATATACACATGTCCAGCCGGCTTGCATCAGGGAGTCAGACTTATCGGGTTCAATTCGCGACGGTGAAGGTACAAATACCGTAAAAATATGCCACTAAACAAGAGCGAAAGCAAAACCAGCCACCAAGGACTGGCTAACAAGACGTCTTCATCTACAGGCAAGTTGGTGGCATTGCCGGTATATTCAATAATCACCGCCAGTCCATTGTTCACCAAATGCGCCAGAACGGCCAGGCTAATTTTCCCGCTCCAGAAATAGAAGTAACCGAATAAAGCTCCCAGTAACATACGAGGCAAAAAACCGTACCACTGCATATGTATTGCGCTAAACAAAATTGCGGTGAGCCAGATTGCCAGGTGAGGCTGTTTGAAAAGGGAACGCATGATGTTTTGTAGTACGCCCCTAAAGATTAATTCTTCACTTATAGCCGGAAGCAGGGCAATCACAAAAAGATTCATCAGAAGTCCCGACCAGCCCGTGGCCTGCATGAGCAATTTAATTGTCTGTTCGCTGTCCTTTTCAGCTTTTTGCAAACTGGCTTCCAATTCCGACCAGGCTGCTGGTAAGGCTATTCCCTGGTTCCAATGATATACCGCATAGATAATTGGCATTGATACCAGCATAATACCGACTACCGCCAGATAGCTTTTCCGGGATGTTTTAAAATGCAGGCCGAGCGGTTCCCAGGAGGTGGTATAATCATAATAATAAGCCCATATAATTCCAGGCACGACCATTAAGCCGAAAGCGCTCATGCTTTGCATCCACCAGATGTACGGGATGTATTTAATGTCGGGTTGATCAAGCCATGCGGGAACCAACTGACCGCTTATGCCGGTTAATTGAGCTGAAAATTGAAGGGCAATTAGCGTAAATAAACCGCCACTGGCTATGCACAAGCTAAAAAGCAGTAGGAGTTGAAGGAGGGGTGGATGGTCTCTCAGGGGCTTGTCGAATAGCATGCCGTGATTTTTGCGTAAATTTACACGATTTAATAAGTGATGGTCAGCATAGGTAAACTTGAATTGGGCGAATTCCCGCTTTTGCTCGCACCCATGGAGGATGTGAGCGATCCTCCATTTCGTGCGGTTTGTAAAACCCAGGGAGCCGATTTGATGTATACCGAATTCATCTCCTCCGAAGGTTTGATTCGGAATGCCCACAAGAGCATGAAAAAGCTCGATATCTACGATGACGAACGCCCGATGGGTATTCAGATTTTTGGTGGTGAGCAAGATGCCATGGTGCAGGCCATAGATGTAGTGAGTGAAGCCAATCCCAATCTGATCGACATCAATTTTGGCTGTCCGGTAAAAAATGTGGTCTGTAAGGAGGCTGGCTCAGGCATGCTCCGCAATTTACCCAAGCTGCTGAAAATCACCGAAGCCATGGTCAAACGCAGCCGTTTGCCTATTACCGTAAAAACTCGTCTCGGTTGGGACGAAGACTCCAAACACATCGTTTATTTGGCAGAAGCCTTGCAGGACATCGGTGTGCAGGCCGTAGCTATTCATGGCCGTACCCGGGTGCAGATGTACAAAGGCGAGGCCGACTGGACCTTGATTGGGGAGGTCAAAAACAATCCCCGTATGCACATTCCCATTTTCGGGAACGGCGACATCAATACCCCGGAAAAGGCCAAATTATACCGGGAGCGTTATGGCGTCGACGGCATCATGATTGGCCGGGCATCCATAGGTTATCCGTGGATTTTCCGTGAAATCAAACATTATTTCGCTACCGGTGAGCAGCTCACCAAACCCGATACCGACGAGCGTGTGAATGTATGTTTGCAGCATTTTGAACGCTCTCTGACCTGGAAAGGAGATAAGCTGGGTATACTGGAGATGCGCAGACACTACACCAATTATTTCAAAGGTTATCCGCACTTCAAGGAGATACGCACCCGGCTCGTCACCACCGATGATCCTCAGGAAATCCGGGACATACTGGCAGATGTAAGGGTTACCTACAAAGATGTGCAGGCCATCGAACAGGGTGCCGGATTGGAAGAAGTTAGCTACAACGGCTGCGATTAGAGAGGTAGACCTGCCCGATGACGTATCCATAGTTTGAAACCGGGATCGATAAATTCGATTTCAGGTCCAAAACGATCGATTACTTCTTTGTCCTCCAAACCTTTCATTGCGCGACTCACATTTCCTGAGCTTTTCAAACCATACTCCATTAATACTTCTACCGAGTTGTGTGGGCGTTTTTCTTCGTAGGCCAAAACATTTAGCATATTAATTTGCATGCCACTGAGTTGTTCGAATTGGAGTCGGTACAATTGATCGTTTCGCATAAAAAGCTCTTCAATTGCTTGTTTTTCAATCAATTCGTCTGTGACCTCTTCCCCGCAAATTGTAAATATAATATGTGCAAATTGCTGAACATGATAGGGCATATTGAGCATTAATTGAATGATCCGCCTCGCTTGTGAGGGGCTAATTTTTTTGTTGTGTTTTTTGAATTGCCGTAAAATGTAGTTTTGGAATTCTTTCTCTGGTATTTTCTCCAGATAAAACACTTCTCCAAAGCGATAAAATGGCCAGGATTGTTTTTCGAAAAGTTGACTGAGCATATGGCGCTTACTACCATACAATAAATAGGAGACGTTTTGGTGCTGCTGCCAAAAAGAGCGCAGGAGTTTCTGGAATGCTAGCGAATTGTCGAGTGATTCGATATTCTGAAATTCATCTATACAAATGACGATGCGTAAGTTTTTTTCTTTGGCAATTTTTTCAGCCAGGTTTAGAATTTTTTCCGGATCGGGTTTATAGAATCTGAAATCAAAACTTAATTCATAACCTTCTCCATGATGTGTATTGATGCCCATTTTGGGTTGGATATTGCCCAACCATTGAGCAATAGCTTTCAGGGCTTGTTCCGCTTTGTTGTATACGCTTTTGATTATTTCCCGGCTTAAAATTTCGTAAAACCCTTCTTCAGACCGGACTTCAAACATGTCAATATGACAATATTTCACCCTTGGATTACGGGCTTCCTGTTTTATGAGCGCTCTTACAACTGAGCTTTTACCCCAGCGCCTTGGTGCCATGAGTATGGTGTTTACGCCACCCTCCAACGTTTTTCCTAGTCTAACAATATCTTTTTCCCGATTAACAAAGTGCTGTTCTTCGAGTATGCCGCCGTATAGAAAAGGATGCTTCATGATGACCAAAAATAAGGAAATGTCTTCCTGGTAACAAGTTAGTTTGTTTCAATAGTGTTTGTAACAACTAAGTTAGTAACAATTATGTTTGTAACAATTATGTTTGTAACAAGATTGTTATAAATAAAATGACTAATGCAATCGATTAAGCGCTTTTTCAAGTTTATGCAAGGCCAATTGTACCTCTTCTCTTTTGCAGGTTCCTACGCTTAAACGGTACCAGTTGCTCGACTCCGGTGCGCCAAAGGCATAAAATGGCACCAATGCCATGCCGGCTTCATTCAATATGTACGCCGTTACATCTCTGGTGTTTTGAAGTACTTGGCCATCAGCTGTTTTTTTGCCCGCCAAATCGAATTGAACGGTCAAATAAATGGCCGCTTGCGGATCGATACATTGTACCGGGTGCCCAGCCGCTGCCAGCGCCTGAAAGCCGAGGTAAAAACCATGCAGCCGGAAATACAATGCTTCGCGGAAATGAGTGAGATAACGTTCAACGGCTGCTTCCTGCACCAGATAACGGGCGACGGCCAGCTGTTCGGCCTTAGGCGCCCAAGAACCAATGTGACTGAGTATCGACTTCATCTTATCAATAACGGCTGCCGGACCGAAACTCCAACCTACACGAACGCCTGTAGCGGCAAAGGCTTTCGATAGGCCATCCACATAAATGGTATAAGCCCGCATTTCGGGAAAAAGACTCACCGGGTCAACATGCCGGGCATCCTTATAGGTGAGCGTCCAGTAAATCTGGTCGTACATCAGGTAAACCGGTTTTTGATTAGGGCCTCGACGTTTATTTTCTGCCAATATCAGGGCGCATATTTCTCTTAAAGCCGCTTCACTGAATATAGTGCCTGTAGGATTGAGCGGTGAACAAAGGGCCAAAAGCGTGGCTTGTTGAATGTGAGGGGCTATTTGAGCCGCAGTTGGCATAAAATTATCTGCAGCCGTAACTTCTATAGCAATGGGGTTAGCGCCACTGAGATGGCAATAATGGTTGTTGTTCCAGGAGGGAACCGGAAAAATGACACTGTCGCCCGGATCAAGCAAAGTTTGGTAGATGGCGTAGATGAGCGGCCGCGCACCACCGGAAATCAGAATTTCATCTGCGCTATACTGGACCGATTGGCGTTTGGCCAGAAATGCCGACACAGCCTGCCGGGTTTCAGTTAGTCCGTTAGCTGCCGGATAATTGGTATGCCCCTCCAGGTAAGCATCCCGAATGGCTTGATTCAGTTCATCAGGTATCGGGAAAACCGCTGGGTCAAAATCGCCAATGGTGAAGTTAAAAATGGTTTCGCCAGCTTTGATTTTCTGATTGACTTCCCCAGCCAGTTTGATGATTTCAGAGCCGATGAGGGTTTCGGCCATGTGAGATACCTGCATAGGAATAGCTTTAGCTGTTAAAGATAAAAAATGCAGGAAGAAGGCAAGGGAATTCCCTACAACTGTTGCAGACTGATTAGTCGATGATAAGCACCACCTTGCGCCATGAGCTCTTCATGTTTGCCTTGTTCAACAATTTTCCCGGCCTGTAGCATCACAATGTGGTCGGCATGTTGAATGGTACTTAAACGGTGAGCTATGACCAAACTGGTGCGGTGTTCCATCAAATGGGTTAACGCATCTTGTACCAATCTCTCTGATTCGGAATCTAAGGCTGAGGTAGCTTCGTCAAGTATGAGTATGGGCGGGTTTTTATATACGGCCCGGGCAATACTCAGTCGCTGCCGCTGTCCGCCGCTTAATCTACCACCCCGGTCACCGATGCTGGTGGCATATCCGCCTTCGGTTTGTTCTATGAATCCATCGGCATTGGCGACCTGAGCGGCATTTTTGACAGCCGTGAGTTCAGCCGAGTCGATACCAAAGGCGATATTGGCGGCTATTGTATCATTAAAAAGTATGCTTTCCTGGGTTACTATGCCCATGAGTTGACGCAGATCGTGGATATGGGCGCTTTTTAGCGATATACCGTCGATGAGGACTTCGCCTTCGGTGGGATCGAGAAAACGAGGGAGCAGGTCGGCAAGGGTACTTTTGCCGCTGCCGCTTGGACCAACCAAGGCGACCATCTCTCCTTTTTTGATGGTAAGATTGATATTTTTAAGCACCTCCTCTTGTCCATAACTGAAGCTCACGTTACGGAATTCAATCGATTCCTTAAAATCAGTGATACGAACCGGATCAGGCGCTTGTTGAATGGCATTTTTAGTCTCGAGTATGTCGAATACCCGTTCGGCAGCTGCCAGACCACGCTGGATATTGGTTACAGCTCCCGTGATGTTTTTGGCGGGCACCAGCAGCTGTGAATATAAAATGATGTAGGTGATAAAAGCACTGCCACTGAGTTCACTTTGGCCGTTCACCACCAACATGCCACCATAAAGTATTATTCCAACAATCATGGTTACACCTAAAAATTCGGAAAGCGGTGATGCCAACTCCTTGCGGTTCCAGATTTTTTTCAGGATCTGACGATAAGCATGGTTTTGTGCATCGAATTTCCGACGGGTGTATTCCTGCGCATTAAAGGCTTTGATGATACGAATACCGCTGATTGATTCTTCTATGACGCTTAAAATGTTCCCGAGCAGCATCTGCCCTTTTTTAGAATCGCGTTTGAGCTTGCGGGAGATGGTGCTGATGAGCAGGGCTGAAACAGGCAAAACCATAAAGCTGAAAAGTGTCAGCTTAACAGAGATCATGAACAACAAAATCACATAACCGATGAGCAAGAGCGGTTCCCGAAAGATGATTTGTATGCTGCTGACAACCGAATTTTCAATTTCAGTCACGTCGTTGGAAACTACCGAGATAAGGTCGCCTTTTCGCTGACCATGGAAATAACGAACATTGAGGTCGATGAGATGATTAAACAGCGCCTGACGAATGTTTTTTACGACGAGGGTACGTAGGCCGGTCAGTACCCGCTGACTCCAGTACCGGAATACATTGGAAAAGAAGAAGGATACGACCACAATGCCGCAAACAAATTTTAAAGCGGCCGCCTGGCCATAAGTATTGAATATATGTAGAAAACGGTAGTTGAAATAGTCCTTGACCCAATTCAGACTCCAATCAAATACTGGCTCGGTGAGCACAGTAGGCTGATCAACAGTTCCGAAGATGATGTTCAAAAGAGGTATGAGCAGCGTAAAATTGAAAATCCCGAATATCACCCCCAATAAGGCCAGTATGACATAACGCGGCAGAAAATTCCGGAGCGGGCGGGCAAAAGCCAGTATCCTGAAGTAGGTTTTCACAAGGACAAATGTAGGGTTGACGGCTTTCTTTGCCTAATCGGCGCCAATGAATTGTGAAACTAAAACATTTTTAGCAGCCATACCGCCTATATTTGGACGCAATTATGATCAGTATCATCACCGCTGTATACAACCAATTACCCATCAACCGATTGTTTGTTGCGAGTCTGGAAAGTTACAGCCGGCTGCCTTATGAGCTCATCATTATCGATAATGGCTCGACAGACGGCAGTGCCGAATTTTTTGAGAGCAAGGGGGCCAAAGTCATCCGTAATTCGGTCAATTACAGTTATCCGTACACCCAAAATCAGGGCATAGCTGCTGCTGCGTTCGATTATTTTGCCTTTCTGAACAACGATATCATTGTGGCACCGGGTTGGGATCAGGGTTTAATTGCTGCTATGCATGTACACCGGCTCGATCTGGTGTGCCCTGCTGCCATCGAACGGGCCGAATCGGAGGCCGCAACCAAACGATTCCGAAGGCAGTGGAAATGGATTAAAGGCCTCACCAAAGGACTGGGGGTAGGCGAAGCTGCCCTGAAATTCCGTCACCGCCTCATGTACGGCAATTGGGAACGATTTTGTGCCAAACGCCGGAATCTTTTTGGAAATGAGATTTTGGAAGGTTTTTCAGGGCATAGTATTGTTTGTAGTCGCCGTGCTATTGATTTGCTCGGTTGGTGGGATGAACGTATACAAGCGGCCGATTTTGACCTCTATCTGCGTTCGAAAGAAAGGCATTTGAACGCGGGTGATATCCAGCCCATACATATCGTTTTGGGGGTATTCCACCACCATTTCGAGCGGCTCACGCAAAAATCCCGTCCGCCTGCTTTTGCCGATAAAGACAATCTCATCAAATTGGAAGATAAATGGCCGGCAGCAGAGATGAACAGCCTGCTTGCCGATGTCCGGGCCTTCAAAGGGGCGAAATAAAATTTCTGAAAAAAAAACAGGCCGTCCTGCAAGGACGGCCTGAATTTTATCTGTGTAAATCCGCTAAATCATACAAAATCCGCGGTCCATTCAATCAATTCACATGCGGCAAATAGGAGTAATCTTTACCATACTCCATCATCTGCTCCACAAAATTGTCGGGATAGCTCACTTTCACGTCTATCACTTTGCCTCCTTCCATCACTGCAGTGAGTTTAGGCTGGATAAAACCGGAATAGGGTGCCGACTGTATTTTCTGAAAACGTTCTTTAACTTCCTTCAACAAAGCTTGGTCAACTTTTACCCCATAATTTTCGACCAGGGCCTGGCCTGCTTTGAAATCGCCTTCGCTTTTGATGCGTTGAATTTCACGCAACAATTCACCGAAAATGATGCGTAGTTTTTCGTAGTCGTTCACCACAAAATAGGTTTTGCCGTCTCTGCTTTTGCGTTCAATTACTTTGGCTGCAGCACCACGCTCCATGGCCCAAGCGGCAACCAATTGGCGGTTACGCATATGTGATTCTTCGAGATTGTCGCCAACTTCGAGACGGCGCAATTGCAGCATCAGTCCATTGCGGATGTAGCTATCGTATTCGGCTTTACCTACTTCGAGCGAAGGCATTACACCCATATCAACCAATTTATTATCCATGAGATAATAAAGTGCCACCAAATCGGCACGGGCTTCTTCGAGGGTCGAAGCATATTGTTTTAGCGTTTCTTTAGGCGTGCCAACATTATCGTTGAGCTTGCCACTGGCATGACCAATAACTTCATGCATATCGGTATGCAATTTACCGGCCAGCGGGCCAAATTGACGAGAACGATTAATTTCTTCCTTGCTCCAGGCAAATTCTTCGATGGCGCTGCCTTTGGCGGCTACCTCGTCGTAGGCCCCGACAATATTGCTGAGCGAAACCGATTTGGAACCATGGTCCTTACGAATCCAGTCGGAATTCGGCAGGTTGATCCCGATGGGCGTTGCAGGAGCCGCATCGCCGCCTTCTTGCACAACTGTGATTACCTTGGCAGAAATTCCTTTGACTGTTGCCTTTTTGTGTGCAGGGTCGAGCGGGCTGTTGTCCTCGAACCACTGTGCTTCATCGCCAATGGCTTTGATGCGTTTGGTGGCTTCCATATCACGTATAGAAACAACCGATTCGTAAGAGGCGCGCATGCCAAGGGCATCACCGTAAACTTCAATGAATCCGTTCACAACATCTATCATCGATTCTGTGTCTTGCACCCAAGCGATGTTGTACGCATCCCAGGTTTTGAGGTCACCGGTTTTGTAATAGTCAATTAACAGATCAAGTGCAGCCTTTTGTTTGTCATTTTCGGCAACACTGCTGGCTTTTTCCAGCCAATAAATGATTTTGTCGATAGCCGCGCCATACATGCCACCTGATTTCCAGGTTTTTTCCAGAATCTGGCCATTTTCTTTGACCAGTTTAGAATTCAAGCCATACCAGATAGGTGTGGGATCGTTGGCTTTTTTCTTCTTTTTATAATAGGCCTCAACTTCTGCTTGGGTAACCCCCTCGTAAAAATTGTTGGCCGAGGCCACAACGATATCGATATCTGATTCCTGATTCACACGTTTAGCAGCAACAGCAGGATCAAAAAGTATGGGTTGGAGGAAGTTTGCGAGTCCTTCCGCATCACTTACCTGGTCAAAAACCGGGAAACTGGCTTTCGGAGAGCCCAGAATCAGGCTTTTAAAATAGTCGGCAGTAAATTCAGGCATGATCTTTTTAGTACTGTAATGGTGATGAATACCATTGCTGAACCAAACTCTTTTGGTATACTCCATGAATTTGGCGTAATCGGCGCTGTTTTTATCACCTTCGTAGTTGGCCACAATCTGTTCAAGCGTACGCCTTACCACCAGATTGTATTTGTAATTCTGGTCCCAAATCATGTCACGACCGGCTTTTGCTGCCTCCGACAAATAATACAACAGCTCTTTTTGCTGCAGACTCAGCGAATCAAAACCGGGTATCTGATAGCGCAGAATTTGTAAATCGGCAAACTGATCTACTTTTACTTCAAAAGCAGCTGTTGCTGTTTCGGTTTTTTCTTCTCCCGATTGACAAGAGAAGCTGGTAATGGTTATCACGGCCAGTAAAAAGGGTTTTAGCATTTTTTTCATAAAATCGCCAGCTTTGATTTCGCATTTGGCTGGCTAAATTTAATAGTTTTGTCGCCTAACTGCATGGATACTACAGCAACCTATTCCGAATTGAAAGCCGAACTGGAGGCGCTTATCTTCGCTGCGGAGCAACCCGTGAATGCCGAAGAATTGGCTAAAATCATCGCACAATACCATGAAATTGAAGTTTCTGAATCCGAAATAAATGAGATACTGACCCAGGCTGTGGCTCATTATCAGTCACAACAATTGGGATTCGAATTGGTCAAAACGGGCGGAGGTTATCTTTTTTTAACGAAAAAGCAGTTTCAGCCCCTGCTTTCTCTTGCCTTGGCCGAACGATCCAAAAAACGATTGTCACAAGCAGCACTCGAAACATTGTCGATTATTGCCTATAAACAACCGGTCACCAAAGCCGATTTGGAACATATTCGTGGCGTAAATTGCGATTACAGCATTCAGCGATTGCTCGAACGCCAGTTGATCGTTATCAGCGGAAAAAGCAACGGACCAGGCCGACCGTTGCTATACAGCACTTCCGAGCGCTTTATGGAATACTTCGGCATTAATACGCTGGAAGAACTTCCACCTCTCAAAACGCTTGATAATCAGGATAATTCGATCGGCCAGGAAGAATCCGAATAATTCTTATTATCTTTGCGGTTCATTTATTAATATTTTCTGATGGACGCCAGAAATGAATCCGGTCGTGATGACCGCAATCGGCGAAACGATGAGCAGGGCTCGAATTCAACAAGAGCTGATCGCCTTAAAAGACTGCATGATGAACTGAATACCCTCGAATCGGGTACAGAATCTCAAAAAAACCGAATTCTTCGTAAAGACCTGGAAGGTGGTGATGACCGCCCGCGTGAAATGCGTTCTCGCAGCTACGGTAGCCGTGATGGCGATCGCCGGCCATGGACCCCACGCGAAGGTGGCAACGACCGACCTCGCTTTGATAACAACCGCGAAAGTGGCGAACGTCGCCCATGGACGCCACGTGAAGGTGGCAACGACCGGCCCCGTTTCGATGGCAACCGCGATGGCGGTGAACGTCGCCCATGGACGCCACGCGAAGGCGGCAACGACCGACCCCGTTTCGATGGCAACCGCGATGGCGGTGAGCGTCGTCCGTGGA
>DAIQOK010000020.1:0-72469 GCA_036787895.1 Bacteroidota bacterium | reverse complement strand
GAATCCCCGGCACAGAAGCTGGTACTCGAACCGGCAGTAATCGAAGGTGAGGGCAGCGGATTAACCGTTGTTGCCAAGATGTTGGAAGTATCGCTGCAGCCAAAGCTGTTGGTTGCAATGACTGACCAGTTAGCGGCTGTTGAAACAGTCAAAACGGAATCCGTTGCACCAGCAACCAAACTATCATTCCGCAACCATTGGTAAGAAACGCCGCCATTTGCAGTCAGAATAACTGAATCCCCGACACAGAAGCTGGTACTTGAACCAGCGGTAATGGAAGGAGTAGGCAGCGGATTAACCGTTGTTGCCAAGATGTTGGAAGTGTCGTTACATCCAAAGCTGTTGGTGGCGATGACCGACCAGTTAGCGGCTGTTGAAACAGTCAGAACTGAATCCGTTGCACCAGCAATCAAACTATCATTCCGCAACCATTGGTAAGAAACACCACCGGAAGCTGTCATAATAACAGTATCTCCGAAACAAAAAGTGGTTGAACTCTCAGTTGCCAGGGTCGCGGTCGGAATTTCATTAACTAGGATGGGCAGTAAAGCAGAGGAATCAGTACAACCGCCAAGTTCCACTACTAATCGATAGTCCCCAGCAATTTTAGCCCAAAATAGTGAGTCACTACCCTGATATACTAAACTGTCATTCCTCAACCAAAGGTGAGTGGCAGATGTATTGTTTTTTGAAACCAAAAGCACACTGTCACCACTACAAAAGCGGCTGCCCATACTGGTGTCGGGTTGGGCTACCGGTATGGGTAAAACAGTAAGCGTAAGCTGTGCTGAACTGTCGGAGCACCCATAAGCCGAAGTACTTACTACCTGATATTGACCGGCCGTTGAGGTATAAAAGGCACTATCGGTTTTGTCTGCAAGTAACACACCATTTCTATACCAGGAATAGGTAAATCCGCCATTGGTGGATAGTAAAGTGCTGTCACCAGTACAAAGCAGTTGACCTGCAGAGGATTGAATCGATTTGTCAGGTAAGGGAAGAACTGCAACTTCAATTTGTTCGGCTGTATCCTTGCAGCCAAACGAATTGGTTACCACGGCTGTGTAAAATCCTGCCTGAGTCACCGTGAGTAGAGAATCCGACTGACCTGCAACTAAAAGTCCATTGAAAAACCAAGCATAACTTTCACCCCCTCCAGTGCGAAGGGTCACCGAATCATACCTGCAAAAGGTAGTTGCTCCCAACGGGGTGATTATAGGAACAGGATATACATAAACATCCGTGGTGGTTGTGTCGCTCGAACAGCCGTCTAGGAGAGTAATGAGTCGGTAGGTTCCGCCATTAACAAAGCTGGCATTTGATATAATTGGATTTTGAGCTGTAGAACTAAAATTATCCGGACCGGTCCATAAATAACTTACACCATCAACCGTATCAGCAAATAATTGAATGCTTTCACCGTCACAATATGGACCATCGTTACCGGCGATGGCCACATTAGGTTTTTCTTTAATGCGTATGGTAATAGAATCAATGCGGGAGATACAATTGTCAACCGTAGCGGTGACAGTATATAAGCCGGTATCTGCAAAAGTGACCTGGTTAAAATCAAGTCGACGCAAATTACTGCTCAAACCATTCGGCCCCGTCCAACTGTAAGTAGCTAAAGCGGTTGAATCAGCTTCAATAAATACAGGCGAAGCCTGACAAGCAGGTGCTTCAACGGTACTATTACTCGTGGCGGTTACTGTAACTGTAGCGAAACCTGAAAAATAACCATAACGACATCCGGAAGTTGATCCTCCATTGATAATGCCTAAATGAAAGTTACCGCTGGTATTTCTAAGCAAATAAGCCGTTTGCGTGTTGAAATCGCTGGTGTCGTTCAAACTCCTCAATACGCGTGCATAAACCCATTCATCATTGGTGCCAGGAACACTGGTAAATGTGATGGGATAGGCTACACCGTTGAGCTGAAAATTGTCTTTATGTATGTTCCTGGTTGTAATGGTTATACCCATTTGTTCCGGCGTCGATCGCCGAAAACCAACCAAGGAGGAGCCGGTACAACTTATGGCCGGTATGATTGCTTGTCCGGTTTCACAGCCAAAACCACTGATGTGAAGTACGTAAACGGGTTTATCAGCCCTTATATGTGTAACCGCCAGATTTGCACCCATACGCCGGTGATAGGTTTGCCCGCGAGAAAGGGTGGCAACGGCTGTTCCATTGCCATCGAGATAAATGGCAGTGTTATTTTGGGTAGCCATAATGATCACACGCTCGGTTCTTGCATTGGAATTGTTGTTATGGACATCCAAAAATCCCCGTTGGACAATAAATTCAAGTCCCAATTGCTCAATAGGTATGAGTTGATCGCCAAGCAAATCGAAACAACCACCGTTGTATATATCACCTCCACGTACAGAATCGTCGATTATGGTGATAGCAATTGGCTTGTTAGCGGTCACCACCGAACCAATTAACTTATCTGAAGTCGTGGTTCCAGCGGCACGACAAGAAAAAGTCTGACCACGATTCAATATGATGGTAAAAGGCACCCCAGCCGCTCGACCTCCCTCTAAAGCCTTGGAAGGGGTAATGGTTATTTCTGTATTATCCTCCGTTGCTACTATATCGAAAACATTACGCCCATGAGCATTGGACATGATATCCTGTCCGGGTATCATGAAATTTAGCCCTAAGGCACTTTTGCCTTTAAGTGAAAAAATATCAGGGTTGTTGGAAGGACTTACCTCGTAATAACTGGTAATCGGAGCTGTAGCGTGTATGCGTAGCCCTTTATTTAAAATGGTATTGGCTGTACTGTTCTCGAGGGTATCGATAAATGAGGAAAGATCGACACTGGCCAGGCCATTTGCTGCTACTAAAGTCGTGATTGGAGTAAATGATGGATGAGCCGGTAAGTCGATGGTAACTGTGGCGGCCTGACCTTGTGAGGTAAACCGAAGAAATATTGGCCGGTCTCCATGTGAATTCGCAACTTCTGGAACGGCAAACCAAAAGGTAGTATCCGTTTGAGCATGAGCTTCTTGCAAATTCCATAATGTGGAAAATGAAAAAATCGCTATAAAAAGCGTGCCAAAAAATCTGATTTTACAGAATAATGCGCTCAAATCAATTTATATAAACAAATTGCTAAATATTGGCGCTAAGATAGTTATTAAAATATTTCCGTAAACGGGAATAATGTTATGTTTATAAAAACTGTGCCATAAAGTAGAATAACAAATAGAAAATATTTTTTGGCACAAAAAAACCAGCGGTTTTTTCGCTGGTTCCTGCAATTGATTATGAGCCGCTTAGCTAGTGGCAAGTTGACGCATTAATTGTCGTTTGGCAATGGGAAGGAGCGTTGCCTGAACTGGCAGCCAATGAGTATACACAGCTGCATAAGTCGCAGGGTTGGGTAGTTCCTGAAACTTTTTAATAAGTTGAAGTTTAATGTGTTCTAAATTTTGCACCAGACTCCGTTGGTAGCTACTCACAAACTGGGTGACCAGGTTGCGATAATTTTGTTCTTCGATGGTATAGATTGACTGGCTGTAACGATAAACAAGCACCTCAGCATAGGCCTGAGTAGTAAGCAGCAGATATCCTTCCCGCTTTTCGAGCGGCACGATGCCGATGGCATCGAACTTTAAGTTTTTTTCAATCGCCTCGTAAACGGCTTGTCCGATCTCAATGCCTTTTTCGAAAAGTTGCAATGCCATTTCCAATATTTCTGCTACATCTTCCAAAGCAGGTTCTTCCTGAAATGGCGATTCATATTCGAGTCGGTTGTTTTCCCAATCGATACGCTTTAAGCGACGTGGCATGAGGTCGGTAAATTGAGCGCGCGCTGCTTTAAGATCCATGGCCTTACGATGATGTTCGAGTAACTCGCCAAGAAAGGGATAGAGCCGATGGCGCTGGAAATGTTTTTCAATTTGCTGGAGATAGGCGAGAAGTACATAGTTTTTATACTCATAATCTAGGGTGCCTTCAAGTAACCAATTGGGTGAGAGTTGCTGCATGATAAATACCTCCTGTGAAAATTTTGGCAGTCGAAACTGACAAAGCTGACAGTCGCAACTGACCATTTGTGCAATCTGAACGAAAATATAATGGAATTCTTGCATTGGCACAAATGATGTTAGCCAAGGCTTATCCTTAAAAATCTTAAAAACTGATTCATATGGCAGAGAAAATCCAACCAATTGCAGACCGTGTGCTGGTAGCCGCGGCACCTGCTGAAGAAAAAACAGCCGGCGGTATCATCATCCCCGATACAGCACAGGAAAAGCCACAACGTGGTAAAGTGGTTGCTGTAGGAAACGGCAAAAAAGATGAGCCCATGACTGTAAAAGCCGGACAAACCATTCTCTATGGTAAATATTCCGGTACCGAAATCAATATCGACGGCAAAGACTACCTCATCATGCGGGAGTCTGATATTCTTGCAATCATTGGTTAATTCAAAAAATTTAAAAACGCTTACATATTATGGCAGCTAAAACAATCACATTCGACAATCAAGCTCGCGAATCGCTAAAAAAAGGCGTTGACGCTTTGGCCGATGCCGTGAAAGTAACTCTCGGTCCGAAAGGCCGCAATGTAGTCATCGACAAAAAATTCGGTGCACCATCCGTTACCAAAGACGGTGTTTCGGTAGCGCGTGAGATAGAATTGAAAGACCCCATCGAAAATATGGGTGCACAGTTGGTGAAAGAAGTAGCCTCCAAAACCGCCGACGTGGCCGGGGATGGTACTACCACAGCAACTGTACTTGCTCAAGCCATCGTAAAAGCAGGTTTGAAAAACGTTACTGCCGGGGCTAATCCAATGGATTTAAAGCGCGGCATCGACAAGGCTGTTGTTGCAGCCGTAAAAGGACTCCGCAGTTTGTCGATGGAAGTTGGCGATGACTTCAGCAAAATCGAACAAATCGCTTCTATATCAGCTAATAACGATGCCGTAATCGGTAAGTTGATTGCTGATGCAATGAAACGTGTTACTAAAGAAGGTGTAATTACTGTCGAAGAAGCAAAATCTACCGAGACTTATGTAGATGTAGTAGAAGGTATGCAGTTCGACCGCGGTTATGTTTCTCCTTATTTCGTGACCAATGCCGACAAGATGGAGACGGAGCTCGAAAATCCCTATATCCTCATCTACGACAAAAAAATATCAGCCATGAAAGAACTCCTTCCGGTATTGGAAAAGGTAGTTCAGTCGGGCCGACCATTGCTGATCATTGCTGAAGATGTAGATGGTGAAGCGCTCGCTACTTTGGTGGTGAACAAAATCCGTGGCTCACTCAAAATTGCAGCTGTTAAAGCGCCTGGATTTGGCGACCGCCGCAAAGCCATGCTCGAAGATATCGCCATTCTCACCGGCGGTACCGTTATCAGCGAAGAACGTGGTTATAAGCTGGAGAATGCCGACCTGACTTACCTTGGTCGTGCCGAGAAAATCAGCATCGATAAAGACAACACCACTATCGTAAACGGTGCAGGCACCAGCGACGATATTAAAGCCCGTGTAAATCAGATTAAGGCGCAAATCGAGAGCACCACCAGTGATTATGACCGGGAGAAATTGCAGGAACGCCTCGCCAAACTTGCCGGCGGTGTAGCAGTACTTTATGTTGGTGCTGCTTCTGAGGTAGAAATGAAAGAGAAAAAAGACCGCATCGACGACGCTTTGCATGCCACCCGTGCTGCAGTAGAAGAAGGTGTTGTACCAGGTGGTGGCGTAGCATTCATCCGTGTATTGAAATCTCTCGATCGTATCGCGCTGGAAAATGCAGACGAAAAAACGGGCGTAGCCATCGTTCGTCGTGCATTGGAAGAGCCATTGCGCCAGATTGCCGAAAATGCCGGTGTTGACGGTTCAATCGTAGTACAAAAAGTGAAAGAAGGCAATGGTAATTTCGGTTACAATGCCCGTCTCGATAAATATCAGAATATGCTTGTTGCAGGTATCATCGACCCTACCAAGGTGTCGCGTGTTGCCCTCGAAAACGCCGCATCAATTGCTGGTATGTTGCTCACAACTGCTTGTGTCATTTCCGAAGATCCGGAAAATGAGCCGGCACCGGCTATGCCAGGTGGCGGTATGGGCGGCATGATGTAAACGCATAAATTATTTAAAAGGCAGCCCTGAGATCATCTTGATCTCAGGGCTTTTGTTTGTTGAATGAACTTTAAAGCTTCTTTAAGGCACTTTAACCTGACCTTAACAAGCTGGGTGTAGCTGAAGCAATAATTTCGTTGCAAATCTAACCCATGAAAAAGTTAATTCCACTCTTACTGCTGGTTGCTACTATATGCAGCAGCTGGGCACAATCCGCCAAACAAGGACGTATTACTTACGCCGAATCCATGAAAATAACCATGAGTCTGCCACCTGAAATGCAGGCCTTGATGGACTCTTTACCCAAAGAGCGCATCGTGACTAAATCGCTCTATTTTAACGAGCAGGCCACTCTCTATAAAAACTTGCCAAAAGAAACCGACGAGCAACGCATAAATCATGAGTCGGAAGGCATGCGTTTCAATTTTGTGATGAAAGAGCCAATGAATATTGTATTCACTGATTTGGCCAGTAAAAATACCACCGAGCAGAAAGAATTTATGGACCGTACTTTTCTGATTGCAGCCTCATTAGACAGTCAAGTTTGGAAGCTCGGAAATGAAACAGAAGTAATCTTAGGCTTTCCATGTATGACGGCTACCCGAGAAGTTAAGGGGCAGGAAGTTAAAGTTTGGTTTACGCCGAACATCCCCATTGGCAGCGGACCGGCTGGCTTGGGAAACCTGCCAGGTTTAATACTTAAGGCTGTATTCGACGATGGCAAACGTGTTATTCTTGCCACACATTTCAGCGAGGAAGCCATAAATACTACCGAATTGAAAGCCCCAAAAACTGGGAAAAAGGTGACGAAAGCCGAATTCAACCGAATCGTGGAAGAAAAAACCAAAGAAATGGAGGCTGAGTTTGGCGGTTCCGGTGGAGGGGCGCGCATCATCATTCGCAACTAAACCGATGAAATACCTTTACCTATTATTACTGCTTCCACTAAGCAGTTGGGCGCAGCTTGGACTTTTACGAGGGAATTTGGTGGATGATCAGGCTAAACCTCTGGTTTTTGCAACAGTAGCTTTATTGCATGACCAGGATTCGACATTGGCATTTTTCGCTATTAGCGACGGCCAGGGAAGTTTTGAAATTAAAAATGTCAGAGCGGGTAAATATATTTTACAAGCGTCATTTTTGGGACACAAAACCTACTACAAGGCAGTTGATTTCCCGAAATCTGAGGGACCTGATTTAGGTACTTTGGTACTCCCCCGTAATTCGACCATGCTTGGTGTGGTTAATGTGGAAGATGAAGCAGTACCTATTCAAATTAAAAATGACACCATCGAATACAATGCCGCTTCATTTAAAACAAGAGAAGACGCAGCTGTAGAAGAACTACTTCGTAAGCTGCCTGGGGTGGAGGTCGATCGTTCTGGCAACATCAAAGCCGGTGGTGAAAATGTGAAAAGGGTGCTTGTAGATGGCAAGGAATTTTTTGGCGACGACCCGAAAGTCGCAACCAAAAACCTGCCAGCAGATGCTATTAAAAAGGTGCAGGTTTATGACCAGAAATCAGACGAGGCCGAACTCACAGGAATCGACGATGGCAGCCGAGAAAAGACCATAAACTTATTGCTCAAAGACGACAAAAAGCAGGCGTGGTTAGGGGAGATGCAGTTGGGCGGTGGAAGCGATGAGCGTTTTAAAGCTCATGCCAAAGCGTTTCGATTCAGTAGAAAACACCAATTTGCTGCATTGGGCATGACCAACAATATTAATCAGTTTGGTTTTAGCATGTCTGATTATATCAGTTTTAATGGCGGGCTGTCCAATTTGGGGGGTGAGGGCGGTGGATTGCAAATAAATGGCAGTTTACCAGTCAATTTCGGCCAACAGGAAACTGGGCTAATACGTTCTGGCGCAGCAGGTTTGAATTATAGCTATGAGCCACGTAAATTTCATCGTTTCTCGAGCAGTTATCTTGCTAATGGCGCCCACAAAAATTTGCAAGAAGATAATTTCAGCCGGAATTTTTTAGCAGATGGCGAATTCCAACGAGAAGAGGCTAATCAGCAAATCAATCGTAATCTGGTTCAGCGACTTAATTTGGCTTATCGTAATCGCTTCGATACTACCCAAAATCTAACGAGTTCGGCCGTGCTTGAATGGAGTAGGGCCAGCCAAACAGCCGATCGTTTTAGTAGGTCGTTGAGCAATGCTGCTGAACTAAATCGACAAAATAGCTTAACAGAAACCGATAATGACCTTTTGTCGGTTAATCTGAAAGCTGCCTACCTGAAAAGGTTTCGAGGGCGTTGGAATTTGTTTCGCGTAAGTACGGATATAAATTATCGCTACGATTTAAGTGAACAACAACGCAATAATCTCACACAATTAACTGGCAACAATCTGCCATTGGTGTTGAATCAATTTCAGAACAATCTGACAAGGGTTTTTCAGCAGCATGTGCAAACTTCCGCAACCTATAATTTGAGAAGTGGTTATTTACTCGAACCGGCACTGCAATCGGGGATGACCCGTGAGAAGCTGATTCGCAGTCAGGGTTTTTTAGATGCCGGAAAAATAGATTCGCTTAGTCCCGATTTTGAACGGCAATATCAATATATCCGGCCAGGACTGGTATTTCGAAAAAGTACTAAAAAAACGCAATGGAGTTTGTCGAGCTATGCGGAATTCGCTACCCAAAGTCAGCTTGGCCCTCAGTTGGTCGATACCTCAGCTTCCTATGTCTTTTTTCTGCCTCGTTTTAATTTCGAGCACGAATTTAGAACCGGCCGACGTCTGAATATAAATTACTTCAGTCGGGTAAATGCGCCTGGTGCTAATCAGCTTTTGCCTGTCAACAATAATTTAAACCCGCTCAGTGTCATGCGAGGTAACACTAATTTGCGGCCGGAACAGCACCACAGCCTGAGTTCGTCTTTTTTTCTGTTCGACCAATTTAGTTTCACCAGCTTTTTTGTGCATGGAAGTCTCACCGCTATTGCCGATAAGATTAATTGGTCGCGGAGGGTAAATCCAGATTTGAGCCAGGAACTACTGCCGGTAAATGTAGCCAGTGATTATACCGGTAGATTTTCAGCAGAATTCAGTACACCTGTTCGAAAACTTGGTATCACAACCAGAATTAGGACAACCCAGACCTACAACAGGGGCATCAATTTGATTAACGGACTTGAAAATGTAAATCTGAATTATGGTCAAGAATATGGCTTAACCATCGAAAACAGAAAGAAGGAGCCGTGGGATATAGCCGTTGGGGCTACCTTAAGCTTGAGCGATGCCCGTTACTCAGTGCAGTCAAGTCTCAATAATAGATATTCAAATGTGGGTGGTTTTGCTGAAGTTCGGTTCACACCATCTTCAAGATGGAATACCGGTATAAGCATGGATGTTACCCGTTATAATGCGCAAAGTTTTAACGAAATAGTGCTAGTGCCATTGGTAAAATGGGAGATGCAATACAGTATTCTCAAAGCACGCAGAGGGAGTCTTGGCTTGGAAGTTTTTGATCTACTCAATAAAAATACAGGCGTGCAGCGAATTAGTGAACTGAATTATTTGCAGGAAAGGCGGGCTAACATCATAGGGCGCTATGTCATGTTGTCCTTCAAATACCGCTTGAATAAGTTCGAAACAGGAGAAGGGAAGGGTATGGATATACGAATCAATCCGCGCCGTTAAACGATGCTTGTTTAGAAAGATTATAAATGACCGTCAAGCGACTTGTTTGGCGGTCATTTTATTGTAATTCTTGTCTTCCCAATGGTATTTTTACAGCCGTCTAACCTAGGCTTAAGCATGAATAATTTAACAACCCTGCTCAAATCTTCCATCGGTCGCAAACTGATGATGGCACTTACCGGTATTTTTCTTATTTTATTTCTGGTGATTCACTTGATTGGAAATCTGCAATTGTTGATTCCAGATGGGGGTGAGGCATTCAATATTTATGCCTACACTATGGGAAACAATCCCCTAATACAGCTTGTTAGTAAACTGAATTTTCTATTCATCATCTTGCATATAATCTATTCTATTTGGCTGGGGCGTTTGAATAAAGCCGCTCGTCCCGTAGCGTATGCCGGCAAAGCTGCTGAAGCAACGAGCAGTCTGTCGAGCCGGAATATGGGCATATTGGGCACCTTAATTTTGGTTTTCCTACTCGTTCATCTCAAAGGCTTTTGGTATGAATTTAAAACCGGCGCTGATATCGCCATGGTTACCTATGGCAATCTTACGGTTCCTGATGTATTTCCAATTGTCGCAACCGCCTACCAGGAGTTATGGTATGTGGCCTTTTATGTCGTTATGATGGTTGCGGTAGGTTTTCATCTTTTCCATGGCTTTCAAAGTGCCTTCCAGACCCTTGGCTTGGGTTACAACAAATACAAAAAGACCATTCAAGGGGTAGGGACAGTATATGCTATTCTTATCCCAGCCTTATTCGCACTCATTCCGATTGTGATGTACTTTCAAAATGCCTAAAGTTATAAATACCGCAGCATGAAGCTAGACGCCAAAATACCTGCCGGAGCATTAGCCGAAAAATGGACAAAGTATCGTTCCACTGTTCGTTTGGTTAGCCCGGCAAACAAACGCAAAATCGATATTATTGTCGTAGGTACCGGTCTGGCCGGCGCCTCCGCGGCTGCCTCCCTGGCAGAACTGGGCTACAAAGTCAAAGCATTTTGTTTCCAGGACAGTCCTCGCAGAGCACATTCTATCGCTGCTCAGGGCGGTATTAATGCTGCGAAAAATTACCAGAATGACGGTGATAGCGTATATCGCTTGTTCTACGACACCATCAAAGGTGGTGATTATCGCGCCCGGGAAGCCAACGTTCATCGTTTAGCTGAAGTGAGCGGTAGCATTATCGACCAATGTGTGGCACAAGGTGTGCCTTTTGCCCGTGAATACGGAGGTTTGCTTGATAATCGCTCTTTCGGGGGTACACAAGTGTCAAGGACGTTCTATGCACGCGGTCAAACCGGTCAACAACTCTTATTAGGAGCCTATTCAGCACTGAGCCGTCAGATCGAAAAAGGTCAGGTGGAGATGTTTAGTCGTCACGAAATGGTAGAAGTGGTGATGATTGATGGTAAAGCCCGTGGCATCATCGCCCGCGATCTGGTGAGTGGCGAGTTGGAACGCCACAGCGCACATGCTGTAGTTATTGCAAGCGGTGGATACGGTAACGTATTTTATCTTTCCACCAATGCTATGGGCTCCAATGTTACTGCTGCCTGGAAAGCCCATAAGCAGGGGGCTGTATTCGGTAACCCTTGTTTTACACAAATTCACCCAACTTGTTTACCGCAGTCGGGCGAGTATCAGTCGAAACTTACGCTGATGTCGGAATCATTACGTAACGACGGCCGGGTATGGGTGCCTAAAACCAAGGCTGATGCAGAAGCTATTCAGCAAGGCCGAAAAAAAGCAGCTGATATCGCCGAAAACGACCGTGATTATTATCTCGAACGCAAATACCCGGCTTTTGGTAATCTTGTACCCCGCGATGTGGCTTCACGTGCCGCGAAAGAAGCCTGCGATGAAGGTCGCGGCGTTGCGCCAACCGGCTTGGCCGTATTCCTCGATTTCCGCGATGCCATTAATCGTTTGGGGAAAGATGTAATCAGTGCCCGCTATGGCAACCTCTTCGAAATGTACGAGAAGATTACCGGTGATAACCCCTATGAAACCCCGATGAAAATTTATCCGGCGGTTCACTATACCATGGGCGGTTTATGGGTAGATTATAATCTCATGACCACTGTACCCGGACTATATGCCATCGGAGAAGCCAATTTCTCAGATCATGGCGCCAACCGCCTGGGTGCTTCGGCGCTCATGCAGGGTTTAGCAGATGGTTATTTTGTATTGCCTTATACCATAGGAGATTACCTGGCAGATGAAATTGGTACCGGTAAAATATCAACCGAAACGGAGGCCTTTAAAGCTGCTGAAAAATCAGTTGCCGATCGTCAGCAACAGCTGATGGACATCAAGGGCAAGCAGTCAGTTGAAAGTTTCCATCGTCGTTTGGGTAAAATTATGTGGGAATATTGCGGGATGGCGCGCAATGAGGAGGGCCTCACCAAAGCCCGTCAGATGATA
The DNA here is from genome assembly GCA_036787895.1 of Bacteroidota bacterium. Lineage (GTDB taxonomy): Bacteria > Bacteroidota > Bacteroidia > UBA7662 > UBA7662 > UBA7662. The sequence continues at coordinate 60,283 of DAIQOK010000020.1, read as the reverse complement.
CGTGAACTGCGCAACGAGTTTTGGTCGGATGTTCGGATACCTGGTAGTATTAACGAATATAATCCCGAACTGGATAAAGCCGGTCGCGTGGCTGATTTCCTCGAATTGGGTGAGTTGATGGTGGTAGATGCCCTGGTTCGTAAGGAGTCTTGCGGTGGCCACTTCCGACTGGAAAGCCAAACGCCTGAAGGTGAAGCCAAACGCGATGACGAAAACTTCGCCTTCGTTTCGGCCTGGGAATATAATGGATTGGCAGGCGACCCTATCCTGCACAAAGAAAACCTCGAATTTGAAGCTGTAAAACTTACGCAAAGGAGCTATAAGTAATGAGCAAAGACAATATCAGCCTCACGCTTAAGGTGTGGCGTCAGAAAAACAAAGCCGACAAAGGTCATTTTGAGACCTACAAACTAAAAGAAGTATCAACACATGCTTCCTTCCTGGAGATGATCGACGTGCTCAACGAAGAGCTAATCGTGGAAGGCAAAGACCCTGTGGCATTCGATCATGATTGTCGTGAAGGTATTTGTGGTATGTGTAGTATGTATATTAATGGTCGTGCACATGGTCCACAAGCAGCTACTACCACTTGCCAGCTGCATATGCGCCACTTTAACGACGGCGAAACCATTACCATTGAGCCTTGGAGAGCGAAACCTTTCCCGGTTATCAAGGATTTGACTGTTGATCGTTCAGCTTTCGATGAAATTATGGCCGCAGGTGGTTACGTATCGGTCAATACCGGTAATGCGCCTGATGGAAACGCGGTTCCTATTCCAAAAGAAAATGCCGAAGAAGCATTTAATGCCGCTGCCTGTATCGGCTGTGGTGCATGCGTTGCCGCTTGCAAAAATGCATCAGCCATGTTGTTTGTTTCGGCCAAGGTGTCGCAGTATGCTCTTTTACCGCAGGGACAGCCCGAACGTAAAGACCGTGTCTTGAAAATGGTGGCTAAAATGGATGAACTGGGTTTTGGTAATTGCACCAATACAGGAGCCTGTGAAGCAGAATGTCCGAAGGGTATCAGTATCTCTAATATCGCACGACTCAACCGCGAATACCTGAGTGCAACGCTCTCTCCGGGAAGTTAAAATTCTATCAATTCTTTGTAAAAATCCGATTGTTATGAACAGTCGGATTTTTTTATGGTTATTTTTAAAGGCCGACGCACTAAAAGTATCGGTTTAGCATTGTCCTAATGATGTTTGTCCGTCGTTTGCTTTTTCTCCTCCTGTTCACCCTTTTTGCCATCCCTTTGGCCAGGGCAACACACAATCGTGGGGGAGAAATAACCTACAGGCACATAAGTGGTCTAACCTATGAGGTTAAGGTGGTTATTTATACCAAGGGCTCTAATGCTGCCGACAGGCCAGTACTCGAAGTAAACTGGAATTATGGCGGACGTCGTGATTCGGTGCCACGTGATGCACCAGGTGCGGTTTCTGTGGGTAACGATATATTAAGAAATAATTACACCACTACCCATACCTTCCCCGGGCCAGGTACCTATAAAATTTCGGTGCTCGATCCTAATCGGGTAGGTGGCGTACAGAATATTAATGGAGGGGCATCTATCAATGTGCCTTTTTATGTAGAGACTTTCATTACCATCAATCCATTTTTAGGCCCCAATAACTCGCCTATTTTGAGTTTCCCACCCATTGACCAGGGCTGCGTAAACCGTTTATTTGTTCATAATCCGGGAGCATCAGATCCGGATGGCGACAGTTTGAGTTACAGCCTGGTGGCTTGTCGCGGAGAAAACGGCTTGCCTGTTCCCAATTATACTTTTCCGGATTTTCCACCTTTTTTGAGAATCGATGCTACTGGTGACTTCGTCTGGGACGTTCCGCGATCGGCGGGAATTTTCAATTTTGCCATACTTATTCAGGAATGGCGGAATGGGGTCAACATTGGCTCCGTGGTGCGCGACTTTCAGGTAGATATTGGGAATTGTAACAATCGACCGCCAAAGTTTGACGCTGTTCGGGATACCTGTGTTATTGCCGGTTCAATACTACAATTTGCTGTAACGGCACGAGATTCCGATTTTCATACCGTCACCCTAACAGCCGTTGGCGGACCGTTTGCACCTCCTCGCGGATTTACCACCGTAAGTCCTGCTACTTTTCCCCAGCCGGTATCGAATCCAATCACTGTTTCGGCCCAATTCCGTTGGGAAACCACTTGTAGCCATATCCGGCGTGAGCCCTATCAGGTAACTTTTCGTGCCGAAGACAATGGTAATCCCAGATTGGTTGCCTACGAAACATTCAATATTCGGGTACTGGCACCCGCGCCACAAAATCTGACTGCGAGCTCAGCGGGTGGTCGGATTATACTCAACTTCGATCCCTCTGTTTGTCCTCAAGCCATTGGCTATAAAATATATCGACGGCAAGGAAGTAATCTTTTTGCCCAAGCCAGTTGTGAAACAGGTGTGCCTGCCGGCAGTGGTTATGTGCTAATCGACACACTGATGGGCCTCAACAACACCACCTATATAGATGATAATCAAGGCGCAGGTTTGGCAGCCGGCGAGACCTATTGTTACCGTGTAACTGCATTTTTCTCACCCTTTAATTACGACCCGCTGGGTGGCGCTGAGAGTAAGGTTTCGGAGGAAGTTTGTGAAGAGGTTAAGCGTGATTTGCCGGTGATTTCTAAGGTAAACGTACTGAATACCAATGCAACCAATGGTAGCATAGAACTGGAATGGGAATCGCCATTGGAGTTAGATACATTACAATTTGAAGCACCGTACCGCTATGAGTTTTATCGAAATACAGGTGTGAATAACGGCGGAGTTAACCGGACGTTGATTGGAACACGAAATTATAATTCGGCTATGGCGTTGTGGTCAGATACTTCATTCATAGACTTGAATGTCAATACGGTAGCCAATGGTTATACCTACGAAATTGATTTTTATGCTGCCAACAGCCCCCAGAAAGTTGGTAAAGTGAAAGCGTCCAGTAGCGTATTTCTTCGTATCGGTGAAACGGATGCTACACTTAATTTAAGCTGGAACTATAATGTGAATTGGACCAACGATAGCGTCTATATCTTTCGGAATGACGCGGGTACTTTCGTTCAAATTGCAGCAGTTCCTGCCTCTGATACCGGTTATTCGGATATTGGTCTTATTAATAATGTGGAATACTGTTATTATGTAACAACCAGTGGAGCCTTTTCAACAGTTGGCTTACCCGATAGCATCATCAATAATAGTCAAATTAGATGTGCTTCACCAAAGGATACCGTACCACCTTGTCCACCTCAAATTACAGCCGATGGGAACTGTGATTTATTCCGCAATGAAATCAGCTGGACCCAGGAGGGTAACTGTGCCTTAGACTTATTACGTTGGCGCATTTATTATAAAGACGGCAGCAGGGCTGAATATGTTTTGCTGGACTCAATTCCGGCCGACGCTGGTGAATTGCGTTTTAGTCATTTGAATTTAATTAGCTCTATTGCCGGATGTTATGTGCTGACAGCAGTTGATACCGCGTTGAACGAGAGTGCTTTTAGCAACGAAGCCTGTGTTGAAAATTGTAAACTTTACGAACTCCCTAATGTATTTACACCGAACGGCGACGGTATTAATGATTTGTGGTTGCCACAAACGGGCTTCAAATTTGTTGACCGAATTAATTTGGTAGTAGCCAATCGTTGGGGTAAAGTCGTGTACACTACTACCGACCCGGGCATCTTCTGGACCGGAGATAATAAAGACGGTAAGCCACTGGAAGGTGGGACCTATGTATATACCATTCGCATCTACTTCCGCACCCTGGAAGGTGAAATTGCTGTTGACCGACAAGGAATGGTAGAATTAATCCGCTAATTTTGACACATGTTTACAGGCATTATAGAAGATATGGGGGTCATTACATCTATTACCCAGGAGGATAAAAACATTCATTATACAATCAGCTCATTGATTTCAGGTGACTTGGAAATCGACCAGAGTGTTTCCCACAATGGTGTGTGTTTAACTGTAGTAGACTGCGATGCAGCTAGTCATACGGTCACTGCCATTCATGAAACATTAAACAAAACAAATCTTGCAGAATGGGAGATGGGCACTGTCATCAATCTGGAAAGATGTATGCAAGCTGATGGACGTTTTGATGGTCACATTGTTCAAGGACATGTGGATCAGACAGCCCGTTGTACTTCGTTGAGAGAAGAAGGAGGGAGTTGGAGGTATAGTTTCAGCTATGATGCCTCCTTAGGCAATATAACAGTTGAAAAAGGGTCGATTTGCATTAACGGGGTGAGTTTAACCGTGGTAGATTCCGGAAAGGATTATTTTTCGGTAGCTATCATTCCATATACCTATGAAAATACGCAATTCAAAATCCTGCGTGAAGGAGATACAGTAAATCTCGAGTTCGATATCATTGGTAAGTATGTTCGTAGATTGATGGAAAGTTGATATGGCCAATCAGTACCTGGTTTCGGAAACGCTTTCATTTCTCCAAAAATTGGAGATGAATAACAATAAGGTTTGGCTCGATGCCAACCGGGAGAAGTACGAGCTTTGCAGGTCCGGATTTACCCAGCTTGTACAAGACTGGGTTGAAGCCATGATTTTGATTGAACCCGCATTCTCTGGTCAGTCGGCCAAAACAGCCATGTTTCGCCTCAATCGCGATGTGCGATTTTCAGCCAATAAAAACCCCTACAAAACAAATTTTTCAGCCTATCTCGCTAAAGGGGGTAAAAAATATCCTGGTGCAGGCTATTATTTGCATATCGACCCGAAAGGTTCCTTTTTAGCCTGTGGCATTTGGATGCCTGCTGCCGATATCTTGCAAGCTATCCGGCAGGAAATTGATTATAATCTCCAGGAGTATGAAAATATCCTTCGGGAAATTTATGATGCCGGCAAGTTTGAAGAAATGTCGACTGAACGCTTGAGTAGGCCACCCAAAGGTTATGAGGCTGATAATCCTGCCATCGAATACCTGAAACAGAAAAATTTTGTGCTTGCATTGCCGTTAACAGCACATGATTTGTCAAACGACCAATTCATTACCTACTTAAGCTATCAATGTGAGCAGCTCAAACCTTTCGCTGAATTTTTGAATAGGGCAGTAGATAGCTCGGCTCATTAGGGCTGCCGGCAAAGCCTTACGATTGCACTAAAAAGCTCTCTTTTATTGATTGGCTTTTTAATAGTGGTGTTCATGCCACTAAGCATGCCTTCGTGGGTACTTTCTTCAAATACGTCGGCTGTAATGCCAATTATTGGAATATTGCTGTTTCGAAGGGGGTAAGCGCCTGAACGAATCGCCCTGCTACAACTTAAGCCGTCCATCACGGGCATGTGGAAATCCATCAAAACACCATCATAATCATGCTCCTGAAGTAATTCCAACGCCTCTTTACCATTAAACGCAAAGTTGAGTTGAACATTTGCCCGGCTTAAGAGAAGAGACATGACTTTCTGGTTCATTTCGTTGTCCTCAACATATAAGAGCTTTAAACCTTCGAGCTCTTTCTCAGGTAATTTAGGGTCGGCTTTTTGCTTTGCTGGCTCGTTTTTGGCCAGGTCAAAATGCATGTCGAAGCTGAACTCTGAGCCTACACCTGGCATAGATTTAAGCTTGATTTCGCTGTCGAAAAGTTGCAATAATCGACGTGTAATTGTCAAGCCGAGACCAGTTCCTCCGTAAGTTCGTTGAATTTCTTTACCTCCCTGATTGAAACTTTCGAATATGGAAGCCTGCTTTTCAAGGGGTATCCCTATGCCAGTATCTACGACCTGAAAGCGCAATTGAACGCCTTTCTCATCGCTTTTCAGTACTGCACAACTCAGTTTCACGTGACCCTTTTCTGTGAATTTTATAGCATTAGATACCAGGTTCATGAGCACTTGAAAAAGTCGGGTCTGATCTGCGAAAACTTGCGCTGGCAAATCCGGTGCTAATTCAAGCAATAACGCTACTTTTTTCTGTTTTGCCTTGAATCCAAGGTTATTTTCAAGCTCTTTGAACATCCGGCGTAAATCTGTCGGCTCGAGGTTGATGCCAATTTTACCTTCTTCAATGCTGGCTATGTCTAATATATCATTAATGATAACCAGAAGTACGTCGGCAGCGTATTTAATGGACTGTAGCTTGTCGTGCGATTTACTTTCTGTTACATCTTCTAATAACATATCTGTTAGCCCGAGAATGGAGTTCATGGGTGTTCTTATTTCATGACTCATATGAGACAAAAACTCAGATTTTGCGCGTAGTAACTTTTCTGTTTGGGCTTTGGCTTTTTCAAGGAGTGCGAGATTGGTTTGAATCTCAGTATTTTGTTTTTCAATGATGTCGTTCTGCTCCAGCAGCTTGCGGTTGTTTTTACTTTTTTGATAAAAAGCCCAGATAAGCCCAAAAAGTGCAATAATATTGATGATCGCCAGACTGATCAAAAAACGATTGCGCCATTCTATCTTATCAATAAATTCTTGTTGCTGTGCCAGACTTTCTTTGCTTTTTTCTAATTCAGACTCCTTAGAATTCAACAAAAATTTCAATTCCATATCAGCCAGATTCCGTTCCATTTCCTGGTCTCGGCTTTGACGTTCGAATCCTACTAATTTTTCAAAGTAGTAAAGTGCTTCTTTGCTATTGTTTACCTCTTTGTAATGATTATATAGACTGGAACAGGCATTTTTTGCCAGGATAAGGTTCTTAGTGGCTTCAGCTACTTCGAGTTCTTTTTGCAGCATATTTAATGCTTCCATCACCTGACCTCGTTTCAGCTTTTCATTGGCATGGATAATATTGATTTCATTTACCTCCAAAGGGAAGCGGAGTTCTTTAAGTTTTATTCTTGCTTTCTCAAAAGCCTTGTCGCCAGCTTCATAGGCACCGAGGGCATAATGTGCCCGGGCTGCTGTAACATGCGCCCAAGCATATTCATTCCAGACTTGGTATTTCCCCAAACTGTCTATGGCTCGAAGGGCAAAGTGGAGCGCACTATCTAATTTATTCAGGCGTAGGTAGAGGTTGGAGATATAGAGGTAAGAATGCCCCAATAAAATATACTCTCCCGACTTTATTCGCTGATCGAGCGCCTTATTAAAGAAAACCATGGCCCGTTCGAAATCACCCTTTTGCCGGTATACTATAGCTACATTGTTTAATGCCACTGCACTTCCTCGCCCATGTTTAAGTTCTTGCGCTCGAGTTGCTGCTGCCTGATAGTAGTTTAATGCCTTGTCGTAATCTTTTTGGTCATAATAGATGTTTCCAATATCAATCAAGGCATAATGTAAGGTTTGTCTTAATTTGTACTTTTCAACTATGGTAAGGGCTTTTTGAAAAGCATTTAAGGCCAAATCTAAATATCCTTTCTGTCGGTAAATGAGCCCTTTGGCGGCATAAAAATTACTAGTATAATCTTCACGACGCATATTACTTGCTACTTCCAACCCGTCGTCGGCGAAAGCCAAACCTTTTTCGGGATTAAGTTGACCAAACTTATTGGTTAATTCTAAGGCGATAGATAAGGTGGTTGAATCGAATTTAGATTGAGCTTTTCTACGCTTATAAACAGCTTCAAGACTGTCGAGGTAAACTTCCTCGTAATTGCCACCTAAAACTATCACCCGGTCGCTATCGGACACTACACTTTGTGCATGGATGAGACAGTTTCCCAAAAGGAGAATTAATAAAAGGAGGGTTAGTCTCAAGTAGTTTTCATTTTAAGCCAATTTAGTCTTTGTATCAATTAAATGGTTTAATAATGCCTATAAATTTTCCAGATTTTGAAATTAGGCATGATATTCTGCTGTCTTGGTAATAAAAAAGCGGCAGTTAAAAAACTGCCGCTTCATCTAAGCTGATTATTATCAGGCTTTTGTTGCGATAAAGTCCAGCGTAATGCCAATTTGGTCGTCAATAACTTTGTCGCCTAATTCAGGGAAAAATTTACCGGAACGGTAGCGAATGTCCCACAAAGTTCGGTCGATATTGAAATTGGCCTTGGCTTCCACCTTGTCATCAGTAATTTCAACGCGAGCCGGGAAGCGAATGCCTTGAACGATGCCTTTGATGGTTAAATTTCCGTTGATCATATGGGTATTACCCTGAGCGTCCGGCGTACTTAGCTGCTCAACCCCCGTGATTTCAAAACTGCCTTCTGGGTGTTTGTCGACAGAGAAAAAGTCGGCTGACTTGAGGTGATCTGTTAAATCAGCATTTTTGCCCGGATCGGTCAGGTCGAGAACGGTGATACTATTCATATCTAGTTTGATTTGCCCACCGACCAAATTACTTCCTTCTACCATCAACTTGCCTTCGGAAGTGGCGATAGTGCCGAAATGCTCACCTGTTAGCTTTTTTCCCAGCCATTTTAAGGGAGTATTTGCTTTAATGATGTAAGTTGACGCATTTTCATTTACGACTGCTTCAGCCACTTCAGTTGATTCCGCCGTTGGCTCAGAATTGGAACAGGAAACAAACAAGCTTGCACTTGAGAACAGGGCGATAAAAAAGAATTTATGCATAAGATGTTATTTGATGAGTTCATCTAACACGCAGATGCTTTAAATGGTTTACGGTTTTAACGGAATAAAAATATTTGATCCCGGACCAATCGGAATATCCAATGATATCCAGATGCCAAATAAAATCATCCAGCCTAATAGGAAGGCAATGCTGTAGGGTAGCATGGTAGAGATAACCGTTCCTATGCCTGCTTTTTTGTCATAACGTTGAATAAAAGCAACGATAAGTGCGAAATAGGACATCATGGGAGAAATAATATTGGTCACGCTATCGCCTATCCTATATGCACATTGGGTAAATTCAGGGCTATACCCCAACAACATAAACATGGGAATAAACACAGGCGCCATAATGGCCCATTTGGCCGAGGCACTCCCCATGATCAGGTTAATTGCTGCTGCTATAAATATGAATGCGCTCATCAAAGCAATATCATTCATGCCCGATGCTTTGAGCACATCAGCTCCTTTGATGGCGAATATCAGCCCTAAATTTGTCCAGTTAAAAAAGGCTACGAATTGAGCAGCAAAAAACACCAGCACTATGTATGACCCCAGGGTCTCCATCGATTTAGACATGCCTTTCATCACATCGCTGTCGTTTTTAAAGGTGCCTGCAGCAATGCCATAGGCAATCCCGCACAGCGCCGACATCAAGAAAATAAAGGCCACAATGCCCGACATAAAAGGCGATTTCAAAATGCCGCCATCAAGCGGGTTGCGCAAATAGCCATTATCCGGAATAAGTCCACCTAATATGAAAGCAATGCTCAAAACGAGCGTAATACCAGCCCAACGTAATCCCTTTTTTTCGGCAGCGGTTAAGGAGCGTATTTCTTCCGGCTTTTCATCACCGTTGTAGGTACCTAAGCGTGGTATGACAATTTTTTCGGTGACCCAAGTGCCCAATATGGAAATCAAAAAGGTAGAGCCGAACATAAAATAATAGTTCGCTGCGGGATTCACGACATAAGATGCATCAATGATCCGCGCGGCTTCTTCCGATAATCCGGCCAATAAAGGGTCGATAGTGCCCAGCAATAAATTAGCGCTATAGCCCCCCGAAACCCCGGCAAAAGCAGCCGCTAATCCGGCGAGAGGATGCCGACCAGCCGCTAAAAAGATGACCGCAGCTAAGGGTACCAGCAGTACATAACCCACTTCACTGGCAGTATTGGAGATAACACCAGCAAACACTATAACCAGTGTAAGCAGTTTTTTTGGAGCTGCCAGCACTATTTTCCGCAGTAACGACCCAATTAACCCGCTACCTTCGGCAATACCAATACCCAACAAGGCCACCAATACCGTTCCCAATGGAGCGAAACTGGTGAAGTTGACCACCATTTTTTCCAGAATCAGGTGTAAACCTTTAGCCGAGATGAGATTCACAGGAGTGATGGTTTCTCCGGTACCAGGATGAATGACCGACAAATCAAACTGTGCTGCAACCCACGACATTAATACCACAAATGCTGCAAATCCAGCGAAAAGTGTCGCTGGATGAGGTAGTGCATTTCCTAATTTTTCTACTACCGACAAAAAACGGTCGACAGCAGAGCGTTTTTCTAAGCTCATTTGGTGAATTTTATGACGTGTATTCCAGGGATGGAGGTAGAATCTGTTTGAATCTGATTAAATTTAAATCGAACAAGATCGATGATTTCTTCAGGCTTGAATGAGGAAGTTTTTTTGCCATAAATCGCAGCTTCCGAGTTGTAATGGAAATAAAAAAGGGTGGCATCCTTAGCCAAACGCGTCCATAACAATTGGATCATTTCCCGATTCTGATTAATTCCAATAGGTCTTCCTAGTCTACCTTCATCCATCAATATGCCACTGTAATCCATGTCTTCGCCAATTTTTCCTTGCATGAAGCTGGAAAGGCGCAACCGGACATCAGGATATTCTGCGAAAGGCGACCTGAATTCAGCTTGTTGTTCTTCATCTATGACCTGAACCAGATTGTAGCCATAGTCGAGCATACGTTGTGTGAAAGCTGCTTCCGGCTCGAGTATGAGTAGTACCGGGTCGGGTTTGGGATCTGAAAGGTATTTCAAGATACTTTCCATCGGAATCTCCTTAATGGAAGCGTCTTTGTCCTTTTTTCGAAGCAAAGCGCAGGAAGTGGTTCCAAAAAGAACTACTAAGAGCAGGAGTTGTAGGTGATTTATCATCTTCAAAGGCGAAGATAAAGAACTCTTGTTGCGAACAAAGCGGCTCAAGCGCGGTTGTGCTATTTTTGCAAGGTGTTTAGCATAGCTTATCATCCCATCTTCAAACATCCATTGCCGGAAGGTCACCGATTTCCGATGCTTAAATACGAGCTCCTGCCTGAGCAGCTATGTTATGAAGGCACCATAGACAGACGTCAGTTTTTCGCTCCTGAGCCAATTGAGTTGTCTGTAGTAAAGCAGGTACACGATGCTGTCTATGTGGATAGATTGGTCAATTTAAATTTGTCGAAGCCGGAAATCAGGCGGATAGGCTTTCCGCTCTCGGCTCAACTGGTTGAGCGGGAGTTGCGTATTGCACAGGGTACGGTAACTGCCTGCCATCATGCCTTGATAGACGGCATAGCCTTCAATATTGCCGGTGGCACTCACCATGCTTTTAAAGACGCAGGTGAAGGTTTTTGTTTATTGAATGACCAAGCCATTGCGGCACAGTATCTTCTCGATTTGAGCATAGCCAAACAAGTGTTAATCATCGACCTGGATGTACATCAGGGTAATGGCACAGCGGCCATTTTTGAAAGAGAGAAGCGTGTTTATACTTTCAGTTTGCATGGGCAGGACAATTTCCCGCTACATAAGGAGAAATCAGATTTGGATATCGCCCTCCCCAGTGGGACGGGAGATGATTCTTACCTGTATACGTTGGGAGAAACTCTGCCATCACTTTTGGATGAAATACAGCCCGATTTTATATTTTATCAGGCAGGGGTAGATGTGTTGGCAACAGATAAGTTGGGTAAATTAAAACTAAGCAGAGAAGGATGTAAAGCACGGGATAAGCTGGTATTGATTGAAGCTTATCGCCGAAAAGTACCATTGGTTGTATGTATGGGTGGGGGTTACTCAGAAAAAATAAGTGATATAATTGAGGCACACGCCAACACTTATCGGCTGGCGAAAGAAATTTTTTGAGAAGATAGCCGTTTGCCCTCCTAAATTTGAGCAAATCCTTATTATTATGCGCTATCTGATATCCTTTTTGCTCCTCATCGCTACAATTGTTGCCCAGGCACAAAATCAAAAACCATTTGAAGGCGAAATCACTTTCAAATTGGAAATTGAAGGCGGGGGCGAAGAAATGGAGCTGGCACGTCAATTTATGCCTTCCGGCTTTTTATACCTGCTCAAAGGGAATAACGTCATGATTAAAACCTTGGGGGCCAATGCAGCCATGACAGGAGATGTTGTTTTTAATGCCAAAAATAACACAGCCTTTTTGTTGCAACCTACTGCTCGCATAGCTTATCTGATGAAAGATGTCGCTAAAGCAGATGAGAATAGCGAGGAAGTACACCAGCTACCGGTAGTACGAACCGGAACAACACCAAAAACTATTGGCGGTTACAAGTGTAAACATTACATCATTACCAACCCACAGGATGAAAGCGGTCAAACCGAATTGTGGGTCAGTGATGAAATTATGGTTAATATGCCTCATGCGCTGGGTAACAATATGCCTATAGATCAGAAAATTATGTCGGTAGTTAAAGGCTTCCCTTTGGCCATGAAGATGGACGGCCCAGATGGACTTAAAATCTCCTTAATGGCTACAACGGTTGAAAAAAAGCCAATCAGCAGCAGTTTATTCGAGATTCCGAAAGGCTTTGAAGTTAAAAATTTTGAACCCGGCTCGCTCTTGCCAGGAGGTGGACAATGATAGATGAAAACCGCAATCCCTGGACAACACTCAGTTCTGATATATGTTACGAAAATCCCTGGATTAAAGTTACTGAGCATAGGGTATTGAATCCTAAAGGGGGGCAAGGGATTTACGGGACAGTTCATTTTAAAAATCTAGCCATTGGCATCTTAGCCTGTGAAGAAGATAAAATCTGGCTGATTGGCCAGTATCGCTATCCACTCAATCAATACAGCTGGGAATTGCCCGAAGGTGGCGGTAAGCACGATACACCACCATTACTTTCAGCCAAACGTGAATTGTTGGAAGAAGTAGGTGCAACAGCCAGGCACTGGGAAGAAATCGGACGATCGCATCTCTCCAATTCTGTTAGTGATGAATTGGCCATCATTTTTTTAGCTACCGAACTGACTTATGAAGAAGCACAGCCCGAAGATACCGAGGAGTTACAAAGAAAACTGGTGAGTCTTGATGAGGCAGTTGCTATGATAAAACGAAAGCAAATTACCGACAGCATAACTATCATGGCCATCCAATGGCTGCAGATAAAACGATTAAGTGCCAGTCAATCGTAAGCGTTTTTCGAGCATATTACCCACTTTTTGGTCGATAGGAAAAGTGAAAAAGCTGCCTGCTTGTAAATCACTGATTGGAACAAAACGGAAGACTTCATCCTCCACTGCTTGTCGATTTAATGCCCTGCTTTCAGGTTGGAAATTGGCTGGTGCAATTACTTCGTAATAAATGCTCACTAATTGCACCTGATTATCGAAGGCGGAGGCAATAAAAAAGTCGGTGGTGTAAAAATGAGCACCAATTTCCACCGCCACTCCTAACTCTTCCATACATTCCCGCTTCAAACAATCAATTGTGCTTTCTCCCCAGTGTAAGCCACCACCCGGAAATTTTACCATAGGCCGGCCTTTATACATTTCTTCTGCAATCAGCACTTCTTGAGAAGCATTGATAATCAAGCCATACACACGTATGGTAAAGGCTTTTTTGTCAGACTTCATGGCAACTTAACGTTTAGCAGGCAACATCTGCTAATTTAGCGCAATTCAAAGTTATAGTTATGCGACCCCTCTTATTGCTGATTGGACTATTGTCATTTTTGACTTCGCCGGTAGCCGGACAAATGTCTACTCCTGAATTACCGGTACCTCTGCCTAAACGTCCAAAAAACATTGTTTTATTGATAGGGGATGGCATGGGTACCAGTCAGATTTACGCAGGCATGGTTGCCAACGGAAATATTTTACAGTTGGAACGTTTTAGCTTTGTCGGCTTCAGTAAAACGACTTCCTATGATAATCTGATTACCGATTCAGGCGCTGGTGCTACTGCGCTTTCTATTGGCAAAAAAGCATTCAATGGTGCCATTGGGGTTGCCGGTGATACTACAATTCACGAAACGATATTAGAAAGCGCGAAAGCTGCGGGTAAATCTACCGGATTGATAGCTACCTGTGCTATAACCCATGCAACACCAGCTTCTTTCGCCGCTCATCAACCCAACAGGGAATGGTCGGAAGCAATAGCCGAAGATATCGCCAAAGCCAAAGTAGATTTGTTAATTGGTGGTGGATTACGCTATTTTGAAGAGAGGAAAGATGGTAAAAACCTGGTGGCAGCCATGGAAGAGTCGGGTACACGGGTAGTCAGAACCGAAGCTGATCTCTTCAGTGTAACGTCATTGCCTGTAGCTGCTTTGCTTTGGGACAAACATCCTCAAGCTAAACATGATGGCCGCAATGACATATTACCCAGAGCAACTTACTTCGCCCTAGAAAAGTTAGCGGAAGATAAAGACGGCTTTTTCCTGATGGTTGAAGGTTCGCAAATCGATTGGGGCGGCCATGATAACAATACAAATTATATTATTCAGGAGATGCTTGACTTTGACCAGGCAATCGGCATTGCTGTTGATTTTGCCGAAAGAAATAAAGAAACACTGGTCATAGTAACTGCTGACCACGAAACAGGAGGTTTTTCAATCAATGGTGGAGATTTGACTAAGAATACGGTAACGGGCAAATTCACTACTGGCGGGCATACGGCAGTTATGGTTCCTGTATTTGCTTTTGGGCCGGGAGCGGAGGCTTTTTCCGGCATCATGGACAATACCGAATTGTATGATAAAATGATGCAGTCCCTGGATTTAGTCAGGAAAAAACAGCCGGTGAACTGGAAAGACAAAACCAGTTTTTAATTAAAGAGGCTTACCGAAGGGATGAAGTCAAGAAAGAGGGTTTCCACTGAATTCTTTGAAAATTGTTTGCTACAGTTGAAACTGGTCGAATCCAAAAATAATAGATGTTCCAGGCAACTTGCTAGAGCAGTGCTTTTCGAGGATTAAAACCGAGATGTATGAAAGTATTATGAAGTTCTAATATCCAGAGGAGCATGAAAAATTTTAGCCTGTGCCAACTTCTAGCTGGCTGTTATGAATATTTGAAATATTAAGAATTTACCACAAGTCGGAAACCATTGCTGTGTATGTTCAGGATCTCAATTTTCTCGTCCTGATTTAAAAATTTACGAAGCTTGGTCACATATACATCCATCGAGCGGGACGTGAAGTAATTATCATCCTTCCAGATTCTGTTGAGTGCCTCACTTCGTGGTAAAACTTTATTGATGTTTAAAGCGAGAAGTTTGAGCAATTCTGCTTCTTTGGGAGAGAGTTTATGTAAGCTGTCGCCCATTTTTAGCTCTCGAATGGCGTAATCGAATTGGTATCTGCCAATTTGAAACTGATTGGCTTCTGTGCCCAAGTCAATTTGATCTACTCGGTTTAATACAGCCTTGATTTTAAACAGAAGTACTTCAGCGTCGAAAGGTTTGGTGATATAATCATCTGCTCCTAACTGAAAGCCCGTAATCATATCGTGCTTCATACTTTTTGCTGTCAGGAAAAAAAGAGGAATGGTTTTGTTTAATTGCCTGATTTCCTCAGCAAGTGTAAACCCATCCTTTTCGGGCATCATTACATCCAATATACAAATGTCAAATTGGCCGGCACGAAAGCTGCTGATGCCGGTATTTCCATTGGTGCAAAGTGTAACCTGATAGTCGTTGAGCTGTAAATAATCACGAAGTACAGAACCAAAATTGGGGTCGTCTTCGACCAGTAAAATATGCTTGCTCATAATTATTTATTGGGTTATAGGTAAGGTAACAATAAAAGTACTTCCCACATCCAACTCACTTTCTACTTGAATACTACCTTTATGGGCTTCAATTATCGCTTTGACATAACTTAATCCTAATCCGAATCCTTTGATATTATGCACATTGCCGGTAGGCAGGCGGTAAAATTTTTCAAAGATGTGTTGCCTTGTATCACGACTCATTCCTATGCCATTGTCTTTTACCCGAATGACAGCCTTTTGCCCGCTCACGATACCACTAACTTCGACTTCAGGATTGGTTTTGGCGTATTTAAGGGCATTATCCAATAGATTGGTAAAAACATTCAGCAGATGAGCTTCATCGCCGTTGATGAAACACGATTCATGATTACAATGCAGCGAAAGTTTGGCTTGCCGATTTTCATATTGCATCTCCATCAACGCAATTGCATGTTCCAATAAATACCGTAAATCAATTCGCTGCAGATTCAATGTTAGTTCTTGACGATCTAATTGTGCTGTTTGTAAAACCTGCTCAACATGAGTATTCATACGCCTGTTTTCGGTTTTAATAATACCCAGGTATTTAGCACTAAGCTCATTGTCATGCTGCACTTTGGGGTTGGCCAACGCATCAGCTGCCAGATTGATGGTAGCTAAAGGCGTTTTAAACTCGTGGGTCATGTTGTTGATGAAGTCGGACTTCATATCACTTAGTTTTTTCTGACGCAGCAATACAGAAATGGCAACGAAAAAGATGACAACCAATACCAAAATCAAGGCAAATGATACCAGCAACATGCCAAGCAGGTTGCCGAGCAAAAAACTGCTTGGATTGGGGAAATACAACAATAAACGTTCATTCAAATTGAACATATCGTTGGGGAACAGCCGTGCCTCGTGGTATACCGGAGAAAAAATTTCATCTCCATAAATAAGTTGAATACCATCTGCCTGTTCGCGCACCACTTGAAATCGGAAATCGGCTGTAATGCCTTGTTGTAACAAATTGGCTCGAAGTATCGAGTCAAATTCATGTTCGCTTATTCGTTTTTCAATGGGTTGTTTGGGGCTGATGAAGTCAAAAGCCACTTTGTTGAGTAAACTGTCGATGCGCAGTTTTTTCTGTACAATTTGACGTTTTACTTCCGGTGTGGCAGCTTGCGGCTTGATGCGTGGCAGCGGGTTGTTTGGAGCGGAACGATAACGAACTTGAGCTCTGGCCAGGCTGCTGTCTGAACTGCTGATAATTACTTGGGCATTTTTGCTTCCTTTTAGCTGTCGTTGACCTTCCGAGCTATTGAAATAAAACAACCTGTCACCTGATAAATTAAAGTGACCGCTATCTGCCCAAAGCGTCATCATACTGTCGAAATCAAAGGAAATTTGATAAAACTGACGAGCCTGTTGGAATTGTCGCAAAGCTTCCTGACTATAAACTGTTTCAAGCTGCGGGTGGGTAGGAGTAAATAATTGACCTGGAAAATGTCCAATTGGATTTCCTTTTTCACGTATAACGATTAGGCAATCGGCATCATTTCTCCCAAAGGCTGCAACACCCGCTATTGGTGGCTGGGGGAGTGTACTAAAGCTAAATCCAGTGGATCGAATAGGCTTTTTAGGGACTTCCTTAGCTGCTACGATACTTTCAATGGTATCGTAGGTATAAATTACCGGTCCGGCAAGTGAATCGATCTGCCGAACCAACAGCTTTTGATCCAGGCTGTTTGCCAAAAGTCGAGAAGCTTCCCGGACTTCCAGGGCATAGTTGGTCGATTTTAAGGCTTCAGAAACACCCCGATTGAACTCTTCCGCCTTCATATTAATAGCCTCCCGCATCCAGAAAGCCTGGACGGCAATGAGCCCAAGCAATGCCAGCGCCATTGTGACAACGAGTACCGGTATGAGTTTTTTCGACATACTTTGGAAAATGTAACAAATGTAACTTTTAAGACTATCCCAAAACTCGTTTTAACTTTTCCTTAACGGCATTTAAGCCCTGTTTAACAGCAGCTTGCCGCCAAAAACAAGCTATGTGCCGATTGGTTAAAAAAAATAGATATGCAGCTAGAATACCTCTTTCGAATACATATATTCGCTTACTACTCCTTAGCTCCGTTGAAAAACATACTTGAAAAACTAATTATTTGGGGTACAAACGACGCCCAATCAGCGGAAGAACAACGCAAGGTTAAAATCGTAAATGCTGTGGTTTTATTGGCAGCAACAGCCTTGCTGGGCATAACTTTTTATGATAGAATCAGCGATCTGCCTTCCATAGATTGGTTGAATATGCTTTTTTTTACAGCATTTCTGGGTTTATATCCACTGAATGCCAAAGGTTATCAAAAACTTACCATATTCCTGGTTGTCCTCCTGGCATCTGCTATCATCTTCTTTTATTCATCGCTTTATAGTGCAGACTATGGTGCTTACCTTTTCAATTTTGTGGTGCTCATTTGTATTCCGTTTGTTGTAGATAGTCACAAGCGCTGGCAAATGATGGGCTTATTACTTTTTGTAATAATGACCCTGTTTGTGAGCGTCTCGTTTGAGTTTCCTTGGCAAATCCAACTTCCTCAGGAAATATTAAGGGAGGCATTCAAAGGTAATGTATTGCAGGTAGGGCTACTCACCGTGTTTTTCGTTTTGGTTATTCACTGGTCGAATGTGGAAGTCAATGGTCGGATCAGAAGGGCCATGAAAGAGGTTGAGACCATGTTAGAGCATACCAGTTATTACATCTGGTCGGTCGATACTAACATGAATTTACTTCAGGCCAATGTGCGGTTTAAAAAATTTCTTGCACACCGTTTTGGCGTAAATCCGAAACCGGGTACTGCGATGCTTCATTTTATGAATGCTGATTTACAGGAGTTTTGGAAAGAGAAGTATCTCAGAGGCTTGGCTGGTGAACAGCAGGAATTTATGTCGGTTTTCGAATTTCAGGATGGCAGTACTTTAACGCTGGAAATCAGTCTTTTTGCAATTAAAGACGATAAAAAGCAAATTATCGGCATTACCATTTATGGGAATAATGTTACCGATAAATTACAAATTGCCGAAGCCTTAAAAGAGAATAGGGAGTTATTGACCGATGCCATGGAGTTGGCCCGCTTAGGAACCTGGCGATCTGATTTAATCAAAAATGAAATATTCTGGGACGAACGTACAGCCCAGATTTTTGGTGTTGACTTGCAACACAGAAGTCTACAACCTGTTGATTATTATAATAGAATACATCCCGATGATGTTGCTGAAATCAGACAAGCCATCAAACACTTTGAAGCACACGGCGGAGAAATTCGCCTTGATCATCGTATAGTGACGCCCCTGGGCGAAATTAAATATGTTCATGAAAAAGCCTCCGCTCGACTGAATGAACAGGCACAGGTCATCGAGGTTCGGGGTATTATTCAGGATGTAACCGACTTGCGTAAACAACAGGAGTTGGAAGAAAGGGCAAAGGATTTACTGACTGAAATTAAAGAAGCCACAGAAAATCTGTTGGTTGATAGCGATTTTGAGCATGCCTTCCAACAATCGATTGCGAAGGCATCGCGTGCTATTGGAGCGAATTATGCCTGGGTATTTCGGCATCTCGAGACCAAATTCGGGCCTGCAGCAAAATTAGTTACACCAGTAGAAGATGGTCGGGTGGATGCCAAAGAAAGACAACTTTTGGAGAGAGGGCTAACCTACAAAAAGATTGGTTTCGAGAGTTGGCACCAAAGATTGAGTGCGGGCGAAACCATAGTAAGCAATCTACAGGATTTGCCGGAATCTGAACAACAAGTCTTAAAATTTTTTCATATTCAGTCGATATTAGTCTTGCCCATCTTTGTTGATAATCGCTTTTGGGGTTTTGTAGGTTTCGACAATTTGAAGCAGGATAAAAAGTGGTGGGGACTGGAAGAACATATTTTAAGAGGTTTTTGTAATGCATTGGGTGGCGCCATCAGCCAACAGCTCAGTCATCGATTATTAAAAGAGGCCAAAGAGGCTGCAGAAAAAGCAACCCAGATTAAGTCAAATTTTTTGTCAAATATCTCCCATGAGATCCGAACACCAATGAACGCCATAATTGGCTTGACTGAGCTGCTTTTGCCGGAAGAAACCAATGAGCAAAAATTAGCTTATTTACAAGCAGTTCGTTTTTCCGCCGATAATTTATTGCGATTGATTAACGATTTACTGGACTTAAGTAAAATAGAGGCCGACAAGCTTGAATTGAATCATGAAACTTTTGGTTTAATCGCCCAACTCCAGCAATTCGAAAAAACGTTGGGGTATATCGCTAAGGATAAGAAGCTTAAAATCAGCCTCAAAATTGATAAAAGTGTGCCGGAATGGGTAAAAGGAGATAGTATTCGTTTAAATCAAATTTTATTAAACCTAGGCTCAAATGCAATAAAATTCACGCCCAAGGGTGAAGTGAATATGGCTGTTAAATGTTTGTCTGAGGATGAGAACAAACATCAATTAATTTTTACCATAACAGATACGGGCATTGGCATCGATAATTCAAATATCGACCGGATTTTTGATCGCTTTGAGCAGGCAGAAAAATATACCAGTCGACAGTTTGGAGGCACGGGATTAGGGCTCACCATTACCAAAAAATTAGTGCAGTTAATGGGAGGTAAAATAAAGGTGAAAAGTGAATTGGGTCAAGGGACAACCTTTACTGTTCATTTACCATTCACCAAACAACTTGGAAATTACGATAGTATTCCTATGGCTGCTGTTTTACAACAAGCCGATTTGAAAGGTGCTCGCATACTATTGGTAGAAGATAATCGAATTAATGTTATGTTGGCCAGTCGATTGTTAGAATTGTGGAACGCTCGCTTTGAAATAGCAGAAAATGGTTTGGAGGCGTTGGAACTGCTTCAACAAAAGAATTTCGATTTAATCTTGCTCGACATTCAAATGCCAATTATGAATGGTTTTGAGCTCATTGAGAAAATTAGAAACTCTGAAGTCAGACCTGAGCTTAAGGACATTGCTGTGATAGCATTAACGGCTGATGCATTTGATGAAACACGTCAAAAAGCACAGCTACTTGGCTTTAGTGACTTCATTACAAAACCCATAAAAAGTGAGGAATTGTATGATAAAATGAAGCGATTATTGTCCAAATCCTAATTTAACCTCGCATTAACGCCTCTTAACCAGTTGTTAACAGTACTGCTCGCTAGCTGTCGTTAGGTTTGTTGAAAACCTATCGTTATGCTAAAAATAAATTTATTCATTTTCCTTGTCGTTTTTCAATGGGCAGCTTTCGCTCAGCAGAAATCAACACCTATTGAACTCTACCTACACCGAGAAATCAATGGCGTTACTGAGATAATTGATACCAGCTTTGAATCAAAAGCTGCCATGCACGACTTTTTAAAGAGTTTGCCTCCGGCAGATTTAAATGTCAAAAATCATCCTCATGTTCGCATTTATCGCTTCGATGAACCTGGCGGAAAGTTATATTTTGATCGTCAATTACGATTGGCCGATAGTTTATTAAAAAAGAGCTATAGTTATGATTTCCATACAGATGTATTTGATTGTGACAGCATGTTTTTCAGGTTTAAAATAGATAGCGCCAATCAGGTTCTGAAAGGCTCAATATTCGGCTTTCCAGATAGCGCTTTTACTTATTTTTTTCGAAATCAGTTTTCGGATGAAGGCCAAAGTCGATTGTTATATCCGCGTGCCAAAGGAGTGAGAGAACGAGCCGAAAAAATGAAGAAGTACATTCAACTTCAGACATTTGAAGAGGCAGATAAAAAAGTTATGGAAGATGAATTGAGACAAAAATTAACGGCCAGCAATCCGCCGCTACGCTTGGAAGAATTAAAGGTATTCCCTAATCCCGGGGATGGTTTGGTACAATTAAGTTTTCGGGTGAAAGATAAAGCAACGCTAAAAGTTAGGGTGTTGAATGCTACTGGGCAGGCCATTTTTTCGGAAACCACGCCGGGAGTAAGCGGGTTATACCTGACCGAAATAGATTTAAGAAATGCCGGAAAAGGGGTGTATTACATCTATGTTCTACACGGTAAAAAGTCGGCAGTTCGCAAATTGATTATCAACTGATTTACCAATCTGCCAAAGTGAAAGCCTGATCCATACGAACGCCTTTTTCTGTCTGTTGCAAACTGATACATTCTAGCTTAGGGTCGTGCTCCAGGAAGATGATCCAATCCTCCTCTACAGCCTGAGTTAAGATTTGGTTTTTTTCTTCGAGGGTTTGTAATGGCCGCATATCGTAAGCCATAACATAAGGTAATGGTAGATGAGCGGCAGATGGAATTAAATCGGCTGCATAAAGCATTTTTCTACCTTGAAATGAAAGTAGTGGGAGCATCATATCTTCGGTATGTCCATAAACATGAAGTACCTCCATTCCTGCCACCAGCTCACCGGGTTTAACCAGCTTGGCCTGTCCACTTTCATAGATGGGGAGGATATTTTCCTTCAAAAAAGAAGCTTTTTCCCGGGCATTTGGATTGGGGTAAGCCCAATTAAATTGTGCTTCACTCATCCAATATTGCGCATTTGGAAAACTCAACTCAAAGCCGCTTCTATCGTTTTTCCATTGAACACTACCGCCACAATGATCAAAATGTAGGTGGGTAAGTACAACGTCAGTAATATCGCCGGCTAGGTAACCTAAGGCAGCCAACGATTTATCGAGACTGTCGTTGCCATGAAGAAAATAATGTCCCAAGAACTTCTCGTCCTGCTTATTTCCCATACCATTATCGATAAGGACCAATCGTTTCCCATCTTCAATGAGTAAACAGCGCATGGCCCAGCTGCACATATTGTTCTCGTCGGGAGGATTGAGTTTTTGCCACATCGATTTAGGAACAACGCCAAACATGGCGCCGCCATCGAGTTTGAACATGCCGGTATTAATAGTGTGAAGTTTCATGCCACAAAATAGGATTTAAGTTATCGAAATAACAACCATCAGGGATGCAAGTCAAACAATCGGGTCATGTCCCGACTGTTGGTTTGGTGACAGGAGGTACATAAACTCCCGCGGCTCTCGAGGCTAATCAGAGCGTTACCATTGGCTTCAAACTCTCCCCACACCCAACCAAAAGCCTGTTGAGGATGAAGTGAATCTTTATACATGACTGCGAGATAACGCAAACTGTCGTTTTCACCTTCAAACAATTCTTTTACAATCAAACTGCCTCTTGGGAAAAAGCCATTTCTGGCTAATTTGCCGTTATCGGAAAGGACAGTTGCTGCCACTGGGTTAAAACGAACCCGCATCCATGGGCTGTGGGCTGATGCATTGGCCGAGGGAAGTTTTGAAGGTGAATTTTGATACCAGTTAAATGTAGAATTGTAGCGTGAAAGCCGAAACAAATCGTTTTCAGTATCGATTTGGGGCAGTATCGGACCAATGGGCGGGGGCGCTGACTCAGGTTTTTTGGTACAAGCAGTCGCTAATCCCAGGAGAAGCAAAAAACGGAACATATTTCAAGAACGCGTATTTGGTACGAAGGATTATAGCGTTGGGTAGAAAATGATGGTTTAATTTGCCTGCTTCTTCGCAATTTTGCACTCTAAACATCCAGGCAGTGAACGTACATCTTATCGCCATTGGTGGCGCCGTAATGCATAACCTGGCCCTCGATTTAAAAGCGTTGGGTCACCAGGTGAGTGGTTCTGACGATCAGATTTTTGAGCCCTCTAAATCCCGACTGCAAGAGGCAGGCCTACTCCCCCAAGCTTGGGGCTGGTTTCCTGAAAAAATACATGGCGGCTTGGATGTCGTCATCCTGGGAATGCATGCCCGGGCCGATAATCCGGAATTGCTGAAAGCTCAGGAAATCGGGCTGCGCATCATGTCCTTCCCGGAATTTGTGTACGAACAATCCAAAAACAAAAAACGCCTGGTTGTAGCTGGTTCACATGGAAAGACGACCATTACAGCCATGATTATGCATGTGCTCAAGTTTCATAAAATGGATTTTGATTACCTCGTTGGGTCACAATTGGAAGGTTTCGATCGAATGGTGCGTATCAGCAGTGATGCGCCAGTAATTGTACTCGAGGGTGATGAATACCTGGCCTCCCCGCTTGATCCACGACCAAAATTCCTGCATTATCACCCCCATGCTGCTGTTATCAGTGGCATCGCCTGGGATCACATTAACGTTTTTCCGACCTATGCCGGCTATGTTTCCCAATTTGAGGCATTGATGGATACCCTGGAAGATGGAGCTGTTTTAGGCTATTTTGACGGAGATACGGATTTGGTGGCCATTGCTGAAAAAAGAAAAGACCGACTGAAACTGAAGCCCTACCATGCTGTTGACCACCTTATCGAAGACGGTTATACCTTTTTAAAAACTTCACTGGGCCTTATCCCGGTACAGGTTTTTGGCAAACACAACATCGCCAATATCGCCGCAGCACGAATTCTTACCGAAGAAGCAGGGGTGAGCAAGGAAGATTTTTATACGGCCATTGCATCGTTTAAAGGAACTGCCCGACGCTTAGAGTCCTGGCGTGCGAAAACCGGCTACCGGGTATATCGTGATTTTGCACATGCACCAAGTAAGGTGGCGGCTACAGTCGAGGCAGTCAGAACCCAGCATGCCGATGAAAAGCTGGTGGCCTGCTTAGAGCTACATACCTTCAGCAGCCTCACCAAAGAATTTCTTCCGCATTATGCCGGAAGCATGGATAGTCCCGATGTATCCCTTGTTTATTTCAATCCGGAAACCCTGACACATAAAAAATTGCCCGCGTTGCATGCAGCAGAAGTAAAGGCCGCCTTTAAAAATGAGAATTTAGAGGTTTTTACCGACAGTAAACATTTATTGGCTAGGCTCAAGGAACTGGCCATGGCACCGGCTTGTTTTTTATTGATGAGCTCGGGTAATTTCGATAATTTGGATTTGAAACCACTGTTTGAATAGCAATTTGTTGTTTTTTGAAGCCGCAAAACAGCTATAACTTATCTTTAGCCCATGCAATTAAATTTAAAACGTCCGCTGGCATTTTTTGATCTCGAAACCACAGGAATAAATACGGCAACCGATCGAATCGTAGAAATCTCAGTATTAAAAGCCATGCCTGATGGAAGTAGTCAAATGCTAACACAACGCGTCAATCCAGAGATGAAAATTCCGGCAGAAGTCTCTAAAATTCATGGGATATACGATGCAGACGTGGCCGATATGCCCACTTTCAGGGAGTTTGCGCCCCAATTGAATGATTTTATGCGGAATTGCGACTTCGCCGGCTACAATTCCAATCACTTCGACCTGCCCTTGCTGGTGGAAGAGTTTTTGCGTGTAGATGTTGACTTTGATTTGGAAGGTCGCAAGTTCGTAGACATCCAAACCATCTTCCACAAAAACGAACCACGCGATTTAAAAGCCGCCTTCAAGTTTTATTGTGGCAAAGAGCTGTTGAATGCACATAGTGCCGAAGCAGATACTACAGCGACCTATGAAATATTAATGAGCCAGCTGGATCGGTATGAAGAACTAAAAAATGATGTCGACTTTTTGCATCGCTATACTGCACGCAATAATAAGGGGGTCGACCTTGCGAATCGTATTGTATACAACGACAAAGGCATTGAAGTTTTCAATTTTGGCAAACACAAAGGCCGCGCTGTGGCTGAAGTTTTCGCCCAGGAACCCGGTTATTACAATTGGATGATGGATGGCGATTTTCCACGTTACACCAAAAAAGTGATTACATCTATCCGCTTACGGGCGTTTAACAACAAATAGTATGGGCAATTTCCAGGAAGATTTCGCTCCTGCCGTACAAGAAAAACCCAATGGTCAGGCGGTAAAAAAATTAGTTTCAGCCGACAAACGTTCGGTGGCCCTCTATACCTTGGGCTGTAAATTAAACTTCAGTGAAACCTCGGCCATTGGTCGGATTTTTACCCAGAATGGTTTCGAAAAAGTAGATTTTAACGACGGTGCAGATGTATATGTAATCAATACCTGCTCAGTTACCGACCATGCCGACCGCAAATGTCGAAAAGTAGTACAGCAGGCACTTAAGCATAATCCGGAAGCTTATGTAGCCATTATTGGCTGTTATGCACAACTGAAACCGCAAGAAATAGCTAGCATACCCGGAGTTGATATAGTATTGGGTGCTGCTGAAAAGTTTAACTTAATCGAGCATCTGGGCGATTTCAAAAAACAAACATCTGCTAAAGTGGTGGCGGGCGATATTGAAGCAGTGAACCGTTTTGTGTCATCCTATTCGGCCGGCGACCGTACCCGTTCATTCCTTAAGGTGCAGGATGGATGTAATTATAGCTGTACTTTTTGTACCATTCCTTTGGCTCGCGGAAACAGTCGCTCAACGCCGATAGAATCCGTTGTGGCAAATGCGCGTGAAATTGCTGCGCAGGGGATCAAAGAAGTCGTGCTCACCGGTGTAAACATTGGCGACTATGGTTTGGAAGCCAACGATCCTAAAAAGCGGGTTTTTGGTAGTTTTCTGGATTTGATTGAAGCATTGGATGAGGTAGAAGGCATCGACCGTTTTCGTATTTCGAGCATTGAGCCCAATTTGCTCAGCAACGAAATCATTCAGTTTGTAGCCCAAAGCAAAAAGTTTGTCCCGCATTTTCATATCCCTTTACAATCCGGCTCCGATCGCCTGCTAAAACTGATGCAAAGACGCTACTTGAGCGATTTGTATGCCGATCGTGTAGCAAGCATTAAAAAACACATGCCTCATGCCTGTATTGGGGTAGATGTTATTGTGGGTTTCCCCGGTGAGTCGGAGGCAGATTTTTTGGACACCTATAATTTTATAAATGGTCTGGACATCAGTTACCTTCATGTATTTACCTATTCCGAACGTGAGAATACTAAAGCCATCCGAATGGCCGGTCGGGTTCCCAATGGCAAACGTTCGGAACGCAACCATATGTTGCAGATTTTAAGCGATAAAAAGCGTAGAGCCTTCTATAACCAACATATTGGCGAAGTACGGACAGTTTTGTTTGAACATGAACAGCACGCAAGCGAAATGTTTGGATTTACCGACAATTACATCAAAGTAGCTGCCAACTACGATCCACTACGTACTAATGAATTGGTTGCCGTAAAACTCGAAAGCATCGACGAACATGGCTTGGTTCGAGTAACAGATGCCGATTTTCACTAATGCAAGATTAGCCGCTGGTGCAATTGTTCCTTGCCGGTATTGAATTGAATGAGGTATACTCCGGGGGCTAAACCATCTGTGGTAAAATTCATATAATGTTGGCCGGGCAGGTAGCTGTATCCGCTGAGTAAATTTTTTACTTTTTTCCCATTGGTGTCGAATAGGTCAATGCTAAGGTTGGTGCTTTCGGCTAACATAAAGGCCAGTTTTACTTCGCCTGAGGAAGGGTTCGGATATACAGGATAAATTTTAGTTTTCATGCGCTGAATGGCCAATTCATTCGGCGTACTGATGGCAATATTTTCATCACCGGCCTGATAGGGCACATAGGAGAAATAGGTAAGAAACATCTCGTCGGTTGTACGTTCGCCCCAGCTTACATTGATGGGTGGGTTATTCGGATTGTAAGGATTATTCGTTGTGTTGTCGAAAGTAGCTTCGGCATAAATCCAGGAGTTAGCCGGGAGTTTCACCAGGCGTGGGAAATGATAGAAGCCCTGCCAGTTAAAATCCCATTCCGGTATGTGAATCAGATTCACTGTGTCGTTGCCCGGCCTTACTGCATAAATTTTCCAACTACTGCCCAATAAATGCATATGCGGGAAGACACTTATCAGCGACACAGCAGCCGGAATATGTAATCTGCCTTTAAACGAACGAATGGTATTGGCAGGTATGATAAATGGTCCATTCATGAGGTTTATGGGCGATAATGGTGCGATAATCTCATGCCGGGTAACCTGGTTATTATTGTCGAAAAAGATGTTGACGCTGCTAGAGTCAATTTCGGGGTTAGGGTAAGGTGCGTAATGCATCTGCACCAAAACATCGGCATTCCGAAATAATCGTTTGCCAATGTTTGAGGGGTAATAGCGAGGCGTTGTTCCGGGAGCCCAGCCATACCAGTTATCCTCGACGGGTGTAAATCCGAAACCGGAAAAGGAGGTATAGCCATAACCCGGGGCGTTGTTGTCGCGAATGCGGCCCTGAC
Source organism: Bacteroidota bacterium (assembly GCA_036787895.1). Taxonomy (GTDB): domain Bacteria; phylum Bacteroidota; class Bacteroidia; order UBA7662; family UBA7662; genus UBA7662. The sequence goes on along the minus strand of DAIQOK010000020.1, from coordinate 32,595 downwards.
CGCTGGTATCGAGCCCTAATATGGCATGATGAACAATTTTTTTGTTTCCAGGCCGGAATTCGATGGCTTTCACACTTTTATCCGCAGGCAGATTAACGGGTAAAACAAATACCCGGTACATATCCTGGTTGTTGCCCTGATGTTCGTAAGCTTGTGCCATGCTCAGCACCAAATCGGGTTGGCCCAATTGTGAACCAGTCGGAAAATTGGGAAGAGGAGGCTCTAACGAAATATTACCCCTCGGCATGCCATTGTTTACCCAGCCCACAATGTCGGTGATTTCCTGAGCTGTAAGACCGCGTTCGTCGAGCAGGGTGCTGTACGACTTGTCGGGCTGCCAGGGGGGCATTATTCCTGCCTGTGTGCTAAAACTAATCATATTGCCATAGGCCACTACTTCGTTGTAGTTGGTAAAAGGCATTGGGCCAATTTCACCGGGCCGATGGCAAGGGGTACACTTATTGTAGATTATCGGGGCTATGTGCTCCGAATACGTTATTTGCGACCAGCTAAAAAGGGGAAGGAGCGACAGGGAAATCAAGAAAGGTCGTAGCATGGTAGATAATTAATGCAGGAAACAGCCCACTGAACGTGTTCTAATATACGGAAAGGACTGATAATCTGCTAGTTTTTGAAGGCGATCAGCTAATTCAGTTTCAGTGGTTTTGAACCGGCGCCGACCGATTTTTTCGTAACTGTTATCTATGCGGCCGGCATAGAGTAAAGCTCCTGCCGGATCAAGTAACACAACCTCTGGGGTTACTTCAATTTTATATTTTTGAACGTAGTCAGCAGCTCGAGCTACCTCAATTTTGCCTTGGAGTTTGTTTTTAAGTATATAAGTATGTGCTGTGCTATCGGTTGATGTCAGATTGGGGAAGATGAAAATCCATTCAACTGTTTCAATGTATTTGCCTTGTAACCGACGGATTTCGGGGCCGTAAAATATACAATTTGGGCAGGTTTCCGACCAGAAGAGCAGAAGTTGGGCTTTCGTATTTTGGCCGGCTACGAACGAGCAACCAAAATTAAATAGCAGGATGAGAAGACATAATTGACGCATAAACTGCTTTTAAGGCTCATATATCTGGAAAATCCACACTTTTCAACACGCTATTCTGGGCTACCAAATACCCCTTCACCCCAGCACCTGCAGCTGCTTCCACATCTCGTTCCCGGTCACCTATCATAAAACTTTTCGAGGCGTCGTAGCCAAAGCGTGCCAATGCCTTTTCTATGAACAAACTGCCCGGCTTGCGACAAATGCAAGCTCCGAAATCAGGATGGTGCCTGCAGAAATAGACTTCATCAAGGACGATATCATGCGCAGCGAAAGCCGTGAGCATTTTTTGGTTAATGGCCGCAAAAGTTCCCAAACTATATAGTCCTTTAGCAATACCACCCTGATTGGTCACTACGACCAAACGGTAGCCGCGATTCTGCATCGCTTTCAGAAAATCGAATATGCCTGGATTAAAAATAAAATCCTCGGGACTGCAGGTATAATCACCTGAATCGTGGTTGATTACGCCATCTCTGTCGAGAAACAAAGCTTTACTCATCTCACAAACCTACAAAATCGCACACGGAAACAATTGCGGCCGTGCTTCATAAATCATCGCGAAAGCCTATTTTTGCACATGCAAAAAATCATCATACTCGATTTCGGCTCACAATACACCCAACTTATTGCACGAAGAGTGCGCGAACAGCATGTTTATTGTGAAATACACCCTTTCAACAAAATTCCGAAACTCGATGACGAGGTAAAAGGCGTGATTTTATCGGGTAGCCCGTATTCGACCAATGATCCGCTTGCTCCCAATCCCGATTTGCAGGCTATTTTAGCCAATTACCCGGTATTAGGCGTTTGTTATGGCGCCCAATTGCTCACCAAACAATATGGGGGTAGTGTGATGCCCTCCAAAACCCGGGAATATGGTCGGGCTAATCTTACGTATCTCCAGCCCAATCCACTTTTTAAAGACATCGAACTCAGCAGCCAGGTGTGGATGTCGCATAGTGATACCATCACCCATTTGGCAGCGGATGTGGAGCTGTTGGCCAGTACCGAATCGGTGACCAATGCCGCATTTCGCTTCAGTGGAAAGAACATTTATGGCATTCAGTTTCATCCCGAGGTAACCCACAGTACCGACGGCAAGAAGCTTATCTATAACTTTCTGGTAGGTATTTGTGGCTGCAGCCAGGATTGGACGCCAGATCATTTTATTACCAGCACTATCGAGAATTTAAAGGCCAAATTAGGCACCGACCAGGTAGTGATGGGATTAAGCGGTGGCGTAGATTCAACCGTGGCAGCCGTCCTTATTCAGCACGCCATCGGCAAACAATTGCATTGTATATTCATCGATAACGGTCTGCTCAGAAAAGATGAATTCGAAAAAGTATTGGAAATATACAAAAGACTCGACCTGAATGTAACCGGTGTTCGTGCGGCTAATCAGTTTTATGCTGCTCTTAAAGACGTATCCGAACCTGAAGCCAAACGTAAAGCAATTGGTAAGGTATTTATCGATGTTTTTGACCAAGAATCTCACCGTATACAAGATGTAAGCTGGTTGGGTCAGGGCACCATTTATCCCGACGTTATTGAGTCGATTTCGGTAAATGGCCCCTCACAAACTATCAAATCGCACCACAATGTGGGTGGTTTGCCTGATGATATGAAATTAAAGGTAGTTGAGCCGCTCAATACCCTCTTTAAAGACGAGGTGAGAGAAGTAGGCAAAGCCCTTGGTATACCAATGGATATACTAGGTCGCCATCCGTTTCCAGGCCCGGGCTTAGGCATTCGTATTTTAGGCGATATAAGCCCGGAGAAAGTCCGTATATTACAAGAGGCCGATGACATCTATATCGAGAACCTCAAGGCTTACGGACTTTATGATAAAGTATGGCAAGCAGGAGCCATTTTCCTGCCTGTTCGTTCAGTGGGGGTGATGGGAGATGAAAGAACCTATGAATACGTGATTGCGTTGCGTGCTGTTGAAAGTCTCGACGGCATGACAGCAGATTGGTGTCATTTGCCTTTTGAATTTTTGGCGAAAGTCTCTAACGAGATCATTAACAAAGTAAAAGGGGTAAACAGAGTAGTTTATGACATCAGTTCGAAACCACCGGCTACTATTGAGTGGGAATAAGCACTTTGTTTTAGGCTTTTGCTTGTCAATGTTGTTGTTGGCCTGCAAAGCAACGGCACCACCACCTACGAGTGAGCAACCAACGGAAGTCAGACCTGAAAAGGCGAAAACAACCACAGTTAGTGTCAAAAAGCCTGAAGAACCGGCAATCAAACCACTCCAACTGGAGTTAAGATTGCCCTTAACAGAAGAAGGCCTGGCTGATCATTTGTTGTTTGATCGACTACAGGTATTGGAAGGTTTCCTGGTAGGTTTCGATAGTCTTCAACGTCGTGGGTTACCCTTGAAGGTGCAGGTTGTAAACACGGTTAAAGTGGATACCCTGGCAATTTCGACAGCTCCTTTGATTATCGAGTATGAGTCGGAAGTTTATCGTATTTATCTGGCCAGTGAAAGCCGCTGGTTTGAGAGCCGTCCTCCCATGGAGATGCACACAGCTAAAATTGCACGTTATGCCAAAAAGGAAAATGCAGTTGTTTTGGCACTGACCAAGCAAACAGAGCTTGAAATACGTATACTTTCCGCTTTACAGGAACAGCATAACGGGGTTCGGGTTATGGATAAAAAACAACCGTCGAAAGCTGAAATCAAATCTAAACTGGTCAAGGGACGGAAAAATCTGGTTTATGTCCCCACACCCGATGAAAATTTTGCCATTTATTGCCTGAAGCTTCTTAGTGAGTTGAAAGAGGAATTCAAAATCGAAGTTTTTGGCTTGCCGAATTGGGTGAATTTTCCGACTATCGACCCGGAATTGTATGCTCAACTGCCGGTTTTTGTAACCAGCTCAACCGCCGTTAGCTTTAATCATCCAAACAGTCAGCGATTTCAGGAGTTGTTTAAGTCAAAATTCGCCGGGGAACCCCAAACAGCTGCCTTTATTGCATTCGATCATGCCCTGTATATAGGCGAACGCTGGCTGGAACATCAAAAATGGCGCCTGACTACTTTTAAAGAAAATAGCACCCAATTGGCTCAGGATTTTAACTTTTTTGAAGTCGATGACCAACTGATTAACCGAGCAGTACGCCTGCTTGAATACCGCGATTATCAATTTAAACCCATACCCTGATGCATCCCGATTTACGGATGACCCAGACCCTGCAGGCGCTAAAAGCGTTCCGGCATGGCAGTCTGGCGAGTTTTTTACCCGGACATTTTAAGTCCTTTCCCCAAATGGGTTCGCGCGATCGCCGGGAAGTGGGCACTTTAGTATTTGATTACTTCAGGGTCAAACGATTGTTCCCTGAGCAAACCAAAGAAGTCCAGGTTTTATTGGGTCGTTATCTTTGTCAGCCGCAAGCTGCTGATTTTTTTGTGCAGTATTGGAGTGAGAAGTTATTTCAAACAACTTGGGACCTGGAAGTAGCCAATCGTTGGGAATATTTGACAGCATCGGGTTTAGCGCCCTACTGGGAAAGTTATTTCCCTGAAATAACAGCCATTTCTTCTGAAATCGACCAGCAATCGTTCTTAAAATCACATCTGAGCCAACGGAAACTGTGGCTACGCATGCGTCGTAGCAAGGAAGCGTCGGTAAAGGGAGAATTAGAGAAGGCCAATATTGCCTTCGAAACCACCGCTTTAAATGAGCAAGCCCTAGCAGTTAAAGCAGGCACCAAACTGGAGGCGCTACAGGCCTGGCAACAAGCCAAAATCGAAGTGCAGGATTTGGCCTCTCAATTAACCGCCCAGCTATTCGAACCAAAAGCCGGGGAACGCTGGCTAGACGCTTGTGCCGGTGGTGGTGGAAAATCTTTGCTTTTATATGACCTCGAACCTGGTATTAGTTTGTTTGTAACCGACATTCGCGACAATATGCTGAAAAACCTGCATGAGCGCTTCAAAAAGGCAGGGTTACGTAATTATAGCCAGGCCGTGGTCGATCACACGGTTTTGGGAGCTTTGGCCATGCAACAATCTTTCCCCAAACAGTTTGACGCAATTTTGGCCGATGTGCCCTGTAGTGGATCCGGCACATGGGCAAATACCCCGGAAGTACTCGATCAGTTTGATCCAGAAACCATCGCCGAGTTCAGCGATAAGCAGTTTCGAATAGCCAAACAATTGGCTTTTGCTTTAAAGTCGGGTGGCCGACTTATTTATCTGACGTGTTCTGTGTATCGACAGGAAAATGAAGAAGTCGTTGAAAAGCTGGCGGCAATACCAGAATTAAAATTGGAAAAGCAGCAGTACTTCCAGACTTCCGTAGAAGGTGGAGATGTGCTTTACGGCGCTGTTTTACGTAAAAAGTAGATTAAACTTGCGCTAAAGCCTGTTCAAGATCCTGCTGTATATCGGCCGGATGTTCTATGCCCACTGAAAAACGTATCATATTTTCTCCAATGCCATATTTGGCCCGATCGGCTGCCGAAAGGGGCGCATGACTGGTCGTGGCTGGATGCGCACATAAACTTTCCGTTCCACCCAGACTGACTGCCAGCTTGATTAGCTTCAGCTTGTCGAGGAAGCGAAAGGCCACAGTTTCATCCCCCTGGATATCAAAGGCAATCATGGCTCCAGCAGCTTCACATTGTTTGCGGAAAATTTGGTTGTTGACGCTGTTTTCTTCTCCGTGCAGTTCTGGATAATATACCTGAAGTACTTTTGGATGTTTATGCAGCCAATCAGCCAGAATACGTGCATTATGGGCAGCCTTTTCCATTCGCAATGACAGTGTTTCCAAACTGCGGAGTAATAAAAAACAAGTGAAAGGTGAGGCGGTACCGCCTAATTGTGTACGCCAGCTTCTGATTTTATCGATTATATCCTGTCGACCAACACAAGCACCTGCCATCACATCGCTATGCCCGCCAATGTATTTAGTTGCTGAATATAAAACCACATCGGCACCATGTTTAATGGGTTGTTGGAAAACAGGGCCGTAATAGGTATTATCGACAGTTATTATGACTTCTTTTTGAGCGGATGAAAGCGTGTTTTTGAGCTCGCGAACCACTTCGAGGTCAATCATCAGGTTGTGCGGATTACATGGGGTCTCCACATGAATGAGTTTCACCTTGTTTTCATAGCCACTCAATTTGAGCCTGCCCAATATTTCTTCAACCGACTCTTTAGCATCAAAAGCTAAACTTTCGATTTGCATGGCCGCCAATTGGTTGTGAATAAAGGCGTCGCTGCCACCATATAAGGGATTGCTGTACAAGATTACATCTCCCGGCCGAAGTAATGCCAACCAACAACTGCTTATGGCAGCCATGCCGGATTCAAAGGCCAAACCAGCTTCGCCTTGATCCCATACACACAATCGTGCTTCTAACGTTTGCAGGCCCGGGTGATTCCAACGGCCATAAACCATGGCTTCCTTTTCGTCAGCTTCAAATCGTGCATAACCATTTTTGATGGCGAAAATGCGTTTCATAGCTGCCGCATCCGGAAAGCTAAAGGTAGAGGATTGGTAAATTGGAGTTTTTATACCACCTTGATGTTCCAGTGCATCGTAATATGAGGATACTAATTGAGAATCAGCGTGAAGCGTTGAACTTGATAAAGACATGTCTGCTTTTATGTCTTTAGTCGTTGATAATAATTCTATTGGTTCCTATACCTGAACTAGTTCTTGATTCTACAATGTAGATACCCGGTGCAAGAATCGGCATAATTAAATGTGTTGGGTTTTCCAGATTTTGAAAAGTCTGGATGATTCTACCTCTTACATCGTAAACCGTGACCATTTCGAAATTCAGATTGGAACCATCGCTTATTACAAAGTTGCCTTGATTTGGATTAGGATATATGTTAACTGACAGCCGAGTTAATTTGTTTACACTTAAATTGCCTAAACTCAAGTTAGCCATATCGGAAGTGTCTGTGCAAGTATTGTTTGTAATTAGGCATCTGAATTTATAATTGTTCATCCAAGGTGAAATGTTAGATACAGTAAGTATATCGGTGGTTACCCCACTATAGGGCCCCGCATTACTTAAATTCACGAAGCCAGTTCCATTATCAACTTGCCATTGATATGTAACTAAGACAGTAGGCACAACCTGAAAGGTTACAGTTGCCCCAACAATGGTTACGGTATCTGTGGGCTGTTCAAAAAGCAACGTTTCAGGGCATTCAAGAAATCTGACCAATAAACCATCAAAACCGCCAAGACTATTGCTTTGCGGAAAAGAAACTTGATTTTGACTTGTCGTAAAGCCAGCTAATATAATATCTCCTTCCATGTTACAACTTACATTATAACCCCAGTCACTTCCTGAACCTCCATAATAGGTGCCCCATTTTCGTTGTCCTTGAGGACTAAATCGCATAAGAAATGCATCATCACTTCCACCTAAAGTCATCTGAAAAGCACCTGGCGTACTAATTCCGTTGAAGCTTTGGGTTCCACCTGTTACCAATAAATCTGTGCTTGAATTAAATGTCATTCCATAGGACATGTCAAGACCAGAACCGCCAATGTAAGTTGCCCATTCCAGGGCACCAAATCGACTAAATGTGGCAACGAGTGCATCAGTTCCACCACCATAGGTGGTTTGATGTGCACCTTGAGTAGCAATCCCTGAAGTACTAGTAGTCTGTCCAGATAAATAAATTCTTCCTGATGGCATAAAAGTTCCAAAGGCATTGGAGTAACCAATTCCCCAAATTATATCTTCACCATTCCCACCGAAATAAGTTGACCAACTTCTACTTCCGTTACGATTGAACGCATAAAGTATACCGTCCACACCATTACTTTTTGAGACTTGATAGACATTTGGTGTAGCCAGCTCCAAACTGGAAGTTTTGCCAGCTACCCAAACCATACTGTCGGAAGTTACGGCTGCATACATTGTTTCAGATCCGCTTCCTCCAATATAAGTCGACCAGACCAAGAGGCCATTTTCAGTAAATCGAGCAAGAAAACCATCGTCTCCACCATTGTATGAAACATCGAATGCATTCGGTGTTGTCATTAATGTTGAACTAGCAGACACTCCGGTTAGAAAAATATCACCAAAGTCATTGGTGACTACAGCATAGGGTTCATCTTTGCCTGTACTTCCAAAATAAGTAGCCCATAATTTAGTGCCTGACGGGGAATAACAAATCAAAAAGCAATCATTTGATCCACCGCCATAATTGGACTGATGAGCTGATGGATTAGAAATGTTGTTTGTACTATTGGTATAACCGGTTACAACAATATTGTTGCTACCCGGTAGAATGGCTATCGAAGTGCCTCTGTCTTCGCCACTACCTCCAATGTAAGTTGTCCATTGTAATATGCCATTTAAATCATATTTGCTTAAGTAAGCATCGCGAAAACCACCAAAAGTTAGCTGACTTGCTCCAGCAGTAGCTAATCCCGTGTTTTCCGTATAACCAGTGACGTAAATATTGCCTGTGTTATCGGTTATTGACGCTCGAATAAAATCTGTAGCTGGACCGCCTGAGTACTTGCCCCAACGTCGTGTTGGGTCGGTTGCCTCTACTTGTAAAACCAAAACAACTAAAGTGGTGAATAATGGAAATACTTTTTTCATGAGTACATTTTCTCCAAATTTAATGAATTAGGTTCAATGTTTCTATTGTCGCATCTTATCAAGTATACGATTGAGTTCTGCCGCTTCCGACTCACTAATGTTCTGAATGACACTGTCCATTTCATTCTCATAAGCATCCATAGTACTCAACAATTCAAGGCCTGATTTGCTTATTGAAACGTCTACCAGGCGCTTGTCGGCGTCGCAAACCCGTTTCATGACCAATTTCTTCAGAATGAGTCGATCAACGATGCGAGATACGTCTGACATCTTGTCCAACATGCGTTTACGAATTTCTTGTGTGCTAATGGGGTCAGGGTGGCTTCCACGAAGGATGCGCAGCACATTGTATTGCTGCATGGTAATGTCGAAGGGCTCTATCGACAGCCTGATTTTTTCCTGTAACCAGCTATACGTGAACAAAATATTCACAACGGCTTTTTGGTGTTCATTTCTGAATGCCCGCTTTTGTTTGATATCTTCCAGTATGCCCATAAAAAACAATGCCCCAACCCATTATTGGGTCAGGGCATAAATTTATAAGATTCTTAGCCTTTTTTAGCCAATTGTATATTCAGGTTAATGTCAACGTCATCGCCAACAACAGCTCCACCGGCTTCGGTCATTGCACTCCACATCAAACCATAGGCTTTGCGGTTGATTGTACTCTTGGCTTTAAAGCCTGCTTTGATGTTTCCATAAGGGTCTTTAACAATTCCACCATAAGTAACAGCAAAGGTTACAGCTTTGGTTACATCACGAATGGTGAGCTCACCGGTCAGTTCATATTTATTGCCGCTCAATTTTTTGAACGATTTACTTACAAACTTCATCTTTGGAAATTTGGCAGCATTAAAAAAATCATCAGATTTCAGGTGATCGTCGCGCATGCTGTTTTCGGTATTGATTGATGCTACATCAACCGTAAATTCCATTTTGGCATCGGTAAAATCAGCTTTGCTGTTGGTCATTTTACCGTCGAACATTTTGAAGTGTCCGTCAACTTCGGAAATAACCAGGTGAGATACGGTGAATTTCACATTGGAATGTGCAGCATCCAACGCCCAACTTCCGGTAGCTGGTAAATCAGCAGCTGTGATTACAGTAGCGGTGTTGTGGTTTTCAGTTTTTGAAGTGTTTGTAAAGGCTACCAAAGCAGCACTGGCTACAATTGTAGCGGCAAGAACTAATTTTTTCATGTTGTTTTTTTTAAGTTGGTCAAAGATAATGTCCAAACATTAAAGTTGCAACATTGATAGGTTTATATTTTTAGATTGAAATGAAAGGAGATTTTAGAAGTTGGCGGAGTGTCCTTTGAAATTACGTAAATAGACCAATAAACGTGCTTCAGCACAGATATTGCCGGATTTGTCAATGGCTTGTGCGGTCATCCATCGTTCAAACTTGCCGTCACTCTTTAAGCCTGCTTCAGCAGCCAGCATATCGTCAGCAGTGATTTCAAAACGAATCAACAAATCAGAAGCCGCAGGCTTTTTATAATCGATGCTGGCACTTTTAAGCCAGGCCTCCAACTTTTGTCCGCGATGTGCGAAAATCTGCCAAAACAAAATGGCGTGAAATGGGTCAAAGGCACTGAATATGGTACCTCCAAAGATGGTCTTTTGGAGGTTTTTGTTAAATATACTGTGTTTTACTCTGATCTCGGCCCAACTGAAATCATTGGCAATGGCCATTACCTGTACCCTTGAAAAGAGAAGGGGAGGAAAAAGTGATAACATCCACTTGATTTGCCAGGGGCGAAATTTCATTGTTGAGATTTAAGGTTGTCTTTCCAAATTGTAACGGTAAACTTCATTTCCCGTATTGTCCACAAATCGAATAAGCAAGCTTCTTTCTTTACGTGAACCGCTGAATTCGAAGAGGGCGAAATTACGTTTTAATACCAGGCTTCCACCAATGCGATTGGCATTGGGTTCGTTGTCACGATTGGCTGGAAAAGAAGAGGTAAGTGGCGAGGCAGTAATATCGTGCATGACAACGCCGTCCTTTTCTAGTCGGCTAATTTCACTGTGGTGTCGGTCGCCGGTGACAAAAATCACATTTTTAATACCTTCCGCACCAATTCTACCAAGCAACTTTTCTCGCTCGCACGGGAATTGTGCATAATTCTCATATACAGCCATACTATTTAAAACCTGGCTGCCAATCGCAACGATTTTGAAGGGTGCCTGACTAAATTTTAGTGCATTAATGAGCCATTCAAGCTGCATATCACCCAACATTTTGCGTTCACAACTGTCGGTTAATTTTTCAGAAGAGCGAAACCAACGATCATCAAGCAGAAAAAAGTCGATATCGTTGTAGCTGAATGCTGTAGTTATGCCGGATTGTGGCTGAAGACCACTACTGGGGTTGGCCCAAAAGGTTTGAAATGCCTCTAGTGTCCAGTTTTTATGTATCCAACTGCTATTAGCGTCGTTTGGCCCATAGTCATGATCGTCCCATATGGCATACTGTGGACAGCTTGCCAATAACTTTTGCATTTCGGGGATAGATCGGCTATGGGTATACCGATGAAGTACGCCTGAACGACTGTTCCAGTCGACCTCCCTTAGATAAGTATTGTCGCCGAGCCACAACATGAGGTCAGGTTTGGTCTCAGCTATTTTTTCAAAAATAAAATAATCACCACCATAAGGTTTACCTGGCCGGTCATAAGCTGCCTCGTTGATGTAGTTGCAACTACCCATGGCTACTTTAAAATCAGGTGCATCGGTTCGCCATTGCCACAATTGTTGGGTAGTGAATTGTAGAGGGTAGGGTCTTGAAACCTCTTTACCCCCCACTTTAAGGCGGTAAACATAAGTGGTCCCCGGTTCGAGTTGGCTGATGTCGAAACTTAAACAATAGGCTGATTCTGCCCCGCTTTTTTGTGTGCCAGCCCATGTCCATGAACCTTTGCTGTGTTGTTTTTTTATTTCAAGCCGAACAAGTGCCTCTTTTTCGGTTTGTACCCAGATTTTAGCCGAACGTAATTCAATATGGCCCAACATAGGACCCGATTTTAATTGAGCCCAAAGTAAAGATGGCAAAACAAGCAGGCAGCAGCTGAAGATAAACCGTATCATAGTACTTCTTTGCGGCAATATAGGACAAAGATGTTATCTCTTTATTGCGTCGGGCTAAACCCTAACTTTGCACCTTTAAGTCTAAACCGATGCAAAAACTGATTGAATGCGTACCGAATTTTTCAGAAGGTCGCGACATGGCTGTAATCAAACAAATTACCGACCAGATTGAAACGGTAAACGGGGTGAAATTGTTGGATGTTGATCCGGGCAAAGCTACCAACCGGACGGTAGTGACCTTCGTGGGTGCACCTGAGGCTGTAATTGAAGCAGCCTATTTGGCTATCAAAAAAGCAGCAGAACTGATAGATATGCGTAAACACAGTGGTGAACATGCGCGTATGGGGGCTACGGATGTTTGTCCATTGATTCCAATCAGCGGTGTGAGCATGGAAGAGGCCGCTGAATATGCCCGTAAACTGGGTAAGCGGGTTGGTGAAGAATTGGGCATACCGGTTTATCTCTACGAAAAGGCGGCTTCTAAACCAGAACGTGAAAATCTGGCTACGATTCGCGCTGGCGAATATGAAGGACTGCCTAAAAAATTACAAGATCCCAATTGGAAGCCTGATTTTGGGCCAGCCAGCTTCAATGCGCAATCGGGTGCAACGGTCATCGGAGCACGTGAATTTCTGATTGCCTATAATATCAATCTCAACACACCATCTACACGAATTGCCAATGCCATTGCCTTTGATGTACGCGAAGCCGGCCGAATTAAACGCAAGGGCCATCCAGTATTAGGAGAAGTGGAGACAGATGCCAACGGAGAACCCATACGGATACCCGGAACCTTGAAGTCGGTGAAAGCGGTGGGCTGGTTCATCGAAGAGTATGGTTTTGCTCAAATTTCCATGAACCTGACCAATATTGCGGTCACTCCGGTTCACAAGGCTTTTGATGAGGTAGTGCGTGCGGCTGGCGAAAGAGGGGTGCGAATTACCGGCTCAGAATTGGTAGGATTAATTCCACTTCAGGCCTTGTTCGATGCCGGAAGGTACTTCCTGACTAAAATGGGGCGTTCTGCCGGAGTTTCAGATGCAGAATTAATTACGACTGCCGTTCGTTCGATGGGGTTGGCTGAACTAGCACCCTTTGATCCTCAGAAAAAAATCATTGAATATGTCATAGCGAATGCCGCTGCCAGTCGTTTGGTGAATATGAACCTGAAAGCCTTCGCGAATGAAACAGCTTCAGAATCACCTGCTCCCGGCGGAGGTTCGATTTCGGCCTATGTTGGTGCTTTAGGTATTTCATTGGGGGCTATGGTAGCCAATTTATCAGCAGCTAAAAGAGGCTGGGAAGAGCAATTCGACTACTTCAATAAAAACGCTGTGGCCTGTCAACTGCTGAAAGAACAACTTTTAGCGAAAGTGGATGAAGATACCCTTGCCTTTGATGGCATCATGCAGGCATTTGCCCTACCAAAAAACACAGTGGAGGAAAAACAAATCCGTTCAGCAGCCATTCAAGCGGCTACAGTGGTGGCCATTGAAACTCCTTTGTCGGTCATGCGTTTATGTATTCAGACTTTCGCCCTCCTCCGGGCAATGATTGAAAAAGGAAATCCGAATTCTGTAACCGATGCCGGTGTTGGCGTGCTTTGTGCCCGAACGGCTGTTTATGGCGCATATATGAATGTAAAAGTCAATATAAGCGGCATTAAGGATAAAAGTTACTCAGATAAAGTTACCACAGAAGCAGATACTATTCTGAAGCAGGCGCTGGCACTTGAAGCTGAACTGCTGGAGTTGGTTGAGCAGCGCTTATCGGGAGGTTAAGCAATTGGTATAAGCCTCTTTCCGGATTACAAATGAAGGCCTCCTCCATGCGGAAGGAGGCTAATTTTTTGCGCTCAGCTTCCCATTTAAAACCTTTCAGGCGAAAGGCATAGGGATCTACTTTGTCGATGGGGTGGAGTATAGCTACCGGTTCCTTGTAAAAGCGGATATCAACTGGTCGATTGTTTTCCATGAGTATGGTAATATCGCTCGATTCAATCTTGTTCGCACCCATTAAACTGCCATCTTCTCGCTCTACATAATAAATACTCTCGCCGTTGCCTTTTACATCTATCCGAGCCATTTGTCGGTCGGCAAACCAGGCGGTCATGTCTTTGCCTTTAATCTGACTGAAACGTATGCTGTCTTCTTCCTTCACCATCAGGCCCTCTCGATACATTTCCAGTCGGTCAAACTCACTTCCACGGGTATAAAGCTCCATGAACTGGGAGGTAATTTGAAAATCATCCGACCAAATCACGGGATCCTTAAAAAATTTGAAGACCGAATCTGCTTCAACATAACTCAAGGAATCACAGAGCAAGAGTAAATCAGATTTCTTAATAACCGGTTGAAAATGAGCTAATAGAACATTAGTGCTATCTCCAATGCGGTTTTGGTAAATGGTATCTGCGGTGAGATATAATGTGTCCGGATCACTAAAATTCATCATCAAGGGGAAGTCGTAAACGACTGAAGTTCCCTTTTTGCGATCGAAACGGGTATAACCACCACGTATTTCGGTCTTTTCCAAGGTATCAATGATCTGTACCCCGATTTTACAGTAGCCACGTTGCAGGCTGTCGTTGAAGTATATCGTATCGGCCCGAATGAATTGGTGGCTATCGATTACCACCTGACCGTTTTTGGTGAGAAAAGATTCTCTGGTCTGTGTTTTGAACCAGCCCCCTTCGGTGTAGGTTGTACTTCTATCTGAATAAATAAAAGTAGGACCAAAAAAATCAGCCTTCTTGAGCACCGTATGGTAGTGCAGGGTGTCGCCCCGTAGCCGAAAATCGGGATGGGCTATGCTGACCTCTTTACGGAAAAACAATTTTTTCAGGTTGCTATCGTACCGGCCTTGTTTGCTTTTGAGAATAGCTTCGGCATTGGTAATGACTGCCGGTGTATTGTAATAGGCAATTTTGGAGGCGGTATTGTAATGAAGTATCTCCGTTTTTAACGTCATTTCCCCATCAGTAACCACCACATTGCCTTTCAGATAGGTCTCTTTGGTGTTGCCATCATATTCCAGATAGCTGGCTATAGCATCCATTTTTCCAGGTTGGAGAATACGAACGCGACCAAAAGCGGTGGCTTTGTTTTCGATGATGTAGAGATAGGCACTGTCGCAATACAATTGTACATCATTTTGACGCAAAATGACGTCGCCAATGAGTTTCCGCATCTTCTGGCCATTTACCTCTTCGTAAGTGCCCTCACGCGATCTTTCTATGGTGATCATGCTTTTGGTCTGAGCGCCCAATAGCCCTGGAAACAGGCAAAAAAAGAATAAAAAGAGGCTTTTCAAAGGTTTATTGAAGAAACGTAAGTCCAAAATTAGGCGAATTCGTGTAGTTTTAACGTTCCTTTTGCTGCATTTCGCATTTTCATCTGAATATGAATCTCCTTTTTCTCGCTTCGTGGTACCCTGAATCGCCCGGTTCCCGCAATGGCATCTTCATTTGGCAACATGCAGAAGCTGCGGCCATGGATGCCAAACATAGCGTGGCGCTGGTTGCAGCAATCAGTGATGTATCTGTAAAAAAGATAGAGGTTCGAAGAGAGCTGATTCATGGGGTCGATCATTTTGTCTCACATTATCCCGCTGGCGGATTTGGTCTGGTGCGCGCCTGGCGTTATTTGTGGGCATTACATATCGCGATTCGACGGAAAGAAAGAACTTCCGGTAAAAGTGATTTGCTGGTGGTAAATGTATTGTGGCGGTCGGGTTTACTGGCCTGGTTGTATCAATTGCTTTTTAACCGGCCTTACATTATTATTGAACATTGGTCTGGTTATTTGCCTGAAGGACAAGGCTATAAAGGTTTTTATTTAAAGTATTTTACAAGGCTGGTTGCCGACCGTGCCGAACGCATTCTGGCAGTCTCGAACTATCTCGCAAACAGCATGCGCTCACATGCTTTGCTCAACCGATATAGCCTATTGCCTAATGTGGTGAACACCGAATTGTTTAAACCCGGATCGGCGAAACAGACTGACCGAGCTGCGTATCTGCTTCATATTTCAAATTTGGCAACAGAGAAAAATTTTGGCTTTGTGGTAGAACTGTGGCAAAGTTTACGCTTGAAATGGCCCCAACTTGAACTACAGGTAGCTGGTGCCTATATCACAGCAAAGCAACAGGAATATATCGAAGTTGACGGTATTCAATGGTTAGGTTTCCTCGAAGGACAGGCCCTGGCATCATGTTATCAAAACGCCACTGCCTTGTGTATGCCAAGTCATTTTGAGACTTTTTCCATCGTCATTGCAGAAGCACTCGCCTGTGATTGTCCGGTTCTGGCAACAGCATTACCGACTTACGATTTCTATTCAGCTGCCCATCATTTTTTTCCTTTGCCTGCTGGTGATTTAACGGCCTGGGAAAGGGCTTTTGAAAAATGTTTTAACGAAAAGCCAAGTGCTTCAAATTATAATTTTGTGTATGAAAACTTTTCAAAGTCAAAAGTATCTGAAAAACTACTTAGTATCATTGAGGGGGTAATGAATTGATCAAAGTTATCCTACATACGTTTGCCAGCAAGCTGCTTAATGCCCTGCTTAATTTGGGTTTGGTCGTACTCACAGCTCGAATCATGGGGGCTGAGGTAAGGGGAGAAATTAGTTTGTTGATTGCCACACTTTACCTTTTTGTATTGGGTAGCGGTTTTGTCGGAGGAAGTACGCTTATTTATCTGGCACCTCGTTTTCCTGTTCGTAAATTGCTCGTTTTGGCCTATTTGTGGGCTATTTTCATTGCACTTGTGCTCTTACCTTTCATTTACCTAAGCATGGGCTTACCGGCTCCTACTTTAGGGCATTGGATGATATTAGCATTCATCTTTAACCTGACAGCTGTAAATCGTTATATGTTACTCGCCTTGGAAAAGATAAAAACCGATAATTTACTGGGCATCGTAATTAATGCGGTTTTATTGCTTCTGTTGAGTTGGATGTTGTTTGCGGGAGCAGCCAAGGAACTGGACACTTTTATTCTGGCTTTTTATGGAGCCTGGGGATTGGCATTTTTGGTTTCGGCTTGGCTCATCCGATCAGTTTGGAAGAAAGATGATGGAAAAAGCTGGTTGAGAGTGGCACAGGCCATGTGGAAGTTTGGTGCCATGGCCCAGGGTGCCAATTTTGCGCAGTTTTTAGGCTACCGATTACAATTTTATCTCATTGGGGCTATTTTGTCGAAAGAGGCCTTGGGGGTGTTTTCAGTGGCAGTAGCATTGTCAGAAGCGCTGTGGATGATTACACAAAGCATCTCCCTGGTGCAATTGTCGAGAATAGCGAATATGGAAGATGGTCGAACTTCTGCCCGCCTAACGGTAAGTCTGATGAAATTGAGTGTAGCGTTAACATCTTTGGCCATGTTGGTTTTGTTGATTTTACCCGAAAGCCTGTTTGTCTTTGTGTTTGGGAAGGCCTTTGGACCGGTACGATTGCTCATTGCTTATATGTTTCCCGGTATTCTCGCCCTGGCTGCTTCTAATATTCTGATTCATTATTACGCAGGTATAGGGCGACTGGCCGTCAATTTTCTCATTTCTTTGCTCACTTTGCTATTGGTAGCTATCACCAATTATGGATTGATGCCTCTTTATGGTCTGGTAGGTGCAGCTATTGCATCTTCTATAGCCTACGGAGTTGCGGCGTTGTTCATAGCCTGGTATTTTATATTTGAACAAAAGCAATCCTACCAACTGCTTTTACCACAGCATGCCGATTGGATGCAGCTTCAGGATTTATTTAAACAGTATGTGCGGAATTTGCGGCGTAATTAGTACTCATCAGCAAACTGAAGCTGGTAAATTGTTGCAGTTGATGAACAACAGTCTCCGACATCGTGGACCCGATGATGCAGGCTATTGGACAAAATCAGTTGAAAAGGAGGGGTTTTGGTCGGACCACGACAGCCCGGCCGAAATCAGGCAGCAAGTTGACTCATTGCCTGTTGATACGCCGGCTTATGTCGGTCTTGGGCATCGTCGTTTGGCCATCATTGATTTAAGCGTGGCGAGCCACCAACCCCGCATTTCAGCAAGTGGTCGTTATATATTGAGCTACAACGGAGAAATCTACAACTACATTGAATTAAGAGAGACTTTATCCGCCTTAGGTCATCGATTTTATACCCAAGGCGATGCAGAGGTATTGTTAGCGGCCTGGGAGGAGTGGGAGGAAGAAGCCTTACATCGATTTGAGGGCATGTGGGCTTTTGCGCTTTACGACCGGTTACAAGATAAACTCTGGCTTGTTCGCGATCCTAGCGGGGTAAAACCGCTCTTTTATTATCAGCAAAAAGATTTACTAATTTTCGCCTCTGAGGTCAAAGCTTTGCTCGCAACAGCTTTGGTACCAGGTGATCTCAACCAATCAGCCTTGTACGCTTTTTTGGTCCATGCTTCCATGGATGAGGCAGAAGGTCATTTGCTGGATAAAGTAAATGAGCTACCTGCCGGTAATTTGATGCTTTATCATCGTACCAGCGGGACGATGGAAGTGAGAAACTATCACCTGGCATATTTTAAAGTAAATATGGCTGCTCAAGTTATGCCAGCAGATTTAAACCAAAGTATTCGGTCAAAGCTGGCATATGCTGTTCGTCTAAGATTGCGTTCTGATGTAAAAATTGGGGCCAGTCTTTCTGGTGGACTCGACAGCAGTACCTTAGCCGCTTTGGCTGCTCAATCACCTGAATTTCCCTTGTTTACCGCTGTTTATGAGGGTCATCCTGAAAATGAAGCAAAGTATGCGCGGGAAGTAGCAAGGAAGCTGGATGCCAATTGGCAGCGGGTCCCGGTTACGTCCGACTTATTGGTTCATCGACTGGAGGATCAGGTAAGTATACAGGATGGTCCCTTATTGGCACTAAGTACCATGGCACAATTGCTTATTACTGAGGCGGCCAAAAAGCAAGGCATTAGCATTTTATTGGATGGGCAGGGGGGTGACGAACTTTTCTCGGGTTATGATCGCTACTGGTTAAGTTATTACCGTGAGGCCTGGGAAAATTTTAGTGTAAATCGACTGTTCGACGGCTTGGGTAGGCACAAGCGTTACATCGCTAAAAGTTTGGCCTATAGTTTTTTCCCGAGATGGTTTTTGGAATATCCTTTTGCTGCACTATTGAGGCAGCAATTAAAGAAACGTAAACCGGAATTAGCTTTCCTCAAAGCAGATTTTAAACGTAAACATTGGCCGGTTTCTTTGAAATTCATTACTACAAGACCAAAAAGTGGGGTGAATGCGCAACAAATGGAAGAAATGTATGGTTACGACTTGAAAAATCTCTTACGCTGGGGCGACAGGAACTGCATGTCGGTTTCTATTGAAAACCGGGCACCCTATGCAGATGATCCTCAACTGGCCAGTTTTCTTTTACAATTACCTGTTGCATTTAAAATGCATGCCGGTCAGAGTAAATTGTTGTTGCGCAATGCCATGCAGGGTGATTTACCGGCAATTATTCTCAATCGAAAAGACAAACAGGGTTTTACAACTCCCACACAAACCTGGATGAAAGAACTTTGGCCTGCCTGGAAATCCTATCTGCACTATTTGCCTGAAGTAGTTGATAGTAAACAAGTTGAACAACAAAGTCAGGAGTTGTTGAACACTGCTGCAGGTGCTGCATTTCTGTTGCGACTGGTTTCATTGGGGGCATGGCTGAAAAATTTGAGACAGACGGCTAAAAGCACATAGTTATTTTCAAAAAGCCGCTATATTTGCATTCCCTTAACTATCCTGATGTTTTCAGGAATACACGGTGGTTGTAGCTCAGTTGGTTAGAGCACTAGATTGTGGTTCTAGGGGTCGTGGGTTCGAGCCCCATCTTCCACCCAAAAAGTCCTGCTTAGGCAGGACTTTTTTTTACCGCTTCAGCTCACGTTTTACCACCATCAAAAATTCCTGCTCCAAGGGAAGGTAGCCATATTCAAAACAGAAATAATAGGTGCTGCCTGTTTGGGTAGTCTGCAAATGCGTATGATAGCTGAAATTAAAACCTCTTTCATACAATAGCTCCCGATGCACCCGGCATTTACCTAATTGTTTGTCAACCATGGCTTCCAAAATGCGACGATTTCGTTTGAGGATGTTGTGAATGCTTCTTACCGCAGCTGATTCTTCAGTATACTGGCGATTATTGTAGGTGTTGCGACAATTATCGTCGCAGAATTTTTTGTCACGACGACCTCTGATAGGGCTGCCGCATTCCATACATGTCATGGTTTCCATAAGGCAGATGATTTAGGTGGATGGCTTAAGCGTTTGTTGTCGTTTACTTTCGATTTCAAGTGCTTAATATCCGACTAGTTTTTATCTCGTTTCCACCTTTGTTTTACGGGTTTAGCCCGATTTTTTTAACCATTTTATCATTTAACACTTAAAGCCATGAGTAACATGAAAAATCAGGTAAGACTGATAGGTAATCTCGGCACGGATCCCGAGATCAAGGAAGTAGGTACCAATCGTAAACTGGCTAAGTTGAACCTGGCCACCAATGAGAGCTACCGCAACGACAAAGGGGAGCGGGTAACAGAAACCCAATGGCACAATTTGGTTGGCTGGGGTAAAGTAGCAACCCTGATTGAAAAGTACCTGAAAAAAGGTTCTGAAATTGCCGTTGAGGGTAAGCTGAACAATCGCACCTATGTCGACAAGGAAGGACACAAACGCTATTATTGCGAAATTGTCATTTCCGACATGGTCATGCTTGGAGCCAAATCGAAGGCAAGTCAACAGGAAGACTAAAAATTAAAGGGCCCTGATTTTTCAGGGCCCTTTGGATAATTTTTGATGTGAGCTCAGCGAATAATGGCAAATTTGCCCGTCTGAATGTCGTTTGTTTTAAGGTCTTTCACGCTAAAGAGGTATAAACCTGAGGCAATAGCCTGTTTGTCGTTGGAAAGCACATCCCAGCCATGTTCTCCACCTGCCAGGACTGTATTTGCAGGATTGCCACCGAAGCTGGTGTACCAGCCGCTGTTGGACCCATTAAAATCGGCAGCGGCGTCATGTTGCAAAGTGGCTACAATATCTCCTGCCAGCGTATATATTCTAATTTCGGCACGCTCAGGCAAGTTGTAGAACATGATTTTTCTGGTCCGCGACGTCGTGCCGTCCCAGGCTGCGGAAATCCGGTATGGATTTGGATAAACCCCAACTTTTTTGGTTTTTCCCATCGGACCGCCTTCGGTTCCGGGGAAGATACGGAAAGCATTTTGTATCCTGGAAGATTCCAGCGACTGCAAACCAATAGCCGGGTCACCTTCATCAAAGGAGGTGATGATATACAGATATTGCCAGCCATTGAGCAAATTGTCGACTTCAAATCTATACCAATATTTGGTGGTATCACCCTCAAACATTTTTGGGGTATTGAGTTTAATACCATCAAAACCATTATTAAATCCAATGCCATTGTTGGGCTTGTCCCATTGGCCAATGAGCGCTGCTTGTTCCAATAAATTGGGTTTCAAATCATCACCGGGTTTGGTACGATAGACCCTATAACCTTCAAAATCCATTTTTTTCGTAATTGGATCTATTGAAAGAGCCGCTGAGCTATCCCAGTAAATGATGGCTTTGTTTGAGCTGGTTTCAAAACGAACCTTGGGAGGATTGGTGGGTTCAGGTAGAATGTAACGGTCAAGTCGACCATTAAAATTGATGTCTTCACCGGCATCCAAGCGGCCATTTTCATTAACGTCTTCACCCACATAGGTGCGTTTGGCCCAGCCCAGATTTTCACGCAAAAAGGCCCTGGCATTGTAGCTATCTTTGGGCACATCGTCGATTTGGCGGGCACAGACCACGGCCAGCACCAGACCGACAGTTTCGCCTGGTTCTACCCGGGTAATTGGGCCAATGCTATACAACTGTACCCGGTTCGCAGGCGCACCCAGCCCGGCAGCCGAACTAAAATCTCCTCGATTACGCATGCGGTCATATCGCTGTTGGTCGTTCGTTGGTGCCGCCACATTATAGAGCCAATAATTAGGGTTGGCTCGTGGTGCGGGTAATCCCTGATTGGTGAATGTTGCGGCATTATTTGGATGAAAATACTGGTTACGCCATTCAACACCCAACAGCTGAATAGCGCCGTAAGAATTGGTAAAACCAGGATCTCCAGTCACATCGTAAGCATAAAGTGCCAGCAATGTGTCTTCAAAGCCTATACTTCCTTTGTTGAAAAAGGCACTTCCCCGATCGGTTGTCACATTTACATTTCTGACTACCAGATCACTCCAACTGCCGAGATAAACAGAATCCCAAGCGGTGTTCGAATTGTTGGTTATTTGATAGTTAAGTATGACGAAATAATCGGCAAAGGAAAAGTTCCAGGCGTAAGTTTCGAGCCTGACCCGGGCATTGAGGGGATTCAGGTGATTATTTATAGGTTGAGTTGTACCGGGAACGATGGTGAATTCATCGGTGAAATTCAGGATATTGTCTTCATGAGAAATGGCCTGGGTGCTGAACACCTCACTACCCGGTAAACTGGAACGTTGCAGTATGGGAGAGCCGGGAAGCGCCGAAAATTCGAAGCCTGCTTTGCCGGTGGCATAACCCGAAGCATCGTCGAGCGAGCCAGTAGACACTGCTATTTGTCCATTCTGATAGGCGCCAATCCACAAACCGGCCTCAAAAAGATGCTCCACACCTGAATTTAATGGGTATTCCATCGAAGGTGGGCCTTGAGGGTCATTTCGTACGTTAGGCCGACCAATGGTACCTACATTGGTCACATTCAGTCCAATATTGCCTATTTGTATGGTTTTTTGATCGAATTGAGCCTGACTTTCACTAGCCAGCAACAATAAAATCGGGAGCAGTATGCGCTTCATAGTTTGCGAAGATAAGGAGCTTCGATTATTCTAAGGTTAAGCACTTCAGCTTAATGCGAACAACTTCTTAAATAGGCCATACTTTGTGGACCAAGATGAAATAGCAGGTCGAGCACACTTAAATTAGATAAAAACCCTGTCTTGCTTTCAAATCCTTGATAATAAGCAGCTTGATTTTCAAGCTGAAGGCTGTCGGCAGTACGAAAGTCGACAATTGACGGGCTTGAGTTTTTCTCATAACTTAGGCTGTATTCGAATTGTGCTTTCCATCCCAGCAAATAGAAACTTTGCTGAAGGAGCTCCATATTAAAATCCCACAGGCTTTCATATTTTTTTTGATAGTAAGCCTCAAAATAAGGAGCATAATCTTCGAAATAAGGAGCCTTGCCATAGGCTGTTCGAATGGCATGCCAGTGCTGCCGCTGCCAGGGTTTATCGTTGGCGATTTTTACTTCGGTAATGACGGTTTGCTGACTTCTTCCACCTAAAATCGGAATACTTAAGGTCTGTCGACCTTGGGCTGTAGCCAGTTCGCAGCGGTTGCGGCCGGTCGATTTGACAAAATGCTCACATTTCTCCAAGCGAAAGGTGGGGTATTTCATTAAATTTGTAAACCACCCGATAGCGGGTAAGTAATGTAAAGCCATGAGCGCAACCCGATTGTCTTCCTGCATTGTCATGTTTAATCTTCTCTTTTTGCGCGGTTTCGCTGCATTTTTTTTGTTATTCTGTCTGATTTTAACCAGCCTGTCGGCCAAGGCTATTGATGCACAATTCCGCTATTGTGTGTTTCAGCAACCCGACAAAGGTCCTTATATCGAAACTTATCTATCGATCAATTCCCGTTCAATTGCCTTTAGTGCTATCGGGCCTAATCAATTACAAGGCGCAATTGAACTGACGATTGATTTTTCGCGCAACGACACCATAGTTCTGTTCGACAAATATACCCTCAAAAGTCCCGTCATCGATACTAATGGCAGTACCGATTTTGCCTTTTTGGACATGCAGCGTTTTGGTCTGCCTGCCGGTACCTATACCATGCACCTTCGCATCACAGATAAATATGACACCAGCAATACCGCTACCGCTGTTGAAAAAATTGTTTTTGCAGCCAGCCCATCCAAACCAATACTATCCGACATTATGCTTGCCAGCAAAATCAGCCCGGCGGCCGCTGGAAACAAACTAAGCAAAAATGGCCTAGTGATGGTACCCCGCGCATCTACATTTTTTGGCGATGGGGACGACACTTTACAATATTATTTTGAAATCTATGGTTCACAAACCTTAGCCCCCGACACCGTATTTATCATAAAAAGCTGGTTGGAAACGGCCGAAGGTGCAGTGGTGGCTAATAGCAGCCGGTTTTACAAAAGGTCGCCAAAACAGGTAATAGCCATTGCCGATGCTATTTTACTGGATGATGTTGCTTCTGGTAATTACAATCTCAAACTGGAGTTGAGAAGCAAGACGAATGACTTAATTGCTCAACAGCTGATTCATCTGCAACGGATGAATACCAATGTGGCTTTTGATGAGCAAAAATTGTTGGCTACGATGTTGGCTGGGACGTTTGTCGACAAGTTTAATCGCGATCAACTTAAAGAATTCATCAAATCTACCCGACCCATTGCCCAACGGAATGAGCGGGAATATGCCGACAACCTCCTCAATCAAAAGGAAGTTGATGAAGAATTATTGAAACGCTATTTACTGAGTTTCTGGGAAGCACGGAATAAAGTTAATCCTGCAGCCCCTTTTGAAGCTTACCGGGAAGAAGTCCAAAAGGCCAATCAATTGTTTAGCTCGAAAATCAGCAGGGGCTATGAAACCGAAAGAGGTCGGGTATATCTTCAGTATGGTTCACCTAACAGTCGAACTGTAGTTGATAATGAGCCGAGTGCTTATCCTTACGAAATTTGGTGGTATTACGAATACAAGGGGCAACGCAACATTCGCTTCGTGTTTTACAATCCGGATATGGTGACCAACGACTATCAACTTTTGCACTCTGAAGCTCTAGGGGAGACCTTCGATCCGCAGTGGCGCTTGATTTTATTCAGTCGCACCACTTCTTTTCAAAATCTCGACGATACCCAGAACCGGGATCACTTTGGTACGCGCTTAGAAGATAATTTCCGGAACCAGTAAGCTTGAGCATGACCACACTCAGTTACCGGCTTCAACGCTTCTTACTTCTTATTTTTTCGAGTTTACCCTTTTGGCTGTTGTACGCATTAAGTGATCTATTATTTGTGCTTAACTATTATGTGATTGGCTACCGTCGACATGTAGTGCTCACCAATCTGAGAAATAGTTTTCCGGAAAAAAGCGAAGAGGAGATTAAGCGGATAGCCCGAAAGTTTTACCAGTACCTGAGTGATCAATTTGTTGAGACCTTTAAAACCTTGACGATTTCGGAGGCAGAGCTCGACAAACGGGTAAAACTATTGAACCCGGAGGTGATGAACAGCCTCTATGACAAGGGGCAAAGCGTGGTTCATCTACTGGGACATCACGCCAACTGGGAATGGTACGCCAAACAATTAGCACGATACACCAAACACCAGCTCTTTTTCGTCTACAAGCCTTTGAGTAATAAAGGTATGGATCAGCTCATGATTGACCTGAGAAGTCGTTTTGGAGTAATGGCTGTTCCGATGAAGGCTGTATTTAAAACCATCGAAAGTTATAAAACCAGGCCTCATGCCAGTTTTTTTGGGGGAGATCAGTCGCCCATGCGGCACAATAAGTTCATTTGGCTTAATTTTTTAAACCAGGAAACAGCAGTCTATCTCGGCGCTGAAGACATCGCTAAAAAATACGATGAAGCAGTAGTTTTTGGTAAAATGAGGCGAGTTAAAAGGGGGTATTATACGATTACCCTGGCATTAATTACCGATAAGCCGACAACCACGGCGCCCGGTGAGATTACAGCAGCACATACCCTTGCATTAGAAGAATTTTTGTACGAACAACCCGAATATTGGTTGTGGTCGCATAAACGTTGGAAGTTAAAAAGAGCAGAAGTAGAAAATGGCTGAATATCCCGAAGTAGCTGTTGTCATCTTAAACTGGAATGGAAGAAAACACCTCGAAACCTATTTGCCGAGTGTTTTGCAAACAGTTTATAGCGACTGGAAATTGTATGTAGTCGACAATAACTCTACCGATGATTCGGTGGCCTTTTTGCGTACTCACTATGGTGGTCGCGTAGAAATTGTTCAGCTCAAAGAAAACCTAGGGTATGCCGGTGGTTACAATGCCGGTCTCCAAGAGATCGCAGCCCGCTACTATGTATTGCTCAACAGCGATGTAGAAGTT
This sequence comes from Bacteroidota bacterium, assembly GCA_036787895.1. Lineage (GTDB taxonomy): Bacteria > Bacteroidota > Bacteroidia > UBA7662 > UBA7662 > UBA7662. The sequence goes on along the minus strand of DAIQOK010000020.1, from coordinate 6,659 downwards.
ACGCCCAACTGGCTTGACCGGCCAATTGCGTTGATGAAAAATCATCAAACAGTGGCAGCTGTGCAACCAAAACTGTTGTCATGGACCGATAAAACCCTGTTTGAATATGCTGGCGCCGCCGGTGGCTACATTGATAGGTGGGGTTATCCTTTTTGTGCCGGTCGGGTTTTTCAAGGATTAGAGCTTGATTTAGGGCAATACGACTACGAAAAAGAGGTGTTCTGGGTTTCGGGGGCTTGTATGTTTGTGAAGGCCGATGTGTTCTGGAAAGTAGGCGGGCTGGATGCCGACTACTTTGCGCATATGGAGGAAATCGACTTTTGCTGGCGGCTGCATAATGCCGGTTATAAATTGCTTCAAACCCATCAAAGTGTGGTATATCACCTGGGTGGAGGCTCTTTGGCCTATGGTAATCCGAGAAAAACTTTTCTCAATTTCAGGAACAGTCTCATTACGCTGCAGAAAAACCTACCGGTATTTCAGATGTACTTGGTAGTATTGTCACGAATGATACTCGATTTTCCGGCAGCCATGAAATTTTTATTAAGTGGCTCAAAGCCCGATTTTAAGGCTGTTATCGCGGCACATATGGACTTTTACAAACAGTTCCGCACTAATGGCGAAAAAAGACGACAAATACCCAAAAAACGGCTGAGAGGTAGTTTTAAAGAGATTTACCAGGGAAGTATTGTGTTGGATTATTTCGTTTTGGGCCGCAAACGAATGCCAGGTTTTGTATCTACCAATCGCTTCATAGAAGCCAAAGACTAAAGTAAGCGACGAATTCCCAGCAAGGCAACAAAGTAGGAGTGCAGTCCAAAGCCACTTACTACCGCTTTGCAGTTTTTGCTTAATAAGGAGATGTGGCGGTATTCCTCTCTGGCCTGAGGATTAGAAATGTGCACTTCAATCACCGGCGTTTGAATGGCGGCAACAGCATCACTAAGCGCAACGCTGGTATGAGTATAACCACCGGCATTCAGTAAGATGTAATTGTAACTAAAGCCTACTTCATGTAGTTTATTGATGAGTTCACCTTCTACATTCGATTGGTAATAGGAAAGGTCGAAGTCTTGAAAATCAGCCGATAAACCTTCAAAAAAGGACTCGAAATCCTGATTACCATAAATATTGGTTTCGCGTTTTCCCAACAAATTAAGGTTGGGGCCATTGATGATAATAATGCGGGCTTTTGGATTCACTTTGAATAAACGAACTTAGTCGGACTTAAGGCAAAGATAAGTGAACTGGCAAGCGGAAATCAAAGGATTTAAAGCATATCTGCAATTGGAACGGTCCTTATCAACCAATACCGTGGAAGCTTATCTGAATGACATCTGTAAATTGGCTCAATATGCCAGTATGTTGCCTGAAAAACCCTCGTATCGCGACCTGAAACATCCCGATTTGCAGAAGTTCCTGATATGGGTCAATGAGTTTAATTTGAGCGCCACATCGCAAGCCCGTATCATTTCCGGCATCAAAGCTTTTTATAAATATGCCGTTTTGGAGGGTTTAATGATGGATAATCCGGCAGAATTGCTTGAAATGCCGCGTTTAAAACGCAAATTGCCCGAGGTTTTGTCGTTGGAAGACATTAATGCTATGCTCGCTTGCATCGACATGAGTAAGGCTGAAGGGCACCGCAATAAGGCCATTATCGAAACTTTATATGGCTGCGGACTGCGGGTCACGGAATTGGTTGACCTAAAATTATCAAACCTCTTTTTTCAAGCGGGTTTTATTAGGGTAGTCGGAAAAGGAGATAAGGAAAGGATAGTGCCGATAGGTCAGGAGGCGCAGCATGCCATTCAATGGTATTTGGAAAGCACACGTATTCACCTGAATGTAAAAAAAGGACAGGAAGATTATGTTTTTTTAAGTCGAAATGGTCGGCAATTGACACGAATTATGGTCTTTTTCATCTGCAAAGAATTGGCAGCACAGGCAGGTATTCGCAAAGCCATTAGCCCGCATACTTTTCGTCATTCTTTTGCTACCCATTTGGTAGAGGCTGGTGCCGATTTACGTGCGGTACAGGATATGCTCGGGCATGAAAGTATCACAACTACCGAAATATACACTCATATTAGTCGAGATTATCTGCGAGAAGTGGTCATGAAATTTCACCCCAGGGGATGAGCAAATTAACTGATCTTAAAGTATACTATGCTTTGGTAACCGGCGCGAGCACGGGTTTAGGTGCAGCATTCGCCCACCGATTGGCAAAGGCTGGTCGAGCATTAATACTAGTGTCGCTGGCTGATGAAGGCTTGGCTGAGTTAGCTGCTGAACTGACCCAAACCTACGGGGTTAAGGTTCATTTTTTGGAAGGTAATCTGACCAAAACTACTTTTCGGACCGAAATCATCGATTATTTGCAGCAAAATCAAATCCAGCTCGATTTACTCATCAACAATGCGGGTATTGGCGGAAGTCGGCCTTTTGAAACAGCAAGCGCCGATTGGTTGGAGCAGCAAATCCTCCTGAATGTGATGCATACCACGCTTTTTTCCCATGCTTTACTTCCCCGGCTGAAAGGGGATTATCCAGCGCGTATACTTAATGTGTCGAGTATGGCAGGGCTTACTCCTATGCCTTACAAGACCGTTTATCCGGCAACCAAAGCTTTTATAACGCATTTTAGTCTGGGATTAGATGCGGAATTGCGCGAACAAACCAATATCCGGGTTTTTGCATTGCATCCAGGCGGCATGATGACGAATGCCGATGTGAGTGCTCGACTCAAAAATCAAAATTGGCTCGGGCGGCAATCAGTGATGGAGGTGGATGAAATCGCACGTATTGCTTTAGAAGGTTTAAGCAAAAATAAGCCCCTGATTATTCCTGGCTGGTCGAACCGCTTGAATTACCTGATTTTTCGTTGGTTGCCGTGGTCGGTACGGTCGAGGGCACTAATCCGATTTATGAAAAGAGAGCTGAATTTAACTTAAGAAAATTCTATTTCAACCGGAAAGCAGGCCTAAAAAATCCCGTTTTCAGCGAAGAAAACGGGATGGATATCAATATAGGCTACAGTTAGGCTTTGTTGGCTTTGGCGTGGTCGGCGAGGAATTGAGCCAGACCTTTATCGGTCAGCGGGTGATTGAGCAAGCCTGAAATGGCGCTTAATGGACAAGTAACCACATCGGCACCTACTTCGGCGCATTTTACAATATGCAGACTGTTGCGAACAGAAGCAGCCAAAACTTCAGTTTCCCAACCATTGATGGTGTAAATACGAACGATTTGTTCGATAAGTTGAATGCCATCAAATGAAATGTCGTCTAAACGCCCCATAAAAGGAGAAACATAGGTAGCACCTGCTTTGGCGGCTAAAATGGCCTGACCCGGAGAAAACACCAGGGTGCAATTGGTTTTGATGCCTTTGCTACTGAAATATTTGATAGCCTTTACACCATCGGCAATCATGGGGACTTTCACCACGATTTTCTCGTCCAGTGCTGCCAGTTTTTCACCTTCAGCAATCATGCCGGCTAAATCAGTACTGATAACTTCGGCACTTACATCACCATCTATTATGGCACAAATGGCGCGATAGTGGTTAAGCACATTGGCATCTCCGGAAATACCTTCTTTGGCCATGAGCGTTGGATTGGTGGTAACGCCGTCCAACACACCTAAGGCATGGGCTTCGCGGATTTGATCGAGATTAGCGGTGTCGATGAAAAATTTCATAAGGCTGTTTTTGACTTTATGATGGACTGCTCGGTACTGCAAAAACAGCACCTGCAGTGTGTAAGGCAATAAAAAAGGGGTAAGCTACTTGCATCGCACCGCTCAACCGCCTACCCTTGCTGTATTCCTACCCTGGGGGATTCAGCAGGAGCTGGTCGTACAAGACTTACCCCAGCGCAAAGGTAAGATTTTCTGACTTTTTTGCAGCTCAGTGATGAGAATTTAGCTGAACCCTGTGTAAATGAGGTGATTTGTATTTTTTTAACGTAAAGCATACTTTACATTGTGTAAAGTTTACTTAACATTGTGGTGAGAATACCTTAGCAATAACTTTATAAATCACATAAAAAACTGTGTCATGAAAAAATTACTGCTTTTTCCCAACTGCTACCGACTACTGGGCTGGTCACTCTTTCTTCCGGGTCTCGTTTTAGGGCTGGCTTGTATGTATCTCGAGTTTAGTTGGTCATGGCTGGATGTTAAACATGGCTGGCTTTTTAACTTTTGGAAAGAAGATGTGCTGTTGGGCGACCTAAACTTTACCGATGAACTGGCAGCCATTGGCGTGATTACCGGATTATTGTTGCTCGTCTTCTCAGCCGAAAAAAGGGAGGACGAATGGACAGGAATTTTACGGTTAAGGGCCCTGAGCTGGTCGGTTTGGTGGCATTATGGCATTTTGGTCCTAGCCGTTGTTTTTGTGCATGGCTCTGATTTTTTCACGGTGCTGGTTTACAATATGTTCACCTTATTGTTGCTTTTTGGTCTCCGCTTCCGCTATTTATTGTGGAAAGCTTCAAAACAATTGGAGGAAGTATGAGAAATCAGGTGAAAGCTGCCAGAAGTGCGCTCATGATAACACAATCGGAACTTGCCGACAAACTGTCGGTCTCCCGTCAAACCATTCACTCTATCGAATCGGGCAAATATGTACCATCGACCGTGCTGGCGCTTAAACTGGCAGTAGTTCTGCAGCAAACAGTTGAGGCACTTTTTCAATTAGATGAGGAAGATCAGGTACAATAAAGGGAAACAATTCACGCTAAGCCTTATTTTTGACCGACCATAAGCCAGAACCATGAATTTGGAATTCAATAAAAACGAAGACGACTACAAACAGCTCCTTTTTAAGTATAAAAGCCGTTTTGAACAAATTAAAAAAGGCGGAGGCGACAAAGCCATCGCCAAACTTCACGAGAAGGGCAAGCTTACCGCCAGAGAGCGTATTGCTTTGTTGGTGGATCCGGGAACAGAGCCACTTGAGGTAGGAGGTTTTGCCGGCGAAGGCATGTATTCCGAACATGGTGGTTGTCCGTCGGGTGGGGTGGTGGTTGTATTGGCTTATGTTTCCAAACGTTTATGCGTGATTGTGGCTAACGATGCTACGGTTAAGGCTGGTGCCTGGTTTCCAATTACCGGCAAAAAGAACTTAAGGGCCCAGGAAATTGCGATGGAGAACAAAATCCCCATCATTTATTTGGTTGATAGTGCGGGCGTGTATTTGCCTATGCAAGACGAAATTTTCCCTGACAAGGAACATTTTGGTCGCATTTTCCGAAATAATGCCATCATGTCGTCGGAAGGCATAGTGCAGATTGCCGCTGTTATGGGTTCCTGCGTTGCTGGTGGTGCTTATCTCCCCATCATGTCGGATGAGGCCTTAATTGTAGACAAAACCGGTAGCATTTTTTTAGCAGGATCCTATCTCGTGAAAGCGGCTATAGGCGAAGATATCGACAATGAAACCCTAGGCGGTGCTACAACCCATTGCGAAATCAGTGGCGTGACCGATTATAAGATGCCAGATGATAAAACTTGTCTGGAAACCATCCGCAAATTGGTAGACAAATTAGGTCAGGCCGAAAAAACCGGATTCGATAGGGTAAAACCCGTTGCACCCAAAAAAAAGCCGGAAGATATTTATGGTCTGTTTCCGATAAGCGGCAAACCTTACGATACGCTTGAAATCATTGAACGTTTGGTGGATGAGAGTGAGTTTACGCCGTATAAAGAGGGCTTTGGTCAATCCATCATTTGTGGGTATGCCCGAATCGACGGTTGGGCGGTAGGTATAGTCGCCAATCAACGAAAAATCGTAAAAAGCAAAAAGGGCGAAATGCAGTTTGGCGGGGTGATTTACTCTGATTCCGCCGATAAAGCCACCCGTTTTATCGCCAATTGCAATCAGAAAAAAATTCCATTGGTATTCTTGCAGGATGTGACCGGTTTTATGGTGGGTAGTCGCTCCGAACATGGCGGCATCATCAAAGACGGGGCGAAAATGGTGAATGCCGTTGCAAATTCTGTCGTGCCCAAGTTCACCATCGTTACCGGAAACTCTTATGGTGCCGGCAATTATGCCATGTGCGGCAAAGCCTACGATCCACGGTTGATTTACGCCTGGCCAACTGCTAAAATGGCGGTTATGGGCGGTGAACAAGCCGCCAAAGTGCTCTTACAAATCAATGTAAGTGCAGCCAAAGCCAAAGGTGAAGTCGTCACTCCTGAAGCAGAAGCTGAAATGCTAAAAACAATCACCGACCGCTATACCAGCCAAACTACCCCGGAATATGCGGCTGCCAGGCTGTGGGTAGATGGTATCATCGATCCACTGGATACCCGTAAAGTAATCAGCATGGGCATTGAAGCTGCGAATCATGCGCCTATCACCAAACGGTTTAATATGGGTGTGCTGCAGGTATAAATCAGCAGGACTGAAAATAAAAAAGCTCCGTTCAGAACGAACGGAGCTTTTTATATGCTGGAAGAACGCTTAATTAGCGGTTTCTTCTGTTTCGAAAGGAATTACAGATACGAATGAACGATCTTTTTCGCCTTTTCTGAAGTTTACTGTTCCATCAACCAAAGCAAATAGGGTATGGTCTTTTCCAATACCTACATTATTGCCCGGGTGGTGTTTGGTGCCTCGCTGACGGATGATGATATTACCACTTTTGGCG
>DAIQOK010000019.1:0-73215 GCA_036787895.1 Bacteroidota bacterium | reverse complement strand
GTTGCCAGCCTGGTACCAATCCCGTCCCCTCAAAAGGACGGGATTTTTTTTTGCCAGCCGCACAGCGGAATTCCAAATTCCAAAATCAAAACTGAGATGTCACTGCAGTTGAGACAGTTGAGATGGAGAGACAGTTGAGAGAAAACTGCCCTTGGCTCGACGAGCAATGACCGATAAACGCTAGAGCGAGATGCTCTTGGCACATCTGCACATTCCCCAAGCAAACGAAGTGCCGTACCACATCAGCAGATTACCATGGAGCATAAAAAAACCGGCGTTTTGCCGGTTTAATAAGAATGCTGTTTAAAGCGAAAAATCTACCAAAGAGCTCACCTCCCGTGGCCGGTAACTGATCACAGGAACCGGAGAGCGGTTAATCATCTGCTGGGCAAATTCTCCCATGATCAGACTACGCACCGAGGGTTCCTGCTCCGTCATGATGGAAATCAGATCTGCTTTTAAGGCCTTGGCATACAATATTGTGCTGTCGGTGATATTGCCACCGGTTTCATAAGAAACATCGTGCTTAATGGCGTGTGCATGCAGATATTCACTTACCTGATGACATAAAGTATGCACTTTTTGAACAGCTTCAGCATCATCGTCAATAGATACTCCCAAGACATGAATTTTTGCCTCAAAGGCCTGCGCCAGTTGAGCAGTAGCTTTCACCTTTTGCCGGCTGTAAAAGCTGGTATCGATGGGCATGACGATGGTTTTATAGCCTTGGGTATACTGACTGTCGTCGTGCAAGGTAATGACCGGACAAGGTGCAGTGGCAGTTACCCGGAATGAGTTGCTGCCAATAAGAAATTCCTCAAATCCAGCCTGGCCATGCGCACCCAAAACGATATATCCTGCTTTCAATTGCTCAGCTACTTTGACTATGGTCTTGTGTATGCTGCCAATTTCGATTTGATATTTACAATGATTACCGGCCGCTTCAAACTTCTGCACTAAAAGTTTCATTCTGTTTTCTACTTCTTCAACAATGCTATTCTCCTTCGAGTCACTGTTAAAAGCAAGTCCGGCTACACTAAACCCATCGAACAAGGTTTCTATGACATGCAGAAAAACTACATCTACCCGCAAGGTACGGGCAAGTAAGGCGGCATGGGCAGTGGTGGTAACGGTACTGTCTGAAAAATCAACCGGGACCAAAACGGGTTTTTTAGCCTGTTCCATGGGATAGTTTTTTAGTCGTTGTTTTTTTGCATCTGCTCTACCAATTCCTGACTAACTCCGGTGTAGGAGAAACCGCCGTCATGGAAAAGATTTTGCATAGTCACCATACGGGTAAGGTCGCTGAACATAACTATACAATAGTCGGCACAAGATTCAGCGCTGGCATTGCCTAATGGCGACATTTTATCGGCATAATCGTAGAAAGCATCAAAGCCTTTCACACCACTACCTGCAGTTGTGCGGGTAGGAGATTGGGAGATGGTATTCACCCTAACTTTATGGGCTTTACCTAAATGGTAGCCAAAACTCCTGGCAATAGACTCAAGTAGAGCTTTAGCGTCGGCCATATCGTTATAATCGGGGAACACACGTTGCGCGGCGATATAACTGAGTGCTAAAACAGAAGCTCCCTCACTTAAAATATCCATTTTCATGGCTACCTGCATCACGCGGTGAAAGGAGAGTGCTGATATATCCAGTGATTTATGGAAGTTGTCGTAATTGGTTTCAGTGTAATGAATACCCTTGCGCACATTCGGTGACATACCGATCGAATGTAGGATGAAGTCGATTTTACCACCCAATATTTCCACGCTTTTGGCATACAAATTCTCCAGATCTTCTACACTGGTAGCATCGGCTCCGATGACTTCTGCGCCACATGCAGCGGCCAATTCGTTGATTTTGCCCATGCGCAAAGCAATAGGTGCATTACTTAAGGTAAATTTAGCTCCCTCAGCATGAGCACGTTCGGCTACTTTCCAGGCGATAGAGTTGGGGTCGAGTGCGCCAAAGATGATGCCCCTTTTTCCCTTCAAAAGTTGGTATGACATGGGTTATGTATTTGTATCAAAAATAGAGAAATATTAGATATGGAATAATTCGCGTGCATGTTCTCTTGCAATATCGCTCGGTTGGTCACCACCAATCATTTTGGCAAGCTCTTCAACCCGAGCTTCACCGTCGAGAATACGGATGTGTGAAGCCGTTTTCCCTTCCTTCAAGGTTTTGGAAACAAACAGATGCAAATCACCTTTAGCAGCAATCTGTGGCTGGTGAGTTACCAAAATTACCTGATGACGACTGGCTAATTTTTTTAATACACGTCCAATGCGAATGGCAGTCTCACCTGATATGCCGGTATCAATTTCATCAAAAACTACCGTAGGTAAGGCCAGTTGGTCGTGTAAAAGACTTTTAATTGCCAGCATCAGACGGGATAACTCACCACCTGATGCCACTTTATGTATCTCTTGCGCAGCGCTGCCCTGATTGGCTGTGAACAGAAAACGCAATTGGTCCCAGCCATTCCGGGCATGTAATTGCGTCAATTTTTTGTGTTCAATGGTAAAACGGGCATGAACCATTCCCATCTCGGGCAATAAGGCATGAATGGCTTGCTCAAGTTCTGGCAATATGGCCTGGCGTTTAGTTGAAATTTGACGGGCTTGTTCATCAACTTGAATTTCCAACACCATCGCTTTGGCTTGAAGCTCCAGGAGATGTTCATTGCTCGACTGAACCAGATGGATGCGCGCCTCAATTTCTGCTTTTAAAGCGATGAGCTCCGACAAATCCTGCATCCGGTGTTTTTGTAAAAGCCGATTCAGCTCGTTCAGCCGGGCTTCTAAGCGCTGAAGTTTTTCTTCATCTGCCTGAAAGGCCTCTTGTAAATGAAAAGCTTCCTGGGCCAAATCGGCTAAAGTAGATTTTGTCTCCTGCAGCTGATTATAGATTTCGGATAAATGCTCATCGAGTCTTCTAATACCTTGACCGGCAACAAGCAAGGCAGATAGGCTGTTTTCCGGGGAATTTTCTGCTTCGCTTAGCCCATAATGCAATTGCTGTAAAGCTAGCCCAATGGCCTGTGCATTTTGGAGAACACTGAATTGCTGCTCCAACTGTTCCAATTCCTGAGGGTTGTTGATTTTGGCCAATTCCAGTTCGTTGAATAGGTATTGGTCGTAGTCTAGGTTTTTTTGCTGATTACCGGCAGCTTCTTCCAATGCAGCTATCTGTTGTCGGATTTGTCGTAAATCTTCATAGGCAGCGTTGTATGCAGCTACTTCATCGAGTTGATTGGCCATGGCATCCACAAATTCGAACTGAAAAGCCTGGGTATTGAGCTCGAGGGTTTCGTGCTGGCCGCTTATATCGACCAGCAGATTACCTAAGGTTCGCAGCTGAGCCACACTGGCTGGACTATCGTTAATAAATGCCCGCGACTTACCATTCGGAAGCAATTCCCGCCGAAGTACGATTTCTTTGCTGTCGAAATCAAAATCTTCCGCTTCAAAAAAAGCTGTTATGGCCGGGGTATTAAATAAGAAATGACCTTCTATTACACATTTCTCTTGCACATCATAAAGCTGTCCTGCATCAGCCCGGGCACCTAATAACAGATTGAGTGCACCTAATAGGATGGATTTTCCAGCACCGGTTTCACCGGTAATCACCGTCAAACCAGGCGAAAACCGAAGTTCACTGCTTTGGATAATGGCAAAGTTCCGTATGCTGAGTTGCTTAATCATGCGTCCTACAAAGGAAAGGGGATGCAGCTGAAAAAGGCACTATGGTTGCGTAATTTTTTGATATTGGAGGATGTTGGAAGGGTCAATTTCTGATAACATAGTTAGCACGGTTGACTTTTCCTCCGGTGTAGCTTTTGAATAGATGCCGATAATTTCGGTGGTTTTGGCTGCCAGGTAGATTTGCTGAACCATGGAGCCGGGTTTCTGACGATGCACCTCGTGCATCTTTTTAATGGCATTGGTAATTTCTTTCCGACAATCCGGCACCTTTTCCATTTTATGCATACCATCCAGACCTTTCATATGATAAACATAAATGCTCTCGCGAAAGGGGCGGAAGGGCGGACTTAAAAGGTTATCCAACAACCAAAAGCGATTACGCAAACTTTGTCCTTGCTTCCAACCTGATTCCGGAGCATTTTGTGCATTTTGTAATACATTCTGCGCCTTTTGGTACATTTCAGTTCCACCTAATGGTGCAAAAGAGTCATAATCCAAACCCAGAATGATATATACATAATAGGCCAGTAATGAGCTCAGATTATTCAGATGTGTAGTTTCATTGAATTCGAGTGGTTCAAAATCATTGAAAATGAAAGTCCAGTCCGGGTCGGTATGATTAATTAAAACACTGCTGTAGGAGGCATTGTAAACAGGTCTTACAGCCTGAATCTGAGCTTTGGCGACAAACTGATTGGTACTCGGGCGCTGCTCGAGTATGATGGTAATATTACAACTGATACGTTCCTGCTCCAGAAATACATCGTTGGTCCAGCGACGAGTATTCAGAAAATCACGAATGGTATTTTCCATATTCGTGAAGAATTGTTGATCTGTGCCGCCAATTTGCGCAAAATTTACGGTTACACGACAATTTAATTCCTGGCTGAACCCCACAACTGGGATAAAAAATAAAAGCAGTATTAATCTATTTCGCATGTCGGATTTGCTCGTCCAGGTAAACAACGATTTCGGCGGCGATCTCGTCTTTGGATTTTAAAGATAAATGGTGTTCCTCTCCCTGTGCTGAAAGAATAATCACTTGATTGGTATCATGACCAAAGCCGGCACCCTGATTTTCAAGACTGTTCAGAACAATGGCATCTAGCTTTTTCCGTTGAAGTTTGGATTTAGCGTGGTTCAGACCATCGTTGGTTTCGAGGGCGAAACCCAGTAAATATTGCTTATCTCCTTTGTTATTCCCCATCCAGCCTAGAATATCGGTTGTGCTTTTAAGTTGGATGGTCAGCGAATTATCAGACTTTTTGATTTTTTGATTGGCGACATTTTCTGGACTGTAATCGGCAACTGCTGCACTCATGATAGCGATGTCGGCTGTCGAAAATGCGCTTTTACAGGCTTCAAACATCTGATTTGCACTTTCCACCTGTATAAATTCGTCCAATCCCTCAGGAATAGCCAACGCAGTAGGGCCACTAATCAATTTAACCTTAGCACCTGCCAAAATCAATTGCCGGGCCAGTGCATAGCCCATTTTACCGCTTGAGCGGTTGCCTATAAAACGCACGGGATCAATAGCTTCATAAGTGGGACCTGCAGTTAGCAGTACCCTTTTGCCCCACAAAGCTGGTCGATGGAAATGCTTCTGTATTTGCGCAATAATCTCTTCAGGCTCAGCCATACGGCCTTCGCCTATTAAGCCACTGGCCAATGGGCCGTTACCTGGCTGAATAAAATGATCGCCAAACTGAATAAGCTTTTGAATGTTCGCTCGGGTACTGCCATGTTTATACATGTCCAAATCCATGGCTGGAGCGAAATATACAGGGCATTTGGCCGAAAGGTAAACGGCAAGCAAAAGGTTGTCACAGCTGCCTTTTGCCATTTTAGCTAGGGTGTTGGCGCTGGCAGGAGCAACAATCAGCAGGTCAGCCCAAAGTCCTAAATCAACGTGATTTACCCATTCTCCTTGCTCATTTTTCACGAACTGGCTGTATACGGGCCTTTCCGATAGGGTAGAGAGGGTCAAAGGAGTTACAAAATCAAGTGCCGAAGGGGTGGCAACCACCTGCACTTCGGCACCTAATTTTTTAAGCAGCCTCACAAGCGAGGCCGATTTATAAGCGGCTATACTCCCGGTGATTCCCAATAAGATTTTCTTACCGGTGAGCATGGAAATCAGCCTTTCTTTTCCTTCGCAGGATTGCGGAAGTACACTTTGTCTTCCATAAAGTCCTCAATAGCAATGAGCGATGGTTTTGGCATACGCTCATAGTGCTTTGAAATTTCGATTTGCTCCCGGTTTTCAAATACTTCCTCGAGATTGTCGCTCGAAGAGGCAAATTCAGCCAGCTTAGCATTCAACTCTTCTTTGATTTTGACGCTGATTTGGTTGGAGCGTTTGGCTACAATTGCAATCGATTCATACAAATTGCCCGTTTTTTTGTCAATCTGATGCAGATTGCGGGTCTCGGTGTTGTTAGCTGCCATATGATGTGCTTAGTTAATTACTTTGGGTTGTACAGGAACCGGCGGTTTTTCGGCCAACTTTTGAAGTTCCTGGCGGGCTTTGGTGGCATAAGTGGTCGCCTCCTTTAGATAAGAACTGTTGGGATAGTCTTCCTTTAACTCCTGAAACTGACGAATAGTTTCATTATAACGCTCTTCTTTTTTACTCTCAACGCTATTCTGAGCCAGATTGTAATAGGATTTTACCACTAGAAAACTCAAGTATTCACGTTGTTCGATATCCGGATAGTCGCTCAAGGTGTTCCGCAACATCACAGCTGCAGCCCGATAATCTTCCATCCGATAAAAGAGCAGCGCACTCTCTACAGATTTTCGCTCAAGTTTAGCCCGTAAAATGTCCATCATCCTGTTGCATTCACCAATGCGGCTGCTCGATGGATGTTTGTTTACAAATAGCTGAAAAGCTTCCAGGGCTTTGCGTGTGCTGATCTGGTCCAGGGCAAAATTGGGCGATTCCAGGTAAAGGCAATAGGCATACATGAAATCCATGTCTTCAACCCGTTTGCTGGTGGGGAAGCTGGTTGTAAAATTTTTGAAGTGAAAACTAGCCAGCGTATATGCCTTGAGGTGGTAATCACACCAGGAATATAGATAATAAACGTCTTCGGCACGGTCTGAACCACGAAAAGCTGTAATTAACTCTTCCAATAGTGGCTGTGCCCGGTAATAAGATCCTTGATAATAGTACTGCTGAGCCATCTTGTATTTGAAATTCAAATCAGGATTCTTCAACACCTTATTATAAGGATCGCAGGATTGGGTGATGGTTAATATCACCATACCCATAAATATCAGCAAGTAGCGGTTCAGCCGCATTTTGGTCATAGCCTGCAAAATTAACATTAAAGCGGCACTCATTCAAACAAGATTTTTAGATATACATTATTCCTGCAACCTATTTTATTTTGATTTTTTGCAGTGAACAGTTACAACTTGCACATAAAGCTTAATTTTGAGCACTCAACCTCTTAAACTGACTTTTCGTGGATTTATTTGAGAAGCTTAACAACCGTATGGGGCCGCTTGGGCAACATCGCAAAGAAGCCGAAGGCTACTATATGTTTCCAAAACTGGAAGGCGATATTGCCAGTAGAATGATTTTTCGTGGCAAAAAGCGCCTGGTCTGGAGTTTGAATAACTATCTGGGCCTGGCCAACCACCCTGAAATACGGCAGGCCGACAACGATGCAACCGCTGCATTCGGTATGGCTTACCCAATGGGGGCTCGCATGATGTCGGGTAACTCAAATTACCACGAACAACTCGAAAATGAATTAGCTGCTTTTGTTGGCAAACCCAAAGCCCTTTTGGTGAATTATGGTTACCAGGGCGTTGTTTCAGCCATCGATGCGCTGGTCGATCGACATGATGTCATCGTTTACGACGCCGAATCTCATGCCTGTATTGTAGATGGCGTGCGCTTACATGCCGGAAAACGATTCATGTTCCAGCACAATGATATAGCCAGCTGCGAAAAACAGCTCGAACGCGCAACCAAACTCATCGAAGCCGGCGAAAATAAAGGGGCTATATTATTGATTACCGAAGGAGTATTCGGCATGACAGGTGCACAGGGCAAACTCAAAGAAATTGTTGAACTCAAGAAAAAATACAAGTTCCGCCTGTTGGTCGACGATGCCCACGGCTTCGGTGCCATGGGGGCTACAGGCGCAGGAACAGCCGAAGCCCAGGGTGTCACCGATGAAGTGGATATCTATTTCTCCACCTTTGCCAAATCCATGGCCAGCATCGGCGCATTTTTTGCCACCAGTCCCGAAATCGCTGACTTCTTGCGCTACAATATGCGCTCTCAGATTTTTGCTAAAAGTCTCCCTATGCCCATTGTCATCGGAGCGATTAAACGACTCGAACTGCTTCGTGATCGCCCCGAATTGAAGGATAAACTGTGGACCATTGTTCATGCCTTACAAAATGGTTTGAAAGAACGCGGATTTGACTTGGGTAAAACCAGTTCGCCGGTTACGCCTGTCATGATGAAAGGTAGCCTGGGCGAGGCAACAGCCCTCGTAGTCGACCTCAGAGAAAATTTTAATATTTTTTGCTCTGTAGTGGTTTACCCCGTCGTTCCTAAGGATGTTATCCTTCTCCGACTCATCCCAACAGCAGCGCATAGCCTTGAAGATGTGGAAGAAACGCTACATGCCTTCTCCCAAGTTTCGGCAAAACTCAAGGCCGGAGCCTATGCCAGCGATGGTGTAGTTTCGATGAGTTGAAATAAAAAAATCGTTGTTTTATTTGCCTTTTGGCGGAAAAGCATATTTTTGGAAAGTCTAACCTAAAAACGCTACTATATGAATCAATTCGAAACACTGAAAAACCTCCTCATGTCGATGGAAAAAGACTTTGAAAAGTTCTACGACAAAGAAAACAGCGCAGCTGGAACCCGTGTTCGTAAAGGCCTTCAGGACCTGAAAAACAAATGTCAGGAAATCCGTTTGGATGTGCAGAACCGCAAAAACGCCGGTTAATCTACCGTTCGATACTCAAAAACAGAAAAGCTCACCTTCGGGTGAGCTTTTCTCATTTTAAGGTAGTAGTTCTGGTTTAGAGTCGGAGATGTGCCTGACGTATGCGTTCAGTCAAGTCGGGACTCGATGTTATCAATGGAAGACGTAATTCGTTTTGGAGTAATCCCTGGCAGTACATAGCTGCTTTAACCCCGGTGGGATTACCTTCTTCAAATATTAAATTCATCATGGGTAAAAGCTCAAAATGCAGCTGACGGGCTAGTTGCCAGTCGCCTTGGAGTGCGGCACGCGTCATGCTGCTGAACTTTACAGGATAAGCATTGGCAATGACGGAAATTACGCCTTCTGCGCCCAAACTGATCATGGGCAAGGTAAGCAGGTCGTCGCCCGACAAAACTTTGAAACCTTCAGGCCGTTGCAATAGGAGCTGCATAATTTGTCCCATATCGCCACTAGCTTCCTTTACACCAACAATTTGATTGAAATCATTGGCTAAACGCAAGGTGGTTTCGGCCTTTAGATTACAGGCGGTACGCGGTGGAACATTGTACAGTAAGATGGGCAAGTCGGTGGCACTCAACATGGCTTTGTAATGCTGGTAAAGACCTTCCTGGCTTGGTTTATTGTAATAGGGTGTCACCGATAGCAAGCCGGCAATACCTTGCATATCAAAGGCCTGGAGGTAGTCGAGAAGTTCGGCTGTATCGTTACCTCCCATACCCAGTACTACAGGCTTACGACCAGCATTGGCGCGCAATATGGCTTGCGTAACTTCCATACGGTCGTTTTTGCTCAGTGCTGGCGTTTCACCTGTGGTGCCTAAGGCGACTAAAAAGTCGACTTCACCGGCAATTACATGATCGACAACCTTTTGGAGAGACTCAAAGTCTATTTTACCATCGCGGTGAAAAGGGGTTACCAAGGCAACGCCGGTTCCGGTGAAATCAAAATTCATAACTGCATTATTTTTTGAAGATAGACGTGCAAGGCTCCCAAGCGACTTTCAGGTGCGTCGGGGCCACTTTGAAGCACGAAGTTGTAAAGTTCACCAAATTCCGTCGCATATACACTCACCCTGAAAAATGCAGGGAAGCGTGCAGCGAGTAAATCGAGGGCAGGGTAGGCATCTGGGTTAGCAACCAGTAGCAAGTCTGTTTGTCGCGACCACGATTGAAACCAGTTTTCAGGTAAATTGTAAGCTGTACCTAATTGGTTTTTGTGCATGAGATAATAAGGTGGGACAACATTTGTTGGTTCTTTGTCCGTTTCAGTGTAACCGATGAATGCAAAATCCAGCGGACTATTCGGCCAAAGCTGGGTACGTTGTTCTACTAATTGCGACCAGGCAGCTACATCAGCGGGGTAAAGCAGGACACAACGTTTAGGTGCAAAGTTTTTAGCTGTTCCGTTAATTTGATAGCTTCTCCTCAACCGATTCATCTGTTTTTTCCAAAGCCAAAGCCGGATAAAGGGGGGCAACATCATGTCAACAATGCTTCAAAGGTTTTTTCATCAATTACCCGAATGCCAAGGGAATTGGCTTTCTCGAGCTTACTCGGTCCCATATTGGCACCGGCAACTACGAAGTCGGTTTTGGCGTTTACACCACTTTGAATTTTGCCGCCATGTGCTTCAATGAGTGTTTTAAGCGCTTCTCTTTCATAATTTTCGAAAACGCCACTTACCACAAAGTTTTTTCCTTCCAGCTGATTGCCCAGTTTTTCAGCGGCCATGAATTCACCTTCAAACTGCAATCCAGCCGTTTTCAGCCGTTCAAGTAGTTGTTTGTTTTCGGTGTTTGCAAACCAGGCAACTACATTTTCGGCAATCCTAAACCCAATTTCATGAATTGAGGTCAGGCTTTCGAGCGATGCAACCGACAATTGATCAATGCTTGTAAAATTACGGGCCAAGGTTTTGGCCACAGTTTCGCCAACATGACGTATGCCTAAGGCAAAAAGGACCCTTTCATAACTGATCTGTTTTGAAGCAGCAATGCCCTGAAGTATATTTTGAATGGTTTTTTCACCCATTCGTTCTAATCCTATCAAGTCTTTCACTGTTAAGCTGTACAAATCGGCATAATTTTTCACCAAGCCAGCCGACAATAGCTGTTGTAGAGTTTCCTTGCCAATCGATTGAATGTCCATGGCCTTACGACTCACAAAATGCTCCAACTTACCCAGTTGCTGAGGCGGGCAGCCACTTTCATTCAGACAGTAATGAATGGCTTCTCCTTCCTGTCGTTGTAACGGAGATTGACAGTCTGGACAGTGATCAATGTAGCGGAAAGCCTTGGCCTGGGGACTTCGTTTGCTTAGTTCTACGCCGGTAATTTTGGGGATAATTTCTCCTCCTTTTTCAACAAAAACGGTATCACCTTCGTGTAAATCGAGTCTTTCAATCTCATCAGCATTGTACAACGATGCTCGTTTAACAACTGTGCCAGCCAACAGCACTGGTTTCAACCAGGCAACAGGGGTTACAGCACCCGTTCGCCCGACTTGATAGCCAATATTTTCAAGTATAGTCTGTGCACTTTTTGGTTTATATTTGTAGGAAATGGCCCAGCGCGGGTTTTTGGCAGTAAATCCCAGTTCTTCCCGCTGTTGATAATCGTCAATTTTGAGCACGATGCCGTCGATGTCATAAGGCAAATCATCTCGTCCTTGGTCCCAGCGATGAATGAAATCAAGTATGCCTGAGAGTGAGCTTGGCGGGGTGGTGTGTTCACAAATTTTAAATCCCCAATTTTTGGCAGCTGCCAGGCTTTCGCTGTGGGTTTTGAAGACAGATTGCTCCATATTCAGGTAGTAAAGGAAACAATCGAGTTTACGTTTGCTGACTTCCTTGGAATCGAGCAGCTTAAGTGTTCCCGATGCAAAATTTCGGGGATTCGCATAAGCCTCCTCACCAGCCTCTAAACGCTGTTTATTGAGTTGATCAAAATCTTGTCGGCGAATAAATACTTCGCCTCGTATTTCAAAAAGTTCCGGGTAGTCATTGCCCTCCAATTTAAGGGGTATGGAACGTATGGTTTTGATGTTTTCAGTTACGATATCGCCGGTTTGACCATCGCCTCGGGTAACTGCCTGCACCAATTGACCTTTCTCATAAGTAAGACTTATAGCGACGCCGTCGAATTTTAACTCGCCGATATATTTATACTCCTGTTCCAGAGTTTTCTTTACACGTTGATCAAACTCAATTAATTCTTCTTCAGAATAGGTGTTCCCCAATGATAACATGGGGAATTTGTGTCGGGCTGATGTAAACTTTTTGAGTGGTTGTCCGCCAACACGCTGAGTGGGTGAATGTGGTAATCTAAATTGAGGAAACTCATTTTCAAGCCTTTCGAGCTCTTTAAGCATAAAATCAAAGGTCTGATCACTAATTGTGGGCTGGTCGAGCACATAATATTGGTAGTTGTGCTGCGACAATTCAGCTGTCAGGTCGGTGATACGCTTTTGCGCCTCCGCTTCACTTATTGTTTTTTTATCAGACATATTGTAAATTTCGATTATGAGTCGATTTACAAATTTAAACCTGCAAGGCTTGCTTTGGTCGGGCCTGTTGATATTATTCCTGCTTGGGTGTAAAAAAGAAGCTAGCCAACTGCCTCCACCGAAAGTAAGTTTTGCCACTGAGGCCAACGAACTGGCCCTGCAAATTCCAGACACCGTGCGTATCCAACTCCTGGCTGAAGACGCTGCCGGATTACGTCGTCTGAGCTTAAGTTTGGTAGATGCTAATTTTCAGCGCGTAGGGCCGGTTCAGGACGTACAACTGAATGGTGAGCTAAACCACAGTCAGCAGTTTCAATTCGCCATTACCAGTGAACAATTACGCTCTGGCGATTATTATTTGCTGGCAACTGCCTCCAATGGCCAGAGTGAGGGTCGAAAGTTTCTCAAAATACTTTTGAATGAAGCTCCCTTGCGGCTGAATGGGATAATAGTTCTATCTGAACGAGCGAACCAAACGGATGTAACCATATTTAAGTCGGATCTGAGCTACCAACAACTCAGTTGGCCGGGAACTTATGCCGGCGGAGCGGCCTTCTCGGCGACCCAAAGTCTGGTAGCTTTCGAAGCAGCCCGCCCACAAGTAAGGGTGCTAAGTGCTCCTAATTTTAACCAGTTGGCTGGTTTTACACCTGCACTTCCCAATACGACTACCCGGTCGGTTACAGCCTACCGTAGCGATTTGATTTATGCTGCCTTTGAAAATGGGCAAATTTTGGGTTATGGCAGAGATTTAAAGCCTGTTTTTCAATACAGCAGTGCTTCTACTGCTATGCCAGTTTTTATTCATCGATTGCCACAGCATTTACTCATTGTTGAGCAACAACGTGCCAATCTGAATACATTTCACCTATATATGATACATCCGGTTGGCAAGGGCATCATCTATAGCAGGCCGATGGATTTTGAGCCGGTGTTTGTATATGAAGAGAGCCCTAATAGCCTCGTATTTTTTGGCAGCCGACAAGGCAGGGGAGTTATCGTACGCTATTATTTCAGCAGTAATCTTTTCACTACCATACGTGAATTGCCGGTGGGTAAAAAAATTGAAAAAGTCTATTACGACAGCTTGGGTAACGTTCCAATCTTTCAACTTGTTTCGGGTGAAGAATTATACAGGTATAATATACAATCAGATCAGTTAAATACTGGTTTTGGCTGGAACAGCAGTTCAAGCATTACACAATATGAGCCACTCACCCAAACAAGGGTAAGTGTTTATCGAACAGAATCGGCAACTTATGCAATCGAGCTTGATCGAATGGGACTGATGTCTGACAAAGTGAATATCGCCGGTAAACCGCTCGATATTCACTTCATCTACAACCGATAGCTGATTATTCGTTGAACACACCCATTTTACAAAACTTGTCAATGCGGCTGGCGATACGTTCGTCGACCGTTTGTTTTTCAAGTGTATCCAGGGTCTCTATAAGTTTGGATTTGAGGATGGCCGCCATAGCTTCCGGTTCAGCGTGGGCGCCGCCTATGGGTTCTTCAATGATGCCGTCGATTAAACCGTTGGCCAACATTTGGTCGGCTGTAAGTTTGAGGGCTTCGGCTGCGGTTTCTTTATAATCCCAGCTGCGCCAGAGAATCGAGGAGCATGATTCTGGTGAGATAACAGAATACCAGGTATTGGCGAGCATAAATACGCGGTCGCCTACGCCAATGCCAATGGCACCACCGGAGGCACCTTCACCTACGATAATACAAATCACAGGAACTTTCAGCATAAACATATCCCTGATATTGCGGGCAATGGCCTCGGCCTGACCGCGCTCTTCACCTTCGATACCTGGATAAGCGCCTGGTGTATCAATAAAAGTGACAATAGGCTTATTGAATTTTTCAGCCATCTTCATCAGACGAAGGGCTTTACGATAACCCTCCGGATTGGCCATGCCAAAATTGCGGTATTGACGCATTTTGGTGTTAATGCCCTTTTGGTGACCTATGAACATGACAGTGCGGCCTTCCAGACTGGCGAAACCACCTACGATGGCTTTGTCGTCACGAATATTGCGGTCACCAAACAGTTCAATAAAGTCGGTACACATCTGATTTACATAATAGAGCGTATATGGCCGCTCCATATGCCTGGATACCTGTACCTTTTGCCAGCCTGTTAAACCGGTATACAGCCGCGTTTTTTCTTCATCTATGCGCTTTTCAAGATCGGCAATAGAGGCTGATACATCGGTTTTGCCTTTTTCTTGGATTTCCTGGAGCTTCTCCAGTTCCTGGTACATCTCCTGAATGGGTTTTTCGAAATCGAGGAAAATCATAAGCTTGTTTTGACCTGCGAATATAGGGATTAGTCGGTATCAGACCGAAAGTGGGGATAAAAGCTTGGGGATTTGTTCCCCTGAACCGAAAACTGGACGCGCAATATTTTGACCAAAATACGGCTTAAAGTGCCATTGGAGGGTATAAAAGCAAAAAGCCTTAGATTTCTCTAAGGCTTTTTTGCGGTCCGGACGGGACTCGAACCCGCGACCCCATGCGTGACAGGCATGTATTCTAACCGACTGAACTACCGAACCTTGGTGTTGAATGGGACTGCAAATATAGAACTGGAAAGTACTCGTGCAACCCTGGAATAAAAAAATCCCTGCGAAAAAGCAGGGATTCAACCACCAAACCGAAGCAACTAATTGATAGTTACTGTTTTTGATTTTGCGATTTGTCTCACCCGATAGATTTTTTTCCCACTCACAGTAATAGAACTTAGCTTGTAAGGATTGATTTGCATCAATCCCGGGCCTTTGCCTGCCCTGGTCATTTCAGCAGCAGAGAATTGACAGGAAGTTGCATTGCCGGGAACAACCTTTATGATGGCTTCACTTCCGCCAGCCAACATACAGGTGATGCTGTCGGCTCCGGTTACACTGCCCCAGCTGAGGGTATATGCAGCAGTACTGCTCGGCGTACCGCTGGTTATCGACCAGTTGGTGCTCGGGAAATCACCCATAGTAGTGGAAATGGCTGGAACACCGCCACCACCGGCTACTGTCCAAGGGGTGGAAACTGTCCAGTCGATTCCTTGCGGATTAGTAGTTGTAACACCACCTGTGTAAACTCCTGAAGTAAAAGTAAGCGGGGCACCGGCTACATTCACTTCACCAGCATTTACGAGTGTGGCAAAACCACCGGTTGAGGAAGGAAAAAAGGCAGAAGCAAGGCCTGCAACCACATCAAATGGTCCTATAGGTGTTTCAGTAGTCGTTACAGAGCGAGTTCCTACAAGTACGCCGTCAGCATCGCCATAATACAATGCTGTATTGGGATTGCCTGCAGCGGGAGAAGTAGGTGTTGGACCGGCTGTTTCTTCCTTTTTACAGGCTGAAAACAGCATCAAAAAACATGCGGCCTGGAGAATATATTTTTTCATAACTAATTTTTGGCAAGTTAGCTATGAAGAATAAGCTGCACTATCCCGTGATTTGGGCAAGCAACTACCCGCTTCAGGGTAATTTAGAAAATATTAGCTTCAACTTCAAATCTGCTATTGATACGTATTGTAACGTCACTGCCAGGCAATTGACGGGTTACTGCCTGAACACGCAGTTTATATTTATCACCTTTAATGTAATCCTTCAGATCGATAGCGTCATCGGTTCCAACGGATAAGGTTTTTAAGCCGGTTTGAGGTATGTCGGTTTGAGCTGCTATGCGTTTTTCTTCCAGATTAGCAGCGGAGATGAATATTTCAACCGAACGCAAAAAGTCAAAATTGGCTTGATTGGGCTGGTGGATGTTCAAGGTCAGACTCTTCAAAAATGCAGCACGAACGAGCCTGGCTTCGGTTTTATTGGTTTCAAACTCCTGTGCCGAATTAGTCTCGATGTCAGGTGTAAAAATCTGAAATGGCAAATTAACGATACCTCCGGAAGGTATGGTGGCGTAACTAACTGTCGTGATATCAAAACGGGTAATCTCCCGCAGCTTTTTACATGAAGTGGGCAAGAGCAACAGGCTAATTAGGAAAAAGCCAAGTGTATATTTCAACTTCATACCTCCTGATTCATCAATGTAAAATGCATAGTGGTACCTTCATGAAGGGTGCTTTCAATACGTAGTTCACCTCCATGTCGGTGAATAAATTCCCGGGCAAGCAACAAACCAACGCCAGCGCCACCTTCCTTGGCTGTGCCGCGGGTGGTAAAACGGTTTCCCCAATGTAAGAGTTTGGGTAAATCCTGAGGCGATATTCCACAGCCGGTATCCTTCACAAACAATTCGACACCACCAGGAATTGATTTAGCTCGAATTGATATACTGCCGCTCGCTGTAAATTTCAAAGCGTTGGTTAACAGGTTCCGCAAAATGAAAGTGGTCATCTGCTTATCAATTCGGGCCTCCAGATTGTCTGGCATTTTGTTCACTAGTTCCAGTCCTTTTTTCCGCGCTTTAACTTCGTGGGCTTGAAACAATGCTTCTGTCAAAGATTTCAGATTGACCATCTCAGGAAAAAATCCGCCATCTTTCTGCATTGAGTTGGCCCATTCAAGCATATTTTCCAGTAATTCCCGACCATTACCCACAAGTTTTAAAGCATCGGCCAACACCTCCTTCAATTCCTGGGTATCTGTTTCGGTCGGATCAATGAACTCCAGGAGAATTTGAAGACTGTTTAAAGGCCCGCGAACATCGTGTGAGATAACCGATAGCATCTTATTTTGGATGTCGGATAAGCGATTCAGCTCTTGGTTTTTCAAACGGAGCTCAAATTGTTTGACGACTTGCCTAGCAAGTGTTTTCAGAGCCTGACGCTGTAAAACTGTGAGTTTTCGGGGTTTTTTATCTAAAACGCACAGGGTGCCAAGTTTATAGCCTTCAGGATTAACCAAGGGCATGCCAGCATAAAATCGAATGTTGGGGTCTTCGATTACAAATGGATTATCATGAAAGCGACTATCCTTTTTTGCATCCTCAACCTCCATGATGGTGTCATCCAATATGGCATGCGTGCAAAAGGCCGTATCTCTGGGTGATGAAGAGCCTGTAAAACCTTTGTTTGATTTGAAATATTGTCTGTCGGTATCGATGAGAGAGATGAGCGACATGGGCGCATTACAAATTTCGGAGGCGAGTTGCACCAATTCATCATATTCCGGTTCCGGCTCTGTATCAAGTACCTGATATTTTTTCAGGGCCTGCAAGCGTTGCGTTTCATTTTCTGGAATAGGGGCTACAATCATCTTGAATCGCTTGAGATGGACAGGGTGGTTTGTGTTGAAAAATAAGTGCAATATAGCCAGAAATTAAAAAGGAGGCATCGCCTCCTTGACTTATGTTGTATTTTTTAAGCTTATAAATCTTTATACCTCTCGTCATTTTTGGCATTAAAGCCGAAGGAGACACCAAATCTGGAGCCATTGCTTGAAGGCACCCAAAACACGTTCAAAGGTATGTTAAGTTTGCCTGAACGAAAGGTTTTTCCAACCGCCAGTATAAAACCTGCATTAAATGCTGGTGTACCTCGTGAGTCAACACGCTGCGTTTTGGCCATATCAATGCCTTCAACAGGGTTGTCGTACCATACGCCTTCCCGGTCTACATAGCCGGTTTTGAAACGGACTACATTAAAAGTCGGACCGAAACCTACCTCCCAGCCACTTTTGTTGTCACGAATGCCATTCATAAAAGTAACGCTCGGGATGAAGAGACGTTTATCTATGCCTGTAATCATGGGGACGAATTCGAAAAGCGCCTGATAGCGACCTTCATTCAGGTATTGTTTCTCGAACTGGTAGCCAAATTGAAACATGAGCGTGTTTTTGAATCCATAACCTCCGTCGATGATTGGATTTTTAAAGGTGGCGGCAGCGTTTCCTTCCATAAAAGTGAAGCCCATCCGTGGGCCATCATTTTGAAGCCGATACCTACCCGGATTGTTTCGGTAATTCTCTAGGTCATAACTGGCGGTTAACTGACGTTCCACTTCCTTGTCATAAGGGCGACTAAACATCTCAGCCATACAGATTTGTATCATCTCTTGTAGGTTTTTGGGCAAATGGAGAAATTCTTTAACCAAAGCGTTTTCAATTACTCCCGCCTGAACATCGACCAGTCTGAATTGAATGATAATTTTTTCGCCCAGCATCTCTACCGAACCGCTAAACATTTTGCTAAGCTGTAGCTGCTTACCGATTTCAATCAGGCAGATTTTGCCATAACAGCCATTTACATCTAACTGATTTTTTTTGATAAGATAATCTACATCGTAGCGGTCGAGGACTTCATACGTATTCAGCTTTTCCAACTCCAGCCGGACCAAATGTCCCATGGCAACAGCATCGTAACCCAAACCACGGGTATCTATGTGTAAAACAGCCACCGAAGTTTTGGGATGTTGCGCGGCTAATTGTTTGGGGGTTATTGCCAGGACTATCCCGGCAACTAACAAAAACATAATTTTTTTCATAGCCTTATTGTTTTAAGGTTGTGAAGCAAAACACGGTAGTAAAATCAGGCTGTAAAAACGACCTGAAGTCAGCCTAAATGGATGGTGTTTTGTTTTATCCTATAGTTTCGACTGAAGTGCGTTGAAAATCCAGATTTAAGTAAAAAACGCCAATCAAACCAGAGGTTTTTGCGATATTTACTAAAGCTTCTGAAAACTTTGGTACAAACTGCCACAAAAACCTATGGAGAACGAGATACAGCAGCGGTTTTTTAATAAAATCAAACAAATAGTGCCTCCGAATTATGCTTTAGCAGATGAACTGGCCGATGTATTGAACATCAGTAAGGATAGTGTTTATCGGCGATTGAGGGGAGAAACTGCGCTATCGCTGGAAGAAGTGCTGGTGATTTGTCAGCATTACCGCATTACTTTTGAGTCGTTGGCCAATCCCGATGCAGTTACTTTTGAGTTTAAACAGCTCAATCCCGATCTCGACAGTTTTCACCAGTATCTGCAGCGCTTATTGCTTGATTTAAAACGAATCAAAAGTTTTGAAAATGGTGAATTGTTGTTTGCAGCTGAGGATATTCCGGTTTTTCATCACTTCAACCATCCTTTGCTTACTTCCTTCAAAATGTTTTACTGGATGCGTTCTATTATGAATGTGCCCGAATTGGAAGGACATCGATTCCAGCCTGGCGCGCTCACGCCCGATTTACTCAGCACAGCTAAGGAGATTTATGATACTTACATTGAAATACCGTCGGTTGAAATTTGGACAGATGAAACGGCTTCGAGCACACTCAAACAAATTGAATATTACTGGGAAGCTGGGTTGTTCGAATCAACGGAACTGGCCATAGCCGTTTGCGACGATTTTATTACAGAACTTCAGCACTTGCAGCGTTTATGTGAAAGGGGAAACAAACAAGGTGCGCCATTTCGATTTTACCTAAACGACATCATGATCGGCAATAATTGTATTCTCATTAAAGCAGGTCACAGCAAATTCACCTACCTCAGTCACCATAGTTTTAACTTTATGCTGACCACCGATTTCAATTTTTCCAATCAAACTGAAATCTGGTTGGACGGCATGATGCAAAAATCGATGCTCATTAGTGGTGTATCAGAAAAGCATCGGAACAGGTTTTTTATGCAACAAATTCAAAGGGTCAATGTCTTGAAAACGCAAATGACACTTTGAGCATAAATGGGTCTGGAACAAAGCAGGCTTAAATTAGCTTTTGTAGCTTTACGTCATTATGCCCAACGAAAAACGGTTGCTATTTGTATTGGCTGCCATTCAGTTTACAAATATTGTTGATTTTATGATTATCATGCCGTTGGGTCCACAACTCATGCGGTTGTTTGAGATTACACCCCGACAGTTTAGTATGCTGGTATCAGCTTACACATTTACAGCCGGTATAGTCGGGTTTTTGAGTGCATTTTTTATCGACCGTTTTGACCGGCGTAAGGCGTTGTTGGTAGTATATGCCGGATTTGTGTTGGGAACGCTGGCTTGTGCACTGGCCCCAGCTTATGCAGCCATGATTAGCGCCCGTATGGTTACCGGTGCCTTTGGCGGCATGTTGGGCGCCTTGGTTTTGAGTGCGGTTGGTGATGCCATTCCCATGGAAAGGAGGGCAAGTGCGATGGGTTTAGTAACAACTGCATTTTCAGCGGCATCGGTGTTTGGGGTGCCCTTTGGTTTATACATTGCCTCGGTTTTTAGCTGGCATGCTCCTTTTTTATTTCTCGCCATTCTTGGGGTATTTATTTGGGTGGGCATTTGGTACTGGATTCCGGCCATGGCAGGACATATTCAGGCCGCTCATCAGAAACCTTCACCGCTAGAACTGGTAAAATCCGTAGCTGGTTCTTCTAATTTGAGATTGGCGTTGTTGCTGATGATGATGCTCATGTTCGGCAATTTTACGGTAACCCCTTTTATCAGCCCGTATATGGTAGCCAATGTCGGCTTTAGTGAACGCGAATTAACGTATATCTATCTTTTTGGTGGCTTTTTCACCATTTTTACTTCACCTTGGATTGGTAAACTGTCCGACAGACATGGCGCCAAAAATATCTACACCATTTTTGTGCTATTGTG
Source organism: Bacteroidota bacterium (assembly GCA_036787895.1). GTDB lineage: Bacteria > Bacteroidota > Bacteroidia > UBA7662 > UBA7662 > UBA7662. The sequence goes on along the minus strand of DAIQOK010000019.1, from coordinate 52,468 downwards.
TCTGATTCCATTACTTCTGATTACCAACCTAGCTGTCACGCCAATACCGGTAGTTATTTTAATAACCACCTCATTTTTCATTTTCAGCGGCGGACGGATGATTCCTTCCCAAACCATGGTTGCCAGTGCCGTAGATCCAGCTAAAAGAGGTGCTTTTTTAAGTTTCAACTCCTCCATTCAGCAATTAAGCACCGCCGCGGCCTCGGTTATTGCCGGCCTGATAGTTACCAAAAATGAAGCAGGCCAACTGTTGAATTTCCAGTATGTTGGTTTTTTTGCTGCGTTGATGTGTGTACTCAGCGTATTTGTAGCTCGAAAAATTAAGCCGGTTTCTTAGAACAACGCTGTAAATCCGAGCTGTAATAGGAGCAAAGGTCTCATTAAATCGGGCCTCGTAAATCAAGGCATTCCCGTTAAGTTTAATATCGTCGGTAGACAAATAATTGGCCTTGCCACCACGCATCCAGCGGCCATAAAGTGAACATTTATAGCGAACATTTCCGATAGCCGATAACTGGTAGCTCAGGCCGGCACCCAAGCCATAACTCGACGTAAAATCGTAATAGTCAAGTCTAGTACTAAAGGCTTCCGGATTGTCGGGTGAGCTAATGAGCACATTCCCAATTGCTCGGGTTCGGGAGGCAATGAGTCGCATGCCGCCGTAAACCTCTGCAAATGGTGAAATTTTGCCGAATTCAGGCGAATAACGCAAGTGTAAATGCAGTGGAATCATGTATTGAAAACGGTCAACCTCCAATTCAAAGCCATGTGGTTGGCCATAACCCGATGTGCGCCTCGAACTTTGGTAACCATATAGCAGAAAATCCAGTGAGCCCAACACTTCCAATGGATATGCGACTGATCGTAGCCCGATTTGAAAATTGGCCCCAAAACCTGCTTTGGGAACATCTGTAGCAAAACTTCCCAAGGGAATCCCGGTTTGCAGTCCGGCCGATAACAGCATTTTACGACTGAATTTGTCAGCTTGCAAATAGGCTGATGCAGGGCTGGGAAGCGGTTGTGCTTGTAGCCAAACGCCGGTCGGGAGCCAAGCCAGAAGGAGCAAAAGGGCAGGCCTAAGCATATCCGAAAGTAGTGAAATCGCTTGACTCACAAATGATTTGCTCGCTTTGTTTTTGAACAATGCCGAAAAGTGCTTGAAAAATCGTACTTTTGCGGCGAATTTAAGTTACATGCAAGCCATCCGCAACATCGCGATTATCGCACATGTCGACCACGGTAAAACTACCTTGGTGGACAAAATCCTGCACCAAACCAACCTCTTTCGTGAAAATGAAGAGATAGGCGATCTCATTCTGGACAGCAATGACCTGGAACGGGAGCGGGGTATTACCATCTTTTCGAAAAACGTTTCGGTGAATTATAAAGGCACCAAAATTAATATTATCGACACCCCGGGTCACTCCGACTTTGGTGGAGAGGTAGAACGGGTTTTGAAAATGGCCGACGGTGTATTGTTGCTTGTTGATGCATTTGAAGGCCCCATGCCACAAACCCGTTTTGTACTCCAAAAAGCGCTTGCTTTAGGTTTGCATCCAATTGTGGTCATCAATAAAGTTGATAAAGAAAACTGCCGCCCGGATGAGGTCCACGACGGTGTATTTGAGTTGTTTTTTAATTTGGATGCGACCGAAGAGCAGTTGAATTTCCCAACCATCTATGGTTCATCTAAAATGGGTTGGATGGGAACCGATTGGAAAAAACAAACCAGCGATTTCACCGCTTTGTTGGACGCCATCATTGAGCATGTTCCTGCGCCTAAACAGCCCGAAGGCAATTTGCAGATGCAGATTACTTCATTGGACTACAGTTCTTTTGTAGGTCGTATTGCCATCGGTAAGGTAGCTCGTGGTACCATCAAAGAAAATCAGCCCATTCAATTGGTTAAAAATGATGGCGGTTTTGTAAAAGCACGCGTCAAGGAATTGCACACTTTTGTTGGTTTAGGTCGTCAAAAAGTGCAACAGGTAGAAGCTGGCGATATTTGTGCAGTTGTTGGTCTGGAAGATTTTCAGATTGGCGATACCATAGCCGATTTTGATGCGCCAGAAGGCCTTGCGCCAATTAAAGTGGACGAGCCCACCATGAGCATGTTTTTCACCATCAATACGTCGCCGTTTTTTGGTAAGGAAGGCAAATTTGTGACTTCACGCCACTTGCGCGATCGTTTGTATAAAGAGATTGAGAAAAATCTCGCTATGAAAATCGAAGAGACAGAATCGCCCGATAGCCACCTGGTGTATGGTCGGGGTATTCTGCATTTGTCGATTTTGATTGAAACTATGCGCCGCGAGGGTTATGAATTGCAGGTGGGGCAACCACGTGTAATCATCAAAGAAATCGATGGTAAAAAACATGAGCCTGTTGAATCTTTGGTGGTAGATGTACCTCAGGAGTTTTCAGGTAAAGTCATCGAACAGGTAACCCAGCGTAAAGGAGAGATGCTGATTATGGAGCCCAAAGGCGATATGATTCATCTCGAATTCAATATTCCATCACGTGGTATTATTGGCTTGCGTAATAATTTATTGACTGCCACCCAGGGTGAAGCCATCATGGCACACCGTTTTATCGGTTTTGAGCCATATAAAGGCGTAATACCAGGTCGAATTAATGGTTCTTTGGTGTCGATGGAAGCGGGTCAAACCACAGCTTATTCCATTGACAAACTCCAGGATCGCGGTGTATTTTTCGTTGATCCGGGTGAAGAGGTATATGAAGGCATGGTACTCGGCGAGCACAGCCGTCCGGGTGACCTGGTAGTGAATCTGGTGAAAGGCAAGGCACTCACCAATATGCGGGCTTCCGGTAAGGATGACAGTACCCGTATCGCACCAAAACGTTTGTTTTCGCTGGAAGAATCGATGGAGTACATTCAGGACGACGAATACATCGAAATCACACCGAAATCGATACGTATGCGTAAAATTTTCCTCAAAGAAACCGACCGTAAACGCAGCACATCGAAAGCTAATCTCTAAACAAATATGCGCCGGGAATTAGCCTTGTTTTCGAACGAGTGGTCGGTGCCTTATGGTGTTCTTGGCCTGTTTGCCTTGTTAATGGGTGCGCTGAGTTATGGGGTGCATTTGTGGCAACCGGCGTATAGCAGTGTGTTTACCAACCTTATGTTTGTAGTCGTGCTGTTGGTGTTGAGTCTTTTTTATAAAAAACTCTACATCACCAGCGTGAGTTTGGTATTTGAAGGTGAGCGGATTTTTATTCACTACCACAAACTATTGTTCCCGACAAAAAAAGAGGTGGCTGCTGCTGATATTCGCTACCTGGGTTTGGGCAAAACCGAAGCTTTAACCGGTTTATTTCAGCTGCCCGAAAAACATTGGATATTGATTGAGGTCAAAGGCAAGAAGTATTTTTTCTACAGCATCAATCAATCCAAAGAACTTAAAGGACTTTACCACGATTTATTGGGCTTAAATCCGGATATTGTGGTGCGTGAAAACATCTTTCGCTGAACCCAATTCCATGAAGCCGTCTATTTCTACTTTTTTGAAGGTGGCCATGGTCTGCGCTTTTTTATCCGCCGGTTTTTCGCAATCCGGCGCTCAGAACCCAATCATGTTGGCTTCCGGACGTTATGCCGGAAATTTTGGTATACAGCTCAACCCATCTACACTTGCGTTCGACAGGCCGTTTTGGTCGTTTCAGCTCGCAGGTGGAGGGGTAGGATTCCAGAACAACGCATTCAGCATGAAGGGGCTCAATTTTGCAGGTTTGCTATTGGGTACAAACCAGTTCATTCAATCCGACAATGAGCGCGCTCGTTTGCGAAACAATGGTATTTTAGAAGCCGATGCTTTTATCCAGGCGCACATCGATCAACCCGGTCGTTTGCAACAAAGTGCCTTTGTCATGCCGCTTGCGGCGACTTTTCAATGGGGAAAACATGGTTTTGGACTATCAACCCAAGTCAGGCAGCAGCTTTATGCCAATAATCTTGGGGCACGTATGGTGCGCCATATTTGGGAAGGCTTTTTGTACGAGCCCCTGATTGACAGTTTATCCTCGAGCAGAAATCTGGATTTCCAGTTTGACGCCTGGACCGAAATTGGCGCAACCTATAGTTATAGATTTTACCAAAGTTGGACCAAGTCCATGTCGTTCGGCATTACAGCCAAAGTTTTAAACGGTCTGCAAACTTTGCAATTGGCATTGGATGAGTTCGATTATTCCGTAAATTTTCCGGACAGTGTACGAGCCAGTAAGGTAGTGGGACGCTATGCCCGTTCGCTGGGGCAAGATGATGGAGGCGTAGGTTTTGCAGTTGATTTGGGATATACCTATGTGAAAATTGACACCTATACCAGCCGCCGCCCTAAAAAACGCCGGAGTACCCGGAGTTTTAACTTCCGGCGAATTGGTCCGGCACGCAAAGAATCGCCCGATTATTTGTGGAAACTGGGGGTTTCAGTGTTGGATTTAGGCCTTATTCGCTACAATTCAACCCAATATGCCATCAATAGTCAGGGTACTTACAATACCACCACCAAATTTTTTGATTTGAGTCAGCGGAATTACGACGCTGGTTTAATGGATCCTTTATTGGCCGGTGGTCCTGCGATTGTTGCCAATGGTTTTAGTGTGGGTGCGCCAACCGCACTGAGTGTGCAATTCGACGGCAAAATTTACGAGCAGTTTTACTTTTATGCAGGCTGGGTGCAACGTTTGCCGATTTTCGGGGAATACAGCATGCGTCGCACCAATTATCTCACCGCTGCCGCTCGTTTTGAGCTGGCTAAAATGGAGCTGAATATTCCCATGACGCTGATGGAATATGAGTGGTTGAATATTGGCTTGTCGGCTAGGTTTGGCCCGGTAATGCTAGGTACCGATGGTTTTGGCAGTTTGTTTGGTCTGCATCGCAGTTCGGGCGCCGACTTCTACTTCGGTATCAACTTTTTTGAGTTCTGGAATCTTTAACCCGCTCCAGCGCCCAGGCCAATTGCTGCTCCGGGCTCAATGCACTATTGTCGAGTACCAAGGCATCTGCCGCCTGACGTAAGGGGTTTTCTGCGCGACTTGTATCAATACGATCTCTTTCGCTCAAATTCTGCCGAATGGCTTCGAGACTGTGTTTTTCGCCTTTCGCTCGTAATTCTTCATAACGACGCACAGCCCGTACTTCGGGGTCGGCGGTCATGAATATTTTTAGCTCAGCATTGGGGAAAACATGGGTGCCGATATCCCTACCATCCATCACGATACCTTTGTTCTGACCGGCTTTGCGCTGTAAAGCCACCATGGCCTGGCGTACACTTTTGATGGCCGAAACCGGACTCACGGCATTACTCACTTCCAGTGAACGTATGGCCGTTTCGACCGATTCGCCGTTCAGCCAGGTTTCGTTTTGTTTCAAAACCGGATTGTAATGGAATTCGATGTGGATGTTTTCGAGTGCCTCAGCAATGGCAGCTTCATCGTCGAGTGGGATGTGGTGATGCTGAAAGTAGAGTGTAACTGCCCGGTACATGGCGCCTGAATCAATATAGGCATAACCTAAGCGGGCAGCTAAGGCCTTGGCCAGCGTACTTTTACCACAGGAAGAATAGCCGTCGATGGCAATGATAATGCGTTCCACGGCGCAAAAGTACGGTCTTAAAACGCAGTTTAAGACCAGTGTCGGGAAATATCGCACATTATGCCGGAATTGGGTATAATAAAGCTACCTTTGCAGTCAATTTTAGTTTTTATTATTTTTCATGACCACATTCGAATCGCTTCAGCTGAAACCTGAGCTTGTACAAGCCGTAGCAGCGTTAGGTTTCACGGAGCCGACTCCAATCCAGGCGCAAGCCATCCCAATCCTCTTAGAAAGCACTACCGATTTTGTCGGACTGGCTCAGACAGGCACGGGTAAAACTGCTGCCTTTGGCCTACCGGCCCTGCACCATGTCAATACCGCCGACCGCAAGGTACAGGTATTGATACTCAGTCCTACGCGGGAACTCTGCAATCAAATTGCCGAAGACCTGAAGAATTTCTCTCGTTTCCAGCCCGCTGTACATATTGCAGCCGTTTATGGCGGAACAAGCATCCAAAACCAAATCCGTGATATTCGTAGCGGGGTACAGATTATCGTAGCCACACCGGGTCGTTTGATCGATTTGATCGACCGCAAAGCCGTTCATCTAGAAACCGTTGAGTATGTTATTCTCGACGAAGCTGATGAAATGCTCAATATGGGCTTCCGCGACGATTTGGATTATATTTTGTCGAACACTACGCATAAAAAATCTACCTGGTTGTTTTCGGCAACCATGCCCGATGAGGTGCGCCGTATCGCCAAAAACTATATGGAAAACCCACGCGAACTCGCGATGGGCAAAAAGAACAGCGCTGCCAAAAATATCGAGCACGTGTATTACCAGGTGCAGGCATCGAACAAATACGAAAGTCTGAAACGGCTGGTAGACGTTAATCCGGGCATGTACGGCATCATTTTTACCCGTACCAAACTCGAAGCGCAGGACATCACCGAAAAACTCATCCGTGAAGGTTATGATATCGAAGCCTTGCACGGTGATTTGTCGCAGCAACAGCGCGATAAAGTGATGGCCCGTTTCCGCGAAAAGTCTTTACAATTATTGATCGCCACCGACGTTGCTGCTCGCGGTATCGACGTAGATGGCATCACCCACGTAATCAATTACTCTTTGCCAGACGATCCTGAAGTATATACCCACCGTGCAGGTCGTACTGCCCGCGCCGGTAAGTCAGGTATCTGTATCAGCATCGTAAGTGGCCGCGAAGCGAGCCGTTTGCGTCAGATTGAGAAGATGATCGACCGTCAGATGCAAAAGCTGCTGGTGCCATCGGGCGAAGAAGTGTGTGAGAAGCAGTTTTTGAGCTTTATCGACAAAATCACCGGTGCTGAAATCGACCATGGTGAATACGAGCGTTTTATCCCGATGATACAGGAGAAACTCGCTGATTTGAGCAAAGAAGACATCATTAACCGCGTGGCATCGTTGGAGTTCCAGCGTTTTCTGAACTATTATCGCAATGCGAAAGACCTCAACGAAGGTGATCGCCGCGACCGTGACCGGGGCGATAGCCGTCCGGGCATGAAAAAACTCTATCTCAATCTGGGTGCCAAAGACGGCTTCTACAAAGCCAGCTTCCTGCAATTCCTTTTGGATAATTCAGGCCTGACCAAAACCGACCTCGGTCGTATCGACATGGAAGACACCCGCAGCTTCATCGAGGCTGAGGAAGTAGCTGCTGCTGTATTGGTGGAGACCTTTAATGGCACCAGCTACAACGGTCGTCCGGTGCGTATGGACGTAATGGCTGGCGCTATTGGCGGCGGACGTCGTGAAGGTGGTCGTGGCGACCGTGGTGGTTACCGCGGAGGCAACGATCGTCCGGAGCGTGGTGGTGGTGGTTACCGTGGTGGTAGCGGCGGAGGTCGCGAGCGCGGCGGCCGTCAGGGTGCTTCCTATGCGCCTGATCGTCAGGAGCGTCGTTTTGGTGGTGGCAAACCCCGTGGCGGCGGTCGTTACTAAGCGATTTTCCATAAAAAGTAAAAGAGGCTATTCCGGTGGAGTAGCCTCTTTTTATTTTAGGAAGAAGTTATTGTGTTAGACCGCAAACGAAGTCCCACACCCACAAGTTTCGCTGGCGTTGGGATTTTCGAATATAAATCCGCGGTTATTGAGGCCGGTGCCAAAATCGAGTTTTACGCCTTCGAGATAGATGGCGTGGGCAGGAGCGACGGCGATTTGAAGGCCATCGTAATCAATTATCATATCATTGGCCTGTACTTCCTGGAAATCGAGTATGTAAGTCATGCCCGAACAACCGCCACCTTTGACGCCTATACGTACCAATTTGTCGGCGTCGGCCTGTTCGGCGACCAATCGACGTAATTCATTCAGTGCACTTGGACTGAGTTCGATGAGTTTGGATTCGGTGGTTTGCATAGGTCTAATTAATTCAAAGTTACACACTAAGGTTCAATAATAGGGTGGTCTGTTAACCTAATGGCAATGTTTGAAGGGTAAAAGGCGTTCAAAAGCTTGTATTTTTGGCTAAGCGATTTTTATATGTTCGATTTTTTAGAAATACTCAAATACATTTTACCTGCGGTGGTGGTTTTAATTGCCGTTGAACGTGTTTTGCGCTGGCAATTCCGGAAAACCCTCGATTTTCAACAGCAAGCGCTGAAAGCAGAGCAGCTCAAACAATTGCTGCCGGTACGTTTACAGGCTGCCGAACGTTTGGCGTTGTTTCTCGAGCGCATCTCTCCGGAAGCCATGATACACCGCCTGAGCGAGCCGGGTATGGGGGCGAAAAGTCTGCATATGGCCATGCTGGCCAGCATACGTGCCGAATACGAACACAATATGGCGCAGCAGATTTATCTCAAAGCTGAAAGCTGGGAGAGTATACGTACGGCCAAAGAGGACATCAGTGCATTGGTAAATCAGGCGGCTGCGAATTTAACCGCCGAATCCACCGCGCTGGATTACAGCCGGGCTTTGCTTGATTTGCTACGTCAACGGCCGGTATATCCTACTGCATTAGCCTTAAGTCAGCTGCGTCTCGAAACCGAACGGCTGTGAGGGGCCTGAGGCAGCTGTCATGGCTGTTATTAATCGCCGGCATGCTGGCCTGCGGTCGCACTACTTATGCGCCTGTAGCCAGCGAAAAACAATTTTATGCCATCGACAGCAGCTACCGACAAGGTGATGAAAAACTTCTGTCTACCCTCAAACCTTATCGAGATAGTCTTGAAAGTCAAGTAAACGCTGTGCTCATTTATAGCGACGTCACCATGACCAAAGCGCAGCCGGAATCGGCCCTGGGCAATATGCTGGCCGATATTATGCTTATAGAGGTGAGCCGTAAATACGAAGCAGTAGATGTGGCTTTACTCAATTATGGGGGTATACGCGCCTCTTTGCCCAAAGGCGAGGTCACCATGGGTGCCGTCATGGAGATTATGCCTTTTATGAATTATGTGGTGATACTTGAAATGGATGGCCGTTTGATGCAACAACTGCTCGACCACTGGGCAGCCAAAGGAGGCACACCCATCAGTGGTGCCCGATTTACGCGGGAAGATAAAAAGGCCGTGGATGTTACTATAGGCGGCAAAGCTATTCAACCCGACAAACGTTATAAACTCGCGACTATCGATTATCTCGCAGATGGGGGAGATGGTTGCGATTTTCTGAAAAATGCGGAAATGCGTATGCGTACGCCTGAATTGGTGCGCGATTTATATGTGACCGTCTTCAAACAAATGCACGCACAGGGCATCTCCCTCAAACCGGTTTTAGATGAAAGAATTCGATAAAAGCCGCCGCGACTTTCTAAAACAAAGCGGACTGGCGTTGGCCGGTATGAGTTTGATGCCCTCCGGTTTGTGGGCATTGCCGGCCAATGAGGTGGTTGAACTTACCATTTTACATACCAACGATACTCACAGCCGGCTGGATCCGTATCCGGTAGCCAAAAACGACCGCTATGCCGGTATGGGTGGCGTAGCCAGACGAAAAGTGTTGATTGACGCCATCCGCGCTGAACAACAAAATGTATTGTTGGTTGACGCAGGAGACATTTTTCAAGGCACGCCTTATTTCAATTTTTTCAAAGGTGAACCAGAGATGAAAGCCATGCAGGAGATGGGCTATGAAGTGGCTACTATGGGTAATCATGATTTTGACGAAGGGGTAGAAAACTTCGAAAAACAGCTGAAACACGTGGATTTCCCTTTTGTAGTCGCTAATTACGACTTCAGCGATACCGTTTTAGCCAAAAAGGTGGCTGCGAATGTCATGCTCAAAAAAGGACCGCTGCAAATCGGGGTATTTGGCTTGGGCATAGATCCAGCCGGTTTAATCCCTGCCAAACTCTTCGGCCATACCCGTTATCTCGACCCGGTAAAAATAGCCCAAGAACAAGTCGCACAACTCCTTGAAAAAGGGGCCGACTTCGTTTTATGCCTCTCTCATCTTGGGTATCAATACAGCGGCGATCGCATCTCTGACCGGCAGTTAGCGGCCCAAGTCGCAGGCATTGATCTTATCGTGGGCGGGCATACCCACAGCTTCCTCGACCAACCGGTTGGAGTCCAAAATCCGGTCGGGAAAGAGACGTTGATTGCCCAGGTCGGGCACTCCGGCATTCGATTGGGACGCATAGATTTTAGATTTGAAAAATCGTCAAAACGGAGAAGAAGTTTTCGTGATCGAAGCACTTTTGTTCGATAGTTCGTTAGTTCCCTAAAGGCACAAATGGAAGGCCGTTGATTCAAAGCACTTTACATAAGAAAGAATTGGGATAACTATGTGAACAAATCATCATTAAATAGTTAAGTGTATTGCAATTAATTGATAGTCAATACGTTATAATTTAAAAATAAAAGTCAAGCAATTCATCTAAAAACTTTTTAGAAAAAGTTTTGCAGCTAGATGTTGGTAAATTGGGTGCTATTCAGCCGATTGAGAAACTTCTGAAAAAGTCAAGAGCCGACGACGTTTTTTAGAGAAGAATTTTTGTTTCATATTCGACCTCCCGAGCAATTTGAAAACTATGAACGAGCCTATGGAGAGAACGATGGAAATGGTGTGGAGCAATTGCTTGTCGATCATACGCGACAACGTAAATCCACAGAGTTTTAAGACATGGTTTGAGCCAATCAAACCGGTCCGCTTGAAGGATAATGTTTTAACGATACAGGTGCCCAGTCAGTTTTTCTACGAATGGCTGGAAGAGCATTATGTGAATCTGCTGCATAAGACCATTCGTCGTGAGCTCGGGGCTGAGGGACGTTTGGAATACAGTATAGTCATGGAGCACGCTACGGCCGACAAAGCGCCGTATACGATCAATATGCCTGGTAATGGCATGAAAGCCAAAAATCCGGATTTGACTGTGCCCATGAATATTGGCTCATCCATCAAAAACCCCTTTATCATTCCCGGGCTGAAAAAAATCAATATTGATTCTCAGCTCAACCAGCGCTACAGTTTCGATAATTTTGTTGAAGGCGACTCCAATCGTTTGGCTCGTTCGGCAGGCATGGCCGTAGCCGCTAAACCTGGTGGTACTTCCTTCAATCCGTTGATGATTTATGGCAATGTGGGTTTGGGTAAATCGCATCTTGTGCAAGCCATAGGCAACCAGGTGAAGTTGAACTTCCCGAACAAAACCGTACTCTACGTAACTGCAGAGAAGTTTACCCAGCAGTTCATCGATTCGCTGCGGAACAACTCTGCCAACGATTTTGTGAACTTCTACCAGCTAATCGATGTGCTTATCATCGATGATGTCCACAATTTCGCCAATAAAGAAAAAACCCAGGACGTTTTCTTTCACATCTTCAACCACCTGCACCAGACCGGCAAACAGCTCATTTTAACCAGCGACCGGGCGCCCAAGGACCTCAAAGGCATGGAGGAGCGGTTGTTGTCGCGTTTTAAATGGGGTTTGAGTACCGACTTGCAAGTACCCGATTTCGAAACCCGCGTTGCTATACTCGAAATGAAGATGTATGCCGACGGTATCGAATTGCCACGGGAAGTGGTTGAGTTCATTGCCCACAATATCACCACCAACATACGTGAGCTCGAAGGTGCAATCACCTCATTGCTTGCCTACACCACGCTGAATAATAAGCAGCCTGATATCGAACTCGCCAAGGTGGTCATGCGCAATTTTGTGCGTAATGTGTCGCTCGAGATTTCAATCGAAAGCATACAAGGGCTGGTTTGCGAATATTTCGACTTACCAGTTGATTTGCTAAAAGCCAAAACCCGTAAGCGCGAAATTGTACAGGCGCGTCAGATATCGATGTATTTTGCCAAAAAGTTGACCAAAAACAGCCTAAAAACCATAGGTGAATACTTCGGTGGACGTGACCACAGCACAGTGATTCACTCTTGTCAGACCGTAGAAGACCTGATGGAGACCGACCGCAAGTTCAAGGGTTTTGTGGAAGATATTCAGAAGAAAATTAAAATCAGTACCGTGTAACTTTGCCCGGTAATTATCCACCGGATGCAAATAATAAAACCCAGTCTCGCCAGAGGCACACGCGATTTCGGTCCGGAACTGATGGCCAAACGAAAATACATCTTCAACATTATCGAAGGTGTATTCCGGCAATATGGTTATCAGCCGTTGGAAACGCCTGCCATGGAGAACCTCAGCACACTTACCGGTAAATACGGTGAGGAAGGCGACAGGCTCATTTTTAAAATACTGAATTCGGGCGATTACCTGAAAGAGGTGGGAGAGGAAGCGTTTAATGCAGCCAAGACCAATCAATCGCGATCTTTTACCGCACTCGTTGCGGAGAAAGCCTTACGCTATGACCTAACTGTGCCATTGGCACGTTATGTATCGATGAACCGGCATGCGTTGGCTTTTCCTTTCAAACGTTATCAAATACAGCCCGTTTGGCGCGCCGATCGGCCTCAGAAGGGGCGTTATCGCGAATTTTATCAGTGTGATGCCGATGTTATTGGCTCGGCTTCGTTGTTTAACGAAGCGGAGTTGATTGCCATTTATGTGACGGTATTCAAAAAGTTGGGGTTTAAGGATTTTACGGTTCGTATTAATAACCGCAAACTTTTCGCCGGTATTGCTCATGCCTTAGGTATGGGGGATCAAGTCAATGAGTTTATCATCATACTCGACAAACTCGACAAAATTGGTCAGGAAGCACTGACGCTTGAATTAGAAGCGAAAGGTGCCTTTTTGCCAAAAATTCAGGCTTTTTATGATGTATTAACTTTGCCAACCGCCGATGCACAGTGGCAGGCATTATCATCACTTAGCAGCGATAATGAGCTTGTTTTGGGGTTGGAGGAACTCAAGCACCTCTTCACCTTACTCGAGGGTTTCGAATTAGGCCAGTTCTTTAAATTCGACCCAACATTAGCACGCGGTCTCGATTATTATACCGGCACCATCATGGAAGTGATTACCCATGAAACTGCTATGGGCAGCATTGGCGGAGGAGGTCGTTACGACAATCTCACCGGCATATTTGGGGTAGATGGGCTTACCGGCGTAGGTATTTCATTCGGTGCAGAACGAATTCTGGACGTCATGGAGCAACTTCAGCTTTTTCCGGAAAGTGTACAACGTTCAAGCGATGTTTTGTTATACCTTTTTGATGATGCACAATTCGAGTATGCCACCAGCATACTGCGTCAGTTGCGGGGAGCTGGTATGGCTGCTGAATTGTATCTCGATGCAGGAAAGATGAAAAAAGCGTTTACCTATGCCGAAGCGAAAAACATTCCTTATATCGCCTTGTTAGGCGATCAAGAGGCAGCCCAACAGAACGTCATGCTCAAAGACATTCGCTCTGGGCAACAAGAAGCCATTTCTACCAAATTATTAGCTCAGCATCTTAAAAACGCATTATGAAAACCATATACATTGGCGATCCGCTTGATTTTTCAACCTTAGGCGAGCTGATGTTTGCCGGTAATCACTTGGCATTGAGTAATCAAGCGAAAGAGCGTATTCAAAACTGTAAAACCTATCTCGACCAGAAATTACAGGAAAGCGACCGGCTGTTTTATGGTATAAATACCGGTTTTGGTTCTTTGTGCGATATCGCCATCTCCAAAAACGATTTATCAACCTTGCAGCGTAATCTGGTGATGTCGCATGCCTGCGGCACCGGTGCCCGGGTGCCCGAGGAGATTGTGAGGCTGATGTTGGTTTTAAAAGTGCAGTCGTTGGCTTATGGCCATTCCGGTGTGCAATTAGCTACGGTGCAGCGTTTGATTGACTTGTACAATCACGATGTACTTCCGGTGGTTTACGAACAGGGTTCGTTGGGTGCCTCCGGCGATTTGGCGCCACTGGCTCATCTCAGTCTGCCGCTGCTTGGTCTCGGCGAGGTACTGGTGAACGGAAATGTCACACATAGCAGCAGTTTAAATGCTACTTTTGGCTGGCCTGACATCGTACTCCAGGCCAAAGAAGGTTTGGCTTTATTGAATGGCACCCAATTTATGACGGCTTATGGGGCTTATGCCATAATTCAGGGTGAACGACTCTTGCAGCAAGCGAATATGATTGCCGCCTTGTCAATGGAGGCTTTTGATTGTCGTACAGAGCCTTTTCATCCGCTAGTGCATGAAGTACGGCCGCATTTGGGGCAGCAGCAGGTAGCAGCCAGCATACGGGAGTGGCTGAAGGGGAGTCCTACAGCCGCACGGGAAAAGACAGTTGTGCAGGATCCTTATTCTTTCCGCTGTATACCACAGGTGCATGGCGCGAGTTACGATACCTGGCTGCATGCCGCTTCGGTTTTCGAAACTGAGATGAATGCGGTGAGCGATAATCCCAATTTGTTCCCGGAAGACGATCTGATTATTTCGGGTGGGAATTTTCACGGACAACCACTGGCGTATGCGCTAGATTTTCTGGCTGTGGCCTTGGCTGAAATTGGTTCAATCAGCGAAAGACGGACATATCAATTGATTTCGGGCAGTCGTGGTTTGCCGGCCTTTTTGATCGCCCATTCCGGCTTGAACAGTGGTATGATGATACCGCAGTACACAGCTGCTTCTATTGTAAGTCAGAACAAACAGCTGGCAGTACCTGCCTCAATCGATTCGATAACCTCCTCCAACGGTCAGGAGGATCATGTGAGCATGGGCGCCAATGCTGCCACCAAACTTTACCGCATACTCGATAATGTAGAAACCATACTGGCCATCGAGTTGATGAATGCTGCTCAGGCGTTTGAACTTAGAGGCGATTGGAAAACATCGACAGCTCTGAGCAAGCTCATGCTGGCATACCGGGAGAAAGTAGCCTTTTTAAACGAAGACCGCCTGTTGCACGACGATATACTCGCGTCGAAAGCTTTTCTCAGAACCTATTAAGCTAATTTTTGCTTTGACTGAAAGCTCCGTAACAACAAAAACAGACCAAGCAGCACAAGCGGAATACTCAGCCACTGGCCCATATTCAAGGTCATCGTGCGTTCAAATTCCACCTGAACGTCTTTGATGAATTCAATGAAAAAGCGGAAACCGAAGACAAGTATCAGGAAATAGCCGAAAAGTCGGCCGCTATAGCTTCCTGCCTGCTTTTTCCAATAAGCACGAAAAAGAAATGCAAAAATGAGCAGATAAGCCAACGCTTCGTACAATTGTGTGGGATGGCGGGGGAAATCTTCACCCAGACGTTCAAACACAAATCCCCAGGCCAGGGTAGTTGGGCCGCCAATGATTTCAGAGTTCATCAGATTGCCAAGTCGAATACATACAGCACCTAAGGCAACAACAATGACCAAACGGTCGGTAATCCATAAAAAGCTGGCTTCTTTAAATTTTTTGGAAAACAGCCAGAGTGATAGGAGTATGCCAACAGCAGCACCATGACTGGCGAGGCCACCTTCCCAAATTTTAAGGATATCGAGCGGATGACTGAGGTAATAGGAAGGCTCGTAAAATAAACAATGACCGAGTCGAGCCCCAAGGATGGTTCCTGCACCAACATATAAGGAAAGACTGTCGAGCCAGGCAACGGGTTTGTTTTCGGCTTTAAAAATGCGTTCGAGCAAATAATAACCGAATACGAAGCCGGACATAAAAAGGATACCATACCAGCGAACGGGCAATATATCGGGTAGAATTTCAGGGTGGATATTCCAGTGAATGTAGTTCAGCATAATTGCAAGTGTTGTGCGAAGTTAAGTTCAAATACGGTATTCTATTGAAATTCTAAGGTGAAAGTTTAAAACAAGACGAACAGCAATTCAACTAGCTGAAATTCTCTACCCTGAAGAGGGTATTTGTCGTGGAAAGTTATGTTTTTTAACGTTTCTGACACAGTCTATTACTTGAAAAGCACGGAATACCAGCTAATTTTACATTACAAATCAATTAAACGGATATGAGACAAATATTTACGCTTGCAATGGTCTGCCTGGCATTTGTTGTTCAGGCTGGCAAAAAAGAGCTGCCGCTTGGGGTGAAAAATCTGAACCCCAGGATTGAAAAATTGATCAAGGAAAGCCGAATCCATTTAACCGATGCCCGGTTCCGTGTGGCTGCTTCAGGTTTCCCCGATTCGGTAAGATTATCTAGTTGGGATGGCACTGCCTGGGAGTTGGACTATCCTGCTCGTATCAACTATACCAATTTTGGTAAAGTGGCGAGCATCATTTTTTATATGGATATGGGTGGCACCTCACTTCCGATTTTCTCTTACCAATATACCTATGATGGCGCCGGTAGAACAACCCGCATCGAACAGCTTTTGAGTATTCCTGGTATGCCTCCTACGGTGGGTGCTCGTTTTACTATGAATTACGATGCCCAAGGTAACCAGACTTCTATGCTTGTTTACGAGGATGACAATGGCACACTTGTATTGGCAAGTGGTGATTCTCTTCAAATCACTTACAGTGGTGGTGTTGCCACTCAGGCTACCCGTTTGTATTGGGATGAAAGTGGCATGGTGCCAGCCTGGTCGGCCGAGAGTCGCTTTACAAATCTGTCCTTTGCTGCCAATGGTGAGCCTACTGCGCTTACCATAAGTTATATGGACAATGGCAGTTTTGTTGAAGAAGAGCGCTATACAGAAGTTAGTTGGAAACTGGGGTATCTCGGCTTTTCTGCCACCTTTGGTGGTCTTATAGATATTGGTCAGTTCCTGTTTCAGGAATTGCCGGCTACCATGGGACTTTCCGGCTCGCCATCGGATTATATAGGTGAAATCAAAGATGGCGCTAACTGGGTATTAGATACAAGATTGGTTTCGACCGGTGCTGCTGGAGCTGTTTCTCAGATTGTAGAGCAAGAAAGATTGAATAATAACTGGGTCGATGCCTTTAGAACATCAATAACCTATACATCGGCCAGATTGACACTGGCTTTGTCAGAATCATGGAATGGCTCAGGCTGGTCGTCAGAATATCGCCAAAGCTGGACTTTTGATGCAAGTGGTAACTTGACCGAGGAAAAGTCGGAATATTACCTCAATAACAGCTGGACTGTTGCTGCCGCTTCACGGCATACTTTCAACTATACCACCGATAACAAAGTTTATCGTTGGGTATCTGAAAGTTGGGATGGAGGTGCCAATGCTTATGTTAATTCGGCGAAGAGAGATTATTTCTTTGGTGCCTTCCCGCAGTCGGTTGTTAGCCAGAAGCTGACCGGATTGCAAGTTTACCCTAATCCGGTGCAAGACAATTTGACTATTGCATTAGAAACATCTGCACCAGGGAAATTGACTGTTCAGATTTTTAATCTTCAAGGTCAATTGATAATAGCGCAAGTTTATGAGCTAATGGCTGGTCATAACCAGTTCCAGCTTGATGCGCAAAATCTGCCGAATGGGATTTACCAATTGCGTTTACAAAATGGTAGTGCCTTAGAAACAGTACGTTTTGTGAAGTAAATGCTGTTTAAATATTGGAAAAGCCCGCATTTTCAGCGGGCTTTTTTTTTGAGTAATTCGCCCATGATGTGTTTGCAAGAAAGTAGCGCTACATTCACCTTAAGCTAGATTTAGGATAAGGTTATAGAGGCGTTAAGCCAAATGATTTAGCATTTTTTATCGTCCATATTTAACGTATATGTCGTTGTTTAGCACTTAATGATTATCCAAAAGCGAAATTTTCTGATCTGGTGTTTGTTGGCAGCAGCAGCCTGTACGTCGGTTCCCCAACAAACCACCGAAAAAATAGCGATAGAAACGCTTTTTCGTAATCCGGAGAAGGTGAATTATCAACTTTCTCCTAATGGGAAATTTCTGGCTTTTCTGGCTCCCTATGAAAGTCGCATGAACATTCATGTGCAGCGAATCGGAACCGACAGCATTTGGCGAATTACCAGCATCACTGAGCGGGACATTGCCAAATTTGGATGGGCATCGAACCAGCGTTTGTATTTTTTGCGAGATGAGGGCGGTGATGAAAACTATTTTCTGAGCACTGTAACAGTTGATGGTAGCGGCTATCGGGAACTCACCCGTTTTCAGGGGGTGCGTACGAGTATACTTGATGCTTTGGACCAGGTAGATGATGAGATGCTGATTGAATTGAATCAACGTGATCCGCGGGTATTTGATGTTTACCGCATACATCTGGGTACCGGAGCCTTAAAACTGGAAATCCAAAATCCGGGAAATTACTCGGCATATTTGACCGATCATGCGGGAGTAATTAGGTTAATAACAACAACAGATGGCGTGGTAAATAGCTTTTTATACCGGGAGAAGTCTGGCCAGGCCTTTAAAAAAGTGTTGGAAACCGATTATAGAAATAGTTTCCGTCCGCTCTTTTTTGATTTCGAGCAGCCGGGCATGGTCTACGCAATTTCGAATTTAGGTCGTGATAAAGCAGCTGCTGTGAAATTTGATTTATTGGCGGGCCGGGAAGATACCTTACTTTATCAAGCACCCAACAATGATGTGAACTGGATAGGCTATTCCAGAAAGCGCAAAACTCCTACCCTGGTACATTATACCGATTCGAAAGGTCGTTTGGTATTTCTAGATGCAATAGCTGAGGGCTTGTACAATGAAATTCGGACACAACTGGGAAATAAAGATGAAGTTGTTTTTAGCTCCATCGATGAAAGTGAAGAGCATTTTGTGGTGCGCACCTATTCCGACCGAACTTTGGGTACTTTTTATTATTACAGTTGTTCCACCGGCAAATTGGTCCGTTTATCGGAGGTTAGTCCTTGGTTGAAGAAGGAAATGATGGCCACGGTGAAGCCTATTGCTTATACAAGCCGAGATGGGCTCACCATTCATGGCTACCTGACCCTGCCTGTTGGCTCACGCGGGAAAAATCTGCCGGTAGTGGTCATGCCACATGGCGGCCCTTGGGCACGCGATTTCTGGCGGTTCGATACCAATGTGCAGTTTCTGGCCAATAGGGGCTATGCTGTCCTTCAAATGAATTTCAGAGGATCGACTGGTTATGGTCGCGCATTTTGGGAAGCAGGTTTCAAACAGTGGGGTTTAAAAATGCAGGACGACATCAGCGATGGGGTGAAATATCTGATAAGCGAGGGTATTGCCGATCCAGATAGGGTTGCCATTTATGGCGCCAGTTATGGGGGATATGCCGCACTGGCAGGACTGGCCTTTACGCCTGATTTGTACAGCTGCGGCATCGATTATGTGGGTGTATCCAATTTATTTACCCTGCTTCAAACAATTCCACCCTATTGGGAGCAAGAGCGAGAAATGTATTATGAGATGATTGGTCATCCTGTAAGAGACAGTCTTTACTTCGTACAAGTTTCACCTGTCTTCCATGCCGATAAAATCAAGGTACCCCTCATGGTCGTTCAGGGAGCAAGAGATCCACGGGTTAAAAAGGCAGAAGCTGATCAGATTGTTGAAGCTTTAGCGGCAAGAGGTATTACCGTTGACTACATTATCAAGGAAAATGAAGGACACGGCTTTCGAAACGAAGAAAATCGCATTGAGCTGTACCATGCCATTGAAAAGTTTCTGGCTGAAAATCTTTAACTGCTGTAGCTGAGCTGCATTGTATCGATTTGCCAGTCGAATTCCACCCAGGGAATATTTTTATGCTCGTAAAGAAACGCAGCCGGCTTTTGAAAGGGGTCGAAATTTGAAATGGGCGCGATAAAACGGTGTTTCTCCTCTTTTATGACCAAGGCGATGCCATTCAGCATTACCACTCGTGGCACACTACCATGGAAGTAGAGCTTAATACTTTTCCAGTTTCCCGGATATTTACCCTCCAGCGCGCCAAGTTCAAGTAATCCTTTGGTTGGATCGTGTCGGATAGTTCTTTTTAAATAAACATTGTTTTCATAAGCATAGGTTTGGCCATCATCGTCGTATAGTTCAAAGTGCGATTCCACGCCACCGGTATATAGATGGAGACAAAGCTCTGTGGAGGGTGTTTCTTTTTGAGAGGCAGGGGCTTCACTCAATGCAGGTAAAACGCTTCCTGCCTTCACAAAAACAGGTAAAATTTCGAGCGGCGTATCTAAGTATATGGTTTGTCTACCTGTAAAGCGTTGGTCATTGTAAAGTAGTTGCCATTCGCCTTCAGGCAGATAAACTTTGTTTATGGGATGTCTGGCATCAATTGCGGCTACCAGCAGTTGAGGACCGAACATATATTGATTCGACCAGCTGTTGTCGTAAATGGTGGTGTCGTTGGTATAATCGATGGTCAAACTCCTTACCAAGGGAAGTCCGTTTTGGTGTGCTTCGGCCATGAGGCTGTAGATATATGGCATCAGCCTGTAACGGAGTCGAATAAAATTAGCAGAGATCTCCAGGGTGCTTTCTCCAAACGACCAAGGCTCTGCGTCTCGGCTGTTAATCATACTATGCCCGCGGAAGAGGGGAGAAAAGGCACCAACTTGCATCCATCGAGCGAATAAGGCCGCATCTGCATCGCCAGCAAATCCGCCTACATCCATGCCGCTGAATGCAATGCCGGCCAGTCCCATGCTGCTCATCAACCGCACACCAAGTAACATATGCTCATTGCTGGATACATTGTCGCCAGTCCAAACGGCTGCATAGCGTTGTATGCCACTAAATCCAGCCCGGCTAAGCACAAACGGTCGTTTTCCCTGGATGCCGGCTTTTACGCCTTCGTAGGTAGCCCGGGCCATTTGTAAGCCATACAGGTTGTGGGCTTTTAAGTGGGTTGCTCCCTGGCCGTCAAAATCGAATTCCAGCAGATCGGGCATACGCTTACCCCAACTGCTTGGTTCGTTCATGTCGTTCCAATAACCGGTGATGTTCAGATCAATATTCTCCTGAAATTGTTTTCCCCACCACTCACGGGTTGCAGCTTTGGTAAAATCGGGGAACAAACAAACACCTGGCCATACTTCACCGGTATACGGACTGCCATCAGGGTAGCTTACATACAATTGTTTATCAATCAATTCATCGCGACTGGCATAACCCGTTTCATCTTTAATGCCCGGATCAATGATTAATACGAGTTCAAAACCCATGGCTTTCAATTGGTTTACCAAACTTTCAGGGTTTTGAAAGTTTTGTTTATGCCAAGTGAAGACCTTATAAGCATCCATATAGTGGATGTCGAGATAGATAACATCGCAAGGCAAACCCTTATCCCGAAAGTTGCGGGCTAGCTGAAGTACTTGTTTGTCGGATGTATAACTGTAACGGCATTGCTGGTATCCCAAACTCCATTTGGGCGGCAGGGGTAAGGTGCCGGTAAGCCAGCTATAGTCGCGTAAAATAGCACTGACACTACCGCCGGCGAACATATAATAATTGAGTTCCCCATCGGGTACCGAAAATGAGGAAAAACGTTGATTGGATGCTCCAAAATTGAATACGGAGCGATAAGAATTGTCTAGAAAGATGCCATAAACGCCACGATCGTGAACACCCATATAAAAAGGGGTGCTGAGATAAAGGGGGTCGCTTTCTTCGCCATAGGCAAAGGCATCTGTGTTCCAATGTTCGAAGGCCTGGCCTCGGCGGTTGAGGTAGCCGGTTTTTTCTCCTAAGCCGATGAACTTTTCACTTGGGTCGAGTTTTTTATAACAGCTGATGCTGTTCCCCAATAAAGAGATGCCAAAGGCAGTATCATCACCAACCAACAGTTGCCCCTTATTATCGCAGAGCTCAAAACGCAGTGGGTCACGTTGAATATGTAATTGCAACTGACTGGTCTCCAGCAGCCAGCCGTCAGGGCTTTCTTCAAATTTAAAAGTTGTATGCTGTGGATGCTCGATTACCGCATATGAATGCTCTTCCCACGGCCTATGGTGACCTAAAGCACGTATACGAATTATACTATCGGAATAAATGATGAGCTGAATCTGGGCTTCTGCTGTGGCAAAACGGAAATGTTGGCCAGCCCATGAAAAATCGGTTACCCTGCTAAGTGATTTGTTCAGCTGGTCCTGGCGCATAGTATTTTCAAAATTTAAATTGACTCCCTGAAGTATCGAAAATATAGTTTTTAGCTGGCAGCATCTGCTTTAAGCAAATAAAAACTGTATTCAAGCATCAGCAATTCTTTTTCCAGCAGAACCGACCTGCCGGTAAAACAATCTGTAAACCGTTTGCCTTGCAAATCCAGCGGGACATGCAAGTTGGCCAGACTATCGGTAGGGTTGATTAAACAGTGTACGGTGCCTAAGCCGTTTCCTCGACGAATTAATAACAGCTGGGAATTATTCAGACTAACTTGGGTCATAAAATCAGACTGAAAAGCTTCCTGATTGTTTCTAAGTTGGAGCAAAGAGCTGTAGAAATTACGAATATCTGCATTGGCACCCCACAGTATGAAGTTTTTTTCGGTAGCCAGAAGAGGGCTGGCATGACCAACCTCTTCACCTCCATAAATTATAGGTTGACCTGGTAAGATTATAGGCATCAAAGCAGCAATTAAAGCGGCTTTGCGGTTGCCATAATGAAAAACCGGTAAACGCAAGCTGCCCAAACTATCTCTGGCTATTATAGTGTTAATACCCAAAGGCATGCTTGTGAAAACAGGCATTTCGCTTGATTTGTTGAGCAATTTTTCCAACTGTTGTCCAAGTAATTCATTCGAAATGAGGTCAAATCCAGAAGCAACTACTGAGTTGTCTATGTATTTAGCCAGCAGTAGAAGTGGTTTGGTTTCTTCGAGCCTGCTAATTGTTTTCGACCACCATTGTTTCGGAAATGCCTCAGCTGAACTGGCATAAAAGCCGTCTATACCCATAGTGTCTACCCAGTAGTTCATCTGTTCACTGAGTTCTTGTAGCAATAGACTGTCGCCTAGGTTGAGTTTGGCAGTTGCTGAATTTGGGTTGATGGGATAAGATAGGCTGTCGTTGATGTACCAGCTAGGGTGACTGCTGAGCCAAGGATGATCGGCAGCGGTACTGGTAGCATCCCATTCAAGAATCACGTACAATCCACTTGCATGGCAGGAGTCGAGCAATTCGTGAAAATCAGAGGTAGTACCTAAGTCCGGGTGGATGCCTTTAAAATCAGCTGTTGCATAGAGTGAACCGGCATTACCCTGCCTGTTTTTTAATCCGATTGGTTGAATTGGTGCTAAGATGATGGTGTTTATTCCCAGATTTTTGAGCTCAGGCAAACGGTTTTGCATGCCTTTAAAGGTGCCTTCCGGGCTAAAATCACGCACATTGAGGTGATATAGGATGGCTTTGGCAGGAACCGGAGGATCGAGCTGAAAAGTTGGCTTTTTTTTGCCGCAGGCGGTCAAGATTAAAAGCGAGAGCAGGAGCCAGGAGGTCTTTTTCATAGGTAGCGTAAGTAGCTGGTTTATAAGATTAAGTTAGCCGTAAAGCAGATTGCATCCTCGAAGGTCGCTGTGGTCAAAGCGCCCCAATACTTCAAAAGTGCCATCTGCATTGATTTTTCCGAGATCATCGGTCTGAATAAAAGCACAACTTTCATAGTTCGCCAAATCAATCACATTGATGCCTCCACGTTTGCCTGCTTTTAAGTAGGAAAAGGGATCATTGCTGTCGCGAATAAGCACTTGCATCCAGGGGGGGCAGCTGAACATACCCGATTTCACCGCATAGGCTTGCGAAAGAAGTTCGGTCATGCCGTATTCCGAATTGATTTGGTTAACACCAAAGGCTGTTTGAAGCTGTTCATGCAATGCTTCACGAATGAGTTCCGGTCCCCGGCCTTTCATGCCGCCGGTTTCCAAAACGATATCATTTGGCTGTAGCTTAATGCTGCCTTTAGCTGCGCTGTCGAGCAAGGCAAAGGTGACGCCCCACAGAAACACCTGCTTCCCTTTTTCGTGGGTGGCCTGAATGGCGCGGGCTAATTTATCATCGGCATGTAAAAAGAAGCCCGCCAAAGGATCTTGACATGCTGCTATGAGTTGGTTCACCATATACACCAAAGAAGAACCGGCTCGCTCGAGATAGCCGGGCAACAAAGCAAGAAAAACATAAGAGGTGGGTGGACCATATGTCAGCTTAAAGCCCTGTATCAGCGACTGATGGTACCAGGAAAGTTCGCCAATAATGTGACGGCTTTGACTTTGCCCAGTCGTGCCGCTGCTTGTAAAAACCATTTGCTCATTCGTGTGCACACTCCTGATATTGTGGTTTTTATACAGGCTTATCGGGAGAAAAGGTATATCAGTAAGCTGATGAATATCCTGGGCTGATTTACCAAGAGTTTGTAACCAGCGGGCATAAACTGGATTTGCTTTCGCCTGAAAGTGAAACAGTCGAAGACACAAGGCTTCAAAATCGAATGCTTCGCCCGCAAGGGCAGATCTGAGGTCTGACTGTAACTGATCCACGGCTCAAATTTAGAACGGAAAACGGCATGTATAACTTTTGACACTTTGAATCGTTTATGATTGGTTATTTTTGAGCTAATGAGACTGACAGGACTACTTTTATCCGGCATGATTGGTTTGTTGTGGCAAGCCTGTCAGCCTATACGTCTGTTCGATGAAACCCCTGCCATTACTTTTATTTCGGTTGAGCCATTAGAAGTGACTGAAGTAACAGATTCAATTGTCATTACCATAGGATTTACAGATGGCGACGGTGATCTCGGTCTACCGGATGAGGATACCACCTCCGATGTAACGGTTTACGACAAACGCCGAGGCTTGCCTGCCTTTGGTGATATTTTGTATCCCTATCGAATGCCCTTTGTAACGCCACCAGGCAATAGCAAACAAATTTCAGGGGAAGTGAGGCTGGTCATTCAAAATACTTTCCGACGCCCTGGCTTGACCACGGATACCGTGCATTATAGCATACAAATTCGCGACCGGGCCTTGCGCAGCAGCAATGTAGTGGTGACGCCTGATATTGTAATTAAAGGTGCTTTCTGATTAATTTATGAAGAAGAGATA
This sequence comes from Bacteroidota bacterium, assembly GCA_036787895.1. GTDB lineage: Bacteria > Bacteroidota > Bacteroidia > UBA7662 > UBA7662 > UBA7662. The sequence continues at coordinate 27,597 of DAIQOK010000019.1, read as the reverse complement.
CCAAACGAATACAATTCCGTTTATTGCCTCTATGCGCCGTCTTATATTAGTATTGATTTGTTTGCTTTTTACCGGCAACCTTTGGGCCCAGCTCGGTGGTCGAACTACCTATAATTTCCTGCGTTTAGCACCAGGCGCTCGTTTGACCGCACTTGGCGGCAGTACGGCAGGCACCTATGAGTCGGATGTAAACCTGGCTTTCTTTAATCCAGCTTTGTACAGTGCTGATTTACATAATCGCATTGGTATGAGTTATGTGAATTATATAGCCGACGTGAACCATGGCATGGTAAGTTATGCCCACCAAGGCAATGAAAAGTACGGTTCTTTTGGTGGTGGTATTCAATTTATCAACTATGGCAGCTTTACCCGGCGTGATGCTGCAGGTGCTGAGATGGGGACTTTTAATGCAGGTGAACTGGCTTTACAAATGGGTTGGGGATATCAGTTTAATCCATTAATGCGTGTTGGTGCCAATCTGAAGTTGATAGGCTCTTATTTGGAGGAGTATACTTCTCATGGCCTGGCTCTAGATATGTCGGCTATGTATATTGATACCAGCCGTAATCTGACCCTCACGCTGTTGGTTCGAAATTTTGGTATGCAGTTCGACCCGTATGTACAAGGCAATCGGGAAGCTTTGCCACTCGACATTCAAATTGGCCTAACCAATAAGCTACGGTATATGCCACTACGCTGGGGTATTGTATTACATAACCTCCATCGATGGGGCATAGCCTATAACGATCCAAACGACACCTACTACCGCCGCCAGGTATTACTTAACAACGGGGAAGTAGCACCCGCACCCAAAACTACGATCGTCGATGAAATTTTTCGTCACGTCATTCTGAATGGCGAGTTTTTGCTCTCTAAAAATTTCCACCTACGTCTTGGCTATAATCATCAGCGCCGAAAAGAACTGACCTTACCCGAGCGAAACGGGAGCAGTGGCTTTAGCTTTGGCTTCGGCTTGCAGGTGAAGAAATTTCGTTTCGACTACGGCAGAGGGGCTATCAGTTTGGCCGGCATGACCAACAACTTTTCAGTAACAACCAATCTAGGCGACTGGTAATTTAGGCTTGTTTTCGCTTCAGCTCTCTAAAATGATGGCTGCTGATGAGGTTGTCACCGTTTTCAGCCTGTAAATTTATGGCGTAGCCGTCAACACGTTCGATTTGCTGCAAACCATCGATATGCATTTGTTTTTCTATTACCAAAGGTAATTTTTTGGCTTTTTCACGCGCATCATCCCAATCGATGGCAACCACAAATACATTGGTGTGAGATTCAAATACGCCGGCACTATGACTGTCGTAGTAGCCGAGGTGGACAAGAAATAGCTTCATCTTTTTTTACTAAGCTAAGCAACACCCTCGCCAAATTATCTGTATTGAAGACAGGCAAAGCCAAGGCGGTTTGTTTCAGCACGCTAGAAGCCATTTGTCGGGTACTGGAATGTCAATCGGGCGATTTACTGAAGTATATCGAAGAAAAACTTGACCACCATGTTGCTTCAAAAAAAAAAGCGCCCATTCGGGGCGCTTTCGTCTAAACCAAGCTATACAAAAGGATAGCGGTTTTCTTCCAGCAGCTTAGCCGCAATTCGGCGGCGGACTTCTTTCAGATTCACCGCATCTGTTTTGGTAAAACGTTTGAGTCCAAGCAGCATCATACGTTGTTCGTCACCTTCGGCTATGGCGAATATCGCCTCTTTACCTGCCATGTTCACCTTATTAGCTGCACGATGGGTATAGTTTACGACCATATCGATGCGCTCGGCACATGCCAATTCACCCAAACGGCCAGCTAACTTTTCGGTTTTGAGAATAGCCGACTCGAGCACATATACTTCAATAGCCATATCAGCCACTTGCATCAATATTTCCTGTTCTTGTTCGAGTTTGGTGTTGAATTTCTGAACAGCAGCGCCTGCAACCAGTAGAGTGGCTTTTTTCAGGTTTTTGAGGACTTTTTTCTCTGCCATCAATATACCCTCTTCCATTGCTGCACCGAAGTCGGGTATGTCCATCAATTCCTGGGCAACTTTCATTGCCGGACCTACCAAATCAAGCTGGCCTTTTAAGGCTTTGCGTAGCAGCATATCGACCGTAAGCATGCGGTTGATCTCGTTGGTACCCTCATAAATGCGACTGATGCGGGCATCGCGATAAGCGGCTTCCATAGGCGCATCGGCCGAGTAGCCCATTCCACCATAAATTTGGAGTCCTTCATCGGCAATGTATGCCATGGCCTCTGAGCAGCTCACTTTGAGAATGGCACACTCCACAGCATATTCTTCAATGCCTTTAAGTTTAGCCTCTGCTTCGGGCAAACCTTTGGCCATTAAGCGGTTTTGGTTGTCCTCAATGTCCTGCCCCGCGCGATAAAGTGCAGCATCATTTACATAGGCGAGTGTGGCCATGTCGGCGATTTTGTGCTGTATCGCCCCGAAACTGCCAATGGTTTTGCCAAATTGTTTGCGCTCGTTGGCATAATTGACTGCCAGACCAATCACTTTGAAGGCAGCACCAACCACCGCTGCACCTAATTTGATACGACCGGCATTCAGCGCGTTAACGGCAATTTTGAAGCCCTCATTGCGCTCTGCCAATATGCTGTCGACAGGTACTTTTACCTTATCGTAAAACACCTGGCGGGTTGATGAGGACTTGAGACCAAGTTTATGTTCTTCGTCATTCAGTGACAGACCTGTTACTTCGTCTTTATGAAAGACAAAACCCGTGATGTTTTTGTCATCTTCGATGCGGGCGAATACGATAAACACATCCGCGAAGCCGGCGTTGGATATCCATATTTTCTGACCGGTAATTTCGTAGAACCTGCCATCCGGCGTGAGCACGGCCTTGGTTTTGCCCGAATTGGCATCTGAACCGGCGTCGGGTTCAGTGAGATTATAACAGCTAATCCACTCTCCGGACGCAATTTTAGGCAAAAACTTTTGTTTCAAGGATTCGCTGGCATAATACTGTATGGGTAAGGTGCCAATCCCTGTATGTGCGCCAAAAGCAGTTGCTACCGAGCCTGTCATGCTCGAAATTTCTTCGCAAATGAGCATAGAAGTATTAAAACCCATGCCTAAACCACCGTATTCTTGGGGTACACTTATGCCAAGCAAACCCATCTCTCCAGCTTTTTTCATCAGGCTCTCGACCAAGGCATAATCGCCTTTTTCGAAGCGGGCCAGGTTAGGAGCCACTTCTGCCTTCATAAATTCTTTGGTAGCCTCGAACATCATGAGTTGTTCTTCGGAAAAATCTTCGCGTATGAAAATTTCGTTGGCTGCGGCGTCTTTAACCAGCCATTCTCCACCGCGGAGTTTTTTAGTTACTTCAGTTTCCATCGTATGTCGTTTTAATTGTTTTAGTTCAGGAGTTCATAAATGCCGGCAACACCTTGTCCGCCACCCACACAGGCGCTTACCATGCCGTACTTTTGATTGCGGCGACGCATCTCATTAAATAGTTGTACCGATAATTTGGCACCGGAACAACCGAGTGGATGCCCTAAAGCAATGGCGCCACCGTTCATATTGATGATGTCCGGGTTGAGATCGAGCTGCCGAATGACGGCCAGCGACTGTGCCGCAAAAGCTTCATTTAATTCGATTTGTTGGATGTCGCTTTGTTTCAGGCCAGCACGTTTAAGTGCAAGTGGAATGGCTGCAACCGGACCAATACCCATATATCGTGGATCAACGCCTTGCGCCACATAAGAAACCATACGGGCAATGGGCTTCAATCCAAGTTCATTGACCATTTTTTCCGACATCACCAGTACAAAGGAGGCGCCATCTGATGTTTGAGAGGAGTTGCCAGCGGTAACCGAACCAGCTGCTGCAAAAACAGGCTTCAATTTGGCCAAGGCCGCTGCAGAGGTTTCCTTGCGGGGGCCTTCGTCGGTATCCACGACATATTCCCTTGTTTTTTTCTTCATATTGCCGTCTACATAGGTCTCCTTTACTGTGATTGGCACAATTTCGTCCTTAAACTTTCCGGCCTCGATGGCCGCCAAGGCTTTTTGGTGAGACGCCAGGGCAAAGGCATCCTGATCATCACGGCTGATACCATATTTGCCAGCCACTTGCTCGGCGGTGAGGCCCATGGAGGTATAATAATCGGGATGTTCGGAGGCCAGTTTATAGTTCAAAGCAGTTTTATAGCCCATAACCGGAACCAAACTCATCGATTCTGTGCCGCCGGCAATGATGCAATCGGCTAATCCGGCATGAATGCGTGTACTTGCAATGGCGATGGCCTCTAAACCTGAGCCACAATAGCGGTTGATCACCATGCCAGGTACATTAATAGGTAATGAAAGCAGGGAAATCATTCTTCCCATTTGCATGCCTTGTTCTGCTTCCGGAACGGCATTGCCAACGATGAGGTCGTCGACGCGTGCAGGATCAAGGTTGGGTACAGACGCGACAAGATGTTTGATGACGTCTGCCGCCAAATCGTCTGGTCTGGTAAAACGAAAGCCGCCTTTGCCGGCTTTTCCAACTGCGGTACGGTAGCCTGATACGATATATGCGTTCATGAGGTAAGAATATTAAGTATAGAGTTTTTAGTATAGAGTATGGTTTTTCTTAAATGGAAAAATTATGCGTTTGGTGATTGTGAGAGTGTTTTTTAAGTGCAAAAATCATTTTTGAAATTTCCTCCAGCATGCTTCTCAGGATTTGAAGTTTTTCTGCTGATAGATAATTCATCCGTTGAGCTATTATTAGCTGGGTTTCCAATTCGCAGGCTGAACCATTGGCCATGCTTAAAAAGTGATCAAAATCTTTATTGGAATTTCTTCCTGCGCCTTCGGCTATATTGGAGGGTATAGAGACTGCTGATCGCCTTGTTTGGGAGGTCAATCCGAACTGTTCGGTTTTGGGAAAAAGGTAGCTTGAAGCGTAAACAAGCTCCACCAAGTCCATCGACTTCTGCCAAACTTTCAGTTCTTTATATTGATGAGCTCCCATTGGCTGCATTTTATCTAAATACTCTATACTCCGTACTCTATACTGCCCAAGACTAATTTCGCAATGGCCTTCCCGACTTCAAGACTGACTGAATGCGTTCCAGCGTTTTCTTTTCGCCAAGGAGACTCAAAAAGGCTTCTCTTTCCAGGTCGAGCAGGTATTGCTCAGTCACTTGTTGCGGATAGGAGAGGTCGCCGCCGCAGATCACGTAAGCCAGCTTTTCAGCTATTTTTTTATCGTGCTCGCTGATGTAGTTACCCATCAGCATGCCGTTGATGCCAGCCATAAACAAGGCCATACCGGCTTTGCCCTGGACTTTGATGTCGTTGCGGGGTTGTGGCATTACATATCCTGCTTCGGCCAGGTCGATAGCAAATCGTTTGGCATCGGCGATTTGAGAAGGGAGATGAATACTTACGCGGTCGCCACGACGGAGGTAACCTAAATCGAATGCCTCGTAAGCTGAAGTGGCCACCTTGGCTGTGGCGATGTTCATAAAGGCCGATTGTAGGCTATTGAGCTCTACATCGCCGGTTTCGAGGCTATCGGAGACACGTAATGCCATTTCTTTGGTGCCACCTCCACCGGGAATTACACCAACCCCCACTTCAACCAGACCAATATAAGTCTCGGCAGCAGCTTGTATACCATCGGCATGCAAACTAAGCTCGCAGCCACCACCTAGGGTGAGTCCATGAGGGGCAACTACAACAGGTATGCTGGAATAACGAGCGCGCATGGTGAATTTCTGGAAGGCACGTATGGCGAAATCGAGCTCGTCGTATTCCTGCTCTACCGCAAGCATAAAGACCATTCCCAGATTGGCGCCAGCCGAGAAAGCAGCTGCATTATTGCCTACCACCAGGCCCCGGTAGTCTTTCTCAGCCACATCAACAGCCTTCATAAAGCCGGCGATGACCTCGCTGCCCATGGCGTTCATTTTGGTGTGGAATTCAAGATTGAGTATACCATCGCCTAAGTCGTGCAGACTGGTTCCGCTGTTTTTCCAGATGACGTTGGTTTTGCGGATGTGGTCGAGAACGATGAGTTTCTCGGAGCCGGGGATGTTTTTGTAGGAATTAGAAGGGATGTCGTAATACTGCTTCTGGCCATTTTCAATTTTGTAGAAGCTGGTGTTTCCGGCAGCTAACATGTCATCTACCCACGACGCTGCCGGTAAACCGTACATTTTCATGAGGTTATTCATGTCATTCAAGCCAATAGCATCCCAGCTTTCAAAAGGTCCAATCTCCCAACCGAAGCCGGCTACCATACCATCGTCAATCCGGTAAAGCTCATCAGCAATCTCTGGAATGCGGTGGGATACGTAGCGGAACAAATGCGCAAAACTCAGGCGAAAAAACTCACCAGCCTTATCCGGCGACTGAATGAGTAATTTGAGTCGCTTTTTTAGATTGTCTTCCTGTTTAATCTGATCGAGCAAAGGAAACTTGAACTTCTCCTGACTTTTGTATTCCATTGTTTTGATGTCGAGGGCGAGTATCTCCTTTTTGCCGTCGGCGCCTTTGCTCTTTTTGTAGAATCCCTGACCGCTTTTATCTCCCAACCAGTTATTGTCGACTAATTTTTGTAGAAAAACAGGGATTTTGAAAAGCCCAATCGATTCGTCGTTCGGGCAATTGTCGGCTACCCCTTGGGCAACTTTGACTAAGGTATCTATCCCCACCACATCGCAAGTGCGGAAAGTGGCCGATTTAGGTCGACCCACCAGTGGACCGGTGAGTTTATCGATAGCCTCAATGGGCAGATCTACTTTATCGAGTAGGTTAAAGAGGGCCATGATGCCGAAAACACCCACACGATTGGCAATAAAAGCCGGGGTATCTTTGGCGAGAACAGCAGTTTTGCCGAGTTTTTGTTTGCCGTAATCGAGCAAAAAATCAATGATTTCGGGCTGGGTATCCGGACCGGGTATAACTTCAAACAGAGCGAGGTAGCGGGGTGGATTAAAGAAGTGGGTGCCACAAAAATGAAGGCGGAAATCTTCTGAACGACCTGCATTCATCAATTGAATGGGTATACCGGAGGTGTTGGACGTTACCAAGGTACCCGGTTTGCGGAATTGCTCAACTTTTTCGAAAATGCTCTGTTTAATTTTGAGATTTTCGACCACCACTTCCATGATCCAGTCGGTCTGAGCGATTTTGGGCATATCATCGTCGAAATTGCCGGTGCTAATCAAACTGGCGAATTTTTTATGGTATAAGGGCGCAGGGTTACTTTTGATCGCCGTTTCGAGCGACTGGTTGACGATGCGATTGCGGAATTTTGGATGATCTGTTGTGAGTCCGGCAGCGCTCTCTTCGGGACTTAATTCACGTGGTACCATATCTAACAGTAGTACCTGAACGCCAATATTAGCGAAATGACAGGCAATACGTGAACCCATGATGCCGGAGCCAAGTATGGTAATATGTTTTATGTTTTTTTGCATAATCAGTGGTTATTCGATTTGGCTGAAAGTATGAGTTGGTCGTTATCGTTGAAGATGCTGTTGTTACGTATCAGGTCATTGATTTGGTCGATGACCAGGAAGAAAGCTTGCAAACCACTTTCGCCTACTTTTTCTGCAACCAGTTGGTTAAAATGTTTCACTTTTTCCTTGGAAACGCTGCGGGCAATTTTACCCGTTTCGGTCAGGTAGATTTTTACAGCCCGTCTGTCGCTGCTGTTGTCGCGCCGGCGTTCTATCCAGCCGTTTGCTTCAATATTATTTAAAAGTCGAGTCATACTAGAGGCTTCCATGCCGAGCAGGGGAGCCAGTTGGGTTACCTGGGTGCCTTCATCATCGATATGCAGCAATAAAAAAGCTGCTGATACGGAAAGGCCATAATGCTCCGCTTCAAAATTGTACATGCGGGCGATGTTTAGCCAGGTTAGTTTCATATCGAAACAAACCGTTCTTTTTTTGTGACTCGGGCGATTGACGTATTCCATACCTTTTAGTATGCCTAAATATAATATGCTTGCATAGTAAATGCAAATCTTTGGACAATAAAAAAAGGGTGGTCAATGCTGACAACCCTTTTTACTTCGTTCAAAGCTGCTGTTAATCGTAAAGAGCTTCGTATTCAGCCCGAAACTTATCGAGTATATATTTGCGCTTTAAGCTCATTTTGGCGGTCAGTTCACCGGAGTCGACTGCCCAGCTGACAGGGAGAATGGCAAATTTTTTGATTTTTTCCCATTGGCCGAATCCTTCGTTATAGTGATCTACTTCATGCTGGAATTTCTCCAGCACTTTAGGGTGTTTCACCATTTCGGCTGGAGTAGTGTATGTTATTTCATGGTGTTCACACCAGAACTTGAGGTTGTCCCAGGCTGGCGTAATCAGGGCTGTAGGATAATTTTTACCTTCTCCACAAACCATCAATTGCTCAATGAGCAGCGATTCCTTGAATTTGTTTTCCATCACCTGAGGTGCGATGTATTTGCCACCCGAAGTTTTGAAAATCTCTTTTTTACGGTCGGTGATTTTGAGGTTGCCCTGGGCCGAAAACATGCCTATATCCCCGGTATGAAACCAACCGTCTTTGTCGATGACCTCGTCGGTAAGTTCCGGGCGTTTGTAGTAACCCAGCATTACGTTCGGACCTTTACACAGGATTTCGCCATCAGCGGCTATTTTTACTTCCACATTTTCGATTATCGGCCCGACGGAGCCAAATTCTACCTGCATGGTTTTGAGGTAATTCACCGAAATAACCGGCGATGTCTCTGTTAATCCATAGCCTTCGAGTACAGGTATCTTAGCTGCCCAGAAAACACGTGCCAGTCGAGGTTGTAGCGCCGCAGCACCACTAGCGATGGCTTTAACATTGCCGCCTAGCGCTTCCCGCCATTTAACAAATATGATTTTGTTGGCGAGTTTGAGCTGGGTTTCATACCACCAGCCATTCGCTCCGTTGAGCTCATACTTCAAACCTAAATTCAGGGCCCAAAAGAAAAGGGATTTTTTTATTCCGGTGAGCTCATGTCCCTTGGATACAATTTTATCATATACTTTCTCCAATAAACGTGGCACAGCAGAAAACAGATGCGGTTTAATTTCCCGCATATTGTCACCGATGGTTTCCATGCTCTCGGCATAGTAAATACTGATGGAACGATACATCATCAGGTAGGTGAGCATTCGCTCATAAATGTGACATAGTGGCAGGAAACTAAGCGAACGATCGCCTGGGTCGCAGGGCACACGCGGAGCTGAAGAAGCTATATTTGAGACTACATTTTTATGACTGAGCATGACGCCTTTTGGGAAGCCTGTGGTTCCTGAGGTGTAAATGATGGTCGCCAAATCTTCCGATTTTACCTGGTCTCCTAATTTTTTAACTGTGTCCAAATCACCGCTTTCACCAGCCTTTTTAAGCTCACTCCAATGTTTTGCCCCTTTTACCTGATTGTAAGTGAAAATATGTTGTACAGAAGCGATATTGGCTGCAATTTTACTAATGCGGTCAAATAATTCCTGACTCGAAATGAAGATAACCTTCACTTCAGCATGATTGAGAATATAGGAGTAATCTTCGTCGGTTATGGTTGGATAAATTGGGACGTGAATCGCACCAATTTGTAATATGCCAATGTCTGTAAAATTCCATTCGGGACGGTTATTGGCTATGGTGGCCACCTTGTCACCAGGTTGAATGCCCAGGGCGAGTAAGCCTAAACTTACCGCATTGGCTTCGGCAATGACTTGTTCGGTGCTGTACGATACCCATTCGCCGTTTTCTTTGCCCGATAAGGCAGCCTGTAAAGGCAGAGTTTTAAGCTGATGGGCAGGTATATCAAAAAGACGTTCAATATTCATACGGGAAGATTAGTATTTCCTAAGTTCTACAACCTGCTCCTTTAAAGCAAGTTTTTACCGAAAAGAATAAAAAATAAGGCATAAAAAAAGCCGACCAGTCAACGACAGGCCGGCTTTTTTTTATCCGAAGATTTAGTTTTTGATCATTCGGTGATGAACTACATTGCTGCCTAAGCGGATCTCAAGTAGGTACATCCCGGCATCGAGCTGACTGAAGTCAACATCAATCAATTGATCTCCTGCATCTAAATGTCCAACATTTTGGGTGCGTACAGTCTGGCCGAGCATATTACGAATGCTGAAGCTAAGTGACGAACTGTGGTCAAGCGACAGTTTTACTTGGGCCATATCGTTGACAGGATTAGGGTATACGCTCAAGCCCCAAGCTTTAGTCAAATCAACCACACCAACAGTAGCACTGAGGGCTACTTCATCAATGTAGAGGTTATTACCATAATTAGAGGTTGCCTGAAAACGGATGAGAATGTCATTTTGGCCGTTGTACGAAGTCAAATCAACGGTTTCAGAACGCCATTGTGTTGGGCTGGATGGTGTATAAGCTGCAGTTGTGGCTGGTGCTGTTGCCAGTGTTGAACCTGCTTTGTTGAACGCATCCGTCCAGTTTAAACCACAGTCGGTTGAAATTTGTACGCGCAAACGGTCGTTGCTCGTCTGATATTGAGCATGAGCTACCATAAAGTTCAAGGCCGAATTACCGGTAGCACCGGTCAAATCGAGTCTTGGCAGGTAGAGATAGTCAATTTCACCATTTGAAATGTTGTAAAAATCAACCTTGGCACTCCTTATGGTTCCATTCGCACCGGCTTGTGCTAAAGAAAAGCCAGGAGGATTGGTGCCTGGACCGTTATCTACAGCCCAATTCAGCGGTGGGAAGGCGGCCGCTAAAAAGCTTTGTGAAAGTGTATTTACTTTGCTTGTCTGCAAGAACATTTTAGCCGTAGCTGTACCACGAACCGCACTTGGGTGTGGTTGTCCGTTCATGCTTACTACCCGATATTCAATTGTATTGCTACCTGCATTCAATGTCATAGGGTTAAGCGTACAGTTTACGTTTGCCCCTGCTGCAAGATTGCCTGACCAATTAACCGTAGTAGAGGTGCCGTTCACTTTTTGATCAATAACCATTGTTGTGATGGCCTGAGAGCCCAAATTAGTTACATTCAATACAGGTGTAAGCTGTTCGTTACAATTGTAGAAACGGGTAGGAGGAGGTGTAACTGAAGAATAAAGCGGCACTGGCAAAGGGTCTGATTTCGCAGCCTGGGCTACTTCCTTGGTGGTATTGTTCTGAACAAAGGCAATAACGCCTACTTCTGCAATATCACGAATGTAGTTTGGCAATGGTGCAGCTATGGTTACGGTTTGCAATTGGCCATTCGTCCAGCTCGTTGGCAAGGTTGTACCGGCAGCAGTAGGATACATTTTTCGGGTTACGTTGTGAAATTCTGTTTCACCATTGCTTCCGGGAGGGGTAGCATAAATCATGTTTTTTTCAATCAACGCAATTTGCAACACCCAGCTGCCTGAGGCTACAGCTTGAGCAGCAGTCACACCTACGGTGATGAAAACAGAATCCCAGTTGGCGTTAAACTCATGAGCTACTGTCATGGCAAAAGGGGAGGTAACCGACTGGCGATTGGTAATGATTGCCTGGGTAAGATTTATACTGTGACCATTACCTATGGTAGTTCCATCATGACGGGCATTGGGTGCGGAGTTAACACCATAATAGCTGCGTCGCGCTGCTGGATCTACTGTGTTTTCATTACAAATCGGACCGGCACTTGGGATAGGTACCTGGTATTTCAGGGCGATGATGGCACTTGAATTACTCTGGACCAAGGCATGGGTTACGGGGTTAGCGCTGGCACAGGGGCCGCAATTTTCGCCCGAAAAAACCTCATACAACTGAGTACGGGTAGTTTGAGCAGTCACCGCCAAACCGGCGAAACTTAAAACAGTTAGAAGTAATAGTTTTTTCATGTAATTCGGTTTTGTAGCGTCTAATTTAATTAATGTGTTGGTTTATTGTAAGCTTTTGGTTATTAAAATTTTGGCCACTATTTTGTTTGATTCTGAATAGATACCTTTTGATTCAATTCATATTGCTGCTTGCTGAATTATACACTGCCGAATAAAAAAAGCCCAAACACCAGATTTTGGGCTTTATTATAATTCATTTTAGCTGTTTTTAAGGCTTTAGCAGCCGGTAGCTTTGAAATTGATTATTGTAGTGGAGTTCTACCAAATAAACGCCGCTACCCAGTTCGCTCAAGTCGATAGTCTCGTCATGAAGTCCGGCAGGCTGCTGGCCTTTGTTCCGGGTTAAAATTGTTTGTCCTAACACATTCTTAAGGCTAATGGTTACTTCTGTCGGGCTAGGTAATTCATAATCCAGACGAGCGAATTCCACAGCTGGATTGGGATATAACTTAGCCGGAATCCGACTGCTCATTTTGTCCATGGAGGACGCAATGGCAGCCCCAACTTTAATCTTTGCGCCTTTGTAAACAATTTTGGTGGCATTGGCCTGTACAAATACAACGATGTACAAACTATCTCGATTGAAACTTGCAGGAACTGTATAACTGTAGTTTAAAGGTACTGGTGTATCTCCGGTGCCAAGTGCCGTTCCTTGGGCATTGGGAATCATTTTACGCATTACCGACTCAAAAACTTTTTCTCCGTTACTTCCGGGAGGCGTGGGGTAGCGAACTTCATCTTCAATTAGTACAATGTGGAGCACATGATCTGTCTGCGTCAACGTACGATTAGCACTTACTTGCCCGACAATTTGTAATTGATCACCATCCATGGTGGTCTGGAAGTTGTAATTCCAGGCATCGAGTAAGCTATTATGAAATTGATTCACCTGATTTTGGGTAACACTAATCGGGCTCATATTCCCAAAGCTGCCCAATCGAACAGCTGGCACACCTTGCACACCATAATAACTTACCCGGGCGGTGGGTTCGGTGGTATTAACGTTATACATAGGGTCGAAACCGGGCCAACTTACATGGTATTTGATGGAAGTAGCTTTGTAAAGGTTGTTGTTTAACAAACTGGTGAACATGGGATTTTGTGAAGCACAAGGGCCACAGGAAGCATTCGTAAAATGCTCAAAAACGACCAAATTGTAAATGACTGAATCGCCGCCCTGAGCCGAAGCAGCCTTCTGGCTGAAAAAGACGAAGAAGAACAAAAAGAAAAGTGCTGCCTTCGAAGTAGGTGTTTTATGCATAGTTGAACACTTGAATAGTTCGTTAAATTTAAACATGTTCCGGCAGAAGTGAACTGCAAAGTCCTGAAAATATTAGGTTTAGCTAGATATACTGACAATATGTCACCTTTACAGCTGCTTTTTCGTATTTTTGCTGAAATTTGAATCAAACATGGCAAATCCTTTTTCAGGCAATGTGTTCGAAAAAGTGCAGGATGAGCAACGACAGGGAGAAGCATATGTGGCTGACCTGGCTGTAGCACCAGGGCTCAAAAAGATGTATTTAGAAAGTTATGGCTGTCAGATGAATTTTTCAGACAGTGAAATCGTAGCTTCCATCATGGCTGAAAATGGCTATGCACCAACGCCGGTACTGGAAGAAGCAGATGTTGTATTCATCAATACCTGCTCAATTCGTGACAATGCCGAACAAAAAGTAAGAGGCCGACTCCAGGTTTTTCGTCAGTATAAAAAACACAAGCCGGAAATGGTCGTAGGCGTCTTAGGTTGTATGGCCGAACGACTGAAAACCAAATTATTGGAGCAGGAAAAACTGGTAGACCTGGTGGTTGGGCCGGATGCTTACAAAGATTTACCCAATTTGCTTGAACGGGTAGATAGTGGCGCAAAAGCTGTAAATGTGCTGTTGAGTAGGGAAGAAACCTATGCCGACATTACCCCGGTTCGTTTGGGAGGCAATGGCGTATTGGCTTTCGTTACCATCATGCGAGGTTGCGATAATATGTGTTCCTTCTGTGTGGTTCCCTTCACCAGGGGCCGGGAGCGCAGTCGCGATCCTGAAACCATAATTGAAGAGTGTCGCAATTTGTTTGACAACGGGTATAAAGAGGTGACCTTATTGGGGCAAAATGTAGACTCATACCACTGGACATCAGAAGATGGTAGCAGTAAAATGAACTTTGCCGGTTTGCTGGCAGCCGTAGCGGCTATCAGCCCTGCTCTTCGGGTACGCTTTTCAACTTCACATCCCAAAGACATTACTGACGAGGTGTTACATACCATGGCAGCCCATGAAAATATTTGTAAAAACATCCACTTGCCTGTACAATCGGGCAACAGTGAGGTTTTGGAACGCATGAACCGGACTTACAACCGGGAATGGTATATGGAAAGGGTGGAAGCCATCCGCCGCATTCTGCCTGAATGCTCAATTACTACAGACATTATTGCCGGTTTTTGTGGTGAAACCGAAGAGCAACATCAGGATACCTTAAGTATGATTAGGTTCGGGCGTTACACTTTTGCATTCATGTTCAAATACTCAGAGCGTCCCGGTACCCTGGCTGCCCGTAAATTCGAAGATGATATACCGGAAGAAGTGAAAAGCCGGCGATTGCAAGAAATTATTCAACTTCAAAACGAACAAAGTTTGTTAAGTAATGAGGCCGATTTGGGTAAAACTTTCGATGTTTTGGTGGAAGGACCTTCACGTAAATCGGAAGATTTTTATTGTGGTCGGAATAGTCAGAATAAAATGATTGTTTTTCCCCGGGAAGGTGTCCAACGCGGTGATTATGTGAAGGTGATGGTAAAAAGTTGCACCCAGGCTACTTTGAAAGGCGAAATTGTGAAACAGGGATGAGTCAGGAGTCACGACATGAGGTGGCCACGGCTGCCCGGTTGGAAAGGGAGAAAGCCTACCACAACAAAGCATTTGCTGAGGATTTGCGGAAATCGGTAGATAAGTACTACGACACCATTACTAAAAGTCGCGACCATTACCATCGTGCCATAGGCGAAGCAGCCTCAGGCAAAGTTATACTGGAATACGGGTGCGGACCGGGAAGTCAGGCCTTCCAACTGGCTGCCGCCGGTGCCAATATTACAGGTATCGACATTAGTGATGTGGCTATAAGCATTGCCCGCAGCCAGGCTCAAGAATTGGGAGTGTCTGCTAATTTTATAGTGATGAATGCCGAATCGCTCGATTTTCCAGCGGCTCATTTCGACCGCATCATTGGTTCAGCCATTATTCACCATCTCGAATTACATCAGGCTTATCGTGAAATTGTACGTTGTCTGAAACCAGGTGGCAAAGCAGTATTTATAGAACCATTGGGTCACAACCCCATCATCAATTTATACCGTTATCTCACGCCAAAACTTCGCACTGAGGACGAACATCCATTAATGCTGGCCGACATACAATTGGCACATCAATACTTTGATCAGGTGAAAGTTAGTTATTACCACATGTTGTCGATAGCTGCTGTGGTTTTTCGTAAAACTTTTCTTTTCAAGCCGGTATTGCGGTTTCTTGACGGGGTGGATGCCATTTTATTTATGGTTTTTCCATTTTTGAAACGTTATGCCTGGATGTCGGTTATTGAACTATCAGCCCCAAAAAGATAAACAATGGACTTGCAGAGTGTAAAACAGCGCTTCGGCATCATTGGAAACAGTCCGGCACTGAATCATGCCTTAAAAATTGCCGTCCAGGTGGCTGCAACCGATGTGTCGGTATTGATTAGTGGCGAAAGTGGGGTGGGTAAAGAGGTTTTTTCGAAAATTTTACATCAGCTGAGCAATCGGAAACATGGAAAGTTTATCGCGGTAAACTGTGGTGCCATTCCCGAAGGAACCATCGATTCGGAATTGTTTGGGCATGAAAAGGGCTCATTTACCGGTGCTTTTGAAGCTCGTCAAGGCTATTTTGAAACAGTTAATGGCGGGACCATTTTTTTGGATGAGGTGGCTGAAATGCCTTTAGGTACCCAAGCACGCTTACTCAGGGTGTTGGAGACCGGTGAGTTTATCAAGGTGGGTTCGTCGAAAGTTCAAAAGACGGATGTTCGTGTAATCGCGGCATCTAATGTAGATTTGGTAGACCAGATTGCGAAAAACAAATTCAGGGAGGATTTATATTATCGCATGAATACGGTTTCTATTCATATTCCTCCATTGCGGGAGCGAGCCGACGATATTCCTTTGCTCTTTCGGAAATTCGCTATCGATTTCGCTGAAAAATATGCGAGTCAGCCGCTTCAGCTCGATGAAAATGCTTTGGCCTTTTTGCGTAATTACCCATGGCCCGGCAATATCCGTCAGCTTAAAAATGTGGCTGAACAGATTTCAGTTCTGGCCCCATACCGACTTGTTGAAGGGGAGGAAGTATTAAAATATCTACCATTGGTAAATCGTAACAGTGGTTTGCCCATGCTTACATCCCAGCCGGGAACCGAAGACCTGAACGAAAGAGAAATACTGTATAAGGTGCTTTTTGATATGAAAAAGGACCTGAATGAGCTGAAAAAGGTGGTCGGCCACATGGTACACAACCAGGACGATCTACAGTTTTCTCAGGCTGATCAGGTATATCTGGAGCAATTGATGCACCAGGGAAATCCGGTCGATAACAGCCATCAAACTGTGGTACCGACCAGTATCATTGCCGGAAACAACACTTTTAATGAAATCCGTTCGAAGTTTGATCAGCGACAGGACGTAGAAGATATCGAAGAAAACTTATCGCTCGAAGAAGTTGAAAAGCGGATGATACTTCGGGCACTTAAAAAACACCAGGGTCGACGCAAAAATGCAGCGGTTGAGTTAGGTATCAGCGAAAGGACGTTGTATCGTAAAATAAAGGAGTACGACATTGAAGTATAATTTCCTGCTTTGTTTCTTTTTGCTGCCTGCTTTGCAGGGATGCGGTATCTACTCATTTAGTGGAGCCTCCATTCCGCCGGCTGCCAAAACTATGACCATAGTGCAGTTCGAAAATACAGCGCCAGTGGTAGCTCCCACACTTTCTCAAACGCTGAGCGATCGTATGCGGAGTAAGTTTCTGGCCGAAACCGGTCTTCAACTGATAGATGTGGATGGAGATTTGGTTTTCGAAGGTAATATTCAGGAATATCAGGTAGCACCGGCTGCGGTGTCGGGAGCAGAACAGACCACGATTAATAGGCTAACCATTGGTGTGAAAGTGATCTATTCCAGTAAAATTGACCCTAACCAGGACTGGGAAACAACTTTCAGACGTTATGCAGATTTTCCGGCCAATACTGATTTGAGCTCCGTAGAAGATCAACTCATACAGGAAATTGTGGGTCAGTTGGTGGATGATATTTTTAACAAAGCCTTTGTGAACTGGTAATGAAGTTAGATCGCCTCTTAGCCTATACGCGTCAACCTGAACTTTTAGCTACAGATGAAAGTCAGGACCTGGAAACTCTATTGCAGGAGTACCCTTATTTCAGTGCGGCCCAGTTATTACTGACGATCAAATACAAAAAGCAGAACAGTTCACGTCTCAATCGCCAATTGCAAAGGGCGGCAGCTCATCTTCCCGATAAGTATGTATTGGCCACAGCTTTGAACGAAGACTTGGCTGAATTACAATTGCTGGAGCAACAGGCTTTATCGGTCTCCGAAGAAATGTTGCCGCAACCAGCAGCGCATGAAAAACTGTTGGAGGCTGCAGCATCTACCCAATACCAACCGGAAATAACGCGTGAAACAACAGTAATCGCAACTTCGACAGCTACGAAAATGTTGGAACCTGGTGCTGAAGCGAATTCAGTGGAAGTAGATGTGGAAGAATCGGCTACAGTAGCTGAAATGAAGGCCGAGGATAGAAACGAAAAAGAGGAGAACAAGCAGGAGAATAGCTCTGTAAAAGCTGAATCAGCTTTGACCTTGGCTTCAGAAATAAAGGTGGATGTCACTGCCGACGAAACCGAAGTATCAGTCCTGGCTGAGGAAGAACCAATATCGTCAGTAGCAAAGCCTAGTGCAGCTGAAATATTTCAGGAGCAGGCCGACCCGAAAGTAGCTCTGATTGGAGAACAACAATTTTTGGCTCAGCCTCACGATCGATTGAGTTGGTTCCGCTTTTTTGCCGGAAAGCCGTTGCGAGAGCAACCCGATGATGTGCTCGAAGAATTGTATCTCGAGCATATGTCGGGTGATTTTCTGCAGGCAGAATCCGCTACGCTGCCTGAATTAAAAAACGAGTTGAAGGCAGTAATTAATCACAATGCTGAGGTTGCCAGCGATAAAAATTTGGAAGAAGTCATCCGGCGATTGGCCTACGAAAGTATATCGGATGAAGAGTTGCCGGCTTCAGAGACACTCGCCGCTATTTATGAAAGTCAGAAAGACTACAAAAAAGCATTACGCATCTATCAGAAATTGATGTTGAAATTTCCGGATAGAATGACTTACTTTGCCGGTCTCATTGCAACAACCAAAGAAAAACTGAATAATTAATCACGATGTATACATTCATCACCATCCTGATCGCCCTTGTTTGTGTGCTGATCATTTTAGTTGTCCTCGTTCAAAAACCCAAAGGCGGTGGATTGGCAGCCAATTTCAGCGGCTCCAACCAGGTCATGGGCGTTAAGCGCACCACCGATGTGGTAGAAAAAACCACCTGGATTTTGAGCATTGCGCTATTTGCGCTCACTTTGCTTATCAATATCTGGATCCCGCGTAGTGACGATGCTAAAGCACCGGCTTCGTTATTGAAAGAACAGGCCGAGCAAGCGCCGGTAAATAATTTACCTGCACAGCCGCAAGCCAATCCTGCGGAACAGGCTACACAACCTACAGCCGAATAAAATCAAGGCTTATTACACAAAAAAGTCCCGATAGCTGAGCTGTCGGGACTTTTTTTATTTCATCACATTGTCATAAATAACACTGACCCGAAATTTCTACACGAATTCTGATCAAGGAAATATTGATAAAGATACTGCTGGCAAGACTGGTGAAAAAGAGTTGTACGGGAGGCCTAGCGAACTAGCAATACCGTTCCACTGATAATTTCTTTTTCACGTACACAGCCTTCGTAGAAGAGCACATAGTTATATGCACTGGCTTCGCCTGGGCCACCAAAAACGCTTCCATCCCAATGTGCTTGGGGGTCGTTACTTTGAAAGACAAGGGCTCCCCATCTATCATAAATGCGTAAATCGTAGGCGCCTTCATAAAAGGTTGCCGGTTTGAACACCTCATTCAGTCCATCACCGTTGGGTGTAAAGGCTGTAGGGAAGTAGAAATTATGGTCGTTCACAATAACTTTTACACCTTGAGGTGGGGCAGGACAATCATTTACACTCAAATCGATGGTATAGGTTCCGCTATCGGTCAGCCAACTGTTATCGATGCGGAAAGTTCGGCCTGTAAACTGTAGACCAGCTGGTGTTGTCCAAATATAATTTCCGCCCTGGAGGTCGTCTACCTCCAATTCAAGCCGGTTGCCGGTACAAAGCCGGGTACGCCCACGTATGCTGAAGCTGGGTAGTGGTGGCTCCACATGTATGAATACGGAGTCGGTACGACTACTGCAGCCATTAAGAACGACCTGACAATAGTACCAGCCCATATTTCTCAAACTGGCATTGCTGATGGTAGGATTTTGCAGCGAACTGCTGAAGTTATTGGGACCTCGCCAGTGGTACGTATTACCTGGACTGGGGGTGGCACCCAACTCAATATCGGCACCATGACAAATAGGGCTGTTGGAACTGGTTTGAACAGCCTCAGGGCGTGGGCGGAAAGTTACTTCTATATCCTGACTCAAACTACCACAACCATTGCCAGAGGTAACGCTGCAACTGTAAATGCCGGTCGCATTCACTATCAAGCTTGGATTCGTTTCGCCCGGTATCGCTACGCCTAGGTTAAACCATTGATAGCTCACATTGGCTTGAACAGCTAGCTGTAAGGTTACGGGATCTCCGAAGCACCGGAAAAATGGACCTGCTTGAAAAACAGCAGCCGATGGCCGGGAGAGTATGGTTATAGCGATATTGTTAGATGTGTCTCTGCAACCTTCCGGATTGGTAGCGACAACCTGATAATTGCCGCTCTGAATCGCCAGAAAATTAGGAGAATTGGCGCCGGCGATCGGCACACCATTGCGTAACCATTGCAGGCTGAGGTTGCCGTCGGGACTATTGGCTTGCAGGCTGACAGTTTCACCTGAGCATCGCTGGGTTGGATCGTTGGTGATGATGTTTACACTGGGTTCAGGTAATAGTTGAACCTGAGTTATAGCACTACTGTCGCGGCAACCTGTGATGGGATTGAGAACCACCAATTGGTAATTGCCCGCTTGTGTGACAGTAATGGCAGAGTTGCCGGTTCCGGGTAATTGCACGCCATTCCTGAACCAGAGATAGTTCATGCCAGCTTGTATGGGTGCCTGGAATAGTTGCTGGCCGCCTGGACAAAAGCTAATTAAGCCGGCAGGTTGAATTGTAGCTATGGGTAAAGTATCAACAGTAATTTGAATACCGGCAGCGGTGTCGCTACATCCTGAGACATCTATCACGCGTAGCCGGTATAGGCCGCTGCTATTTACAATGAGGGTGTCGCTGGTGTTTGACAACAAAACGCCATTGCGGTACCATTGGTATTGTAGGTTGCTACTCAGCGGTCCTCGTAAAACAGCAGATTCTCCCAGGCAGAACTGAGCTTGACCCGTGAGTGTCATTGTAGCCAGGGGTTGTGGCCGCATGCGGATGTTTACCGACTGGCTGCTGTCGCGGCAGTTATTGGCATTGGTAACTACCAATCGATATTCGCCAGCCTGACTGACATTTAAGGTAGAATTCGTCTGTCCGGGTATAATATTGCCATTTCTGAGCCATTGAATACTTAGTCCCGAGCTGTTTAAAGCTTGTAACTGCAGGCTGTCACCGACACATAAACTATCATTTGCAGGAGCTTGGAGGGTAGCGACTGGCAGTGGGAAAACTACAACAGGAAAAACCACACTACTATCAACACAGCCTTGCGGACTCGTTATCGCTACTTGATAATTGCCGGCGAGCGTGACAATTAATTGGGAGGAGGTGTCGTTCAATAGTGCAATGCCATTGCGATACCATTGGTATGCTGCTGCCACTGTTGGCGTGAGTTGAAATATAACACTGTCGCCGGCACAAAAATTTAAGGCACCCATTATTTGTACTTGGGTGTTAGCTGCTGGGTGTTGATTCAGTACCAGTTGCTGAGAGACAGCTGTACAATTGTTGGTATCTGTCACTACAACAGCATATTGGCCAGGTTGAGAAGTTATGAGCGTATCATCCTGGGCATTGGGTATGGCCACACCATTTCTGAGCCATTGATAAACGTACCCTGGCGTTTGCGTTGCTCGAAGTAAAATGGTGTCGCCTGCACAGGCAATGGTTCTGCCCGCCGAAATATTTACTGTTGGTAATGTATTTACTACCAGCTGTGTAACAGCAGAGGTATCTCTACATCCCTGAGGGTTAGTAATGATTACTTGATAGTTACCAGCAGCAGATGCAGTTAAACTTGAATTGTTTGCATTGAGTAAAGGCGCACCATTCAACAACCATTGGTAGCTGTGGTTTGCGAGATTATTGGCTTGAAGCAGCAGTTGTGTCCCGGCGCAGAGGGTAGTGGCACCTTGCGGCGTAATGCTAGCAGTTGGTTGTGGGAAAAAACTTACATTGACGGTATCGCCAAAACGAATACAACCTAAGGTATCGGTAATTCGAAGTACAAACTGACCTGTTTGAGTAACCAAAAGCGTGCTATCAGTTGCCAGGCTAATAGCGATGCCATTTCTGAACCACTGTAGCTGGCCCGAGCCATTGGTATTCATGCTTAGTGTGATTGAATCACCTTCACACAATTGGCGGGTAGATGCGCCGATGCGACTTGGAGCCGCTGGGGATTGAAAGTGTAGATTCACCAGGGCAGAAGTATCACGACAACCCGAGAGATTGGTTACTTCCAGCTGATATGAACCTGAAATTTGGGTATGAAGTATAGAATCGGTGGCACCAACAATTGGATGACCATCCCGGAACCAACGGTAGCTTAGATTTCCTGTTGCCGGACCAGCCAAACGAGCAGTGTCCTCACGACAAAGTATGCTATCGCCAGTCCATTGAATGGAGGCTAGCGGTTGCGCAAAAAGAACACTATTGATAGCCTCTGAAGTATCTCTACAGCCATGGCTGTTAACAACAATCAATTGGTAAGCAGCTGAATCACTTACAAGTAAGAGGCTATCACTGGCTCCGGGCAGTAGAAGTCCATTTCTCAACCAACTAAATTGTGTAATGCCAGTGGTATTGGCCCGGAGCGTGAGCGTATCTCCCACACAAAAACTTGTTGATCCTACTGGTGTAATCTGTGCATGAGGTTGTGTAAAGAACCCAACAATTACTGTATCACTTAGTTGGCTGCATCCCAAAGTATCAGTGATACGCAATTGATAGTTGCCGGTCTGGTTAACGACCAATTGGCTGTCGGTAGCTGAAACAATAATTTGCCCATTTCTGAACCACTGTAGCTGCCCCGGACCATTGGGATTCATACTTAGTGTGATTGAATCACCTGAACATAGTTGACGATTTAGTGCGCCTTGGGGGCTTGGTGCTAAAACTGGAGAAGTTATTATTGAAACTGCAGCCGAAGTATCACGACAACCAGAAGAATTGGTAACTTCCAATTGGTAGCTGCCATTTTGTGTGGCAAAAAAAATGGAATCGATGGCGCCTGCCACTAAAATACTGTTCCTGAACCAACGGTAACTCAGATTGGGGGTGACTGGTCCAACTAATCGAATGCTGTCTCCACCACACAAAATGGTATCCAAAAGTGGATTAATGCTGGCTGTAGGTTTGGGTAACAGCACAACTTCAGTGGCTGTTGAAGTGTCGGTGCAGCCAGAGGAATAAGTCAATATAAGTTGGTATAAACCTGCACTGTCTACGCGTAAGCTACTATCGGTTGCCGCAGCTAAAAGTTGCCCATTTCTCAACCAGCTATAAGTTGCGAAGGTATCTATCGTTGCCTGCAAAATCAGATGACTACCCAAACAAAGTTGCTGTGTAGCTGACGGTGTAATTTGTGCAACCGGTGGTTGAATTACTTGAACGGTAGTTGACGCAGTGGAGCTGCTCAGACAACCATTGGTATCGCGAATTGTGATAGTGTATTGCCCTGCCTGGTGTATACGAACAAGTGAATCGGTCGCACCGGGTATACTATCGTTGTTCCGAAACCATTGATACACATAACCGGGCATATGCTGGACCCGCAGATTTATGCTATCGCCCTGGCAAATGGTGGGTGGCAGCAAACTGGGAGTAATAGTCACATTGGCCAGACTATTTACTGTGATTTGCACGGCAGCGGTAGTATCTGTACAACCAAAAATGGAGGTAGCCTGCACTTGATAACTGCCAGTAGTAGTGACTTGCAAAAGGGTATCGTTTACTCCCCCCGGACGGATGGCAACGCCATTCCGGAACCATTGGTAGCTGTTGCCGAAAGCAGGACTAATACGTAATGACACCGTATCGCCAGAACAACTATTTACATTGCCCGAAACCACAGCTATAGCTAACGGACCGGGCAACAAACTTACAACAACTGTATCGGCCGGGCTGGTACAGCCATTGACTGTTATTCTTGCGAGATAATTGCCCGCTTTGGCTGCCGACATGCCGGGTATTATCGGATTTCTTACACTTGAGCTGAAGCCATCTGGACCTGTCCATAAATAACTTGCACCGGCCACGCTATCCAACTGTAACTGCAGTGTATCACCTGGGCACAAAGCTGCAGCTGTGGCCGAAGCATTCGGCTGGTTGGGTATTGGGAAGACGCTAACCTGGGTAGAATGCAACTCACCGGTACATCCATCCAACGTAACCCGAAGTTGATAAGTGCCTGAATCAGCTACAGTAGCACTTGCAATGAAGGGATTACGTAAGTTGCTGCTGAAATTATTTGGCCCAGTCCAGGCATAGGCGGCATTGTTGATAGAATCGGCCTGTAGTCGGATACTGTCGCCTACACAATATGGACCAGTATTTCTCGCATCCGGATTACCGGGTAGAGGCTTCATTCCCACATAAACCGTGTCTTCTTCACTCTGACAACCATCTACGATGGCAAATGCGCGGTACATTCCTACATTAGCACTAGCTAAAGCGGGAATGACAATTTCCCGGCCATTTACTACACCTAAAGGGGTATTCCAAGTGTATTGTGTGGCGCCAACTATGCTGTCGGCCCATACCCGCAAAGTATCTCCTTGGCAAATGGGGTCATCTGAATTGGAGTTGGTAGAGGTTTGTATGGTATAACGGGCAAAATCGGAGAAGAAACCGTAACGGCAGCCGCTTGTTGCACCACCATTTATGATTCCCATATGAAATTTGCCACCAGAACTTACCAAGAGATTACCAGAGTTTATCGGAACCTGAGCGGTTGTGAATTCTTTACGGGCGTAAACCCAGGCATTGTTGGAATTTGGGACAGTATCAAAATCTGATGCTTGTATAAGTGCATTATTTCCGTTGAGCACAAGACTCCCTTGGTTTCCGGCTTCTGTGAATATATATAGACCGAAGAATTCATTAGTTGTACGTGTAAACCCAACTTGGGTAGAACCTGTACAGGAAATCGGTGGTAAAATAGCCATACCAGTTTCACAGCCAAAGCCAGATATATGCATGACGTAAACTGGCCCTCCAACTGAGGAAATGAACATTTCGTTGGTATTGAATGTGGCGATATGTGTTTGTCGCGCTTGAAGTGTTCCTACATTGACATTATTGATGAAAATCTGCGTATTGTCGTTTTTGGCTAGGATGTAAACCTTTTCTCTAATATTGCCACTAACTGTATTTAAGAAGCCCCTAATTGCAATATAATCGTTACCAATTATGTTGGTTGGAATCAGTTGATCTCCTAACAAGTCAAAACATCCTCCGCCATAAATAGTGCCTCCACGTACTGAGTCATCAATGATGGTAACAGCAATTTTTTTGTTCGATTTAATTTGTGTCCCTCTTAAGCTCACGTTAGCATTCGTACTATTCCCTCGAACACTGTAGGTTTGACCGCGATTTAATACAATAAAAACTGTATCAGTACCAGTGCCATTTAAGTTAGCAGTAGGAATAATTTGAATACTTGTGTTGTCCTCAGTAGCAACTATATCAATTCGTTCATGGCCATGAACGTTTTCCATTTCGATTTGAGAGGGAACGATAAAATCAGTTCCCAAGGCATTTCTACCTTTTAAAGCAAAGATATCCGGATTGTTCCCTGCAGAAACAACTTCATAATAGGCGGTTATTGGCGTAGTGGACTCGATTAGAAATCCTTTGTTTAATACCGCATTGTTAGGTGCATTTTCAATTAGATTAATGGTGTCGGCATTATTATAGATTACCGAACGAGTTGCATTGGCGGGTACTAGCCAGCTTACGGGAGTAAAGGCTGGGTTAGCTGGCATTGATATGGTCACTGTGGCAGCCTGACCCTGCGAGGTCACCCGAAACGCCACAGGTCTGTCGCTATGTCCGCTGGAGACCTCCGGAGCCACAAACCAAAAAGTAGTATCTGTTTGTGCATCACACACAGCTACGCCTGCTATGAGTGCAAAACAACATAGTATTATAATTCTCACAATACGTTCAAATAGCCTGAGCATTCGGGTTTAGGATTGGCTCAGGTTTAACTTAGTTTTCAGTTGGGTATGCTGCCGGTCTTCCAGCGATACAAAGAAAAGATATATCTCTGTAAAGGATGTAAAGCTGTGATTAAACTCGTCGAATTGTCGCATTGGGCTATCAAATTATCGTATTAGTTGTATACTTCCCTTGCCCACAGCCGGCCGGTTAGCACAATCCTCATAGCGGTACACATACGTATAAGTGCCAGTTTCGGATGGACTGCCATATACATTTCCATCCCAGCCATCTTCCGGCCGGAAACTGTGGAAGATTTTTTTGCCCCAGCGGTCGTATACTTCCAATTCATATTGCCCTTGATAATTGCCAACTGGGAAAAATGTCTCATTTAAGCCATCACCATTGGGGGTAAAGGCGGTGGGGAAGATGAGTTCAAGGGCAATTACACGAATGACTTCCGTATAGTAATCAACACAACCAGCTCGACTGACTTCGAGGATATAGTTTTCTGCCGCTGCCGCCTCGGTCATTTCCAGTCTAAGTAAACGACCGGCAACCGTATCTCCCTGAGGTAGAATCCAGCGGTAGCTGGCATTTAGTATGGAGTCGGCGTTGAGTTTTAATGTTTCACCCGGACAATATGTCCTTCTGCCTTGTATTTCTAATGTTGGCAATTCTTTCACAACAGCCACATAAACTGAATCTTCATAACTATCGCAGCCAGCTATGTTTATTCGAAGTTTATACCATCCGCTATGCTCAAAACTTGCGGCATGAATCACCGGGTTTGCCTGGTTAGAGACGAAGTTGTTTGGACCCTTCCAACTGTAGCTGGCCTGGGGCACCATAGAGGCATATAATTCTAATGTGCTAAACCTACAAACCGGTCCATTAGCACGAGCAATGGGCGAAGGTGGAATTGGGTTAACGTGTACATATACCCCATTTACTTCTTGATTACAGCGTTGGTTATAGGTTATCAAACAGCTATACATGCCTGAGCTTGTGGCATAATATTGTGTTTGTGTGGCAAATGGGATGATTATTCCATCTTTGAGCCATTGGTACTGGGTATTTTGAACAGCATTTATACTCAATAAGGCAGAATCTCCTGCACAAACCGATACATTATTGGCCAAAATCCTGAAATTATTGGTATTACTTAGTATTTGGGTCATCACCTCCGTCGAAAGTCGATTACAACCATTGGTATTTTCAACTTGAACACTGTAGAGGCCGGGTTGGGTACTTACATAAAAGGAGTCGGTTGCACCCGGAATGGCTATTCCATTTCTGTACCATTGATAAGTCTGAGCAGATATGGTATACATAATCACAGTATCACCCGGACAAAATACTGGTGAATTCATGAATTGTACTATTGGCTGTGGTCGGGGGTAAAAATTTAAATTAATGGTTATTGCGGTGTCCCTACAGCCGTTGGCATTAAAAACTATAACGCTATAGCTACCAGTGGTAGTGGCTGAGAAAGTAGCATTTGTTGCGTTTATTATGGGTAAACCATTATGTAGCCATTGGTAAGTACTGCCCGGTGATGCGATGAGAAAAACACTATCACCTTCACAAGTATTCAATTGACCTTGAAGGGTTATTTCTGCTAATGGCGGGTTGACGACTTGGGTTGTTAACATAGATGAACTGGCCGTACACCCCAAGCTATCGCCGACAATTACCCTAAAATTAGCGGAACTAAAAACAGTTAAGATTGAATCTGCAAAACCTGCAATCAAGGTGTCGTTTTGGAACCATTTAAAGTTGGTACCACCGGAGGCAGTTAGTATTACGGAATCTCCTAAGCAGAATGTAGTCGGTCCGGATGCTGCAAGCGAAGGTGTGGGCAATGGATTGACTGTTGTGGCAATGACGTTCGAAGTGTCGCTACAGCCAAAGCTGTTGGTGGCGATGACCGACCAGTTAGCGGCTGTTGAAACAGTCAAATTTGAATCTGTAGCTCCATTAATTACAGTGTCGTTCCTCAGCCACTGGTAGGAAATGCCACCGGAAGCTGTCAGAATAACTGAATCCCCGGCACAGAAGCTGGTACTTGAACCGGCGGTAATCG
>DAIQOK010000018.1:0-76247 GCA_036787895.1 Bacteroidota bacterium | reverse complement strand
CAATATAAACGGATAATATTATCCGTTTATATTGAAATATTCCAAAATCGAGAATAAAATTATCAATGTTATCAATTTTCATGCCGATACTATTGTATTGGCAAGCGGATAAGGGACTTTTCCCCTATGCCATTAACTGAATAGCTTAGTCGAAACGCAATAGACTCTGATATCCCAGCAAATACGGGTAAAGCTTTATCTAACTTCAAACCTTGTCCACCTTTACCAGATTGAAGTAGGTTCCAATTTTGATTGTCGTTCGAGTACCAAAGTTGCCAGAATTGTTTGGTATCACTCCAACTCCATACTAGAACAAACTCTTTCGCATTTACACTACACTCGAAAGACTTTAACACATTAAATGGAGCCTTCACCCCTATATTATTCACCGAAAGGTCTACTGCCTTGAATTGATCCTTAGGATCAAAGGCCATGAGCAAAGTACTTGGGCCTTTGGGAGCGTAAAAAGGCTTGATTATCTCCGGCGCCTTAAAAATACCCTTAATTGCAAATCTGCCAATTCGACTTTGGCCTGGCTGATGTGTTATCTGCGCACTTTGCTCAAAGAAATCTGTTGTGGCATTAAAGTTATTTGGCATAAGCTGAATGATAAAAAGCAATGAATCGCCTTTGCTTTTGATTCTGGTACGAATTCCAGGAAAATTCAATCTTTCTCCTGCCAAATTAAAGAGCTGGGTAGTTCCAGGTATTAGACTAAAGTCAAGAAAATTTGTATCAACTGCAGTTTTTGGAAATGCCAGCACAATATCACTAAAGGCCAGATAAAAGGGCTTATCGACAGCTTTAACCTCAATATCAAAATAGAGGTTTTTAGATTTGGCATTCCAATCCACCTGGGCTATGCTTAATTCCACCGTTGCATGATAAGACCAGGCAATTGTTGACCAACAGTATTGAGCTGCTAAACAAAACAGAAATATAAGGCGCATAGCTAAAAATAGCCATTTAAATACAAAAACCCCGCCGAAGCAGGGTTTTAAGTGTTAATAAAGCCTTCACTAACGCCAGACTACAATTTTTTCGGTGCGTTTACCTTTTTGAGTGGTAACCTCAATAAGGTAGACTCCCGGCGCAATACCAGCTACTTCGAAGCGAATGATTTCATTTGGAGAAAATCTTTTAGCAGATATTTCAGCGCCTTGACGATCGAGTAGCCTTACAAGTATGGTTTCGTCAACGATATTTCTCAATTGAATATTCACTATGTCTGTAGCCGGGTTTGGCCAGGTATTCATATCTATATCGTTCAGTTCATTAAATCTAACCGCACGAACAGGAGAATAAGAAAAACTATCACTTAGTGTAACATACTTCAAGCGGTAAAAAAACTGGGTAATCTGATCATTCGGATTAAAAACATCTCTGTCAATCGACCGATAAACGGATAATTGATTCTGAAACCCCTTTGCAGCCATCTCACCAATTTTCGCAAAAGAAATATTGTCAATACTTCTTTCTATCTCAAAACGAGCCATATTCATTTCATTCTGGGTAATCCACTCTAATTCGGCAGAGCGGCCAACCGGCTGCACCAAAAATGAAGTCAGATTTACAAATAGAAAAGGCGGGTTCGATTGCGTAGTATCAATATTAGTAGGGCCACCATTCGAACCATCGGTGCGATAAAGGTTGATTTTTGTGCGGGCATGCACTTTACTTGGAGATATTGTACTTACCCGGAGACGTACATCAGCTACAGTATAGTTGTACCCCGAAATGTAGAATCGTCCAAGGCAATAATAGTTTTCACGACTATCTATCTTAGCCACGAACTGATTCACCGCTGCCGCATTCTGAGCATAATGTGCTTCAAAATTTATAACAATACGGTTACTGTTAGCCCCCAAAATGGGAATTATAGCTTGTACTCTTTGATTATTTAAAACAATTCCAGAACTATTCACCAAACGGGTTGCTGTTTTATCATAGGATAGCTGAGGGTTGGTAAAAGCAGCCGTATCATAATCAAATACAAATGTGCTTTGATTTAGGTAAACTGTCTCTCCAGCCAGCGTACTGAGATAAACATCAAAATAAAACTTATCTCCAACTGCATACTGATTGGCGATACTCACCCGCACCGGGCTTTGAGCCAGCAGTGTAGATGAAACCATCAGTAAAACAAAAGCGAGATAAGTTTTCATAGAAGTAAAACCCGGGGGTTACCCCCCGGGTCTGGCTTAATTATTAGTCTTGTGCAATCCTTACGTAGGCAGCTTTGGTCCTGTTGTTCCAGATGAAGGAGAAGTCACGGGCGCTTACGTTTCTATCCAAATCAACGTCAGCTACGTTATACGCATCTTCCGTATTTCTGTTGGTCCATGCTGCAGCGCGGTCATCACCATCTACAACGTAGTCGGAAGGATCAGCATTACCCGACCACATCTTCGCTACACCACCATCAACATAAAACTCGGTTCCGGCTGTACCTGCCACATTTGCTGAGACAGTGAGGTCGGCAGTTGCTGCACCGCCTGTTTTGAAGATGCTCAAACCAAGCGCATTGGCAGTCGATGTCATAATTGGCAAATGATTTCGGTGATAAACCACCAGGAAGAACTGGCCTTCATCAGGAATATTGAACTGAAGTGCCGTGTCACCTGTGGTGGATACGATAGAACCGTCGAATTTCAAGAAGGCTGCACGACGACCAATCAGGGTAGCGCCAGATCCTGGCACGCTTGCAGGGCCTGCATTCGTTATATTTCCTGTGGTAGTTCTGCGAAGTTCAAGCAATACCCAGTCTACAACACCATTTGGTATTGAACCCACCGACTCTGTTCCAGCATAATTGCCATATGAAGCACTGTTAAATGGTTGTGACAAAGGAATAAGGTTGGTAGCATCTTTCAGCAAGGTATCCATGGTTTCGAAGCTGGCTTTCGCGGTTACGTTCATGAATGTATTCTCGTTACCACGACCCCAATTGCTTCCGCCGCCATCCTGGATATAGTTGATATTTCCAGTGTTGGCAGTATTGCCATTATAACGTACTGTAGAGAAATGATAGCGTTGGTTAGGCTTCAAACCTGTTACTGCAACCGAAGTTCCTGTACCTGAGTATACAATGTAGTTGGCTGTTCCAATGGTTGGCGCTGAATTAACGTTAGCGTTTGCCGTGCTATAATAAGTTCCCTGTACCGGTGTAGCATTCGTCGCACTGGCCTCACGGGCTATAACCAGCGTACCTGTACCAGATGCACCATTGGTCCACTCTACGGTGATTGCACCTACGCCATTGGTAGTCAACACCAGATCACGTGACTGATTGGATGCCACAGATGGATCGATTGGTGCAGGAGTAGTATAGCGGTTGGCTTGTGCAGGTGCAAGTGGAGATGTTACGAGATAGTTTTGCGACAATGCACCTGAAGTACCACGGTAAACAATTGCCTCGAAATAATAACGCGTATCTGCAGTAAGGTTAGTTACATTCTGAACCGCCGCAGAAGCAGACGCTAAACCACGATAAACAACTTTTGCTGCACCCACACCGGTGGCCGACGCAAAGTTTAGGTTGCTTGCATAGAAATTACCGTCAATAGGACGATCAGCTGTGGTATCAAAAGCCGTTGTTGCTTTCACGAGTACAATTACAGAGTCACCCGCTGTGATGCCGGTGGTATCAATCTGGAAGCCGATAGAAGTATTAGGATTCGACTGATTAGTTGTTAAAGTGATGCCAGCAATTTGAACTGTAGGTTCGGTAGCTGTTGGTGTAGTGATGAGTTGAACAGTAGCATTGTTCGAATTCAAATCAGCTTGCGAAGCATAAGCACTATTGTAACCGCCTAAACCAGCATAGGGAACGGCACGAATGATGTATTCATCTGAATTCGAGATGTTGGAAATAGTAACTGAACCGTTGGCTGAAGAACCACGGTAAACAACATACCAAGGTGTTTGACCAATTCGGTTAGCATTACCTCTCGCACTCCAGTCGCTGTTAGCAAAATAGCGCAAGGCATTACCCGGGGTAGAGTCATTGGCAGCAGCACCACCATTTCTTGAACGGGCAATGATTAGGAGGCTATCGCCATTGGCAGCCGCAACACCTGTCCAGTCGATTTTCAACGAAGTTGGGGTACTTCCCGCACCATCTTTACTCAAAGCGATACCTGCCAACTGTGCAGAGGTAGGCGCTGTTTGTAATACAGAAGCTGTAGAAACCACACTTTCTGTTAATCGGGTTTGGGTGTAGGCGCCATAGGTGGCAATTTTATATACTTTCACCTTGATACCTGCACCGGAAGTTGAAAAGTTGGCGTTGGGATAAAATGAATTGGCATTGGTACCACCAGTCAAACCGGTTATGCGGAAGGTACCCAAACGCTGTGAGCTGTCCGATCCGACAATAAACGCCAATTTTGCCAAAGCATCACCAGGGGTATTTTCATCAAATCCAGCCAGGTTCAGGTTGATAATCATACGATTTGCATTGGGAGAACCAGTGATCGTGGTTGCAATCAATGCGTCGTATGTCGTAGTCAATGAAGTTCCTGCAGCATTTTTGAATGCATTGGTTCCAGTCACATAATTCAGGGCAGGGCTAACAAAGCCACCATTGGTTAAAATGCTGTTATCAATAACGATATCTGCATAACCCATTAAAATAGAATCTCCCGCCGTTTTTTCTAAATAAACGTCAAAGAAGAACTCAGTACCTTTAATGTACTGGTTTTTAATTTTAACTTCTACCGTTTGGGCGGAAGCAAGCATTGACCCACCAATTAGGAAAAGTGTTAATGCAAGTAATAGTTTTTTCATAAGGCTTTGAATGTACTCGTATTTACAATAGTAATATTTGTGCCAAGCCGATACTAAAGCCGTTTAAAGCTTAAAATGATAGATTAATACATAAATCGACAGTGATTTCCGCCTGAATCTGTCTCAAAATGAAACAATATTCCAATTTTGGCTCATTCTGGGACCTGAGAGCTTCTGTTTCTATTGTTCCATACCATGGAACGATCGGTGGCGTCCACTAAGCCTTCGAGAACAGCGTCGGCATCGGCATAACTGCCTTCCAAGTTTTTATCTAACCAAACGCGCTGAATATCAGCATTATCTATTAAAAATGGTGTGGTTTGTTCAATTCTTCCTGAATACATTCCCCAATAACCACCGGGAAGTGCCTGTTGCGGCTCGCTCCCATAGGCCTGATTTTGGGATGAAGTAAAATCAAAATAATATGCTTCATTATCCAAAACGATGGTCGAATTACTCATAATGGGAATATGGGTTCGATGGTAAACAACTACGTACTGATTACCCGGCTGGTTAATAGGCATTGTCAGGTAATCAATACCATTTAAGCCTACTATCCTACCGTCACTTCTGAGCCAACCGACTGCTTCCGCTGTCACGCTGTCGGAAGTTGCAAGATTAATATCAATCGATTTCCTGGTCTGAACATATATCCAATCGACAATTGGCACATTGGGTAAGTTAACTACCTGCTCATTCCCGTTATAATTCCATGGAGCATTGTTATATGGCTGACTCAACGGAATTTCGGCTGTAATTTTAGTCTCCATGGAGTCGCCATTAAAAGGACCCTGCAAAAACACCTTTACATCAAGCCTGAGAAAAGTAAAACGACTGGCTTCAATAGCAGGCATAAATGCATAGGAGCGCGTGGCATCCGATCCCGAATAATCGAATATTGCCAGATGATAGGTGGTATTTTGTTCCAGATTGGTCAGTGTGACGGAATTCGAAGTAGCGGAAAAAACAACGAAATTACTGTCGCCTAAATGCGCCCCACTTCCAAAAGCCGCATTGGCGGTGTAATTTGTGCCCTGACTGGGATAGACAGAAACAGGGGCTTCTTTGCGCATGACAATGAGTTTGCCTGTGGCTCCTCCCTGCCAGTTTAAACGGAAACTTTGGGGGCCAATCTGATCAAAAACAGCATTGCTGCTGAGCGTAGCGGGTAACGTATTCCGGCTTATTTCGGCTGGTAGCGTTGTTCGGTAGGCTGCAGTAATCGAATTACCATTGAATGGATACAGCCTGAAGCGGTAATTGGTGTTTGGGCTCAAACCTGTGATGATTACACTGCTGCCTGTATCAGCATATACTGCATAGCTTGATGCGGAAGTTATACTTCCTAACGTCCAGTTAGTATCGGCCAAATAAGCTACTCCATTGGTAGGTGCTGCAGGATTGGCACTTTGTCGGCCAACCACCAAAGTTTTTTCCCCGTTGCCTTTGACCCAACTTAGTCGCATACTGGTTGCACTGATAGCTGTAACAACCAATCCACTGGCCGAAATTGATGGCAGCGTACTCAAAGTATAAACGGAGTCGGTAGGTGCGTTGGTCAACAAGTAGTTATTGGAGCCTGTTGCACCAATATTTACTTCAAATACTTTAACATAGTATAGACTTGCTGGCAACATCCCTCCTAAAGTTCCGGTTTGGGTTGTACTGGTCCCGAGATAAACCACATAAGTGCTATCGCCTATTAAAGTGCCACTTCCGAAAGTTGAACTGGCTGTATAATTTACCCCATCGACCGGATTGACGGTTATCGGGCCGTTGGCACGAACCAGCACCAAACGATGACTGCCATTGCCAGGCGTCCAGTTTACCCGGAATCCACTTGAACTACGATTACTGAAAGCCCCTAAGGCAACTTGCTGGGTTGGTGTTGAACTCAAGGTGGCGCGACTTGTTGTCAAATAACTACTGGTACGGTAGTTCGTTGCCTCGGCAGAACCGTTAAACTCAAAAATGCGGAAGTGATACATCACACCCGATTGCAGGCCGTTCAACTGAAAGACGCTATCACTGCCGCTATAAACCACATAAGTATCTGCATTCAATGTATCTCCTGCACCAAAAGTAGTCGAGCCCGTATAAACCTGGCCGTCTACAGGATTTACAGCGACGGCTGCGCCCTGGCGAACGACGACCAATCGAAAACTACCATTGCCTTTGTTCACCCGCAGAGTAAGTTGGGT
This sequence comes from Bacteroidota bacterium, assembly GCA_036787895.1. Taxonomy (GTDB): domain Bacteria; phylum Bacteroidota; class Bacteroidia; order UBA7662; family UBA7662; genus UBA7662. The sequence goes on along the minus strand of DAIQOK010000018.1, from coordinate 69,258 downwards.
GGTATCGGTGACCAGAAAAGTGGGAGAAGAAGCATTTATGCTGGGTTCAGTAGCCGGCGTGATAAACGAATCAACCGCTGCGGCAGCATAGAGGTAATGATCATTGCCATTGGCATTGCCATTTGCTTCGAATAAACGAATGAAATACTTAGTGCCAGGCGATAATCCGGTAATATTTACAGAAGTTCCTGTATTATAATAAAGCACCTTATTACCGCTACTAATTTCACCAGCCAACGAAAAATTGGAATTAGCAGCATATACGCTACCCTGAACCGGCAGCGTGTCTACAACAGTGCCGGCTTTCAACACAACTAAACGACGATTACCACTGCCTGCTGCAAAATTCAGCGTCATACTGGTGGCGGTGATGGCAGTTTTGGAGACTATCGTTGCTTGTTGAATCGGAACGCTTGCTAAAGTAGATCGACTGCCAACCGGCATATTATTCAAATTGTATTGGGAACCTGAACCTGTACCATTGTATTCGTAGGCGCGAAAATGGTAGATTGTATTAGTAGAAAGAGCTGTAAGAGTAAAAACTGAGTCGGTGCCGGCATAGACTACAAAATTCCCCGTTCCAATTTGCGAGCCATTCCCAAAAGTGGTATTGGCGGCATATCCAGTCCCATTTACCGGAGAGCCATTTACTGCTGTTCCGCTTTTGGCCAGCACCAAAACCCTGGCGCCATTGCCTCTACTGACTTTCACACGTATTTTATTGGTGTCAATTTGATCAAATACTATTCCGGTAGCCTGAATACCAGGTGCTATGGCAAAATTGGCAATGACTCTTTTTATATGATTGGGGTTAACCGCTACCGACGACTGATTTTGTATATTATTCATGGTCACGGTATACTCAACCGTTGCATCCAAGGCAGTAGTAACAGTAAGTTTCACAATACTATCGTTGAGTACTGCACTACTAATAGTCCTTGAAGGTGAAATGCTATAATTAGAGATTGTATTGGCTGTATTATTCAATTTCTCATTAAATACCAATTCAATTTGCGTATTCAATGGTGTAGTTGCAGAAACGACAAATGGTTTATTCGTTGCCACGGCGAGATTGCCCCCATTGTCGGTAAGTTCGCCCTGGACATTCAATTGGTTATTATCTAAAACTATGGTGGTATTGTCACCTATGACTCCATCATTGAGCACGGTGACATTACCACCGGCCGTCAACGAGCCTGAAGTTTCTATTATGAGATTGTAAAATACAATGTCGTTGGATATCACCTGGTCGCTGTCGCCATCAAAAATGACGGTTGAGGTTCCGGCATTAAAAGTACCTGCATTGGTCAAGTTGCCCTGTACCACAATCGTAGCTTCTCCAGCATTGATCACCCCATTGCTATTATCCACCACTACATCCCCCCCAAAATTAAGTTGGCCACTGCCTGCATTCAAGGTGCCCGAACTTTTGAAGGTGGCATTTCCTTCAAAATTCAAGGTTCCGGCATTGTTAGTCACTGTGCCCGCGCTAGAAACTTCCAGGCTTCTCGAGAAAGTTACCATACCACCATCGGCAAAAAGGTCGGCATTACTACCTATAAATACAGAGTCGTTGAACAATACTGTACCTTGTCCCGCATAAAATTTGGCGCCACTACTGCTGATACTGGTTAAATTATTACCAATTGGTATACTCGGGTTAAAAACAATTTCAGCCTGTTGGGTATACCAGTTGCCCGAAATTTGGTTGTTCTGTCCACTCTGACGGTTAACTACTACTTTGGCCTGTCCACCATAAAAGTTTGTGTTTGTTCCCAGCGTAATCCGGCCATTCACTATCAATGAATCACTTCCCAAGATAAAGTTGGTATTGGAGGATGAAATATTCAAGTGACCATTTACAACTATTTTACCTGCACTTTGATTAAAAACCTTACCTGAGCCAACGGTAAAGCCGGCATTTGCCCTGAATTCACCTCCGCTCATCAACATACTGCTGTTAATCGTATAATTCGTGGCATTGGTAACTAATAAACCGGCACTCACCGCTACACCTACCTGGCTTCCAAAAGAAAAACTAAAACTGGTACCAGTATGATTTAATGTCCCTCCTGCAACGTTCAGCCTGCCACCACCATTCAAAGTTATGCTTCCTGTTACTGTTAAAGTGCCGCCATTCACGTTGAGTGGCGCCTCAGGTCCCCAATTGCCGATGGTAAGATTATTAATAGTTAGCGTAGTATTAAAATCAGGTGCAAAAGTGCCTGAATTGATAACTACATTTTCACCAGCACCGGGCACATTTCCCCCACTCCAGTTAGACGAAGTTGACCAAGCTGAACTGGTTGCTCCCGTCCAGGTTCTGGTTTGTGCCCAAAGTGCCTGAACTGAAAAGAGCAAAAACACCAAAACAAGGAGTTGTTTCCGCAATTTTGATAATTATTGCTGCAATTTAGCAAAACATATCTGAGGAAACGATAGGGGCGCATCCAAATTATGGATTCAATCCAATAATGGGATAAAAGTAATTTTTATTTAAACTACAGAATTTAAGGTACTTGCGATACCTTACCCCGGTTGTTCCAGATTACCGAACGGTCGCTGGCATCAATGGCACCCTTTAAAGTGGCATCGGCAGGCTGATAACCCAATTTGTTGCGGTCGTCCCAGGCCGTGGTGCGGTCGGGACTGTCGATGGTAAAGGGCGTGCTATTCTCTACACGGCCGGCATACAAACCAAACTGTCCGCCGCCCAAGGCCACCAACGCCTGGGTGCCATAGGCCTGACTCGCCGCCGTTTTAAAGTTATGCCTATATGCCCCGCTGCTAAATACCAAGTGTGCTGCACTCATGGCAGGGATGTGGGTTCGATGATAAATTACAGCATAGAAGTTCCCTACTTCGCTCGGACGAAGCAATAACGGTGAACTGCCATCTAAATCAACTAACTGCCCGTTTTTCAAAACGAAAGCCGCTCTTCTTGTTTTTATAGTAGCTGAAGTTGCCGAAGCCGCTGTTCCAGCAGCACGAAGTTCAACCAATACCCAATCAACCACATCGGCATTGGGAATGCTGCCCACCGATTCGGTGCCGGCATAATTCCAGGGAGCCTGGTTGTATGGCTGGGTTAAAGGCAAACTATCTACCAGATTGGCGTCCATGTCGGCACCATTCCAGCCGCCTTCAAGCCAGAGTTCGAGGGCAGCCAACAATGAGGTAAAAGTATCGGCAGCAGGGGCTGCAGTTGTGAGATAATTCTGAACGCCACCGGTACCGTTGAACTCAAAAACCTTAAAATGGTAGGTGGTATTCATAGTCAAGCCGGTAACCACCACCGAATCGATGGTGCTGCTAAAGACAACAAAGTTGCCCGTGCCTAGCTCCGAACCAGTACCAAAACTGGCATTGGCAGTATAAGCAACCCCATCTACAGGAACTACATCTACTGCTGCATTGGCTTTGCCCAACACCAAACGTCGGGCACCGTTCCCTGTCGTCCATTTCAGATTAAGCGTGGTAGTGCCAACCACCGTAAATTGAAGTGCCGATGCCTGCACTGTGGGCTCAACTGCCCAGGTGGTTTGGTTGCCTAAAGCGGGAGAAACAGTACGATAAGCCGATTCAATGCCACTGTTTGCATATTCAAAAACTGCAAAATGATAATTGGTTTCCGAGTTCAGACCAGTAAGCAAAACTGTGCTATCAGTACTGCCGTAAATCACATAATTACCCGTTCCAAGCTGACTTCCCTGAGCAAAAACACTATCGGCTGTATAGGCTACCTCATCCACTGGCGAAGCATCTACAGCCGAGGCTGCTTTAGCTAAAACCAACCTTCTTTCTCCATTTCCTTTGGTCCATCTAAGTCGCATGCTTGTTGTACCAATTTGCTCGAAACTGAGCAAAGTTGCTGAAATTGTCGGTTTAGCCACCGGTGCTTCACCTCCCGAAAAGTCGTTTAATGCCGACGAATTACTTATGCCGATGGTATTAGCTGCTATATTAGCCGCCGACCCATTGAGGCACGACAAGGATGGCCGTGTCATGCGTCCAAAAATTTGGGCTTCTACCCCATTAATGTCTGCATCGGTATATTGACCGGTTACATTGGCTTGGTAGCTGGTAATTCCACTAGTTGTGAAAGACCAATACCTGCTTAAAAAATGGATTCCGCCTGAGCAGGTCGGGTTCTGATTATCTATTACCTGCACCGATAAATATGCCCCACCTGCATAGTTGGCACTGGAAAAACTTACAGTAACCGGGCTGTATTCCGCCTGATCGGTTTCTTCGCCTAAGGGAAAAGTAAATCCACCCGAAGTTGCCCGGAAGTTTTTGCGAATTCGACCAGTCCCATTCTGTACAACCATGGCACCGACCGCCGGTGTGCCGCCGGCATTTGCCAGCGAGTCCATGATGAGATTATTGTTTCCCAAATAAATACGACCGGCATTGAGCACCAACTGGTGCTGCACCGTTACTTCATTCAACAAAGTTTTACTGCCGCCACCGCTCGAGGCCAGGCGGTAAAATTGTGTTACGCCAGTAATGGTTTGAGCAGAGGCAGAATTAAAGGTAACGGTACCCGTACCAGGGACAAAACCTGCCGTACCTACCTGGTTGATCCAGTTGGCCCTCACTTCCCAATTTCGGTTGAAGGATGTATTGGTAATGCTGCCAGCCTCAATCGTTACATCACCATTAATTACCCAATCGACATTCGCCTGGGTGCGCGTAGAAGCATCCTTAAAAATTATTTTGTTGTAAGTCAGCTGGGTTGGTAAAATGCCATTACCGGCATTATAAAATTCAACTGTTCCCCCGTTCACTGAGGTAAATGCCGTATAGTTTCCACCGGGAAAAACAAATTGCTCGCTATTGGTTGCCCGGATACGAATAACGCCGGTTCCGGATACCAAACCCAGGTTATGTGCAAAAGTCTGATTCAAATTAAGAATTGCTGTTCCATTAAGCTGAACAGATTCGGCCAATTGTGAATTAGCTGTAATATTCACAGTATGTGCTGTTGCTATGATTACCGGCACACCCACCGGAGGTGAAGCTACGGCACTACCCTCATGACCATCTATCGACCAGGAGGTGGCATTGGTCCAATCACAACCACCCGGGCAAACAGCGTTACGGCTATAATAGGTACTTACAGCGGCAAACTCGCTGGTTTCACCAGCTGTCATACCGCCAGTGAGATAGTTTACACCAACATTATGAATACTATCGCCTGTCGCGGAAATGGTACCTGCCACCCCATTGATGGGCACCCAATTGGGAAAAACATAACGACCGAAACGATAACTCGATTCAGTACCAGTAACATCAGAATTGATATAATGATAGGTATGGGTTGCTGTAACGGGGCCACCAAAACCGGTACTATCTACCTGCCAATAAAAATTCAATTGTTTTTCTGCGGCATCGCGTGTTGATGGGTGTTTAACATTGATGGGTTTAACCGTAAGCGTGCCTGCATTTCCGTTGGCGGTTAGGTTAATGCGTGCCGGTGTATACCGCGCACCTACACCTACAGGAAATAAAAAATTATGCGAACTGCCCGGATAATTTTTGGTCAATCCCCCATCACTCAATACGCCATTGGTGCGTATCATACGTCCATTACTGAATGAACCGGTAACTTCTCCTGTGACGCCAATCGTTAATTTTCTATCTCCAAGATCAACGATACCCAAGGTTAGTGTCAATCGACGATTGATGGTGAATTCACCTAGAAAATTAACATTGTTACCATTGTTAACCACTATATTGCCAAAGCTACCATTACCACTTATTTGTTGTGTGGGTGTCCCAGCCAGGGTAAGGGTATTGACAGAGCTATTGCTGGGGCTATTGTGCGCACCATTGTTCACCACATTGCCGCGGCAATCAATTTCCTGGGCATTGTCGTTAATGGTAGCGGCTGTTTCTATGGTAAAGAGTCCGTTGATCCGAATTGGACTGGCGGTTTGAAGCGTGAGTGCGGCAGCAGAACCTACAATAAAATTGTTGAAAGCGTTAGTACCAGTCATGGCACCCAGAATCTGGCTGGGATTTCCATTGATCCGGGTGGTATTAGCTCCGGCATTATAAGCTCCAATTCGTTCCAACTTTGCACCTATGGTTACATTCAAATCATTGGTATTGAGGGTACTGTTGGTAAGCAACCGGAGTTCATTGTTAACATTCAGGCTGTTCACTGTCAATTCGACAGTGGCTGTATTTGCACCATCGCCTTCGATTTCAAGATTCCAAAAACTGTAGGTTACATCAAAACGGTAAACCTGACTGCTGCCCACAGCTGTTGGTTTTAACCTTACAGTGCCACCATTCACAAAACTGCTATCGGGTCGGACATACAAATCGGCAAAAGTTACCGCTCCACCCCGATAAATATTCAGCGTAGGAGAACCTGTCATTTCAAAAAAGGCAGTGTTGTTAACTACCTCAATTTTACCTCGGGCTGAATTGTGATTGCGGCCATAAATATTTACGGTACTGGCATTCGCTTGTCTGTAAAACAAAGCCCCTGCCGTACTGGCCAGTGAGCGTCTGATTTGACCATTGACATTCAGCACACCGCCGGTAACGAATAGTTTCGGATTACCAGCTGGTGCAATTTCAATATCATTGTTATTGTTATTAGCGGTATTCCCGATGTTAAATGTGCCGTTACTGATCTCCAGTGTACCGCGCAACGCTAAATCGGCAGCGTCGCTCGCGACATTCCCCACCCAAATCGTAGAACTTGTACCACTCAATTTCAAACAACTACTGGCTGGAATTTCGAATACACTGGCAGTATTGGTTAGGGTAATTGTAGTTGCCGATTTGGCAAAATCTACATAACCATTCACCAGGTTCAACCAATTGTTGGCAGGTGCTGTTAAACTTCCGGCAACGTTAATCGTAAGTCCTGTTGCACAGCTGTTTCCTTTATCAACCGTAATATTAGCCAGCTCAGTGGTGGCAGCTCCGGTGGTACCAGTAATAGCCGCCAATGAATCTCCCGTAAAATTGATGTTTATGCTGAGGGTAGCCGACTGGAAAAAGTCAAACGTTCCATTATTGATGATATTCCTACTCACGTTAAAAGTGTGAGTTGTATTCGTTCCTCCTGATTGAACACGTAAAATAGCGCTGGCCGCTACACGAATGTTTCCACCAATTTGCCAATTTCGCGCATTGCCGGTATTTCTGATTTCCAGTATGCCGCCATCTACAACTAAATCTTTCAGAACAGTGATATTGCCTCCTGCGGCAGCTGTATTATAAGAATATACCTGTCTACTGGCAGCAGAAATACACTTGAGAGAATCGTAAATCAGCAATGCAGCGGCTGGTAGGGTAATGATACCTGTCGATTGTGCATTCAGAATTAGATTGCGGTAAGTAACAGGGCTCTCAGGCAGGTTAACGGCGTTCGCTGTGCTGTTGTAGTACTCCACTTCTCCTCCGTTAGCATCCAGAAAAGTGCCGAAGTCACCGGCTGGAAAAATATAAGTAGCTGCATTTCTGTCGATACGAAGTCGACCATTTCCGGAAACTGTTTCTCCTTCGATTGCGCCAAAATTATGACCTGTCGTCTGACCAAGATTCAGCACTGAACCACCGCCAATGACCAGACTACCTGAAAGCGCACCATTGGCATTCACTGTAATGGTGTGAAATGCCGACGAGCCGTCACCTATTCGCACGATACTGTTGGCATTGGGAATAGATGCAGGTGGAGAGTTTACCGAGTGGCTAACCGTGCTCCAGGTGTTCACATCGTTATAGGGACCACTTTGACGGCTATAATATACGGTAACCGTTCCGAATGGATTATCCGGTGAATTATCCCCGGCTGTAAAATCGCCTGCAATGGTTGATTCAAAAGTGGGCGTATTAAAATTGATCTGATTCGCGGCATCATCCACATCTGCCACAGTGCCCGGCACCCAGCCATTGTTACCAATATCGAATCGGGCAGCTACATAGCCATCTTCCGTAATATTGGCCCCGGTAATTATGTCAGCATTAACATAGGTATATGCATGAGAGACCTTTGCCGCGCCCAACACAAAATTTGCCTGACTTACCCGCCAATAATACGCTAAGGATCTCCCGGTAATTGTAACACTCGGATGCTCGAACGCCACAGGTTTTACCGTTATACTCCCTCGACTGGTTGGATTGATATTAAAACCAATGGTCGCAGGAGTATAATCTGTGGCTGTTCCTACCGGGAAAACAAAAGTGTTGCTATTGTAGACCTTGGTCAACCCACCAGCCGATTGAAAACCATTGGTACGAATAAAACGAACGGAATTATTGTTGCTGATGCTAGCATTCGTATCCAGCAACAAATTATGTTGCTGCAGGTCGAGTATGCGCTGATTACTGCCACTGGCGACAAAGTTTAAGACACCTGTTACCTTAAGTGCTGCATTTAAGGTGTAGGTCGTATTGTTTGCCGGACCACTCAGATTAACATTAGCCAGCTGACCATTCCCATTTCCATTAATGGTTCGTGAGCTGGCTGTATTCATCAGTATATTACCTGAACCGGTATGTGTTCCATTCAATATGATATTTGACCGCAATTCAAGCGTTTTTCCCCCGTCGTTAATTACACCTTGATTCAGGTTAAAGGTATTATTCACCTGAAAAGTGGCTGCAGAACCGGCCAAAACCAGGGTATCGGTTTTAGAAATGGTTAGCAGATTTAGTCCACCGCTTATTGTACCACTATTACTAAAGGTCTGGAAACCGCTACCATTAAACGTAAGTGTGCTGCTGCCTGGTGTATAGGTTGAACCTGACTCAATGGTAAAGTTCCGACCAACAGTTAAATTAAAATTATTGGCTTGATAGGTTTGGTTTGATGTAATCGATAGGTCGTTCAAAATAACCAGTGGATTCACCCGGTGTTGGATTACGCCACTGCCTCCACTTCGCGTCATGATTAGATTGTAAAAAGGAGCGGTTGAACGAAACTCAAAATTATTGGTGCCAGTGGTGATGAACTCTACTGTACCTCCTGTAACATTGGCATTCAAGGGAGATACATTAATATCCAGCCCGCCATAAGTGGCTGTTCTGGGATTAGCTATTCTCAAAGTGCCTCCACTCATTTGAAAAGAGGCATCAACACTTTCTAATTTAAAAACCGGCTGTCCGTCATTGGGTTCACCAATGGCATTGAGAATACATAATCCACCTGTTTGACGAAAAGTCGTCCGACCGGTGCCAATATTCCACATCTGACAAACTGTAGTTGTTCCGCCTTCAATGTCAATAATACCATCACCAATGTAGATCAACCCAGCAGCATTGGCCGTGGTAAATGTTCCAGAACTAATACGAAGTCGACCGGAGATTGTGATTGCCTGATAGCCTGTTCCATTGGCCACGGTTGTTGTTGCTACATCAGCACCATCAACCCAAAGACAAGTATTTAGGGGAATCCAAAAATCATCACCTCCTTCAGTTAGACTAGGGATACTGATGTTACTCGTGAACCGAATGGTGCCATTGCGCAAAGAAAGTGCCTTATTCACCAATGGATTCGGGTCGGTCGTGGTTTGTGCCGGGGTATTGCCCTGATCGTTTTCGCCCATCAACCTGAAATTTGCGCTGTTATTGGTATTGACAGTGAGCATAAAAGTCTGGTCAATGCCTTTATTGAGCACCAAACGGTAAATGTCGGTAATGCCGTTGCAATCAAAGCTGGCGTTAGAAGCACCTGTAAAGGTTAAAGTAGCTAATCCACCGGTATAGGTGGTGAGATAATCAGGTGAACTCTGGTTTGTTAGTCTGACCTGGCCGTTATTAACAAAATTCCCGGCTACACTTATCGAATGATTTCCGGCAGTATGAACCGTAAGTGAACAATTAGGCGCAATTTCGACATTCCCGCCGATCACCAATTCCCTTGCAGTAACAGAAGTCCCTAACCTGAATTCGGTAGCCGCTGTTCCGGAGCGACTCAAAATCAAATTCCCATGTAAAGTCAGATTGTGATTCAATCGGTACAATTGTGAACCGCTTGTTTCCCGAATAAGCCGGAGATTATTAAACTCTGTAATTCCTGTATTCAGATCGATAGTTCCCCCAGTATAATAATAGCTTACTGTACCGCCACCTGCCTGATTAAAAGCATTGGCACCAGAAGTCGGAAAATAAGCCGGTGAAGTATTTCTACTGATTTTTAACTCACCTTGACCGTTCAAACTGCTCAAGGCCGGCAAATCGAAGCCAACCAAATCTAATACCGCCCCGGCCTGAATGGTTATACCGATATTGGCAGTGGTTACGCTGGCACTCAAGGTAATTACACGACCATTCAATACAACAACACTATCGTTGATGGTCGGAACCGCAGGATCCAGGAGTGTTGTACCTGAAGGATCTTTGGTCCAGGAATTGGCCGTACTCCAGGGGCCGGACTGGTAACTATAAAAAATTTTAGCAGGCCTTAAAGCTATAGAATAGGCCACCCAACGATCACTCAAGGCTGCCGTGCTTACCCGGGTACCCGTTGCTCCCGCTACCGGAATAATTTCATCGGTTAACAATACCGCAATATCATTAGCTGCCGCGGTGGCCTGTACAAACGAGCGCCTGTTCATACCGCCAGGTGTGGCCAGGCTAATGGAAACATCTTCCTTGATCGAAAAAAATGCTACTAACCAGGCTTCATCTACATCTGTGGTACGGGTTGGAGCAGTGACTGATGCATTGTTGCCCGTTCCCCCGGAATTATTGATAAGTGGCGATTTCAAACTTACGCCGCGATAAGCTGAAATAATACCTGCAGTTGTCGCGGTTGTATTGTCCTTGGAAAAATTATAAGATACCGGTTCATTGGCACTTGCAAATCGATAAAATACTGCTGTCGAAATAGAATTATTATCTACTTGATAGGCAGAAGTCCAGCCGGCCGGGGTGGCTATGGTACCAGCAGTTGTACGCCAACTAACGGTAGCAATTAGAAAATCATTTAACTGAACATTGGCAGGAACATTTACATTAAAATTCGCGACACTGACAGCCGAAAATCCTGTTGACGAACCTACAAAACTGATACCCTGACCGAAAAGAGAGCAAGGCAATAAAAACAAAAATAAAGGGATAGCCTTGAGCTTACATCGACGCATACTTCAAACGTGCAATAATTTTGCCGTGTAAAATTGCTGCATTTAAGACATTCTAACAAATGTAATTAATCTAATTTTTGGAAAATAATCCAATAATAAGACGATAACTGAATTTTGGAAAATTAAGGCACTTGCGATACTTTACCCCGGTTGTTCCAGATTACCGAACGGTCGCTGGCATCAATGGCACCCTTTAAAGTGGCATCGGCAGGCTGATAACCCAATTTGTTGCGGTCGTCCCAGGCCGTGGTGCGGTCGGGACTGTCGATGGTAAAGGGCGTGCTATTCTCTACACGGCCGGCATACAAACCAAACTGTCCGCCGCCCAAGGCCACCAACGCCTGGGTGCCATAGGCCTGACTCGCCGCCGTTTTAAAGTTATGCCTATATGCCCCGCTGCTAAATACCAAGTGTGCTGCACTCATGGCAGGGATGTGGGTTCGATGATAAATTACAGCATAGAAGTTCCCTACTTCGCTCGGACGAAGCAATAACGGTGAACTGCCATCTAAATCAACTAACTGCCCGTTTTTCAAAACGAAAGCCGCTCTTCTTGTTTTTATAGTAGCTGAAGTTGCCGAAGCCGCTGTTCCAGCAGCACGAAGTTCAACCAATACCCAATCAACCACATCGGCATTGGGAATGCTGCCCACCGATTCGGTGCCGGCATAATTCCAGGGAGCCTGGTTGTATGGCTGGGTTAAAGGCAAACTATCTACCAGATTGGCGTCCATGTCGGCACCATTCCAGCCGCCTTCAAGCCAGAGTTCGAGGGCAGCCAACAATGAGGTAAAAGTATCGGCAGCAGGGGCTGCAGTTGTGAGATAATTCTGAACGCCACCGGTACCGTTGAACTCAAAAACCTTAAAATGGTAGGTGGTATTCATAGTCAAGCCGGTAACCACCACCGAATCGATGGTGCTGCTAAAGACAACAAAGTTGCCCGTGCCTAGCTCCGAACCAGTACCAAAACTGGCATTGGCAGTATAAGCAACCCCATCTACAGGAACTACATCTACTGCTGCATTGGCTTTGCCCAACACCAAACGTCGGGCACCGTTCCCTGTCGTCCATTTCAGATTAAGCGTGGTAGTGCCAACCACCGTAAATTGAAGTGCCGATGCCTGCACTGTGGGCTCAACTGCCCAGGTGGTTTGGTTGCCGATGGCAGGCGTGCCTAATAAATAATTGGCTTCGGCACCTGAACCATTGTATTCAAAAACAGCGAAATGATAAACTGTTTCCTGGTTCAGACCAAAAATTGGAAAAATGCTGTCGGTACCGGCGTAAAGCACATAATTTGCTGTGCCAATTTCTGCCCCATCACCGAAAATACTGTCGGCTGCATAGGAGGTAAAATCGATTGGTGTTGCATCTACTGCCGAACCTGCCTTGGCCAAAACCAAACGAGAGCTTCCATTTCCTCTTTTCACAGTAACCCGCATCGAGCTGTCGGTTACCAGACTGAAGACCATCAAACTGGCTTGAATAGTGGGTTCCGGAAGTGCGGGTTCCCCTCCTGAAAGTTGATTGAGCAGGTCTGAGTTAATCGACAAAGTTTTAGTCCCGACATTCACCAAGTTTCCATCGATACAGGGTAAGGAAGGTCGACTCATTTTAGTCACAATAGCTGCTTCAGTCCCCACCACATCTGCAGCAAGGTACTGCGCACTTGCAGTAACTGTAAATGAGGTTATACCTGTATGATTATATTGCCAATACCGGCTGATGTAATTACTGGTTCCTGAACAAAGTGGACTCACATTATCAAATACCTGAGCTTCCACATAGGCACCACCGGCAAAAGCACCAGTGGTGAAATGTACAGTTGTCGGGCTATATTCAGCTACACCCGTCTCCTCACCTATGGGAAAGGTAAAATTGCCCGTTACATTCATTTTTTTGCGTACCCGGCCAGTCCCATTTTGGACTACCATGGCAGCCGCCCCCGGTGAGCCTCCGGAGGTGGCGGCAAATTCCATTTCGATGTTATAATTGCCCGGATATAACCGACCATTTACCAGCAACAATTCCTGGTTGATTACAATATGCTGACCCAAGTTTTTTGCGCCGCTGCCATTGGTTTCGAGTTTGCCAAAAGTAGTGCTAAAATTCCCGGTGATGGACTGAGGTTGACTACTGGTTAGCATTACCTTACCGGAACCTGGCACATAGGCACCGGTTGAAGCATTATTGATCCAGTCACCCCGGATGGAGATATTTTTATTATTCAGCGTATTATCAATAACTCCTGCAAGCATACGCCATTCTCCATTGACAAAAATATCGATATTGGCTTGTGTACGATGGCTGCTTCCGGTAAACAGTAACTTATAAAAACTGGCCTGAGTAGCTGGAAGCGTACCATCAGTGTTCCCGAAAAACTCTACCGTTCCGCCGGTATCGGACGCAAAGGCGGTATAATTTCCGCCCGGGAAAACAAAAAGATTACTGGCTGTAGCACTGATTTTAATTTTGCCTTTGCCATTAACTACGCCTAAATTATGACCAAAAGTGGCTTGCATATTCAAAATCGACCCCGAATCAAGCCGTACCGATTCAGCCACGAAGTTATTTCCGACAAAATACACTGAATCGGTTCCAGCAATGACCATGGGCTGACCATTGGGAAGGGTATTGGTCGCTAAACCATCATGACCATCTTCCGACCATGAATTCAGGTTATTCCAATCACAACCCGTACTACACACCGCCGAGCGGGAATACAGGGTAGGTACCGCTGCGAATTCAGCTTCCAAACCTGCTGTATAGCCACCATTGATTGTGCCGGTAATGCTAAATGTGAGGGTATTGGTACCCGCATTAACTACGCCCGGACTTCCACCAATCGGTGTCCAGTTGGGAAATGCAAAACGTCCGCCCCGCCAGCTCGACTCATTGGTGGTAACTTCAGCATCGGTATAATTGAAAGTTAGTGTTGCGCTTAATCCTGAAAAACCAGTGGTTAGAATTTCCCAAAAATAATTCAACTGGGTTTCGGCCGCAACTCGGGTCGAAGGATGTTTGGAGCTTACCGGTTTAGCCACTACTTCACCTACTGCACCATTGGCAGTTACATTCACCCTGGCAGGCGTGTATTTGTTCAAGATGCCAAACGGAAACAAGAAGTCGAGTGTGCCGGCCGGATACAACTTTTTAATACCTCCATCACTAAGTACACCATTGGTCCGGATCATCCTGCTGGTACTGTAACTGGCCGAAACAATGGTCGCATTGACCCCCAAGGTAAGCATACGGTCGCCCAAATCGACCAAACCCGCTGTCATTGTTAGCTGATTATTGATGGTGATATTACCTAAGATTTCAATATTACCACTATTGTTAACAATTACATTTCCGAAGGTCCCATTACCGGAAATCAGCTGTTGACTGGTTCCAATCAAACGTAAACCATTAGTGCCACTGTTCGACGGACTGGTGTGGATTCCTTGGTTTGTCAGGTCACGAATTAGGTCCAGTTGGTTATCACCATTTACAAGTGTAGCACCTGTTTCAATCGTAAGATTGTTATTCACCAGTACATTGGCCCCCAAATCAAGGCTTGCTGCTGCATTTACTTTAAGGTTGTAAAAGGCATTTGAGCCGGTAAATGTGCCGGAAGTTGCCCCGTTTACCGAAGTAAAGCTGACGGTATTATTTCCGGGCGTGAAAGTACCAACTCGGGTAAACAGTGCTCCTACGTTAATATTCAAATCGTTGCAAATGAAGGCAGAATTCGCACTGATGGTCATATTATTCAGCACTGTAAAATTGTTAACCAGCAAGGTTACATTCGCCAGATTCGATCCATTAAAACCGGTAATGGCCAGGTTATATATTGGAACTGAAGCATCGAGCGTATAATTCTGGGTAGAAATCGCAGAAAGCGGGGCAAAGCTTAGCGTGCCGCCGGTGACCAAGCCGTTATCCGGTCGAACGTAGAAATCGGCATTTGACGCCGAACCACCGCGTAAAATATTGATTTGCGAACTGCCGGTCATTTCGAAATAACTTCCGCTATTGATTACTTCGAGTTTTCCTCTTTGTCCATAGGCAGCCTGTCCCCGGATATTGATTACACCACCATTTTGTTTAAAATATAAGGAGCCCGCTGCATTAGATAGTCCCCGACGAATACTGCCATTCACATTCAATGTACCTCCAGAAACATATAATTCAGCTATACCCGCACTGGCAATTTCAATGTCATTATTATTAGTATTAGCTACATTCCCAATATTAATAGTACCATCGAGCAATTCTAATCTACCTCGTAACAGCAAATCGGCGGTATCGCTTGCAGCGTTACCGATGTTTACAATGGCGCTGCTGTTATTGACCGAAAAAACAGCTGTTTCAGGTATGGCAAATTGAGCAGCAGCAGAGCTCAAATTCAAGGTAGAGTTCCTGCTCAGCCGGAAAGTGCCGTTTTGCAAACTTAACCATTGGTTGTTGGCATTAAAAGTTACAGTGCCGGCCACATCTAAATTCATAACCGGCGTTTTGCTGCTGCCTTTATTGATAGTTAACAAATATATACTGGTAGAGGCACTGCCATTTGCGCCTGTGATGGCAGTATTTGCCTCTCCAAGCATGTATAAATGCGTGTGTCGGCTGGCGTTGGCATAGAGATTTAATGTGCCGTTGTTAACTACATTGCCATAAACCGAAAGACTGTGTACCCGATCTGCTTCACTGCTGTTATCGATCGAAGCGCCACTGCTTATTTCAAGCTTGCCAAATACTGTCAACGATCGGTCCATGCTTCCGGCATGGCGTAAACGTAATCCAGCACCGGTTACCAACAGATCCCGGTTGATGGTCAGATTTCCATTGGCATTGGTATTTAGCCTTGCCCGGCTGCTGGCACTGCCCTGAACCTTAAAATCATTAAGGATGGTGAGGTCAAGATTAGGTAAATCAATAAAATCGCTGGCTCCTCCACTGTTCAGTTCGATAACCAGCATATTGTACTGATTAGTGGTGGTAGGTAAGGTAAAATTGACACTACCGCGATAATAAACCACTGTCCCCCCCTCTGTACCAAAAAATATATTAAAGTCACCTGATGGGAAAACCGCGGTGGCAGCTGATGACGAAATCCGGATGGTCCCCTTGCCACTTACCCCCTCACCTACCAAGGCACCAAAATTGTGTCCTGTAGTCGTCCCTACATCAATAACTGCTCCGGAATCTACGGAAAGACTCCCGCTCACTGCACCATTACTAATCACATTAATCTGGTGATTATTCCCTACTCTAACCACCGAATTGGCATTCGGAATCACTGCCGGCATGGCTTGAATGCCGGTATGGCCGGTTGTCGACCAGCTACCAATGCTGTCCCATCGAGCAGCTGTTTTATAACTGTAATAAATAATTACTGTACCAAAAGGGTCTACAGGACTATTATCTCCAGCTGTATAATCCCCGCCAATGGTGGTTTCAAATCCAGCTCCACTATAACTGATGATATTATTATTCGAATCAATACTGGCAGAAGTTCCGCTAACCCAACTCGCCAATGTTGGATTAAAACGTGCATTTACATAGCCATTTTCAGTGATGCCTGTCGCAATAACCACTTTCGATTGAGGATAGGAATAGCTATGGCTAACCTTGGCACTACCCAATGTAAATCCGGTTGCTACCACGCGCCAGTAATAGGTCAGACTGCGGCCGTTTTCGGTAACGTTTGGATGCTCGTTATTGACTGGTCGCAATGTAATACTACCATACTGACTTGGTGCTATATCGAAGCTGATGGTAGCCGGGCTATAATCGGTATTGGTACCTACGGGAAAAGTAAATGACAAAGCATTGTAAATTTTAGTCACGCCCTGTGCCGATTGATTACCATTGGTCCGAATCATCCGAACAGGGCCGGTCGCATTGGCGCCGGTGACTGTAGCCAGTGTGTCAAAAGTCAAATTATTACCGGCTATATCAAATATTCTGTTTTGAGCGCCAACAAAATTCAAATTACCGGTAATTCTGAAATTCGTTGTCGTAGTATAAGTAGAAGCCACACTTCCGCTGAGTTCAAGATTTCTGAAAACACCATGTCCGTTACCGCCTATATTTCTAGTGCTCGCGGTGGTCAACAGAATTTTACCACTACCTGTATGGGTACCTGAATGGGTAATAGCAGCTTGTAGCTCCAGGGTTTTACCGTTGTCGTTTAAGACTCCATTCGCATTCATAGTGAATGCCCCACCTACAACAAAAGTCGAAAGACTACCAGCTAGTTCAAGTGTATCATTCGCTTTGGCTATGGTTAAGGCGTTGATGTTGACTAAACTGCCATTAACTGTAAATTGCTGTTTTGCAGTACCGTTAAAGCTAAGGGTATTAGCGCCATTATTCAAGGTAGTACCCGTATTTATGGTCAGGTTGCCACCAATCGTAAGGTTATTACCATTGGCATTTAGATTTCCGCTACTCGAGAGGGTCAGGTTATTTTTAACTTGCAAAGGCAGGTCCAATACCACATTGGCTGTACTGCTTTGCCGGGATATTTGTAAATTAAAAAGCGGAATTGTGCTGGAAATATGAAATTCAGTGGCGTTGGTCGTTTCAATATGAATCAAGCCTCCTGTTACATTACCATTTAAAGGTGAAATACCCAGATGGAATCCACGTTCGGCCAATGCAGATACCGCCCGACCAATACGAATTTCACCCCCCGACATAGTAAATGAGCAATCTACATCTGGCAAGGAAAAAGAAGCAAAGCCAGTATTAGTCTCTTCATCTGCACTAACAATCAATAATCCACCACTTTGAATGTAAGCTGCTCTGAATCCGGTTCCTGCTGTAGATCTACGAAATTGTGTAACCCGTGCTGTGCCGCCTTCTATCTGAATCACCCCATCAATACGATAAACGAAACCCGCGCTTTGGCCGCTATTCAGTTCACCTGCACTCAATCTGAGTTTTCCAATAACAGTGAAACCCCGGTTACTTGTACCGGAAAATGCAGAGTAAACGGTCGCACCATCCACCCACAAACCAGCATTTTGAGGTATAAAAAAGTCATTTCCTCCGGTAGTCAGATACGGCAAATTGATATTAGACTTCAGACGCAAAGTGCCGTTTTTCAAGTAAAGCGACTTATTCACAACCGGATTTGGATCATCAGCTGCACCGGTATTGGCTTGATTTATCGGAGCAAACAATCGAAAGTTGGCAGTATCCGTTGAATTTACAGTAAGTACATAAGTCTGATCTATTCCTTTATCGATAATGAGCCGATAAAAGTCTGTTTCTCCAAAACAGTCCAGTTTGTTGTCGGTTGAACCTGTAAAAGTGACCTGTATCACCCGATTATTGGCAGCGGCTTCGTAATCGCGTGCAGTTTGATTGGTAAATCGGGCACTGCCATTATTGACAAAATCGCCACCTATGGATAGATTATGCGTCACCAGACCTGCGGTGTTCTGTGGACGAATCTGACAGCCGGCCTCGACAGCTAAATTACGGCCTACCGTTAGTGTTCGTGCGCTACCATCATTGCCGAAAGTCAGGTTACTCACACCAGAGGAAGCCCGGTTTATGGTCAGGTCGTTCGTTACTGTCACATTCGAAGCGAGCGTATAAACGGTTGTTCCTGCACTTTCCCTTCTCAAAATAAGATTAAAATAGGCTGATACACCTGTATTTAAGGTCATATTCGACGCACAATAATATTCGAGCGTGCCACCACTGGCACTCGCCAAGGTATTATTGCTGTAAAGTACGGTGGGCATATAGGTCACGCCACCAGTAGTCCGGCTGGAACGCAAACGCCCTACACCGGTTAAACCAGTCAATGTCGGCAATTCATGGGTGAGTAAATCAAGCACACCTCCATTGTTGATGCGTATGCCAATATTGGTAGTGGCGACATTAGCTGAAAGTGAGATGGTTTTGCCGTTGAGAATCACCACACTATCATATGGAGTGGGGACTTCACCAATGAGTGGTACCAGGGTTGTTCCGGAGGGATCTTTGGTCCAGCTAAGAGGATTCGACCAGAGTCCGTTTTGATAGCTAAAATAGGTCTTTTCAGGTCGTAAACTTAATGTAATACCGGCAGTATATGGCGTCGAGGCCGAAGTGATGGTATTCACTCGCGTTCCGGTAGCACCTGAGGGCGATAAAAATTCGTCCAAGGCCAAAATCCCCAATCTGTTGCCCGAGCCTGTAAACTTAATACTGTCCCGGACGGTCATGCCATTATAATTTAAAAAGTCAAAATCAGCGGCTCTTCGGCCTGTAAAAAAAGCCAGTAACCTGGTTTCTTTAACATCGGGGCTTATGCTTCCCACAGTGGTTGTTGCACTGTTCGATGCAGTGCCATTATCAACTACTATCGGCGATTTTTTATTGACATTTCGGTAGACCAGCATTACCCCTGTCATGCGTACTGAGGCGCTGTTATTGCCAAAAGTGCTGGCACCCTCACTGGCTCCTGCAAATTTCCAAAAAACGGCTGTCCGAACATCAGTATTGGATTCCTGACGAAGCAAAGTCCAACCATTGGCGGAGATATTTGAAATACTATTGGTATTCAGTCGATTTACACCAACTACCATCAAATCTCCCTGCTGTGTGCCCGATGGTGGTGATAGAGATACTGTAAATGCGGTTGCTGAGGCGTTTGTACTCCCAATATATTCAATGATGCCTTGGGTAGGAATAGGCCGCAGGGCAATCATATGGGTAATAAAACGAGCACTTGAAGCTGTACCATTCTTAGTCCCTGTACTTCCGGTAGCCGTTATTTCCTCGTCACTTGCATTAATATTCATAATATTGCCGGTGGTTGCAGCGCTATTTCTGGAGGTAAGACTGGCATTTGGTGTGATTGTACCACCTTGGGTACTGTAAAAAACGACCAACCGCATATTGGTGGTTGGCGCACTCAATGCATTTACTGTTAAAGTCCCGGAATTACCGTTGGCGGTCGAAAATACGGGAACCGGATCCCCAATATCTACATTACGATAAGCTAGCATAATACCCGCAGCCCGGGTCGAAGCCCAGCCATCAAAAAGTTGAGATGCACCTTCTGTGCCATCAACCACCCGATAAAAAATTGCCTGCCGGATAGTAGCACTAACACTCGAAATCTGTGTCCAACCAGTTGGCGTATTAACCGTTCCTGTTGAGCGTAAGGCTATCTGGGCAATAAGAACATCTCCTTGGCTAACAGCTGCAGGAATATCAAGGCTAAAGGATGTTACATTACTTCCTCCGGACGTATAGGAAGTTGTATTTACAAGACTAATGACACCCTGCGCCTGTGTTTGAAGAAATACAAACAGACCAAAAATCAAAGCAAAAAAAAGCCGCTTGACCAAGTATCTTCTTTTTATAACAAGTAGATTAACAACAATAATTCCAAGGCTAAAAAATGAGGTAAAAGTCTGTAATTCAATGTATTATAATTAATTAGATTGAGAATATTTTCCAAAAATGACAATTACCCCTCATTATGGGATAGGAAAAGTCATTTTAACTTTAAGCCTGAGTAAGCACCTTTTTGAGCTCGTTCAGTAGGAACAAGGCTTCCACCGGCGTTACACGATTAATATCAGTTGCGTCAAGCATCTGACGGATTTGCGCCAATTGCGGGTCTTTGACTTCGAAAAGATTGAGCTGAAACTCAGCCTGTCGCGTTTTACGTAGTTTTTTTGCTCCACCAGCTTCGCGTTGTGCTTCTAACTCCTGCAACATTTTGTTGGCCTGGCTCAAAACCGACTGCGGCACCCCAGCCATACGGGCGACATGGATTCCAAAACTGTGTTCGCTGCCACCCTGCACCAATTTGCGCAGAAAAATGATTTTATTACCGATTTCCTTGATACTCACATTAAAGTTCCGAATACGCGGAAAGGCCTTCTCCATTTCATTCAGCTCATGATAATGAGTAGCAAACAAAGTTCGCGGATGGTATACCGGATGCTGGTGCAGATATTCTGCAATGGCCCAGGCTAAGGATATACCATCATAAGTACTTGTTCCCCGACCAATTTCATCAAGTAAAATCAGGCTACGCGCCGAAATATTGTTCAATATGCTTGCGGTTTCGTTCATTTCCACCATGAAAGTCGATTCGCCGGAACTGATGTTATCGGTAGCTCCTACCCTGGTAAATATTTTATCAACCAGACCGATACGCGCACTTTTCGCGGGTACATAGGAGCCAATTTGTGCCAAGAGGGTAATGAGCGCAGTTTGCCGCAGCAAAGCCGATTTACCCGCCATATTCGGACCGGTAATCATCAAAATCTGCTGGGTATCTACGTCCAGCAGCAAATCGTTGGGTACATAACTTTCACCTGCCGGCAAACGTTTTTCAATCACCGGGTGCCGGGCACCTTCCAGGTGCAATACAAACGACTCATCGACATCGGGTTTGTTGTAGTGATTTTCGATAGCCAACTGATAAAAACCGAGCAGACAATCGAGCCGGGCTAACAACTGGGCATTGAGTTGTATTGGCTGCAGATAATCGTTCACAGCAAGCAACAATTCCTGAAACAAACGTTCTTCTATACCGTGGATTTTGCCTTCGGCCCCTAATATCTGTTCTTCGAAGGTTTTGAGTTCTTCGGTGATATATCGTTCGGCATTGACCAGGGTTTGTTTGCGTATCCAGTCGGCCGGTACCTTGTCCTTGTGGGTATTGGTCACCTCGAGATAATAACCAAAAACATTATTGTAGCTCACTTTTAGTGAACTTATCCCGGTGCGCTCTGCTTCTCTTTGCTGAATTTGCTGCAAAAAATCTTTGCCTGAATAAGCTATCTGACGCAAACGGTCCAACTCTGCATCTACCCCATTAGCAATCACATTGCCTTTGCTGAGTAAGGCAGGAGCTTCTTCCTGTAATTCTTTTTCGAGTCGTTCAACCAGGGTTTGACAGGGATTTAATTGGTCAGCCAGACGACGCAAGGGTGCATTGTCAGTTTGCAATAAATCGTCTCGAATTGGCCCGATTAAAGCAAGTGACCGCCGTAATTGCACCAATTCGCGCGGCGAGATACGACCGACAGCTACTTTGGACACGAGGCGCTCGAGGTCACCTATTTGTTTCAGGCTGGCGCGTAAATTATGCGCAGTTTGTTCTTCGGCATGAAACCAGGCCACAACTTCGAGCCTGTCGCGTATGGGCGCCAACTCCTTAAGCGGAAATACCAGCCAACGTTTGAGCAAGCGAGCACCCATGGGCGTTACGGTGTGGTCGATGATTTGAAAAAGACCTAACCCACCTTCGGTTGAAGCCTCCAATAGCTCAAGATTCCGAATGGTGAATCTATCCATCCATACAAACTGACTTTCATCGAGCCGGGCGATGCCCTGTATGTGGCCTACTTCGCGTTGTTGGGTTTCGTTGATATAGTGAAGCACTGCACCTGCTGCAATCACAGCCAGTGGCCAATTATCTATGCCAAAACCCTTTACCGAACGTGTTTCAAACTGGCGTTTCAGCAGGTCTTCGGCATAATCAAGATGAAATACCCATTCCTCCTGGGTGTGGGCATACCATTTTTCACCAAAAGCATCCAGAAACGCTTTGTTTTTGCCCTTGGCATAGAGAATTTCGGCAGGTTGAAGACTTTGCAGTAGCTTTTCCATTTGCACTAACGGTCCTTGCGACACCAGAAATTCACCGGTGGAAACGTCTAAAAATGCTACACCCGCCTGTTCTCCTTCCAGCTGAATCGCAGCGAGGTAATTGTTCGAGCGGTGATCGAGTATTTTGTCACTGAAGGCAACCCCCGGTGTTACCAATTCGGTCACATCACGTTGTACTATGCCTTTAGCTTGGGCCGGGTCTTCGGTTTGTTCGCAAATGGCCACCCGCTGACCGGCGCGTACGAGTTTGGGCAAATAATTATCGAGCGAATGATAAGGAAAACCGGCCAAAGCTGTTTCAGAGGCCGTGCCATTGCCTCTTTTGGTAAGGACGATGCCAAGTATCCCTGCCGTTTTGATCGCATCCTCGCCGAAGGTCTCGTAAAAATCACCTACACGAAACAACAACAAGGCACCTGGATGTTTTGCCTTGATCTGCTTGTATTGTTTCATCAAAGGCGTTTCCTTTGCGTCGGTCGATTTGGCCAAAACGTTCGTATTTATGCGTAAATTATCAATGGAAGCGCTCAACCGCCCAACGGCTGAGGCGTTCAAAAATAGCGAAAAATTACCCGTCGTGGCAGTGCTCGACAACATCCGTTCGCTGGCCAATGTGGGGGCCATTTTCCGCTCTGCCGATGCTTTTGCGATTAAGGCCCTGTACCTCTGCGGTTTTACCGGAACACCGCCCAATCGCGACATCCACAAAGCCGCTTTAGGAGCCGAAGAAAGTGTGGCATGGCGTCAATTTGCTTCTACAACCGACTGCCTTAAGGAACTAAAAAAGTCAGGTTATACGCTTCTGGCCATCGAACAAACCGACGAAAGTGTACTGCTTTCCGATTTTAGCTTTCAAAAGGACAAAAAATACGCACTTATACTCGGCAACGAGGTGATGGGCGTGGATGATGCGGTGCTTGATTTATGCGATGGCGCTTTGGAAGTGCCACAAGCTGGGAGCAAACATTCGCTCAATGTGAGTGTGTGTGCGGGGGTGGTGTTTTGGGAGGCATTCCGGGCTTTAAAATAACATCCGGATAGGCTGCGGATTATTATGATTTTTAGGATAAGCGCGGATTTCTTTTGGTATCACAAGATGTGATCCCTGGAAAGACTTGTTCCAATCAAAACTTCACCGTCACACCAAACATCACATGCCTTGGTGCCATGTAACGGGCCGGGTTATCGGGCGGGGTACCACGTGAACGGAAGTCTCGGGGATCAAGGAAAGCGGGGTCACGCTGATTAGAAGGTACCGGATCGCCGGGCTCCCAGGCACGACCGGTGACCGGATTAGGGATAGTCGTATTCAGCGTATTCAGCAAATTGGTGATTTGCATCGAACCTTCGATACGCAGACCTTTCACCTGCCACCATTTACGGATGTTGATATCAATCCAGAACATGGATTCACCTAATTTCGACCACAAAGCGGTCGGGTTAGGGTCTTGCTCATAAATCGGGCGACCGGTAATGGGTTCTACACCCTGATAAATGAAAGGCGTATATCTTCTTCCGGAGCGATAAATAGCTTCTGCGTAAAAAGAGATGCGGTCGAGCGACTTGATGTTAAACAGTCCCTTTTTGTTGTTCTGGGTTAGTGTGATGTTGGCCTTGATATCGAAAGGCGAATCCCAAGCGAGATAAGTTTCTTTGGTGTCTTCGCGGTTACCGGTATTCAGAATCTGATTCAAGGCTTCATTGGCCGAAGAACTTTGACCGGTAGCCACCATATAACTGGCGGAAGTCTGACCGCTAAACCATTTGCCAATACGTTTGAGGTAAGTCACCTCCACTCCCCTTACCCGGGCATAATCGGAATTAATTCGGATGGTACGTGTATTTTCACGACCGGTCAAATCGCGCACCTGCACGGAAGCCGAGGTGATGAAGTCGTATTTATCTTTCCAATAAGCCGAAACAGTCAGGGCGTCATTAGAAGTTATCTGTGAACGTACACCCAATTCATAGGAAATATCCACTTCAGGGTTCAAATCCGGGTTACCCACACGTGCTAAAGTCGACCTATCCTGATACAAGGGATTTAAACCTTGATACACCCACGATGGATGCGGTAAAATCATGGAATGGTTGTAGTTGAAAAACATCACCTGGTTGTCTTTAATCGGGAACGAGGCTGAAATTTTCGGCAACAGCCGCATTTTCATCCTGTTGCCAAATACGCCAATGGTATTTTGCATATAATTCTCCCGAATTTCATCGCGTATGGGCGAACGGGCATCCTGCACGGCATTATCTACAAAAGCACCGGGAAACCAATATTCCAAACGACCCCCAATTTCCGCAATCAAACCACGGTATTTGATTTTGTTAGATGCATAAAATGCGCCACGAGTAGGATTCACCTTCCAAACATCGGAATAATCGCCCAGGCGGAAACTTTGACTGTATTCCCCATTCGGCAAAGGTATGGGTGCACCAATCCAGGGACGTATGATATCAATCCACTGCATTTCCTGGGTTTTCAGCTCAGTGCCAAAACTCAATCGGTCGCCACGGGAATTGTAATAATAGTTACCGGTATAACGTAAGCTATATTCTACCACATAGTGATCGTGCCAAAGGGTTCCTATACCGCCGTTGTTAAACAAACCCGGTCCCGGACTCACAAAAACGGCCGAGTCACCCGGATTAAAATAGGTAGCCGGATAACTAATAATAATATCCGGATCAAACTCTGAGTCAACATTCTCCGGACGCCAATCGCGACCATTTGCATCGGCACGTAGGCGCACGAACATGCGCGAGCCAGTTACCGTATAAGAAAACTTATTGCTTGGCGTATGCGACCAATTCAACGTTTCGAGATTGGTGTCGTGGGTATAAGTATTGGCGTTGTCGGGTTGGAGCGAGAAATTATACTGGAAACCCGGCAGAAATGGTGCATCATTTCCAATTATGCGGAGCATGTTAACGTCCTGGTTGATGGTGATGGAGCGCAAATAGGTAAACGACAAACGCATGGCCGGATTAAACTCATAATCGAGTTTCAACATGCCCGCCCAGCGGTTATCCTGAAAAGGGCTCCAGCTGGTATTCGGATAGAGGGACGACACCACCTGATCGGCTGGATTACGGAAATACTGGTCGTCGAAACTGCCTTTGAAAGAGGAGAAAATCCGTAATGGTTTTGGAAGCACCCCTTTTATCGAACCTCCTGCAGTAGCCTCGTATACACTGTTGTTCCAAACGCTATTCCAGTCGCGATTAAATCCCACATTATCGCGACGATGACCCAATGAAAACTCCCATTTATCGCCACCGGAGCGGGTTTTGGTTTTTACGATACCCGAAGTACCATCACCAAATGCCACATCGCCTCCACCGGTGGTGATATCTATACTTTCGATAGAATTGGTGCCGAGGTCGATACCAAATCCGGTACCGGCTAAGGGGTCGCTTGCCGAAACACCGTCGATGATGAAGGAGGTTTCATACGTCCGGCCACCGCGGATAGAGATACCTTCAGGATTCAGCACCACACCTGCCTGGGTATTCAAAACACCCTGCAACTGTCGCACAGGAGCAGCTTCGATGGCATCCTGAGACACACGCTGCTCTGTTTTGGTTTGTTCTATATCAACGAGCGGTTTGTCGCCCACAATGACCACTTCCTGGTCGAAAGTGAGGGAAGAACGCCCTAAAGGAATATTCAGTTTGCGGTTTTCACCCTTCTCCAGCTTGATACCAGTGAATACCTTTTTCTCATAACCGAGATAACTTACCTCGATGTTATAAACGCCGGGATTGATGTTATCGATTTTGTACTTACCGTCGAAATCGGTTGATGCCCCGAGCGAAGTACCCTTGATGACCACGTTAACGCCAATCAGCGGCATTTTATCGCCGGCATCGGTTACTACACCACTGATGGATGCTTTTTGTGCGAACGCGCCAAGACCGGACAGAACAAAAATTAAGGACAGTAAAAACTGCTTCAAACAGGGGGACTTTAAGACCGTCAAAAGTAAGCTATGGAAGCCAAAAGCAAAAATATGATTGCTTTAAGATTGTGTGAAGTTATCAAGATAATAAATGTGCTAATGTGGCGCGGCGCTTCGCTTGCTTGGGGATGTGCTGATGTGCTAATAGAATTTCGCCCTGGCGATAGATGACATGTGCTAAGGAGAGCGAAGCGATACTTAGTTACCTGGCATTTCTAAAGACAGAAACACTGCCATTGTGCAACCTCCAATTAGCACATCAGCACATTAAAGGGGAGCCATGCGACCCGTCACATCAGCACATTTCTGCTGCCTAAAAAAACCCTACCTTTGCCCCTTTGTTTAGCCCTTCATTTGCATGAATCGTCTCGAAGAGATCCAACGCCGCCGCACTTTTGCCATCATCTCCCACCCCGACGCCGGAAAAACCACACTGACCGAAAAATTCCTGCTATTTGGCGGGGCCATACAGACTGCCGGGGCAGTGAAAAGCAATAAGATCAAAAAATCGGCGACTTCCGACTTCATGGAAATCGAAAAACAACGGGGTATCTCGGTGTCGACTTCAGTTATGGGGTTCGAATATGGTGGTTGCCGGGTGAATATACTCGATACACCGGGTCACAAAGACTTCGCGGAAGATACTTATCGTACGCTTACAGCCGTCGACTCTGTGATTCTGGTGGTAGATGCCGCCAAGGGTGTAGAGGAACAGACGGAGAAGCTGATGTCGGTTTGCCGGATGCGGAATACGCCGGTGATCGTGTTCATCAATAAAATGGACCGGGAAGGTCAGGACCCCTTCGATTTGCTCGACGAACTCGACACCAAACTCAACATCCACACCACCCCCCTCACCTGGCCAATCAGCAAAGGCGCCACTTTTAAGGGGGTATATAACCTCTACCGCAAAAAACTCAACCTCTTCTCGCCCAACAAAACCGGTATAGCCGACGATGTAAAAGCCTACGAAGACCTCAACGACAAGGCTTTGGATGGCCTATTAGGCGAACGTTACGCCAATCAGTTGCGCGAAGAAGCCGAATTGGCCCAACTCCACCCTGAATTCACCATAGCCGCTTACCAGGCCGGCGATATTGCACCCGTATTTTTTGGCTCAGCCCTCAACAATTTTGGGGTACAGGAACTGCTCGATACCTTTGTTGAAATTGCCCCGGCACCCCGTGCCCGCGAAACCAACAAAGGCACCATTAAGCCTGAAGACACCAAATTGAGCGGTTTTGTCTTTAAAATCCACGCCAATCTCGACCCCAACCACCGCGACCGTATTGCGTTTATGCGCGTTTGTTCGGGTGTATTTGAGCGAAATACCTTTTATCACCACCCCCGACTGAAGAAAAAATTTCGTTTCTCCACGCCTATTATGTTCCAGGCCAACGAAAGAAGTAATGTGGATTTTGCCTATCCCGGCGATGTGGTGGGTTTGTACGATACCGGCAACTTCAAAATCGGCGACTCACTTACCGAAGGGGAAAATGTGTTTTTTAAAGGTATACCCGCCTTTTCGCCTGAATTGTTCCGTATGGTGGAGAACAAAGACCCCTTCAAAACCAAACAGTTCGAAAAAGGTCTTAAACAGCTCACCGACGAGGGTGTAGCCCAATTGTTCGTACAACAACCCGGCAACCGGAAAATTATAGGCACTGTTGGAGAACTGCAGTTCGATGTAATCCAGCACCGTTTGTTGCACGAATATGGCGCCCAGGTGAGTTATCAGGGTTTGTCCTACGTAAAAGCCTGTTGGGTAAGCTCAGAAGATGAAATCGCCCTCGAAAAATTCTTCCGTTACCGCGGCGACCACCTCGCTTACGATAAAGACAACCGCCCGGTTTACTTCGCCGATAGTATCTGGATGCTGGAAAGAGCGATTGAAGATAATCCGAAACTCAAATTTGATTTTTCTTCGGAGTTGATTGTTACGGAGGAGTAGCCTCTTCGGTTTTTAACGCAGATAACACGGAGTTTTTTGAGTTTCGCGGAGAGGTTTTTAAAAAACAATTTTAAGCAGAAACGGTGCATGAGCGAAGCCGAAGGCGCTGGTTCGCGTGCAAGATGATTTCCTGGGCTCCTATTTATCGGAGCCGTTGCCTTCGGCTTCGCTCAGGCACCGACTCATCAATAGAAACGCTCTTTCTCCAAAAGTTTTTAGTATTCTTCTTTCTGCGCATCTCGTCTGCACAACTCGACTCATAGTTCGACCTGCTCACTATGCTCCTTGCGCGCTCGATGACCGATGCCTCATAACTAAACGATAGTTTCGGCTGCGCTTAACTACCGTTTTTCAAAAACCCCGTCTAACCAATCGTCAATCGAAAACAACTGGCTGTTTGGGTTACTGTCTCAACTAACCTGCGTTAAAAAACAAGAAAGTTATTGCCCGAGATACACCTTCAAAGCCCTGCTACGCGAAGTATTCCTCAAACGCCGGATAGACTTTTCCTTAATCTGCCTCACTCTTTCGCGGGTCAGTAAAAACTTTTCGCCTATTTCTTCGAGCGTAAGCGGTGCTATGCCACCCAGACCGAAGTAAAAACGGAGTACATCGGCTTCTCTCTTTGTTAAGGTTGTTAATGCCCTTTCTACTTCGCGGCGGAGCGATTCGCTCATCAGGCCCTGGTCGGGACGGGGCTCATCGTCGCTGATCATGACGTCGAGCAGGCTGTTTTCTTCGCCATCTGAAAACGGTGCATCTACCGAGATGTGGCGGCCTGATACACTCATGGTATCTTCCACATCGGTGGCGGTCATGTCGAGCATATCAGCCAATTCCGCAGCGGTGGGCTCGCGTTCGAATTGTTGCTCGAGCACCGAAAAAGCTTTACTGATTTTATTCAGCGAGCCTACCCTATTCAAAGGCAGGCGAACGATGCGCGATTGTTCGGCCAAGGCCTGTAAAATCGACTGACGTATCCACCAAACGGCATAAGAGATAAACTTAAACCCCCGGGTTTCATCGAAACGCATACCGGCTTTGATGAGGCCGAGATTACCTTCGTTGATTAAATCACCTAAGGTTAATCCCTGGTTCTGGTATTGTTTAGCTACCGAAACCACAAAACGGAGATTGGCTTTGGTAAGTTTTTCAAGGGCACGTTGGTCGCCTTGCTGTATACGTTTGGCGAGTTGCACTTCTTCTTCGGCTGTAATGAGGTCGACTTTTCCGATTTCCTGGAGGTATTTGTCGAGCGACTGGCTCTCCCGGTTCGTAATCTGCTTGCTGATCTTGAGTTGTCTCATAGATATTTAGCCTTGACTCGCTTTAGTTTGGTTGTCTGTGCAGTTGTTTTCGCTTCGCGCACAAACCGACAGACTTGCTAATTAAGTAAGATAAAACAACGATGTCAAGCTTTAAAGCGAATTCTTACTGCTTGGCGGCTAAGTTTCTGACATAACAAAAAAATCCCGACACGTAGCGCGTCGGGATTTAAAACAATTGATTTAATAGTGTTACTCAGTAGCTGGAGCATCGCCACCTTCGCTGCGCAGAGCGCGCTCAGGACGGTCGCTGCGGTCGCGGTCGCCATACGAACGGCCACCCCGATCTCCACCACGGTCACCACCACCACGGCGATCACCACCGCGGTCGTTTCTGCGGTCACCACCACGGTCGTTACGATCGCGGTTTTCGCGGCGAGGGCGCTCTTCAGGTGCCACATAACCTTCAGGTACTGGCAACAAAGCTTTGGCGGAGAGGCGGTATTTACCGGTTTTTGGATCGATTTCTACCAACTTCACCTCTACCATATCGCCTTCTTTGTAAACACCTTCCATAGATTCGATGCGGTCATAAGATATTTCGCTAATGTGCAGCAAACCGTCTTTACCCGGCAGGAATTCTACAAATGCTCCAAAAGGCATGATGCTACGCACTTTACCCGTGAACACAGCGCCAACTTCAGGTTTAGAAGTAATGCCTTTGATGCGGGCCATGGCGGCATCCATACCTGCTTTGTCGCTGGTGTAAATTTGTACAATACCAAATTCGCCATCTTCAGAAATGGATACCACAGAATTGGTCTCTCGCTGGATTTCCTGGATGATTTTACCGCCTGGGCCGATTACTGCACCAATAAATTCACGGTCGATTTTGAATTCAACAATACGCGGCACATTCGGACGGTAGTCGGCACGTGGTGCTGGCAACGCTTTAAGCATTTCGCCCAGTATGTGGTCGCGGCCGGCTTTGGCTTGTTTCAGTGCTGCGATGAGCACTTCCCAAGGCAAACCATCGATTTTGATGTCCATCTGACAACCGGTGATACCGTTTTTGGTCCCGGTCACTTTGAAGTCCATATCACCGAGATGATCTTCATCACCGAGGATATCGCTCAATACTTTGAAACGTTTGCCGTCGGTGATCAACCCCATGGCAATACCCGAAACTGGGGCTTTGAGCTGAATACCGGCATCCATCATGGCCAGTGTACCGGCACAAACCGTGGCCATAGACGAAGAACCATTCGACTCTAGAATATCACTTACCACTCGAATAGTGTATGGACACTCCTCGCGGCTTGGTAATACCTGCTTCAGCGAACGCATGGCGAGATTACCGTGCCCAATCTCCCGGCGGCCTGGACCCCGATTCGGACGGGCTTCACCGGTTGAAAACGCCGGGAAGTTGTAATGCAACATGAAAGGATTGTAACCATCAAACATGGCACCGTCGATCATCTGCTCGCTTTCTTTCGAACCGAGGGTCACCGAAGTCAACGACTGAGTTTCACCGCGAGTGAAAATGGCAGAACCATGGGTTGAGGGCAAATAACTCACTTCAGCCCAAATCGGACGGATTTGGTCGAGCTTACGGCCATCCAAACGACGCTCTTCATCGAGGATGAGATTACGCATGGCATCGTACTCTACTTCGTGGTAGTACTTTTTGGCGAGAAATTTATCTACCACGGTACCTTCCGGCAAAGTCGCTATAAAATCGGCTAATACCTGTTTAAAGGCAGCAGCTCTTTCATTTTTAGATACGCCCGATTTGGCAACGGCATAAGCTTTATCGTAGCAATAGGCATGAATGGCTTTTTGCAATTCTTCGTCGCTACGCTCGTGATTGTATTCACGTTTTACGATACCCAATTCCTTGGCGAGGTCGATTTGAACCTGACACTGTTTGCGGATAGCATCGTGACCAATTTTGATGGCTTCAGCAAGTTCTTCTTCTGAACATTCTTTGGCTTCGCCTTCTACCATCATCACATTGTCGATGGTAGCGGCAATCATCAGATCGATATCGGCCAATTCCATTTCGGAGATACGCGGGTTGATGACAAATTGACCATTGATGCGGGCAACGCGAACTTCTGAAATTGGACCATTAAAAGGAACATCCGAAACGGCGATAGCTGCCGAAGCTGCCAAACCTGCCAATGCATCAGGAGCAATATCTTTATCGGCCGAGATGAGGGTAACCATCACCTGGGTGTCTGCATGATAATCTTCAGGGAATAAAGGGCGCAGCGCACGGTCAATGAGGCGGCTGATGAGAATCTCATAATCCGACAAACGGCCCTCACGCTTCAAAAAGCCACCTGGAATTTTACCGGTTGACGCAAATTTTTCCTGGTAGTCGACCGTCAACGGCATAAAGTCGACATCTTCTTTGGCCTCCCGGGCCGAAACTACAGTGGCGAGCAACATGGTATCGCCCATTTTAATGACAACCGAACCGTCGGCCTGTTTGGCCAGTTTGCCGGTTTCGATGCTGATGGTTCTACCATCGCCTAAATCGATGGTCTTGGTGATTGGATTCATTTTCTCTTCTCTTTTCTAATTGCAGCTAAATAAAAAAAGGCGATTGGAAATTACAATCGCCTTGTAGGGTATACAATCTCGTAATATTATTTACGCAGACCGAGTTTTTCAACAATGGCACGGTAACGTGCGATGTCGTTCTTCTGAAGATAAGTTAACAAGTCACGGCGTTTGCCTACCAACTTGATGAGGGACTGCTGGGTAGAGAAGTCCTTCTTATTTTTTTTGAGATGTTCTGTGAGGTGTTTGATACGGGTCGAGAACAGGGCAATCTGGCTTTCAGCCATGCCTGTATTCGCGTCACTGCCACCAAACTGGGCGAAAATCTCTTTTTTCTTTGCGGTATCCAGATACATCTTCTGTGTTTTATTCTTTTCGAGCATGCAAAAATAGCGCTTCCTTTTTTATTTACCAACTAGTTTTTCAATAGTCTGAATAACTGCGCCAGTTTAGCCTTGAGTTCCCGTCTATCAACAATAAAATCGAGAAAACCCGATTCCAATACCATCTCGGCCGACTGAAAGCCTTTAGGCAAGTCTTTTTTGATGGTTTCTTTGATTACCCGCGGACCGGCAAAACCAATGAGTGCATTGGGTTCAGCGATATTGAAATCGCCGAGCATGGCAAAAGAAGCGGTAACACCACCGGTTGTTGGATCGGTCATCAGCGAAACATAAGGTATCCCTTCTTCGGCCAGCAAGGCCAGCTTCGCACTGGTTTTGGCCATTTGCATAAGCGAATAAGCAGCTTCCATCATGCGTGCCCCACCTGATTTGCTGATGATGAGCATGGGCGATTTGCGTTCACGGGCTTTGTCGATAGCTCGGGCGATTTTTTCACCGACTACCGAACCCATCGAACCACCGATAAAATCGAAGTCCATACAGGCAACCACTACCTCTTCACCTTCCACCATGCCATAAGCAGTACGTATGGCATCCTTCAAGCCAGTTTTGGCAATGGTTGCTTTCAGACGCTCATCGTAAGCTTTGGTATCCACAAATTTTAGCGGATCACCAGCGGTCATGTTGGCGTCGAGTTCGGTGAACTGATTGTCGTCGAACAGCAACTCAAAATACTCTACTGAACCAATACGCGCATGGTAATTACAATGCACACAAACGTATTTGTTGAGCTTCAGATCTTTGGTCATCTGCGACTTCTTACAGCTTGGGCATTTGAACCACAATCCGTCGGGTACTTCTTTTTTCTCCTCGGTGCTGGTGGTTACACCGGCTGTTGATCTTTTAAACCAGGCCATGCTTAAGCGAGCTGAATGCTGTTATCGAGATATACTTCTTGCACGGTGCTGAGCAACTCAATACCGTCTTTCAATGGTTTTTGGAAGGCTTTGCGACCGAGTATCAAACCGGTACCACCAGCACGTTTGTTGATAACGGCTGTGCTTACAGCTTCGGCCATATCGCTGGCGCCTTTCGACTCGCCACCGCTGTTGATCAAACCGGCACGGCCCATATAACAGTTGGCGACCTGGTAGCGGCACAAATCGATGGGGTGCTCGCTGGTAAGCTCGTCGTAGACTTTTTTATGGGTTTTACCATGACCGGTGGCCAGGTAACCGCCATTGTTGGTCGGTAATTTTTGTTTGATGATATCGGCCTGGATGGTTACACCTAAGTGATTGGCTTGAGCAGTCAAATCGGCAGAAGCGTGGTAATCTACGCCATCCTTTTTAAACGCATTATTACGGGTGTAACACCACAAAATGGTGGTCATACCGAGTTCATGAGCCATTTCAAAGGCTTCTGACACTTCGATGATCTGGCGGGCAGACTCATCTGAGCCAAAATAAATAGTCGCACCCACAGCTACTGCACCCATATTCCAGGCTTCCTTGATGGTACCGAACATGATCTGGTCGAACTTATTGGGGTAACTCAGGAATTCGTTGTGGTTGATTTTTACGATAAACGGAATTTTGTGGGCGTATTTACGCGACACCGAACCCAATACACCATAAGTGGAAGCCACGGCATTACAACCGGCCTCAATGGCGAGTTTGACGATGTTTTCGCTGTCGAAATAAATCGGGTTAGGTGCAAAAGAAGCACCGCCACTATGCTCGATGCCTTGATCTACCGGTAAAATCGACAAATAACCGCTGCCGCCCAAACGACCATGACCATAGAGGGTTTCCATGCTGCGGAGGGTTTGGTTGTTGCGGTTGCTGTGCGACCAGATGCGGTCAACAAAATCACTGCCGGGAGCGTGTAATAAGTCTTTCGAAATGGTTTTCGATTCATGACCGAGCAGATAGTCGGCCTGTGCACCCAGAATTTCGCTGATTTTATGGTTTGCCATGGCTTGATTTGTAGATTTGGTTTTTTTTACGACAAGCCACAAAGCTAAAGGAAAATTTTCATTGGACACCGTATCTGGCCGTATTGAGCTGCTCGAAGTTAAAGATCAGCCTACACTCGACATTGTATTTGCTATCCGCAAGCAGGTTTTTGTAGTTGAACAACAGGTAGACCCGGAGGAAGAATACGATGAATTTGAGGCCAGTGCCCGCCACTTTTTATTAAAGGTGGCGGGCGAAGGCGTGGCCACCGGCCGTTTCAGGAGCACCGGTTATGGTTGGAAAATTGAACGTATGGCCGTATTGGCCGAACATCGCGGTCGGCATTATGGCGCCCGGGTGTTAAATGCGATGGTTGCCTCTTTACCTCAAGATGGAAGGATTGTTTATTTACATGCCCAAGAACATGCCCTGGAATTTTACCTGAAAAAAGGTTTTACTGCAGTTGGCGAACGTTTTTGGGAAGCGAATATTCCGCATTTTAAGATGGAGTTGAGGCGGGATTAAATACAACATAAAATAAGGCCGCCAGGATAATGTTAGCCAGTACTACCCAATCGTATTCGCCCCTAACCTTGCGCTTACTTATGAAATTATCATTTTATGTTTTAGTAGTTCTTTCTTTGGTTTTTTCCACTTACAATTTGTGTGCACAGGGAAAATGGGCTTTGGAATCTGCTTTTGTCAGGACAAGCCTGCCATCGTTTAGACTTTTAAATGACTTTATTCCACTCCAATCTAATGACATCAGTGTATTTCATGCCTTTTTAAGGTTTTCGGAGCCAAGTTTTCAGGCTGAGTTGAATGGCAGCAGATATGCTTATGAAGTTTATCCATACAATTTGATGCAAACAGAATTTTCAATAGGGTCTCGTTGGATGAAATTTGACTCTTATCAAAATAGTTTTTTGGGTGCTTCTCAATTTGAATTCTGGCTGGCACACCGCCCCTCTAATAGTCATAGAATTAGTATTTCTGTGCCTGTTGACTACACGCGTTCAATCGGGGATACCATTGAAAATTATCTTTATTCTGCCAAACTATACCGCCAACAAAGTGGAATTGGTGCCTCATATTCAAAAGAATTCTATAGTCGTAAGCGTTGGCAGATTTATTCTGGCATAATAATCGGCTATCAAATAGAATATGGAAGAGGACATTTACAAGAGTTCATTTCTGACGCTATAGTTTCTACTTATAGTCTTGACAGTACCAGATTTTGGTACGATGGTTTTAACAACCGCTCACAGACCTTGTCAATTCCTCTTGCTCCTACCCACGTTATTATTAGCGGTTTTCAGCTTGGAGTAGATTTTAAATTAAATAAACGAATTCAACTTTTTGAATTATTACAAACTCAACTTCTCGCGATAAAGAATACAGACTCAGGTGGTCGTTTTGCAAGAGGGTTTTCTTTGCATCGGTCTATAGGTATTCGGTATACGTTAAAGCCAGAAAAAACACGCGTTTATGGGTGAAATAGGTGACAAATACCACTATGTTAATTCTTAGCTTGAAAAGCTAAAATTCCCTATTTTTGTATATAAATCTATCGTAATGACTTCATTTTCAATTTATACTAAGCTGGAAACGCTTCCACCGGCACTTAAGGAGGAGGCGAAAAATTTTATTGACTATTTGGTAGAAAAGACAAAAAAAAAGAAAGCTGAATCGAAAATTGAAAAACCCGTTTTTGGAAGTTTAAAAGGGAAAATACATTTAGCGGAAGATTTTGATGCACCCATAGATGAGTTCAAAGACTATATGTAATGAACTACTTACTTGACACGCATACCTTTTTGTGGTTCCTCACGGGAAGCGACGAACATTCAAAAAGTGCTAGGTCAAGTATAGAAAATACAGAAAACATTAAATTGATAAGTATCGCTTCCATCTGGGAAGTTGCAATTAAGTTGGAAAACTCAAACTTGACATTCAACTAGAGGAGCTCAAGGACAAAATATTACTGAACAATTTTGAAATTTTACCTCTTGATTTTGAACATATTATCGGTCTTAATAAACTAGAGGAAATTCATAAAGACCCGTTTGATAGAATACTTATTTCCCAAGCCATATGTGAAGACTATACCATCATCTCGAAGGACGCTAATTTTAGCCTGTATAGCAGTTTAAAGCTACTTTGGTAGATTAAACAACATATTCAATATTGATCATTTAGCTAATCTATCGAGTAATTTTTTATCCTCCGATAATATCGCACTCAAATTTTTCATCAGGCTCAGATTTTCATTCGACTGACCTTCAGCCTGCTTTAAATAAGCCAAAACATCCTCCAGCACACTTTCGGGCACCTTGTCTAAGGATTTTTGAAACTCAGATTTGAGCTCTTTTGTTGTCATGATACTAATGCTTATTCGAATTTATCAAATTAAAGAGGAACTAAATAACATCCAAAGGTTTGAAAAAGTATGAATTCGAAATTCAACCTCTATACAAATCAATATACATTGTCGGCACAGCTGAAGTGTTGGCTATACATTTAACTATACATTCTACCAATTAAGTGGGCAGCCAAGCTGAATGTTTGAAATTCAGCCATGCGCCCGGTTTTACCCTTCGACTGGCGGGAGGTACCTTTTGTAAGGCTGCTCCTCCCCTTGCTACTCGGCTTTTTGCTCAGTAGGTGGCTTACGCTTGCACCCTATTATGCAGCTGCAGGCATGTTGGGTTGTATTTTGCTGCAACAGCTCTACCAAAGCAGTGAATTGCGTAGTCGGTGGCAATGGCGTTATGTGCCGGGGATTTTGTTTTTTATATCCCTTGTTCTTTTAGGTACAGCATTGCCCGGCTGGAAAGATGCCGGTCGGCACGCTAATCATATCCGGAATTTTCAGAATGAAAAGTCACCTTCCGGTTGGTTACTTATTCGCCTGATTGAAACGCCGGAACAAAAAGCCCAAAGCGTTAAAATTGTGGCAGAAGCGCGCTGGCTGGAGAAAAACGACAGTTCATTCGCTGTACAGGGGAAAGTGCTGTTGTATTTGCAGAAAGACAGTCTGGCAGCTGCCTTGCAACCTAGTGACTTACTCTGGATTCCCAATCGACTGCAAACACCCGAAGGACCTGCCAATCCAGGAGCATTTGATTACCGCAACTACTTGTTCCAGCAGCAAATTTATGTGCAGGCTTATTTTCAGTCAGGCAGCTGGAAAAAAGCCGGTAAAGACCGCCACACCCAACTGAAAGATCTCGCCTTAGCCCTGCGAACGAAAGCATTAGTGCAACTACATCGTTATCTCGGTCACGGACCGGAAAGTGGCCTGGCTGCAGCCCTGATTTTTGGCTACCGGGCTGAATTACCACCGCAACTCGTGCAAGCTTATGCCAATAGCGGTGCCATTCATGTGCTGGCAGTTTCGGGATTGCATACCGGCATACTTTATTTGCTTCTTCAGTCTTGTTTTAATCCTTTGCGGCGCATCCGGAAACTGCGGTTGTTACCACCGACTATGGTTTTGTTGGGTTTGTGGGCCTATGCATTAGTGGCAGGTTTGCCTCCTTCGGTGAACCGGGCGGCTACCATGTGCAGCTTTATGGTAATCGCCGGTGAAATCAAACGAAAAACATTGATTTACAATACGCTGGCAGCTACGGCCTTTCTTTTATTGATACTCAACCCGGCCTGGCTGTATTATGTCGGTTTTCAGCTTTCCTTTTTTGCTGTTTTGGGTATTGTATTTCTGCAAAAACGAATTTATGGTTTGTGGACGGTGCGTAACAAGTTCGCCGATTACCTCTGGCAACTCACCGCGGTGGCTTTTGCGGCACAATTACTTACCATGCCCCTGGGTTTGTATTATTTCCATCAATTCCCAACCTACTTCTGGCTCAGCAACTGGCTGGTAATTCCTTTGGCAACGGTACTTTTGGGCGGAGGTTTATTGCTGCTGGCCGTCTCACCATTTCCAATGGTTGCAGCCTTGTTAGGTAAAATTTTGCACTGGTTGATTTATTGGCAGAACAAATTAATTGTGGGTATCGACCAACTCCCGGCTGCGGTGTGGTCGGGCTGGTCCTTGAGTTTTCCGATGTTGGTTTTGTTGTTTCTGGCCATCGTTTTCGCCAGCAGTTGGCTGATTTACAAACAACGAACGGCCTTCTGGCTGGCATGGACTGCTGCAATTGGACTTTGTGTACTGGCCTTTTTTCAACAATGGCATTGGGAACAACAGCAACAGCTTACCATTTACCATCTTCCAAAAAAAACCGCTTTTTCCGTTTTCTCCGGTCGGCAGGCATTGTGGTATGGCTTTGAAGATGATAGCGACCGCCGTTTTGTGCAGCAGGCACATTTGTTACAAGCCGGCATACGCGATTCAGGCTACCCAAAGCAAGACACCATAAGTGGCCTCATCTGTGTCAACAACCTAAAAATACTGCGGCTCACCAAAAAAAACCGGGTTTGGCTCAAACATCCCGGGACGTTAAAAATCGACTATCTCCTGATCAGCGGTCAGCCCTTTATCGACACCACCGGACTACGTCAGCGTTTAGCTGTAAAACGTATACTATTAGATGGCAGCAATTCGCGCTATTATTGCAGTAAGACCGTGCCTATGTTGCGCGCTGCCGGATTTAATGTCAGTTGCAGCTGGGACGAAGGCGCCTTAATTTTGCCACTATGAATTATGCCTATATAGAAAGTTCGGTTGCCGAACGTATCGGTTATATCGTACTTAACCGCCCTGAAAAGCGGAATGCTTTTAACCACGAATTGGTAGCAGAGCTCAAAGTTGCTTTTGAAGCCCTTTATGCTGATAAAAACTGCAAAATTATCGTTCTCAAAGCGCGGGGTGAGGTATTCAGTGCCGGTGCCGATTTGGGTTATCTGAAATCTTTGCAGTCGAACAGCTTCGAAGAGAACCTGGCCGACAGCAGCCACCTCATGGAATTGTATAAGTTGATCTACAGCGGACCAAAGGTAGTCATCAGCCAGATAGAAGGATCGGCCATCGCCGGTGGTTGTGGTTTAGCTACACTCACCGACTTCTCTTTTGCCGTACCCATTGCCAAATTTGGCTATACAGAAGTACGGATTGGTTTTATACCGGCCATAGTAATGGTATTTTTAACACGTAAAATCGGTGAAGGCCGCGCCAGAGAATTATTGCTTACCGGCGATTTACTTACTGCTGAAGAAGCACTGAAATACGGCCTAATCAATTTTGTAGTAAATGCCGATGAAATTGAAGGGCTGGTCTATCAATTTGCTCAGAAACTAATCGAAAACTGTTCCTCAGAGTCACTCGCCACCACCAAAAAAATGCTGGCAAGGGTTCAGGACCTTGCTTATGAAGATGCATTAACCTACGCCGCCGAACAAAATGCCCATGCCCGAGCTACGGTTGATTGTCAGCGGGGTATAGCTGCCTTTTTAAACAAGGAAAAAAACCAATGGTAAAATTCATTTCACTCCTGCTTGCCTCAGCCTTGATAGGTATGGCTATTTCAAGTTGTACTACTACTGACAAACCAATTGAAACAGAGGAGGAGATACCTCTACCTTCTGGTGAAGGCATGCCTGATACTTTGGTGTATCAACAAGCCAAAAAAATCAGTCAGGAAGCTTTTGCGGCACTTTCCGGAGCGCTTCAAAAAGCAATTGCTGAAGGAAGCGTGCTCAATGCTATTGACCTTTGTAAAACACAGGCAGGTACTTTAACCCGAGACCTTGGCAGAACGCATAATGTTGATGTAAAGCGAATCGCCGTTCGTTACCGTAATCCGGCGAATGCTGTAAATGCCACTGAAATACAACTTTTTGAGGATTGGTCTACACAGCTTAGCCGCGGCGAAGAACCTGCGGCAGTGGTATTACACGAAGACGGAAATCAAATCTGGTATGGTGCTATTCGAATAGGCAGCCCGCTTTGTTTGCAGTGTCATGGTGAGGAGGGTAAAGACATTGCAGAGGCTACTTTGGCTCAGCTCCAAAGCACTTATCCGGAAGATCGGGCAACGGGTTTTGCTATGGGGGATTTGCGGGGGGCGTGGAAAATCAGCTATGCTGGTAATTAGTAGATGGACCGTGGATTTTATATGATTTTTATGATATTAGCAGATATCCTATTAAATTATAAAAATCATAAAAATCTGCGTGCTATCGAACCAGCTCAACGCGCGAAGACTTCTTTTAACATGGGCACAACCCCGTTGGCGATAAACTGAATCCCGATAGCCAGTACAATAAAACCCATCATACGCGATAAAGAACTTATACCGGATTCACCCAGAAAACGCACCAATTTTGGTGAAATCAATAATATCAGGTAAGTCACCACTGCTATAGCAATACAAGCACCGATTATGGCCGCATACTCCCAGAAAGCGGATATTTCGAGCGCAAGACTAATCAATAAAGAGATAGAACCAGGGCCTGATAATACAGGCATGGCCAGTGGCGAAAACGATATATCGTCCTTTTGTAATGCTTCTTCCTTAACTCTTTTGGTTATTGCCCGGCCCTTTGCGTAGCTCGATTTCGACCGCAATAAATCCAGCCCTGATTTTGAGATAATTAGCCCACCCGCAATACGCAAACCCTCGATACTGATGCCAAAAAAATTGAGGATGTAGGTGCCAATCAGAAAAAAAACTATGAGAATACAGGCCAGATAAATGGCTGCCTTACGCAATTGTACCCGGCGCCATCCCGGGGAATCGTTCGAAGTGAGCGCCAAAAATACCGGCATAGCACCCAGTGGGTTAACTACTGAAAAAAGTGCGCTGAAAGTAGCAAAGAAGAGACCCATGTTTTGAAATTCTCCGCAAAGATACCCCTAATCTATCCGGTATAAAAAGCGGATTGTGTCATATTACACTGATTGTCCTCGTTCGATTCAAAGTATTCCTAGTTGTCAGCTTCAGTCATTTCGACTCGGACTGACATCAGTATTCTAATCTAAAATTAGTGTCGGTAATTTTTGACAGTTTCAATAAAGGTCTTCACATGCTCCACCGGCGTATCCGGATACACGCCATGTCCGAGATTGGCGATGTGCCGGTGTGGCCCAAAAGCCTGTATCATTTTTTCCGTTTCTGCTTTAATCACCTCTGGTTGGGCATACAATAAACAGGGGTCCATATTACCCTGCAAGGTAAATCCGTCACCTACCCTTTCCCTGGCAGCATGCGGATCCATATTCCAATCGAGGCCGATGGTATTACACGGCATAGTAGCGAAATCTTCCAACGCAAAAAAGGCACCCTTAGCGAAAACAGTTAGCGGTACTTC
Source organism: Bacteroidota bacterium (assembly GCA_036787895.1). GTDB lineage: Bacteria > Bacteroidota > Bacteroidia > UBA7662 > UBA7662 > UBA7662. The sequence continues at coordinate 27,196 of DAIQOK010000018.1, read as the reverse complement.
GATAATAGCTTCACAAATGCGCCGGATATATCGGGAAGAAAACTCAGCATACTGATTTGGACTCAAAATACCCGCCCAGCTGTCGAACAACTGTACCATGGCAGCCCCGGAAGCAATTTGTGCTTTGAGGTAGGCAATCGTGGATGTGGTGATCATTTCGAGCAAGGCATGAGCGAAATGGGGATCGGTATATAATAGCTTTTTCGCGATGCTGAAGGTTTTACTGCCTTTTCCTTCGGTCATATAAGCGAAAATGGTCCAGGGGGCACCTGCAAAACCGATGAGGGGAACCCGGCCATCGAGTTGTTTAACGGTGAGGTTAATAGCATCGGTAACATAGGCGAGATCTGCCGGATCAGCGATATGAATCTTTTTCAAATCGGCCATGCTGCGCACCACTTCCGGGAAGTTCGGACCGCGGGCTTCTATCATCTCGTAACGGCACCCCATGGCATCGGGTATGACGAGTATGTCGGAGAAGATAATAGCGGCATCTACACCTAGTATATCTACGGGTTGAATGGTAACCTCAGCAGCCAGTTCTGGGGTTTCGACCAGGGTTTTGAAGTCGCCGGCTTGTTCGCGGACGGCTCGGTACTCTTTAAGGATACGACCGGCTTGACGCATCATCCAAACGGGAGTTCTGTCGGTTTTTTCGCCGCGTGCGGCACGGAGAATGAGGTCGTTTTGGTAAATCATGGCGCGAAATTAAGGGGAAATAGCACGCAGAGGCGCAGAGGGCGCAGTTTTTATTGGTGAAACGAAGGTTTTGGGCGTTTGCCTGCCCTGGCTGGTTGCGACTGTCGGTTAAACATTGGCTCGATAAACTCGCCATGACGACAGGTGATACAATCTTCAAGGCGCCTCCTCCAACTAAGGCGTTTGCTTGGCCATAGGTGTCGGGGTTTAGGGCAATAAAAAAGCCCGACGTTTGGTCAGGCTTTCAATTTGGAATCCACTACGATCGGGTTTTAGTCGCTCTGCGGCTCAATTCAGAATTTTGAATGTGAACTTTTCAATTAATAGGACGCATGACACGGCTCCAACGAATTTTATTCAGCAGACTGGCATTGTAGTCGAGGCTTAGCCAGACAAAAACGGCTTTACCTACAATGTGATCCTCGGGTACAAATCCCCAATAGCGACTGTCCAAGGAATTGTGGCGGTTGTCGCCCATCATCCAATAATAATCCATCTGGAATGTATAAGAGGTGCTTTCCAGCCCGTTGATGTATATTTTACCATCGCGGATTTCAAGCTTGTTTTTTTCGTACACCTCAATGGCCCGCTGGTAGATGTTGATGTTGTTCGTATCGAGCGGCATGGCTACCCCTTTTTTGGGGAGTATGATGGGGCCGTAATTGTCGAGGTTCCAGGGATAATGTTTGGTGAAAGGAAAAATCTCCTCCGTGAAATAATTTTTCGGGGCGTTGTAAGATTCAATGAATTGCACATTAGCGAACGCTTTAACCTTCTCTGCGTTTTCTTCCGTGAGATTCAACAAAAAATCGCCTTCGGCTGAGATGGCACCACCTTCGGTGATGTCGAGTTTTTCGAGGGTTTTGGGATTGAAGCCGCTGCCATCGGTTTTTACGTGGTATTTAAACTGACTGCGCTCAGGCTGTTCGATGGCTTTACCATTGATATAAACCACCCTATTGCGGATTTCGAGCGTATCGCCGGCAATGCCTACACAACGTTTGATGTAGTTGTCTTGCTTGTCCACCGGCCGGAAATCTTCCATGGGATAGTTGAATACGACCACATCGTTGTTTTTGATTTTACCGAAACCAGGCCAACGTTTGTAATCGAAACTCAGCCATTCCAGATAACTTTTTGTACCGATGACAGGCATGGTATTGTGCGCAAAAGGAAAACTTAATGGTGTCATCGGCAGGCGCGGACCGTAGGAGAGCTTACTTACGAAGAGGAAGTCGCCTACCATCAGCGATTTTTCCATCGAGGGGGTAGGAATGGTATAGGCCTCAATCATAAAGGTGCGGATGAGGGTAGCCGCGATGACGGCAAAAAGGATGGCTTCTGTCCATTCGCGAAGTTTGGTCTTGGGCTTGCCTGCCTTCTTTTTTTTCTGCCAAAATTTCCAATTCATATAAGGATTATTCAGTTGTTGGGTCCTGAACCGGGTCAGAACGTTTTTCGGTATCTAAAATTGTAACGCCTTTCACGCCGGCACCATAATCATAGACCAATTTGCCACCCAACCATCCTCCGTACAACATGAGGATGACCGTAACGACATAGGCGCCTAGGAATACGCGGGTCTCGTTGGCTTTCATATGAGCTCTGCGTAATAACTTCCACACAAAAAGTGCAGCTGCCAGCCACGCAAACAAAAAACCGACAGTTTCATGCTGCTCTACCGCTTCATGTAAGGCATCAGACATTTTTAATTTGTCTTCTTCCCAACCACCGGTTATCACGGCCAGCGCTGCGCCTGCAGCGCCGCCCAGCAACATCCAAAACGACAGCTCACTAAACAAGGGTTGTTTGCGCAAAAGTCCGATGATTTCAAACAACAGTCCTACTACCAATAAGGCAATGGGAAAATGGGTGAAAAATGGATGCAGCGGGGTGCTCATCAGCCCATAAATTTCGACAGGTCGAGCCCGGGAATATTCGGGATCAGTCCGTCGGTGCCTTTTTTGAATTCTTCTTTGTAGGTACGGTGCGCTTCACGCAGCGCATTGTTTACGGTGGCCAGCAAAGCTTCCTCGAGCAGAACTTTGTTTTCGGGCTTCAATAAATCGGCATTCAGTGTGATCGACTGAATGTGTTTGTTCACCGTAGAAGTGACTACCACGGCATCATTATCTCCGCTGGCGGTAACAGTGAGACGGTCGCATTTTGTTTTGACGTCGGCAACAGCATCTTTCAGCTTGTTGATTTTGTCCATCATACCAAAGAGGTCGAACATGGTGTATAGTGTTTAAAAAATTACAATCGGCACTTAATTTGGTTGAGCAAGCGCCTCAAAAATAGTGGAATAAATTCAATGCTTCCGGGCAAAGACTGCTCTAGCCTTCGATATCGATTTTAAACTTGTCGGAGATGATTTGCATATCGGCAAACACCTTTTCATTGATGTGTATGCCATTCTTTTTGCGGTCGCGGTATTGTTTCATCTCCGGTTCACCATGAACGAGTACCGGTTCATCCGGATTGCTCGGCACAGCGCTTTTGAAGCGTTTGGTCCAGGTATCGATGGCATCGTAATATTCGTCGAGCTCGCGGAAGGCATCGATGCGCAGGGCACCGACAAAATGGCCGATGCCTTTGCCCACCGGGTCGGCAGGCGGTTGCAAGAAACTCACAAAAGGTGGCACCCAAGGTCCAAAATTGGCGCCGGAAAGTACGCCACTCAGCAGGTCGGCGATAGCACCCATGCCGTAACCCTTGTGGCTGCCATGATCAGCATCGCTGCCCAACGGCAACAAAGCACCCCCCTGGCGTAAAATGCCGGGGTCGGTAGATGGATTCCCATCTTTATCAATTGCCCAACCCTCGGGTATGGGTTTGCCAGCCCTTTCGGCCATTTCGAGTTTGCCATTGGCCGCAGCTGAAGAAGCCATATCGAAGACCAGCGGGTCGAACTGCCGGGTGGGGAAAACCCAGCAATGCGGATTGGTGCCGAGTAACTTTTCCTTGCTGTGCGTAGGCGCAACCAAAGGACTGGCATTAGTCATTGCCATACCAATCATGTGGTGAGGTACCGCTTTCAAAGCGTGATAGGCAGCGATGCCGAAGTGGTTGGAATTACAGATACTGATCATACCCACACCGGTGGCTGCTGCTTTTTTAATCGCAATGTCCATGGCGCGGGGAGCCACAATCAAGCCAAGGCCACCATCACCATCTACCGTAGCCGCGGCAGTTGCTTCACGAACGAGGCGGATGTTAGGTCGGGTGTTAACACGGCCGGCTTCCCACAAACGTACATACCCCAGCAAACGGGCGATGCCGTGCGAGTCGATGCCACGCAGATCTGCTTCCAGCAAAACATCGGTAGCGAGATAGGCATCTTCTGGACTGTGGCCCATACGCAGGAAAACTTCGCTGACAAATGCCCACAATTGTTGATCGGATAGGTAAATAGCGTCTTTCTCCATAAGCTCAGGCTTCCCATCCACTGGCCAGTACATCAGCGATGTGCATGGTGCGGAGTGGAAGTTTATTTTTTTGAATATAACCTTCTAAATGCATTAAACAGGATAAATCGGCCGAAACGAGGATTTCAGCTCCTGTGTCAAGGGCATGCTGACACTTTTGTTCTGCCATACCCACCGAAATGGGTTCATATTTGACAGCGAAAGTGCCGCCAAAACCACAACAAACGGTATTGTCCTTGATTTCGGTCAATTGCAAACCTGTTACTTTTTTGAGTAATTGGCGTGGTTCGGCATGTATACCGCACTCCCGTAAGGCCGAACAGGCATCGTGGTAAGTGACTTTGTGTTCGAAAACTGATGGGAGTTTGCTGATGTCGAGGAATTTGAAGACAAACTCCGAAAACTCAAAGGTATTGCGCTGCAACTGCTTCCAATTGTTGTGTACCGCTGAGTTGTGAAAGAGGTCGTGGTAATAGTTTTTGACCATACCGGCACAGGAACTCGACAAAACCACCACCGGGCGGTTGTTCGGAAAATCGTGCAGACATTTTTCACCTACCTCTTTGGCTTCGTCCCAAAAACCGGCGTTGAATGCTGGCTGACCGCAACAAGTCTGATTTTCGTTGTAAAAAACCTCACAACCCAGTTTTTCGAGCACCTTGATGGCGTTAAATGCGGTATCCGGGTAGACTTGGTCTACAAAACAGGGTACGAACAAGTCGATTTGCATGCTTAGCCCTTGTGTATTTTAAAGTTCGGGATGCGGCGCATCAACAAAATCCCCACCACAAAAAAGATGGCCAGGCTAAGGGCCGAATTCCGCATGGTACCGGTCATTTCGTTGATAAAACCAAATGCAAAAGTACCGAATACGATGGCAAGTTTTTCGGTCACATCGTAGAAAGAAAAGTAACTCGCGTGGTTAGGTGTTTCATCGGGTATGAGTTTGGCGTAAGTGCTTCGTAATAAGGCCTGCATGCCACCCATAACCACCCCTACTACAGCGGCCAGCGCATAAAATTCGTATTCATGGTCGACCAAATAAGCCGAAACACAGATGCCCATCCAGATGACAATGCCAATGAGCAGCGTATAAATGTTGCCCATACGGTTGGATATGCCAGAAAACAAAAAGGCCCCTGCTATCCCGATAAACTGAATAATCAGTACGGTGGCTATCAGCTTATCGGTGCTGAGTTTGAGTTCGTCGGATCCAAAAAGCGTGGCGAGATACATGACGGTTTGTAAACCGGCACTGGTAAAAAAGAAGGCCAACAAATAAGTGCGAATTTTAGGCAGGCCTTTCAGTTCGTTCCAGACCTTTTTTAATTCACGAAAACCATTGGCCAATAAACCACTTCGGAGTTTCCCCAGAGCCTTTTCTTTGGGCAAACGGAAAAGAGTGATCTGAGCAAAACCTATCCACCAAATGCCCACGGTTACAAACGACCAGCGGGTAGTTAAGCCTGAATAATAACTTTTGGCCGCGGCAATGGCTTCCGGAGCTTCCATGCCCTCTGCCAAAAAAGCCGTTGCTTTGGCTTCTACATCGAACAAAATACCAGGAAACATAATCACCACCAATTGGGCTACCAACAGAATAATACTGCCACTGTAGCCATAGGCATAGCCTCGGGCGCTCACCTCGTCGTAACGATCTTCAGTAACAATTTCGGGGAGGAAAGAATTGTAATAAATCACGCTTCCCGCCCAACCAAAAGCGGCCATCATGAACAAAATCAGACCGAGCTGCACGTTTTGGTCGGTAAAAAAGTACATCGAAGCACAACTCAACGAGCCAATAAGTGCAAAAATGCCCAACATTCGCTTCTTGAGTCCACCATAATCGGCCATACCGCTCAACAAGGGTGTGACAAAAGCGACCAGCAAATACGCAATCGACAGCGAATAACTGTATGCAGCCGTATTCACCACATCCCGGCCAAAAATATTGATGTAAAAATGGTCGTCGGTAGCTGAAGCCCCGGCTTTAATGGCTGCCGATTGAGTAACGGCGTTGTAATAAATCGGGAAAATTGCAGTGGTAATCGAGAGATTATAGACCGAATTGGCCCAATCGTACATGCACCAGGCACGGATTTGTTTGGGGTCGTTGAGTAGCGCCATATTTCCAAAAGTAAGCGATGCAACTTCAACTCAAAGCGGTGATTGCAAATAAAATTCAGTCTACTGCCGACGATCAAAAGAGATCCAACAAATCTGTCCGTTTCCTTCGCCAAAATATTGGTTCGCTGACCGGTTGATTAGGGAAACGACGGATTTGCAAAGTATGTAGTATCTGGTATTGAGATAGGCAGCCGTCTATCACTGCGGCCTCTGCGCTGGGGAGCACTTTATGACGGAAGACTTGAGACGTGAGCGGCCTAAAAAACGAACCGCCGCATTAAAGCTCTGCGTCTCCGCGGCTCTGCGTGCCCCTTTTTATGACGGAAGAATTGAGACGTTAGACGAGAATCCTAAAAAAATGAACCGCCGCACTAAAGCTCTGCGGCCTCCGCGACTCTGCGTGCCCATTTTTGCGCATCTCACGCCAAGCGAACCAGAGCGTCTTTGCGAGAACCCTTGACCGGACCTGTAAAAAACGCTGACTTCTTCAACCACCAGCCCATAAACGCGCTTACCAAAGCAAAAACCAAAGCCCTTGGAAGCACGTAAATATTATACCACCTGTCATATAACAAAACACAATAAAATATCCACATCGCCTTTCCTTTCGCACTCATCCACTAATATTGTCTTTATGCTCGCCAACACCCTGCTACTTGTTCGACCAGCCGCCTTTGGATTTAACGCCCAAACCGCCGTTTCAAACGGATTTCAGCAAACAAAACCCTTCGCTGCGGAAGAAGCTCAACAACGTGCGCTGGCCGAATTTGATGAGGTTGTTTTTACCCTACGCTCGGCAGGCATACAACTCTTGGTTCTCGACGACACTACATACCCCCCCAAACCAGACGCCATATTCCCGAACAATTGGTTCAGCACCCACCCCGATGGCCAGCTGTTTGTTTACCCCATGGCCACCGAAAACAGGCGGGCCGAAGTTAGGCTCGACTGGCTTAACCAACTCCAAAGACTGAGTAAAAATCAACCGCAAAAACAAATCGACCTCCGGGAAGTCGCCGAAGCAGACGAATACCTGGAAGGCACCGGTAGCCTCATCATCGACCCGGCTCATCAGCAACTTTTTATGAGCCGTTCGATCCGCAGTCAGACGCGTCTGGCACAATTCGTCGCAGATGCATTGGACTATAAACTTTGCGTTTTTGATGCCTTTGATGGTCAGGGTCGGCCGATATACCATACCAATGTACTGTTGGCCATTTCGCCTCAACTCGCCATTTTTTGCCCGGAGGTGGTGCCCGAAGGTGATGAAAAAGCAGCCGTTTTAAGAGCGCTGAACACCGCCGACCGGGTGGTAATGGACATTAACCGGCAGCAGCTGGCCCAATTTGCCGGCAATGTTTTGTTTGTGACCAATGTCAAAGGTGAAAAATTCGGCATCATCAGTCGCAGCGGCTGGAACAGTCTTACGCTAGGTCAGCAAACCGTTTTTTCGCACTTCTTCACCCCCATTTGCCTCGACATTCCCACTATTGAACAGATTGGCGGCGGAAGTGCGAGGTGTATGCTGGCGGAGTTGTTTTAAATTTTGAAGGACAAATAGGCTCTTAAAAAGCTAGAGTTAGGATTAAAACAGTTGTCCTGTTTTCGTTTCTACATTGTTAAATCAAACTAAATTTTTACCTTCCCTTTTAGATTTCCCAACTTAGTTACTCTCCTCGATGAAATTATCCATCACGCTATTGTTTGCCCTGTTTGCGATTTCTGCTTGTAAAAAGGAATCTGAGCCGACACTTTCTTCTCCGACGAAACAAACCGTATTCAAACTCCCTGCTGACTTACTCAGTTATACCTACTTTTTACCTGGTACCTATTGGGTGTACAAAAATGCTACATCCGGTGAAACTGATTCCATATATGTATTTCAGTCTTCTTTACAAATGGAGGACACTTACACAGATACTTCATTTACCAAAATTGCATTTTCTAAGGAAAAATTAACCATGTTGCTTAAATCGAGTACAGGTTTTGATTATCAGTTTTATTCAAAAATATACCATTATCCAGTTTGGAATAATACCCCCGATTCTTCACCCTATATGATAAATATTGCAAGACGAGCACCAGGAGCGGGTAACCATTTTAAATATCAATTTTATCTCCGGCATCCACTTTACAACAACAGAGAATTGCCACTTGGAAGCAGCAATGTAAGAACAGGAGAACAACAAATTACGCTCGGTCAAAACCAGACAATTCAAATAAACGGCATTACTTTTTCAGATGTACTCACACAAAAGAATATATTTGATGCTATATACGATTGTGATACAGCGACATACAAAATAGCTAAGAACATTGGTCTAGTTGAATATGCTTTGTCAACAGGTGACATCTGGCAGCTTGAACGTTATCATATCGTTCAGCCATAAAACCAAATTTATTCTATCAGAAGCTTTGCGGGCTAGCAAATAAACTCGGCGGTTGCTTATTTCAAAAACCGCTTCGGGAACAAAAACAAACCGTAACTCTCGCCGGGGTTTTTGTCTACCCATTTGTGGTGGGCCCGGTGGGCTTGCTGCAATGCTTTGAAATAAGGTATGTTGGTGCTGATCCAACCTTTCAAGCGGCGATGTACCAGCATATCGTGCAGTAAAAAATAGGCGACGCCGTAAACCGATATGCCTACCCCTATCCAGAAACCCGGATTCAGGCTGTTGATGCCTTGCAGGAGCAAATAAATGCCTGTACCGCCAAATACAAGTGTAAAAACATCATTTCGTTGAAAAAAACCACGACCCGGTCGGTGGTGGGAGGCATGAATAAACCACAGCGGACCATGCATCAACCAACGGTGAATGGCCGCAGAAATCAGCTCCAGACCTATAAATCCAATCAAAATGTAAATCAAAGCCATTACGCTACTTCACTCACCAAAGATAACATCTCTTTGAAATCGCGGATTATACGTACGTTTTGAGGCACTTGCAAATCTGGTACCGATAAAACATGGCCTCCCGATGCATAAATTTTCAAATTCGGGAACTGAACACTTAGCTTGTTCAGATAATCGGCAACCGATTCTCCGTTTAGCATAGGCGAGGTGATTACTGTGAATAAGTAGTCGGGACTGTAAGTATGATTAACCACTTTCAAATCGCCAAAAGGCACGTTAGAACCGATGTAAATCACCTTCCCTCCTCTGGCCCGTATGGCATAATTGGCGAATAACAAACCAATCTCGTGAAACTCTCCTTCGGGCAAATAGAGCACAAATTTTTTCGACCAAACATCCGTTTCATGCGACTGCCCATCGATGGCCACAATAAGTTTCTGGCGAATGATGTTGGTGATAAAATGTTCGTGGGCCGGATTGATAGATCCTGTTTGCCACATGATACCTATGGCCCGGAAAAAAGGAAAAACCAGCTGCACCATGGTTTTTTCCAATCCCATCTGCAGTATGGCCGTCGACAAAATGCGCTCGAAGGCTACCTCATTCAGCTCCAGCATGGTCAGTGTAAGCGACTGCAACTGATTTTCATAGTCGCTTTTTTCTTCCGACAACTGCAGTACATGCGTCATCATTGCCTCTTCACTCATTTCGGCGATTTCCGAAATTTTGTAACCATTGCGGTTCAACAAACTCACATTGAGTAGCTTTTTGAGGTCTTTTTCGTCGTAATAACGGATGTTGGTCTCCGTCCGGCGAGGCGCAACCATGGCATAACGTTGCTCCCAAATACGTATCGTATGGGCTTTGATGCCAGTTAATGCTTCAATCTCTTTGATGGAGAAAAAATTCACGGATTCCACAGTTTAAAAAAACAGCTTTAAACGGCATGATTATGCACAATTTTCAAACGGCCTTTTGGTCAAAACATAGCAACCACTTTCTCAGGGATTTGTTTGTGACTTCACATAATATTTCTGCTTCGAGCGGCTTCCTGGCAGTATTTAGTATGGAGAGGGGATTTTGGAAGAAGAGGAAATGATTTGACGTGAGACGGATGACTTGAGACGGAAGAAAAAAATGTCCCTGCCGAGCTAAAGCTCTACGGACTAGGCGCTGTACGGTTAATTTCTGCTCGCAACCTGCCCTCGTTCGTTCCGTTGCTTGCCTATTTTTCAGCGTTTGCTCATTTCGACTCGTAGTTCGGTTAACTCACTACAGGTCCTGACGGTTGCTCTGGATAAAAATCTGTGTTACAGAAATTTCGGTTCATTTAACGTTTATGGGTTACTTCATTCTGAGCATCTCGGCTGCACAAGTCGACTCCTATCACGGTAAGCTCAATATGCGCTCCTTGTGCGCTCGATGACCGGGCCGTTAGGATAACGATGGTTTCGACTGCGCTCAACCACCGTTTAGCCTAAAACTCCCACTGTTCAGTAAACTCACGGCAGGCAATAGCCCAAAACCCCGTTTAACCCCACGCCGAACGAAAGTATCAGATCACCGCCATGGTCGATGTTGACCGGGCAACCAGCTGCCATTCGCCCTCTTGCTCCACCCATATCTCGCTTTCGCAGAAGTGAATTTTGCTGCCGGCTTTTTTCACCCGGCCAATGGCACGGAGTTTATTGCCTGTGCCGGGTTTGTAGTACATGATATTGATGTCGGCCGTAACTACATGTTGGTGTAGTGGCGTAAGACTGTAGGCTGCAAAACCAGCCACAATATCTGCAACCGTGGCGGTTACCCCGCCGTGTAAGTAACCCAGTTGTTGCCTAGTAAAAGCCACTAGGTCCATTTCCCCGGTGATTTCTCCCGGTTGTATAGCTGTTATGCGGAAGCCGATGTGGTGCATAAAATGCTGACCTTCGAGCTTTTGAAGTATATCAGCACGACGGCTTTCGAAATCGGTGGCTGGCGACATGGGGAAATGACTTTAAAAACACAAAGGTAACGCCCGCTGGCACTTGTTTTTGGGATAAATATGCTATTATTGCGACTACTTTAATCGTACTGCGCTCATGAAGATGATGAACCTTATCAAAGCCGCATTATTTGTGGTCATCGTAGTTTTAACCTACTTCCTGGTAGAAACCATATCGGAACCCATCCGTTTCGAGAAAGAAAAAGCCAAGCGGTATGCGAAAGTGATCGAACGACTCAAAAATATCCGCACGGCTCAGTTAGCTTATCGCGATGTGAAAGGTGAATTTGCCGATGATTGGGATGAGCTGCTGGAAGTAATCAAAAATGATCGTTTGCGTTTCATCAAGGTAGAAGGTAACCCTGATGACTCTACCGATATTTTAGCGGGTATCAAATACGACACCATTTATGTCCCTATTATCGACACCTTTTTTGTCGGCATCAATGTAGATTCTCTTCCGATGATTCCATTTGCTGAGCCGGAACGTTTTACTATAAGTGCCGGTAAAGTGCGTAAAGGAAATGTAGATATTAACGTCTTCGAGGTTATCGATAGTAAACCATTCGATAAACGCAAAGTGCTCAAAGTGGGCTCAATGACCGATGCAAACTTCTCCGGTAACTGGGAATAAATTGAAAAACATACAACTTAGTGCTCCGGGTTTTGACCCTTCCGCCACAGCCGATAAAATCCTGGCCATCGTCCTGAAAAACGATGGCTATTGTTTTTGTATTGGAGAGGGAGCCCATAAAAAAGTAGTAGCAGCACAGGCTGCTTTCTGGCCGGAGGAACAACAAAAACAACATCCAAGCGATCGTTTAGCCTGGTTAATGCAGTCGGAAGCCTTGGTTGGCAAATTGTATGCCCGCGTTCAAGTAGGTCTCGCCAGCTATCGGTTTACCTTGGTGCCTGCCGCAGTTTACCAGGATGGCACGGGTACCGACTACTTCGAAAGTGTACATAAACGTTCGCTTGACGAACAACTCAATCGCGACAGCCTCAAACATACAGAAGCGGAGCTCATTTATGGCCTGGCTTATGGTTTACTCGGTGCGGTCAGGCTACGCTTTCCCAGCGCAGGCATTCGTTCATTAGCCGGCGTACTCACCGAATACCTCTTTACCAAGGCAGTTGCTTCCGAACAGCTATACGTACAGATGCGCGAAAAGGAACTTTTGATCTGGGCATACAAAAAACAAAAGCTTCAGCTTTTAAATAGTTTGTATGTCGAAACCGATGAAGACGTGCTTTATCACAGTCTGAATACCCGTAAACAATTGGGCCTCGATCAAGCGGGTATTTGCTTATTGGAAACCGGAGTAGATCAAAAATCATTGGTCAACTTACTGACAGCTCAATTCAGCCATTGTGTCAGCCTGTGCCCGGGAGAAGAGTTAGCCTTGGGATTTGAGCTGGCCAAACTCGAAAAAGGAGCGCTTACCGATGCCCTTGCCTTGCTATGCGTATCATAAGTGGTCAGTTTAAAGGTCGCCAGTTACATGCGCCTGCCAACTTGCCGGTGCGGCCAACCACCGACCGGGCCAAGGAAGCCCTGTTCAGCTATTTGCAGCATCGCTTTGAGCTAGCCGACATCAGTGTACTTGATTTATTCGCAGGTACCGGCAACATCAGCTATGAATTTGCCTCTCGAGGGTGTGAAAACATTGTCGCTGTCGACCAAAATGCAGGCTGTTGCAGATTTATTAGATCAACCATTGCACAAATCGGCATCAATGGAATGGCAGTTAATCAGGCCGATGTATTCGCTTGGTTGGAGCGCAATACTGGCAATTTCGACATCATATTTGCCGATCCGCCTTATCAACTCGATCGTTTAAAGAGCTTACCGGGACTAATTCTTGCTAAAAACATGCTCAAAGCCGATGGTCTGCTAATCCTTGAGCATCCCACAAATCATAATTTTAGTACTGAAAACGGCTTTTTAGAAGCCCGGAATTATGGTCAGTCGGTTTTTAGTATTTTTACCGCAACCGAAATCCTTTCATGAAACGTATTGCACTTTTCCCAGGCTCCTTCGACCCTATCACCAACGGACATGTCGACATTATCCGCCGGGCCCTGCCCATTTTTGATGAAGTAGTCATTGGTATTGGTCAGAATAGCGCGAAAACCTATTTGTTTGAACTCGATCAACGCAAAAGCTGGATAGAAAAGGTATTTCGAAATGAGCCGAAAATTCGGGTGGAAGTGTATGAAGGTTTGACTGTGCGCTACAGTAAATCGATAGGTGCAAATTACATCGTCCGTGGCTTACGCAATGCGCCAGATTTTGAATACGAAAAAAGCATAGCCCAGTTCAATAAAGCCATGCATAACATAGATACGGTCTTGTTTTTTACCGAGCCTGCCTTATCACCCATCTCTTCTACCATCATACGCGATATCATTCGTAACGATGGCGATGTTTCGCCATTTGTGCCTGCTGAGGTACGCATGACCAAAAAAATTCAACAACAAATCAATCTGTTGTAAGGTAGGTATTAAGCAAGGCCGAAATGGAAGCATAGGTATTACCAAAAACTTCCTCGAGTTCATGCCGATTAATCCATTGCACTTCTGTTATGCCTTCCTCGGTTTGTGGCAGTAATTCGCCTTGGAAATCCGTCTGCATTTCATACCAATGGCTGTGTTTCAATGCCCTTCTACCCTGAAAGTCGTAGGTATGGTAAGTGGTAGCTATAAATTTCCCAAGTTGCAATTGGTTTATTCCGCACTCTTCTTCCACTTCCCGCAGTGCTGCCTTTTCGGTTGCTTCACCCTTTTCGAGTTTGCCTTTGGGTAAATCCCATTTACCAAAACGTTTGATGAACAACAGCTTATCTCCCTGAACCACAATGCCCCCTGCCGCATCGATATTTTTATGTTCAGCGGCATAGCTTTCAAACAGCAGCTTAGGGTCGCGACAAACAGCGTAAACGGCTTGCAAACTATCATCTTCCTCAAGTTTTCGCGCCCATTGTAACAAAGCTTTCAGCTGTGGGTCATGCAAGACCACATGACCTCTGCGCGCCTCCGTTTTTTTGTGTCGGAGAAGATGAAGGGGCTTTTCGTTGATGAAGATTTGGTACATTTGCGCTGTGAAGAAAACTGATGAGACCGCCCTGCAAGTTGCAAAACTTTTGCTGGAAATTAAAGCCGTAAAACTTTCGCCCGACCAACCTTTCAAATGGGCTTCGGGTTGGAATTCCCCTATTTATTGCGACAACCGCATTACGCTTTCCTATCCTAAAATCAGGACCTACATCCGTCAGATGTTATCGGAGACCATTCGCCAGCAATTGGGGGAAGTTGACATCATCGCCGGAGTAGCCACAGCCGGTATTCCACAAGCGGCTTTGGTCGCCGAAGAAATGGGACTACCCTTGATTTATGTCCGTTCCAGTGCCAAAGAACATGGTATGGGCAATCAAATTGAAGGTGTAATCCGCCCGGATGCAACGGTTGTGGTGATTGAAGACCTCATTTCGACCGGAGGTAGCAGCCTCAAAGCCGTTGAAGCCATACAAACTGCCGGCATGCAGGTAAAAGCAGTGCTTTCGACCTTCACCTACGACTTCCCAAAAGCCAATAAAGCCTTCAAAGAAGCTAAAATCCCGTTGTTTAGTCTGAGCAACTACAGTGCTTTACTTCAAGTTGCCAAAGAAGAGAACTACATACTCGAATCCGATATCGACAAACTAAGCAACTGGCGGGAAAAACCGGAGCTTTGGATGCAAGGGTAAATTTCGAATACAAAAATTTCAAATTCAAAATTGACCCTTGAAGCTTAAAATTAGGCCAATGAGTTTTCCTGAGTAGCGTCGACCATAAGGCTTAACGCACTCAAATACATACTGCCGCTATTCTCTCCATTATCCGAGGTCATCGGCAACACCATTACCCCAATTAGCACAACGTCCGAATTGTTGCCACCATGCGCTCTAGCCGCCATGGCATCGTTCTTGCCTTAGTCAGTGTCACCGCCACGACTGCCACTTTGGCAAGGGCTTCATCTTATTTCAGCACATGAGCATAACTTACGATAGCAGCAATTTTTTTGGCTTACAAGGGGCAGAAGATGATCCGGATTACATTCCGATCATGACGGTCAATGAAGAAGATCACGATGACACATCGGAAAAATTGCCCGATAATCTGCCAATTCTTCCGTTGCGCAATACAGTTTTGTTCCCGGGGGTAGTCATTCCTATTACCGTTGGTCGCGATAAATCCATCAAATTAATTCGTGAAGCCAATAGTGCCGACAAAATCATAGGTGTAGTTTCACAGCGCGACGTTTCCATTGAAGACCCGCAATTCAAGGACCTGCATGAAATCGGCACCGTGGCACGCATCCTCAAAATGTTGCGTATGCCCGACGGCAATACTACCGTCATTATTCAAGGCAGGCAGCGGATGCGGATTGATAGCCTGACGCAGTCGGAGCCATATTTACGCGCCAATGTGTCGGCTTTCAAAGACCAGAAACCCCGCAAAAACGACAAAGAATTCCAGGCCCTTATCGCATCGATGAACGACCTGGCGAAACAAATCATCGAGCTATCGCCTAACATCCCAAGTGAAGCAGCTGTAGCCCTACGAAACATTGAAACGCCGGCTTTTCTGGTGAATTTTATTGCCAGTAATCTGAATGTAGAAGTTGCCGAAAAACAACGTTTGCTGGAAATTGAAAACCTGAAAATACGAGCCAATGAAGTGCTTATACTGATGAACCGGGAATTCCAGATGCTGGAATTAAAGAACCAGATTCAGAGTAAAGTCCGCACCGATATGGACAAACAGCAGCGGGAGTATTATTTACACCAACAACTGAAGACCATTCAGGAAGAATTGGGAGGCATCACCCCCGATCTAGAAGTGCAAAACCTGCGTGAAAGAGGACGCAAAAAAAAGTGGAGCAAAGAAGTTCAAGAACACTTTTTTAAAGAGCTCGACAAACTACAGCGCATGAACCCCGCCGCGGCCGATTACAGCGTGGTACTCAACTATGTGGAGCTCATGCTCGACCTGCCGTGGGATAAATTCTCGACCGACCGTTTCGACCTCAAACGAGCCAAAAAAATACTTGATCAGGACCATTATGGCTTAGAAAAAGTCAAAGACCGCATACTTGAATACCTGGCCGTACTCAAACTCAAGGCCAATATGAAAGCCCCGATTTTGCTTTTGGTAGGCCCTCCGGGTGTAGGTAAAACCTCACTCGGTCGCAGCATTGCCAAAGCTGTTGGTCGCGAATATGTGCGCATGAGCTTAGGAGGTGTTCACGACGAGGCCACCATACGCGGTCATCGCAAAACTTATATCGGTGCCATGCCAGGTCGTATTATTCAAAGCATCAAAAAAGCCGGTTCCAGCAATCCGGTCATGGTGTTAGATGAGATAGATAAGGTTGGCAGCGATTTCCGGGGAGACGTCAGCTCGGCCCTGCTCGAAGTATTGGATCCGGAGCAGAACAAAACCTTCTTCGACCACTACCTGGAATTGGATTATGACCTGAGCAAAGTGTTGTTTATTGCGACTGCCAACAGTCTACAGCCCATCCAACCCGCTTTGCTCGACCGCATGGAAGTCATCGAGATTAACGGTTATACCCGGGAAGAAAAGCTGGAAATTGCCAAAAAATACCTCATTCCCAAGCAGCTTGATGAACACGGGCTCACCAAAAAGGATGTGACCATTTCCCCGAAAATTATCAGTAGCATCATCGAAGGCTACACCCGCGAATCGGGTGTGCGTAGTTTGGACAAAAAGATAGCCGCGCTAGTACGTGGTTTTGCCAAACTCAAAGCCCTAGAGGAGCCTTACAATACCGTTGCCGACGAAGAAGATCTCCGCAAAATATTAGGCGCCCGTTATTTCGACGCCGATTTATACGAAGGCAATGACGTAGCCGGTGTAGTTACCGGTTTGGCCTGGACTTCGGTGGGTGGCGACATCCTCTACATCGAAACCGGGGTGAGTCGCGGCAAAGGCAAATTGCAGATTACCGGTAATTTGGGAGAAGTGATGAAAGAGTCGGCCAATATCGCCCTCGCATATGTACGCACCCATGCCGAAAAAATAGGCTTGGATTACCGCATTTTCGACCATACCGACCTCTACATCCACGTCCCCGAAGGCGCTACACCCAAAGATGGCCCGTCGGCAGGGATTACCATGCTGACGAGTATCGTATCGGCCTTAACCGGTCGAAAAGTGCGTAAAAAGCTCGCCATGACCGGTGAGATTACCCTTCGCGGCAAAGTACTGCCGGTAGGTGGCATCAAGGAGAAGATACTCGCCGCCAAACGTGCCGGCATCAGCGACATCATTTTGTGCAAATCCAATAAAAAGGACATCGACGAAATCAAGGCAGAATATGTCAGCGACCTGAAGTTTCATTATGTGGAGCGTATGGACGAGGTGTTGGAGATCGCTTTGCTGAAGGAAAAAAGTAAGACGGCTATTGATCCGGCGACTTATATCATCTCGACAAAAGACGCTTGACACCAAGGAATGCTGATTTAGTGCTAGCTTTGTCAAAAATCAGATTCTGGAAGGTATTGTCATAAAATCAACTGGTAGTTGGTATGCCGTGCGTACCGACGATGGCCAGTTGTATGAGTGTCGCATACGCGGGAAATTACGTCTGGCAGGCATAAAATCTACCAACCCGGTGGCGGTAGGCGATCGCGTGGATTTTGACCACGATGCCCATCATGGTACTGTGATTACCGATATACAAGCACGCCGTAATTATATCATCCGGCGGTCGACTAATCTGAGCAAACAAACCCATGTGCTGGCAGCGAATCTGGATCAGGCCGTTTTGGTTGCTACGCTATTTTACCCCAAGGTTTCGTTAGGATTTATTGACCGTTTTCTGGTTACGGCAGAAGCTTATCAAATTCCTTGCTGCGTGGTGTTTAACAAAGCCGATATGTGGCAGGATGAGGCGGTTCGGGCGGTTTACGAAGAATACAAAGCCATCTATGAAAACGCCGGCTATGCAGTTTACCACTGTTCTACGCTGACCGGTGAAGGAATAGCTGAAATTAAGACACTTTTTACCGACAAAACTACCCTCATCAGTGGTTTTTCGGGTGTAGGCAAGAGCACTTTGCTCAATACCATGTATCCAGAGCTGGAGCTTAAAACCGGCACCCTCTCCGATTTCAGTCAGAAAGGCAAACACACCACCACCTTTGCAGAAATGTTCGAACCCATTTCAGGCACTCGGATTATCGATACACCTGGTATAAAAGAATTGGGTGTGATTGAACTCGAAGGAGCAGAAATCAGTCATTTTTTTCCGGAAATGAAGGTCTTATTGGCCAATTGCAAATTCCACAACTGCACCCATCAACATGAACCGGGCTGTGCTGTAAAAGCCGCAGTAGATGCTGAAACACTGCCTTACGATCGTTATAAAAGTTATTTGAGCATACTCAACAATGAAGATCAATACAATTAGCATGAAAAATTTACTCTGGATATTAGCATTGGCCCTAATGATGAGCTGCGGCGATGAGCCGAAAGAGGATAGCAGCCTGGCGCCTGATTCGGCACTCGACAGTCTCATTGAAATACCGGAAACCCGGATTTTAGATACGCTTACCGGACATTGGGTAAAATTAGACTATCTGGATGAGCTGCAAAAATCAGCCGACCCCTTTGGTAGCCAAGCCAAACTATTACCTATTTCTGAAGTTATTGTCGATGAAATCAAAGGCACTGTTCAAATTGTATTTGGTTATAATGAAGCCTGTAGTGGCCCTATCAAACGGCAAGGCGACAGTTTAATCGTAAGCAGTTGTGATGGGAATGCGGAATCGACATTTGTTTTCGAATATGACCCTTTCAGCAAACAACTGCTTTTGACCGTGGATGAGCTCAGTCTGCGTTTTGTGCGCGTAAGTTCCCAATTGGATGATCCTGGCAAAGCCGTTCAGCAGTTATTGGTCAAAAATAAATTGTTTGGCACCTTCCGTTTGCAAACAGGGAATAAACCATTGGGGAATAGTCTCCAGTTTGGCGTCAACGGTTTTGTTCGTGGCAGCAGCAAATACAATAAATACAAACTTATACTCGGTTACGCCAGCTATCCAGCCTTTAACAGCGTGATCTGGATGTACCGCAACGCTCAGGAATATGACGCTTTTTATTGGGAATTGCAGGGCGATAGCCTCATATTCTCCAACTTCTCGGAAGAGATGCCCGATATGTTCGAAACTGCCGCCATCTACCTCCGCCAACCATGAGGGTAGTGCTGCAGCGCGTGCGTGAAGCGAGCGTGACGAGTGAAGGCAAACAACTTGGGAAAATCGGTCCCGGCTTGCTCGTACTCGCCGCCTTCGAAAACGCCGATACAGCCGAAGATTTGCTTTGGATGGCATCAAAAATCGTTAAGCTCCGCATTTTTAATGATGCTGAGGGTAAGATGAACTTAGATTTGGCCGAAGTAAGTGGTGAATTAATGGTGGTAAGTCAGTTTACCCTTTTTGCCGAAACCAAAAAAGGCAACCGACCCTCGTATATGCGTTCAGCTCGCCCCGAAACAGCGATTCCATTATACAACGCTTTTCTCAATACGCTTCAGCAACTCACCGGCACCCCACCTCAAAGCGGCGAATTTGGCGCGGATATGCAGATTTCGTTGGTAAATGATGGGCCGGTAACGATTACGATGGATAGTCAGGCGAAGGGGTGAATCGGGCTTTTAGGCGTTTTGGTCTTTCGAGCGGCCTTCGGTAAACGGGTTTTTAGGAGGTTTTGGTTAAACGGGGGTTGAGGTTGGATTAGAATCTTGAAGGGGTGAGAGAACCTCAGAGATCATCCAAAAAATAATTCTGGACAATAGCTAACAACTAGACCAATTTGCCAAGATCTACTGCCTCCTCCAAATCAGCAATCGTTAGTTTTTTCCGTGATTCAGCGTCAGAGTAAGCACAAAAAATATCTGTTCCTTCCGGCCCAAAGTAATCATGAAGGATAAAGTGTGATACGTCAACGTGAAATTCTTTAGCAAATGCCATAATTAATTCATTAGCATCATCGCCGGTCACGCCTAAATCCTTTTCTATGCGGGTTTCCCGGGTGAAATCATAATTCCTGATCATGGTTTCCCTTTTTATCCATGAAACTATTCTTTCAAATATGTATTCATTCTTCCCTTCCATAATCCTTTGGAAAAACTGACCTTGAAAGGTATGCTCTTCTATTCAAATCTCAATATATAGCCAATCAGTTCCTTTTTTCAACCTTTAAAATTCCTATATTTCCTACTCAATCAACTCCTATGGAAGCGCTCTTCAAAAAACTCAATTATAAGCAGCATAATCCGGTAATGATTGTGAATGCGCCGGTGGAATTTCAGGAAGCCCAGGACTGGCTCAGTAAAAAGGCCCGGGTGCTGAATGACCCCAAAAATTTTGAAAAAACGGATTTTTCCTTGCTTTTCGCGACTAAACAAAGTGAAATCGACCATTGGGCACCCTTATTGGATGAGAATTTGGAAGGCGACGCCATTTTCTGGTGTTGTTACCCCAAAGGCAGCAGCAAAAAGTACAAATGCGATTTTAATCGCGATACAGGCTGGGAAATATTCGGCAAACTGAACTACGAACCGGTACGTCAGGTGGCCATCGACGACGACTGGAGCGCCTTGCGTTTCCGGCGGGTGGATTATATCAAAACACTCACCCGAAGCAAGGATTTCGCACTCACCGATGCAGCGAAAAACAGAACAAGCGGCAAATAAGCATGCTTAAAACCCGATTGGCACCCACCCCAAGCGGGTTTTTACATTTGGGTAATTTACTCGTTTTCGTTTGTAGCTGGCGACTGGCACGCGCCAATCAGGGCAGTCTTCTACTACGCATCGATGATTTGGATGTAGCGAGAAAGCGGGCGGCTTATGTGGAAGATATTTTTGAAAGTCTGCATTGGCTCGACATCGACTGGGATGTAGGCCCGCGAAGTCTTACTGATTTTGAGCAAAACTGGTCCCAATTTCACCGCCTGGAACTGGCTAATAGTATGCTCGAAACGTTGCGTCAAAAAAACCTACTCTACAGTTGCAGCTGTTCGCGCGCTCAACTCGATTGGCTGACCAAAACCAACCACCCCCACCTTTGCAGAAATCAAAATAGCTTTCATACCGCAGCCGGACATGCCTGGCGAATACGTTTACCTGAAAACTGCTGTATTTTATTCAATGATCAGCAACAAGGCAGCTGTTATGTCGACCTAAATAAAGAGATGTCCGATTTTGTGGTTCGCCGAAAGGATGGTTTGCCCGCTTACCAAATCGCTTCTCTGGCCGATGATCTTCAATTCGGCATCAACGCCATCGTGCGAGGATCAGATCTCCTTCCATCCACTGCAGCACAGCTGTTTTTGGCCGAACAATTGGGTATTGGGAGTTTTACAGCCACCCAATGGTGGCATTTGCCGCTGGTTACCGATGCCTTTGGCAACAAACTTTCTAAATCAAACCATGCCCGCCCTGTGGCTGAACTTCGTCAAGCCGGTCATAGGCCTGCTGTGCTTTGGGCAAAAATTGATGCCCTTTTAGCTGGTGCTTAGAAATCGATAATGATTCCAATAGTTGGCAAGCGAGTACCGGCTGTGTTCGGAATGAAGTCAGGCAGATAACGGCTATTGTCGTTCGGATCAACGACCGGAGCGCCTGAAGCAGGATCGGTAAGTGCCACCAATTGAGGTTGAAGGATGGTTTGTTGATTCAGTAGATTTTGTACATCGAGATACAGATTCAATGCCCATTTGCTGTAGCTCCATTTTTTATCGATGCGAATATCTAACTGTTGGGTAGCACCGTTACGTATGGTGTTGAGATTGGCAAAATCCAAAATTCCACGTCCGTTTTGATCCCAAACATCACGGCGAAGACTCAAATCTGAGTTAAAAGGCGTGCCCGGTCCTCCACCCACATAACGATAACGAAGTCCGATTTCCCAATCTCTTTTGAAAATTTTACCCCCTGTTAATGTCAGTATATGCCGGTTGTCCCAAGCCGAAGGGATGTACTGGTTCATGGCATTTTCAAATTCCGATCGAACCCAGGTATAGGCCAAAATGCCGTAAAAACCTTTGTACAACTTCTGCTGAGCGAGGTATTCTATACCATAACTTCGACCATTGCTGGTGCTTACCACCGGCGCGTTGCCAATTACACCAAAATCGCTTCCCAGATTCGCCAGACTGATGTTCTGATCGAGCAAGAAGGGATACTGGAAGTAATTTTTGTAGAAAACTTCCACCGTCGATTTAAAACTTTTACGACTGAAATATTCGATACCGGCAACAATATGATCAACACCTATGTATTTCACGCCATTGTCGCGATTTACCAACTGGCTATTGTTATCTCGGAAGCCAAGTACTGTATAGGCGGGCAATTGATAATATCTGCCTGTATTCATATTCAGACTCCAATTACCGGTAATAGCATAAGAAGCAGAAAAGCGGGGAGAAAACTGCTCCAAAGGGTTGCTCATGGATGGTCCGTAATCATTGCCGTCGAAACGCAAACCGGCGCTGAGGATGAGTCGCTCGCTGAAAAAGCCCTTGGTGAGCTGACCAAATACACCATACCTGTTGATGCGGAGTTCACTTTCGAAAACGCGGTTTACCAGCGAATCGCCCACCAAATCACGTGTGCTGTTTTTGACATAATAACGCGCTCGATCGAGGTTTACGCCATAGTTGATCTTCCAACTGCCTTCACTTCGGATTTGGTTTTCGTAGCGGAAACGGTTTTCACTTTCCTGGCTCAGATAGTCAAAGAGTTTTGGCAAACTGGTGTCGTTATTAATGTATTTGTAAGCCACATTGTTGAGCATATTCCTACTCAATACAAAGGTCTGGTAGCCGTTTTTACGATAACGTTTGTACACCACTCCATTGGTGTAATTCCACTGCGTATTTACGGGCAAATTCCCGAGTATGTAACGTTGTTCTTTAACTTGCTGACTGTCAACGCCGGGATTTAGTGCCGGATCGAGGCTTAGGTTCAAGCCTGTATTTAGACTAAACTGATCAATTGCCCCCAGACCTATGAAGCTGATTTCATTTTGGTTATCGATTTTGTATTTGACCTTGGTCTGGAAGCCATTGAAAGTGGGCAAAAACGGCAAACCAATAGCATTAAACAAAAACTGCAGATAAGACCTGCGTGCTGAAGCCACGAATGAAATTTTATCAGTAATCGGTCCTTCTGCAATGAGGCCGATATCACTGGCACCGACGATGCCGCGGAAAGCCATTTTATCGGTGCGGGGGTCTTTTTGTTTGAACTCAAAAACCGAGCTTAGGGTATTCCCCCTGTTGGCAGGAAAAGCTCCGGAATAAAAATCTACTTCCCGTATCATATCCACATTAATAATGCCCACCGGTCCTCCCGATGAACCTTGGGTAGCAAAGTGGTTGATGGTAGGTACTTCTACCCCATCGAGATAAAATCGGTTTTCATTGGGTGCGCCTCCACGAATAATGATATCGTTACGGAAAGAGGCACCGCTGGAAACACCGGGTAACGACTGTATTGCCTTCGAAATATCGCGACCGCCGCCAGGATTCCGCTGAATTTCGGCAACACCAATGGTACGCAACGAGACTGGGCTTTCTTCTTGTCGGGTAAATGCAGATGCGGTTACTTCTACGGCTTCCAGTTTCCGGGCATCTTCTTCCAGCTCCACATTTACAATGGCGGGTCGCGAATTAACCACCTGTATTTCAAATACGGTTTGTGTTTTAAAGCCGAGATAACTGATTTGCAGATTATAAAATCCGGGTTTCAGATTTTTAATACTGTATTTCCCAGCTATATCAGTGGTACTCCCTATGGTCGTACCCTGAACAACCACATTAGCAAAGGCAACCGGTTCATTGGTAAGTTTATTTTTGACTAAGCCCCTGATTTCACCGCTTTGGGCAAAAGTCATAATTGGGAGCAAAACGAAGAGAAGAATTGTCTTCAAAGGAAAAAATTAGTTGGTTTTGGTGCGGTATAATAACCACCAGGGTAAGCCCGGCTGATCATGATGTTCATAATGGTAACCGAAAAAATAGCAACTCACAAACGCCCAGAGATGATTTTTAGGCAAGGTCCTCGACTTGTGTTTATTTTCGGACGCATGCTCCCCCTGGTGTGGTAAATACGTGCCGAAATAAAAGAGTTGCATAGTGCTCAATACACTTGGCACCACATAGAAGAAGATAAGATTGACTTCGTTGATCCAAATTTTGGCGATGTTAAATAAAATGGCCATGCCTACAATTTGCCACAAGCTTATATAGGTCTTCACAAATTTGAAATACCAAGACCAAAACGCCGGTGGACCGTAATCGGGATCCGCTTCCGTGCCTACGAAGCGATGATGTTCATGATGTTTGGGCAATAACTTTTTCCAACTGTTTAAAGCAAATAATCCCAAAGCCAGGCGACCAACCGCATTATTCAAGCGCCGGTTTGGGCTCACCGTTCCGTGCATGGCATCGTGGGCGGTGATAAATAAACCCGTAAATAAGTGTGTCTGCACCAAAAACCATAGCCAGCACAATGGATCAGCAAAACTGAACGCCCTGGATAAATTAAAAAACAGCACGCCACCCCAGCTAAGTATCACCAGAATAGCGACTAACCAACCAAAACGTGCTATGAGTGCCTTATTTTTCAAGCTGCTTGATAATTTTTGGTGCATCAGGTTGGGTAAAGGTGAAGTAATAATCGACCAGCTCACCCTTTTCGTTCACCAAATATTTCTGAAAATTCCACCAAATGCGGCTCGACTTACGGCCATTTTGTTTTTTCTCGGTCAGCCATTTGAATACACTCCCTTTAGCTGCACCCTTGGTCGAACTTTTTTCAAGCATCAAAAAGCTAACCCCATAATTCCGCTCACAAAAAGCGGCAATTTCCTGTCCATCCCGGGGTTCCTGGCCGGCAAAGTCGTTGGTAGGCATACCCACCACCACGAGTCGATCACCATATATCTCCTGCAGCTTCTCGAGCGTCTTCAGCTGGGGTGCGTAACCACATTCCGTTGCAGTATTGACGAGCAATACCATTTTGCCTCTGAATGTGGCGAAATCAATGGTTTTGCCTTCAAGCGATTTCGCTTTGAGCGAATAAAAATCTGTCATAGGGCTATTGTCAGCAGCGTTGAACGCATTCAGTATAAACCAGCCAAGCAGTATGCCTGAAGCCAACAATAATCCGATGCGGTAGCTCATATAAGTAAAACAGAGATATAACAGGAACTGGTAAAAAAGGTTTATTTTATTTTGAATATTTTTAGGCTCACCCACATCAGGAAATAGATTCAATATTTCGCTGAACTTGCTTAAACCCGTACTTCAAAATGCCAACAGTTTTGTTGGACTTTGGCTGTTCAGGCCAGTCGCATCGGCCGACTCCATACCCGAAACGGCACATGTTTGCATATCCGATCTGCTAAATATCAAACAAGCGCAAAACAGCACCATCCTTTCTCTAAATTGCGTCATGTTTAAGTGGTTGAAAAAGGTTCTACTTTTTTGTTTCGGGCTAAGTTTAGCCGTCGTGCTTTTGTATCGTTTTGTCCCGGTTGTGGCTACTCCCCTGATGGCCATACGTGCATTTGAAAAAGAAAAATCTCAGGGACGTTTTTTGAAAGATTGGGTACCCTTGACCAAAATTTCCCCCCATTTGGTGCAGGCCGTCATTGCTTCGGAAGACAATCGGTTTGAACAACATTATGGTTTTGATTTAAAAGCCATCGAAAAAGCAGTAAAACGCAATCAAAAAGGTAAAAAGCGAAAGTTAGGAGGAAGTACAATCAGCATGCAAACGGCTAAAAATGCTTTTCTGTGGCCTGGGAGAAATTACATCCGAAAAGGTATGGAAGCATATTTTACGGTGCTGATTGAACTTATTTGGGGCAAAAAACGCATCATGGAAGTCTACCTGAATGTGATAGAAATGGGACCCGGAATTTATGGGGCAGAAGCAGCAGCTCAATTTTATTTCGGGAAACCGGCAAGTCAACTTTCCAAAAGAGAAGCTTGTCTAATTGCTGCTTGCCTGCCTAATCCCATCAAACGCAACCCCGCTAATCCCAGTGGTTATGTTCAGGGACGGGCGCAGAAAATTGGGAATCTGATGTTCAAACTTCCAAAACAGCAGTTGAGATAACAGTTGAATTTGAGTACAGCATAAATTTTGACATAAATAAGACTGTCGCCTCTTGCCTGTTTTTGGCATTAATTGTGCATTTTTAACCAAGCAAGCTTATATTTAAGGCTTGATTTAAAGCGAAATATGAAAAAAATCCTACTAGCGATTGCTTTTAGCCTCTATGCTGTGACTTGTTTTGCACAGGAAGTATGTGGCACTGAAGATCCACCGCAACATGTTTACGACTTCCTCGAAAGCCTCGATTTTGAAATGCTCAAAACAAGTCGCCGAAACGACACTATACTCAATGTGCCCATACAATTGCATATGATGCGGAGCAGTACAGGCACCTCCCCGCTCAGCCCGGCCGACATATTTGCAGCCATTTGCACTATGAATGAGCGTTATACCAATGCTAAAATCAACTTTTACATCAAACATGCGCCCTTGTATTACGATTCCAACCATTTGTTGAATCCGTCGGCCAGCTCTGTAATCAATACTTTGATGGGCAATGCCAATGTGCCCTATGTCATGAATATATATTTTGCCAATCTCGGCTCCTTGGGCTTAAACGGTTATGCCTATTACCCGAATTCAGGTCCTGGCTCAAATGTGAGGCAGGGTGGTTTGGTGATGAGCTACAGTGCTGTTATGAATGGTGCTACTTTGTCGCACGAAACCGGCCACTATCTCTCCCTACCTCATCCTTTTAATCAAACTTCGAACAACAAACTCATGGGGGAAAGGGTAACCCGCGACTTTAATGAAATATCTCCACGCCAGCCTGCCAACTGCTACCAGGCAGGTGACCGCTTTTGCGATACCCAGGCCGACTTCAAAGGCAGTCGTTGGGGATGTATTCATACCCCAACCGCCAGTGATACTGATTTGAATGGCGACTTTTTCCGCCCCGACTCGAG
>DAIQOK010000033.1:0-2515 GCA_036787895.1 Bacteroidota bacterium | reverse complement strand
TCAGGTGAAGTAGTGCTCCGGGTCATACCCAAAATATCAGTAGTAACACTCGCTAAGGGCGTACCCAAATTGTTCGCAGCAGCCGACGACGGAATAGGCTGAATTTGGGAAACAAAATTCGGATTGGTGGAAATAGAGTTGGCGTCGCGGCCAGTAGCTGTTGTCCAGGCGGCAAGTGTTGGGTAATCTGTAACGTTAACACGAACAAGTCCATTAGCCACCTGACTACCATCTTCGGCATAAATGAAAAAGTTATTGTAATTCGAAGAAGTCACACCACGCAGCGTATCGTTCAAAAAGTAAATTCCACGAACACCTGCGGGCATGGCACCACCTGGCCGCGCCCGGGTGATTGCCATATTGTTGGTAAGATTTAAACTTCCCCATGCCGGTGTAGCATTGGTGCCACCGGTAAAAAACATATTCGCTGTATTGGTCGTAGAAGTTCCACCATAACTTACATTAAAGGTATTGTGCTGAAAAGTAAGTTGATCTAATGGATTCGGAGGATTTGCACCCGCAGCGAAACTTCCAGAAGCATATACGGCATTTCCAGTAGTAAGCACATTACCTGAGACTACATTGTTAACGACCAGATTTTCCAAGCCCAGGCTGTCGTTCATATTGAAGAAATACATGCCATAGGTACCAATTGGTCCTGTGATAATATTACTGTTTACGTTAATACCAATGGCACGGCTTAAAAATGTACCATAACTAAAAGTAGTTGAGGCACCGGAAATGTTATTACCAATGATATTTATTAAAGCTTGGTTGACACCATAAATGGCATAACGAAAAGCAGTTATGGTATTTCCTACCACCTGATTGAAATTCTCATAGGCGCCATTTGTTGTAGGCCCTGTCAAGAAAATTGAATAATAATACCCACTTATACTGTTGCCCGAAATATTCAGGTTATCTGAATTATCAGCATAAATACCATAGCTGTTTGATGAAACACTGGCATTGGGCGTCAAATCCTGAAATACACAACTGATTACGGAGCCAAAGTTGGACTCACCATTAAATCTTATCATATGATAAGGTCCGGTTGAAGGCTGTTGTGTACGCTGGAAAGTCAACGAAGAAAAAGAGACACTCGGTGAATTATTCAATGTGAATATGCTCTTGTTCGTGGCTGCAGCTGCCGTATCATGAATCAAAATAACATCCGCAGCATTGCTGGTGGAGGACGTAAAGGTGATGGTATTCGGTGAAACTAGGCCAGGAATATTGGAAAGCGTATAGCTTCCATAATACGTACCCGGCTGAATCGATACGGTAACAGGGCCACTAATACCACAATTACCTAAAGCAGCAACAGCAGAGGCAACTGAAGGATAGGTGCCTGATGGCCCTACTGTAATGTTACCTGAAATACCCGTACAAATTGTCCTTACCAAAGTATCGTTGCCCGTATTATTGTCGGCACCCAAATTGTTTGCATTGGTAGCCCAGGTTCTTAAAGTGTAAGTACCTCCTGTAGGAATGGTAACTGGTGTAGCAAAAGTATAATCGTGAAATTGACCAGGTCCCAGCGGTGTTGGTAACACAACTCCGGGAACGAGTACAGCTGTATTATTATCCAATTGATAGCCTAAATCGACCTGTGTAATTGGATCTGCTGCAGCATTTTGGACCCGCACAATAACCTGATTAGGACCAACTACTGGTACCACCGGCGCAATTAATGCCGAAATACGGGCATCCCTACCACTCGCTGGTGAATATTTAATACCACCAACAAATTGGCGAGGCGTATTCACGTGACCAGGTCGCGGACCACCATAACCTACATTGGTACCCGTGTAAATGGTCACTGTACCATCAGTAAATGTATCTATACCCGTCGTTGCATTGAAGGTTTGATAGATGGGTGAACCCACCGATCCTGTTGGAACACCAACGTAAAAACCATAGGTCTGACCAGCATTAAGCATTATACTTCCCGGAACAGCCACCCTTGAAAATGAAAAAGGCGTTGCTGTTATACCCGTATTGGTTATTGAAGTAGGTATATTACCACCCACTTGGCTGAAAGCAGGATTGGTACCTACCTGAGGATTGCCATTGATAGCTGTTGTCGCATACCAAATCTCGAGATTGGTTGGCCCGAGGGTACCGTACAACGCAACAAAAATACTATCCAGAAATACTGTCGTATTAGAACGTAAATTGAAGGTTATGCCCCCTGTTCCCGCACCGTTACCTCCGGTAAGTGGTGGCGAGGTAAACACTTCATTTTGTGCACTAAGCTGAGAAAAAATCCCCAACGTAAGCACTAAACAAGTAAGTAGCTGTTTTTTCATAAATGACAATTTTCGGACAATTTCGAAAATTAAAAATCCTTTAAGGACTTAATCGGATTAAAATCCCATTAAAGCAAAAGCCCCGCCAAAATTGGGCGGGGCTCAACATAAGTTGCAAGTTTAATGCAGATTACTGCCGGATAATCAGATTTCCATGCTGTACCTGATCACGGGCAATAAAGCGGTAGCTGTACATACCAGCC
>DAIQOK010000017.1:0-76799 GCA_036787895.1 Bacteroidota bacterium | reverse complement strand
TCAGGTGAAGTAGTGCTCCGGGTCATACCCAAAATATCAGTAGTAACACTCGCTAGGGGCGTACCCAAATTGTTCGCAGCAGCCGATGACGGAATAGGCTGAGTTTGGGAAACAAAATTCGGATTGGTGGAAATAGAGTTGGCGTCATCCGATGTCGCAAGTGTCCAGTCGGCTAGGGTGTTAAAATCCGTCGAAACTTTACGAAACAAAGCATTAAGCTGTTGGGCACCGCTTTCATTGTACATGAATACGTTGTTGTAGTTTGAAATCAGAGCAGCCTGCAGAGAATCATGACTCACATACACCGCACGAACGCCGGGGGGAACTATACCACCACTACGACCACGAACAATGATATTGTTATTCATCATTTCCGCACTAGCCCAGGCTGGTGTTGCATCAGACCCACCGGTTAAAAACATACCGGCGGTGTTGGTCGTAGAAACACCACCATAACTAACATTCACAGTATTATGGTATAATTTAACCATGTCAAGAGGATTGTAAGGCGCAGTTGCGGTTGCCGAAAAACTACCGGAAACATAAATACCATACCCTGTAGAAAGGATATTACCCGAGACCACATTGTTCACTGCAACGTTCTCCAAACCAATACTGTCGTTCATATTGAAGAAGTACATACCACCGCTCGCTATTGTGCCGGTAATAACATTACCACTGAATGTAGTTCCAACACCACGACTGATATACGTACCATAACCAAAAGTGGTAGAGGCTGTAGTAATCGTATTGCCGATAACATTCAACAATGCCTGGTTCAGCGTATAAATGGCGTAACGATAATTAGTAATGTTATTTCCAACCACCTGGTTGAAGCCTTCATAAGCATTGTTGGTAGTTGGACCTGTGAGATAGATAGAATAATAATAGCCATCCATGCTGTTACCGGAGATGTTCAGGTTATCTGAATTATCGGCATAGATACCGTAGCTGTTAAAGGAAATACTGCCATTGGGCGTCAAATCCTGAAAAACGCAACTTAATACCGAGCCAAAATTCGATTCGTTATTGTAACGAATCATATGATAAGGACCAGTAGCCGGCTGTTCTGTGCGCTGGAAAGTCAGGTTAGAAAAAGAAACACTGGCTGTATTTGTAATCGTAAATATGCTCTTATTGGTTGCTGCAGCTGCCGTATCATGAATCAAAATAACATCCGCAGCATTGCTGGTAGAGGAAGTAAAGGTGATCGTATTTGGTGAAACGGCTCCCAATATGCTGTTAAGATTATAACTACCGTAATAGGTACCCGGTTGAATCAGGAAAGTCACGGGTTGAGAAACACCACAGTTGGTCAAATCTGCCACAGCAGCTGTAATAGATGGGTAGTTGCCCGAAGGGCCAATCGTCAGCGTACCTCCCAAGCCCGTACAAACGTTCCTGACAATGGTATCGTTACCGGTATTGTTGTCGGGACCTTGGCCGTTGGCATTACTCAACCAGATTTTAAGCGTATAACTGCCTGGTGTAGTAATCGATAAGGGCGTGAGGAAAGTATAATCATAGGTCTGACCCGGGGTTAGCGGCGCAGGAGTTACCACACCTGTCACTGTAACCGGAGGATTGTTGTCTAATTGATAAGACATATCCACGCTGACGATGGAGTCGGCAGCGACATTCGCAATACGTGCAATTACCTGGTTATTACCAAGAATCAGGTTGGTTGGAGCTACCAAGGCCGACATCCTTGCATCCCGACCGCTTGCGGCCAATACAGAAATGCGCAAATCAGGGCGATCATTAATGGAGCCGGTATTACCAGCTGTCATTGAACAGCCTGAAGTTCCATCATCGTAGTAATAATAGGTACCAATAAAGCCGGGGTTACTTGCACGTGTGCCATGACCTGACGACCAGGAGGTATTATCGAAACAAAACTCAACCAGGAGATTAGAAACCCCATCCCACAATACTGGTGTTGTAGTTTTGAAGGAGTTAAGTCCTACAAATGGCACATGCAACGGAGAGGAGTATACTGTAATCAAACCCGCGGGATCAAAAGCCGCGGCATCCATAGCCGATGTCAGTTTCACCTTGATTTCCATATTGGAAACGTTCGGAGAACCTACCGATGTGATATAGACGCCTAAACTGTCGATAATACCCGGGGTGATACCAGCAGCAGTCAATTCAGATGCCCGGTATAAATACTGGTGACGAGCATCTTCCCAAACTGTACTCCAGGGAATTACTAAGGTGCTGGTGTTAGCTATACCCGGAACACCTCCGGGGCCATTAATATCGGCACCCAGCTGCGCGGCCGCCGACATAGACATTGCCGTGAAGGCCATCACAGCAAGCCATTTTCGTAGTTTTTGTATCATGCGCTAAAATTAGAAGCTGTAATTTAAGCTATTTTTAATCTGACTTTTTCGTGACAGACTAATTTTTTTTTTGCGCATTATGCTAAATATACCTGCAATTTCTGATTGGTTTTTAAAAATTTCTGCTTAAAAATTTACAGGAATTTTAACGAATACAGCTTTAAATTGCTTAAACAAAGATTTTATATATGAAAAATTTAAATATTTAAATATGACTAAACGCCAAACGTTGTCCACGAACCTGGTCGTCTAATTTTCCAAGCTGCCACACCAATTGTCCGTTCACCCAGGTATGCGACACCTCCGATGCGAATTTCTGCCCTTCAAAAGGCGACCAACCACACTTATATAATAGGTTGTGCTTTGCCACCTGCCAGTACTGTTGTTTCACGGCTACCAAATCGGCCCAATAACCTTCTCGAATAAATCCCCTTTCAATCACCCTAAATAAGGTTGCAGGGTTATGTGACATTTTCTGTACCAACATAGGTAAGCTGAGTTTTCCCTGACGCACAAATTCAAGCATAGCTACCAAACTGTGCTGAATCAGTGGCCCACCTGATGGCGCTTGTAGCATCGGTTTTTGTTTTTCTTCCCATGTATGTGGCGCATGGTCGGTGGCAACCACATCAATTCTTCCATCCAATAAGGCTTTCCAAACTGCTTCCCTGTCTTCCTTGCTTTTTACGGCCGGATTCCATTTAATCAAATTTCCCAACCGATCGTAATCCTCGTCGCTAAACCACAAGTGGTGGATGCAGGCTTCAGCGGTAATCCGTTTTTGATCCAGTGGCAACTTATTGTCAAAGAGTTCAGTTTCTTTAGCGGTGGAGATATGGAGGATGTGTAAACGACTGTTGTATTTTTCAGCCAACGTTTTTGCTTTGGACGAAGAGGCATAACAGGCTGCCGCATCGCGGATAAGCGGATGGTAACGCGTTGGCAAGTCTTCGCCATGTTCAGCCTTATACCTTTCCAAATTTGCCGCAATCATCTTATCATCTTCACAATGCACGGCAATAATGGCTGGTACCTCAGCAAAAATCTGAGCCAGGGTATGACTGTCATCAACCAGCATATTTCCAGTAGAACTACCCATAAAAATTTTCAAACCACATACCCGGCTAAAGTCCACTTTACGGATTTCATCCAGATTATCATTGGTTGTTCCCATAAAAAAGGAATAGTTGGCGGCGGATACTTCAGCTGCTCTGGCATATTTTTGTTCCAGTAGCTCAATTGTTGTAGCTCCAGGAACAGTGTTGGGCATTTCCATATAAGAAGTCACCCCTCCTGCCACTGCAGCAATCGATTCGGTGCGCAGATCGGCTTTATGGGTAAGACCGGGTTCTCGAAAATGCACCTGATCATCGATCACACCAGGAAGCAGTAGTCCACCCTTCAAGTCAACCACCCGATCAGCTACTGGCAATTTTTGCAAACTGCTAATCTGCCAAATACGACCTTGTTTCAGCAAGACATTGCCTTCAAAGTCCTGACCTTCATTAATGATGCGGGCGTTGCGAATCGCAATTGTCTCCATAGTCGTATATTAGTTGATTCAAACTTTTCAGGCGCTTAAGCCTTTATCAAAGAGAAATCAAAAATACACGAATGAAGAAACTTCTCCTTTGCTTTTCCCTGCTATTCTTTCAGCTGGTTGCGCTGGCCCAAAATGGCATCATTGATGGACCATTATACAACCAGCTTACCGATCCTGCTCGTCAAAACGACTATTTCAGGGTACGCATACTGCTTGCCGACCAGGTAGATGCCATGGCATTGTCGGCGCAGTTGGATGAAGTGCAGGCCGACAGAGATACCCGTATTCGCCGGGTTGTCAAAGCATTGGTCGACAAGGCAGCCGAAACACAAGGTCCGTTGCTGAGCCAAATCCAAAGTATCGCACAACTTCATTCCGAAAAAATTAAATTTTTCCAGCCTTACTGGGTAGCCAATCTCGTGGTTATGGATGCCCAGCCCGCTATCATCCTCTATCTGGCACAATCGGTACCCGGCATTGCCCTGATTGACCCCGATTTGGACTTGGAATTTAGTACTGACCCCATAACTGAAGATCCTATTCAAGGCAGTCCCACTGCCCTCAACGGTAGTGAAATTGGCTTGCGTGTTATCAAATCCGATTCGCTTTGGAAAAGAGGGTATACCGGTCGTGGCAGGTTGGGTATGATTATAGATAGCGGTGCCAGCGGCCTTCACCCGGCCCTCGTAGAAAGCTGGAGAGGTAATTTCGCGCCACTCAGTCAAAGTTGGCTCGGTCCGGGCACGCTGCCCAACGAATGTGGGGGAAATCATGGTTCGCATGTGATGGGCATAATACTCGGCTTACAACGGAATACCAACGACACCATTGGATCAGCCTTCAATGCGCAATGGATTGCAGCTTCAGGTATAAGCTGTTCCGGTGGCCCCTCCCCAACAGCGGCTTTTCAGTGGGCTTTAAATCCTGATAAC
This sequence comes from Bacteroidota bacterium, assembly GCA_036787895.1. GTDB lineage: Bacteria > Bacteroidota > Bacteroidia > UBA7662 > UBA7662 > UBA7662. The sequence goes on along the minus strand of DAIQOK010000017.1, from coordinate 71,979 downwards.
GATACAACCACATCGCATGATGTTCCAGACGTCATCAACAATTCCTGGGGTGGCTCGACCGGAGGCACCAGTCAGTGTAATGGCAGTTATGTACCCATTTTTAATGCCCTCGAAGCAGCAGGTGTGGCCGTGGTATTTTCGGCGGGTAACAGCGGGCCCAATGTATCCACCATTACTTCTCCCAAAAATATCAATACCAACGAGGTAAATGTATTTTGTGTGGGGAACATTAATGGCAATAACAGCTCCTTTCCCATTGCCAACAGCTCCAGTCGTGGACCTTCCATATGTACGACCGCTGAACCTTCTTTGCTCATTAAACCGGAGGTAGTTGCCCCCGGAACCAGCGTTCGCTCTTCGGTGGGAGCCAATGGCTATTCGAGCTTTACGGGCACCTCAATGGCCGCCCCCCATGTGTCCGGTGGCGTATTATTGTTGAAAGAAGCCTTTCCCAATGTACCGGGCAGTACCATACTTCGTGCGATTTACAATACCGCCATTGATATGGGCACCGCCGGTGAAGACAATACCTACGGCAATGGGCGGGTGGATTTGAATGCGGCCTTTAATCTTTTGGCACTCACTTATGCGCCGGCAGTCCCTATTGGTGGCGCTTACAATATCAAGGCCGAAGGCATTTCAGGCATCAACAGCATCATCTGCTCCGACTCGGTAAGTCCGGTAATCGCTATACGGAACCGAGGCGATTCGGTCGTTAATTATATACTGATCGAAGTAACCATCAACAATCAGCCTGTGCTTAGTTTACCCTGGTTTGGCAACCTTGCCAGCAGTGCATTGCTCAATCTGACTTTGCCCCGCTTGTATGTTCCAGCCATGAGCAGCAATAATCTCATCAACATCAAACTTTCGCTGGATACCAGCCTGGCCGAACTCGATACCTTCGACAACCGTATCCAGACCACCTTCCAGATGCGCGCGGCTTCAGCCATTCCTTTTCAGGAAAATTTTGAATTTCCCAATATCACCTCTTCGCCTTTTTACATTCTCAATCCCGATAATGGCATCAGTTGGAGTGTAAATACAGCCAGCGGCAATCCCAACTCTATCCGGGCTGCTATGGTAAATTGTTACGCCTATAACAGCCGGGGGCAGCTCGATTATATGGAAAGTCCGCGTTTTACCTTACCCGATACCGGCCAGGTGGCTTTACGTTTTTATATGGCATATGCTGAAAATCCAGGCAATAGCGACAGCTTATTTGTTGATATTTCCACTGACTGTGGCACCAGTTTCCCCCATCGCCTTTATGCCAATGGCGGTGCCGGTATGGCGACCACCACTGCGAGAAACACCCCCTATGTGCCTGTTAGCGCCTCTGAATGGCAACGAATTGAAATACCACTCACGCCATTCGTTAGTCAGCAGGATATCATCGTTCGTTTTGGCGTAAAAAATGACTTTGGCAACAATATTTACATCGACCGCATAATAGTAACCTCAAACAGCAACAAAGCTGTGGCTGATTTCAGCACGGCTCTGGCCAATACTTGTTCGCCGGTGAATGTTACAGCCACTTCCACCAGCTTGTTCTCCAGCAGTCAGCAATGGACTATTAATGGCGTAAATAGCGGGAATGCCCTTACAGCAAGTCAGCTTTTACCCAGCGGTAACCAAAATATCCGACTCATTGCCACAAATGTGCATGGCAGCGACACATTAACCTATGCTGTAGTTGTACCCAATGATCCGCAGGTGAACTTTACCATCGTCAATCCTACCGTTCGCCAAAATCAGAACATAACTCTCGTAAACACCAGCCAGTTTGCCGCAGCCTACCAATGGAATTTTGGTGATGGCTCCACCTCAACTGCTTTTGGCCCTTCAAAATCTTATTCCGATACCGGTTGGTACGACATCAAATTGGTAGGCATCAGCAATGGTTGCCGTGATAGTCTGGTAATTACGAATGCGGTGTATGTCATCGACCAATTCACAAGTACCGAAACACTCAAAAGGGTGAAATGGAAGATGTACCCCAATCCAGCCAATGAGTTGCTTATTATTGAAACAGAAACTGCTATAAGCGGTGGAATTCGCCTGCTCGATATGCTGGGTCGCGAACAAATTGTACGCCCCGGCACATCGGAAACTAGGGTAGAAATTCCTTTGCTTCAACTATCCAATGGCATTTACCTCGTTCAAATCAAAACCGATCAGGGGATATTGCAGCAGAAATTGGTAAAGGAATAACTTTCTTGCTTTTCAGAATCCAGCCCTACTGCCATAAACCAAATCGGTCGTGTGCTGTTGGTAAAACATGTCAACATGCAAAACCGCCATCGTAATAGGCAGTGGTATGGCTGGTTTAAGTGCGGCAAGTTTGCTCGCCCAGTCGGGTGTGCAGCTAACGCTGCTTGAACAAAATTGGATACCTGGCGGCTGTACGACCACTTACTGGCGAAAGGGATTTTGGTTCGAAAGTGGGGCTACCACACTAGTAGGATTGGGCGAGCATATGCCTTTACAGGCCATTCTTGACCGCACAGGCATTCAATTTAGTGCCCAAAAACTGGCTACACCCATGCAGGTACTGCTCGACGGTCAGCTCATCACCCGTCACGAAGAACTGGAGGCATGGATAGTAGAAGCTGAACGCGTATTTGGAACTCCAGGGCAAGCTGCCTTCTGGCGCTATTGTTACCGGATCGCAAATCTAGTTTGGCGAACAAGCACCAAACAATTGCACTTCCCACCCGACAAAGTCGCGGATTTATGGGAGATGACCACTAAATTCAGGCTTGAGCAGCTTTCAGCGATTCCTGCAGCATTTACCACCATGGATCGATTACTGAAACGATTCGGGTTGAGTAAAAACGACCGATTTTGCCGTTTCGTAGACGAACAACTCCTTATCACCGCCCAAAACAAAGCCAACGAAGTGAACGTCCTATTCGGTGCTACCGCACTTTGCTACACCAATTTTCCGAACTGGTATGTGCCAGGTGGACTGCGAAATCTGGTAGGGCCATTTGTAAAGTTCATTGAAAACAAGGGCGGGCGAATATTGCTTAAAACAGTGGTTACCGGCATCAAAAAGAAAGAAAACGGCTATCTTATCACTACCAATCAGGGAAATTTTGAGGCCGATTTATTAATCAGCAGCATACCACTCAACAACCTGGCAAGGCTTTGGGAAGATGAGCCTGTAAAGCAAAAACTTCAAAAATATCTCCTGCCTGCTGCTAAACTGAACAGCGCTTTTCAAATGGGTATCGGCTTTAAGCCGCACCGACAATTTGACGCACTGCACTTCCAGCTTCATCTCGATTCTCCCCTACCTCAGCTGTCCAGCGCCAGCATCTTTGTCTCGCTACACCCCACCAACGACACTGAAAGAGCGCCTAAAGGCCAAATGGCAGCCTCTGTAAGTACACACTGGCCCAACCCGGAAAAATGTAGAATAGATGATACCAGAATTTTGGAAGAAGCCATCATAAACGCGCTCGAATCGCATAATTTTTTACGTCGTGAAAATGTCGTTTATGCCCACAGTTCAGGGCCTAAAAGCTGGGAAAAATGGACAGGGCGCCAATGGGGATTCGTAGGCGGCTATCCGCAATATAAACACATCAAACCTTGGCAAATGAAGTCAGCAAGATTAGACGGGCAGGGAGCTTACGTATGCGGCGACTCTAGCTATCCCGGGCAGGGCATACCAGGAGCGTGTCTAAGCGGCTTGATTGCTTTTGAAAAACTTGCTGCCGACCATCAATTGTGGGCACGGGTAAGCTGATAACGTAAACCAAGGGTGATTACATTATTGTAAGTTCCACGCTGCAGCAATGCAAAAAAGGGCAGAAAATTGGCGTTGGGGTCGATTGAAAACATAGAATAGCTGGCCCTGGTGAAAACAAAAAGATGCTCATCCAATTGGTAACGGGCACCCAATAAAATGGCACTTTCAAAGCGTGAAAAATTGGTATTCAGCAGATTATTGCGCAAGTCGTTATAACTGTACGACAGCAAAAAATTACCACTTAAACCTCCTTCTAAAGCAATATTATCGCGAAAATCCCAGATGACCAGCAGCGGCACATCGATATAGTGCATCTGCAGCCGTAACCATGGCCCCTCATCGAGCGTTTCCGGTTTCAACACCCTTCGGCTGCCTTTTTGACTATAAGCCAATTCAAACTGCCAGGCCCAACGGTCATTAATTTCCCGGTTTACAAAAGCCCCGGCATACAACCCTAGCTTATTGAAGCCACTCAAGCCATCTCCATCCACTTGGGTGCCGCTCAGTCCGCCTACAAAGCCCGCATTAAAATTCTGCGCACGGGCGGAAAGGCTTAACAATAAAAAAGGGATGAGCCAACTGAGTTGTTTCATCCCTCAATATACAAAGTGAAGCTTTTCAGAGCGCCATCATGCGATGGAATAATAAGCGCAAATGTCCGTTATCGATCATTTCGGCCAAATGGCCATCACGTAACGATTCATTACGACTGTGGGCAGTCATCAAACGCTGAAGTGTGTTTAAATCAGCTTTTTCCAGTAATTCAGGCTTATCGATGTACTTATCGGCCTCCTTGCCCCAACTCATCCAGTCAAAATCGTAGATAAAATCCCGAACACGCATTTCATCGAGCAAGGCATACAAATCATCCGCCAGACGAATGAATTCAATTTCTTCGAACTGCTCACGTGTATACCAGCTGTCAAGAGCCAGCACCCGGGCTACATATTGTTTGAGCTCAGATAAGGTGGCTGCATCAAAATCGCTCAGCATCAGGCTTGGGCTGTTGGTCCGCCGAAAGTCATAGGCACACCACCCTGACCGTGATCGTTCATATCGATTTCGCCATACACCTGCTCAAACTTGTCGATATTATCGGCAAGGGCATGTAACAGTCTTTTGGCGTGGTGTGGGGTGAGGATAATGCGTGATTTCACCTTTGCTTTGGGTACACCCGGCATCAAACGCACAAAATCTACCACAAATTCGGCATTGCTGTGGGTAATGATGGCGAGATTAGAATAAGTACCATCAGCCATTTCTTCGCTCAGCTCAATGTTGATCTGGTTCTGGTTTTGAATATCGTCTTGCATAAAATTGGCTTTAAAAAGAAAGGGAGCCGTTGATCGGCTCCCTTTGAATGAATAGTGTAACGATCAATTGAGGGTTAATTCTTCGGCTTGTTTCGAGGCCATGAGCTTCTCATACTCTTCCATCGAACCAACTACAATTTTCTCGTAAGAACGCCAGCCTGTTCCGGCCGGGATGAGGTGACCAACCAGTACGTTCTCTTTCAGACCCACCAGTTCGTCGACTTTACCTGCAATGGCAGCTTCGTTCAACACCTTGGTGGTTTCCTGGAAGGAAGCGGCACTCAGGAAGCTGCGCGTACCCAAAGAAGCACGGGTAATTCCCTGCAACATCGATTGTGAGGTAGCCGGTATAGCTTCCCGGTATTGCACCGGTTTGAGATCTTTGCGTTTCAGCATCGAGTTCTCGTCGCGCACCTTGCGAAGATTAACTACCTGACCCACTTTCAGATTCGCCGAATCGGCAGCATCAGTGATGATGACCTTGTCGTAAATCCAATTGTTCATCTCGGTAAACTCAATCTTATCCGCCACTTCCTGCTCGAGGAAGCTGGTATCACCCGGATCGATAATCAATACTTTCTGCATCATCTGGCGGACAATCACTTCGAAATGTTTGTCGTTGATTTTCACACCCTGCAGGCGGTACACCTCCTGAATGTTGTTCACCAGATACTCCTGTACTGCACCCGGTCCTTTGATAGACAGGATAGCGGCAGGTGTGATGGCACCATCCGACAAAGGATCACCGGCTTTTACAAAGTCGTTGTCCTGAACCAGAATGTGTTTACTCAAAGGCACCAGGTACTTTTTCACCTGACCATCACGTGATTCGATGATGATTTCACGGTTACCACGTTTTACACCACCAAACGATGCAACACCGTCGATTTCGGTTACGATGGCCGGGTTAGATGGGTTACGTGCCTCGAAAAGCTCGGTTACCCGTGGCAGACCACCGGTGATATCGCGTGTTTTTGAAGTCGAACGTGGTATTTTAGAAAGTACCATACCCGGGATAATTTTTTCACCGGCATCTACCGCTATGTGTGCGCCTACCGGCAGGTTGTAGCCACGAAGCAGCTCACCTTTGGCGTTCATCACACGGATCGACGGGTTACGTGTCTTATCCTTGGTTTCGATGATTACTTTCTCTTTGTGACCGGTTTGCTCATCCGACTCTTCGCGGAAGGTCATACCCTCAACGATGTGTTCGAAATCGGCTTTACCTTCAAACTCGGAGATAATTACCGCGTTATAAGGATCCCATGCACAAATTTTGTCGCCCTTTTTGATCATATCACCCGGCTTGATGCTCAATACCGCACCGTATGGCAGGTTGTTGGTCATCAACGGCTGTTTGGTTTCAGGATGAACGATTTTCACTTCACCCGAACGTGATACTACTATCTCAGTAGGGGTATCGCCGCCTTTGTACATCACAGTACGCACTTCATCGAATTCGATGAGACCATCAAACTTAGAAATGAGCTGTGATTCTGTGGCAACGTTACCCGCTACACCACCCACGTGGAAAGTACGAAGTGTCAACTGTGTACCGGGCTCTCCGATTGATTGTGCAGCAATTACACCGACCGACTCACCAATTTGTACCATGCGGTTAGTGGCCAGGTTACGACCGTAACACTTAACGCAAACACCCACTTTAGATTCGCAGGTCAGAACCGAACGAATTTCAACACTATCGAGCGGAGAATTGTCGATTTTGATAGCAATATCTTCTGTGATTTCGTCACCGCCTTTAACAAGTAATTCTTTTGTTAACGGATCAACCACATCGTTCACCGCCACACGGCCTACAATACGTTCGATCAGTGATTCAACGATATCTTCATTGTCTTTTAAGGCAGCAGTTTCAATGCCGCGAAGGGTACCGCAATCTTCTTCACTAATCACTACGTCCTGAGCTACATCGTGCAAACGACGTGTGAGATAACCGGCATCGGCTGTTTTCAAGGCTGTATCCGCCAAACCTTTACGGGCACCGTGGGTAGAGATAAAGTACTCCAATACCGACAAACCTTCCTTAAAGTTCGAAAGAATTGGGTTTTCAATGATCTCACCGGCACCACCCGATTTTTGCGGCTTGGCCATCAGACCACGCATACCACCAAGCTGACGAATCTGCTCTTTAGAACCACGTGCACCTGAATCAAGCATCATATACACCGAGTTAAAGCCCTGGTTGTCGGTCGAAATCTCGCGCATCAGCGTATCTGTAATACGGCTGTTAATTCGCGTCCAGATATCGATTACCTGGTTATAACGCTCGTTGTTGGTGATGAAGCCCATCTCATAGTTGTTGGTCACTTCATTCACTTCCTTCTGCGCTTCGGCCAGCAAGGTTACTTTGTTGTCGGGTATCTTAACGTCGTTGAGGTTAAACGACAAGCCTCCCTGGAAGGCCATGCGGAAGCCCAACGACTTGATATCGTCGAGGAAAGCAGCAGTGGTGGGCAGGTCGGTGAAACGAACGATGGTACCGATCAAATCGCGGAGCGACTTTTTGGTCAACAATTCATTGATATAACCTACACGCTCCGGTATCACCTGGTTGAAGAGAATACGACCCATGGTGGTATCGATCAACTTCATTTCCAGCGTATCGGTTTCGATATTACGTACATTGGTACGCACTTTCACCCAGGCATGTAGGGCTACACGGCCTTCGTTATAAGCAATAATCGCTTCTTCGGCTGAATAGAACTTCAATCCTTCACCGGTTACAGTTTCCTTGTCGGTGCTCTTACGACCTTTGGTGATATAGTACAGACCCAATACCATGTCCTGTGAAGGAACAGTGATAGGACTACCATTGGCCGGGTTGAGGATGTTGTGAGATGCAAGCATCAACAACTGTGCTTCCAAAATGGCTGCATGGCCCAGCGGTACGTGTACCGCCATCTGGTCACCGTCAAAGTCAGCGTTGAATGCCGTACAAACGAGCGGGTGCAACTGAATTGCTTTACCTTCAATCATCTTGGGTTGGAAAGCCTGTATACCCAAACGATGGAGTGTTGGGGCACGGTTGAGGAGCACCGGATGTCCTTTGAGGACGTTCTCTAGTATATCCCAAACCACAGGATCCTTGCGGTCAACGATCTTTTTGGCAGATTTTACGGTCTTTACAATACCGCGCTCAATCATCTTACGGATTACGAACGGTTTGTAGAGCTCCGCAGCCATGTCCTTAGGCAAACCACATTCGTGGAGTTTCATCTCAGGACCTACCACGATAACCGAACGACCGGAATAGTCGACACGTTTACCCAACAAGTTCTGACGGAAACGACCCTGTTTACCTTTGAGCATATCGCTCAACGATTTGAGAGCACGGTTACCTTCGGCTTTAACGGCGTTGATTTTACGGCTGTTGTCGAAAAGCGAATCAACCGCTTCCTGTAACATACGTTTTTCGTTACGCAAGATTACATCTGGCGCTTTAATTTCCATCAGGCGCTTCAAACGGTTGTTCCGGATGATCACACGACGATAGAGATCGTTCAGGTCGGAAGTCGCGAAACGGCCACCTTCCAAAGGCACCAGCGGACGTAATTCCGGCGGAATCACAGGAACCATCTTCACGATCATCCATTCGGGACGGTTTACACCGGTCTCGTTGGCGCCGCGGAAGGCTTCTACGATTTTCAATCGTTTGAGGGCTTCGGTTTTGCGCTGTTGCGACGTTTCGGTAGCTGCCTGGTGACGCAAAGCATAGCTCAGGTCGTCGAGGTTGATACGCGACAACAAATCGTGCAGGGCATCCGCACCCATCTTGGCGATGAATTTATTCGGATCCTGGTCATCGAGCATGTGGTTTTCACGCGGCAAGGAATCGATGATATCGAGATATTCTTCCTCGGTGAGGAAGTCCATCCGTTTGATACCGTCGGCTTCTTTGATACCGGCCTGAATAACTACATAACGCTCATAATAAATGATGGTGTCGAGTTTTTTGCTCGGCAGACCCAGCAGATATCCGATTTTGTTCGGAAGCGAACGGAAATACCAGATGTGTGCAACAGGTACCACCAATTTGATGTGACCCATACGCTCACGGCGTACTTTCTTTTCGGTAACTTCTACACCACAACGGTCACATACGATACCCTTATAACGGATACGTTTGTATTTACCGCAATGACATTCGTAGTCTTTTACCGGACCAAAAATGCGCTCGCAGAACAATCCACCCATCTCCGGCTTGTAGGTCCGGTAGTTGATGGTTTCCGGCTTCACAACTTCACCGAAAGAACGATCCAGTATCGACTCTGGCGAAGCCAGGCCGATACGGATTTTCGTGAAGTTACTTTTGAGTTTAAACTCTTTTTTATACGACATATGGGGATGCCTCCTGATTAATCAAGTGATACATCTAAGCACAAACCACGGAGTTCGTGCAGCAATACATTGAACGACTCTGGTACGCTCGGAACCGGCAGGTTGTCGCCTTTGACGATAGCCTCATAGGTTTTCGCACGGCCGATGATATCGTCCGACTTAACCGTAAGTACTTCCTGGAGGATGTTGGCAGCACCGAAAGCTTCGAGTGCCCATACTTCCATCTCACCAAAACGCTGACCACCAAACTGTGCCTTACCACCCAACGGCTGCTGGGTAATAAGCGAGTATGGTCCGATAGAACGGGCGTGCATCTTATCATCAACCATGTGACCCAGTTTCAGCATGTAAATTACGCCTACCGTGGTTTTCTGGTCGAAACGACGACCGGTCTGGCCATCGTGGAGATAAGTGGCACCGAGATCCGGTACACCGGCTTTTTCTGTATAAGAAAGCACCTCTTCGAGGCTAGCACCGTCGAAAATCGGGGTGGCGAACTTCAATCCGAGCTCCATACCAGCCCAGCCCAATACCGACTCATAAATCTGACCCAGGTTCATACGCGATGGTACGCCGAGGGGGTTCAGTACGATGTCGACTATGGTACCGTCGGCTAAGAAAGGCATGTCCTCGTCGCGTACGATACGCGCAACAATACCCTTATTACCATGACGGCCGGCCATTTTATCACCTACCCGCAGTTTACGTTTTTGAGCCACATAAACTTTGGCAAGCTGGAGGATGCCGGATGGCAGCTCATCGCCCACCTGAATGGCGAATTTTTTACGTTTCACCTCGCCGAGTATCTCCGATACACGAACCAGGTAGTTTTTGAGGAGTTCTTTGACCTGCTCGCTTTTGTCCTTGTCGGTCAACCAACCATCGGGATTTACGATGCTGTAGTCGATATCGGTCAGGATTTTTTTAGTGAATTTGGTTCCCTTAGGCACCACTTCATCGCGATAGGTATTGGTAACACCCTGTGAAACCTTGCCTTCCACTAATGAAAGCAATTTGTCGATCAGGATATTCCGGACAACATCTACCTCTCGGTTGTACTCAGCATCCAGTTTTTCAACCAGTACCTTTTCTTCCTGCTTGGCCATTTTGTCCTTCTTCACCCGCGAGAAGAGTTTTTTATCAATTACAACGCCGGTCATTGATGGTGGAACACGCAAGGAAGCGTCTTTCACATCGCCTGCTTTGTCGCCGAAGATGGCGCGCAACAGTTTTTCTTCCGGAGAAGGATCGCTCTCTCCTTTTGGTGTGATTTTACCAATGAGGATATCGCCTTCTTTCACATGCGCACCTACACGGATGATACCGTTTTCGTCGAGGTCTTTGGTGGCCTCTTCGCTCACATTCGGAATGTCGGCGGTTAACTCTTCTTCACCTCTTTTGGTATCACGCACCTGGAGTTCAAACTCTTCGATGTGGATAGAGGTATACAAATCTTCACGTACCACACGCTCTGAAATCACAATGGCATCCTCGAAGTTATAACCCTGCCATGGCATGAAGGCCACTTTCAAGTTACGGCCGAGTGCCAGCTCGCCCCTCTGCGTGCCGTAACCTTCTACCAATACCTCGTCTTTAATTACACGCTGACCTTTCTTAACGATAGGTTTGTGGTTGATAGATGTATATTGGTTGGTCTTACGGAATTTAGTGAGATAATAGGTTTTAGCATCGCCGTTGAAGCTTACCAAACGGTCGTCATCGTTACGGTCGTAACGAATGGTAATCATTTTAGCATCAACATACTCAACCACACCCGGACCTTCAGCCGTTAACAACGCACGAGAATCGCGGGCTACGCGACCTTCGAGACCGGTACCAACAATCGGCGACTCCGGACGGAGCAATGGTACAGCCTGACGTTGCATGTTCGAACCCATGAGGGCACGGTTGGCATCGTCATGCTCGAGGAATGGAATCAAGGAAGCGGCTATACCTACAATCTGGTTCGGGGCAACGTCCATGAACTGAACCTCGCCGGGAACTACAATTGGGAAATCACCCATCAGGCGACATTTTACCAAATCGCGCTCAAAGTTTCCTTTGGGGTCGAATGGCGCATTGGCCTGGGCAATCATACGCTCGTCTTCGTCTTCAGCACTGAGGAAAATGACATCTTTCTCAATCTGAACGCGGCCATTTTCTACCTGACGGTATGGGGTTTCGATAAAGCCCATGGCGTTGATCTTGGCGTGTACGCAAAGCGACGAAATCAAACCGATGTTCGGACCTTCCGGAGTTTCGATGGTACACAAACGACCGTAGTGCGTATAGTGTACGTCACGAACTTCAAAGCCGGCACGCTCACGCGACAAACCGCCCGGTCCAAGTGCAGAAAGACGACGCTTGTGCGTAATCTCCGCCAACGGATTGGTTTGGTCCATGAACTGGCTCAACTGGTTTGTTCCGAAGAAGCTGTTGATGACCGAACTCAGGGTACGAGCATTGATCAGATCGGCCGGGGTAAACACCTCATTATCGCGTATGTTCATCCGCTCTCTGATGGTACGGGCCATACGGGCCAGACCCACACCGAATTGCGAATACAACTGCTCACCTACAGTCCGCACACGACGGTTACTGAGGTGGTCAATGTCATCCACATCGGCTTTCGAGTTCGACAGCTGAATGAGGTATTTTACGATAGCAATGATGTCTTCACGGGTCAATACGCGCACTTCCGCAGCTGAGTTTAAGCCCAGTTTGCGGTTGATGCGGTAGCGACCCACTTCTCCCAAATCGTAACGTTTGTCGGAGAAGAACAGCTTGTCGATGATCTGACGGGCTGAATCTTCATCTGGTGGCTCGGCATTCCGCAATTGACGGTAAATGTGCTCGAGGGCCTCCTTTTCCGAGTTTGAAGTATCTTTTTGAAGGGTGTTGTAGATGATGGAGTAGTCACCATGGAGATTTTCATCCTTGTGCAGGATGATGCTTTTCACACCTGCATCAACGATCATATCGATCATCTCATCTTCAAGCAGTGTATCGCGCTCCAAAATGATTTCGTTCCGGTTGATGGAAACCACTTCACCGGTATCTTCATCTACAAAGTCTTCGATCCAGGTTTTCAAAACCCGGGCAGCTAAACGACGACCTACTACTTTCTTGAGGCCCGCTTTGCTTACCTTAATCTCGTCGGCGAGGTCGAAGATGTTCAGAATGTCCTTGTCTGAATCGTACCCGATGGCGCGCAACAGCGTTGTAACCGGAAACTTCTTCTTACGATCGATATAGGCATACATCACATTGTTCACATCGGTCGCGAATTCAATCCACGAGCCTTTGAACGGAATGATACGGGCCGAATACAATTTCGAACCGTTGGTATGCACCGTCTGACCAAAGAATACGCCCGGTGAACGGTGCAACTGAGACACAATAACGCGCTCAGCTCCGTTGATCACGAAGGTACCTTTAGGAGTCATGTACGGGATGGTACCCAAATACACGTCCTGAACGATGGTTTCGAAGTCTTCATGCTCCACGTCGTTACACGACAGGCGCAGTTTAGCCTTCAAAGGCACTGAATAGGTCAGGCCTCTTTCGATACACTCTTCGATGGTGTATCGAGGTGGGTCCACGAAATAATCGAGGAACTCCAAAACGAAGTTATTTCTTGCGTCGGTTATGGGGAAATTTTCCGCAAAAACCTTGAACAAACCTTCGTTGCGACGATTTTCCTGCAAGGTATCAAGCTGGAAAAAGTCTTTAAACGACTTGATCTGGATTTCCAGAAAGTCGGGATATTCGATCGCCGACGCGATTGACGCGAAGTTGATCCTACCCTCTGGTGTGATGTTGGCAGCCAAAGAATTGATGTTTAGTTATACAACCGTTATCACGAACACAAATAGCCGTAGGCCTGGCAATCAACTCGGATTGCAGGCCTACAGCTTTAAAGGCTGAGGAGCCGTAATTCAAATTACTTAATCTCTACCTCAGCACCTGCTTCTTCAAGCTTCGCTTTCAAAGCTTCAGCTTCGTCTTTAGGACACTTCTCTTTCAATGCTTTTGGAGCGGCATCAACGAGTTCTTTTGCTTCTTTCAAGCCAAGACCGGTGAGGTCTTTCACCAATTTAACGATCTGGAGTTTTTGAGCACCGGCGTTTTTCAGGATTACATCAAACTCGGTTTGCTCAGCAGCTGCAGGAGCAGCAGCACCACCACCAGCAGCAGGACCGGCAGCTGCTACAGCAGCAGCAGCTGGCTCAATGCCATACTCGTCTTTCAGGATTTGGGCAAGTTCGTTTACTTCTTTCACAGTCAGGTTAACCAACTGGTCCGCGAACGCTTTAAGATCTGCCATTGTATTAAAAATTTAATTGTTTTTGTTTTTGTTAATTTCTCTCTTGTAATGTTTTGACGATACCCGCCAGTTTGCCACCGCCCGACTGCAAAGCCGAAACCACATTGCGTGCTGGTGACTGGAGTGTATAGATGAGGCCAGCAATCAATTCTTCTTTCGACTTGATGCTGGTCAGTGCGTCGAGTTGGTCGTCGCCGGTATAGATTGCGCTGTCAATATAGGCAGCTTTCAAAATCGGCTTCTCGGTACCACCCTGACGGAACTCCTTCAACAGACGGGCCGGGATATTACCCTGCTCGGCAAACATGATGGAGGTTGGTCCTTTTAATGCTGGAAACAACGGGGTATAACCATCGCTCAAACTTTCCATGGCCTTTTGTAGCAAGGTATTCTTGACTACTTTAAATTCTACGCCACGTTTGTAGCACAAGCCACGGAAACGGTTGATGGTTTCCACCGGCAAATTGCTGGCATCGGTAATGTAGAAAAACGGGCTTTTGGATAATTTCTCGGCCAGTTCCTGAATAACTACTGCTTTTTCTTCTCTGGTCATGATCAGATCCCCGCGATTGATTTCGTGTCAATGTTGATACCCGGACTCATGGTTGAGCTCATGAAGACGCTCTTCACATAAGTTCCTTTTGCAGCTGAAGGCTTCAGGCGCACAATGGTTTGAAGCAGCTCTAAAGCGTTTTCTTCCAGTTGCGCAGGCGTAAATGAAGCCTTGCCAATAGCAGAATGTACAATACCGAACTTGTCTACTTTGAAGTCGATTTTGCCACCCTTTACATCGGTAACCGCTTGCCCAACGTTGTCAGTTACGGTGCCTGTCTTCGGGTTTGGCATCAGACCACGGGGGCCCAATACGCGACCCAAACGACCGACTTTCGCCATAACGCTTGGTTGAGTAATGATTACATCGACGTCAGTCCATCCACCCTCGATTTTTTGGATGAACTCGTCCAGTCCTACAAAGTCAGCTCCGGCCGCTTTGGCCTCGGCTTCCTTGTCTGGGGTGCATAACACGAGTACTCGTGCTACTTTTCCGGTCCCGTGAGGAAGGGTTACCGTACCCCTAACCATCTGGTTGGCTTTGCGTGGATCCACACCGAGCCTTACGTTCAAATCTACCGATGGGTCAAACTTAGTAAAGGTAATTTCCTTCACCAGGCTCGTAGCTTCGGTAAGCTTGTACGCCTTGGTACGGTCGAACTTTGCGTTCGCCAACTTTTGATTTTTGGTCAATCTAGCCACTCTATAAATTAATAGTGTTTTCTACTTATTCCCAGGGTGCTGCCCCGGTTACATTCAGTCCCATGCTGCGCGCAGTTCCGGCAACCATTTTCATGGCCGACTCTACTTTAAACGCATTCATGTCCTGCATTTTGTCTTCAGCGATTGCCTTCACCTGATCCCAGCTCACCGATCCTACTTTAAGGCGGTTAGGTTGGGTAGAACCCTTCTGGATTTTAGCTGCATCCATCAACTGGATAGCTACCGGAGGAGTTTTAACGATGAAGTCGAAAGACTTGTCTGCATATACCGTGATCACCACCGGTAATACTTTGCCGGCTTTCTCCTGGGTTCTGGCATTAAACTGCTTACAGAATTCCATGATGTTCACCCCTTTTGAACCTAGTGCTGGTCCTACCGGAGGTGCCGGGTTCGCTGCGCCGCCCTTGATTTGGAGCTTAATAAACGCGCTGATTTCCTTTGCCATTGTTGTATCTGATTAGGATATTTTCTCTACTTGCATATAATTCAGCTCGATAGGTGTGCGACGACCAAAAATCTTCACCATCACCTTGAGCTTCTTTTTCTCCTCGTTCACCTCTTCGATAACGCCTGTGAATTCGTTGAACGGTCCGTCCATCACTTTCACCGACTCACCAACCGTGAACGGATTCGACATTACCTCACCGGCTTCGGTCATTTCATCTACCTTACCGAGTATTTTGTTTACTTCCGACTCTCGCAGCGGTGTTGGATTATCACCACCTAAAAAACCGATTACATTGGGGATGCCGATGATGGTCGATACCAGATCGGGATTCATCGCCGCCTCAATGAGAATATAGCCGGGAAAGAAGTTGCGTTCCTTCACGACCTTTTTACCATTGCGCAACTGCAGTACTTTCTCCATCGGAATGAGGATCTGAGGAATCAGATCGGTCAAGCCCAGGCGATTGATTTCGTACTCCAGGTACTCCTTCGATTTACGTTCTTTGCCACTGATGGCGCGAACCACATACCACTTATACTCCATGCCGGCCACGCCTTATTGGAAAAGGTGATAAAAAGCACTCAAGACATTCGAAAACGCAATGTCCATGAGATAAATGACTATAGAAAAGATGAGCGAAGCCACAAGGACTACGACCAAACTGCTCTGAAGTTCTTCCCAAGTCGGCCAACTTACCTTGTGCAGGAGTTCGTTGGTGGCTTCTTTGACGTATAAACGAATCTTATTCATGTTTCCTTTCAGCTGTACTGGCCAGTTCTGCAGGGGTGGCTTCCGACACCTTAGCAAAAACAACCGGTTCTTTTCTTTCTTTCAGCACGGGTGGAGAGACTCGAACTCCCAGCCTGCGGTTTTGGAGACCGCTGCTCTGCCAATTGAGCTACACCCGTATAGACAGGGAAAACTCTCCCCGGTCAGGGAGAGTTTTCCGCTATCAGCTTTACGTTTAATTAAGCGAGGATCTCAGTCACCTGACCGGCACCTACGGTACGGCCACCTTCACGGATCGCGAAACGAAGACCTTTCTCCATAGCGATAGGAGCGATCAATTTCACGGTGATGGTGATGTTGTCACCAGGCATGATCATTTCAACACCATCTGGCAGGCTGATTTCACCTGTAACGTCAGTGGTACGGAAATAGAACTGTGGACGGTATTTGTTGAAGAATGGGGTGTGACGACCACCTTCTTCTTTCGACAATACGTAAACCTCAGCTTTGAACTCATGGTGAGGCTTCACAGAACCTGGCTTACAGATAACCATACCACGACGGATATCGGTTTTCTCAATACCACGGAGGAGGAGACCGGTGTTGTCACCAGCTTCACCACGGTCAAGGATTTTACGGAACATCTCAACACCGGTCACGGTTGATTTGAGGTTCTCAGCACCCATACCGATGATGTCGACTGGATCACCAGAGTTGATTACACCACGCTCAATACGACCGGTAGCAACTGTACCACGACCTGTGATTGAGAATACGTCCTCAACCGGCATCAGGAATGGCAGGTCGACCATACGAGGAGGAATTGGAATGTAGTTGTCTACAGAAGCCATCAACTCGAGTACGGTATCAACCCACTTCGGCTCGCCGTTCAAGGCACCGAGGGCAGAACCACGGATTACAGGGATATCATCGCCTGGGAATTCGTAGAAAGAAAGGAGTTCACGAACTTCCATTTCAACGAGGTCGAGCAATTCTGGATCGTCAACCATGTCAACTTTGTTCATGAATACTACCAGGGCAGGAACACCTACCTGACGAGCGAGCAGGATGTGCTCACGGGTTTGTGGCATCGGACCGTCGGTTGCAGCTACCACGATGATAGCGCCATCCATTTGGGCAGCACCGGTAACCATGTTTTTCACATAGTCAGCGTGGCCCGGACAGTCTACGTGTGCGTAGTGACGATCTTGGGTCTGATATTCAACGTGTGCGGTATTGATGGTAATACCACGCTCTTTTTCTTCCGGAGCCGAGTCAATCGATTCGAAAGAACGAGCTTCTGACCAACCTTTTTCTGCCAGCACCTTAGTGATGGCGGCGGTGAGGGTTGTCTTACCGTGGTCAACGTGACCGATGGTACCGATGTTTAAGTGCGGTTTGGAGCGGTCAAATTTTTCCTTTGCCATTTGTAGTCTTATTTAGTTTGTCCTGTGTATGTTTCATTTTCACCGTTGCCGGAAGCGTACTGGTAGATTGGTCAGCTTCTTTTCCGTTAACTGCTTGAGCCGTTGAACAGAATTGAACTGTCGACCTCTTCCTTACCAAGGAAGTGCTCTACCACTGAGCTACAACGGCAATCTTTTTGACTTCCTCCCGTCTGGAGTCTGGTCCCGGTGTGATCCGGTTTTTCTTTTTCGGGTAAGCCCGAAGGTGTTGAGCGGGAGACGAGGCTCGAACTCGCGACCTATAGCTTGGAAGGCTATCGCTCTACCAACTGAGCTACTCCCGCTTTTGCGACTCACGTCACCTTTGCTTCCAGCAAAATGGTGGGGAGAGAAGGATTCGAACCTTCGAAGATTTCTCAACCGAGTTACAGTCGGTCCCATTTGGCCACTCTGGTATCTCCCCATCATTGAGCCTCCTGCCGGATTCGAACCAGCGACCTACTGATTACAAATCAGTTGCTCTACCAGCTGAGCTAAGGAGGCAATTGCCCACTAAAAAGAACATTCCTTTCCGGCTTCTACCTGGGGTACCCGCCAAAAAGGAATGCAAATGTACTAATAAATCGGACTAGTCAATAGCCCTTTGAAAAAAAATCCAGGAAAAGCTGGTCTTAATCTTTCAGCTTTCCAATCTGCCTGCGCAACGATTCTACGGCCAGGTCGGTTGCTTCTTCGAAGGTTTTACATTGTTCTTTGGCAAAAAGCGTTTTGCCAGGGAGATTCATTTTAATCTCTGTGATTTTGTTGGCACTGTCTTCGGCATTTTCGACCCGGAGGAATATATCGGAACTCACGACCTTGTTGTTGTAGGTTTCGAGTTTGGCGACTTTCTTTTTGATGAAATCGGTGAGCTTCACATCGGCATCGAAGTGAATGGATTGGATGTTAATGTCCATGATTTTCTCCTTTTTTAGGCTTTGGGGTGAGACTTACGATAAACTTCTTTCAACTTTTCTACGCTGTTGTGCGTATAAACCTGGGTTGCAGCGAGACTGGTATGACCCAGCAGTTCTTTCACAGCATTCAAATCAGCGCCTTGATCAAGCATATGTGTGGCAAAAGTATGGCGTAAAACGTGAGGACTCCGTTGCGACAAGGTGCTTACCATACTCAGGTAGTGATGCACGGTTCTATAGATGAGCGCCGGATACATTTTTTCGCCTTTTTCCGTCAAAAATAGCCATTCAGGAACTTCACCAAATGCTGCTGCCCTGCCCTGTAAATATAGCCTTAATTGGTCGCGCAGCAAAGTATGGAAAGGGATAATCCGCTCTTTATTTCGTTTTCCGAGCACTTTAATTTGCTGTTGATGCAAATCAACATCACCCAGCCTCAACCCCAACAGTTCTGACAGTCGGATGCCACAACCATAAAAAAGCTCCAGCATGGTTTTGTCACGCAAGCCGAGGTAACCTTCCGGATAAACAATATCATCGAGCAGCCGGTACATGCTTGGCCCATCCACCACCATGGGCAAACGTTTAGGCACTTTGGGCCGCACTATACGCACGGTAGGGTCGTGTTTCACCACACCCTGCCGCAGCATAAACTTATAATAAGCTTTCAAGGTCGACACCTTGCGGTTGATAGAACGCGCAACCAAACCCGAAGACAATAAAAAAACCATCCAGGAGCGAATGTGCGCGTGCACTACTTCCTGGATGGTAGTTATTTCATAGGTTACTTCAAGGTAACCATAAAAATCGTTCAAGTCGCCCGCATAAGCGGAAACTGTATGACCCGACGCGCGCTTTTCGAAGCGCAGGTAGTTCAAAAAACTTTCAAATTCACTTACTGCCATCTCAGCAGCAAGATACGAATTGGCAGCTTAGATTGCCTCGCTCTGCTGCATCATCTGACGATAAGCAGCGCGAAGTACCAGTTGGCGACGGACGATAGACGGCTTTTCAAAAGCCTGACGACCACGGAGTTCCTTTAAAACACCTGTCTTTTCAAATTTCTTTTTGAAGCGCTTCAACGCTTTGTCAATCGACTCGTTCTCTTTAACCTCAATTTTGATCATGTTGCTTTTTTGAGAGGGGCAAAGGTAGTGATAAAAATGAATAATACAATTACTTCAGGATGTTCCTGGCAATAACCAATTTTTGAATTTCGGAAGTACCCTCCCCTATGGTGCAGAGTTTAGAATCACGATAATATTTTTCGGCCGGGAAATCTTTGGTATAACCATAGCCGCCAAAGATTTGTACACCTTCTACGGAAGCTCGTACGGCCACTTCTGAGGCATAATATTTGGCCATGGCCGACTCGGTAGTAACCGGCTTGCCTTGGTTCTTTAAATCGGCTGCCCGGAAAGTGAGCAATTCTGCAGCAGCGATTTCAGTAGCAATGTCAGCCAACTTAAATGAAATGCCCTGGAAGTCGCTGATGGGCTTACCAAACTGCTCCCGCTCTTTCGAATATTTAAGTGCAGCTTCGTAAGCGCCTTTGGCAATGCCCAACGACAGGGATGCAATGCTGATTCGACCGCCATCAAGTATTTTCATCGCCTGGATAAAACCATCTCCTACTTCACCGAGGACATTGTCTTTGTGTACCCGGCAGTTGTCGAACAATAGCTCAGTGGTTTCCGATGCCCGCATGCCCAATTTGTTTTCTTTGCGACCATGGGTAAAGCCCGGTGTTCCTTTTTCAATGACGAAAGCAGTCATGCCATGTGAGTCGAGTAATTCGCCGGTACGCACCATCACAACAGCCACCTGACTTGATTTACCATGGGTAATCCAGCATTTGGCGCCGTTAATTACCCAGTAGTCGCCGTCTTGTACAGCAGTGGTCATCATTCGCATGGCATCTGACCCGGTGTTCGGCTCGGTCAATCCCCAGGCGCCAATCCATTCTGCACTCGCCAACTTGGGCAGCCAGCGTTTTTTCTGCGCTTCATTGCCGAACGACAAAATATGACCCGTACATAAAGAGTTATGTGCAGCCATCGACAAGCCGATGGAGCCATCTATTTTTGAAAGTTCTGTAATGGCCGTAACATATTCAAAATAACCAAAACCGGAGCCGCCATATTCTTCTGGCACCAAAACACCCATCAAACCTAATTTACCTAACTCTTTGAACAAGTGCACCGGAAACTCCTGCGATTCATCCCACGCCATCATGTGGGGTTTGATGTGTTTTTCACCAAAATTGCGAATCATTTCAGCGATCATTTGTTGGTTTTCGGTTTGCGCAAAATTCATACAGATGAGTTTTTATGTTAAGAAGGCCACTGAGCCTGCTTTTGTTTTTAAGTGGGCAAAATTAGGGATAAAGCCATGAGTTGCGGCTATTACCATTGCAGATAAGGAGCAATTTGAATCAGGGTGGAACTATCCATACCGTAAACTGCGGATAAATCTTTCAAGCTCCGGAAGGGACCGTGTTGTTCTCTGTAGGCTACTATACGTTTGGCTTTGGCATATCCCAGCAATGGATGACGCCCCAGCAAATTCAAATCAGCCTCATTCAACTGAAGTTTCACTACGGCATCAGGTTGAAGTGAAATGTAGGGTTCCCAGCCGGCGAGTCGTGTGCTATCAACCCCATAAATCTGCAATAATTGAGTTATTTCGAACCAGCCTCCCCAGCGTGCCCGGGCTTGCAAAATCCGGCTGGCAAAACCCGGCCCTATGCCCGGAACAGTAAGCAAACGTAACGAATCAGCCGAATTCAAATCAATACGCACAATTTGTTTTTCAATGCGTTCCGGCGACTGCGGCTTTTTCACCTCTACTGCTTCATTGATTTGAACATACGGCAATAAACGATCCCTATCTAGCTGGCTCAAAGCGTATAACTTGCGTATATCTTCCGGCTTGTTGAATTTACCACCCTTTTCACGAAACCTTAACCAACTTTCTGCCGTTTTTTCGCTTAAGCCAAGGGAAAGCAAGCCACTTTTATCGATGGTGTTCGGGTCAAACGGCTGCAAATGAACAAGGGCTTTTGTTTCAAATTGCTTTACTGAGAAGGCAGGAGTATTTGTTTCAGCAGCTTTCAAACTATCCAGCACGGCCAACAAAGCAAGGTCGGGCTGGTCGGTGAGCTTACGGTCGGGACTGAGCCAGGAAGGCAGTCCCAGGCTCAGTAATATGCAAACGAGCAGGAAAAGTATACCCTGTCGTTCGGTTTTACCCAGCACCCAGAAAGTCTGCCAATAGCCCATCTCCCATCCTTTTAAAGCTTAGCGCGGATCCTCGTCGTTTTCGGAATAAGAATCCGGTTCGGGGCGAGGAGGTATAGTTAGTACCTTATAAAAAAAGTAGCCTGTAATGATGGTTACTGTCACCTGGACAAGAATCATGGTGATAAATGCACTGTTGCTCATGATGTTTCCCTTCCGCTTAATTTGCGCTGTTTAGTGGCCCGGTGTACCATAAAAGCTAAAAAGCCAAACAGACACATCAGCCAAAGCCTGGCCATATCGGTGTAAAAAATGTTGTTAATGAAAGAACCCGTTGCCAGCCGGTCAAGTCGGGTCACTTGATCGCCTTGCCTGACAAGTAACTGATGGTCGGTAGGATGAAATTCGTAAGTGGTCGTTTTGGTTTCGGAACCGGCCTGACTGATCTCAACCTTGACCTTACTGCGTTCGGAATAAATGCGTTTTACCTGTCCACTTACGCCTGATTCATAGTAGTCGGCAAAATAATCGCGATTAACATCAATGCCCATATGGGTGATATTACCAATGATGGAGCTGGCATCCAATTCCCAACCTTCGGAGAACGCGCGCTTCCAGTCGTTGTCTTTGGGGGTAAACATGGCTGCCAAAAAGACAATGAGCAGCAATAATGGCGTAATATACTTTATAACAGGCTTATAAATGCCGGGAACGCGCATATCCGCGCCGAGATTTATCTCTTGCCAGCCTTTGTTGATACCGAATATCCACGAAAAAAGAATGGTCTCTGCCAAGGCGAAAACCACCAGTGAAACGGTTCCAGCCCAATAGTCATATTCTCCAAAAACGCCTTCCTGATAAAAAAGCACTGTGGGCAAACCCATTAAGAGCACAATAAAGCCGAACGACCAGGCGCCCTTTTTGAGATCCCAGCCGAACTCATCGCGCATGAAGCCCATCCAGGGGGTACCCATGGCCAGCGAAGAAGTAATACCCGCGAAGAACAACAAGCCAAACCACATAAAGCCGGCAGCTGTACCCAGGAACAAACCCCATTTCTGGAAGAGATAAGGCATGGTTTGAAACGCCATCGAAAAGCCGGCATTTTCTTTTACCCAGTCGAGACCGAGGTAACCTACCGCGATTGGAATAACAATAGAAGCACCCAATACAATCTCCACAAATCCATTCATCCAGCCCGCCGACATGGCATTCAACGCAATATCATCTTTCTTTTTGACGTAAGCTGCATAACATTGTATGGTACCCATGCCCACTGATAGTGTAAAGAAAATCTGACCGGCAGCTGCCAGCCAAACCTTCGGGTCGAGCAACGACTTAAACTCCGGTTTCCAAAGGAAATCGAGCCCCAAAAAACTGTTACAATCCGTGCAGCCGGCAGTTGCACCACTGTCACCTAACGTCCAGCCTTTTAATGCCAGCAAAAATCCAAAGGCGATTAACAAGGGCATACCTATTTTGGCAACTTTCTCTACTCCTCCACTCAAACCTTTAGATAAAATCCAGGTATTCAGTACCAGACAGATGATATAAAATATCACAGCTTCGTAAGGTATACCTGTGGTAGAATGACCGATATCGGTATACGAATCGAAAAAGCTGGCGATGCCGGTCTGACTCATGCCACTGAATGTCTGCATGAGTGAATGGTACATATACGACAGTGTCCACGACTCTATATAGCAATAGTAGGCGGCTACAGCGATATTGGTAAAGATGCCAAATACCCCAAAGTACTTCCAAAACTTGCGTTTGGTCATGTTATCGAGTATAAATGGCGTGGAATGGTTCCCAAAGCGGCCACCAAAACGACCCACCGACCATTCTATCCAGAGTAGCGGAATGCCCATCAATAAAAAACAAACGAGATAAGGAATAATAAAGGCTCCTCCCCCATTTTGTACAGCTTGAACCGGAAAACGCAGGAAGTTCCCAAGGCCGACAGCATTACCCGCCATAGCCAGAATCAAACCAACGCGCGTTCCCCACGAATCTGAATTAGTTGACATAGATGTAGTTTGCAAATAAACGAAGCGCTGAAAGTACAGCACCTAAGCCGGAAAGTCAAATACTCCGCTTATTTCGATGGATTAAATTGTTGCATGACCAGGTCAATACCCGCTTCAAAGCTGTGAGGTGTATAGCCCAAATCGTTTTTGGCTTTGTCGATAATAAAGCCTGAAACCAATGGTCGCGCTGCTTTTTGGCTGAGCGCAGCCGAACTCACGGGATGAATATAACTTTCGTCGAGCCCGAAATAACGGGCAACGCGGCGCACCAACTCCTCTACCGACATATAATCAGCCCCACTGATATTGTATATGCCTTGGGCTTTTTGTTTGGCCGCCAGTATACAACCTTGTGCAAGGTCTTCGGCCAAGGTCGGTGTTCGGAACTGATCGTTGACAATATTGAGTTGCTGTTTTTTTTCTAAGGCTGCTTTCGCCCACAAAACAATATTGCTGCGGCTCATATCTTCAACCACGCCAAATACCAGCACAGTTCGGAGAATACTCCAGCCTATAGTGCTTTCCTGTATCAGCTTTTCAGCGGCCAATTTGCTTTTACCATAAAAGCTGAGTGGATTAGGCGAAGCAGTTTCCAAATAGGGTCCGGAAATACCATCAAAAATGAAATCGGTGGAAAGATGTACCAAATGTGCACCTACTAATGTACAAGCCTTAATGATATGGCCAACAGCGGTCACATTCATCGCCCAGCAAAGTTCTTGTTGGTCTTCACAATCATCTACCTGGGTCATGGCGGCTGTGTGAATGACCACATCAGGCCGGTATCTACTAATCACCTGATGAACTTCCTGTTCGTCCAGGATATCGAGCGTTGCATAGGTAAAACCACTAACCGATTTCAAACGATTTTCACCTCGGGCCGTTGCAATCAACCTTACCTGAGGGTCGGTATGAAGTGCATGTACCAACTTCTGGCCCAATAATCCATGGCTGCCGGTAATTAATATTTTCATAAAAACTTGTTATCACATCAGTCCCAAATGATGCTTTTTCGTTTTATGTAAGATTTAAAATCAAGCCAAAAAGCTACGATGAGATAAATTACCAATGGCGAGCCGAAAGACAAAAAAGAGAGATAAATAAAGACGTTGCGGACACGCCCAAGCGACAGATTAAAACGATCAGCGAGGTAGCTGCAAACACCAAATAATTGTGCTTGAGAATAGTCTTTGAGGTCGTTGGTGAGTACTTCGATTTTTTTCATGGGGGTACTTTCAATAACCAATGGTTGCCAATAAGACAGTCCAGACAGCGTTTGGCGTTGCAATATACTGCGTTTAACTCCAAAATTCCCTGACTGTGCAAGGCATTTAACGGTTTTAGTCCCAAATTATCATATTGCCGGGTCACCTGGTTATTCTCGGCAGTGAGACTTTCCAGCCAACGCATAGCTTTTTCAGTCAGTTCAGGCAATTGGTGAAAATGTCCGTAAGCAAATACCAAAGGTATGGCCGCATTTATTAGCCATCGATCCAGTGTAGCTTTGGCCGGTCCACGCGCGCGACTTACACCATTTGGCCACAGGGAATGCTCCTCAGTATTGAGTGCTGAGAATAATTGGCGCAGTGCTTTCACATCCTCAGCTTCTAACAAATCGGCCAGGAGTCGGGGGTGTTGTTTGAGCAATCGGTACAGTTGTGTCAAACGAACTTGCGGGAAAGCGGCAGGATACATCCTGAGGCGTTTCCATTGTAAGCCAAGAGCAGGTTGCATATCATATTTAATGCTGAGATAACGGTACTCCTTCTGGAGCTTTTTCTGATATGGGTTATTCGGTACATGTAAAAAGCCTGCCTGACCAAAAAGAGCCGCCTCGAGCTGGAAAGGTTGAGTAGCCAATCGTTGGACCAGTTTCCATGGCAGACTGGTCGCTAGTCGTTCAAAAGCATCAGCGTTCACCCGTTGCCCAAAGGCCCGTGCTAGCCACAGCCAACAGGCTGCTTCCCAGTCTCCTTGTCGGTCTTCAACCAGCTTCAGTATGATTTCCGTGCGTTTTTCGAGTCTTTCCACTGCCGTTCGCTCCAGCATTTGCCAGGCTGCAGTTGGAAAATGACCTTTCCAATGGCGGGCACAGGGAATAGGTTCATGGCTGAAGCTCAACAGGCTATAGCGTTTCACCAGCACACTCGACACCCGGCTCTGCAAGCTAAACACCGGCAAAACCGTTTGGTCGTCACGAGCAATGTCGGTATCGTGCTCCCAAACTACATGCAGAATCACATTACTGTATGCCGGATCGCTGCTGTGGTTATGGGCCAACCAGTCGCTGCTTTTCAGGTGCAATTCCACACTGCCCATCCATCGGGTATCGCCAATACGTAATAAAGCTTCCTGAAAATCGGGGCCGGCATCGCGATTGTAGAAACCGGGATGAAGTATGGCCAATTCTTCCCCGTTTTCGCAGCACATCCTGGCTGTTTCAAAGAGCCTGTGCCGCCACACATAATGCAAAAAATACTCATTCATAGCTCAAGCTAAAACCATAAAAGCTGGCTTCCAAGCGCTTGGACTCACTTTGCGCGGTTCGGGATAAAAGTTGCGCGATACTTGACAATTCCCCACATCGGCCTATATTTGCAAGCACAAAATTCGGGGTGTAGCGCAGTCCGGTTAGCGTACACGTCTGGGGGGCGTGTGGTCGCTGGTTCAAATCCAGTCACCCCGACAATGTTTAAACCCGAGGGGCGATAGCCTCCCGGGTTTTTTGTTTGATCCGAAGTCTGCAGGCCAAAGCCTGCAAGCGAAGGAGCGAACAAAAAACCCGGGGAGACGCCCCAGCGACTCCGGGTGGGAATATGGTCGTACCCCCCCATTCAGCGACAAGGAACGAGGAGCTAAATCCAGTCAGGCCCGACGGGATGAACTTGGGTTTTAGTTTATTAACGCAATGTCAAAAGGAGTTTCACAGCGTCTTCTGTGAAACTAAAATCCCCTATGTTAAAAATTGGCCAATTTAAGAATCTGATAACTTTAGCGCTTTAAAACCACCATGCCCCTCCAACTCAAAGTAGCTTCCATCCAGCCCATAGGCCCTAGCGGCCGACTGATTCAGTTCGAGCGCCCCGTAAACTGGTCGCATCAGCCCGGCCAATACCTCACGCTGCTGTTGCCCATAGCTGGTCAGGAAGTGAGGAGGTCGTATTCGTTGTGCAGCTTGCCGGAGGAGGCACCGGCTATTGCAGTGGCCAGGGTGACCAATGGTTTGGCTTCGCGTTGGATCATTGAACAGGTGAAGGTAGGAGATGTATTGGAAAGCCTGCCTCCCAACGGGCGATTTGTATTGCCAACCGCCTTACCACCCCTGCTGGTTTTTGTAGCTGCAGGCTCAGGGATTACGGCGGTTTTACCTTTGATTCGCCAGGCTCTGGGCGAAAATGCGGTTAAGGTGCGGTTGGTTTACGCTTGCAAAAACCAGGAAACAGCTTGGTTTGGTGCTGAATTGTTGACTATGCAACATCAATATCCGGAGCGTTTGTATATTCATTGGTTTGAAAGTCAGCCTACCGCCGGTATTCCCAAAAGAATAGGCAATCTGGGTCTGGAAATATTGGTTAATAGCTGGCCAAGGTGGCAGGAAGCCCACTACTTTTTATGCGGCCCCTTTGCCTTCATGAGAACCACACGGATTACGTTGGGATTTATGGGCATCCATGAAACCTCAATACACCAGGAGAATTTCGCTAGCGAAGGCCAGCGGTTTTTCAACGGCAAAAGTGTGTTGGATGAGGCGGTAACATGTGAAGTCCATTATAAAAACGGTGATAAAACGATGGTCTGGACAGCTCAAAAAGGGGAAAACGTGCTCAACAGCGCTAAAAAAGCAGGCATAAACCTCGACTACAGCTGCGAAAACGGCTTTTGCGGTACCTGCATCTTACACAAAAAATCGGGTGAGGTAGCGCACCGCATCAATGAAGTCCTCACCGATGCCGAACTCGCCGCCGGCTGGATACTCAGCTGCACCGCCTATCCAACAACCTCTTCACTCAAGCTCGAAGTGCTGTCCTAAAAATCCGCGATAATCATAAAAATCCGAGTCATCCGCGGCCCATCTGGATATGCCTAAACAAGCAAAGCGGCCATCTCCGACTGCATCCGCAAAGCTTCCGCCCGTGCAGCCTCCGCAAAATCGGCACCGGATGAAGCATACAATATACTCCGCGAAGCATTCACCAGCAGTCCACACAAGGAGTTCGCTCCATTTTTATAAACATCAGCGAGACTTCCGCCCTGCGCTCCCACACCGGGAACGAGCAGAAAATGATCCGGATAGTGCTGTCGTATTTTTTTAAGTTCTTCAGGCCTGGTGGCACCCACCACAAACATGGTATTATCGGCCGTGCCCCAATTGGCAACCTGACGCATGGTAGCTTCATAAACTCGCTCTCCACCCGCTTCCAGGTATTGAATGTCTTTTGCCCCCTGATTAGAAGTCAATCCCAATACAATAGCCCATTTGCCCGGATATTGCAAAAACGGCGTCACCGAATCGCTGCCCATATAGGGGTTGATAGTCACGCTATCGAACTGATAAGTATGAAAAAAAGTGCGGGCATATGCATCGGCTGTGTTGCCAATGTCGCCGCGCTTAGCATCAGCTATTGTAAAGACTTCAGCAGGAATGGCGGCCAAGGTAGCTTGCAGGGTGTCCCAGCCTCCTGGACCAAGGGCTTCATAAAAAGCGAGGTTGGGTTTATAACTGACAGCTAAATCCTGGGTAGCTTCGATGATGGCTTGGTTAAATGACAACACCGGATTCTTTTCATTATTAAGTATGGCCGGTAATTTGGCCGGATCGGTGTCGAGCCCGACGCAGAGGAAGGATTTTTTCGCCAACATCTGCGCATGTATTTCTGCGCGGGTCATGCCTGTGAAATTTGCGTTTCGCCAATGGCTTCCACGCCGGTAATTTCCGGAATGGCTTTGCGAATGGTTTTTTCGATGCCGGCTTTCATTGTCATGGCACTCATGCTGCAACTTTCACAATTGCCCATCAAACGCAAACGTACCACCATTTCCGGGGTAATATCTATCACCTCTACATCGCCACCATCGGTTTGCAGATAGGGCCGGATGTTATCGAGCGCTTCCTCTACTTTTTTGATTAAATCGACATGCACCATCATATTTGCAAAAATAGGCTATTTACCAACAGCTTACCCCTCTAAAGGCTGGGCAGTTGACAGGTTTCCAATTGAAAGTTGCTGCGCCAAGGCACCGGCGAGTTGGTTGTAATAGGAAGCGGCTGGGTTACCGGCATCTAAAACAATAGGTCGACCGCCATCTGCGGCCTCAGCTATGCCTTGCACCAGCGGAATTTGTCCCAACAGCAGCACATCCAGCTCCGTCGCCAGTAAATCGCCACCTCCTCGGCCTAGTATATAATATTTTTCGTCGGGATGGGCGATGGGGGTAAACCACGACATATTTTCAATCACACCCAGTACCGGGATTTCAATCCCCTGCATGCGGAACATGGCAGCTGCTTTGCGAGCATCGGCCAGGGCAATTTGTTGTGGGGTAGTGACAATGACGGCGCCAGCAACTTTAAGTAATTGAGCAAGTGTGAGGTGAATATCGCCTGTACCAGGAGGCAAATCGATTAGCAGATAATCAAGCTCGCCCCATTGAACATCGGTAAAAAATTGGCGGAGGGCATTGCTCACCATAGGACCCCGCCAAACGATAGCCTGTTTGGCATCGACCAGTAAGCCTATCGACATGGTTCGAATGCCATATTTTTCTATGGGTACAATGGTGTCTCCGACCATTTCCGGTCGCTGACCTTGTAAATCGAACATCATAGGTAGACTTGGCCCATGGATATCGGCATCCATCAATCCCACTTTGGCGCCAGTTTGTGCTAAAGCAATGGCCAGATTGGCAGAAACGGTGCTTTTACCCACGCCACCTTTACCGGAAGCTACCAGTATCACATTTTTGACATTCGGAATCAGGTCACGGGCATTTCCTTGTCCGATGACCCGGGCACTCAGGTTGATTTCAACCTGGATTGTTCCAAAATCAACTGCCAGTTCATTTCGGCAATCTGCCTCAATCTGTTCTTTCAAAGGGCAGGCAGGCGTGGTAAGTTCGATAGTAAAACGTATGCTATCAGGAGCTATTTCCAGCGACTTAATCATTTTCAGACTTACCAGGTCTTTGCGTAAATCGGGTTCTATTACCCGGCTCAACGCTGCCAGAACAGCAGCTTCGGTAGGTTGTACAGCCATGATGCAAAGTTAACGCTCCTGCTGCCAGCTTGTTCAGTTGATTTGAGGATTTCGGGCAAACTAAACCAACTGTCGGTTCTGTCAGAAAAATGTCTTGAAAACAGTCAAAAAGTTAATTAATAAGCCTTAACAAGTGAAAATTCTGTGATCAGCAGAAATTTGAGGTAACGCCAATAGCTATGGAAATACGTTACCAACCCTTAGTCTCGGATCAATTGGAAGAAGTAAAATCCATTTTTGATCATTATACACGTCAAACTACGGCCAATTTGCTGGTGGAGCCCCCAACCATGAAAGAGTTCCAGCAATTGATTTATCTCGATCATCCTGTCTATCCGGCATTAACACTTCTTGACAAAGAAGAGAAAGTGGTTGGATTTTGTGCCCTGGTGCCCTTTCAGAAATCATTGGCTTATCGACATACAGCAGAGGCCTGGATATATATCAAACCCGAATACTGCAGCAAGGGTTATGGCAAACATGCGCTGGTAGAACTTGAGCATCAGGCCCGAAAGGCAGGCCTGCTCAACTTATTAAGCACCGTCACTGGAAATACGCCGGCTGCATTCCAGCTTTTTGAACAGGCTGGCTACAAACAAATTGCCTGGTTCCGCAACATCGGCGAGAAGTTCGGGATATTATTAGATCAGGTTGTCTTTCAGAAAGCACTCAACTAATCGCTGCGAGGGCTATAAGGTTCTAAAAGTTATAAAGTAGTTTGGAACAAAAAAACGTCCCGCTTAGCGGGACGTCTTCAACTTTATAACATTATATAACATATCTACGGTTGCGTACCTAACCTTTTGAGCATTCGCATATGCGAACTTAACGCACTGCCGAAGGTTTGGTGAATGTGGTAGGATACATTATACTCGCGAGCCGTTTTTTCGACTATGGGCGCGAGATGTTTGTAATGCAAATGACAGATATTGGGGAATAAATGGTGCTCTACCTGGAAATTTAATCCCCCCAAATACCAAGTCAGAAATTTACTCCGTGGCGAAAAGTTTGCAGTGGTTTTGAGCTGATGTACAGCGAAAATGTGGTCGATTTCACCATCTAAAGCCTTAATTTGCTCGGCCTCTTCTACGATGTGAGCCAACTGGAAAATCACCGAAAGAATAAAACCTGAAGTCAGGTTGATAGCCATAAATCCAATCAGCACCTGCCAGAAAGCTACATCTAACATCAACATTGGCGGGACGAGCAAAAAGGCGAAAAAGAACAGCTTGCCCAACACCAACAAGCTGAATTCGCGTACAAATACCTTCCGTGAAGTTTGTTTGCCCCAATTCCACACTTGACGGAAGTCTTTCACATGGAAAGCAATGGTCATGAGTGTATATAAGGCGAATGCATAATAATGCTGGTAGCGATGACTGGGCTTCAACTCGTCGTTGCGGTCAAGGCGAAGAAAGGCCTTACCGGCAATATCTTCATCGGCATGATGCACATTGGTGAAGGTATGGTGCAAGGTGTTGTGCTGAATTTTCCAGTTGTATACATTGCCTCCAACGAGATACATCGAACGGGCAAACAATTTGTTCACCCAACGTTTGTCAGAAAAAGCCCCATGACAGGCATCATGCATCACCGACATGCCGACGCCGGCTAAACCCGCTCCCATCCAGATACAAAGCAAAAGCATCGTCCAAGGGCCGAACATGCCTGAAAGTATCAATCCATACGGGAGGAGATACATGCTCATCATACCAACAGCTTTCCAAACCATACGACTACCGCCGGTTTTTGTAAGTTTATTCTCTTCGAAGTAGTTGTCGATACGATTTTTTAGTTCCCGGAAAAAACCGGTTTCATCCTTGCGCTGAAAGCGAATGGCAGGTGTAATCATAGGTTAATTTAACGTTTGCAGACCTTAATAATTTTGGACATGCAGGTACAAAGATAGCACGAAATCGATTCGGCCATACGCAATGGCTTACATTTTAAAGCATATGATATGTTAAAAGCAGCTTTGTATGTGTTAAGCTACTGCCATAAGCGAACATACAAATGTCCTTTGCTGTCTTTGCTTGCCCGTAACATAGCCGGGGTATTAAAAGGCATATGAATATTCCCCCATTTGTCAATCGCTATTAAGCCGCCCTTACCACCCATAGGCGCCAGTCGTTGGTGAATCAGTTCATCGCCTGCGGCTTGCAGACTAAGCCCTTTGTATAGCACCAGGGCGGATAGTTCGTGTCCGACTACCTCGCGAATGAAATATTCACCATGACCGGTGCAGCTTACCGCCAGCGTAGCATTATTCGCATAAGTGCCTGCACCTATTATTGGCACATCGCCTACCCTACCAAATTTTTTACCTTGCATACCTCCGGTAGATGTACCGGCAGCCAGATTACCTGACTTATCGAGCGCCACGGCGCCTACCGTGCCAAACTTAATGTCGTGTAGTCGATAAACTTCAGGCGCATAACCTTTCAATTCCGATTTTTCCAGAAAATACAGCGGGTTCACAAATTCAACACCTTGGGTTTTTGCAAAAGCTTCTGCTCCTTCCCCGATGAGCATCACATGCGATGTGCTGTCTTTGACCAAACGTGCCAAACTGATAGGATTTTTAATGTGATGCAGCCCGGCCACAGCCCCTGCCTTGCCGGTCTTCCCGTCCATTATGGCAGCATCCAATTCACAGATGCCAGTGGCTGTGGTGACTGCACCTCTTCCTGCATTAAACAGCGGCGAATTTTCAAGCAAGATGATGGCAGCTTCAACCGCTTCGAGGCTGGTACCACCCTTTTCCAGTATGGCATAACCCGTTTGTACAGCCTCCGTTAATGCCGCCGATATCGCAGAACGCAGCGCAGGCGACATTTTCATGGAATCGGCTGCTCCGGCACCGCCATGCACGGCGAAAGCTATGGGCTGGGCTAAAATAGTCAATGGCCCGCTCAGGCCAAGTAAGCAAACAAGCCAGCAGAGGTTGAAAATCTTCTTCATAGCACCGAAAATAAACATTATTTCTCCCACACCCGGAGACCTTCACTGCAATTCCTGCAGATGTCGATGTTTTTACGACTGGACAGCAGTTCCGTTCTAAAGTTACGGTAGGCCTCGCTTTGCCATACCTCCCGAAACGACTGTTTTTTGAGGTCGCCCAATTTGTGCTGGGCATCTTTATCAAAACAGCAAGGCACTACTAAACCATCCCAACTTAACACATTAGCACTCCATAAACGCCAACAGTGATTGGAAAGTCCGTTTTTCACCTGCATCTGACCCGACTTATCCCTGCGGTAGCGACTGTATTTATCGAGATCGGGAATAAGCTGATTAGGGTCATTTTCGTAATCGTAAACCTGGGCTGTTTTAAATCTCACCTGATCTACCCCTATTTCCTTTGCCAACCGTTTTACATCCTCAAGCTGATGCTGATTCGGCCTTACTACCAAAAATTGAAAAAAGACAAATGGTTTGGTGCTGTTTAACGCCTTCTTCCACTTTACTATGTTGCGTGCGCCCTCCAGCACCTTATCGAGTTTACCACCCACACGATAATTTTCGTACACCTCCTGGGTAGTACCATCGATACTGATGATGAGGCGGTCGAGTCCGCTTGCTACGGTCAAACGTGCTTTTTCATCATTTAAATAATGGGCATTGGTGCTGGTGGCGGTATACATGCCACGTTTGTGCGCATAATTAACCATATCCAGAAACTTTGGATTCAGGTAAGGTTCACCCTGAAAGTAAAAAATAAGATAAAACACATCTTTAGCGATATCATCGATGGTTTTTTCGAAAAAATCCTGTTGCAACATGCCTGTAGGCCGGGTAAACTCCCGTAAGCCACTGGGGCATTCGGGACAACGCAGATTACAGCTGGTAGTCGGCTCAAAACTTATACTCATAGGCAGCCCCCATTGAATGGGTTGGGCAGTTAATTTACTGAGTTGAAAACTGCTGTAAACCTTTATGGCATTCCATAGCCTGCGAATGCTCAATTTTGAAATCAGGTTTAAGCTGTCGTGATAATTAAAATACATTGGCTATCCGGACTATTAATGTTTCAAAGAAGCAGCATACGCGCGAGCTGAGCAAACTTTTTCTTACTGTACCCTCTGATAGGTAGCCAGTCGGAGTTGGACTTGTCCAAATTAGCCCGACATTCAACGATAACAGGATATTCTGATTAATTTAGCCCTTCAGCTATGCATTTACTCCGTCATCTACCTAATATAATTACGCTTTCCAATCTTCTATTGGGATGTATTGGTATCATTTTCGCCGGTTGGGGCGATCTGGTGAGTGCTGCGAGATGTATTTATATAGCAGCCGTACTCGACTTTTTTGATGGTTTCGCAGCCCGTGCTCTACAGGCCAGTTCGCCTATTGGCAAAGACCTCGATTCACTGGCCGATGTAGTCAGCTTTGGGGTATTGCCCGGCATTTTACTTTACCAGCTTTCTGCTTCGGTGCCAGGCCGAGTTGGATTGGAGTATGCGGTGCTTATTCTGCCTGTTTTGTCGGCATTACGTTTGGCAAGATTTAACCACGATACCCGCCAAAGCGACAAATTTATCGGCTTACCTACCCCGGCTAGTGCCATTTTGGTGGCATCCTTACTTATCTGGTTGCTCAATAGTACGAATACGCTTTTGCCGCAGCTCGACAAAAGTATGGTAGCTGCTTTTGCCTTTGGCCTCGCCTTGCTGTTGAATGCTTCTTTCGAGCTGTTTGCCTTCAAATTCAAACATTTTGGCTGGTCGGGCAACGAGTTGATTTATGTTTTTTTGATTTTTTCGTTAATTCTCATCATTTCTCTCTCCTACCTCGGCTTGGCTTTTGTAATTTTGGCCTACATTTTAGTGTCGGCGGTGCTGGCACTTTTTAAGCCTAAAATCAGATGAAATTCCGCGCCGAAATCGACATCATGCCCCTCGAAGCCCTGCTAGACCCACAGGGAAAAGCCGTTAATGCCGGCCTCCGTAAACTTGGACTCAACAACATCAGCTCGGTACGCGTGGGAAAACACATCACCCTGCAACTTGAAGCGGCTTCTGAAGCCGAAGCCCGTGCCGAAGTAGAAGAAGCCTGCAAAAAATTGCTGGCCAACCTCATCATGGAGTCGTATCGTTTTGAATTGGTGGCGGGCTAACATCCTCTTCATTCTGCTTAGCTGTCCGGCCATTTTGTTCGGGCAAAACCGCCATTATGCCCAAAAATGGGTAGACACATTGGCGAGTGCCAGCTTTGCCGGTCGAGGCTATGTCGCCGATGGTCAACAATTAGCTGCCGAAGCCATTGCCCGGGAATTTCATCGACTGGGGCTGGAGAGTATAGGCGACGACTACCGGCAGTGGTTTTCACTTGAAGTGAATTGCTTTCCCGATACGGTGGGACTGCGCTTAAATGGCCGCTTACTCACCCCCGGCAAACATTATCTCGTTCATCCGCAGAGTCAGGCAGGCAGCGGCCAAAAGGCCAGGGTTGGGAAAGAAGTGCAATTGCAAGCACAGGCTCAAACCATCAGCCGACTGGCTACCGACGCGTCTTTGCCAGTATTGATAGAAACCACTTCGCAAGCATTAATTTGGTCGGTGGGCAGAGATGTACAGCCGCAAATCCGATTTTTGGTGCACGACAGTGTAATGCCCAACCCACTAAAAAGGGTAGATTATGTGGTAAATAGCCAGTTCAAACAACAACGTCAGGCCAATGTAATTGGCTTGCTGAGAGGCAGTACTCGCCCTGATTCCTTTATCGTTATTGGGGCACATTACGACCATTTGGGACAAATGGGCCGTCAAACCACCTTCCCCGGTGCCCACGACAATGCCTCAGGTACAGCCATGATGCTTGATCTCGCCCGACATTTTAGTCTGCCCGAAAACCGACCAGCTTATTCACTCTTGTTCATGGCCTTCGGCGCCGAGGAAGCCGGTCTGGTTGGAAGCAGTTATTTTGTAGACGAAGACCCGCTGGTTCCTCTAAAAAAAATCCGTTTTGTGATTAATCTCGATCTAATGGGCGGGGGTAGTGAAGGCATCACTGTAGTTAATGCGACCAGTCACGATGCGGAATACCGCTATCTGGTAAAACGTAACGATAGTTTGTATCAACTGCCCAAAGTTGTGGCTCGTGAAAATACCCGCAACAGCGACCATTATCCTTTCAGTCGCCGCAAAGTCCCGGCCTTCTTCATTTATACGTTGGGTGATGTGACTGCCTACCACAATGTATTTGATGTAGCGCAAGCACTTCCTTTTGCACGTTATGATGCTGTTTTTGGGCTGATAGCAGATTTTACCACTTATCTTCAAGCTCGTGAATAAGGAAAGCGGTCAACTCATTTTTATACCCACCCCTATTGGGAACCTGGAAGATATAACAGCCCGTGCTTTGCGCTTATTGGGTGAGGCAGATTTAATTTTGTGTGAAGACACCCGGACAAGTGGTGTTCTTCTGAAAAATTTCGGCATTCAAAGTCCCTTACAATCCTACCATAAATTCAACGAGCATCAGCAAACCCAGCGTTTAGTTGACTTTATCGCAGAAGGCAAAAACA
This sequence comes from Bacteroidota bacterium, assembly GCA_036787895.1. GTDB lineage: Bacteria > Bacteroidota > Bacteroidia > UBA7662 > UBA7662 > UBA7662. Next base: position 35,354 of record DAIQOK010000017.1, on the reverse strand, counting down.
TAGCCCTCATATCCGACGCAGGCACACCTGGCATTTCCGACCCTGGCTTTTTATTGGCCCGGGCTTGCGCCGAAGCTGGGCTGCCAATGGCATGTTTACCCGGTGCTACTGCTTTTTTACCTGCTTTGGTTGTTTCGGGTTTGCCCTGTGATCGTTTTGTATTTGAGGGCTTTTTACCTCAAAAAAAAGGTCGTCAAACCCGATTAAAAGCCTTGGTCAGCGAAACGCGTACCCTTGTGTTTTACGAATCGCCTTACCGTATCGTCAAAACCCTGGAAGAACTGGCCGAGTATTGTGGCGACCGCCAGGCCTCGGTATCCCGGGAAATCAGCAAAAAGTTTGAAGAAACCCGTCGCGGCAGTTTGACCGAGCTCGCTGCACACTTTAAAAAAACAACTCCCAAAGGTGAATTCGTACTCGTTCTGGCTGGCGCAGCCCCTATCCGCTAAATTGTTGTACGCCCTGACGGGCGCTTTGTTTTTTTGGCTGGCTTTTCCGCCCAACGACCAGGTGTATTTGTCGTTTTTTTTCCTGGTTCCGATGCTGCTCATCGAGGATGATTTGTTTTATAGCGGTCAGGCCGACAGCGGCAAAAAACTGTTCTGGTGGGCCAGTTTACAGTTTTTAATACTCAATACACTTTGTTTGTGGTGGATCAAAAATGCTGCCTGGATTGGTGCCATTTCGCCCATACTCGCCAATACGTTGTTTATGAGTATGGCCTTCTTTTTTTTCCACCAACTCAAAAAGCGGGCAGGCGAACGTTTTGCACTTCTTGGCTTGATTAGTTTTTGGATCAGCTATGAATACCTGCATTACCAATGGGACCTGGAGTTCCCCTGGCTCACCTTGGGAAACCTATTTGCCAACACCCCTGAATTGGTGCAATGGTACGACAAAACGGGCGTTTTTGGTGGCAGTTTATGGGTTCTACTCTTAAATATCGCTTTTTTTTATGCCATTAAACACACCCTGCTTCGACGTAATCCGGCCCTCGACAGCGACGAAAAGCGCTGGTTTGGCTGGAGTGCTTTGCGTTATTATGTGCGTTTTGTGGTGCTATTGGCCGTGCCGGCCGTGTGGTCTTATGCCACCTATTCGGCCTATCAACCCCAGGGATTCACCGCCGAAGTTGCTGTTGTCCAGCCCAATTACGATCCCTACTCCGGCAAATTTGACCAGGAATTATATGGTCGGCAATTAGATACCTTGCTCCTCCTCAGCGACCGTTCAATGAGCCCGGAAACGCGTTTGGTTTTATGGCCGGAAACTTCCATTCCAGGCAACCTATGGCTCAATCGGGGAGATGAAAACTGGCAGCAAAGCACCATAAAGAGTTTTTTAGCCAATTATGAAGGCCCTGCTTTTTTGGTAGGTGCCAGTGCCATAAGCGATTTCCCTCAGGGTGCCAAGTTACCTGATTTCGCCCGACCCCATCCGAATGGCGGTTATTATTTGCCGCACAATAGCGCTTTGCTTTACCGGAACTTTGCCCCACCTCTTGTGTATCACAAAAGCAAACTCGTTGTAGGCGTTGAAAAATTACCCTATCCCAAGCTGATGGGTTTTTTGGAGGGTTTGTCTCTTGATTTGGGCGGCATGACAGGCACATTGGGTACCCAGGAGAAACGCGCCGTATTCAGGCATGCCGGCATAGCTGCAGCACCGGTTATTTGTTATGAATCGGTTTTTGGAGGGTTTGTTACTGAATATATACGCAATGGCGCCAATCTCATCGCCATCATCACCAACGACGGCTGGTGGGGCAATACTGATGGCTACAAACAACACCTCGCTTTCGCCCGATTACGTGCCATCGAAAACCGACGCGACATCGCCAGGTCGGCCAATACCGGCATATCGGGTTTCATCAACCAACGCGGCGATGTGGTAGGGCAGACAGGCTGGTGGGAACAAACCACGCTTACTGCTCAGCTTCATTTGAATGAAAAACTAACCTTTTACACCCAATACGGCGATTATATAGGTCGTACTGCCGCTTTTTTAGCGGTTTTACTCTATCTTATCGGACTGGCTCGCTCACGCACCAAAAAAGCCCTTCGCCCATGACACTCACCCAACTGCAACAATTAGTCACAGATGTTACAGAGCTTTGCCGTAGGGTAGGCAAGTTTCAGCTCAACGAATTGGCAGGGTTTGGTCGGGAGCGCATTGAGTACAAAGGGCTGCACGACCTGGTAAGTTATGTTGACAGGGAGTCGGAACAAGCCCTGGTTGCCGGTCTTGAAGTCTTGTTTCCGGAAGCCGGTTTTTTAACCGAAGAAGGTACAGTTTCACAGGAAGCCAAACCTTGGCGCTGGATCATCGACCCACTTGATGGCACCACCAATTTTATACATGGTTTGCCCTTTTTTGCCATCAGTATTGCGCTCATTTACCAAGATGAACTTCAACTGGGCATGGTGTATGAAGTAAGCCGTGGAGAATGTTTTAGTGCCGTGAAAGGTGGTGGTGCATTTTTGAATGGCCAGGCCATTCGTGTAAGTAAGGTACCCGCCATGAATGAAAGTCTGCTGGCTACCGGCTTCCCCTATTATAATTTCGACAAGATGCCTGCTTATCTCGAGGTATTACGTCAGTGTATGCAGGGCAGTCAGGGCATGCGCCGGCTTGGTTCAGCCGCACTCGACCTGGCTTATGTAGCGGCCGGTCGTTTCGAAGCCTATTTCGAGTACAACCTCAAACCCTGGGATGTGGCAGCCGGGGCGTTGTTGGTACAGGAAGCCGGCGGTATCGTGACCGATTTCCATGGAGGTAATAAATACTTATACGGACTCGAGATACTGGCAGGCACACCAGCTGTTTATACCGAGCTGCTCGATATCCTCCGCAAACAATTCCCCGCTTAATTACAGGCAGCATGTTGTTGCCCTACATCATTGCCTATCTCACCCTTACCGTATTCGTAGGTTTCTGGGCCGCCATGCGGGTAAAAAACAGCAGCGATTATCTCCATGCTGGTCGGCGCATTCCGCTTTTTATGAGCTCTGCTGCGCTTTTCGCACTATGGTTTGGCTCGGAAACACTTTTTGGTGCCAGCAGCGAATTTGCCAGGCACGGTTTAATCGGCATCGTAGAAGATCCATTCGGCGGGGCCTTGTGTTTACTTTTATTCGGGCTCATCTTCAGTCGGAAGTTATACCGCATGAACCTCCTGACCCTAGGTGATTTGTACCGCAATCGTTACGGCCCAAAAGTAGAATTTATTGCATCCTTAGCCATGTTACTCACCTTTTTGGGATATATCGCCGCACAGTTGGTCGCACTTGGACTTTTGCTCGAGATGGTTACCAATTTGAGTTTGTCGCAGGGCATTATCCTCAGTTGCTGTATTGTTGCCGCCTATACACTCGCCGGCGGGATGTGGGCCTTATCGCTCACCGATTTTGTGCAGAGCATCCTCATTGTACTGGGACTGGCAGCCGTGCTTTGGCAACTGGCAGCTAATTCCGGCGGTCTAGATACAGTGCTGAACCACACTGAGCCCGGCTTTTTCCGCATGCTGCCCGAAGCCGACCCCCAATCCTGGTTGGTTTATCTCGCCGGCTGGATGACCATCAGTCTGGGTAGCCTACCTTCCCAGGATATCTTTCAACGAATGAATGCGAGCAACAGCGAAAAAACCGCGGTTTACTCCTTTTACATAGGTGCCGTTTTGTATTTAATTATCGCTGCACTCCCCTTATGTATCGCCCTCATTGCGCGTCAGTTATATCCCGAATGGCTAGCGGGAGAAGTTCAGCAGCTTTTGCCTCGACTGGTAATGGCGCACAGTCCGTTTTGGTTACAGGTATTGTTCTTTGGGGCGCTCATTTCTGCCATTTTCAGTACCTGTTCCGGCGCTATACTTGCACCTGCCTCTATTCTTACCGAAAACATCATCAAACCACAGCTGAAACACAAATTGCGTGACAAACATTTTCTCTTGCTCCTCCGGTTTTCGGTAGTATTGATAGCCGCTTCAGGCTGTTGGATGGCCTTGAAACGCAATAACATTTACGCTTTGGTAGGGGAATCAAGTGTGCTGGGATTGGTTACCCTGTTGGTTCCCATGTTTGCCGCCATCTACAGTAAAAAGGCTACCCCTACCGGGGCAGCCTTATCCATGATATGCGGCGGGGCAGTGTGGTATTACTTTGCATATCATACTGCTAGTTCCCTACCTGCCTTAGTGCCCGGTTTTGTTGCTTCTATGGCCGGCATGTGGCTGGGAAACCGACTCAAGGCGTCAGCACCACTTTCCGACTTATAAATTGATTGTTTTGCTTGAGGCGCAGGAAGTAAGTGCCAGCAGCCAGACCATTAGTATTGATAAATTCTTGAGATGTAGCATTTCCCTTCAGCAGTGTCGCGCCGGTGAGATTAATCAATTCGTATTGAATTAGCCCTTCTTCCGCGGTTTTAATGGCAAAACCATCTCGAATGGGATTGGGGTAAACCACTATATCTCGCAAGGGGTTGATCAGTTGATGCACCGACATTCCAACGCCGCTTCCACCAAATAAACCAAACCACAGATTATTATAGCCTAACTCATCTATAGTCAAGGAAACATTGTTTCCAAGACTAACCGGACCTAGACCATAACATCCTCCACCTACGATCAAATTCCCATCTTGATAAGCGGCATCAGCAACCCCAATCGTTGCACCCCCGGCTCCAAATACTTCAGCATAAAGTGCTGAACCTGCCGCATTCATCTTGGCAAACATAAAACCCGAACCAATATAGCCCGTATTGATGGTATCAATAGCCCAGGCACCGCTGGGACCATTTCCCAATACAAAAAATTCAGATGCACCTGCCCGGACGAGTTTATTAAGAAATTTAGAGCTCTTTTTCAGCCAAATTTGATTCCCATTGGTGATATTAAGGCCAGCTACAAAAGCACCTGCCGTGCTACTGTCCTCACCAATTTTAATGTAGCCAGTCGCATTACCACAAATTACAACGCCGGAATTCAGTACTGTAATATCTGCTGCCCAGTCCAGCTGTCCTTTAATTTGCTGCGCCCAGCTGAAAGCGCCAGTTTGCAAATTATAAGCCGCTACAAATAAGTTTCGGCGGTTATTCACATTACTTTCAGGACTATGCACACCAAAAGCTGTATTGGCATTGAAGCGGATACTGTCTCGAAAAACTCCGGTGATATAGGCATTATCACTATCTGCAACCAAGCCACTCACCCTATTTTCCTTTTTGGCTTCTGGTTTAACTGCCCATAAACAACTACCATCGGCACTACTGATTCTGGCAATAAAAGTTTCATTGGTAATGGTGCTTCCAGTGGCCAAACTCATGCCGTTGCCAAAATTTATGGAATTAGCAAAAATACCGGTGATGAGTATATCGTCATTAGCCAAAATGCGGGCTTCAACCACCGTACTTTGGCGGGATGCGATAACTTTTAGCCATAGTAACTGACCAGTAGCATCAAATTTGGCTATGAATGAGCTGTTTTCACCAAAGCCGTTATGTGGGTTAATAATGGTTTGACCTGAAACCGTCATGGAATCTGTAAATCTGCCAAAAACCGTTGCTTCTCCAGCCGGATTTACCGCCATTGCGCTAATCTCACACATCCTGGTGGTAATATTGGTACGGGCCCGCATGCTTTGCGCCCAGATTAGCTGGCCGCTTCCATTGTATTTTACCAAAAAAGAGCCTCCTTGCGCATCAGTGCCCGACCAAACCGGCAATAACACCGTGTCAAAACGGGTAGTATCGTTATAGTTGCCAGCGGCGTAAACATTTCCCTGCAAATCAAAACCAAGGGCTCTAACCTGGTCGTGTTTGCCAAGTCCTCCCGCAGATTTTACCCATTGAAACTGACTTTGAGCAAAACCCATGGTATGCCATCCAAAGAAGGATATCATACAGCATAAAAAGTGCTTCATGTTTTCCTATTTAAAAAAAGCAAATATGACAAGCTTTCAATACAGCGGCTATCCCCTGTAGCAGGTAAATCTATTTTCGCTTATACCCACTAAACGGTATCAAGTAGGAGCTAAATCGTATCTTTGCAACTTAAATCCTTCATATGAAAAAGCTACTTTTTTTAAGCGCGATTTGCGTATTGATGCTCACTCTTGAAAGCAAGGCACAAAAAGGCTATTCAAGCTCAGGCGGTACCAGCATTGGTGCTCGTTTAGGGAATGAACAAGGCCTGACCCTCAAACACCACTTTGGCGGTGCTGCTATTGAAGGAATTCTTGCGGCTCGTTCCTGGTCGACCAATCTCACTGTACTTTATCATTTCTTCCATAAACCTACCGGGATAGCTCCGGGCATCGACTGGTTTGTGGGTGCTGGTGGTCACCTTTGGCTGTACAATACCAATAACCGCAACTTCAACAACCGCTATTACAACGGTTCTTCAGGAATAGGTATAGATGGTGCCATTGGTATGCAGTATAATTTCCCAACCGTTCCCCTCAATATGTCGCTCGATTGGAAACCCAGCATGAACTTAATTGGCGGTAGTTATTTTGATGGTGGTGGTTTCGGCTTATCGATTCGCTACCGATTTAAATAATCTAGAATAAAGCTCATAAAAAAACCGGGTCGATTACGACCCGTTTTTTTATGGTTGCTTTAGTCGTTTCAGGCCGGCTTTTGCCCTGATGTGCATGCCGCTAGTAAACGGATGTTTGTCGTAGCTGAGGCATTTTTGGTAATAAAACCGGGCTCGCGTTACATCCTTTCGGCCTTCGTAAATACTCCCCAATTGTAAACAGGCATTGGCCGGCAGGTAGTTGCCATCGTTGCTGCCCAGCTTCACACATTCGGTATAAGGCGACAATGCTTCAAACACCTTGCCCCAGTCGTGTAAAACCCGCCCCTGACGATAGTAATATTCAAGGCGATCCTCAGCTGAAAGTTTACCCGGATCCAAACCCGACAACAAATCATGGGCGATAGCAAAGTAACCGCCATCGTACCGAATTCGAGCTTCTAAAAGTTGAGGCTGATAAGCAGCATTGCGTTTTACCTCTTTAACAGCCTGCTTGTCCTTGTCGTTATGTTCCCGACCTATAATGGCTACCTGCTTCTGGTAATAGTGGAATTTTTCAGCGTTATTTTCAAGCAAATAGTACCACGACAAACGCATGGCCGCATCCTTTTTAAAATCTTCAATTTCCTGTTGTTGCAGGTAACGATTGAGGTAGGTCACCGCCCGGCCATCGCCTTTGTAGACGAATAAGCAGCCCAGTTGATACTCGAAATAAGGCAACTTCAGGTAAGTCTTTCCCATCGGCCGATTGAGTAAGGTTTGTATACCCAGGTCGTTATTCCCCAACTGGCGTGATACATTGCCTATGAAAAAGCAAGTCAGTAAATTGGTCTCCGGGCTGTTTGCCGGGTGGTTTATCATTGACCAGGCAGTATTTTTATCCTCCCGAATATGCATAAACATATACGCCAAAATCAACCTGACCTCGATACTGAAACAGACATATGGACCGCTATTGATTTTGCCCAACAAGGCCTGGTATTGTTTTAAACCTGTTTCCTGATCTCCTTTGAAACCCGCCAGGTCAGTCATCCATTTATAATTGTCGGGGACCGAACCAAATACCGCATCGAGCAGGCCGCGTGTTTTGGCATTCAATATGAAAGCAGGATAATTCTTCTCATTGTCGGCGGCGGCATTTTTTGCCTTATTCATGGCCCTAATGGCGCTCACATAATTTTTTTGGGCGGCATGCATCAGTGTCCATTGCAACTGCATCTCGGCATAAGCATATCCCTTCCAGGGAGATGCTGATTTGTCAGCTTCGAGGCGACTGAATCGGGCAGCAGCTTTGGTCTCCCGCTTTTCGAAGGCCGTAGGATTATCGTATAAAATGAGACTGTAGAAGTCGATGTAATTTTCGAGCAGGACCACCAAAGTATTTTTGGGATCGCTACTTTTTTCAGCAGCGAGTAATTGTTCGGCCAATCCCATCTCCATACGAATTGCCGCATCAATGCCTTTGCTGATGTTGGCAGAAAAAACAAAATCGGCCTTACAGTTCATCACTGAGGTGAAAACTGCAAGGCCGATGGCTAAAATCAGCTTAAATTTCATCCGGAATGGATGGCTTAAGCTTCTACCATGTCTATTTCGGCATCGACCAAAATGCGACCACAATGTTCGCAAATGGCGATTTTTTTCCGGGTTCGGATGTCCATCTGACGCTGTGGTGGGATTTGATTGAAACAACCACCACAAGCATCGCGCTGAACGGTTACTACTGCAAGGCCGTTACGCGCATTTTTGCGAATACGTTTGTAGGCTGTGAGCAAACGCTCTTCGATGGCTGCTTCGGCTTTGGTAGAACGGAGCTGCAATTCCTGCTCGTCCTTTTCGGTTTCGGCGATGATTTCGTCGAGTTCACCTTTTTTGGCTGCGAGGTCTTTCAAACGACCGGCATGCTCGTCGGTGAGGATTTGTAAATCGGCGCTACGCTGCTCGAGCTGAACATTGAATTCGCGGATTTTTTTCTCGGCAATCTGAACCTCGAGGCCCTGAATTTCGATTTCTTTCGACAGTGCGTCGTATTCGCGGCTGTTTTTAACCGTCATCAACTGGGTTTCGTACTTCGCTTTGAGGGCGAGTGCGTCTTTGATAAAGGCTTGTTTTTCGGCGATTAGCTTTTTCAGACCAGCGATATCTTCGTTGAACTTGCTCAAACGGGTCTCCAGACCAATGATATCGTCTTCCAGATCTTTCACTTCCATCGGTAATTCACCACGCATTTTGCGGATGCTGTCGATTTTAGTGTCGATTTTCTGGAGTTCGTAAAGGGCCCGCAGTTTTTGTTCTACAGTGGTTTCCATGCTTGCTTATAAATAATTGACTGGATTCGTCTTCGTTTCGGTTGACAGGGTTGCAAAATTAGTGAAATTTTCTCTTAGGTAGTTAGTCAATAGCGTAATCGTAAACTGCTCGCTTTCAAAGTGTCCGATATCGGCAATGAGAATGCGGTTATCAGCCTCCAAAAACTGGTGATATTTGAAGTCGGCCGTGACCAGCACATCTGCCCCTGCAGCAATGGCTTCTTCCAGCAAAAACGAGCCAGAACCTCCGCAAACTGCAATTTTCTGCACTTGCTCTTTGACCACAGCTGTATATCTCAAACCACCACCAAAGTATTGTTGCAGTGATTTTAAAAAGTCTTGACTCTGCACCGGAGTTGGCAGCATACCTAAGCGGCCACTACCAACATCCTGCTGTTTATTTTCTAAGGTGTAAATATCGTAGGCTATTTCCTCATAAGGGTGACTGCTAAAAAGGGCCTTAAGTAAAGCCGCTTGTCGGTGACTTTCGAACAAAATTTCGAGTCGGGTTTCGGGCAATTGTGTCAACTCACCAATGGTGCCCACATGCGGATTTGTTCCTTCAAGCGGTCGGAAAGTAGCTGTTCCGGAATGCGAAAAACTGGCTTGATCGTATAGGCCAATCTGACCGCCGCCAGCTTCGAATAGCGCCGAACGGACTTTTTCAACATCGGTAGGCGGCACAAAAGTGACCAGCTTTTTCAGTGTGCCTTTTTTGGGTGATAAAATCCTGCTGTTTTGAAGGCCAATTTTTTCTGCTATCACCGCATTTACGCCGCTCGCGAGATTATCAAGGTTGGTATGCATCGCATAGAGGCAAATGTGGTTGCGTAAGGCTTTCAACAGGGTACGTTCCACCCAGTTTTTGCCTGTAATGGCTTTTAATCCGCTAAAAATTAGTGGATGATGGCTTACAATCAAATTACAGCCGCGGCGAATGGCTTCATCGACCACTGCTTCGGTTACATCGAGCGAGACAAGAATACCGGTAACCACTGTAGAGGCTTCGCCAGCCAGCAAGCCGCTATTGTCATAGCTCTCCTGAAGCGACAGCGGTGCCAATTTTTCAAGGCTTTGGGCAATATCTTCAACCGTTAAAAGCACTGTATTCGAAATATCCATGCGGCAAACATACTAAATGCAGGGCAGCGTCCTGCAATTAAAGGGACCATCTACCCTAAAATACGGATAAGCTTAGCTCACTTTTGGGATTTTTAATGTGATTGTGTAGCTTCGGGTTCAATCATGCGACCAGTCCAGCTTTTTTTGTACCCCTTGGCCCTCTTGTACGGGTTCGGCGTTTGGTTGCGCAATGTCCTGTACGACGCTGGCGTGCTTAAATCTTATGGTTTTGAGCAGGCAATCGTGAAAATTGGGAATCTGAGCGTGGGTGGAACAGGTAAAACACCACATACCGAATTGATTGCAGCCATGCTGGCCGAATATTTTCCGGCTGTCGCGATCCTTAGCCGGGGTTATAAACGTAAAAGCAGCGGTTTTCGATTAGCTGGGCCGCAAGATAATGCCGCAACAATAGGCGATGAGCCTTTTCAGATGTATTTGAAACTGCCCGATATACAGGTGGCGGTGTGTGAAGACCGTAAAACTGGCCTCGAAAAACTGAGTGAACTGAATCCGTTTTTATCGGCGGTGGTGCTCGATGATGGCTTTCAACACCGAAAAGTCAAAGCCGGGCTGAACATTTTGCTGAGTGATTATAACGAACCCTATTTTAACGACCATTTATTGCCGGTTGGCCGATTGCGGGAATTTCGCACAGGTTTCCGCCGTGCCGACATTATCATCTTCACCAAAGCGCCGGCGCGGATAAATGTGTACGACAAAAAATTCATCTACACCAAAGTAGGTGCAGCTGCCCACCAGCTTGTCATTTTTTCGCATATCCGTTATACCGACCCCGTCTTTATGGAACCCTTCGAGGCTTTCCCTATCGACAAAAACACCCATGTTTTACTGGTAACCGGCATTGCCAATCCTACTTCCCTCACCGAAAAGTTGAAGTCGAAAAACATTCCTTTTACTCACCTGGCTTATGCAGACCACCAGCGATATGGCAAAAAACAGCTCAAACAAATTGAAAAAGCCTGGCAAGAAATTGAGTCGGAAAAAAAAGTAGTGCTTACAACAGAGAAAGATTTCGTAAAACTTCGCGATTTTGGCGACTGGTTTGTCACCAACCAGATTCCACTGGCAAGCCTGCCGATAGAAATCGGCTTTGATGAGGCCGACACAGCGGCTTTCATCGCTAAAATCGAAGAATATGTTAAGTACCATCAAAGAAACCGTTGATTACCTGCAGGAGCGCATTGGTAACAAACCCCGTATAGGCATCATTTTAGGCACCGGCCTCGGCTCACTTGCTGATGAAGTTGAGCTGTCGCACAGCATTTCTTATGCTCAGATTCCGAACTTCCCCATCTCCACCACCGAAAGTCACCGCGGTCGCCTGCTCATAGGCACTTTAGCCGGCAAGGAAGTTATTGTGATGTCGGGCCGTTTTCATTACTACGAAGGCTACAGCATGCAGCAGGTTACCTTTCCGGTACGTGTAATGAAGTACCTGGGGGTGGAAACCTTGATCGTTTCGAATGCCTCTGGTGGCTTGAACCCGGCCTTGAAGGTATCGGACCTCATGATACTCAATGACCATATTAATTTGTTGCCCGAACATCCTTTACGCGGTTTACACCTGCCCGAATACGGCCCACGTTTCCCGCAGATGTCGGAGCCGTACGACCACAAATTGATTGATAAAGCCATGGGAATAGCCGCCAAAAACGGCATTAAGGTAATGCCGGGTGTATATGCGGCAGTACAAGGCCCTGCCCTCGAAACGCCGGCCGAATACCGCTATCTGCACCGTTTAGGTGCCGATGCGGTAGGTATGAGCACCGTGCCAGAAGTGATAGTTGCCCGACAAATGGGTATTCCCTGCTTCGCCATTTCAGTAATTACCGATGAAGGTTTTCCAGAATCGGAGGAGGAAGTCACTATTACCAGCATCATTGATGCGGCGAAAAAAGCAGAACCGAATATGTCGTTGATTATCAAAGCCCTGATTGCCGATTTGTAATCAAAGCATGTTGTCTATACGTTTTTCTCTGCTATTGTTCGCCTTTTTCGGGCTGTTCATCTGTTTTTTTGCTAATTCGGCAACAGCGCAAAACATGGGCGGCACTTCCACCCAAACCGATAGCCTGGATGTAGATGAAAAAGACTTGCTGTTGCGCCGGTTTTTGGAAAGCGATTTTGGTTTCGATACCATTTTCTCCAAAAAACCGGATACCACCTTATTGGGGGTACATTGGTACGACCCTAGCCAAAAAAACCTGAAACACATCCAAACCGGGGGTATTTTAGGAAGTTTCGCCCGACCTATGGGCTATGAAGCGGGAGCATATGCACCTATTCGCTTGGGTTTCCGCCAATACGAAATTTATGATGCGGGTTTTACGCCTACTACCAATGAATATTGGCAGGTCACCAAACCGCTGACTATAGTCGACTTCATGACCGGGGGCACTGTCCAGCAACATTTCAAAGTGCTGCATACCCAAAACATTGGTGAGACTTTTAATGTGGGCGCCGAATACCGCTTGTTATCGTCGGAAGGCTTTTACCTCAATCAAGCCACAAACAATAAAAGTCTGCGTTTATTCGCCTCCTTTAAACTCCCGGGTAACCGCTATGCTGCTTTTTTGAATTACATCAACAACAACAGGCTTGACGAACAAAATGGCGGCATTGGATTGGGCACCTTATTCGATACCACAGTGGCTTTTAATCCACTGAGCGTACCCATTAAACTCACTACTGCCACATCGCGGCACAACCAGCGTACTTTTCAACTCAGTCAGTATTACCGCCTCAGTGGTAACGACAGCAGTTTCCAAGGATTACGCCTCTTTCACCGTTTGAACTTCAGCCGCGAATACTACCGCTACACCGACGAAAACCCGGTGCGGGGCATCGCCTACTATCCGGCTATTTTGCGCGACAGTATCACCACCTTCGACACTACGGGCCTGGAAAGTTTCACCCATTTGTTGGGAATCGGTACTGAAAGTCCTTTTGCCAATTTGCAGTGGGAATTGAATGGCCGATTTGGGCATGGTACGGCTGATTTAGGCTATGGCCGCGAAAATTATACGCTCGCAGGTTTCGATGCACGTATTTCATACCAAGTCTGGCGATTAAAAAATCAGTTGGACATTACCGCCACACCTTATCACAGTTTGCAATCAGCCACCTATGCCATAAACCTGGTAAGTCAGCTTAAAATGAGCCAAGTGATGCTCACTTTTACGATAGACAGTCGCTTACAGAATCCCGATTTAATCAGTCTGCGATTTCTCAGCAACCACCACAGCTGGAACCAGAACTTCAGCAATATTCGCCAGCAACAGCTTGGTGTGCGGGTAGATTTGCCGATATTATGGGCAAGTATAAACGCCCATCAGCTCGAAAACGGCATTTTTTATGCGGGAGATGGTCGACCTTTTCAGCAGAACAGCACCATCAATATACTTGAGCTGCGTTACGGCAGTTCGTGGCGGTTTTGGAAAATGCAGTTACAGTTGAACCACAGTGTGCAGCAAAGCGACAACAACCTGATTCGTGTACCCGCTTTCTCCAGCCACGATATGCTTCATTTTGAGCACCGTTTTAAAACCGGCTGGATAATACAATTGGGGGCAGAATTTCGATACAACACTGCCTACCGTGCCAATGCTTTCCGGCCCGAAACAGGACAATTCGTCATTCAAGACAGTTTGAGTATAGGCAATTACCCGGTTGTGGATCTGTTCCTGGCCATCAAAGTCAAACGTACCCGTTTGTTCGCCCGTTTTGAGCATGCCAACCAGGGTTTTCCCCGCCCTAATGTTTTTGCTACGCCGCTTCACCCCATGTATGGCCGGGCGTTTCGGTTTGGGGTGAGTTGGGGGTTTTATAATTAAGCAAGGAATTGATTTGGTGAAATTCGGTCGCTAAATTTAATTCGTTCAAAACATTGGCTATGCATCGAATCGAGATTCAACGTAAAACCTGGTGGACGACTGCCTTACGTTCAGTTTTATTGGTAACGATTCTTCTATATCTAACCGATGGCATAAGTGAAATGGCATCCCTCGAGACCTTGGCAGAAAAGGCGCTTTTCTTTCTGAAATTCGCACTATTTGCGGCAATTCCTTGGATTAGTATAGGCTATCAGGAATTCTTTCAACCCAGGTATTTTGTGAGTTGGGACGACAATCAAATCAGCTGGCAGTTGCCGGGCATGAAATCAATTACCACCCTCGATCGCTCTACTGTCAGCGATATACATTACAAACCTTTTGTGCTGAAAGTGACTACCGATAAGGGTCAATACGAAATAGACTTAAGTCAGTTCAAAGACAAAGCGGCTGAGCAAATTAAAACCGGTTTAACGGGTTTATAGCCACAATTTGCTTAATCAAAATACAGCTCTGTGAAACTCTTTTAGCTCAGCTAACGCTGCGTTAAAACTGAATCAAGTTTTCTGCTTCTTCTTCTTGGCCGCAGGGAAGAGAATATTATTTAAAATCAATCGGTAACCCGGGCTGTTCGGGTGAAGGTTTAGATCGGTTGGTGGCTCACCTACCAGGTGCTGGTAATCTTCCGGGTCGTGGCCGCCGTAGAAGGTCCAGGTGCCTTTGCCGTGTTCACCGTGGATGTAGCGGGCTTCACCCAGGGCTCGACTTTCGCCCATGATGAGCACATTAGATTTCATGACCTCCTTGCGGAAGGCAGTGGTTTGTCCCATAAAGCCTTTAATCACTTGAGTATGGTTTTGACATAACATGGTGGGCACGGGATCCCATTTGGCCGAAAACTCGAAGAGGCTGAACATATCCTGCTGTTCGGGTATGAAGCCGCGGGTTTGGGTAGCATCGATGTCGGAATATTCGTATTCGAAGGGGTTGCGGGTGAGTCTGAAATTTTGGAAGGCGAAGGTTTTGCTGAAATCGAGCTTTTGCTGGGCTTGCGGGTCTATCGGGTCGCCGTCGTACATACTTTCGCATATATCTACCCCTTCGGCCGAGAGGGCAATGTCGTAGGTGTCGGTAGCCGAACACATGGCGAACAAAAAGCCACCACCGGTAACAAAATCACGAATGCGGTGAGCTACGGCCAGTTTGAGTTGAGAAACTTTGCTGAAGCCGTATTTGCGGGCAGTTTCGTTGTTCGACTTTACCTCGGCCTGGTACCAGGGGGCGTCTTTGAAGGAGGCATAAAAACGCCCAAACTGACCGGTAAAATCTTCGTGGTGCAGGTGCAGCCAATCGTATAGCGGCAGTTTGCCATCCATCATTTCTTCGTCGAAGATGACATCATATGGGATTTCGGCATAGGTCAGTGCCAGGGTTACGGCATCGTCCCAGGGTTGTTTTGTTTTTGGCGAATAAACGGCAATTTTGGGCGCCTTTTCGAGCTTCACCAGGTCCATATTCACCTCCGGATCGGCCATTTGAGCCACAATTTGCTGATAACGAACATCGGGCAATACCTCAAAGCTTACCCCACGTATGCGGCATTCTTGTTCTAATGTAACGGTATGCGCCATGCTGAAGCTACCACCGCGGTAGTTGAGCATCCAGTTCACCTCCAGCTCGCGTTCAAGGCACCAATAGGCAATACCGTAGGCTTTGAGGTGGTTTTTTTGCGCCTGATCCATGGGAATCAGCAACTGACTGGCTGTGCTGCCTAGTGCCAGCATCAAGAGTACTATGGTGAGATAAAAACGCATAAGACGAAGATAACGCAAAAGGGGCTAAGCACGTATGAAAGGGCTTTCCTATCTTTAGGGATATGAGTCAGCACCGCAACCGATTCCGCTATAATAAAGCTAAAATTGGCGCCAAACCGGGCACCATTTTCATCCCCACCAACGCCCTGCCTACCCGGATTTTTATTCATGCCCATTCGCCGGATTATCATCTCGAAGAAGCTGATGTGAGCTATGCCCGGGTAGAAGAAATTATTGCCAGCCATGGCGAACACACCATCTGGGTGGACATACGCGGCGTCCTAGACCCGCAGCTCTACGATTGGCTGGAAAAACAATTCTCCATTCATCCGCTCGAACTGGAGGATATTGGCAGTCAGCAACAACCCAAAGTGGAATATAATTTTGGGCACCTCTATGCCATCAGCCGCATGTTGTACAGCCCCGATGGCCGGAAATTACATAACGAACAGCTCAGCCTTTTTCTATGCGGCAATGTACTCATCACCATCCAACATACCTACGACGATGTGCTCGAGCCGGTGCGTGATCGGATACGTGACGAACGTATGCCCATGCGCAAACGCAAATCAGAATACCTCGTTTATGCCATTTTTGACGCTGTAGTCGATAATTATTTTTCGGTGGTATCGGATATTGATGGTCAACTTGAAAAGCTCGAAGACCAGCTCTTGGCCAATGCCGAACGAAAACACCGCAACCAGATACTTCAGCTGAAGCACGAGTTGATGGATGTGCGGCGGATCGTTTGGCCGGAAAGGGAAAAAATCAATAACCTCATCCGGCACGACCACCTCAACAAACAAGATAACCTGGAAATATACCTGCGCGATTTGTACGACCATGTAAGCACCCTTATGGACCTGGTGGAAAACTACAGGGAAGTAGCAGCCAACCTCATGGACTTATATATGGCCAATGTGAGCAACCGCATGAATGAAATCATGAAGGTGTTGACCATGTTATCGGCCATATTTATTCCCCTCAGTTTTGTGGCCGGCCTGTACGGCATGAATTTCGCCCGCCAGGCCGAAAACGGCCAGGCCCTGCCGTGGAATATGCCTGAATTGTACAGCCCATACGGATATGTCGCCGTTTTATCATTTATGTTTATCACCGCCGTGGGTTTATTGATATTGTTTTGGCGGCGGGGATGGTTTGGGAAATGGTGATTTGAAAAAACGCCGTTGGAGCAAATCGATCAAATCATCCGCTACATCCACGACAACCCGGCCAAATGGTATACGGCCCGGAAAAATCGCTGGTAAAAACAAACCCTGCTATCTCCCGACGGCAGGGCTCTGAAGCGAAATCTGATCTATTTACCGGCAGTTAGTGGCTGCCTGTAAGTGGGTGGTTTTGATGTTTAAGTCGTAATACCTGACTATAAGGTAGCTGGTGCATTCGGGGCATCTGGTTTGGGTGCCAAGGCCTCGTCTTCCTCCTCCTCTTCCCTTATTTTTGGCTTACAACTCAGACATTTCAGACCTTCGTCGGTAAGGATGAAGGTTTCCATCTCGCCCAATTCAATGTCGCGGAAGTTCACTATTTCATTGTCCCAGTAATAGCGGTTATCAATGCGAACCGGGCGGTTTTTGGGGAGATAAATCTCGAGCTCCACCTGCTGCCCCCGGAAACGCGCACCGGATTTGAAATCGATTCCCGGCGCCAGCGTGATTAGCGTATCGTTTTTTTCGATGCGATAATCAACCATGATAGCATTTTGACGCGCATTTTCGAGTGAAGATCCCCGCGATATGATACGTTTTTTTATAACCAGTATGGAATCGTTATCACTGGCTACCCATTCGGTGCGAATCCAGCCAAAACTTTCCCCATCCTCGTGGGGCATCGGCCGAAATTCAACAGTCTCTTGTTTTGAAAGCACATATTTATGTTCCTGCGTGATGCTTCCTTCGCTCTGAAACTGCAGCACGGTACGCATCCCCATCGCAAAACACAGTACCACCACCCCTGCCCAAACCCAGGCGCCAATGAAAATTACCGGGCGACGAAACAGTTTGCGGTTGAGCAACAACCGTATGCCCAGGTAGAGCACATAAAGCATGGGAATGAGTATCAGCAAAAAGGCCAGTATGGCGATGATGATATCGGAGACCACCGAACCACTCAGCGCTTCGAGCGGAAAAGGAATTTCACTCGTATCCACATAACCGGCGAAATAGGCAATCATGACGCTAAGCATGGTGACCAGCGTAAACAAGACCACCCCACTGAAGAAGATGAAAAAGCCGCCGCCGAAAATGCGGAGTATGCCCGACAAACTGCTAATCAGCTTTTCGATGCCCCGCGCCATCACCCGGATCAAATCTACCGGCAAGGCGAGTAAACGCGCCAACATGGTTTTGGGTTTGTCGTCCTCTTTTAGTTGGTGGGCATCCTTCATATTCGCCAAATTGGCCTCCTGGCCGCGCATTTCTACCTTTTGCGCCAGACTACGTGCAGCCGGCATAGCTATCCAAAGCAGCAAATACGCCAGCACGCCGAAGCCACCCCACACTGTGGCAATAATAAAGAGCAGACGAACAGCCAAAGGATCAATGTTTAGATAAGCAGCTAATCCTGCCGATACACCACCGAGCACTTTGTCGTCGGCATCACGGTACAAACGGGCGCCCTTACGGGATTTATCTCCGGTTTCTACTGAAGTTGGAAGCGGTTCGTCGGTCTCTGGCACCGCTATCCACAAAACGAGATAAAGTATCAAACCAAAACCGGCCAAAAAGATGGTACTCAAAATAAAGAGCAGGCGTACCAAACTTACATCGGCTTTCAGATATACTGCCAAGCCATTGGCAACACCTGCGAGTATGCGGTTGTAACTGGTGCGGAAGAGCCGTGCCGGCTTGGCAGGAGCAGCATAAGAAGGTTCAGTTTGGCTATATTCCCCAAACTCATCGGCTTCGAAGGCTTCGAAATCATCGACCGTACCCATTTCGGTTATCAATTGGTTTATATCGGCGGCATACAGCACCTGGCGAGCATTGGCTTCGAGGGCATGACGGAATTTTTCAGCAATGCGGGCTTCGATTTCACTCACGATTTCCAGGCCGTCGGCTTGGCGGGCAAAATAGGCTTTCACCGTGTCGAGATACTGTTTCAGCAGGGCATAGCCGTCCTCCTCGATGGTAAATACCAGTCCGTTGAGGTTAAATGTGACGGTTTTATTCATGGCCAGTGGTTTTTTGGGTGTTGGCAATTATCAGATTGATGGAGTCACTCAGTTCTTTCCAGGTGGCATTGAGTGCATTGAGAAAAGATGTACCGGCTTCGGTGAGGCGGTAGTATTTACGGGGCGGGCCGGCCGACGATTCTTTCCAGGTATAATCGAGATAACCCGATTTCTGGAGCCGGTTGAGCAAGGGATAAAGTGTACCCTCAACCACAATAAAACGTGCCGATTTCAGCTCGTCGATCAGGTCGGATGTGTACACCTCCCCGCGGGAAATCACCAGGAGTATGCAGTACTCCAGGGTGCCCTTGCGCATTTGGGTAGATGTGTTTTCTGTTTGCATGGCTAACTTGCTATGTATGGTACAAAGGTATAAATGGTACTTGTTTATGCAAGGTACTATGTTAAATATTTTTGTTAATATTTTCAAATACTGCGTTGCAAGTCAGAAAATGGCACATTGGCCCACTGCTTCACTGTCCACTTTTTCGCTGCGCGAAAGGTCCACACGCTCCGCTGTCCACCGCAGTTCAGAAAAAATGAGGTCGCGAAGCGTGTCGACCGCCTCGAAGAGGCATGTGGGCAGCGAAGCGGTGGACCGGAGAACCAGCATCATAAGCTACAATCACTTTCGTGAAAACATCAACCCAAACTGTTCACCTATATCAGGACTTGACAGCCTAGTCATCCCATCTTAAGTCTCCAGTCTCAAGCATCCGTCAACATTTCACTTTGATAGCGGGATGATGTGTTTTAGTTTTGCCACATGCAGGCCCGACTCAGCAGTACAGAGGAAAATTACCTCAAAGCCATTTATAAACTCACTGAGCATGATGTACAGGGTGCCAGTACCAATGCTATTGCTGAGCAACTGCAAACCCGTGCAGCCTCGGTGACGGATATGCTTAAAAAGCTCGCTGCCAAACAACTCATCGATTATAAAAAATACCAAGGTGTAACGCTAACGGCAGATGGCCGGCTTACCGCCTTGTCTATTATCCGAAGGCATCGGCTTTGGGAGGTGTTTCTGGTGCAAAAACTCAACTTTGGCTGGGATGAAATCCACGACATCGCCGAAGAACTCGAACACGTCAGCGAACCCAAACTTATTCAGCGGCTCGACAACTTCCTTGGCAATCCAACCAGCGACCCACATGGCGACCTCATCCCCAGTGCCAGTGGCGAATTGCCCGAAACCAACCAGATATTATTAAACAAACTGGCTGTTGGTGACACCGCTATGGTCATCGCCGTCTTCGAGCACGACCCCAAATTCCTGCAGTATCTCGATGAGGTAAACCTTAATCTGGGCAAACAAATTACTGTCCTCAAAAAGGTTGATTTTGATGACTCCATGACCATACGTTTCGCTAATGGGCGCGAATTGGTCGTTTCCAAACAAGTGAGCAGCAGTATTTTTGTACAGAAATCATGATAATACCCTTTCAAATCGGCGATCGTAAACAAATCAGTCACCAGGTCACTGAGGCCGATGCGGCAACATTCGTCACCGGCAATGTGCATCCGGTATATGCTACCTTTGCCGTAGCCCGGGAAGCAGAATGGGTTTGCCGGCAGTTTGTCTTGGAAATGCGCGAGGCCGACGAAGAGGGTATTGGCACTTTTGTCACCGTAGAGCATAGAAGTCCGGCTTTAATCGGACAAATAGTTCAATTCACTGCCATTCTTGAAAGTATTACCGGCAATCATGTGATTTGTGCCTACGAGGCCCGAATAGGCGATCGTTTGGTCGCCAGCGGAAGGCAGGGACAAAAAATCCTAAAAAAGGAAAGAATAAGCCAGTTGTTCGACAGTATCCGTTGATGCAGTCCAAGCCCTTTCCAAGCTTTATTTCCCTATTTTTGCAGCCCCATGGCCACGGCCCACATCCATATCGTTAATAGAAGAGCCTCTTTCGAATATGAGCTACTCCAGCAGTTCGAAGCAGGCATGGTCTTGACCGGCAGTGAGATTAAATCTATTCGGGCTGGCAAAGCCAATATCAGCGACGCCTATTGTGTGTTTCAGTCGGGCAAACTGCTGGTTCGCAACCTTCATATTTCCACCTACAAAGAAGCCTCCTATTTAAACCACGAACCCCTGCGCGACCGAATTTTGTTACTCAACAAACAGGAATTACGCAAGCTCGAGCACCGGGTCAAAGAAAAAGGCTTATCGATTATACCTGTAAAATTGGCCTTCAACGAAAGAGGCTTCGCCAAACTCCATATTGCCCTCGCCCGCGGTAAAAAAACCCATGATAAGCGGGATGCGACTAAGGAGAAGGATGTGAAGCGGGAACTTGCTCGCGGGGAACAAGCTTAGCTTAATTCCAAATTTGAAATTTCAAATTCCAAATTATTGGTTTTTTTGGTTCGATGCTCGAACCAAAACGTCAACGGTACCTGGAATTCGCCTGCAATTTTGAATTTTGAACTTGCAATTTTGAATTATAACCTACCAACCCTGTTTCCCCAATAACGGGACAAACTTAAAGCTATCAAACTCCTCATGCACCGTGCTGCCGTCGGGGAGTTTGCGTAGGCGGAGCATTTGTTGGTTAGCTTCGTCGCCGACTGGAATGACGAGTATACCGCCAGGTTTAAGCTGCTCGGTGAGCGATTGCGGTACGACAGGTGCACCTGCAGTAACAATAATTTTGTCAAAAGGCGCGAAGGAAGGCAATCCCAGGGTACCATCGCCGAAATAACAATTGATCTTGTACCCCATGGCAGTGAGCAACTTTTTCGTCTTTTCGTACAGTTTTCGCTGGCGTTCGATGCTGTAAACTTTGGCTCCTAGTTTTTCGAGAACACACGCCTGATAACCTGAGCCGGTGCCTATTTCCAGTACTTTGTCGCGCTTTTTCAGCTCCAGCAACTGACTCTGAAAAGCCACCGTAAAGGGCTGACTGATGGTTTGACCTTCACCAATCGGCATAGCCCGATCGTCGTAAGCCAGCTCAAGGAAGGCTGTTTCCAGAAAAAGATGCCTTGGGACGCTGTTGATGGCCTCGAGCACACTTTCATCGGTAATACCTTTCTGGCGTAGTGTTTCGACCAGTTTTTTGCGAAGGCCTTTGTGCTTAAACGTATCGGGGAAGGAGGTATTGGCAGGGGCTGTCATGGTTTGCAAACATACGCAAGCTCCGCGACAGAAAGGGAGCTGACTTTCCCACTTTTATGCATTTTATACCGGCCATTTGCCATTTTACCGACTAATCAAACTATTTTCGCAGCTATCAAAACTACCACATGAAGCTAAAAATCGGGGTACTCGGTGCCGGTCACCTGGGAAAAGTCCATTTACGCTGTATCGGCCTGTCGCCCGAAATTTTCGACCTGGTGGGGTTCTATGACCCAAACGATGAAAATGCTGCCAAAGTAGAAGACGTTTTTGGGCTTCCCCGCTTTAAAAAGCTGGAAGATTTAGTGGATGCAGTTGACATAGTCGATATCGTTACCCCTACCCTGTCGCATTACGATTGTGCCTTGCTGGCCATGCGCAAATTGAAGCACGTTTTCATCGAAAAGCCTATCACCAATACTGTCGAAGAAGCCCGCCAGCTGATACGCTTGGCTGCCGAAGCCAATGTGAAAGTGCAGGTTGGTCATGTAGAACGCTTCAATCCGGCTTTTCTCACCGCACGACCCTATGTGGCTTCACCCATGTTCATTGAAGCCCACCGACTCAGCCTTTTTAATCCCCGCGGCACCGATGTCAGCATTGTGCTCGATTTGATGATACACGACATCGACATTGTGCTGAGTCTGGTGAAAAGCAACATTAAAAACATCAGTGCAAGTGGCGTTTGTGTGGTATCATCCACCCCTGACATTGCCAATGCCCGCATCGAATTCGAAAATGGTTGTGTGGCTAATCTCACGGCAAGCCGTCTTTCGATAAAGAATATGCGGAAAATGAGATTGTTTCAGCACGATGCCTATATTTCTATCGACTTTTTAGACAAAGAGGCCGAAGTTTTGCGTTTAACCGATACGAACGACAACCAACTGCCGCAAACCATGGAAATCGACCTCGGTCCGGAACGCGGCAAAAAGGTAATCGGCTTCGAAAAACCAAACGTGGAAGCGATTAACGCCATCCAAACCGAACTAACCGAATTCGCCCGGGCCATACGTGAAAACCTACAGCCACCGGTGACCATTGAAGACGGTTATAAGGCCTTGGAGACCGCCCATCGCATCCTGGATCAAATCGAAAAGAACCAGCTGCATTGAAAAACAGACTCCTATTCTGCTTAGTTCTGCTGGCCAGTCAGGGTTGCAAGTACCTCTACGAGCCCGATGCCGGTATGCCATCTTACATCTTCGTGCCAGGCGTTACCGTCACCACCACTTATGCGCTCGAAGGCACGGCCTCCCACAATGTGCAAGACGTTTGGGTATATATCGACGATCAGGTTCAAGGCATTTATCAGCTGCCGGCGCGTATTCCCATACTCAAACAGGGCGATGTGAAGCTCCGCTTAAATGGGGGGATATTCCTCAATGGGGTTTCCAATACCCGGGCTGCTTATCCGCATTATGCCGGTTTCGACACGCTCATCAATCTCGTACCGGGCGAAACAGACACCATCGTTCCGGCCTTGCGTTACAATACCGCCATAGAATTTGTGTGGAAAGAAGACTTTGAATTGCAAGGCTTTACCCTTCGACGCAACCCCCAGAGCGACACAACGCTCATCCGAACCAATGATAGTGCTTATGTTTTCGAAGGCAACAGCAGCTTGCTGGCATTTGTCGACAACACCCGGCCATTTTTCATCTGTGAAACCAATACCGCCTTCTCCCTCATTCGTGACGGTTCTAACCAATTTATCGAAATCAACTACCGTAATAATGTGCCGCTTTCGGTGGGTTATATCGCCTATGCCCCTGATGGTTCCAGTTTTGAACAACCTATCGTCGTGTTTAATCCCAGCGATGTTTGGAAGAAGCAGTATATCAATCTAACGCCCTTTATTGGCGGTAATTCCGGATACAGTTACCGCATCATACTTGCAGCCATTTACAACCGCAACGACGGGCAGACTGGACAGATTCAAATCGATAACCTGAAGTTGATCCGCTAATGCAAAAACGCTTCGATACCCTGCAATACATCATTGGCGACTGGTTATCGGCGGCGTTGGCTTGGTTTTTATTTTTTTACTACCGCAAATTTTACATTGCTTCTCATTTTTTCGGAGAGAACAATTATTTCGACTTCGACAGAAATCTGGTTGGCGGCATGCTCATTATTCCCGCCTGTTGGTTGATATTATACGCCCTCATGGGCACTTATAGCGATGTTTACCGCAAATCACGACTCAATGAGTTAGGGCGCACCTTATTGGCCACCGTCATTGGTGTAACCATCCTCTTTTTCATCATCATACTCGACGATATAGTCTTCTCCATCGAAGGCTATTACCGTTCATTTATCACCATTTTTTTCCTACATCTCGGCATCACCTTTTTGATGCGTTTTATGCTGCTTACCCGCATTTCTTACCGTTTTAATGCCGGAAAAATCAGCTTCAACACCATCATGGTTGGCGGCAATCAAAGTGCACTGGAATTGTATCAGGAGATACAGAGCCGGTCGAAACCACTCGGCAACAAATTCCTTGGCTTCGTTTCTCTTTATGCCAAAGAAAAAACACCTTTAAGCGAACATCTGGTCAAATTAGGCGAGATTGAACAACTTCCTGAGCTGATTAAGGAACACAGCATTGAGGAGGTCATCATTGCCCTCGACAACCACCAACATAAAAAATTCAGCAAGGTGGTGAATATGGTGAAGGACGAAGGCGTCATTATCAAAATCATTCCGGATATGTATGATATCATGTTGGGGCATGTGAAGATGCAGCAGATATTCGGCGCCATACTCATCGAGATTTATCCGGCCATTATGCCGGCCTGGCAACGCACACTCAAACGTATATTTGACATTTCTGCCTCATTATTTGCTCTATTGATACTCTTGCCTTTATTGATTTACATCGCCATAAGGGTAAAAATGTCGTCGAAAGGCCCAATTTTCTATAGCCAAGAACGTATCGGTTACAAGGGTGTACCCTTTACCATCTATAAGTTCCGCTCGATGTATGTGGATGCCGAACAAAATGGTCCGGCCTTGTCGAGCGACAACGACCCCCGGGTGACCCGCTGGGGTACCTTTATGCGGAAAATGCGTTTAGATGAAATCCCACAATTTTATAATGTGCTGATAGGTGAAATGTCGCTGGTGGGTCCTCGTCCGGAGCGGCAGTATTTTATCGACCAAATCATGAAGGTGGCGCCGCATTACAAACATTTGCTCAAAGTAAAACCCGGCATTACCTCCTGGGGTCAGGTGAAATACGGCTATGCCGAAAACCTCGATCAGATGGTAGAGCGGCTGAAATTCGATATTTTATATATCGAGAATATGTCATTGCTGGTTGATTTCAAAATCCTCATCTACACCATACTTACCATACTCGAGGCACGGGGCAAATAAATTGCCCACTGGCACGGATAGCACAAGCGGATTTATTCTCTTATTTTCAGCCGCTTATCCTGCATGGTAACCTCACTCATCATAGCCTTGCTGTTGGTGCCGGTTATGCGAAACAGCAGCCGACTCACCCCTTACTACGCCTGTGAAGGTATGGTGGTAAGTGCACATCCGTTGGCAACCGAAGCCGGTTTATCGGTTTTACGAGCGGGAGGTAATGCATTTGATGCCGGCATAGCCACCGAATTTGCCTTGGCCGTCGTTTTTCCGGTAGCCGGTAACCTGGGTGGCGGTGGTTTTGCGCTAATACATACAGCCGATGGCCAAATTGAAAGTCTGGATTACCGTGAACAAGCCCCGGCTTCGGCAAGTAGTGAGATGTATCTCGACAGCAATAAGCAGGTGATTCCACGACTAAGCACCCATGGCCCGAAAGCGGCCGGCATACCGGGCACCGTAGCCGGCATGTATGCGTTACATCAGAAGTACGGCCGCATGTCGTGGGACTCATTGCTTTTACCGGCTATTACTTATGCCAGATATGGCTGGCCACTGACCGAAAAAGAAGCCAGGTTGCTGAATACGCATTTGCCAGAATTGCTTAATTGGAATGGCAACAATAGCTACCTAACGCGTAAAACCAATTATCAGGCAGGCGACATTCTCCGCAACAACCGCCTGGCTAATACCCTCAACTTCATCGCCCAGTATGGTCGTGATGGCTTTTATCATGGACCGGTAGCCGATAGCCTTCTTGCCCTGATGGAAAAACGGGGTGGTTTAATCAGTCAGCAGGATTTAAATAATTACCAGGCTATCTGGCGCCCGACTTTGTTCTTCAACTATGGGGAATACACCATACATAGCATGGGACCGCCCTCCTCGGGCGGGGTACTGCTCTCGCAGATCTGGCAGATGACGCACAACTACCCCATTCACCGCTGGAATCGCAACGACAGGCGGAGTCTGCAACTCATCATCGAAGCCGAGCGTCTGGCTTATGCCGACCGTTCGGCCTATCTGGGTGACCCTGATTTTGTACATGTGCCCGTAGCCCAGCTCACCGATTCCGCTTATCTCGCTGAACGTATCGCCGCCATTCGCTGGTATTACAGCAACAACTCTACCCAAACAGTACCTGGGTTACCCTACCAGGAATCTGACCAAACCACCCACTATTGTATAGCCGACGGGGCTGGCAATATGATGACCGCGACCACCTCCTTAAATGGGGCTTACGGTGCCAAGGTCATCGTTCCCGGAGCCGGATTTTTGCTCAACAACACCATGGACGATTTCAGCATGGCACCGGGCATTCCGAACAGCTATGGTTTGCTTGGCAGCGAAGCCAACGCCATTGCACCCGGTAAACGTATGCTTAGTTCGATGACACCAACCCTGGTCATGAAGGCTGGTAAACCTTTTCTAATCACAGGCACCCCGGGCGGCAGTACCATACCTACTACCATGTTTCAGGTGTTGATGCATGTCATTGATTACGACCAAAATGTGCAGATGGCTGTATCTGCACCCCGTTTTCATCACCAATGGCAGCCAGATGTGGTTACTTTTGAAGCCGATAGGTTCAATAAAAGGCAGCAGCGCGACCTGAAAGAAATGGGCTATAAGCTGAAATTGGTCCCTCCTTATGGTCGGGCAGAAGGCATACGCATACTTCCCGACAACACCCTTGAAGGTGGTGCAGATCCGCGTGGGGACGATACAGTTGGTGGATTTTAGGCGTTTATTGCGCGTCGGCAACCACTTCGGTTACTTCGGGCAACATACGTTTGAGGAGATTTTCGATGCCTGCCTTGAGTGTAATCATCGAAGAAGGGCAACCACTGCATGAACCTTGGAGTGTTACTGTCACTACGCCGGTAGTTTCGTCGAAATGTTTATAGCTAATGGCGCCACCATCCTGTTCAACAGCTGGCTGGATGTAGTCGGTTAGGATTTGGCGGATACGTTTGATGGTCTCAGTATCGTTGCTGGTATCTTCTACAAGCTGTTTTTCGGCCAGAATAGGCATACCTGCTTCGAGATAACTTTTGACGAAATCTTTGAGGATGGGCGTAATTTCAAACCAGTCTTCTTCAGCCTTTTTGGTCACTGTTACGAAGTTTGATGCCATAAATACCCCCTGAACAAAAGGAAACTCGAACAGTTTAGCTGCCAAAGGCGAACCTGCAGTCGCGCTTGCTGCATCCGTAAATTCGAGGCTGGCGTCGGGCAGGATGTAACGATTAGACACGAATTTCATCGTCTCCGGATTCGGCGTCGCTTCACTGTAGATGGTAACGAGGTTCTGGGCGGTCTGCATAGTCATAGTGCAAAGTTAACGCTTCACGATTAAAATGGTTCGTTACTACGTTTATTGATTGCGGCATGGTAATGAAATCCTGTCTTCGCAGACCATTTTAATTCCAAATTCCAAATTCCAAATTGTTTTTCTCGGCATACAAATACAATCTGCGTAAATCTGCTCAATCATACAAAATCAGTGTTCCATACCTGCCAATAAAAAGAGTCTTGGCTCGAAAAACGAACCAAGTACTAATTTTGAATTCTTCGAAGACGTTTAGAACCAAGCTATCGCAAAAAAAACAAGCTTGGTCCGAAGTTCGAACCAAGCCCAATTTTGAATTTGAAATTTTGAATTTTGAATTCTATTTATTCCTCGCCCATCACCCACGTATTCATATACTGGGTATTAAAATTACCGGCGCGGAAGTTTTCGTCTTTCAGCATTTTGACATGGAAGGGAATGGTGGTTTTGATGCCCTCAATCACAAATTCACTCAAAGCGCGCTCCATGGTGGCGATGGCTTCATCGCGGGTTTGGGCGATGGCAATTACCTTGGCAATCATAGAATCGTAAAAAGGCGGGATGGTGTAGCCACTGTAGATGTGGGTATCCACGCGTATGCCATGACCGCCGGGAACATGCAGGGTGGTGATTTTACCTGGACTCGGACGGAAGTCGTTGTACGGATCTTCGGCATTGATGCGGCACTCGATGGCGTGCATCTTCGGCAAATAATTTTTACCACTGATGGGGATGCCACTGGCTACTTTAATCTGCTCTTTGATGAGGTCATAAGAGATGATTTCTTCAGTCACCGGGTGCTCTACCTGGATGCGGGTATTCATCTCCATGAAGTAAAAATTACGGTGTTTATCGACGAGAAACTCGATGGTGCCGGCACCTTCGTAATTCACAGCCATGGCGCCACGAACGGCAGCTTCTCCCATACGCTGACGAAGATCGTCGGTCATGAAAGGTGATGGTGCTTCTTCAATCAGCTTCTGGTGGCGGCGTTGGATTGAACAATCACGCTCCGACAAGTGACAGGCTTTACCGTATTGGTCGCCAACCACCTGAATTTCGATATGACGGGGTTCTTCGATGAATTTCTCCATATACAAACCGTCGTTGGCAAAAGAGGCACCGGCTTCGCGTTTGGCCTGATCGAACATGGTGTCGAGGTCTTCGGCTTTCCAGATAACACGCATGCCTTTACCACCACCACCGGCCGTAGCTTTGATAATGACGGGATAGCCGATTTCTTCGGCCGTTTTTTTGGCCGTTTCGATGTCTTCCAACAAACCATCACTGCCCGGAACTACGGGTACGCCGGCTGCCTTCATGGTTTCCTTGGCAGTAGCCTTGTCGCCCATCGACGAGATGGCTTCTGGCGACGGACCGATGAATTTGATGCCGTAATCACGGCAGATTTCAGAAAATTTGGCGTTCTCCGACAAAAAACCGTAGCCTGGATGTATGGCATCGGCATTGGTGATTTCGGCAGCAGCCAGGATATTGGGAATATTGAGGTAAGAATCGGCGCTTTTAGGCGGACCAATACATACCGCTTCGTCGGCAAAACGTACGTGGAGGCTCTCGCGGTCGGCTGTAGAATATACCGCCACCGTTTTGATGCCCATCTCCCGGCAAGTGCGGATGATGCGTAATGCAATTTCGCCTCTGTTGGCTATCAGTATTTTTTTGAACACGATATGAGTTTTTAAGCGTTCAGCAATGGATAAATTGGCAAAAACCGACTTATCCTACCAGGAATAAAGGCTGGTCGTATTCCACCGGATTGGCATTATCTACCAAAACTTTAAGGATGGTACCACTCACCTCCGACTCAATTTCATTGAACAGCTTCATGGCTTCGATGATACAAACCACCTGGCCTTTTTCCACTTTATCGCCCACTTTCA
Source organism: Bacteroidota bacterium (assembly GCA_036787895.1). Lineage (GTDB taxonomy): Bacteria > Bacteroidota > Bacteroidia > UBA7662 > UBA7662 > UBA7662. The sequence goes on along the minus strand of DAIQOK010000017.1, from coordinate 5,790 downwards.
CGAAAGCTTCTTTGTCCGGACCGGCCGAACGGTAGAAAGTACCAATCATAGGTGATTTGATGGGTACACCGGCATCGCCAGCTGCTGCAGCGGCTGGTGCGGGAGCAGGAGCAGGAGCGGCAGGAGCAACGGCCACCGGAGCCGGTGCAGCCTGTACTGGTGCAGCCATCATCATGGGTGCTTGTTGTACATAAGCCATTTGTTCAGCCGGACGGTCCGACTTAATCACGATTTTAAAACCGTCTTTTTCCAATTCTACTTCAGTTACACCCGACTTCGATACGAAGCGAATGAGGTCCTGTATTTCTTTCAGATCCATGGTTTTCTTGCTTAGTGGTTTTTTATTTTACACGTTCAACATAACGACCTTCAGAAGGATCAACCTTAATCCGGTCGCCGGTATTTACGAATAAGGGCACATTGATGGAATTGCCGGTTTCGAGCGTTGCCGGCTTGGTGGCATTACCAGAGGCGGTATCACCACGAACACCTGGTTCGGTATAAGTAACTTCGTATTCCACATGCTGCGGCAATTCACAGCCTAAGATACTTTCGTCGTCGGTATTCACCAAAACGAGGCAGATGATACCTTCTTTCAGAAATTCCGGGGCGTTGATGCGGGGTTTATCAATGGTAATTTGCTCAAAGGTATCGCTATCCATAAAGTGGTAGCCGATATCGTCTTTGTAGAGGTATTGGTATTCGCGGGTTTCGATGCGGACGACATCAATTTTGGCGCCTGCAGGAAAGGTATTCTCCAAAACCTGACCGGTGGTCATACTTTTGAGTTTGGTGCGTACAAATGCCGCGCCTTTACCTGGTTTTACGTGCAGGAACTCCACGACTTTGTAGATATCGTGGTTGAATTTGATGCATAGTCCGTTGCGAAATTCGGATGTACTGGCCATAAGGAATGCAAGTTATGATTTACGGGTATTCGGCGGCAAAAATAAGCCTGTTTATTTAGGGTCGTATGCCCATTTTAAATAAAGTGCGCCCCAGGTAAAACCACCACCAAAGGCGGCAAGTATGAGGTTATCGCCTTTTTTGAGTTTGTTTTCCCATTCCCACAAACACAAAGGCAGGGTACCATTGGTGGTATTGCCGTAACGATCGATGTTGACCATGGTGCGTTCTTCTGGCAACCCAACCCGTTCGCGGGTAGCGTCGATAATACGTTTGTTGGCCTGGTGGGGTACTAACCAGGCTACATCGTCGGCGGTGAGCTGATTACGCGCCATGATGTCGGCAGCGGTTTCGGCCATATTGGTCACGGCAAATTTGAAGACGGTTTTGCCTTCCTGATACACAAAATGTTCTTTGGCATCCACACTTTCGTGGGAAGCAGGTTTGGCCGAACCACCGGCTTTTTGATGGAGATAATGCCGGCCATTGCCGTCACTTCGCATGATGGCGTCGATGATGCCGTTGCCTTCGAAATTGGGCTCAAGCAAAACAGCTCCTCCCCCGTCGCCAAAAATGATGGCAGTAGCACGGTCTTCGAGATTGAGAATGGATGTCATTTTATCGGCACCTACGATGACGACTTTTTTATACATACCGGCCTCGATGAATTTGGCACCGGTGGTTAAACCGAATAAAAAGCCGGAGCAGGCGGCAGATAAATCATAACCGGCAGCATTTTTAGCCTCGATTTTATCGCAAATGATGTTGGCAGTTGCCGGGAAGGCCATGTCCGGAGTAGCGGTACAGCAGATGAGGAGTTCAATTTCCTCGGGTTTGAGACCGGTTTTGGCCATCAGTCCGTTCACAGCATGTACGCCAATATCCGAGGTAGCTGATCCAGGGGTTTTATAAAAACGTCGCTCCCGTATGCCGGTGCGGGTTTGTATCCATTCGTCGTTGGTATCCATGACCTTCATGAGGTCGAAATTGGTCACTACGTCTTCGGGCGCCCAGGCATGTATGCCGGTGATGGCTGCGGTCATTTTTGTCATTATCTTCTTTCAGGAAATAAGCACAGTTCAGTTGCCGGTCTTCACCGGAAACAGAGGTGCAAATTAGAACTTTTCAGTTGTATGCAAAATCAATTAAACGCTTCCCGAATCTGATCGGTTAATCCGGAGCCTGCGATCTCTACTGCATGGCGGATCATATTTTCGATGGCTACACCGCTCGAAATGCCGTGGCCAATGACCACAGGGGCATTTAAGCCGAGTATCGGACTGCCACCATAGTTTTCGTAATTAAAGCGGTCGAAAAATGGATGTTTGATCTCCCGGTGGGTGACCAACTCATGAAAAGATTCAGCCATTTTGATGAGTACGTTGCCGGTAAAACCATCACATACAATCACATCCGACTTATCGTTAAACATGTCCCGGCCTTCGATATTCCCGGTGAACTGGAAAAATTCGTTGTCCTTCATCATTTTGAAGGCGGCTTGTGCGAGGAGATTACCTTTTTCGTCTTCCTCACCAATATTCATCAAAGCCACACGTGGCTTTTCGATTTTGAGGATGTGTTTGGCGTAGAGGTTGCCGAGTATGCCGAATTGCAGCAGACTGTCGGGGCGGCAGTCGGCATTGGCGCCTACATCGAGTATGAGACCGTGGCTACCGTCTTCTTTAGGGACCAGCGAGGCGATGGCCGGGCGGATGACGCCGGGTATCGACTTCACGGTATACATGGCGCCCACCAACATGGCTCCGGTATTGCCGGCACCGGCGAAGGCGTCGATTTTACCGGCGCGTAAATAGGAAAACCCGACCACAATACTGGAGTCGGGGTTTTTGGGGATGGCTTTGGTGGGATGTTCGCCCATATCGATGACCTGGGTGGTATGCACCAGGGTTAACCGGCTGTCGCTGATGCCTGCTTTGCTCAAGCCGGCTTCGATTTGGGTTTGGTCGCCAAAAAGCGTCAGCTGCACCTCGGCAGGTAACGAATTGAGGGCGCGTACAACACCTTCGAGCGTGGTTTCCGGAGCGAAATCGCCCCCCATCATGTCAATGCCTATATTCACTGACCGGCTTTACTTACTCAGCTACAGCGTTGTCGATAACAACCTTGCCTTTGTAATACATCTTTCCTTCGAACCAATGGGCGCGGTGGAAAAGGTGTGGCTGACCGGTAGTTGGGCAGGTAGCTACGGTTGCAGCTTCTGCTTTGTAATGCGTACGGCGTTTGTCTCTTCTGCTCCGCGAGTGGCGGTGTTTCGGATTTGGCATCTTACTAGAACTTTAAATTTTTCAGTTTCTCCCAGCGTGGGTCGATCGGACCGTCGGTCTGCTCTTCTTCTGCTGCTTCTTCAGCTGCCTCACCGTTGTACTTCGAAAGCAAAGCTTCCACATCGGCCCGACAACTTTTATTTGGTCCCATCTCACAATTTACCCTCAGGGGTATGTTCAGATGGATGTTTTCGTAGATATATGGGGCCAGATTGTATTCGTAAGCGGTCATCGGCAACCAGATCAGATCGTCATCGTCTTCTCCCGGCTGACCGCTGAGGCGGATTACCAATTTTGCCGAGCTCTCTACCGGCACCCGTACAGATGCCAAACAACGATCGCAAGGCAGTTCAATCTGTCCTTTTATCCCGATTTGTAAGTGCAGGGCACTTGTTTTTTTCTCGACCTCTACCACAACCTTCAAATCACCGTCTGTGATCAAACTGCCTGGAAAATGGCCAAAAAACGAAGCATCAACGTCGTATTCAAACGTATGGAATCCAAGATTCAGACTCGAAAACCGGAGCTTGTATGCGTGAAGTGCTTCCAATTCGGGACTGCAAAGGTAATCATTCTGGATATATCTGCAAAAATAGTTGTGGCAAATTCCATAGGCGTTTGCTCAGTCAGCGGTTAAACGGTGGTACGACGGGGCTCACCAGGACTTGGCGTGATAATCAAGGTCAAGGTGAGTTTATCGAAACAGAACCTGGGCCATGACCGGTAGTAATAATAAAAGTCATGGTGAGTTTATCGAACCAGGACCAGAACCAGAACCAGGAGTGAGTTCACCGAACTAAGCCTGCCGAAGATTTGAGTCAAGACGAACAGCTGGACGAATCAGAAATCCTCTAACGGTTGCCACCAATTTGAAATTTTGAACCAGGCATTTGGAATTCAAAAGATTGACTCAACTATCCCAACTAACGTCCCACGACCACCTTCTCAAAAGCCACCAATCGGCCATCCTGAATCAACTGCAATACATAAACTCCAGCTTCGAGTTGTTGAACAGGCAAATCCGAGCTTAATTCGCCATCGTGTATAATTTGCTTTAACCGTAACCGGCCCTGTACATCACTTAGTAGGAGTTCAGCGCCTTTAATGGGTTGACTCGCATCCAATTTCACTTGAACCCTATCGTTTGCGGGGTTAGGATAAACCTTCATGCCCACATTTAAGCTGGCGTTTGTTGTCTCAATCGCTAAAGGTGTACACTGCTGGTTTACGCAGCCGTTCGAATCAAGATAGGCATACCACAATCCGATGTGATAGTAATTTATGAAGGGGATAGTTTCCTGTTGAAGACCATAAAGCCAATACTGCCCATCCGCATTTCGATGAATTTGTCTGGCCCAGTTTTCATAACTGTTCTGAGGAAATTGAGGCGATGGTTGGGCTGCATGCCAAAGCGCATGTTTTCTATGCCAGCTAACATTTCCCTGAAAATCCAAACGCATGATGCCCATATGATAGCTTGTATCATTACCAACCAGCGTAATCCCGTTATCATCGGTTGAAACAAGCGGGTAGGACATTTGATGCAGCGACAAACCTAAATCAGCCCTGCTTTTTTGCCAGTTAAGCTGTAGTCCATTTGAATTACGCACATAAGAGCGCAAACCAGAACCCCATGCCCAGACATAAAGCTGATTTTCATCTACCCAGGAAGTCGAAGCGCCGTAAGGCAAGCCATCAACCGACCAGCGCAAATTACAGGAATAGTCAAAAGCGGATACCGATTGTATCCAAACTGGCTGACCTCCTCCGGCGGTTGTATCTCTGCGTTTGGTTTGTATCAACCAAATGCTGTCGCTCAGCCAGGTTACCGGTGCATATGTTATGATATTGGGGTCATTAACAAAAATGTTGGTTACGCCCGGCAAAAGGCGATTAACAATTAAATTACCCAAGGTATCTAATTCGAGCAAACTCAAATTTCGTTCATCACTTGGAGCAGAAAACTGTTCCAGCAAGAGCAGAAAACGATTGTTGTAAAATCTACCGGATGATATGATTTTCATACCCGGAACCGCAAAACTAGTTCGTCGATCCTGAACCAAGAGCCCGTTTTCAGCACAAGCTAACCAGCGAATAAAAAGGGTGTCAGCGTTTTGGGTAAGCTCCAGCCACATTATTTTATTGGCCCAATCGAATGCGACAATGCCTGCAGTAGTTTCCCTTTCAGTTAAGTGCCTTTGTGAAATCTGCCCGCTGCCTTGTTCAAAAGTATTTGCATAATAACTGTGGGTGACGGCACTGTCTCCAATACTTATCCAGGTGGTTTTCCCATTGGGATATACTTTCATGTGCACCGGCCAATGTTTGTCTGTGTAGCTCGTATCTACCACAAAAGGTTGGGCATGGGCCGCAGCATATCCTGCAAACACCAGAAGTAGAAAGATTAGCTGTCGCATGGCTGGTTTTTGAGCAAGCTAAAAATAGTGCATTTAGGATTAGTCATAACATTGTCTTAAGTTAAAACCTCTTCTTTTTAACTGAAAAACATAGGATAAAAATATATGTATTAAGATATAAAATAAGCATTTTTAACAAAAGTATATTTAAATACATATAATTTATTATATTCGTATAAATA